>CAWJOG010000003.1:0-342350 GCA_963844435.1 Vicinamibacterales bacterium | reverse complement strand
GAGGCGCGACGGAATAGCGCGTCAGCGAGTTCCCTTCAGCGAGTACCCGCCAGCAGAATCGGCGCCGGCGCCTGCGCCGGCGGCGTACATACGACGGGCGGCCACGAGGCCGCCCGTCACCCTGGGAATCGACACGAAGACGAACGCTAGTTCGAGCCCGCGCCGCAGGTCGGCGAGATCATCTTCAGCGCGGTCACATTCAGCGTCGGCAGCTTCATGTCGTCGGCGCTCACGCGCCCCGACGCCGAGGCGTCGCGATCGGTGCTCGGCTTGTCGGACGTCGGCTTGTCGGCGCTGCTCAAGTCCTGGGCGCTGTCCGATAGCGTCCCGGTCACTTCGACCTTGTGATTGAGGTGCTGGCTGAACGAGACGCTCGAATCGGACGTCTTGAGCAGGAACGACGAGGCGCCCTGGCGCGACGCGGCGGCGCTGCGTTCGATGTTGGTCAGGACGTACTGCGACGAGGCGCCCGTCGAGCTCGGCGCGGCGCCAACCGGCGCGGCGGCGCTGCCCGCCCCTGACCCGCTGCCGGTGGCCGGCGCCATCGTCCGGCTGTCCCACGTCTTCAGACAACCGGTGACCGTGGTGGCGGTCCTGGCCATGTCGGACATCGGCGACTGTGGACGGGTCGCCGGCGTCTGCGGGCTCGGGGTGGTCGGGGGCGGTGACGTCGGGCTCGGATTCTGCGGCTCGGTCGTCGGATCCGGCGGCCGCTGGGCCGGCTGGCTCGGCGGCGTCTGCTGCGTCGGTGGCGTCTGAGTCGGCGGCTGCTGCGCCGCGAGGCTCAGACCGGACATCGCGACGATGCTGCACGCGGCGAGAAGATGCTTCTTCATGGTCCTGGTCCTCCCTGGGTGCCGTGCGGCTGCATCGTGTCGGCCGCCGGCTCGCGCGTGAACGGGCAGGATCGACGCTGACGCGCGGTTCAGCCCGATCCACGAAACGAAACGAACGATTACCGAAACCTGGCCTACGAGCTCGGGCGTGGCCGCAGGGCGCGGACCGCATCGAGCTGTTCTCGCAGCGCCGGCAGCTGCCGGGCCGCCCATTCCTTGACCTCGGCGTCGCGGCCGTCGCGGGACTCGGCCTCGAACAAGGCCACGGCTGCCTCGCGGCTCGTGACCATCGCGGCGACGAACGCCGCGTCGAAACGCGCCGGGGGCGCCGACCGCAGCGCCGCGACGGCCTTCATCGCGTCGGGCGGAGTCGCATCGACCTTCGCCGGACCGGCGAGCGGCGGCGTCCGTCCTATCGCGGCCAGCTCACGCGCGAGGGCGGCGTGCGTGTCGAGCACCTGCTTCGCGAACGCCTTCACCGCCGCCGCGCGCGCCCGCGTCACGGCAAGCGTCGCCAGTTCCGCGTCGACGGCGGCGGCGTCCGACGCCTTCGCGACGAACGCCGCGTCTGGCGATCGCCCCGGATCGGCGACCGCCTGTGCCCGCACCGGCGCCACGGCGGCGAGCGCGATGGCCGAGGCCATCGTCAGCGCGAAGAACGGCGCCCGCACCATGCACGCTCCTTCCGCCAAACCGCTTTCGCCGCACGCTCCGCCGCGCACGGGACGCGACGTGAGCTAGTGCAACCGGCGCGCCAGGCGTCGCCGCGCGCAGGGCGCGGCGATCGCGTGGCAGAGCCTGGGCCATGCTCGAGCTCACCGTGTAAGAACACGGCGCTCCCGTGCCGGGGCCGAGGACATCAGACGACGGTGTTGCGGCCCTGGATGATGCGGATCAGGAACACGGCAACGGCGAGGAGCAGCAGGAGGTGCAGGAAGCCCCCCAGCGTGTACGACGTCACCATCCCCGCCAGCCACATCAGCACGAGCAGCACCAGAATCAGGTTCAGCATGTTCTCTCCTCCTCGCCGGCCGACGACGGTCGGCGCGCGCCCGTCACTTGAGCACGCTTCGTACCAGCGCTTCCCACGGCTTTCGCGGAAGAGGTTTGCCCGAAAAAGGAACGTTACTGCTCAGGCGAGGGGGCCGGACGTGCCGGCGCCGCGGCTAGGTGCCGGCGGATGGCGTCGACGAGCTCGGCGGGGTCGCAGGGCTTGATGAGGATGAGATCGAACCCGGAGCGGCGTGCCTCCTCGAGCTTGGCCGGGAGGGAGTGGCCAGTGGAGGCGATGAGGGGGATGTGGCGGGTCTCGGCGCGCTCGCGCAGGGCGCTCGCCACCTGGCAGCCGGAAAGGCCCGGCAGCTCGAGATCCATCACCACCAGATCGGGCACGTGCTCGCAGGCCGTGCGCAGCGCCTCGGTGCCGTCTTCCGCGCGCAGCACCTCGAACCCGGAGGCGCGCAGGTACAGATCCCACACGTCCAGGGCGTCCGGATAGTCGTCGACGATCAGAATGGTGGGGGCGGCTGGCATTGTGATACTAGACAGTCTGGCACGTTTGCGTCCCGTGGCGCACGTGCTACAAGCGACGTGCCAACCTTTCTGAATGACCGACGCGGAACGAGTGCTCGCGGTGCTGATTCACGACGTGCGGACGCCGCTCGGCGTCGCCCATGGCTACCTGCGTCTCGTTCGCACGGACAAACTGCCGTCGCCTGAAGAGCGCGACCGGGCTCTCGCCGGGACCCAGGAAGCGCTCGCCAAGATCTCACGTCTGTGCCAGGACGCGGGCGGGTTCCTCGAGGGTCCGCCGTCCGGCGCGGTCAGGGCCCCGGCGCGGCAGCTCGCCGACCGGGTCGCCGCCGTGCTCGCCGAGCGCGGCGTCACGGTGGGCGATCTGGAGCTGCCGGACGGCTCCGTCAACGTCGGAACGAGCGTCGATCGCGCCGCGGACGCCATCGCGACGCTGCTGTCACTGCGCGCCGGTCGGACACCGGGTATCGTCACCAGGATCGACAGCACGGCGGCGGCGTTGCGCTTCGCGTGCGGGCCGGCCGCCGAGGGCGCGCCGGGCCCGACGCTGGACGGCGACGAACGTCCGTTCGATCCGTGGCACTCGTCTCAAGGACTCGGCGTGGCGCTGGCGCATCGCCTGGTCACCGCGCTGGGCGGACGGGTCTGGACGGCCAGGGATGGCCTAGCTCTTGCGTTAGCGATGCCCATGGAGACTGGAAACGCATGACCGCACGCCTGGCGATCGTCGACGACGACGCCGCCTTCACTGGCTATCTGCAGACGCTTTTGGCCGCCCAAGGCTACGGGATCGAGGTGTTCAACAGCGGCACGGCGCTGCTCGAAGGCCTGCGCGCCGGTTCGGCGCCCAATGTCATCCTGTTGGACGTCCTGATGCCAGACCTGGATGGAATCGAGACACTCCGGGCGATCCGGCAGGCTCGGCCAGCCGCCCAGGTGATCATGCTGTCGGGCCGGCAGGCGCCGCAGACGATCGTCGAGGCGGTCCGACTGGGGGCGGCCGACTACGTCCTGAAGCCGGGCGACCCCGACGGCGTCGGCGAGGCGGCGCTCGAGGCCGCCATCCGCAACGCCCTCGAACGCGAATCGTTGAGCGCGGAAGTGGCGCGGCTCAGCGCCCAGGCCGCCGAGGATCCGCAGGGCACCCAGGTGTCGTGGGTCTCGGGCGCCGCGATGCAGCCGGTGCTGGCCATGGTCGAGCGGGTGGCCGACTCGGACGTCGGCGTGCTGCTCCGCGGCGAGAGCGGCGTCGGCAAGGAAGTGATCGCGCGCGAGCTGCACCGCCGGTCGCCGCGGCGGACCAAGCCGTTCGTGAAGGTCAACTGCGCGGCGCTGCCGGCCGACCTCCTCGAAAGCGAGCTGTTCGGCCACGAACGCGGTGCCTTCACCGGCGCCGGCACGACCCGCATCGGCAAGTTCGAGTTCGCCCAGGGCGGCACGATCATGCTCGACGAGATCGGCGAGATGCCCGCGGCGCTCCAGGCCAAGCTGCTCCACGTCCTCCAGGATCGCGAGCTGACGCGGCTGGGCAGCAACCGTCTGATCGAGGTCGACGTGCGCGTGCTCGCCGCGACCAACCGCGATCTCGAAGCCATGATGCGCGCCCAGACGTTCCGCGAAGACCTCTACTACCGGCTGCAGGTCATCGAGCTGCGCATCCCGCCCCTGCGCGAGCGGCGCGAGGAGATCCAGTCGCTCGTCGAGTTCTTCCTGGCCAAGTACACCGCCGTCTACCGCCGCCCCGCGGTGCGGCCCAGCCGCGGGCTGCTCGAGGCACTGGTGGGCTACGCGTGGCCGGGCAACATCCGCGAGCTCGAGAACATGATGAAGCGCTACGTCGTGCTGCAGGAGGAGTCGCTGCTGCTCGGCGAGATCGTGCGCCTGCAGCAGGCGGCCCAGGCGGCGCAGTTCGCGGCGCCCCCCGTGGCTGCGCCCGCCTACGCGGGCGCGATGGCGGGCGGCGGCGCGGTGGCCGTGGCCGCGCCTCCCGCACCGCCGATGGTCGCCGCCCCACCGCCGCCGTCGATCGTCATGCCGGCGCCGCCGCCGGTCACCGTCGATCCCGACGACGACGTGGTGGACGACAAGTCCACCGACGCCGACGGCGTGGATCTGCAGGCGCTGGCCCGCAACGCGGCGATGAAGGCGGAGCGCGAGGCCATCGACCAGGCGCTGGCGAAGTTCCGCTGGAACCGCCGCAAGGCGGCGGCCTACCTGAAGGTCAGCTACAAGACGCTCCTCAACAAGATGAAGGAGTGCGGTATTTCCGAGCCGACTGGGGCGTCGTAGCCCTGCTGCTCGCGGTCGGCTGGAACGACTCCTGCACCTTCGAAGGGTGTCCAAACGCGCGCGGCGCGTCACACCCCCGAAACACACAGGAGTTGCACTATGGCTGACATCACCAACCTGCGCGACGCGTTTCTCGACGAGATCCGCGACATCTACCACTCCGAAAAGCAACTGCTGAAGGCACTGCCGAAGTTGGCCCAGGCAGCCTCCGACAGCGAGCTCCGCAGCACGCTCGAGAACCATCTGGCCGAGACACAGAACCAGGTGAGTCGCCTCGAGCAGGTCTTCGAGCTGGTCGGCGAGAAGCCGGAAACCAAGACGTGCGCCGGCATGGCCGGCATCATCGAGGAAGGATCGGACGTGCTCGGCGAGGAGAGCAGTCCCGTCCTGGACGCGATGATCATCGCCTCGGCGCAGCGGGCCGAGCATTACGAGATCGCGGCCTACGGCACGGTGGCCGCGTGGGCCGAAGGCCTCGGCTACACCGACGCGGCCGAGCTGCTGCGCGAGACGCTGGACGAGGAGAAGACCGCGGACGAGACGCTCACCGGCCTTGCGGAGGCGGGCATCAACGCCGCAGCGGGCGGGTCGGCGCCGGCAGCGGGGCGGGCGCGCACCGCGGGCCGCATCTAGAGCCGATCACCCGGGGACATGCACGAGGCCGGTCGACGCGTGTCGGCCGGCCTCGTGCCGCATTCAGGCGCGCATGTAACCGAAGCGCCCCTGCACGAGAAAGCCCTCTGCGACGAGCTGGTCGAGGGCGGCGAGGCACGTCTGGCGATCCACGCTCCAGAACCGTGACGCCTGCGGCAGGGTCAAGCGCAGGCACGGCATTTCTTCGTATTCGGCACGGATGCGCTGCGACAGCGCCGGGGCGGGTGAGGACGCACGTTCCAACGCACGAAAAGCCGGTGGCATCGATACAAATCTCCTGGAATTGCCGGTGCAAGACCGCGACCAGCTCGACGTCGCGGCAAGCCGGTCGTCAGCGATCGGCGACCTGGTCAGCCGAGTTGGAAAATTGCCGTACCTCGGTCAATCGATGCCCACGTTGCGGAGGCCGTTCCGCTCAACGGCGGAGTCGACGAGGGCCGGATGCACGGCACGAGTACTGCTCCCTTGGACGTCGGCGCGTCGATCGCGGACTGATCGTGCGTCGTGGCACCGCGTCGGTGGAGGATTCATGGTTCGGTTTGCGCTCTCGACGGTTTCGGCGTCGCTCCTGCTCGTCATGACCGCTGCGCCGGCACGAGCCGACTGGCTCGTCACGCCGTATCTCGGTACCGCCTTCGGGGGCGATACCAGCTCGCAGCACGTCACCTATGGCGCCTCGGCCGCGTGGATGTCACACGGCATCGTCGGCGTCGAATTCGACGGCAGCATCGCGCCCGACCTGCTCGATGAAGACGACGGCCTGATCCTCGGCATCGCCGACAGCAACGTCACGACCGCCATGGGCAGCATCGTGATCGGCGCGCCCTTCGGTGAACCGGGCGTGCGGCCCTACGCGGTGGCCGGCGCCGGGCTGATCCGAATCCCGCGTCAGCGACGCGGGCGACATCTTCGACATCGACGAGAACAGCTTCGGCATCAACGTCGGCGGTGGGATGCACGTGTTCGTGTCGGACAACATCGGCATCCGGGGGGATCTCCGCTACTTCCGGGGCCTGCGTGACGAGGACACCGGCGACGACGTCGACCTCGAGCTTGGCAGCTTCGACTTCTGGCGCGCCTCGGTGGGCGCGACGTTCCGCTTCTAGGTGGGTACGACGTCTCGCGTTTTCAAGGAGGATCCCTGATGAAACCACAACTGTTGCAGATTGCCTTCGCCGGTGCGCTCGGCCTGGTGGCCGCCTGTTCGCCTGAAGAGCGTCCGGAAGCGGCGGATCGCCCGCCGGCCGCCGACGCCGCGGCGAAGCCCGACGCTGGCGATCGCACCGCGGCCGCGACCGAGACGGCCGACGTCAAGCTCGCGATCTCGATGGACAAGACCGTCGACGCGAGCGACATCAACGTCGACACCGACGCGGCCACGAAGATCGTCACCCTGAAGGGCACGGTCGCGAGCGCCGAACAGAAGGCGCGGGCCGAAGCCATCGCGGTACGGGAAGCGACCGGCTTCCGGGTCGTCAACGACCTGGTCGTCAAGCGGAAGACGGACTGACGTCCGCCTCGCACGGACCGGGCCGCCGCGCCCCTGGTGATATCGACCAGGCATCGCGGGACTCGGGCCGTGCCGCGTAGGGCACGCGGCGGCCGCCCTTCGGCGGCTGATCCTGGCGCACTGGCTCGGCACCGACCTTCCCTACCTCACGTTCTTCGGCGCCATCGTGGCCGCTGCGTGGCACGGCGGCCTGCGAAAAGGCCTGCTGGCCACGGCGCTGAGCGCCGCCCTCACCACCAGCTTCTTCCTCGTCCCGCGCATCGAGGCCGGAGGGGCTCGAGCCCGCGCACCCTCGTGGGCATGCTGTTTCTCGCCGGCACCGGCTGGCAGATCAGCGCCGGCGCCGACGCGTTGATTGCGCGCGCCCCCTCGGACGCGCGCTTCGCCACCTGGCCCTACGACGTCCGGCGGTTGCCGGCGACCAGCAGGACGACGCCGGCCGCCAGCGCGAGCCCCCCGGCAATGGGTGACACCGGGATCCGCTCGTGCTTCTCGGCCGTCGCTTCGATCGGACCGATGTCGATGACCTTTTCGCGGCGGGTGTAGTTGATGCCGCCGACGGCGAGGCCGACGACACCGAGCACGATGAGCAGGATGCCGACGAGGCTTGCCAATTTCATGTTGCTATCTCCACAGATGAGGCAATGAGCGGACTGACGGGCTGCGCCGGCATGGCGCCAAATGGCTCGAATGGCTGGCCCGGAATCCGCATGCTGTCGAGGTGCTATGCAAGAAGGCCGCCCGACGCCGCGTGCTCGCCGTCGTATCACCCGCCGCGGCTGGATAGGGATCGCCATCCTCTTCGCGGTGCTGCTGGCGACACTCGCCTCGCTGGCCACCCGGGTGACGCCCCACGTCCGCGACCTCGCGGTGAAGGCGCTGAACGAACGCTTCGACAGCGAGACCGAGATCGCCACGCTGCAGGTGTCGATCTTTCCGCAGCCCGAGGTGAGCGGCACCGGCCTGGTCGTCCGCTACAAGGGCCGCCGTGACGTCGCGCCCCTGATCACGGTGAAGGCGTTCTCGGCCAGCGCGTCGATCCCCGGCCTGATCTTCGAGCGGCTGCACCTGAAGACGATCGACCTCGAAGGCCTCGAGATTCGCGTCCCGCCAGGCGGCATGCGCAAAGCCGGGCTCTCGCTGCCCAAGGATGGCGAGGCGAAGGCGGCGGCTCCCCAGGACGACACGACGCGCCGCGCGCCGTCGGCCACCGGATCGCCGATCGTCATCGACACAATCCGATCGCGCGCCGCGCGGCTCCAGATCGACACCGACAAACCCGGCAAGCTGCCGCGCGTGTTCGAGATCCACGACCTGGTGATGACCGACTTCGGCTTCGATCGCGCCGCCGCGTTCGAGGCCCGGCTCTCGAACTGGAAGCCGGCCGGCGAGATCCACGCCAAGGGCACGTTCGGTCCGTGGAACACCACCGATCCACGGATGACCGCACTCGGCGCTGACTACGAGTTCAACGACGCCAACCTCGACACGATCAAGGGCATCGGCGGCATCCTCTCGTCCAAGGGCCGCTTCCATGGCGTGCTCGAGCGCATCCGCGTCGAGGGCACCACCGACACGCCCGACTTCCAGGTCGACGTCGCCGGCCAGCCGGTGCGCCTGCGGACCCGTTTCGCCGCGGTCGTCGACGGCACCAACGGCAACACGTGGCTGGAACCCGTCGAGGCGACCCTGCTCGATTCGTCGCGCATCGTCGCGCGCGGCGAAGTGGTGCGCACCGAGGACGTGAAGGGCCGGAAGGTCTACCTGCAGGTCACGATCGACGACGCCCGCATCGAGGACATCCTGCGGCTCGCGATCAAGTCCAGGCAGATGCCGCTGACCGGCCAGATGAAACTGCAGACCACGTTCCTGCTGCCGGCGGGCGAGGCCGACGTGCCGCAGCGCCTGGAACTCGATGGGGCGTTTTCAATCGCGAAGGCGCACTTCACCAGCTTCAACGTGCAACAGCGCATCGACACGCTGAGCCGCCGCGGACGCGGCGACACGGGCAACAGCGGGCCGAGCGTGGTGTCGAACCTGAGCGGCCGGTTCGTCATGAAGGACGGCCGCATCCGGCTCAGGAACCTCACCTTCTCGGTGCCCGGATCGGCAGTGGAGCTGGCCGGCTCGTTCGACCTGAAGTCGGAGCAGCTGGATTTCAGCGGTCACCTGCTGCTCGACGCGTCGTTGTCGGAGACCGTCACCGGCTTCAAGTCGGTGCTGGTGAAGCTCGCTCAGCCGTTCTTCCGTCGGCCCGGCGGAGGCACCAAGCTGCCGATCCGTGTGTCGGGGACGCCCGAGAAGCCCGTGTTCGGCCTCGACGTGAAGCGCGCGCTGACCCGTGGGAATTGAGTCGGCCGAGCCGGTTGTGGCCGCGCCCTTGCACTACACGGTCCCGGAGGTACGCACTCATGAACGACGATGTCTTCAAGGGCAAATGGATGCAATTCAAGGGTCTGATCAAGGAGAAGTGGGGGCAGCTGACCGACGACGATCTCGATACCGTCGCCGGAGAGCGCGACCAGCTCGTTGGTCGCATCCAGGAGCGCTACGGTCTGGCGAAGGACGAGGTCAACCGTCAGCTCGACGCGTTGATCGCGACCGACGAACCGTATCGCGCCGGCGCGGGTTCGTAGCTTCGACGCGGGCGGTCCTCACGGACCGTCCGCACCGGCAGCCTCTCGCTGCCGGTAAAGTGTCCGGGCGGTCGGTCCGACGCGGCTCCCATCGCCGCACACACGCCGGGCCGGCCGCACCGGCGCTCGTATGTCCACCCTCCATGACGTGCGCGTCGTCGTCGCCGGTGGCGGTCTCGCCGGCTTGAGCGCGGCCTTCGAGCTGTCGCGGCGCGGCGCCCGCGTGCATGTGCTCGAGGCCCGACCCAGGCTCGGCGGCCGCGTCCGCACCGATCGCGACGCCGACGGCGTCCATGCCGAAGCCGGCGGAGAGTTCATCGATCAACCGCAGGACGCGATCCGCGGCCTGGCCGCGAGCCTGCGGCTGCCGCTCGTCGGCGTGCTCCGCGCCGGGTTCGGCCTGGCGCTCCGGCACGGCCGGCGCACCACCCTCCATCGCTCACCGGCCGCGCCGTGGCGGGCGCTCACGCGCCGCCTGCGGCCGATCGTCGAGGCATATCGCGACGCCGGGGGCACGTGGGACACCGCCGCGGCGGTCGCCATCGCGCGGCAAACGGTCGATGGGCTGGTGCCCGCCGGCGCGGGGCGTCGATCCGCACCGGCGCCGATCCGCGCCTTCGTCGAGGCGCTGCGCGGCTACTATCTCGCCGAACCCGACGCGTTGTCGGCCCTGGTGCTCGTCGATCAGCTGCTCGGCGGCGAACCGCCCGGCCGCACCCGGGCGTATCGCGTGCGCGGCGGCAACGATCGCCTGATCGCGGCGCTCGCGCGGCGCATCGAGCGCCGAGGCCGCATCGACGTGGGTGCCGCGGTGCGAGCCATCGTCCAGGATGGACGCGGCGTCCGCGTCGCGATCGCCGGCGCCGACGGCCGACGACATGAGATCGCCGCCGACTACGCCGTCGTGACGCTGCCGCCGCCGCTCGTCCGCGCCTGCGTCTTCGATCCGCCGCTCCCGGCGCGGCAGCACGCCGCGCTGGCCGCCTTGACCATGGGCAAAGCCACCAAGGTGTCGCTCCGCTTCGATCGCCCGTGGTGGCGGCGGAGCGGCCGTCCGCGGGCCTTCGGCTCGAACCTGCCGTTCGGGGCGGTGTGGGAATCGGGCGAAGAGCAGCGCGCCTCGGTGCTGACGCTCCTGGGCGGGGCGTCGGCGAGCGCCTCGCTGGCGGAAGCCGCGCGCGACGTGACCGCGCTCTCCAATCTGCTGCGCGTCTTCGGGCCGCCGCCGGCGCCCGGATCGCTGGTTGGCGCCGCCGTCTCGTGGGAGCGCGAGCGCTGGTCGAAGGGCGGCTACGCGGTGTTCGGTCCGGCCTTCGATCCGCGCGATCGGCGGCTGCTCTCCGCCGCCCACGGGCGCGTGCTGTTCGCCGGCGAGCACACCAGCGAGCGCTGGCAGGGGTTCATGAACGGCGCCGTCGAGAGCGGCCAGGCCGCCGCGCGCGACGTGATCGCGCTGGCCCGGCTCGCCGGCCTCTGATGCGCCGGGCGGCCCTCAACTCTTCGGAATCGAGCAGTCACCCGGGACCTGGCGAATCGTGGTCGCCGTCAGCTCCTGGCGACTGGCGTCCTTCGAATCGGCTGGTGTCGCGCCGCGATCGAGGCTGCCGAAGGTACCGTCGATGCGCACGCGACGGCCGACGTGCACCGTGAGCTGTTCGTCGGTGAACCCGTCGATGCCGTACGTCGCAGGTCCCGCCGTCGCCGCGGCTGGCGCCTTGCCCTTGAGCACCTTCGCCGCGGTGATGACGAAGTGGCTGTTGAGGCCGGTGCGCTCGCCGACGTCGGTGAGCCGCCCGTTGCTGGCGCGCTCGACGCAGCCTTCGACGATCACTGGAACCGGCGCTGCCAGCGTCGCCAGACGGTCGTCGGGCGCATTGGACGAGGGCCTCGGCGGCGTCGACGCGGGCTGCTGCGACGCCGGCGGTGGCCAGCGCAGCGGCCAGAAACAGGACGGGAACGGACATCGCGAATACCTCCGCCTGCTGATGTGCAAGCGGGGTACCGCCGCGGCTGAGGCGCCGCGGCGCGGAACGGATGATCAGAACAGGCGCTCGAGCCGCCGCTCGTGGTCGAGCAGCCACTGCTTGCGCCACAGCTTGCCGCCGTAACCGACGAGCGTGCCGTCGGCCCCGATGACACGGTGGCACGGCACCAGGATCGCCACCTGATTGGCGCCGTTCGCGCGGGCCACCGCCCGGACCGCCGAGGGACGGCCGATGCGATCGGCGATCTGGCTGTAGCTGCGCGTCTCCCCGCACGGAATCTCGCACAGCGCCGCCCACACCTGCGCTGTGAAGGGTGAGCCCCGCTGCACGATGCGCGCGCCAAAGGTCGTCCGCGTGCCGGCGAAGTATTCGGCCAGCTCGCGCGACAGCGCATCGCTGGCGGCGGTGGTCCCCTCGACGACGGCGCCGCAACGCTTCTCGATCCGGCGCATCTCGGTCGGGAGCGCGGTGCGATCGTGGAATTCGAACAGGTGCAGCGCGGCGTCGTCGGTGACCGCCAGCATGTCGCCCAGCGGCGTCTCGATGCGGGTGAGGACGAGCGGCGGCGCCGAAATCAACGAGCCCATGATGGCGCTCAGTGTACCGCGACGCCGCCGCCCATCCCTCCCGGTTCTTGCTCCTACTCTCGCCCGGCCGTGCGCGTCTTGGCCGTGCCCGGCTCGGCCATCTTGCGGTGCTGCTCGGCCAGGACGCTGGACGGCGTGACGCTCGCCACTGCCGTCTGCAGCTTGTTCTTCCAGCCGGCGACGACGTCGCCGTCGCCGCGCACCATCGCGTCGTAGCCGACCCGCGCCACGTCGGCCGGGTCGTCCTTCTCGTCGGTGCCCACCTTGGTGTCGAGCATGTCGGCGCGCTCGAAGAACCGGGTCTCGGTTGCACCGGGCATCAGGCAGGTGACGGTCACGCCGGTGTCCTCGAGCTCGTTGCGCAGCGCGAACGAGAACGAGTCGATGAACGCCTTGGTGCCGTTGTAGACCGCCTGGAACGAGCCGGGCATGTAGCCGGCAATCGATCCGGTGATGAGGATCCTGCCGCTGCCCAGCTCCGTCATGTCGCGCGCCACCTGCTGAATCAGGTAGATGGTGCCGGTGATGTTGGTGTCGATGACGTGCCGGACCTCGTCGAACTCCTGGTCGAGGAAGGCGCGACCGAGGCCGTGGCCGGCATTCGCGAACAGCGCGTCGACGGCACGGCCCTGGGTCGCGGCGTACAGTTGATCGACGCCGACCTGCGTCGCGAGATCCACTTCCAGCGTCTCGACCGCGGATCCGGCGCCGCGGCAGACGTCGGCGACCTCGGCGAGGCCGGCGGTGTCCGCGGCCAGCAGCAGGTCGTAGCCGTCGCGCGCCGCGATGATGGCGAGCTCACGGCCGATCCCTGACGACGCGCCGGTCACGATTGCGTATTTCCCACTCATGATTTCCCTCTTTCCAACGAACCCCTCAGTGCGGCCGGCCTCTCACGGCCGGCCGCGAACCATCGCCGCCCGCGTGCGGACGCCGCGGCGCGCCCAGCGCCGCGAATAGCAGGACGCACGCTCGAAGGGCGGCCCGCGGTCGCGCGTGAGAGCGCGACCGCCAACAATCAGTGCGGTTTCATCACGACCTTGATGCAGTCGTCCTGCTTGTCGCGGAACGTGCGATACATCTCGGGCGCGTCGTCCAGGCCGACCCGGTGCGTGATGACGAACGACGGATCGATGTCGCCGCGCTCGATGCGCCCGAGCAGCAGCGGCAGGTAGCGGTGCATGTGGGTCTGCCCCATCTTCAGGGTCAGGCCCTTGGCGAACGCGGCGCCGAGCGGGAACTTGTCGAGCCAGCCGCCATAGACGCCGGGGATCGACACCGTGCCGCCCTTGCGGCAGGCGGCGATCGCCTGTCGCAGCGCATGCGGCCGATCGGTGGCCAGGTAGAGCGAGGTCTTCACCCGGTCGTACCACGCGTCGAGCGTCGTGCCGTGCGCTTCGAGACCCACGGCGTCGATGCAGGCGTCGGGCCCCTGGCCGCCGGTCATCGCGCGCAGCGCTTCCGGCACGTCGACTTCCTGGTAGTGGAGGACCTCGGCCTGCCCCTCCGAGGCGGCCATGGCCAGCCGCTCCGGGAAGCGGTCGATGGCGATGACGCGCTCCGCGCCGAGCAGCCAGGCGCTCTTGATGGCGAACTGACCGACGGGGCCGCATCCCCAGACCGCGACCGTGTCGCCGGGCTGGATGTCACAGTTCTCGGCCGCCATGTAGCCGGTCGGGAAGATGTCCGAAAGGAAGAGCACCTGCTCGTCCTGCAGCGAGTCGGGCACCTTGATCGGACCGATGTCCGAGAACGGCACGCGGGCGTACTCGGCCTGGCCGCCCGGATACCCGCCGTAGATGTGCGAGTAGCCGAACAGGCCGGAGCCCGAGTAGCCGGCCAGCTTCTCGGCCAGCGCGGCGTTGGGGTTGGAGTTGTCGCACAACGACCACAGCTGCTTGTGGCAGAAGTAGCAGTGGCCGCAGGCGATCGTGAACGGCACGACGACGCGGTCGCCGACCTTGAGGCGATCGTTGCCGCGGCCGACCTCGACGACCTCGCCCATGAACTCGTGGCCGAGGATGTCGCCGCGCTCCATGGTCGGAATGTAGCCGTCGTAGATGTGCAGATCGGAGCCGCAGATCGCGGTGGCCGTCACCTTGACGATGGCGTCGCGCGGGTTGAGGATCTGCGGATCCGGCACCCGCTCGACGCGGATGTCTTCCTTGCCGTAGTAGCACGCCGCCTTCATCGCCCGGCTCCCGCTGACGTGCCCGCAGTCCCCGCCGCCTTGGCGATCTCGCCGGCCTCGAGAAGCTGCTTGAGGCGGCGCAGATCCTCGCGGATCGTCTGCGACGGCTCACGGCCGAACGCGCTCGCCACCAGCCTGCCGAAACTGCCGGCGGGCGGCTTGTACTGCAGCGCGACCGTCAGCTGCGTCCCGGAATCGGTGCCGCGGGCCGGCCCGAAGATGACCGAGCCGGCGCTGACGACGTCACCGCCGGGCAGCGACTTCCACGCCAGGACCTTGTTCTGGATCTCGTTGATGACCTCCGCGTCCCATTCGACGCGGACGCCGCCAGGGCCGCGCGCAATCCAGTGCGAGCGGCCGCCGCCGAGATCGGTGACGGCGACGAGGTTCTCCATGAAGGTCGGCAGGTTCTCGAGCCGCGACCAGAAGCGGTAGACCTCGTCGACGGGGCATTCGAGACGGACCGACTCGCGCACGTAGATGCCGCGCGGGCCTGAGAGCGCCTCGCGGGTGTCGCCGCTCGACGAGGCGAGCGACTCCAGGCCGGCCGGCCAGCGGCCGGTCGCGCCGCGATAGGCCAGCGGCGCCGCTCCGGCCGCCAGCAGCAGACCGGGAAGGGATCGCCGGCTCACGCCGTAGCCGATGACAGCGGCCGCCGCGGCGAGGGCGCCCCAGCGCTGGAGCTGATCGACCGACGGCTCGGACGGGTGTTCGAAATCTGACGGATAGGCTGTTGTGGACATGCTCATTCTCGCTCTCGCAGGTGCTTAAGAGATGAAGGACCGGCCTCGACGCGCGCCGCGTCGAAGCGGATCGATATGAGGTGCGGATCGTCGCCGTCGGGCGTATGGGTGACGAGCATCGCGCCGCCGAACGCGGGCAGCGGCTCGCAGGAATTGAGGGGCGTCGTCGCCGCTCAATGGCCGAGCGGACGCCGGAGACCTGGCGGTGGATGCCATGTCTCCGACGGTTGCAAGCGGGGTACCGCCGACGTCAGATCGACTTGAGGTACTGCACGAGATCGGACTTCTGCGCGCCGCTCAGGTTCAACCCGAACCGCACGTTGTAGTGCTCGACCACCGCCTCGAGCGTGGCGGCGCTGCCGTCGTGGAAGTACGGCGCGTGCTGGAAGAGCGCGCGCAGCGGCGTGGTGCGATAGCGCTTGGTCGCGGTTCGCGACGCGTACTCGGCCTCGGTACCGACCTCGGTAGGATCGTGCAGCACCGGCCAGTTACGCGGTGATCCGCTCAGCACGTCGGTGAAGGCCGGACCCTGGTGACACCGCGCACAGCCGGCGGCGACACCGAACACGTCGCGGCCGCGCGCCGCCGCGATGCGATCGAAGCTGCCGGCTGGTGGCGCCGGCTTCATCAGCGTGAGCTGGTAGATGAGCAGCGGCAGCAGCTTCGGCGTCACCAGATCGGGGCGCTGGCTGATGCGCACGTCGATGCGCGGGTCGCGGAACGATCCGTGGCCGCCCATCTGCCCGACGCCGACGTAGCTGTTCCAGTACCAGATCGGTCCGTCGCCGCTCACCGTCTCGAAACCGACGCGCTGCAGCCCGTAGATGGGCGGAATCACGATCGGCAGCGACGGGCTGTTGAGCGGCACGAGCGTGGTGCCGTCGAAGTAGTGATGCCGCGGATCGTACTTGCCCGGTCCCCAGCTCGAGAACTCCTCCTTGGTGGCGGCGTCGAGCGCCGGCGACAGGGCCACGATAGCGCCGACGTCGAGGCTGGTGGCGGCCCAGCCGTCGAGACGATGCCCGATGCCTGGCATGAGGGCGTCGTCGACGGTCGAATGACAGAGTGCGCAGGTGATGCCGACGCTCGTCAGGGCACCGGCCGCGTTGACGCGGCCCTTCACCCCCACGACGGCGTTCGCGCGCAGCAGCGTGAGCGTGACGGCCGGATCGTCGAGGTTGACCAGGTCGGCCTTCAACGCGGCCAACACGGCCGGCGGCAGCGCGTCGAGATCGACCTTGAGGCCGACCGCCAGCGCCTGCTTCGGCGACAGCTTGGCGATCGGCTCGTGCATGCGCAGGAAGCCGGTCCACAACTGTTCGTCGCCGAAGGTGTCGAAGCGGAAGATCGCGCGACCGAGATCGGCCAGAAGGTGGGTGGGCAGGTGGGATGTTTCGACTGCGGCCGGCGGATCGGCACCCGCGGCCTGCAGGGTCGGTGATGTCTTGAAACCAATCACCCCGAGCAGGGCCAGCGGCACCGCGGGCAGCAGCGGCAGAACGCGCATGAGACGCTCCTTCCTCAGGTGCGTCACCACTCGGGTCGAGCGGTGCACGCCCAAGCAATAGAGAGCGCGACGCGCGATAGCGTTACACGCGACGTCGATCGATGCGCATCAGGCCGGGAGTTTCTCGTCGAGGTTCGACGCCACCTCGGTGATGTCGGTCTCCTCGAGCAGGTCGTTGACGTCGGTGCCGACGTCATCGAGCACGACCTTCTCCTTCGCGCAGAGGGCGCGGAGCATGTGCAGCATCGCCGTCAGCTCGCGCTCGGCGAGCAGATCGACCTGCAGATCGAGATGGGCGCGCCGATCGGCGAGACGCGCCGCGCGGTTCTGCGACATGAGGACGAAGATGGACAGGAAGATCGCCTCGAGCGACACGACCAGCGTGAGGAAGCTGAACGGATAGGGGTCGAAGATGGGCACCGACGCGATCAGGCCCACGTTGAGCGTGATCCACACCGTGAAGAAGATGATGTGGGCCGCCACGAAGCCCGAGCTGCCCGCCACCCAGGTGATCGCGTCGCTCAGCCGGTCCGCCGAGCTGCGGTCGGCCATCGCGTTCTGCTCGAGCTTTGCGATCGCCCGGACGTTGCGTTCCATGTGCGTCGACACGGAACGCGATGCCGGGGGCTTCGGGGTCGTGCTGACGCGCTCGGCCATGGCCCCCGCCTTGCAAGTTCCGTGGCACCTCAGCAAGCCTGAGCCAAGGAGCACGCCATGCCGACCGCCGCCCACAGCCCGCAATCCCCGCCGGGAGTCCCTGAATCCCGACGACGCGCTCGGCGCGGAGGAATCGCAAGTCGTGGCCACGGCGCCGGTTGAAGGCCGTCCGTCCCCGGAGCAGATCGCCCGTGAGGCGTATCTGATCTACCTGGCCAATGGCAGCCAGAACGGCCGCCACGAGGAGGACTGGTTCGAGGCCGAGCGTCGGCTCGGACCGTCGCCGTACGCTCGGCAGTCGGGTTCCACTCCTCAGCAGGCGGCTGCTCAACTGGACGACGTCGATACCAGGGACCGGACGCCCGGTTAGCGCGCGCCGCTCAGCTCGCCACCTGGTCCGTTTTCCCTACCTGTGGTACGGGGTGTGCACCTCTGTCTCTTCCGTTGAAAGACATCCGCGCGACATACCGGCTCCAGATGGAGCCCACATTCGACTTCGATCGCGCCGCCGGCATCGTGCCCTATCTCGCGGCGCTCGGGGTGTCGCACGTCTACTGCTCGCCGGTGTTCGAGGCCGTGCCCGGCAGCCGGCACGGCTACGACATCGTCGATCCGACCAAGGTTCGCGGTGAGCTCGGCGGCGCCGAGGCCCGGGCTCGGTTCGTGGCCACGCTGCGGCAGCACGGCCTCGGCCTGATCGCCGACATCGTGCCCAATCACGTTGCCCTCGAAGGCAACGCGTGGTGGATCGACGTGCTCACGCACGGCACCGCCAGCGCCAGCTTCCCCGTTTTCGACGTTGACCTGAGCGCGGACCCCTACGCCGGGCCGGCCTCGGCCAAGCTGCTGATCCCGATCTTGGGCGAGCCGTACGGCCGCGAGCTCGCCGCCGGACGGCTGCGCCTCGTCGTCGAGCGGGGCAAGCCGCTCGTCGCCTACGCCGGCAACCGCTTTCCGCTGTCGATCACGTCTCGGGCCGCGCTCGACGACGAGCCCGAGGCACAGGGCGACGCGGGCGACAGCGAGCGCCTCGAAGCGGTCGTCGCGGCGCTCGACGCCGACAGGGCGCGGCTGCACGCGCTGCTCGAGGCGCAGCACTACCGCCTCACCTGGTGGCGGCTGGCCCGCGACGAGAGCCCCTATCGCCGCTTCTTCGACGTGAACGGCCTGATCGGCGTGCGCGTCGAGGACCCGACGGTGTTCGACGCGATGCACAGCCTGGTCGCCAAGTGGGTCGCCGACGGCAGCGTCGACGGACTGCGCGTCGATCACGTCGACGGGCTCGCCGATCCGGGCGCCTACCTGCGCCGGCTGCGGGCGCTGGCGCCGACGCAGTGGATCGGCATCGAGAAGATCCTCGCCGAGGGCGAGGCCCTGCCGCCGTGGCCGGTGGACGGCACGACCGGCTACGAGACCGGCGCGCTGCTCACGCGGCTGCTGACCGCGGCGGAGGGCGAGGGGACGCTGACCGCGCTGTACCACCGCTTCGCCGGCGCGCTCGACAACTTCGACGAGGTCGAAGAGGACGCCCGCCACGAGATCCTGGAACACTGGCTGGCCGGCGACGCCAAGCGCGTCGCGCTGGCGCTCTACCGCATGTGCCAGGACGATCTCGACCTGCGCGACTATTCGCTGCGCGACGCGTCGATCCTGATCCGCGAGCTGGTCGCCGGCGCCCGCGTCTACCGCACCTACGTCTCGACCGAGGGCGCCACCGACGCCGACGTGGCGCGCCTCGCCGCGCTGTGCAACCGGGTGCGGACGCGCCGCCCGGACGTGCCCGAGCCGCTCATCGACCTCGTCGCGCGCCTGTTCGCGACCGGCGGCGACGGCCCGAACGGCCTCGAGTTCGTCCGCCGCTTCCAGCAGCTCTCGACCGCGACCGCCGCCAAGGCGGTCGAGGACACCGCCGCGTATCGCGACGTCCGCTACATCGCCCTCAACGAGGTCGGCGGCGACCCGCGCCGGTTCAGCGTCTCGCCGTCGGAGTTCCACGACACGATCGCCCGCTGGCACCGCGAGCATCCGCAACGGATGCACGGCACCAGCACGCACGACTCGAAGCGGGGCGAGGACGTCCGCGCCCGCCTGAGCGTGCTGTCGGAAGTGCCGGAGCTGTGGGCCGAGACCGTCGAGCGCTGGGGCCGCCGGTCGGACGCGTGGCGGGTCGACGGCCAGCCCGATCGCAACATGGAGTACTACATCTACCAGACGCTCGTCGGCGCCTGGCCGTTGACGCGCGAGCGCGCGCACGTCCACGTCGAGAAGGCCGCGCGCGAAGCCAAGGTCTTCACCGACTGGCTCGGCCCCTCGGAGGAGTACGAGCGCGCCCTGCACCACTTCGTCGACGACCTGTTCGGCGACGCCGGCTTCATCGCCGAGGTCGCGACCTTCGTCGACGCGCTCCACCCGGCCGACTGGATCAAGGGCCTGGCGCAGCAGCTCCTGAAGCTGACGATCCCCGGCGTGCCCGACCTGTATCAGGGCTCCGAGCTCTGGCACCGCGCCCTCGTCGATCCGGACAATCGCCGCCCGGTCGACTACGCGTGCCGGGCCGCGCGCCTGGAAGCGTGCGACCGCATGACGGCCGCCGACGTGCTCGCGGGGATGGACGAAGGCCTGCCCAAGCTGTGGACGACCAGCCGCACGCTGCGGCTCAAGGCGCGGCATCCGGCGCTCGCCGATCCGTCGTCGCCCTACGCGCCGATCGAGGTGCGGGGACCGGCGGCGGCCCGCGCCGTCGGCTTCGTCCGCGGCGAGGACGTCGCGGTGGTGGTCCCGATCCGCGCCTGGGCACCGCAGTGGACCGATACGCAGGTCCGCCTGCCCGACGGACGCTGGCACCACGTGCTGGCGGACATGACGATCGATGGTGGAGCGGTCGACCTCGAGGCGCTGTTCGGCGCCTTCCCGGTCGCGCTCCTCGAACGGAGATCTTAGTGCCACGCGGAGAGGACACTAGATGACGACGATCGACGGCCCGCTCGGGGCCACGCTGACCAAGGAGGGCGTGCACTTCCGCGTGTTCTCGAGCCTGGCGGACCGCATCGAGCTGTGCCTCTTCGACGAGGCCGGCGAGGAGTCGCGCTACGACCTCGTGCGCGAGCCCGGCTTCATCTGGCACCTGTTCCTGCCCGGGATCACCGCCGGACAGGCCTACGGCTACCGCGTCCACGGTCCGTATGACCCGGCCTGCGGGCTGCGCTGCAACCCGGCCAAGCTGCTGACCGACCCGTACGCCAAGGCCCTCTCGCGCGAAATCACATGGGGCCACGCGATGTTCTCCTACCCGCTGGGCGGCGACGAGCTCGCGATCGAGCAGACCGACAGCGCCCCCAACGCGCCGCGTTCCTACGTCGTCGACACCTCGTTCGACTGGGGCCGCGACCGGCGTCCGGGCCACTGGCCCGAGACGACGGTGATCTACGAGCTGCACGTGAAGGGCTTCACCAAGCTGCACCCGGCCGTGCCCGAGCACCTGCGCGGCACCTACGCGGGCCTCGCCACGCCGGCCGTGCTCGAGTCGATCCGCAAGCAGGGCATCACCACCGTCGAGCTGATGCCGGTGCACCAGTTCATGCACGAGCCCGGCCTGCTCGACGAAGGCTTCCGCAACTACTGGGGCTATCACACCTACGGCTTCTTCGCGCCGCACGCGGAGTACGCCGCGGCCGACGACCGCGGCGGCCAGGTGCGCGAGTTCAAGGAGATGGTCAAGGCCTTCCACTCCGCCGGCCTCGAGGTGATCCTCGACGTCGTCTACAACCACACCTCGGAAGGCAACCACCTCGGGCCGCACCTGAACTTCAAGGGCTTCGACAACCCGGCCTACTACCACCTCGTCGCCGAGGATCGCCGCTACTACATGGACTACACGGGGACCGGCAACAGCGTGAACCTGCGCCATCCCTACGTGCTGCAGCTGGTGATGGACTCGCTGCGCTACTGGGTCTCGGAGATGCACGTCGACGGCTTCCGCTTCGACCTCGCGGCGACGCTGGCCCGCGGCGCGCACACGCTCGACACGTGGTCGGCGTTCTTCGCCACCATCCACCAGGACCCGGTGCTGCAGCGCGTCAAGCTGATCGCCGAGCCGTGGGACACCGGCACCAACGGCTACCAGGTCGGCAACTTCCCCTACCACTGGTCGGAGTGGAACGACCGCTATCGGGAGAGCGTGCGCGGCTTCTGGCGCAACGAGCCGGGCCGGCTGCCGGAGGTGGCGGCGCGGCTCACCGGCAGCATCGATCTGTTCAAAGGCAGCGGCCGCCGCCCCTCCGCCAGCATCAACTACATCGCGAGCCACGACGGCCTCACGCTGAACGATCTGGCCGGAGGCGACGCCAGGCTGAAGCGCAACCTGCTCGCCACGGTGCTGCTGTCGATGGGCACGCCGATGCTCGGCGCCGGCGACGAGTGGGGCCGCTCGCAGCAGGGCAACGACAACGCCTACAACCAGGACAACGCGATCTCGTGGCTCGACTGGTCGAAGGTCGAGCCCGATCTCCAGGCGCTGGTGCGTCACCTGACCCGGATCCGCCCCAACCTGCCGTGGATCCAGAAGGATCAGTGGGCCGGCTTCGGCCTCGACATCCGCTGGCTGCGGCCTGATGGCGCCGAGCTGACCACCGAGGACTGGGAGCAGCCGCGGGGGCACGTGGCGATGTACGGCTGGCGCGGGGACGCCAGAGCGCTCCTTCTCCTCAACGCCACCCATGAGACGCACGAGTACAAGCTGCCGCCGCTCGAGAAAGGCGCCTGGCGACGCA
This sequence comes from Vicinamibacterales bacterium, assembly GCA_963844435.1. Classification (GTDB taxonomy): domain Bacteria; phylum Acidobacteriota; class Vicinamibacteria; order Vicinamibacterales; family Vicinamibacteraceae; genus JBDSLU01. The sequence goes on along the minus strand of CAWJOG010000003.1, from coordinate 320,453 downwards.
TCGCGGATACGGCCCGGGATGACGCCATCCGCTCCTCGAGGCCCGGCGCGTCCTACAAGCTGCAGCCGAGCTCGGTCGTCGTGATCGTGAACGCGCCGGAGCGGGTGTCCTGATGTCGGCGCGCCTCTACCCCGTGGGCGCCGAGCTGGTCTCGGCGACGGAAGCGCACGTCCGCGTCTGGGCGCCCGATCACGCGTCGGTGACGCTCGTCATCGACAGCCGCACCGTCGCGCTCGACGCCGAGCCGGGCGGCTACCACGCGTGTCAGGTCGTCGCCAGACCCGGCTCGCGCTATGGGTTCCGCTTCGAGGGCGACGAGAAGGTCTATCCCGATCCGGCGTCGCGCTCGCAGCCGGACGGTCCCGACGGCCTGTCGGCCATCGTCGATCTCGCCGCGCATGCGTGGCAGGACGCCGCGTGGCCGGGCGTCTCGCTGCCGGGACAGGTGCTCTACGAGCTGCACATCGGCACCTTCACGCCCGACGGCACCTGGCGCGCGGCGGAGGCGCACCTGGCCCGCCTGCGCGACGTCGGCGTGACGGTGATCCAGATGATGCCGGTGGCGGAGTTCGCCGGCAGCTTCGGCTGGGGCTACGACGGCGTGCAGTGGTTCGCGCCGTTCCATGGCTACGGGACGCCGGCGGATCTCCAGCACTTCGTCGACACCGCGCACGGGCTCGGCCTGGCCGTGATCCTCGACGTCGTCTACAACCACCTCGGCCCGTCCGGCAACTACCTGCCGAAGTTCGCGCGGTGGTACACCAGCCGCAAGTACGCGAACGAGTGGGGCGAGGCGCTCAACTTCGACGACGCGCACTGCGAAGGCATGCGCGAGCTGGTGCTGTCGAACGTCGCCTACTGGGTGCGCGAGTTCCATGTCGACGGCTTCCGCATCGACGCCGCGCAGCAGATCTACGACGTCTCGCCCGAGCACGTCCTGGCGGCGCTGACGCGGGTCGCCCGCGAGACGGCGGCGCCGCGATCGGTGATCGTCGTCGCCGAGCACGAGCCGCAGCACGCGCGGCTGATGCGGCCGGTGGAGAACGGCGGCTACGGCCTGGACGGCGCCTTCAACGAAGACCTGCACCATTCGACGCGCGTGGCGCTGACCGGCACGCACGAAGCCTACACGTCCGACTACCGCGGCACCGCCCGCGAGTGGCTGTCGGCGGCGCTGTACGGGTTCCTGTTCCAGGGCCAGTACTACCCCTGGCAGTCGCAGCGCCGCGGCGCGCCCGCCCTCGATCGGCCGCCGCACGAGTTCATCGGCTTCCTCGAGAACCACGACCAGGTCGCCAATGCCGCGGTCGGCAAACGGCTGGTCGAGATCACCAGCCCGCCGGCGTGGCGGGCGATGTCGGCGCTGCTGCTGCTCGGGCCGTGGACGCCGCTGCTGTTCCAGGGCCAGGAGTGGGGCTCGCGACAGCCGTTCAGCTACTTCTGCGACCACGCCCCCGATCTGCAGGCCGCGGTGTTCCAGGGCCGCCAGGCGTTCCTCAGTCAGTTCACGCGCCTGCGCGAGGCCTATGAGGGCGCCACGGTCGACGCCGTCGGACGGCCGGCCTTCGAGGCGTGCCGGCTCGACCACGACTTCGACCCGGAGGCCGATCCGATCTGGCGGATGTATCGGGATCTGACAACGCTGCGCCGTGAGGACGCCGCGCTCGGCCAGCACGCGCAGCGCCTCACCGGCTCGACGCTGGACGAGCAAACGCTGCTGTTGCGCTACATCGGCCGCACCGCGCACGAGGATCGGCTGGTGATCGTCAACCTCGAAAGGGACGTCGATATCGCCTCTTCGCCGGATCCGCTCGCCGCGCCACCCGAGCTGTTCGAGTGGTCGGTCCTGTGGTGTTCGGAAGATCGCGCCTACGGTGGCGTGGGAATTGCGGGCAACTGCCTGCCTGCCAAGCTCGTCGCGACGGGCCAGGCCACGACCGTCTTCCGGCCGACCTTGGTGCCTTCATGACCACTCGCCCGCTCCTCGAGCTGACCCTCAGACCGAAGCCGTCGTCCGAGCCGGAGCGCGCCGCTCGAATGGCTGGTCACCAACGGCCTTGGCGGCTACGCCTCCGGCAGCGTCGAGGGCCCGCCGATGCGCCGCTTCCACGGCTTCCTGATCGCCGCGCTGCCGGCGCCGATCGGTCGCGCGCTGCTGCTGCACGCGCTGCACGAAGTCGTCGAGCTCGACGGAGGACCGGCGCAGTCGCTTCAGCCCGGCCGCGAGGGCGACCCGCCGGTGGTGCCGGGCGCTTCGTTCTGCCTCCAGGCCGGTCTGCCGCAGTGGACGTTCTCCCTGGCCGACGGCGTGCGCCTGGAGCGATCGGTCTTCGTTCCGCACGGCCAGAACACCGTCCACGTGCGCTATCGCCTGACCGGCGCCACGCGCACCGGCACGGCATGCGGATCCGGCCATGGCTCGACTTCCGGCCGCACGAGGGGCTGGTGACGCCGCGACAGCAGCTGCTACTACGAGGTGGCCCAGATCTCGGCGACGCGCTGCGAGTTCACCCGCGCCGAATCGCCGCTCCGACTGCGCATGCAGGTGATCGGCGAGCAGGCCGCCTTCACCGCGGAACCGCGCGAGTGGTCTCCGATCCCGCTCTCGATCGAGCGTGATCGCGGCTACGACCACATGACCTCGGCGTACGGCCCCGGCGCGTTCACCCTGATGCTGGCGCCCGGCGAGGACGCGGTCCTGACCGCGACGACGGAGCCCTGGGCGCACCTCGACGGCGCGCCGCCGGACCAGGCGTGGGAGCACGAGTTGACCCGGCGCCAGCGGCTGCTGGCCTCGAGCGACGAGAGCCTGCAGGAACCGGACACGTTCCTGCTGCCCCTGGCTGCGGATCAGTTCATCGTGCGGCCGGCGACACGCGCGGTCGACGACGCGCAGGCCTACGCCGTCGGCGCCGAGCCGCGCACGGTGATCGCCGGCTACCCCTGGTTCACCGACTGGGGCCGCGACACGATGATCAGCCTCGAGGGCCTGACCCTCGTCACCGGCCGCCACTCAGAGGCGCACGACATCCTGCGGACGTTCGCGCTGCACGTGCGGCACGGCCTGATCCCGAACATGTTCCCGGAAGGCGAGCGCGAGGGCCTGTACCACACGGCCGACGCGACGCTCTGGTTCTTCCACGCGCTGCACCGCTACGACACCGTCACCGGCGACCACGCGCTCGTCGAGGAGCTGCTGCCGGTCCTGCAGGACATCGTGCGCTGCCATCGCCACGGCACCGCGTTCAACATCCACGTGGACGACGACGGGCTGCTCGCGCAGGGGGCGCCCGGCGTCCAGCTCACCTGGATGGACGCCCTGGTCGACGGCTGGGTGGTGACGCCGCGGCGGGGCAAGGCCGTCGAGATCAACGCGCTCTGGCACAACGCGCTCGTGCTGCTCGCCGGCTGGCTCGATCGGGCTGGGCTCGCCGCCGAGCGCGACGATCTGCGGGCGGAAGCGGACCGCTGCCGCCTCGCGTTCAACGCACGGTTCTGGAACCCGGCGGTGCGGCGCCTGAACGACGTCGTCGACGGCGAGCAGGGCGACGACGACGCCTGCCGGCCCAACCAGATCCTGGCCCTCGCCGTGCCGCACTCGCCGCTCGACCGGGAGTACTGGCCGGCCGTGCTCGAGAGCGTGACGCGCGAGCTGGCGACGCCGGACGGTCTGCGGACGCTGTCGCCCGCGCACGCCGACTACAAGCGCGTCTACTTCGGCGACCTGCGCGCCCGCGACGCCGCCTATCACCAGGGCACGGTCTGGCCGTGGCTGATGGGGCCGTTCGTGGACGCCTGGCTGGCGGTACACCCGGAGGACGCCGCCGGCGCGCGGAAGTGGATCGATCCGCTGCTCGCGCACGTGCTGGACAGCGGCTGCGTCGGATCGATCAGCGAGATCTTCGACGCCGAGCCGCCGTTCACGCCGCGCGGCTGCTGCGCGCAGGCGTGGAGCGTCGCCGAGCTCGCCCGCCTCGTCGTCAAGCTCGCCGGGTGCGAGATGCCGGTCCGGCGCACGGCAGGAAGCCAGGCCAGCGAGGCGGTCTGAGGAGCCGTCCCTCAGGCCGGATCGTAGCGGTCGGAGCCGAGCTGCCTGGCCAGCTTGCCGTAGATACCCAGCAGCAGGAAGACGGGGGCCCACTGGCCGACGAACAGGCTGGCGTGCTTGTTCCCCGCCGCGTGCAGCGCTGCCGAGACGCCCATCGAGCCGACGGCGGCCCAGAGGAACGCGTCGGACGGCAGGCTGGCCGCCTGCTGCTCGATGCTCCTGGCGAAGCGCCCTTCGCTGGACGGCGCGCTGTCGCTGGCGTAGCTGGTGGCCGGGTCGGTCGTCGGGTCCGGGATGGAGGACGGCGGGTCGCTCGCCGGGAAGCTCGACTCGATCGTGTCGTCCAGCCCGGTGTCGCGTGAACCGTGCGGATCGTTGACGTTCGATGACGGGAATGAGCGTATGGACATGCCCCGCCTGTTACAGGATCGGTGCCAGCCCCGACGGAGTGGCGGTGGCGGCGGGGACCGCCAATCGGCGTCAGGCGCTACCCAGTGTGAGCATGGCCACGGCCCGCGACGTGGGCCACCGTGGCCACCAGGACGGAGGCCTCGATCGGCTTCGCGACGTGGACGATGAACCCCGCCCGCAGGGCACGCGTCCGGTCCTCGCGGCGGGCGAACGCGGTGAGGGCGATGGCGGGAACGTGGCCGCCGCGATCGGGCCCGAGCGCGCGCACCCGGCGCAGCAGCTCGTAGCCGTCCACGTCGGGCATTCCGATGTCGCTGACCAGCACGTCCGGACGCTCCGTCTCGACGAGACCGATCGCTTCGTCCGCCGACGCCGCCGACAGCACGACCGCCGCCGCATCCTCGAGCACGCGGGCGATGAGATCGCGCGCGTCGGCCTGATCATCGACGACGAGCACCTTCACCCCGGCAAGCCCGTCGGCGGCGACCTGTCGCGGGGGCGCCCCATCGGCACGCCCCTCGTCACGGTCGAGGCTGTCGCCGTCGCCGTCCAGGAGCGTCAGGGGCAGGTGGACCGTGACGGTGGTGCCCTTGCCTTCGCCGGCACTGGTCACGCCAACCGTGCCGCCGTGCAGCTCGACGAGGCTCTTGACCAGCGACAGGCCGAGCCCGAGGCCGCCGTACCGGCGGGTGGTCGTGGCGTCGCCCTGGCGGAAGCGCTCGAACAGGTGCGGCATCAGCGCCGGCTGGATGCCGATACCGTTGTCGGCGACCACGATCGCCGCGTGGGCACCGAGCCGCTGCAGCACCACCTGCACGGTGCCGTCCGCGGGCGTGAACTTGATGGCGTTCGAGAGCAGGTTCCACACGACCTGCTGCAGGCGGCGGGGATCGCCGGCGATCGGTCCGGCAGCCGGATTGAGGATGCGCTCCAGCCGGATGCCCTTGGCGGCGGCGGCCGGCGTCACCGTCTCGATCGCCGCCTCGATGAACGAGAGCGGGTGGAGCGGCTGCACCTCGAGCCGGAGCTTGCCCGAGTTGATGCGGCTCATGTCGAGCAGATCGTCGATGAGCTGCGCCTGGACACGCGCGTTGCGTTCGATGGTCTCGAGGCCGGCCCGCAGCTCGTCGGCGCTGCGGCTGGTGAGGCGCAGCACCTGGGCCCAGCCGAGGATGGCGTTCAGCGGCGTGCGCAGCTCGTGCGACAGCGTGGCGAGGAAATCGTCCTTGGTGTCGCTCACGCGCTCGGCCTCGGTGCGGGCGGCGCGCTCGCTGTCGAGCAGCGCCTTGCGCTCCGCGGCGGCGCGCTGCGCCTGCTCGTAGAGGCGGGCGTTGTCGAGGGCGACGCCGGCCTGGCTGGCGACGCCGAGCACGAGCCGCTCGGCCCGCTCGGTGAAGACGCCCGGGTCGGGATGCCCGAAGAACAGCCCGCCAAGGACCTCGCCTGACCGGGACCGTACCGCGACCGCGAGGTAGCTGCGCACCGGCGGGTCGCCGGGCGGCATGCCGCGGTTCGGCCCCATCGCCTCGTAGCGTGGATCGGCGAGCACGTCGTCGATCCGGATCGGCGGAGCGCCGCGGAAGGTCGGCGCGAACAGGGCGGACGCGCGCGGCTGGCCGAAGCGCTCGAAGATCTCGCGCGGAGCCCCCGACACCGTGTAGAGCTGGCAGCGATCGCCGTCGTCGTTGGTGGCGTTGTAGAAGAAGGCGCCGAACCCGGCGCCGCTGACGTCCGTGGCCGCGTCGGTGACCGCCTGCAGCACGCGCTCGAGCTCGAGCTGACCGGCCAGCAGCGTGCCGGTCGCGTTCAGGATCTCCAGCGTCCGCGTCTCCTCGCGCAGCGCCTCCTCGGCCGCCTTCAGCCGCGTCACGTCGCGGCAGGCGCCCGTCATGTAGATCGGCGTACCGTCGGTGGCACACGCGACCGACGCCTTCATCGCCAGCCAGCGCAGGGCCCCGCCCGGGTGGACGACCCGGAACTCCATGTCGAAGGGCGAGCCGTCCAGCCGGCACTGCTGCATCCGTGACTGGACGACGGGGCGGTCTTCAGGATGGAGCGTGTGGAGCAGCTCGCCGAAGCGGTGCGTGCCCTGGGCCGACGGCATCCCGAACAGCGGGCCGATCATCTCGTCCCACTCGTTGGTGCCGCTGGCGAACACCCAGCGGAACGTGCCCGTCGACGCCGCGGCAAGCGCCGCCGTGAGCCGCTCCCGGCTCTCGCGCAGGGCTTCCCGCGCTTCGAGCAGCTCGGATTCGGCGCGCTCGCGGGCCAGCAGGATGCTGTGCGCGTTCTGAAGCGCGACCGAGCGCAGGAGCGGTTCTTCCTCCTCGTCGGACGTCGCCATCGCTGCCCTACTCCGCCCCGAGACTCGCGGACGCCAGGCGCGTGCCCTCGACCCGGGCGCGGATCTTGGCGAACGCCGTCTCGCGTGTCGTCGAGCGATCGTCGCTGAACGGCGAGAAGCCGCAATCGTCGGTCGTGCCGAGCTGAGCGACGGGGATGTGCTCGGCGGCCTCCAGCACGCGATCGCGGACCTCGTCCGCCGTTTCGACGCGCGGATCGATCGGCGCCACCACGCCGACGAAGAGCCGCTGGTGCGGCTGCAGGTAGCGGCGGAGGATCTTCAGCACGTGGACGCGATCGGGCTCGCCGGCGAGCGCGACGTAGAACCGCCCGGCGCGGAGCTGGAGCAGGCTTGGGAGCAGGTCGGCGTAGTCGACGTCGGCGCTGTGCGTCGAGTCGCAGTCGCCGCCCGGGCACGTGTGCACGCCCACGCGCGATCGTTCGTCCGCGGTCAGGCGGCCCAGCGCCAGGTTGTTCAGGTCGATGAAGCGGTGCAGGAGGTCGCCGCCGGGATCGAGCTTCACCGCGAGGCGGGCCTCGGTGAAATCCACCTGCACGGTGGCGGCGCCGGCCGCGAACGATCGCCGGATCTCGGTGACGTGCTCGGCCAGCAGGTCCTCGATGAACTCGTCACGGGAGTAGCCTCGAATCCCTTCAGACGGATACATCAGGCTGAGCGCGGACGGGGAGATGATCGCCTGCTTGACCGGCGCCGTGGCGTAGCGCCGGGCGACCGTCACGTATTCGTCGGCGTAGCGCTGGTAGCGGAAGGGGCCGGCCGTCAGCCGCGGCATCCGGCGGGTGTGGCCAGCAGCGAACGGGATCCGGAACCCGTCGGGGGCCGTGTTCGCCAGCCCGTGCACGGGGTAGGTCCAGAAGTTGTGGTACTTGCGCTGCTCGCCGTCGGTCACCAGGGGAGACCCGGTCGCCTCGAACTGGGCGATGGTGTCCCCGATGGCGGCCTCGTAGAGGGGCCCCAGGCGAGGGTCCTCACTCCCCCACTCGGCGATGGCGTCGAGCAGGGCCGGAGGCCTGGGAATGCTACCGATGGGCTCGGTAGGAAGCATGAGCTGGTGGGGTTCGCGGCAGTGTACCCCACCTCGGCGGTTGCCGAACCCACTTACCGGCGGCACACAGGGTCGGCATCCGGTTACACACCGGTCATCAGGTGTGTAGCTCGATGCTACAGCTGACCTAAGTCTCCAGCGGGGCTTCTGCTGGCGTTCACGTTGCATATGGCCCGTGCCAAGCCCCGGCTCGCCCAGCGGCGGTGGCCGGTCATTCCAGTACCATGGCGACACCTGAACTGACGCTCCCCGCCAGCCAGCCTCCCGTGTCTGCCGGGATCGCCGGACTCGATGCCCTTCTCCAAGGCGGCTTCACCCCGAACCGGATGTACCTGGTGGAGGGCCGTCCCGGGACCGGCAAGACGACGCTCGCGATGCAGTTCCTCATCGAGGGACGGGAGCGCGGCGAGGACGGGCTCTACGTGGCGCTGTCCGAGACCACCAACGAGCTGCGCGCCGTCGGCGCGACGCACGGCTGGACCCTCGACGGCATCGAGCTGTTCCAGCTGCCGACGGCGCACAACGCCGCGGTCGAGGAGCAGTACACCCTCTACCATCCGGCCGAGGTCGAGCTCGGCGACACGGTTCGAGCCCTGCTGGCGGTCGTCGATCGTCTGCGGCCCGCCCGCATCGTCCTCGACTCGCTCAGCGAGCTGAAGCTCCTGGCGCGCGATCCGCTGCGGTTCCGCCGCCAGATCCTCGCCCTCAAAACCTACTTCGCCGGCATGGACACGACGGTCCTGCTGCTGGACGATCAGGCGGGCGGCGAGGACTCGCAGCTGCAGAGCCTCTGCCACGGCGTCCTGCTGCTGGAACAGCTGCCGTTCGAGTACGGGCGGGCGCGCCGGCGGCTGCGCGTCGTCAAGTTCCGCGGCGTCGCGGCCACCGAGGGCTTCCACGACTTCACCATCAACCGCGGCGGCATCGCGGTCTTCCCGCAGATCGAGCCGCCCGGGCAGAGCGACGTGTCGCCGGAGCCGGTGGAGAGCGGGATCGCCGAGATGGACCGGCTGCTCGGCGGCGGTCTCGCCTGGGGCACGACGACGCTGTTCATCGGCCCGTCGGGCTCGGGCAAGTCGACGCTCGCGACGCAGTACATCGCCCACGCCCGCGAGCCCGCCTCGATCTACCTGTTCGACGAGCGCATGCGCACCTACCTGCACCGCTGCGATGCGCTGGGCATGCGGCTCTCGAGGCAGATCGGCCGCGGGCGGATCAAGGCCTCGCAGATCGAGCCCGGCCAGCTCTCGCCCGGCGAGTTCAGCCACCGGGTGCGGCGCGACGTCGACGAGTTCGGCGCCCGCATGGTCCTCATCGACAGCATCAACGGCTACCTGCACGCCATCCCGCAGAGCGACGCGCCGCTGGCGCGGATGCACGAGCTGCTGTCCTTCCTGAACGAGCGCGGTGTCGCGACGATCCTGGTCCTGGCGCAGCACGGCATCGTCGGCACGATGATGAGCACGCCGCTCGACGTCAGCTATCTGGCGGATACGGTGATGATGCTGCGCTTCTTCGAGGCGCAGGGCCGCGTCCGCCGGGCGATTTCGGTGGTGAAGATGCGGACGCACGTCCACGAGGCGACGATCCGCGAGCTGAAGCTGGGACCGAAGCGCGTCCACATCGGCGAAGCGCTGAGCGAGTTCCACGGGGTGCTCACCGGCGTCCCCCGCTACGTAGGCACGGATCGGGGCCTGATGAATGCCGACTGAGGCCACGATCGATCTCCGCGCCCTCATCCTGGCGCCCATCGGCCGCGATGGCGCCCTCACCGCGCAGCTGCTGACGAACGCCGGGGTGCCGTGCCACGTCTGCGCCAACGCGCGCGAGCTGTGCCAGGAGATCCGGCGGGGCGCGGGCGCGGTGCTCCTGACCGAGGAGGCGCTGGCCGATCCGAAGATCGACGAGCTGGCCGCGACCCTGCAGACCCAGCCCGCCTGGTCGGACGTGTCGCTGCTGCTCTTTGCCGGAGACGATCGGAGTCAGGCGACGATCCGGACGCTGCGCACGCTCGAGGTGATGCGCAACGTCACGCTGATCGACCGGCCGATCCGCGTGACGGCCGTCATCAGCACGGTCCGCGCCGCGCTGCGCGGACGCCGCCGGCAGTACGAGCTGCGCGATGTGCTCGTCGCGCTCGAGTCGTCGCGGCAGGACGCCGAGCGCGCCCGCGACGACGCCGAGCGCGCCAACCGGCTGAAGGACGAGTTCCTGGCCACGCTGTCGCACGAGCTGCGCACGCCGCTCAACGCCATCCTCGGCTGGGTCTCGCTGCTGCGGGACCAGCGGGTCGAGGCGGCCCGCATCCCGAAGGTGCTGGAGATCGTGGCCCGCAACGCGCAGTCGCAGGCGCAGCTGATCTCCGACGTCCTCGACGTGTCGCGCGTGATCACCGGCCGGCTCCGCCTCCGCCTGCAGCCGGTGGTGATCTCGCGGGTCCTGCGCGACGCGATGGACACGGTGCGGCCGGCCGCCGACGCCAAGGAGATCACGCTCGACCTGACGGTGTCGGGCGAGCCGCCGCGGATGAACGGCGACGCCGAACGTCTGCGTCAGGTGTTCTGGAACCTGCTCTCGAACGCGGTCAAGTTCACGCCGGCCGGCGGCCGGGTGCAGGCCCGGATCGATCGCGTCGATTCGCAGATCCGCGTCACGATCTCGGACAGCGGCGTCGGCATCCCGCGCGAGTTCCTGCCCTACGCGTTCGAGCGCTTCCGCCAGGCCGACCAGAGCTTCACCAGGCCGCACGGCGGCCTCGGCCTCGGCCTGGCCATCGTCAAGCACCTCGTCGAGACCCACGGCGGCGAGGTGTCGGTCGCCAGCGAGGGGCCGGGGACCGGGGCCACCTTCACGGTGCAGCTGCCGATCGGTGGCGCGCAGGCGCTCGCCGTCGCCGAGCCGGAATCTGACATGGCGACGAACGAGGACGGCGGCCCGGAGATCGGCAACGCCCTCTTCGGCCAGACCGTGCTGATCGTGGACGACGACGCCACCACGCGCGACCTGTTGACGACGCTGCTGACCGATCGCGGCGCGCGCGTCGCCACCGCCGAATCCGCGGCGGGCGCCCTCGAGTGGCTCGAGAACGCGGTGCCGTCGATCATCGTCGCCGACGTCGGCATGCCCGGCCAGGACGGGCTGTCGATGATGCGCGCCATCCGCCGCCGGCCGCCGCACAAGGGCGGCACGGTACCCAGCGTCGCGCTGTCGGCGTTCGCCCGCGCCGAGGATCGCCGCGCCGCCCTTTCGGCCGGCTTCGACGAGTACCTCACCAAGCCGGCGCTGCCGGCCGACGTGCTCGGCGCGATGGCGCGTGTCCTCGCCGCCGCGCGGCCGCAGGCGGTCAAGGCCCAGGGCGGGCGCGGGTAGCCGCCCGGCGCGCGCGGCAGGCTACCCAGGCAGCGTCACGCCGCGGCGGGCCAGGTCCTTCCACAGGTCGCCGACCGCGTCGAGCCGCTTCGCCATCGTCCGCAGGGTGAACGTGCGCGGGCCCACGGTGCGGCGCTCGATTTCCTCCCACGTGCACGGCGCGGACACCGGCGCCCCCGGCCGCGCCCGCACCGTGTAGGCCGCGGCCACCGTCGCGCCGGGCCGGTTGCGGCCGATGTCGACGAAGATGCGGCCGCCGCGATCCGCCTTGCTGAACTCCAGCGTCACGAGATCGGGCTGCCGCGCGATCAGCTCGGCGGCGATGTCAGCGGCGAAGCGGCCGACCGCCCGGAACGCGGTGCGCTTCAGCGGCACCACGACGTGGAAGCCCTTCGAGCCGGACGTCTTCACCGCGGTCGGCAGCCCGCGCGCCTCGAGCAGGTCGCGGAGCCCGAGCGCCGCGGTCCGCAGCGGCTCGGGATCGTCCTGCGCCGGATCGAGATCGAACACGCAGATGTCGGGTTGCTGCACGTCCGGCATCCGCGACGTCCACACGTGCAGCGTGACCGTGTTCTGGTTGGCCATCCACTGGAGCGACTTCGCGTCGTTGGCCAGCGGATAGTGCACGGTGCCGTCCTTCTTCGGCAGCTCGGCGCGCTCCAGCCACTCGGGGAAGCCCTTGATGACGTTCTTCTGGAGGAAGCCCTTGGTGCCGATGCCGGACGGAAAGCGCTCCATCGTCACCGGCCGGCGGCGGATGTGCGGCAGCATCACCGCGGCGACGGCGGCGTAGTAGGCGGCGATCTCCGCCTTGGTGATGCCGTCGTCCGGGAACAGCACCTTTTCGGGATGGGTGATCGTGACCGCCGCCGCGGCGCGCGCGGTCATGGCCGCTCGCGCACCACCTCGCGCGCGGCCTTGTCGATCCGGACCCCGAGCAGCCGTGGATGCCGCAGCTTGCCGCCGCCCGTCCACTCCGTGAACGCCGCCTGGACGACGATCTCCGGCGTCACCCAGTGGACGCGCAGCTTCGGCAGCCCCGTCGCGCGCGTGAACGGCGTGGTCTTCCGCTCGAGCGCGTCGAGGCGCGCCGCGCAGGTCGCGCAGCAGCGCGTTGTCGAAGCCGGTGCCGATCTTGCCGGCGAAGACGAAGTCGTCGCCGTCGAAGTAGCCGACGAGCAGGGCGCCGAGGCCGACGCGGCTGCGCTGCGGATCAGTGAAGCCGCCCACGACCAGCTCCTGCGAGGCCTCGCACTTCATCTTCAGCCAGGCCTTCGAGCGCTTGCCCTCGTAGGCCGAGTCGCGGCGCTTGGCGATGACGCCTTCCCAGCCCTCGCGACAGGCGCGCTCCCACGGCGCGTCGCCGGTCACCGGCGTCACCCGCGCAACCGGCAGTTCCAGCGGCAGCGTCTTCAGGATCGCCCGCCGCTCGTCGAGCGGCAGCGGACGCACGTCGCGTCCGTCGATCCACAGGACGTCGAAAACGTTGTAGTCGGCCTTCCCCTGCCGGCCCCAGCCGCCGGTCGCCTCGCCGTCGAGGATCAGCGAGTCGTGCGGCAGCACCGCCAGCGCCTGCGCCACCGCCGGATACGCGGCGGTCAGCGACAGGCGGTTCCGCGACCACAGCTCCACCCGGGCGCCGCGCTTGAAGGCGAGCACGCGGATGCCATCGAGCTTGCGCTCGAAGGTCCACGCCGGATCGGTGAACCGGTCGGCGGTGAGCGTCGCCGCCATCGGCTCGATCCAGTCGGGGAACGCCATCGACGTGCGCGGGGACGGCTACTTCGCGTGCGCCTTCACGAATGCGACGTAGGTGTCCATCCAGCCCTGGAGGAACTTCCGCGTGCCCTCGTTGGCGATGGCCCCGGACGCGTCGAAGAACCCCTCCTTGGCGGTGAGGAACACCTCCGGCTGCCCGAGCGTCGGCATGTCGAGATACGCGAGCATGGTGCGCAGGTGCTGCTGCGCGCATGCGGTGCCGATCTGGCCGATGGAGATGCCGACGACGCCGGCCGGCTTGCCCGTCCACGCGCTCTGTCCGTACGGGCGCGACGCGTGGTCGATGGCGTTCTTCAGCACGCCGGGGATCGAGCGGTTGTACTCCGGCGTGACGAAGATCACGCCGGCGGCGGCGTTGATGGCCCCCTTGAGGCGCGTCACCTGCGCCGACGGCGAGCCGTCGTCGTCCTGGTTGTACAGTGGCAGGTCGTCGATGCGCACGGTGTCGAAGGTGAAGTCGGACGGCCCGAGCTTCGCGAGCGCGGCCGCGAGCGCCTTGTTGTGGGACTCCTTGCGCAGGCTGCCGATGACGACGGCGATACGGTAACTCATGGGACCATTCTCCTCATGTCGCCCATCGTATCCTCAAGTCGCGCGCAGCAAAGGAGTCTGACCGGATGGCCTGGGTGATTCTCGTGATCGCGGGAGTGCTGGAGATCGGCTGGGCGATCGGGCTCAAGTATTCCGAGGGGCTGACCCGGCCGTGGTCGTCCGTCGCGACGATCGCCGCGATGGTGGCGAGCATGTGGCTGCTGGCAGTCGCCGTGCGCAGCCTGCCGGTCGGCACCGCCTACGCCGTGTGGACGGGAATCGGGACGGTCGGCACGGTCGTGGTGGGCATCCTGGTGCTGGGCGAGCCGGCCACGCTGGTCCGGCTCGCCTGCATCGGGCTGATCGTCGCCGGCATCGCCGGCTTGAAGATGGTCAGCTGATCTTCACGAGGTCGGCGATCTTCACCGGGCGCTTGTCGATCACGCTCTTCCGCGCTGCGATCCCGGTCAGGCACGACATCGCGCCGGCGCGCGAATCCGGCAGCTGCAGATAGGCCGGCGCCTCGACCTTCTTGAAGATCAGATCCTGGAGGCGGGAATCGCCGCCGCCGTGGCCGCTGTCGGCCTTCGGCACGGCGACCATCTCGCGCTTCCCGAAGTTCCGGATCAGCGCGATATCGCTGTCCTCGGCGACCTCCCACGGCTGGCGCTCGTAGTCGCGCACCTCGAGCCGGCCCTTGGTGCCGTTGAAGGCGAGGTGGTAGCCCTCGATCGGCATGAAGGTGTTCAGCGAGTACGACATCAGCACGTTGTTCGAGTACCGGATCGACGCCGACATCGTGTCCCAGATGTCGATGTCGTTCTTGAACACGCAGCCGTCGCGCAGGTAGCCGTCGACCGATTCGGCCTGGGTGTAGAGCTGCATGCCCCGCGCCTTGGTGATGTCCCAGTAGAACTTGCACTCGCCCTTGTTCGGGCACGGCCGGCAGTTGGTGTTGTGGAACGGGCCCTTCGCGCCGTAGTGACTCAGCTCGCCGTAGGCCTGCACCTCGACCGGGTCGGCGTCCAGCCACCAGTTGATCAGGTCGAAGTGGTGGGTCGCCTTGTGCACCCACAACGAGCCGTTCTGGCGCAGGCGGTGCCAGCGCCGGAAGTAGTCGGCGCCGTGCGAGGTGTCGAGATACCAGTGGAAGTCGACGCCGGTGACGGTGCCGATCTCGCCGCTCTGGATGATCTCCTTGATCTTCACGTGCTTCGGCGCGAAGCGGTAGTTGAAGCCGACCACGATCTTGCGCTTGTTGCGGGCCTCGGCCTCGAGCACCTGCCGGACCTGCGCCTCGTCGGTGACCATCGGCTTCTCGGTGATCACGTCGATGCCGCGATCGAGGGCCCTGACGATGTAGTCGGCGTGGAAGCGGTCGACGGTCGTCACCGTCAGCAGCTCCGGCTTCACCGCGTCGCACATCTTGTCGAAGTCGTCGAAGGTCGGGCACGACACGCCGAGCGCGGCCTTGGCCAGCTCGGCGCGCTTCGGGTTGATGTCGCACAACCCGACGAACTCGACGTGCTCGGCGTAGCGCTGCAGCAGCGGGCGGCCCCACATGCCGATGGCGCGCACCCCGGTGCCGATGATGGCGTAGCGCCGCTTCGCCCGCGGCCTGGCTCGGCCCCTGCGCGAAGCAGGCGTCACGCCGAGGCCGGCCGCGGCGGCGGCCGTGCCAGTGGTCTTCAGGAAGTCGCGTCGAGTTGGGGACATGGGCGGCATTCTACCCAGTCCCCTGGTTCCCGCGAACGCGGCATCCGTGCCCGGGCGAGCAGGACATCGCGGTCGCGGGCGTTGCGCGTCATGGTGGCGGCACGAACGAATTCGGCGCGCGCCTCCTCCACCCGGCCCAGGCGTTCGAGCAGATCGCCGCGCGCGCTCGGCAGGTAGGGATACGCCGCCAGCGAGGGATCCGCGGCCAGCGCGTCGACGAGCGCCAGCCCGGCCGCCGGACCGTCGGCCCGGCCGACCGCGACGGCGTGGTTGAGGCGCACGATCGGCGATCGCGTGACGTCGGCGAGCCGGGCGTAGAGCGCGGCGATGCGCGCCCAGTCGGTCGCCTCCGGCGTCGCCGCCCGCGCGTGACAGGCGGCGATGCCGGCCTGCAGCGCGTAGAAGCCGCCGCCCCCGTCGAGCGCGATGGCGCGATCCAGCGCCGCCAGGCCGCGTCCGATCAGCAGCCGATCCCAGCGGCCGCGATCCTGATCGAGCAGCAGGATCGCCTCGCCGCGCGGGCCGAGGCGGGCGCGGAAGCGCGACGCGTGCAGCTCCATCAGCGCGACCAGCCCGTGTGCCTCGGCCTCGGCGGGCACGAGCGTCGCCAGCACGCGGCCGAGGCGCAGGGCCTCCTCGCACAGCGACGGGCGGATCCAGTCCTCGCCGGCGGTTGCCGCGTAGCCCTCGTTGAACACCAGGTAGATCACCTCGAGCAGCGAGGCCAGCCGCACCATCCGCTCGGCCGGAGCCGGCACCTCGAACGGCACGCGGTTCTTCGCCAGCGTCTTCTTGGCGCGGACGATGCGCTGCGCGATCGTCGGCTCGGGGACGAGATAGGCGCGGGCGATCTCGTCGGTGGTGAGGCCGCCGAGGAGGCGCAGCGTGAGCGCCACGCGCGCCTCCCCGGAAAGCACCGGATGGCAGGCGATGAACATCAGGCGCAGCAGGTCGTCGCCGATGTCGTCGTCGAGCGCGTCCTCGGGGGCGCGGTTGGCCAGCCGCGCCCCCTCGTCGAGCTCGCGCGCCAGCTCGTCGTGCTTGCGATCGAGCCGGGTGCGGCGGCGCAGCAGATCGATGGCCCGGTGCTTGGCCGCCTGCATCAGCCAGGCGCCCGGGTTGCGCGGCACGCCCGATCGCCGGCCACTGCTCGAGGGCCGCGACCAGCGCGTCGTGCGCCAGGTCCTCGGCCGCGCCGACATCGCGCACCAGGCGCATCAGCCCGGCAATCAGCTTCGGCGACTCGAGGCGCCACACCGCCTCGATGGCGGTATGGGAGTCGGCTGTCACGCCGTCGGTCCGGATCCGGCCGCGGGCGCGAAGTCCTCGGCCTCGAAGACCTGCCGGATCTCGACGTATCCGCCCTCGTAGGGATACGGGTTCGGGCAGCGGCGCATCCACTCGATCACTTCGGCCTTCGACCGGCACTGCAGGATCCAGAAGCCGGCAATCAGCTCCTTGGTTTCGGCGAACGGACCGTCCACCACCGTGCGGTCCTTGCCGTTGAAGGTGACGCGAGCGCCCTTCGAGCTGGACTGCAGCCCGTCGCCAGCCAGCATCACGCCGGCCTTGACGAGCTGCTCGTTGAACGCCCCCATCTCCGCCAGCTGCTCCGGGGTCGGCATCACGCCCGCTTCCGAGTCCTTCGTGGCCTTGACGATCACCATGAAACGCATCTGAATCTCCTCGTGGCTCGCGGCGGTCAGCCCCATGCGTGCCCGCCGTCCTATCTACACGTCGAACGGGCCGGGCCGGAATCGACACAGACCCCGAATCGACAAATCAGGAACACGTCATGACGTTCATGCTCATCCGCAACGCCGACCGCCGGACCGAAGCCTACAACGGCAGGTGCGGCCAGTGAGCGCCGCGGTCTCGACGGACGGCACCCGCATCGGCTACACGCGGATCGGGTCGGGCCCGCCGGTGGTGCTCGTCGACGGCGCGCTCTGTCACCGCGCCTTCGGCCCGCTGACGGCGGTGGCGAAGGAACTGGCCGCGGCCTTTTCCGTGTACACCTACGATCGCCGCGGCCGCGGCGAGAGCGGCAGCACGCCGCCGTTCGCCCCCGCCCGCGAGATCGAGGATCTCGGGGCGGTGATCCGCGAGGCCGGCGGATCGGCCTGCGTCTGCGGCGTGTCCTCCGGCGCGGCCCTCGCGCTCGACGCCGCGGCGCGCGGGGTGTCGATCGAGCGGCTCGCGCTCTACGAGCCGCCCTTCATCGTCGACGACACGCGGCCGCCGATCACCGACGCCGACGCGCGGCAGATGCGGCAGCACATCGACGACGGCGAGCACGGGGCGGCGGTCGCGCACTTCATGCGGATGGTCGGCGTGCCGCGGATGGGCATCATGATGATGCGGCTGATGCCGATGTGGTCGAAGCTGAAGGCCGTCGCGCCGACGCTGCCGCACGACCTGGCCATCACCGTGCCGCGGCAGGCCGGCCGGCCGCTGTCGTCCAGTCGAATGGGCGTCGGTGACGGCGCCGACCGTCGTCATCGCCGGCGGAAAGAGCCCGGCCTGGATGCGCAACGGGAACGCCGCGCTCGCCGAGGTGATTCCCGGCGCGGCGCACCAGGTGCTGCCGGGCCAGACGCACATGGTGAAGGCCAAGGTGCTGGCGCCGTTCCTCGCCGGGTTCTTCCGGCCCCGCTCCTGAAGCCCGCGTGCCTGGCGCCCGGCTGCCCGGCGCGGACGTCGTCAGCGGCCGGTCTCGGCGTGCGGGGCGTGCACCGGTTTCGATTCCGGTGACCCGCGCTGCCGCAGGTACACCGCCAGCCACACCATCGCGCCGACCGAGAGGAACTCGCTCTGCCAGTTCTGCAGCGACTCGAACCACAATCGGCTCGACGTCGCGTAGTCGAACAGCGTGCCCGGCGTCTGGCCGTGCAGCCGCTGCTCGGCGCTCTGCTCCGCCCAGCCGCCGAGGAGATGGCCGACGAACGACACCAGGAACAGCAGGAACAGCGCGCCGCCGAGGGAGTACTCGTAGAGGCGCAGCACCCAGCCGCCGCGCCGCACCGCCCACGGGACGTCCGGCAGATCCCGGAATGCCCGCGGGTCGGCGTCGACCAGTTCGTGGGCGGCCGGCCGCCGCGACTCGGGCGATCCGACCTGATAGAGGTAGGCGGTGAGCACGACGAAGGCGCTCATCTGGAGGAACTCGCTTTCCCAGTTCTCAAAGAGCGCCTCCCACATGTGGCCGCGCGTGACATAGGCGGCCAACGGGATCGCCGCCTCGCCGTGCGCGGTCGCGGTCTGGTTGAAGTCGCACCACCCGGCCAGGACCTGGCCCGCGGCACAGACCGCGAACAGCGCCAGCATGGTCAGCGTGAGCGACCGATCGCGGAGCCACTCGGCCAGCCGGGACAGCGGTGCGCTCATTTCTGGCCCGACATCAGGAACGCGCCGACGCACACCATGCCCACGCCGAGCCCGGCCCGCCAGCCAATCGCTTCACCGAGAAACGCCACCGACAGCAGCCAGGTGACGACCAGGCTGGCCTTGTCGATGGCCGTAACCGGCGTCGCCGAACCGAGTTCCAGCGCCTTGAAGTAGGCGATCCACGAGACCGACGTGGCGACCCCCGACAGCGTCAGATACAGCCAGGCGTGCCCGTCGAGCTTGGACGCTGCGGCCTTGTGCTCGCCGGTGAAGAGGACCACGCCGATCGAGAGGACCAGCACGATGGCGGTGCGCACGGCATTGGCCAGGTTCGACGGAACGTCTTCGAGCCCGACCTTTGCAAGGACGGAGGTGGCGCCTGCGGCGAGCGCCGAGATGACCGCGAGGATTTGCCAGGACATATCGCTGACCTTGGACGAGCAACATCACTGCCACCAGCCCGATGCCGCCACCTCGACCGAAACTGCGGACCGGAGAACCGGTCTGGCTCCCTCCGCGGGTGGCGCATCGCACCCCGCGCTACCCCCGACTCACGGGCGTCCACCACGCCGACGTGGCGATCGTCGGCGGCGGCATCACCGGTGCGATCGCGGCGCTGCGTTTCGCCGAAGCCGGCGTTGACGCCGTCGTGCTGGAGGCCGATCGGGTCGGCCACGGCAGCACCGCGGCGAGCAGCGCGCTGCTGCTCCAGGAGCCGGACGCGCGTTTCTCGTCGCTGAGCGAGCGCTACGGCCAGGCGACCGCGAAGCGCATCTGGCGCCTGAGCCACGACGCCGCGCACGATCTGATCGCGCTGCTCGAGCGGCTGTCCACGCCGACCGCGCTCACCCGCCGCGACACCATTCACTACACCACCGACGCCGACGACGTCGCGCCACTGCACCGCGAGTACGTGGCCCGCTGCCGCGCCGGCTTCGACGCGACGTGGCTGACCCCGCGGGCACTGCGGGTCGACGTGGGGATCCCCGCCCGCGCCGGCATCCGGACGCGGGGCAGCGCGCAGTGCGATCCGTTTCGCGCCTGTGAGGCCGTGATCGGCGAGGCCGCACGCGCCGGTGCGCGCGTCTTCGAGCGATCGGCGGTGCGGCGGATCGAGGCGCGGCGAGGCGGGGGCGGGGCTCGCAGAGTCGAGGTCCGCACCAACGGCGGTGTCGTCGAGGCGCGCCAGGTGGTGATCGCGACCGGCTACGCGACGCGCCAGTTCCGGCCGCTCGCCGGCCGCTTCCAGCTCGTGCACACGTATGTCGCCGCGACACCGCCGCTCGACGCGCGGGCGCGCCGCGAGATCGGCCTCGCCGACGTCCTGCTGTGGGACACGCGGCGTCCGTACCACTACGCGCGCTGGACCGCGGACCATCGCCTGCTGCTCGGCGGCGCCGATCGGTCGATCCGCGGCGGTCCAGGCCCGGCGGCGCGTCTGGCGACCGCCGTCGCCGGGATCCGCGTCCACTTCGAACGGCTGCTGCCGGCGCTGGGCGACGTCGCGATCGCGCACGCGTGGGAAGGGCGTTTCGCGAACACGCCGGACAGCCTGCCCTACATCGGCCCGCATCGCCGGTATCCGGGCCACGCCTTCGCCCTCGGCTACGGCGGCAACGGCATGACGTTCGGCTCGCTGGCCGGCCGGCTGCTGGTCGAGCAGTGGCAGGGCGTCGCGTCGAAGGACCACGCCCTCTTCGCCTTCGACCGCTAGCCAAGGACGACTCCGGAGTGGTCCCCCGACGACTCCGGAGTGGTTCGCCGACGACTCCGGAGTCGTCACCCGTGCTCCGACGTGATTCGCCAACGATTCCGGGGCGGTTTCGCAGACGACTCCGGAGTCGTTCGCGGGGGACTCCGGAGTCGTTCACCGACGACTCCGGAGTCATCGGCGGGCGGCCCACTCCAGCAGGCGCTCGAGCGGCCACGTGTTGATGACGCGCTCGGCGGCGATGCCGGCGAGCCGGGCGTGGGCAATGGCGATCTCGGCGTAGCGCCACTGGCTGACGGCGTGCGCGTCGGTGTCGAGCGCGAACAGGCAGCCCGCGGCGTCGGCGGCGCGCGCCAGGTCGTAGTCGAGGTCCTGCCGCGACGGATCGCCGTCGAGCTCGATGGCGACCCCGCTCGCCGCGGCGGCGGCGAAGACGCGCGGCCAGTCCGCCGTGACGCCGGGGCGCGAGCCGAACATCCGGCCGCGCGGGTGGCCGAGGACGTGGACGCCTGGCGCCGTGACTGCCGCCAGCATCCGCGGCGTCTGGTCGGCGGCCGATCGCAGCACCGCGTGCGGCGCCGCGACGACGATGTCGAAGAGCCGCCGGTCGGCCGGATCGACGTCGACCGTGCCGTCGGCGCGAATGTTCGCCTCGACGCCGGCGAGGAGCCGGAAGGCGCCGCCGCCGTCGCGATTCAGCCGATCGATCTCGACCCGCTGCGCGGCGAAGCGGGCCGGCGACAGGCCGTTGGCAATCGGCAGCCCGCCGGAGTGATCGGTCACGGCGCACCAGGCGTAGCCGCGGCTGCGGCCGGCCTCGACGATCGCCTCGAGCGTCTGGCTGCCGTCGCTCCACGTCGAGTGCATCTGGAGATCGCCGCGGTAGTCCTCGCGACGCGGCCCGCCCAGGCTGGGGTCGTCGTTGACGGCGCGGACGCGGGCGCGGCTCAGGAAGTGCGCGCGCAGACCGCGGCGGCGGTCGACCTCGCCGCGCTTGCCGCTGGCGTCGACCACGCGCTCCACCACCGGCGAGGCACCGGTCGCCAGCACCTCCAGGATCACGCGCGTCGACGACGGGCCG
This sequence comes from Vicinamibacterales bacterium, assembly GCA_963844435.1. Lineage (GTDB taxonomy): Bacteria > Acidobacteriota > Vicinamibacteria > Vicinamibacterales > Vicinamibacteraceae > JBDSLU01. The sequence continues at coordinate 299,010 of CAWJOG010000003.1, read as the reverse complement.
ATCCGCGGGATGCGCGCCAGCGTCCCGTCCGGCTGCACCAGCTGCTCGAGCGGCTCGTCGAGCGCGAGGATGGCGTTGGCGGCCTGCTTGTAGCCCCAGGCCCGCTGTGTCGACGTCTGCGCGATGGCGAGATCGCGCAGCAGACCCGCGACGATCAAGTTGGTGTCGACGGAGGCGGACGCGACGGCGGCGGGCCGCGCGGCAGGGCCGCTCATCCCGCCCCGCTCACGGCTCGACGGGCGGCAGCGGCGCCTCCGCCGGGCCGGAAATCACCTGCCCGCGCGCGGTGAACCGCGAGCCGTGGCACGGACAATCCCACGTCCGCTCGGCGGGATTCCAGGCGACGTGACAGCCCATGTGCGTGCAGATCGCCGAGCGCAGCGTCACCACCCCGTCCTCGTCGCGATACGCGGCGACCGTCTGCCCTTCGTGGTCGATGATCTTGCCCTGCCCGCGGCGCACCTCGCGCAGCGATCGGCCCTCCACGCCGGCGAAGCGATCGCGCACCAGGTAGTACGGGTAGTCCGTGTTCTCCTTGACGTACTCCCACAGGCTGCGCCCGAGCGCCTTGCGATCGGGCGCGAACAGCTCGGCCCAGGGGTTGGCGCGGCCGAGGATCGCGTCGGCGCAGATCATCCCGCCGAGCGTGCCGAACGTCATGCCGTTGCCGGCGAAGCCGGTGGCGGCGTAGTGGTGCTCGCCCATGCGGCCCAGGTACGGCAGGCCGTCCGGCGTCTCGATCACCTGGCCGGACCAGCGATGCGTCACGCGCGCCTCGGGCAGCAGGTTGGCGAGCGCCGACTCCAGCGCCGCGTAGCAGGCCGGCGTGCCGGGCACCTGTCCGGTCTTGTGATCCTCGCCGCCGAAGATCACGATGTCATCGATGTCACCCGGTTCGATGCGCAGATAGTGGTAGGGATCGCTGGTGTCCCACCACAGCGCATCGGGCACGCGGCCGCGCGGCAGGCGCGCCGCGACGACGTAGCTCGTGTAGAGCGCCAGCTTGGTCTGGAACAGCGTCGCCACCGGCAGGCTGCTCAGGCCGGCGAGCGGGTTGTGCGTGGCGATCACCACGTCGTCGGCGGTCACCGCGAAGCCGTTGGCCGTGGCCCCGAGCGGCTCGCCGCTGAACTCGTCGACGGCGCTGCGCTCGTAGATGCGGCCGCCGGCGGCGACGACCGCGCGGGCGAGCCCGTCGACATAGCGGCGCGGATGGAACCGCGCTTGCCCGTCGACGCGCATCCCCGGCCCGCCAACCAGGGGCACGTCGCCGACGAACGCGGCGTCGAAGCCGAGGTCGCGCGCCAGCGCGGCGTCGTCGCGGAAGGTGTCCGCTTCCTCCGCCTGCCGGGAGCCGATCGGCGCGTGCAGGTAGCCGTCGACCCAGCCGAAACTGCAGAAGATATCGTGGCCGCGGACGATGGTGTCGATCTGGTGGATGGCCGCCAGCCCCGCGTCCCACACCGCCTGCGCGTGCGAGCGGCCGAGCCAGTCGACCAGCTCGCGGAGCCGCATGTCCGTGACCATCGTCAGGTGGGCGGTGGTATGCCCGGTATCGATCTCGCCCAGCTGCGCGCGCTCGAGAACGACCACGCGCTTGCCAGCCGTCGCCAGCAGGTAGGCGGCGGTGAGGCCGGTAATGCCGCCGCCCACGACCACGACGTCCGCGTGCTCGTCGTGATCGAGGGGCTCGAAGGCCTGACTCGACTGCGACGCTGCCCAGTATGGGGTGGTATCCAGGGCACCTTTGGGTGCAGTCGACATCGTGAGACCCTCCCTCGCGACAGGATGCAAAACAGCGGCCTGTCGCGCCCAACCGCCGTCCCGGTCAGCCGGGCAGGCGCCTTGCATTACTTGAGAGGTTTCCCTTCGCCGGAGGTCCCGATGCCCAAGCCGACGCCCATCGTGGAACCGCAACGGGTCGAACGCGACCCGATTGGGGAGTTCGAGGTACCGCTACGCGCCCTGTACGGGATCCAGACGGCGCGCGCCCTCGACACCTTCCAGATCAGCTCGCACCGTCTGCACCCAGGCCTGATTCGCGCCTACGTCGAGATCAAGAAGGCGGCGGCGCTCGCCAACACCGCGGCCGGCACGCTCGACGAGCGCCGCGGGCAGGCCATCGTCCGTGCCGCCGACGAGGTCATCGATGGGCGCTGGCTCGAGCACTTCCCGCTCGACGCGTTCCAGGCCGGCGCCGGCACGTCCACCAACATGAACGTCAACGAGGTGCTGGCCAACCGCGCGCTCGAGCTCCTGGGCTACGGCCGCGGCGACTACGGCCAGATCCACCCGAACGATCACGTCAACCGATCGCAGTCGACCAACGACACGATGCCGACGGCGATCCGTGTCGCCTCGCTGCGGCTGCTGCACGCGCTGCTCACGGCGGTCGACGGGCTGGTGGCGGCGTTCGAGACGAAGGCGGCGGAGTGGGCCGAGGTGCGCAAGGCCGGCCGCACCCACCTGCACGACGCCACGCCGATGACGCTGGGGCAGGAGTTCGCCGGCTACGCGGCCAACGTCCGCCGCGCCGCCGACCGTGTGCGCGCGACCGAGGCGTCGCTCGGCGAAGTGCCGCTCGGCGGAACGGCGATCGGCACCGGCATCAACACGGCGCCCGGCTTTGCCGGCCTCGCCGTCGGCCACCTCGCCGCCATCACCGGACTGTCACTGCGCGAGGCGCCGGATCGGATCGCCTCGCAGCAGAGTCTCGGCGACTTCGTCGCGCTGTCAGGCGCGCTGCGCGGGCTCGCCGTCGAGCTGAGCAAGATCGCCAACGACCTGCGGCTCCTCAGCTCGGGACCGCACACCGGCCTCGACGAGATCGAGCTGCCGGCGCTGCAGCCCGGGTCGTCGATCATGCCGGGCAAGGTCAACCCGGTGGTCGCCGAGATGCTGAACATGGCGTGCTTCCACGTGATCGGCCACGACGTCGCGATCACGATGGCCGGCGAGGCCGGGCAGCTCGAACTGAACGTGATGCTGCCCTACGTCGCCTATGCGCTCCTCGACAGCCTGGATGTCCTCGCCCACGCCGTCGCGACGTTCGACACCAAGACCGTCCGGCTCCTGGAGGCGCACCGCGATCGGTGCGAGTACTACGCCGAGCGCACCGTCGGCGCGGCGACGGCGCTGAACGACGAGCTCGGCTTCCAGGGCGCGGCGGAAGTCGCGCAGGAAGCCATCCGCAGCGGACGGTCGGTCGCGGAGGTCGTGGCGGAGCGGCGCCGAATCAAGGCAGCAGCAACGTGACGGTGGTGCCTTTGCCTGGCGTCGAGGTGAGGTCCAGCTGACCGCCGATCAGCATCGCCCGCTCGTGCATGCCGAGCAGGCCGAGACCGCGGCGCTGCCCGCCCGGCAGCGCCGACGCCGACGACGCCACCAGCCCGATGCCGTTGTCGGCCACCGTCAGGACGCTCCTGCCCCGTCGCCGTTCGAGTGCGACCTTCACCTGGGTGGCGGCGGCGTGCTTGTGGACGTTGTTCAACGCCTCCTGCACGATACGGAAGGCTTGCGTTTCGACCTCGTGCGGCAGCCGTCCGGCGTCCACACCGACGGCGCGGAACGTGGCCGCGATCCCGAACGTCGCCGACCAGTCGGCGACCGTCTGGCGCAGCACCGCGAGGAGCCCCAGCTCGTCGAGGCCGGCGGGACGGAGATCGCGCAGCAGGAAGTCGATGTGCTGGTCGACGCGTTCGGCGGCCTCCTGGACGGCCTGGACGCGACTGTCCAGTTCCTCGTCGTCGGCCGGAAGGGCGGCCAGCCATTCCAGCTTGAGGCGCAGCGCCGTGACCTGCTGGCCGAGATCGTCGTGGATGTCGCGCGCGATACGCCGCCGCTCGGCCTCCTGCAGCGTCATCACCCGCCGGACGAGCTCCATGTGCTCGCGGCGTGCCTCCTCGCGCGCCGCCTCGAGCCGCCGTCGCTCGGTCACGTCCACCATCGCCACGAAGAACTCGACGAGGGTGCCGGCCGCGTGTCTCGGCCGGCAGGTCAGCTGCAGCGTCCGGCCGCCATGGGCGGTGTGGACGTGCACCTCTTCGCCGCCGATCGCCTCGTTGGTCCCCTTCGCGGACGTCTGGAGGTAGCCGAGGAACCGGCCACGGTCCGCCGCCACGATCGAGGGCAGGAGCGGCGTGCCGACCAGCGCCGTGCGGGACTGGCCGAGCAGCGCCGCGCCGGTCAGGTTGATCTCGCGCACGACGCCGACGCAATCGAGCGTGCAGTAGCCGTTCGGAGCGCCGTCGTACAGCTCGATGTAGCGGTCGCGCGTCTCCTCGAGCTCGTGCAGCGCCTCGATGAGCTTCGCGTTCTGCGCCCGCAGCTCTTCCTGGTGGACCTCGAGGTCGTGACGGAGCAGTGCGCGCTCGTGGTCGGGCGACGAGGCAACTGGCGCGGTGCGCGAGCGGCGGCGAGGACCTGCCACGTGATCACCCCTCGTGCGGCGTGGCCACGATCAGCACCTGATGCTGGCCGGGCGCATCCTGCGACGCCATCGCGCGGGCCTCGACGGCCCAGGACGGTCCGGGCATGCCGGATGACGGGCGGACGAACTGGCGCGCGACGGTGCCGGTGTCGCACAGCAGCAGCGCCCGCATGGCGGCGATGTCCCACGTTGGCGGCAGCACATCCTCGAGGTGCTGGTTGCGCAGATCGCCGGTCGGCCGCACCGTGACGCCCGCGAAGGCGGCGTTGCCGTAGACCAGCCGCAGCTCGCTGTCGACGAGCGCGATCGGATGCAGGGCCAGGTCGACGACGCTGCGCGCCAGATCGCTGGCGGCACGGGCCCGCTCCTCCGATCGCTTCGGCCCGTCGGTGTCGAACAGCGCCAGCACCGCGCCGTCGATGCGGTTGTCGATGTCCTTGTACGGCCGGATGCGGAGCGTGAACCAGCGGCCCTGGCGGTCGCGGACCTCGCGCTCGAGCACCGACACGTTGTCGATGGCCTCGGCGATCAGCTGATCGAGGTTGGGGCAGTCGATGTTCGGGTTGATGTGGCCGATGGCCCGATCGAGATCGGCTGGAATCAGGTTCAGCACCTTCTCGGCCATCGGCGTGAAGCGGCGGATGCGCAGGTCGGCGCTGACGATCACGATGGCGATCTGGACGCTGGCGAGGAGGTTGACGAGGTCGCTGTTGACGCGGCTCAACTCGTCGTTGGTGGCGTGCAGCTCCTCGTTGACGGTGTTCAGCTCCTCGTTCGTCGACTGCAGCTCCTCCTTCGCCGTGTCGAGCTCCTCGTTGGTGGACTGCAGCTCCTCGTTGCTCGACAGGATCTCCTCGTTGGCCGACTGCAGCTCCTCGTTGGCGGCTTCGAGCTCCTGGATGATCGACTGGAGGTACTCGCGGCTGGCCGCCAGCTCGCGCTGCAGCAGCTGCGCGGCGCGGCGGCCCTCGCGGCCGCGGGCGGGGCCGGCATCGGCTCCGCGCGCGGCCAGGCCGCGCTGCTCCGCCGTCTGCGGCGCATGGCCATCGAACAGCACGAGGAAGTGCAGCCGTCCCGCCGTGGTGAGCGGGATCACGTCCAGCGTCACCGGCAGCCAGCTGCGTCCCCGACCGTACCTGCAGGCCGGTCTTGCGCACCGCCGCCCGGCTCTTGCGCGCCGCCTGCAGCGTCGTGCGGAGACCGTAGAGCAGCCCCTCGCGCGCCATCTTCAGGAGGTTGAGGCTGGCCTCGCCCGGCGCGGGCTCGAGGAACGCCCCCGTCTGGCCGCGGAACTGGACGATCTGCAGGTCGGAGTCGACCACCACGCCCGGCGGCGCATAGCGATCGAGGATGGCGCGGCTCACCTCGCCCTGGAGCACCTTCTCGGTCGGCGATCCGTCGCCGTCGCGCGCCCGGCCGCGCGGCAGGCCGGCGGACGCGTGATCGACGGGGAACGTCATCGTCGGCGCAATCGGGCCTTCCTTCTTGCGGTGGATGCGCAGCTTCTTGTCGACGAGGCGTGAACAGCGTGCCCTGCGCGCCCACGCTCTCGGCCTGGCCGAGCACCAGGAAGCCGCCCGGGTTGAGCGCGTAGTGGAACACCGAGAGCAGCTTCCGCTGCAGCTGCGCGTCCATGTAGATGAGGACGTTGCGGCAGAGGATCAGCGTCGAGGTGCGAGAACGGCGGATCCTTGGTGAGGTCCTGGCGCGCGAAGACGCAGAGATCGCGCACCATCTTGCGCCACGCGATAGCCGCCGTCGACCCGCGTGAAGTAGAGGCGCCGCCGCTCGTCCGAGACGTCGGCCTCGATGCTCGCCGGATAGACGCCGGCGCGCGCGAACTCGATGGCGCTCTCGCTCACGTCGGTGGCGAAGATCTGGACCCGCGTGTCGGGATGATCCTTCTGCAGGAACTCGGTCAGCTCGATCGCCACCGAATAGGCTTCCTCGCCGGTGGCGCACCCCGACACCCAGACCCGGATCGGCTGATCGGCCGGCCGGCCCTCCAGGATGGCCGGGAACACGTGCGTCGCCAGCCCGACGAAGGACTCCGGATCGCGGAAGAACCGCGTCACGTGGATCAGCAGATCCTGGTAGAGGCTGCGCGCTTCGTTGGCGTTGCCCTCGAGCAGCTGGATGTAGTCGCCGACGTCGTTGATCCGGTGCAGCGCCATCCGCCGGAACAGCCGCCGCTTGATCGGTCGGCAGCTTGTAGTGCCGGAAGTCGACGCCGCTGACCGGCTTGAGCACGTCGTAGATCCGCTGCAGGTTGTCGGGCGGCACATCGTGATCGTCGGCGAAGGTCGTCGCCGGCACGTGGCCGCGCACGCCGAGCTCCGCCAGCTTGGCGCCGATCGCCGCCGGCGACAGCACCAGATCGACCATCCCGGTGTCGATCGCGGCGCGCGGCATGCCGTCGTACTTCGCCGACTCCGGCGATTGCGCGAACGTGAGGCCGCCGGCGCGCTTCACGTCGGCCAGCCCGATGGCGCCGTCGCTGGCGGTGCCCGACAGGATCACGGCGACGCTCCGCTCCTGCACCGCCTCGGCAAGGGACACGAGGAAGGCGTCGATCGGCGTATGGCGGGACCGATCCGCCGGCCGCGGCGAGAGATGCAGCTCGGCGCCGCGCATCGCCATCTGCACGTTCGGCGGGATCACGTAGACGTGCCCGGCCTCGACCTGCATGCCTTCCTCGGCCTGCACCACGGTCAGCGGGGTCTGGACGGTGAGCAGCGACACCAGCGCGCTCTCGTGGTGGGGCGAGAGGTGCTGGACGAAGACGATGGCGACGTGCTTCGCCTCGCTGCAGGCGCGCAGGATCTGGGAGAACGCCTCGAGGCCGCCGGCCGAGGCGCCGACGCCGACGACCGTGAGCGCGCCGCTCAATCCGAACCGGCGGGACCACAGCGGGCGGCGACTGCGGAGCGCGACGCGATGCCGTCGCCTTTGGCGCGGCCGTGCGGGCGGACGGCCTTCACGGCGCGGCGCGCCGGCTCGGGCTTCTTGCCTTCTTCGCCTTCTTCGCCATGGGTGCCGGGTGGGGCACGCCAGTCTACCGCGCCCGGGCCTTCGAGCGGACCGCGCTGGGATCCGGCGCCATGCGATCGCGCTGGCCGAAGAGCAGCTGCCGGATGTGCTGTGCCTGCAGGTGATAATTGTTGCTGTCCTCGGCGAAGCCCTCGCCCACCTTCGCCATGCCGGCATCCCGGGCCCGCTTCGACATCCGCTGCCGCAGCTCGGCGTGCTGCTCGAGCACGCGGACGGCGGACCACAGCGCCTGTTCGACGGACTCGCCGTGCTCGGCGAGCAGGCTGTCGGGCGCGTACTGGTGGCCGACATGGCAGGCATAGCGGACGACACCCTCCTCCGCGGTCTCCCACAGCGCCCCGCCGCACGCGGGACACGTGATCGGCGACGGCAGCCCGTTCAGGGCCACCATGTCCGCCACCTGCGTATCGTCAGACGGGTGCTGCGGCTCCGGCTCGTCTCGTCGAGGCATGGGTCTGACTTCCTGCCCTGCCGGCTGGTGGCAGAACCGCACGATCGCGTCGGCGATCTGGCTGGAGGGAACGACGGCGTGCACCTGCGTCAGTCGCAGCGCCGCCAGCGGCATGCTGGGCACTTCCGCATCGTCGGGATCCTGCACGATGGCGATCCCGCCGCGGCGGACGATCGCGCTCAACCCGTAGGCGCCGTCGTCGAGCGCGCCCGAGAGGATGACGCCGATGACACCGGGCCCGCGCGATCGGGCCGCGGTGCGGAAGAGGGGATCGATGGCGGGGCGGAACCCGTTCTCGCGCGGACCATGAACGACACGGAGTCCCCTCTCGCCGACGAGCACGTGCCGGTCGGCGGGCGCGACGTAGACCCGCCCTGGCTCGAGGCCGGCGCCGTCGGCGGCGCCATCTACCGGCAGACCGCTGCGCCGTCCCAGGACCTGCGGCAGCACGCCGCCGGGCGATCGGGTGTGGACGACGACCACAACCGCCGCCGGCAGCGTGGGTGGCAGCGAACCGAGAATGGCGTAGAGGGCCGGCAGGCCTCCTGCCGAGGCGCCGATGACGACCAGGTCACGGTTGGGCATGTCGGCTCCGAGGTGGGCCCACATCGTGTCGACCGACCGCGCGGGCCCGACGATCACCGATCGTCGGCTTCGGCCTCCTCGTCTTCATCGTCCTCGTCTTCGTCTTCGTCTTCCTCGTCCTCGTCTGCGTCCGCCTCTTCGTCCGCTTCTTCGTCTTCCTCGTCTTCCTCGTCTTCTTCGTCTTCGTCCTCTTCGGCTTCGTCGGCTTCGTTCATCTCGACGGCATCGTCGTCATCGAGCTCGTCGTCGCCTTCGCGACCAGCCGGCTCGTCCAGCTCCTCGAGCGTGGCAGGCACGATCTCGCCTTCGATGACGGGAGCGATGTCGCCACCCGCACGCTTGCGTCCTTCTCCGGGCATATCCCAACCTCCGGCCTTCGCCCGTGGCAAATGCCACGCCACCAGCATGCGCTCGACAACGCCGGCCTGGCCAGCGACGGTGCGACCCGGCGGCGACCCATTCACGCGTGCGTCGTTCCATCAGTTCCCATCGTCACGGCACGTCGAGCCGGCCAGCGCCTCAGCTGGGCGGCGCCTCGGCAATCGCCCAGTCGGACGTCGAGCGGCGGACCACATTCGAGAGAGCGGAGCCTGCAGACCGTCTGTCGGATGCCGCGACGAGTGTTGCCGAATGCAACCGCCGCTCCCCTTCGGCATGCCGCAGGCGACACAGAAACGCGATCGCAGGCCGCCGAGCCGCGCTGGAACATGCGTTGCAGCCGGTCCACCCGCCGCGGCGCGGTCGCGCGGCCGTCGGGACACGGACGCATGTACATCCTGATCATCGATGCCGCGGCGATGCGGGTCGGGCGAGCGGTGTCGTGATCCGCACCGATTCGATGCGGGCGTCCGTGCTCGCAGGTGCGGAGGACGTGGTCATCGCCCGCGTGCCGCGGCCGGACGTGGCACCCGGCCAGGTGCGCGTGCGCGTCGAAGGATCGGGCGTGTGCGCGTCGAGCCTGCCGGAGTGGGAGGGGCGGCCGTGGTTCACCTACCCATCGAAGCCCGGCGAGCCGGGCCACGAGGGGTGGGGCGTCGTCGACAAAATCGGCCAGGGCGTCGATACGTCGCTGCTCGGATCGCGCGTCGCGTTCCTGTCGACGCACGCCTTCGCCGAATGGGACGTCGCCGACTCGGCCGCGGTCGCGCAGATTCCAGAGGGACTCTCGGGACGCGTCTGTCCGGGCGAGGCGCTTGCCTGCGCGGTCAACGCCTTCGATCGCGCCCGCGTGATGCCCGGCGACGTGGTGGCCGTGGTCGGCGTCGGCTTTCTCGGGGCGACCATCGTGGCGCTCGCGGCACATGCCGGCGCGACCGTCGTGGGGTTCTCCCGGCGCGCGTTCGCCCGCCGGCGGGCGCTCGAGCTCGGCGCCGCCGGCGCCGGCGATCTGGCCGACCACGACGCGGCGCATCGCCTCCTCGCGTCGGCTGGTCGTGATGGCCTGGCCGACGTCGTCTTCGAAGCTGGCGGCGTGCAGGCGACGCTCGATCTCGCGTCGACGCTCTGCCGCACCGGCGGCCGCCTGGTGATCGCCGGGTATCACCAGGACGGCAGGCGCACCGTCGACCTGTCGCTCTGGAACTGGCGTGGTCTCGATATCGTGAACGCGCACGAGCGCGAGGCGTCCCGCTACGCCACCGGCATGCGCCGCGCCTTCGGCCTCGTCCAGCGTGGTGTCCTCGACCTCGATGCGCTGTTCACCCATCGCGTCCGGCTCGACGAACTGGCCAAGGCGTTCGCCTGGATACGCGATCGGCCGGACGGCTTTCTCAAGGCCGTCGTGACGATGTGAGGGCCGGGGCGGCCACGCGTCAGTGAAAGCTGCCGGGCGGAACCGGCAGCGCCGGCTGGTCGGACGCGAGCCGCTCGCGAATCGCCCGGGCGCGCCGCACCGCCAGCCGGATCCGCGCCGGCGGCACCTTCGCGCCGCTGGTGTCCGGCGCGACGAGCCGGGAGCGATCGCGACTCGCAATCGCCATCACCTCGCCGAGCCGAATGACGCCGCATGGCTTGACCAGATAGAAATCGGCGCCCGCCTCGAGCGCGTGTTCGCGCAGGGCCGTATCCGCCTGGGTGGTCAGCACGATCAGGATCGTGTCGCGGCAGCCCGCCTCGGCCCGCAGGGCACGGACGAGCGGCACGCCGCCCTCGGGCACCATCAACTCGACGACGATGATGTCGGGCGCCTGGGCGCGCGCGGCGGCGAGACCCGCCCCTCCCGACGCGGTGGCGGTGACCGCGAACTCCCGCTGGGTCAGCCACAACTCGTAGAGCTCGCGCGTATCCGCGTGCCCTTCGATGAGCAGCACGTTGGGAGGCGGGTAGCGTACCGTGGACGGGCGGTCAGGCCAGGGCAGAGTGTGCGCCGTTCGGCCGGCGTGAGTAGCCAAGGTGGCCCCTCATGAAACAGGGAGGTCGCGCGCCCGGGAAGATCCCGACGGCACGCGATCTCTTTTGTGCCACGCCGGGCTGGCCGGGGTAATCGGGACGATCGACGCCGAGCTAGGGGAGATCCCTACTGAAGGGGCGGACGGGGCTGGAAGCGTGACGAGCACGGTCGCGCCGCCGGCGGCGGGGTCGCTGCGCAGATCGACGTGGCCCCCATGTCTCTCGACCAGCTTCCGGGCGATCGTGAGGCCAAGGCCCAGGCCACCGTGCCGTCGCGCGGCAGAACTATCCAGCTGGCTGAACGGCTCGAAGACGTGCTCGATGTCGGTCGCCGCGATGCCCCCGCCCGTGTCGGAGACGAAGATGAGCACCTGGTCGCCGGACTGACGGAGACACGTGCGCACCTGGCCGCCGGCCGGCGTGTACCTGATGGCGTTGTCGAGGATGTGGCGCAGCGCCGTCCGCAGGCTGGCGGCATCGCCGCGCACCCACACGGGCTCGGCCGGCTCCGCCGGCGCACCGGCACAACTCGCCCCGTCGTCGACCAGTCCGACGCGCGCGGCGGTGGCGCCGGGCTCGAGATCCGCGAGCAGGTCCCGCAGCATGGCCCGGAGCTCGAGACGCGGCCACGCGTCCGGCGCGGTCTCCGGCTCGGCGGCGGTCAGCAGCTCGTCGACGAGGGCCAGCTGGCGGCGGGCGTTGCGCTCGATCACCTCGAGGCCGCGATCGACCTGCTGCGGCGCCACGCCGCGCGGCATGCGCAGCAGCTCGGTCCAGCCCAGGATCGCGTTGAGCGGCGTCCGCAGCTCGTGCGAGACAGTGGCCAGGAACTCTTCCTTCACGCGGCCGGAGTCGGCGCGATGCTCGTCGTGCGCGAGCGGGCGAGGGCCCGTCCAGGCGGCGATGCCGGCGCCGAGCAGGCCGAGCAGCCCAAGCGCGGCGATGTCTGCGCCGGCCGGCGGACTCTGGCCGCTCGTAATGCGCAGCATCGCCAGGCCCAGGCCGGCACAGGTCAGCGTCGCCGCGTAGCCGGCGACCCGGCCGCACCAGCGCGTCGCGATCAGCACGGACAGCAGCAGCACGAGCACGCCGCCACGACGCAGGGACAGCCCGACGGCCGTCGAACCGGCCGCAGCGGTCACCGCCAGCGCCGTTCCCAGGCCAGCTCCAGACAGATGTCCAGACATCCCCGAATCCCAGTGCGCGACCCGATCAGGCAGATCCGACTCCCTTGGCGCGCGGGGACTGGTCGGCGACCCGGCGCACGGCCTCGATGAGCTCGTGCGGCGGAATCGGCTTGGCGAGATGCTCCGCGAACCCGGCCCGCGCGGTGCGGGTCCGCTCCTGTGTGCCGGCGTGGGCGGTCATCGCGATCGCCGGGACGGCGCGCCCGGCGCCGCCGCGGCCGCGGATCGACGACAGCAGCCCGTAGCCGTCGGTGACCGGCATGGCGATGTCGGTGAGGACCACGTCCGGCCGCCACCCCTCGAAGATCTGGATCGCTTCCGCGGCCGACGCGGCGATCCGCGCGTCCGCGCCGGCGGCGCCGAGGATGTGGCCGAGCAGCTCGCGCCAGTCGGGCTCGTCGTCGACCGCCAGCACGCGCAGGCCGGTGAGCGGCGCCACGGGCGCGGTCTCCGGCGCCTCGCCGGGCGCGCTCGACGCCTCGCTCTGCTCCGTGGGGAGCGTCGGCAGGGTCACCGTGAACACGGAGCCGCGCCCCGGCCCTTCGCTGTACGCGGTCACGCGGCCGCCGTGTCCGACGACGATGATCCTCGACAGCGCCAACCCCAGCCCGAACGTCGTCTGATCGCGCGGTGTCGCGCCCGGCTGCTGGCGGAACGGCTCGAACACGTGCGGCAGGAACGTGGAATCGATCCCGGCGCCGGTGTCGCTGATGATGAGCGACACCTCGCTGGGCCCGCGCGTCGCCCGGACCGAGATGGTGCCGCCGGTCGGGGTGAAGCGGATCGCGTTCGAGAGCAGGTTGCGGAGCACCTGCTGGAGGCGTCGCGCGTCACCGCTGACGATGGCGGGGCAATCGACCTCGCAGTCGAGGCGGATGCCCTTGCGCTCCATCTCCGGACGCACCGCCTGGCACGCCTCGTCGAGCGCGTCCTGGATGCGCATCGGCCGCGGCTCGATGCGGAGCGCGCCGCTGACCACGCGCGACATGTCGACCAGATCGTCGAGGAGCTGCCGCTGGCGGAGCGCGTTGCGACGGATGACGTGCAGCGCGTCGCGAACGTCGGCCGGCAGATCGCGGCGCGGCTCGAGCACCTGCGTCCAGCCGAGGATGGCGTTCAGCGGACTGCGCAGCTCGTGCGAGATCGTGGTGAGGAACTCGTCGCGGCGCTGCGCCGCCTCGAGGGCGGCGGCGCGCAGGCGGGTGAGCTCGTCGACCGTCTCCTGCAGCTCGCGGATGCGGATGACGTCTTCGGCGGAGCGGCCGGCTGGGCTGGTTCTGGACGACTCGTCGGCAGGCTCGCCGTCATCGTCACGGCGACTGAACCAGAACGCGCTGGACACCGCGACCACGCTGGCCACCATCCAGACAGGCCACGCGACGGCCGCGTCGAACGCGAGCAGCAGCGCGGGAGGAAGGGCCATGCCCCGGGTCTATAGCAACAACGTTGCCGCGCGCGGGGCACGCCTGCGGCTGACCGTAGACCCCTCAGCCGCAGGCCGGATGGGGCGTGGCGCCGCCAAAGTGGTACCAGGACGGTTGCGGGTGGGCCCGTCCTGTTCCAACAGGTGGTGAGGCGGTTCCCCTAGGACCGTGTCGCCACGTGCCCCACCGACTCGAGCGGGTCCCGGCGGAAGCGATCCTCACGGCGCCACAAGCGGTACTTGCGCAGCTTGTTGTAGAGCGTCGGCCGATGGATTCCGAGGATTTTCGCGGCCTGCCGCTTGTTCCAGTCGGTCAGCTCGAGGGTCTGCAGGATGGCGAGCCGCTCCACCTCTTCCAGCGAGCAGCCGGCAGGCACCGACACCTCGCCCGTCGTCCGGACCGGCGCCTGGCGCAGCGTCGCCGGCAGGTCGTCGGCATCGATGCGCGTGCCGACCGCCAGGATCACCGCCCGCTCGACGACGTGCTCCAGCTCCCGCACGTTGCCCGGCCAGGCGTACTCGTCGAGCACCTGCAGCGCGTGGTCGGTGAACCGCTCCACCGGCCGGCCGTAGGCGCTCGGCGAAGCGTCGGAGGAAGCGCGAGGCGAGCAGGACGACGTCGCCGGCCCGCTCGCGCAGGGGCGGAATCTGCAGCGCGATCGTGTTCAGCCGGAAGTAGAGATCCTGGCGCAGGCGTCCGTCGGCGACGGCCTGCGTCACGTCGACGTTGGTCGCGCAGATGAGACGGAAGTCCGCCTTGACCGGCGTCGTGCTGCCGACCGGCCTGATCTCGCGCTCCTGCAGCACCCGCAGCAGCTTGGCCTGCAGCGGCAGCGGCATCTCGGCGATCTCGTCGAGCAGGATCGAGCCCCGGTTCGACTGCTCGAAGAGGCCTTTGTGACCGGCCACCGCGCCGGTGAACGCACCGCGCTCGTGGCCGAACAGCTCGGACTCGAGCAGCCCGGCCGGGATCGCGGCGCAGTTCACCTTCACGAACGGGCCCGCCGCGCGGTGACTCAGCGCGTGCAGCGCCGCGGCGACCAGCTCCTTGCCGGTGCCGTTCTCGCCCTGCACGAGGATGTTCACGCCGCTCGGGGCGGCGAGCCGGATCGTGTCGAACAGCGCGCGCATCCGCAGGTCGCGCGTGACCATCCCGCCGAGCTCCGTCACCGGCTCGTTGACGGCCGCGTCCGCCTTGACCCTGCGGCAGGACAGGCGGGTGAGGACGTGCTGCAGCAGCTCCACGTCCACCGGCTTCTCGAGCACGCTCGCCGCGCCGGCGGCCAGCGCGTCCACCGTCACGCGCACGGTCGCATGGCTGCTGACGATCACGACCTGCGGCGGCTCGTCACCGGTGCGCAGACGCGGGATCAGCGTCACGCCGTCGGCGTCGGGCAGCACGAGCTCGAGCAGCACGACGTCCGGCCGCCATACCCGCGTCAAGACTTCAGCCGTGCGCGCTTCGCCGGCGACGCGGACGTCGTGGCCCCAGCGCTCGAGCAGCACGCGCAGCCGATCGCTGCTGCCGGGATCGTCGTCGATGATCAGCGATCGCAGCGGGCGTTCCACGGACATGGCCTCGCTTACCTTCCCAGCCGGGGGGCCGAAGGAAGAGCATGCGCGAAGCGCTCGCGAGGCGCTATGGGGCCGCCGCTGATCTGAGGTGGGATCTCCCGTACAACCAACGCCCGAGGGCCGCTACGAATCCTGGAACCAGTTCCGCAGGAGCGCGTACCGCACGAGCTGCAGACGGCTGTTCATCCCCAACTTCCGCATCCCGTTCGTCTTGTGCACTTCGACCGTCTTCACGCTCAGCCCGAGTCGCGAAGCGATCTCCTTGTTGCTGTAGCCCCACGCGGTGAGGCGGAGCACCTCGGTTTCGCGCGGCGTCAGGTCCGGCGGCTTGCGGAAGGTGCGGCCTTGAACGAAGAGCCCCATCAGGCCGTGATTGAGCTCGGGGTCGAGGTACGGGCGGCCGCTCGCCACCGTGCGGATGGCGTTGATCAGCTCGGCGGAGCTGCTTTGCTTCAGCGCGTAGCCGGCCGCGCCCGCGCGCAGCAGCTCGCCCAGATAGCTCTCTTCGGCATGCCGCGTCAGCGTCAGGACCTTCACGCCCGGCGCGCGCTGGCGGACCGCGGCGGTCGCCTGGAGGCCGTTCAGGCCGGGCATGCTGACGTCCATCAGCAGCACGTCGGGCTTGAGCGCCACGGCGGCGTCTATGGCCTGCTGGCCGTCGACGGCTTCACCCACGACCTGCAAATCGGGCTGCCCGCTCAGCAGGAGCTTGAGGGCATCCCGGATCGTGGCGTGGTCGTCTGCGAGGACGAGGCGAATCGCGTTCACAGTTGTGCTCCGCGTGAGGGGATTCTATGCCCATCGCCCCCCCGCCGCCAGCGTCAATGCGGGAGGCACGCCACCGGCAGACGTTCCAGCTCGGCCGCTCGATTCTGGGACCTCCGGGACCCTCTTTTGCACCGCGGCACGACCATGGCTCGTAAGCGCCAGTTGCCGCCACAGCCGGTGACACCGCGACGGCTCGAGGACGTGCGGGAGGACGCGGCCGGCTGTCGGCGCTGCCCGCTGTGGCGGCGGGCGACGCAGACGGTGTTCGGCGCCGGCGACGCCGATGCCGAGGTCGTGCTCGTCGGCGAACAGCCCGGCGACAAGGAAGACACGACCGGCGAGCCCTTCGTCGGTCCGGCCGGCCAGTTGCTTCGCAAGGCCCTGGCCGAATCGGGGCTCGACCGGCGGCGCGTCTATCTGACCAACGCGGTGAAGCACTTCAAGTGGGAGCCGCGCGGGACGCGGCGGCTGCACGAGAAGCCCAACACCGCCGAGGTGCTCGCCTGCCAGCTGTGGCTGGAGCTCGAACTGCAGGCGCTGGCGCCGCGCCTGGTCGTCGCGCTGGGCGCCACCGCGGTGCGATCGCTGCTCGGACCGGGCGGGCGCGTGACGCGCGATCGCGGCACGACGATCGCGCGCGAGGGTGGGCTCCCGGTCCTGGTCACGGTGCACCCGTCGTCGATCCTCCGCGCGCCGGACGACGCCGGGCGGAAGGAGGCGTTCCGCGCCTTCGTCGCCGACCTGCGAACCGCGGCGAAGACGCTCACGCGCCGGTGACGGCGAGCGGCGAAAGGATCGTCGCCTGGCGGCCGACCTGCGCGCTGTACGCGGCGGCGATCCGCTCGGCAGCGGCGCGTCCTTCGCCCGCGCGGGCCAGCATCACCACCGCGCCGCCGAAGCCGCCGCCCGTCATCCGCGCGCCGTAGATCGCCGGGTCGGCCTGGCCCAGCGCGACCAGCGCGTCGATCTCGGGCGTCGTGATCTCGTAGTCGTCGCGCATCGACGCGTGGGACGCGTCGAACAGCGCCCCGACCGTCGGGAGATCGCCGGCGCGGAGCGCCGCGACCGCGTCGAGCACGCGCTGGTTCTCGGTCACGATGTGCCGTGCCCGGCGCGCCTCGACGTCGGGCAGCCGGGCGATCGCCGGCAGCGCATCGACGCCGAGGTCGCGCAGGTGCGAGACACCGAGCGTGGCCGCCGCGGCGAACGATTCGCGCCGGCGGTCCACGTACTCGCCGCCGGCATGCTGGTGCGCGACACCCGAATCGATCACGACGAGCTCGGCGCGCACCGGCCACGGAATCCGCTCGAAGGCGAGGGCCCGCGTGTCGACGAAGAGCGCCTCGCCTGGCCGGCCCAGGCTGCACGCCATCTGGTCCATGATCCCCACCGGCGCGCCGACGAAGTCGGTTTCGACGCGCTGCGCCAGACGGGCAATGGCGTGATCGTCGATCGGCAGGTCCTGGAGCGCGCGCAGCCCGCGCAGCAGGCTCACGCACAACGCGGCGCTCGACGACACGCCGCCGCCGACGGGGATGGTCGACACGATCCACGCGTCGAAGCCCTCGACCTCGATGCCGTGGCCGCGCAGGACATCGGTCACACCCTGGACGTAGTCGATCCAGCCCTTGCCGGGGTGCTCGTCGCCGAGACTGTAGGTGGCGGCGTCGCCGCCCAGCGTGGCGCTGAACGCGCGGACGCGGCTGCGCTCGCCGCGGCGCAGCCACACGTGCGTTCGCTGCGGCAGCACGGTCGGCAGCACGAAGCCGTGGTGGTAGTCGGTGTGCTCGCCGATCAGGTTGACCCGGCCCGGCGCCTGCGCGTCGGCGTCGGGCGGGGCCCCGAAGGCCCGGACGAACGCCTCGTCCACTGCGCGTTCAGACATCGCTGCGGCACGGTACCTCAACCCGCCACGCATCCGCCACGACGGATGGCGCCGGGCGCGCGGTTCCGGCGGCGGTTCAGCCGCCGGAGCGCAGGAACGCCAGGACGTCGTTGCGGATCTCGGTCTGGTGCGAGGCCAGGAGCCCGTGCGGGCCGCCCTCGGTACTCCTTCAGCACGCTGCCGACGATGCCCACCGCGGCCTGACGGCTCGACACGTCGATGGGCACGGTGGCGTCGTCGGTGCCGTGGATGATCAGCGTCGGCACCGTGACCGCCTTCAGATCGGGCCGGAAGTCGGTGGTGGAGAAGGCCTGGGCACAGGCCAGCGTCGCCTTGAGGCTGGCCTGCATGGCGACCTGGCGCGACCACTCGATGACCTCGTGGCTCACCGCCTGGCGCAGCAGCCCGCTGCCGTAGAACTGCGGGAAGAAGCCGGCCCAGAACTTCGCGCGATCGTCGGCGATGCCCTGCCCCATCTGATCGAAGACCGCTTGCGGCACGCCCTTCGGGTTGTCGGGCGTCTGCAGCATGTAGGGCACGACCGATCCGATCAGGACCGCCTGCGTCACGGTGTGATCGCGGAAGCGGGCCAGGTAGCGCACCACTTCCCCGCCGCCCATCGAGAAGCCGACGAGGGCCGCGCCGCGGGCCTCCTTCTGCTGGATGACGTCGGCGAGATCGGTGGCCAGCGTGTCGTAGTCGTAGCCGCCCCAGGGCTGATCGGAACGGCCGAAGCCGCGCCGGTCGTAGGCGATGGCACGCATGCCGGCGCCGGCGATGGCCATCCCGAGGTCGTCGAAGGTGTCGGCCGACAGCGGCCAGCCGTGCAGCAGGACGACGGGGCGGCCGCGGCCCCAGTCCTTGACGTAGAGCGAAACACCGTCGCGCGTGGTGATGGACGCCATGGGCGGATTACACCACGTACGGCCCGCGCGACTTGGGCTCGGAAGGCGGATCCTGCACCGGCACGGGCCGGGGATCGGTGGGCGGCGTTTCCGGCGCCTCGTC
The DNA here is from genome assembly GCA_963844435.1 of Vicinamibacterales bacterium. GTDB lineage: Bacteria > Acidobacteriota > Vicinamibacteria > Vicinamibacterales > Vicinamibacteraceae > JBDSLU01. Next base: position 280,260 of record CAWJOG010000003.1, on the reverse strand, counting down.
GTCCGGCTCGGGCGGCCGCTTGCGGTCGCGCGGCCGGTCCCTGTCGCCGCCGCGGCGGGGGCTGCGGCGGCTCGGGCGTGCTCGCAGGCGCTTCGTCGGGGAGATTCAGCTGAACCATCTGGAGTGTTCCTCGCGGTCGAGCCGGCACGAGTGGGTAGCAGCCGACCGCATTGGGGCATCCGGGGTGCGTCCCGGCGCGCCGGGTCGAACGCTGCAAGAACCGTGACCCTGGAGCTAGCGCGACGTCGCCCCACCCCTTGATCGCGTGCATCTCGCCAAGCTCAGGCTCGGTGCCGGTCAGCCAGCCCTTGACCAGCTCGTAGAGGATCACCGGCCGCGGCTTGTTCACCTCGAGGAACTCCGCCGCGTGGACGTGGACGCCGATCAGCACGAGCCGCGGATCGTCTGGCGTGCCGTGGCGCGGATCGCCCTCGTCGGGGAACCACACCTTCCAGTCCTCGGCCCACAGCTCGCGGATCTTCTCGCGATCGCGCGTCACGGTCGCCAGCCCCGAGACCGATACCCACTCGCGGTTGCTGTCGCGGTAGTAGGTCAGGTTGACGTGTGGATCGCTGGCCAGGTCCGCGAGCTTCGCGGTGCCATCGGCGCACACGAACCAGAGGTCGGCGCCGGCCGCGCGCTTCTGATTGGCCATCGCGCGCGAGCGCAGGTGCCCGTCGGCCCGGCGCGTCGTCATCATCGCGGTCTCGATCGATTCGACCATCCGGTAGAACGTGTCCAGCTCACTTGCCATGTCGTCTCCTGTCTTCGCGGACCCGGCCCGCTAGTCGACGCTCGCGCTCTGGACCTTGACCAGCGCGGGCTTCCGGACGCCGGGCCGGGTGATGCGCTGCCGCCCGCTCGGCCGCCGCGCCTTCCGGAACGGCGGGATCGCGACCGCCTTGCCGATCTCGGCCGACTCGTAGAGCGCCTGCACGATGCGCACGTCCTGCAGGCCTTCCTCGCCGGACGGCTCGGGCGCGCGATCGCGCAGCACGCAGTCCGAGAAGTGCAGCAGCTGCGGCGCGAACTGGTCGCGCTTGCCGATCGCCTTGCGCTGCGCCTTGCCATCGACGGTCAGCGTGTAGCCGAGGCCTTCCGCGTACTCGTAGGCCGGATCGACGTGGATGTCGCCCTTGCTGCCGACGATGCGGTACGCGGCGACATCGCCGCCGTTGAAGCTGGTGATGAACGACGCGACGCGGCCGCCGTCGAAGCGCAGGATCGCGGCCGTCGATTCGTCGATCTCGGACAGCGCCTTGACGCCGCTGTGGACCGACATCGCCACGACTTCGATGGGCTCGGCGCGGAACAGATAGCGCGCGGCGTTGATGCAGTAGACGCCGATGTCGTAGAGCGATCCGCCGCCGAAGGCCTTCTTCGTGCGAATATCACCGCGCCGCACGGTCATCGAGAACGACGAGTTGAAGTACTTCGGCTCACCGATCCTGCCCTTCCGCACGAGGTCGATCACCTTCAGGTTGATCTCCTCGAAGTGGAGGCGGTAGGCGATCATCAGCTTGACGCGGTGCTCGGCGCAGGCGGCGATCATCCGCTCGCACTCGGCGGCGGTGACCGCCATGGGCTTCTCGCACAGGACGTGGACGCCGGCGCGCGCGGCGCGAACCGTATACTCCGCGTGCTGCGAGTTGGGCAGCGCGATGTAGACGGCGTCGACCTGCTCGAGGCAGGCCTCGTAGTCGTCATAGTCGTACGCGTGGTCGAGGCGGTAGCGGCGGGCGACCTCCCGCCGCTTGGCCGCGTCGCCGCTCACGACGGCGACGAGGCGGGAGTTTCGGCGCGCGTGCGCGAAGGCCGGCAGCACGGCCACCTGGGCGATATGACCGAGCCCGACCACCGCGTAGCGCACAGGCCCACGTGAGGGCATCGACGTCTCCAATCCTGGCAAGCGGCGTTCATCGCCGCCCGACTGGGAAGTGACGTTGCAAGCTGCGCACCGGGAACCGGGCAGACCGTGGACGAGCGGGCCGCGCGCATGTCGATCCGCAGACCCGCTGTTCGTCTAGCTGGTGGAGATTCGGAATGAAGCAGTACCTGCTCAGCATCTACCAGCCCGACGGGCCAGTGCCGCCGAAGGAGTTCCTCGAACCGATCATGCGCAACCTCGCCGTCCTGAACGACGACCTGCGACGCGCCGGCGCCTGGGTGTTCGCCGCCGGCTTGCACCCGCCGGACACGGCCACCGTCGTCCGCGCCCGTGCCCGCGACCCCGAAGCGGACCTGCTGATGACGGACGGTCCGTTCACCGAGGGCAAGGAGCACATCGGCGGCTTCACGGTCATCCGCGCCGCCGACCTCGACGCCGCGCTGGCCTGGGCCGGGCGGCTGGCGCGCATCGTCAGCCCGCTGGCGGTCGAGGTGCGGCCGATGCACGAGGAGCACGGTCCGTGAGCGACGGGCCCGCCCCCGATGCCAGGGCCACCACCGGGGACGTCGAACGGGTGTTCCGCGAGGAGTACGGTCGGGCGGTGGCCGTGCTGACCCGCGTCTTCGGCGACATCGGCACGGCCGAGGACGCCGTCCAGGATGCGTTCACGACGGCGGCCGCGCGGTGGCCGGAGACGGGGCTCCCGCCGAGTCCGGCGGGGTGGATCATCACCACCGCCCGCAACCGCGCCATCGATCGCCTGCGCCGTGAGGCGTCGCGCGCCGATCGGCACGCGCAGGCGGCCTTGCTCCATGCCCGCGAGGAGCCGGTCGAGGAGGACGCCGTGCACGACGATCGGCTGCGCCTGATCTTCACCTGCTGTCACCCGGCGCTCGCGACGGGCACGCAGGTGGCGCTGACGCTGCGGCTCCTCGGCGGCCTCACGACGCCGGAGATCGCGCGCGCTTTCCTGGTGCCGGAGGCGACGATGGCGCAGCGGATCGTCCGGGCCAAGGCCAAGATCCGCGACGCCGGCATCCCCTACCGCGTGCCGGAACAGGGCGAGCTGCCACAGCGTCTGCGCGCGGTGCTCGCCGTCGTCTACCTGATCTTCAACGAAGGCTACGCGGCATCGGGCGGCGAGCGCCTGGTCCGCGACGAGCTGTGCGCGGAGGCCATCCGGCTGGGGCGTGTGCTGGCCGGGCTCCTGCCGGACGAAGGGGAGGTCCTCGGCCTGCTCGCGCTGATGCTGCTGATCCACGCCCGCCGCGCCGCCCGCGTCGATGCCGACGGTCTCCTGGTCCGGCTGGGCGATCAGGACCGCCGCGCGTGGGATCGGACGCTGATCGCCGAGGGCCACGGCATCGTCCGCCACTGCCTGCGCCGCAATCGTCCCGGGCCGTACCAGATCCAGGCGGCGATCAACGCGGTGCACGCTGACGCGCCGACGGCCGGCGCCACCGACTGGCGCCAGATCGTCGCGCTCTACGATCAGCTGCTCGCTGTAGCGCCGACGCCCATCGTGGCGTTGAATCGCGCGGTGGCGGTGGCGGAGGTGGACGGCCCGGCGGCAGCGTTTCGCATCGTCGAGTCCCTGGCCGCCGCATCAGGCCCCCTCGACGACTACCCGCTCCTGCACGCCATCCGCGCCGATCTCCTCGAACGGCTCGGCCGTCGCGACGACGCCGTCGCCGCGCTCGATGCCGCCATCTCCAGCAGCGGGAATGCCGCCGAACGGCGGCTGCTCGACCGGCGGCGCACCGCCTGGATCGACGGCTGATCGGCAGGCGCCGTCACCCGCTCACGGCCGGACGCGGGTGCGTCGGACCAGCATGGCCACCGCGGCGACGAGCTCGCCCGGGTCGATCGGCTTGGCCAGGTGCATCTCGAAGCCGCTCTGCAGCGCCCGGGTGCGGTCCTCGGCCCGGGCAAAGGCGGTCAGTGCCGCCGCCGGCACGTCGCGGAGCGAGGGTTCCGCCGACGTCCGCAGGCGCCGGATGAAGTCGTAGCCGTCCATCCCGGGCATGCCGACGTCGACGATGAGCACGTCCGGGCGCTCCACGGCCAGGCGGTCGAGAGCAGCCGCGGGGGACGCGAAGGTCGACACCTCGGCACCGGCGGACTCGAGCACCACGCGCAACAGCCCGAGCGCATCGGCTTCGTCGTCGATGGCGGCCACGCGCACGCCGTTGAGGTCGTCGAGCGCCCCGAGCGGCGCGCTGGACGTCGTGCGCGGGTGTTCGCGCGGCGCCTCGGACGCCTTCGGATGGACGATCATCAGCGGCAGCCTGACGCGGAACGTCGATCCGGCGTTCTCGCCGTCGCTCGTGGCATCCACGGAGCCGCCGTGCATCTCGACCAGATGGCGGACGATCGACAGGCCCAGCCCGAGGCCGCCGGTTTTCCGCGTCGTGCTCGCATCGGCTTGCCGGAAGCGCTCGAACACATAGGGCAGGAAGTCGGGCGTGATGCCGACGCCCGTGTCGCTGACCGCCATTTCGACGTGCGAGTTGACGCGCTCCAGCCGGACCTGGACACGGCCGCCGCGGCCGGTGAACTTGACGGCGTTGGTCAGCAGGTTCCACAGCACCTGCCGCAGGCGATCGGGGTCGCCCGAGATCGGCCCGACGCGGGGATCGAGGATGGTCTGGATGCGCACGCCCTTGGCATCGGCGGCTGGCTGCACCGTCGCGACGGCGTTGTCGACGATCACGGGCAGCTGTACCGGCTGGACGTCCAGGCGGATCTTGCCCGAGACGATCCGCGACACGTCCAGCACGTCGTCGATGATCTGGGTCAGCCAGTTGGCGTTGCGCTCCACGGTTTCGAGGCCGCGCGCCAGCTTGTCGCCGGACAGCAGCCCGCCGCGCAGCAGCCTCGTGTAGCCGACGATCGCGTTCAGCGGCGTCCGCAGCTCGTGCGACAGCACCGCCAGGAACTCGTCCTTCATGCGGTTGGCGTCGCGGGCCTCGACGAGCAGGCGGGCGTTCTCGAGGGCGACACTCGCCCACCCGGCGATGCCTTCGGCGATCCGCTGGTGCTGCCCGGTGAACACGCCGACGCGGGAGCTGCCGAAGAACAGCCCGCCGAGGACGTCGCCCCGCATGCCCCGCACCGGCACGGCCAGATAGCTCCGCACCGGCAGGTGCCCCGGCGGCATGCCGTGAAACGGCGGGTTCTGGCCGAAGCGCGGGTCGGCGGTGACGTCGTCGAGCCGGACGGTCGCCTCGCCGCGGAAGGTCGGCGCGAACACCGCGGTGGCGCGCGGATGGGGGAACGTCGAGAAGGCCTCCTTGGGCGCGCCCGACAGCGTGTAGAGCATGTAGGCGTCGCCGGAGTCGGCGTCGCGGACGTTGTAGAAGAACGCGCCGAAGTCCGCCGTCGTCAACTCTCGCGCCGTGTCGGTGACCTTCTGGACGATGGCGTCGCGGTCGAGCGACGAGGCGACGACCGCGCCGACCTCGGACAGCTTTTCGGTGATCTCGGCGTGCTCGCGCGCGAGCTGCCGCAGACGCACTTGCTCGCTGATGTCGCGGGCGATCTTCGAGGCGCCGATGATCTCGCCCACGTCGTCGTAGATCGGCGAGACCGTCAGCGAGATGTTGATCAGGCTGCCGTCCTTGCGCTGGCGCACCGTTTCGTAGTGCGTCACGGACCGGCCGGCACGGATGGCCTCGAGGACGGCATCCTCTTCGCCCTGCCGGTCGGCCGGGATGATCATCCGGATCGACCGGCCGATCGCCTCCTCCGCCGGGTAGCCGAACATCCGCTCGGCAGCCCGGTTCCAGGACACGATGACGCTCGACAGATCCTTGCTGACGATGGCGTCGTCCGACGACTCGACGACCTTGGCGAGATGTCGGTGCGCGAGATCGTGTGGCGTCGCTCATGCGGCCGGCCCGGACGTCAGGCATGCTCCATCGACGGCGATGATAACAGTGCCGTTGGCGCCGCCTCCGGGACGGCGAGCCGCGCCCTCACGGGAGCGCAACCGCATCCAGCCCGCCACCGTCAGCGGCGGCCGGCTTTCTTCACGCCGGACGACCGCATCCCATTGCCGCGACCGGCCGCACCGCGCCCGGCGCCGGCCGCCTTCCGGATCGGCGCGCGAACGGGCCGGGCCGGCGTGTCGTCAGCCTCTGCCGCCTCGTCCTGCGGATGGGCGCCGCTGGCCGCCTCCTGGTTGATGCCGCCTTCGGCCAGCGCCGACAGCTTCTCGTCGGCCGCCTTCTCCTCGTCGAGGATCTGCTGCAGCAGATCGGCGGCGTCGGTGTGGCCCATCGCCTTGGCCCACGCCACCAGCGTGCCGTAGGCCGCCATCTCGTAGTGCTCGGCGCGCTGGCCGGAGGCGATGAGGCAGGCGTCCATCGCCGCGTCGTCGAAGTCCTCCTCCATCACCGCCTTGCCTTCCTCGATGATGCCGGCGATGCCGTCGCAGTGCTTGCCGCGGACCTTCTCGTCGAGGCTGGCGAACACCTCTTCGAGCCGCTCGATCTGTCCCTGCGTCTCGTCGCGATGGGTCAGGAAGGCCTGCCGCAGCTCGGGCGACTTCGCCGCCTTGGCCAGCTTGGGCAGCGCCTTGAGCAGTTGCTTCTCGGCGTCGTAGGCGTCGCGCAGCTCGTCGATGAACGCGTCGTGCAGGGTTCCAGCTTCAGCCATGGTGTGTGCTCCTTGTGTCGAGTGACGTCTGACGCGCGTCGCTCAGACGCGCGGGGGATCGGTTTCACGCTCGAAATGGCGATGCTTCGCCAGCGCGGTCGAGGAAGGCGTCGACGATCGCCGTCGCCGGCCTCGCCGGTCAGCAGGCCGGGATCGGGCTGCCCGTCGGGCAGCGCCTCGGGGATGCCGGCCGCGCGCAGCAGCGCGGCGGCCGCCGCCGAGCGCCAGGATCGGCTTGCAGTGGCGGTACTGGTCCTTCAGGAACTCGAGCGCCGGCCCGTCCGTCGGCCAGCGTCGTCGGCCGCCGCTCGCCGTCGGGGATGACGACCGCGTCGTACAGCACCGACGGCGTCGCCTCGATCGAGGCGTCGACTTCGAGCGGCTCGCCGGACAGCGGCCTCGACCGCGCCGAGCGACGGGCCGACGAAGCGCGGCACCGCGCCTTCGCGCGGTCAGCCGCGTCGGCCAGGGCCCGGACGGCGACGCCGTCGCAGCCGTCGGCGACGAGGATGGCGACGCGCCGCGTCCGGATGCCTGCCGTCGCCGGGCCGCGCGAACAGCGACAGCGCCGGCGACGCGGTGACCTCCGGCGTCACGTCGTCCGGACAGCACCTTCGGCATCGGCGCCGGCAGGTCGCGCATGCCGAGCCCCTCGGCGACCGCCTGGCCGAGCTCGGGCGCCACGTTCATCAGGCCCGACACCATGCGCTCGCGGATCGCCGGCGTCTGCACCCGCGACAGCTCGAAGCGGAAGGCCTTGACGATGTGCGTCTTCTCGACCGGCGTCTGGCTGTTCCAGAACAGCGTGCGCCTGGGTGTAGTGGTCGGCGAAGCGCTCCGGCTTGCCGCGCACCTTGTGATCGTCGGCCTGCGCGCGGCTCCGGGAACGACACGAAGCCCGTCGTCGCCGGCCTGGAACGGACAGCCGCCGCCGAGCGAGTTCGGCTCGTAGGCGACGCGGCCGCGGTTGATCGCCTGCCGGTGCATGCCGTCGCGCTGGTTGTTGTGCACCTGGCGCGATCGGCGCGTTGATCGGGATCTCGTGGAAGTTCGGCGCCGCCGAGCCGCGAGATCTGCGTGTCGACGTAGGAGTGGATGCGGCCGGCGAGCAGCGGATCGTTGGTGAAGTCGATGCCCGGCACGACGTGCGCGGCGCAGAACGCGACCTGCTCGGTCTCGGCGAAGAAGTTGTCGGGGTTGCGGTTCAGCACCAGCTTGCCGACCGGGAACACCGGCACCAGCTCCTCGGGGACGATCTTGGTCGCGTCGAGCACGTCGAAGGTGAAGCCCTCGGCCTGCTCCTCGGTGAAGATCTGCACGCCCAGCTCGTACTCCGGGATAGGCGCCCGCCTCGATCGCTTCCCACAGGTCGCGGCGGTGGAAGTCGGGATCGGCGCCGGAGATCTTGACCGCTTCGTCCCACACCAGCGAGTGCGTGCCGGCCGTCGGCGATCCAGTGGAACTTGACGAAGTGCGACTCGCCGGCGGCGTTGACGAACCGGAAGGTGTGCACGCCGAAGCCCTGCATCGTCCGGTAGCTGCGCGGGATGGCGCGATCGGACATCGCCCACATCAGCATGTGCGGTGATCTCGGGCATCAGCGAGGCGAAGTCCCAGAACGTGTCGTGCGCCGAGCCCGCCTGCGGCATCGCGAAGTGCGGCTCCGGCTTGGCGGCATGGACGAGGTCGGGGAACTTCATCGCGTCCTGGATGAAGAAGACCGGGATGTTGTTGCCGACCAGGTCCCAGTTGCCTTCGTCGGTGTAGAACTTCACCGCGAAGCCGCGCACGTCGCGCGCCGTGTCGGTCGAGCCGCGCTCGCCGAGCACGGTCGAGAAGCGGACGAACACCGGCGTCTGCTTGCCCGCCTCGCTGAAAAGCGAGGCGCGCGTGTACTGCGTCAGCGGCTTGTAGCACTCGAAGTAGCCGTGCGCCGCCGAGCCGCGCGCGTGGACGATGCGCTCGGGGATCCGCTCGTGATCGAAGTGGGTGATCTTCTCGCGGAGGATGAAGTCCTCGAGCAGCGTCGGGCCGCGCAGGCCGGCCTTGAGCGAGTTCTGATTGTCGGCGACCGGCACGCCCTGGTTGGTCGTGAGCGTGCGGCGCGGTCGAATCGACGCGGACGCGATCGAGCGGTCGCGACCAGCGGGTTCTCGCCGATCGGCGGCGCCGCCGCTGCCGACCTTGTCGGAGCCGTTGGCTTCGCTGACCGTGCTCGAGCCGGCGATCGGATCCTGCGGCTTCACGAACGCGCCGGCCGGCGGCGCCACCGCGGCGGCAGGATCGTATTCGCTCGCCTTGTTGGGGTTGAACGGAAACGCGGCGGCGAGATCGGCGGTCGCCGCGACCTTCTCGGCGAGGGCATCGCTGCTGGCGGGTTCCCTGGGCTCCGCGGGACCGCCGACGGTAGGACGGCTGCTGCGCACGTCGCGCGACGGGCGGCTGTTGCTTGGGCATGCGACGGCGCTCTCCAGCACGTGCCGTGCCAGCGAACGAGCGCGCCGAGCCCCATGGGCGCGAGCCTGTGTGGGCAGGCCTTCGCCCAGTCAGAGCAAAGACTCGCCCAGACTCGCGCGCTCGACGCAATGACGCACGGCGTCGACGTCGGTCGCCACACTTTCCCAACAGTTTGCGCGTACCCTGCGGTGCGAGACGCCGCGATGACGACCCCTGGCCTCGAACGGCGAGCCCGCTGGTGGAACACCCTGTACTGGCGGGTCGGGATCGGCTTCGTCGCCTTCGTGGTCGCGCTGCTGCTGGTGCAGAGCGCCATCTTCATCTACTGGGTCGACCGGCCGGGCGAGAGCAACCCGCGGCACGCCCAGCTGCGCCGGGTGATCGCCGCGGCGGCCGAACTGGGTGACGCCTTCGAGCGCGGCGGGCCGGTCGACGTCGCGGCCATCGTGCGGCTCGCAGGCCGATCCCGGCGGCCCGCTCTACGTCGTGCTCGCCGACGGCACGGCGGTCGCGGCCGGCGGCGGGCCGGTGCCGGACGGCGCCCGGCAGACGGCGCTGCTGATGCTGCGCGGCGACGCGCCAGGGGCCGGGCAGCCGCTGACCGGCGGGCCGGCGACCTACGCGCCCATCCAGGCGGGCGGCAGTGCTGAAGGGATTCGTGATCGCCGCGCCGCCGCCGATCAGCGGCGTGCTCCGCGAGTTCACGCGCGTGCTGTCGCCGCAGACCTTCCTGCTCCTGCTCGGCCTCACGGCCCTCGCCGCGCTGATCCTGGTCGGACCGGCACGGCGGCGCCTGGCCGGTCTCGAGGCCGCCGCCCTCCGCGTCGCCGGCGGCGATCTCGGCACGCGCGCCGCCGACGACGGGCGCGACGAGGTGTCGATGGTGGCGCGGGCGTTCAATCACATGAGCGCCGAGCTGGCCGCGCGCGACGCGGCGCTGCAGGCCGCGATTCACTCGCGGCGGCAGCTGTTCGCCGACGTGTCGCACGAGCTGAAGACGCCGCTGACGTCGATGCGCGGCTATCTCGAGACCCTGCAGATGGACGACGGCGCCCTGCCGGCCGATCGCCGGCACCGCTATCTCGGCACCGTCGTGAACGAGACGCATGCGGCTCGAGCGGATCGTCGCCGACCTCGTCGATCTCGCCCGCGTCGAGAACCGCGCCGGAACCCTCGACGTGCGGGTCTTCGCGCCGGCACGGGTGTTCGAGCGCGTGCTGCGACGGCACGAGCACGAGGCGCTGCAGCGATCGATCACCATCCGCGCCGACGTCGCGCCCGACGCCGATCAGCTCTCCGGCGATCCGGATCGCCTCGAGCAGGTCGTCGAGAACCTGGTCGCCAACGCGCTGCGCCACGTGCCCGACGGCGGCACGATCGCACTCGCCGCGGTGGTCTCGGGCGGCACCGCCGTCCTCAGGGTGGCCGACACCGGCACCGGCATCGCGGCCGAGCACCTGCCGCACGTCTTCGATCGCTTCTACAAGGCGGATCCGGCGCGGGTCGCGGCCGGCGAGCGGGCCGTCTGGCAGCGGGTCTGGGGCTGTCGATCGTCAAGGCGATCGTCGAGCGCCACGGCGGCCGCATCGAGGTGTCGAGCGTGCCGGGCCGCACCGTCTTCACGGTGACGCTGCCGCACGCCAGCGTCGGCGACGCCGGGCCTGGTCGGGCCGACGGGGTCGATCAGCCCTCGGCGAATTTGTAGCCGACGCCCCACGCGGTGAGGATCAGCTCCGGGTCGCGCGGATCCTGCTCGACCTTGCGGCGCAGCCGGCTGATCACGGTGTCCACCGTGCGGTCGGTGACGTAGACGTCGTCCGCCCACACCGCCTCGAGCAGCGCCGCCCGGCTGAAGACGCGCCCGGGCCTGGCGGCGAGGTGGTGCAGCAGGTCGAACTCCTGGCGGGTCAGCTCGATCGGCTCGCCGCGCGCCAGCACGGCGCGCCGCGCGGTATCGATGTGGAGCACGCCGCGCGTCAGCACCGGCCCGTCGCCCGCCGCCTCCTCGACCCGCGCATGCCGGCGCGTCACCGCGGTCACCCGCGCCAGCAGCTCGCGGACGCCGAACGGCTTGGCGATGTAGTCGTCGGCGCCGCTCTCGAGGCCGCGGACCTTGTCGGCCTCGGTGTCGCGCGCGGTCACCATCAGGATGGCGGCGTGTCGCGTTCGGGCCGCTGGCGCGGACGCGCTGGCAGATCGACACGCCGTCGACGCCGGGCAGCATCACGTCCAGCACGACCAGCTCGAAGGGCTCTCCTGCAGGAGCCGCAGCGCCGTCGATCCGTCGGCGACGGTCTCGACGGTGAAGCCGGCGCTGGTCAGGTGCAGCGCGAGCAGATCGCGGATCGCGCGTTCGTCCTCGACGATCAGGGCCCGCCGGACCTCAGGGACGGCTGCCATAGACCTGCAACATGTCGTTCGTAGATTACTTCGTAGCGCACGGCCTGCTGCACGAGGACACGTACCCATGTCATCGAACGATCACGACGATTTCGGCGGCCTCCACCGCGACCTCCTGGCCACCGGCCGCAAGGTCGGGCGGCGCCGCCTGCTCACGCTCGCCGGCGGCATCGGCGCCAGCTTCGGCGCCCTCCAGCTGATGGGCTGTGGCGGCGACAGCAACCCGACCTCCCCGTCGACGACCACTGGTACGACCGGCACCGGCACGACTGGCACGGGCACCACCGGCGGCGGCGCGGTGTGCGCAGCCAGGGTACCCGAGGAGACCGCCGGCCCGTTTCCCGGCGACGGCTCGAACGGCCCGAACGTGCTGCCGTTGACCGGCGCGGTGCGCAGCGACATCAGGTCCAGCTTCGCCGGCATGAGCGGGACGGCGGATGGCGTGCCGCTGACGATCGCGCTCACCATCGTCTCGTCGTCGACGTGCGCGCCGCTGGCCGGCCGCGCCGTCTACATCTGGCACTGCGATCGCCTCGGCCGCTACTCGCTCTACAACAGCGGCGTCACCAACCAGAACTATCTCCGCGGCGTGCAGGAAGCGGACGGCAACGGTCGCGTCGTCTTCACGTCGATCTTTCCCGCGTGCTACGCGGGCCGCTGGCCGCACATCCACTTCGAGGTCTACCCGACGCTGGCCGCGGCGCAGAGTGTGACCAACAAGGTGGCGACCTCGCAGATCGCCTTGCCGAAGGCGAGCTGCGACGAGGTCTACGCCACCGCCGGCTACGAGACGAGCGTCCGCAACCTGTCGCAGGTCTCACTGGCCTCGGACAACGTGTTCAGCGACGGAGCCTCGCTCGAACTGGCGACGATGACCGGAAGTGTAGGCGGCGGATACACTGCGGCGCTGACGGTTGCAGTGTAGGGGACATCCCGAGGGGCTGCTGGCTTTAGCCCGTCAGGCGCTGGCTTTAGCGCGCTAGAATGCCGGCTTCATGGCAAAGGCACCCGCGCTCGTCGTAGATACCCTTACGTCGCAACCCGATGTCCTGCAGACCGAGTGGCTCGCGGAGCTGAAGAAGCAGGGGACCGGCGCGGACCACCGGATCAGCGAATCGGAGCTCGGCCAGCAGAGCCGGGAGTTGCTCCAGCTGCTCGGCGCCGCAGTCGCGACGGGCACCGACATCCAGGCGGAGCCGTGGCGCGCCGCCCGTGATTTCCTCGAGCGGCTGTCGCGTGCACGCGCGCAGCAGGGCTTCACGTCGAGCGAAACGGCGACGTTCGTCTTCTCGTTGAAGCGGCCGCTCTTCGCCCGGATCCGCGCGGCGTCGAAGGACGCCACCGCCGTCGGCGACGCGACCTGGGCGACCACCGAGCTGATCGACGCGCTCGCGCTGCACACGGTCGCGACCTTCCAGAAGAGCCGCGAGGACGTGATCATCCGCCAGCAGGAAGACCTGCTCGAGCTGTCGACGCCGGTGGTCAAGCTGTGGGACGGCGTCCTCGCGCTGCCGATGATCGGCACCCTCGACAGCGCACGGACCCAGGTCGTCATGGAGTCGCTGCTGCAGCGGATCGTCGAGACCGGCGCCGAGATGGCGATCATCGACATCACCGGCGTGCCGACCGTCGACACGCTGGTCGCGCAGCACCTGCTCAAGACGGTCACCGCCATCCGCCTGATGGGCGCCGACTGCATCATCAGCGGCATCCGGCCGCAGATCGCGCAGACCATCGTGCACCTCGGCGTCGATCTCGAGGGCGTGACGACGAAGGCGACGCTGGCCGACGCGCTGGCGCTGGCGCTGAAGCGCAGCGGCCTGACGGTCACCCAGGTCAAGACGGCGTAGCCGGCGCCATGGATCGCATCCCCATTCTGCGGATGGGCGAGTTCCTGCTCGTCACCATCCAGGTCGACATGCACGATCAGCTGGCGCTGACGCTGCAGGACGACCTGACCACCGCAGTGCAGCGGATCGGCGCCAAGGGCGTGCTCATCGACATCTCGGCGCTCGAGATGGTCGACTCGTTCATCGGGCGCATGATCGCCAACCTCTCCCGGCATGTCGCGCATCCTCGATGCGCACACGGTGGTCGTCGGCATGCGCCCGGCGGTCGCCATCACGCTCGTCGAGCTCGGCCTGAGCCTGGCCGGCGTGGAAACGGCGCTCGACGTCGAGCGCGGCATGCGGCGGCTCCGCGCCGGCGTCGAGGAATCCGGAGCGGCGATTGTCCACCTCGAAGAATGACGTGCTGCCGCTGCGCACCGAGCACGACATCGTGCTCGCCCGCCAGCACGTCCGCCGCCTGACGCAGGAGCTCGGCTTCGGCCTGGTCGACCAGACCAAGATGGTCACCGCCGCCAGCGAGCTGGCCCGCAACGCGGTGATCTACGGCCTGGGCGGCGTGGTGCGCTGGGAGGTGCTGACCGACGGCGCGCGGCGTGGCCTCCGCCTGCACTTCATCGACGAAGGTCCGGGCATCCCCGATCTGAAGCAGGCGCTGACCGACGGCTGGACGTCGGGCTCGGGCCTGGGCCTGGGCCTGTCCGGCGCCAAGCGTCTCGTCAACGAGTTCGACATCGAGACGGCCGTTGGCCGGGGCACCCGCGTGACGGTCACGCGCTGGAAGTGACGCTCGCGCCGCAGGTCAGCGATCGCGGTCTCGGAGGCCAGCCAGGCCGGCGAGGCGCGGCGCGTCGCCACGCGGATGGCGAAGGCGATCGGGCTTCGACGAGCACGCCCGCGGCGAGGTCGCGATCGTCGCCACCGAGCTGGCCACGAACCTCGCCCGGCATGCGCGCGACGGGCGCCTGCTGATCCAGGCGCTCGACCTGCCCGGAGGACCCACGCTGGAGATCCTCTCGGTCGACGCGGGCCCGGGGATGGCCGACCTGCAGCGGTGCCTGCGGGACGGATACTCGACGGCCGGCACGCCCGGCAACGGCCTCGGCGCCGTGCGGCGGCTGTCGAGCGTCTTCGACGTGCACTCGACCGCCGGCGCCGGCACGGTGGTCCTGTCCCGCCTGCGCCGGCCGGCGGCCGGGCCGGCTTCCAGGATCGCGGCGCCGCCGCGCTACGAGTATGCGGCCATCTCGATTCCGGCGCCGCACGAGCAGGTCTGCGGCGACGCCTGGCGGATCGCCGAGCGCGATGGGGCCTGCGCCGTGCTGGTGGCCGACGGCCTCGGCCATGGCCCGCTCGCCGCCGAGGCCGCGACACGGGCCGGCGCCGTGTTCGACGAGGCGCCGTTCGATGACGCGGACGGTCCTGATCGAGCGGGCGCACCGCGCCCTGGCCGGCACGCGCGGCGCCGCCCTGGCGGTGGCGCGGATCGGCGCCGGCGTGCGCTACACCGGCGTCGGCAACATCTCGGGCGTGCTGGCCGGCGGCGAGCGGAGCCGCGGCCTGGCCAGCCAGAACGGCACCGTCGGCCTGCAGATGCGGAAGGTGCTGTCGTTCGACTACGAGTGGCCGTCGCGCGGGCTGCTGGTGATGCACTCGGACGGCATCAGCAACCGCTGGCTGCTGGACACCTATCCTGGCCTCGCGCAGCGGCATCCGGCGGTCGTCGCCGGCGTGCTGTGGCGCGATTTCGGCCGCGGCCGCGACGACGCGACTATAGTGGTCGTTGGCGCGGCCGCTGGCTGGCGCATCTCATGACTGAGACCGTTGCGGAACTGCGAGCAGGAGATTGCCCGGCTCGAGGCGCAGGTCGACGCGCTTGTCGACCGAGCTGGCCGAGACCAACCAGGGCGTCCTCGCGCTCTACGCCGAGCTCGACGACAACGCCGCACCGGCTGCGCGACGCCTCCGACCTGAAGAGCCGGTTCCTCTCGTACATGAGCCACGAGTTCCGGACGCCGCTCAGCTCGATCCTGCAGCATCGCCCGGATCCTGCACGACCGGCTCGATGGGCCGCTGACCGACGAGCAGCAGAAGCAGGTCCAGTTCATCCAGACCGCGGCCGGCGAGCTGACCGAGATGGTCAACGACCTGCTCGACCTGGCCAAGGTCGAAGCCGGCCGGGTCACCATCTCGCCGGCGTGGTTCGACATGGTCGATCTGTTCTCCGCGCTGCGCGGCATGTTCAAGCCGATCCTGCAGAACGACGTCGGTGTCGCTGATCTTCGAGGAGCCGCAGGACGTCCCGCGCATCTTCACGGACGACAAGAAGCTGTCGCAGATCCTGCGCAACTTCATCTCGAACGCGCTGAAGTTCACGCCGAACGGCGAGGTGCGCGTCTCGGCCACGCTGGTCGATGGCGACCGCGTGACCTTCTGCGTCGCCGACACCGGCATCGGCATCGCCGCCGAGCACATCCGCTCGCTGTTCCAGGATTTCGTCCAGGTCGACGCGCCGATCCAGAAGCGGCTGCGCGGCACCGGCCTCGGCCTGTCGCTCAGCCGCAAGCTGGCCATGCTCCTCGGCGGCGACGTCACGGTCGAGAGCACGCTGGGGCAGGGCTCCAGGTTCTCGGTCACGATCCCGCTGCAGCTGCCGCTGCCGCTGACCGAGACCGGCGCCGGAACGGCCGGCGCCCCGGCAGCGAACGGATAGCGACGATGGCGACGCGTGCTCGCGCCTTGATCCTGGTCGTGCGACGACAACCGCGCCGACGCGGTATTCGACCGCCCGCGTCCTGCGCACGAGGGCTTCACGGTGCTCGAGGCCGCCACCGGACAGGATGCGCTGCGGCTGGCCGCCGAGCCCGTCGACCTGGTCGTGCTCGACGTCAACCTGCCCGACATCGACGGCTTCGAGGTCTGCCGCCGCCTGCGGGCCGTCGCCGCAGACGGCGCGCACGCCGGTCATCCACCTCTCCGCGACCTTCGTCAACGACGTCGACAAGGTGCAGGGACTCGACGCCGGCGCCGACGGCTACATCACGCATCCGGTCGAGCCGCCGGTGCTCATCGCGACCGTCAACGCGTTCCTCCGCGCCCGCCGCGCCGAGGACGCGCTGCGCGAGAGCGAGGCGAAGTTCAAGGCGGTCTTCGACCAGGCGCTGAACGGCATCGCCCTGCTCAGCCACGACATGATCTTCCTCGAGGTGAATCCGGCGATGTGCGCGACGTTCGGGCGCGACCGCGCCAACGTCATCGGCAAGCACATCTCCGCGTTCAACGCCGGCGGCTCGGAGCACCTGGTCGAGCAGATCACCGCCGCGCTCGCCGCCACCGGAGCGTGGCGCGGCACGCTGCCAGTGCTGCACGCGGACGGCCGGCACGTCGAGCTCGATTGGAGCGTCTCGATCCATTCCGGCCCGGGCATCCGCCTCGCCATCACCACCGACGTCACCGACCGGCGCGAGATCGAGGCCGAGCGGGAGCGGCTCCTGGCCAGCGAGACCGCGGCGCGGGCCGAGGCCGAGCGCGCCAACCAGGTGAAGGACGACTTCCTGGCGGCGCTGTCGCACGAGCTGCGGACGCCGCTCAACGCCATCGTCGGCTGGTCGCAGCTGCTCAAGCAGCGCGTCGCCGGCGGCGACGCCGACGTGGTCGCGGGCGTCAACGCCATCGAGCGCAACGCCCGCGTCCAGGCCCAGCTGATCGCCGACCTGCTCGACGTGTCGCGGGTGGCGTCGGGCAAGCTGCAGATCGAGCGGCAGTGGTTCGACCCGGCCGAGGAGATCGCCGCCGCGATCGAGAACGTGCAGCCGGCGGCGCGCGCCCGCGACATCGCCGTCGACGTCACCCTCGAGGGTCATCGCGAGCCGCTGCTCTGGGATCCGGCGCGCTTCCAGCAGGTGGTGTGGAACCTGCTCGACAACGCCGTCAAGTTCTCGCCCGAGGGCGGCCGCGTCGCGGTCCGGCTGCTGCAGACCGAGTCGGACCTGGAGCTCTCGGTCTCCGACCAGGGCCGCGGCATCTCGCGAGGACTTCCTGCCGCACGTCTTCGAGCCGTTCCGCCAGGAGCACGCCGGCACCAAGCGCGGGCACGGCGGCCTCGGGCTCGGGCTCGCGATCGTCCGTCACCTCGTCGAGGCGCACGACGGCCGCATCACCGCGACGAGCCCAGGCGATCAGCACGGCTCGACGTTCATCGTGCGGCTGCCGCGGCAAGTGCGGCACCGCGGAACCGCACCCGCGGCGCCGGCGCCCGTCATGCCGTTGCCCAGCCTCGACGGCGTCCGCGTCCTCGTGGTCGAGGACGACTTCGACGCGCGCATCCTGATTCGGCGCATGCTCGAGGACGCCGGCGCGCAGGTCACCGACACCTCCGACGTCGACGCCGCGATCGAGTGCATCGAGGCGGTGCGGCCGGCCATCGTCGTCAGCGACATCGCACTCCCCCACCAGGACGGCTACGACCTGATCCGGCGCATCCGCGAGCGCTACCGCGCCGACGTGCTGCCGGCCATCGCCCTCACCGCGTTCGCCCGCCAGGAGGATCGCAGCAAGGCCCTCGACGCCGGCTACCAGGCGCATCTCTCGAAGCCGGTCGAGCCGCGGCAGCTGCTGACCGTTGCCGCCGACCTGGTGCAGGGCGCGCGGCGTCTCACCGGCCGGAGCTAGTGCGATGGCGCACGTCCCTGCGCTGACGCCGATCGCCGTCATTCGATCGACGCTCCGCTCGCTCGAGGACGCGCCCAGGCAGGGCGACGAAGGCGCCCCCGACGCCTGGCTGGAGGTGGACCCGGCGTTCGCGCGCGGCCTCACCGGCCTCCGCGCCGGCGACGCCGTCCTGCTGATCACGTGGCTCGATCGCGCCGATCGCGGCGTGCTCGAGACGCATCCGCGCAACGACCCGTCGCTGCCGCTGCTCGGCGTGTTCGCCACGCGGTCGCCGCACCGGCCGAACCCGCTGGGCCTGCACCGCGTCACGATCCGCGCCGTCGACGGCACGCGCCTGCGGGTCGGGCCGCTCGAGGCCCTCGACGGCACGCCGGTCCTCGACGTGAAGATCGTCTGGCGCGACGATTGAAGTACGCTGGTCGGCCGTGACCGCAACCCGTTCGCTCCGCGTCGGACTCATCGGCTACGGCCTCGGCGGCTCGACCTTCCACGCCCCACTCATCAGCGCCACCCCCGGCCTGGAGCTGACCGCCATCGCCACCAGCGATCCCGGCCGCGTCCAGACGGCTGCGACCCGTCATCCGCAGGCGCGGATCGTGCCGGCCGCCGATCAGTTGTTCAAGATCGCTCCGGCGCTCGACCTCGTCGTCGTCTCGACACCGCACCACACGCACGCGCCGCTGGCCACGGCGGCGCTGGCCGCCGGCTGCCACGTCGTGATCGACAAGCCGTTCGCGGTCAGCGCGGACGAGGCGCGTGACCTGGCCGCGCTCGCCGCGCGCTACGGGCGGCTGGCGATCCCGTTCCAGAACCGGCGCTGGGATGCCGACATTCTGACGCTGCAGCGGCTGCTGCGGGAAGGCGCGCTCGGTACCGTGCACCGCTTCGAGTCCCGCTACGAGCGCTGGCGGCCGACGCCCAAACCGCGCTGGACCGTCGAGGGTGCCGGCGCCCGCGGCGAGGGCCTGCTCCTCGACCTCATGGTCCACCTCGCCGATCAGGCGCTGCTGCTGTTCGGGCCGGCGCGCGACGTCTACGCCGAGTTCGATCGCCGCCACCCGCAGGTGCATGTCGTGGACGACGTGTTCCTCGCGATCACCCACGCGAACGGCGTGCGCTCGCACCTGTTCACCAGCGCCACGGTCGGCATCGGCGGGCCGCGCCTGAACGTCCTCGGCAGCGCCGGCGCGTTCGTGAAGTACGGCATGGACCCGCAGGAGGATGCCCTGCTCGCCGGCGCGGCGCCGGGCGGCGCCGGCTGGGGGCGCGAGGCCGAGACGAACTGGGGCCGGCTCGGCGCCGGGGACACGATCCGCACCGTCGAGAGCGAGCCCGGCGACTACCCGCGCTTCTACGCCGGCGTCGCGCACGCGCTGACGACCGGGGCGCCTCCGCCCGTCACCGCCGCCGAAGGCGTGGCGATGATGGACGTGCTCGAAGCCGCGCGCGTCTCGGCCCGCGAGCGTCGCGTGGTGGAGTTGCCCGGCACGGCCAATCAGCACGCGGCCAGTCCGCGGGGAGTCCAATGAGCATCTCGCTGGAGCGCGTGGCGCTGCGGGCGATGGTCGACAACGGCTTCCAGCCCGAGCCGCCCGGCGCGGCCCGCCGGGAGCTGGCGGCCCTGCCCGACACGCCGCGCGACGGCGTGCTGCGATCTGCGCCGGCTGCGGTGGAGCTCGATCGACAACGTCACGTCGAAGGACCTCGATCAGATCGAGGTGGCCGAAGCGATGTCGGACGGCGGCATCCGGCTGCGCATCGGCATCGCCGACGTGGACGCGCTGGTGCCGAAGGGCTCGGCGGTCGACGCGCACGCGGCCGGGAATTCGACCTCCGTTTACACCGGCATCTCGGTGTTCCCGATGCTGCCCGACGCGCTGTCGACGGATCGCACCTCGCTCGTCGAGGGCGGCGAGCGCCTCGTCGTCGTCACCGAGCTCGAGATTGGCAAAGACGGCGCGGTGCGGCGTCACGACATCTATCGCGCCCTCGCCGTCAACCACGCCAAGCTCGATTACGAGTCGGTCGGCGCCTGGCTCGAAGGACGCGGACCGGAGCCCGACAAGATCGCCGCCGACGACGGGCTCGAGGCGCAGCTGTGGCTGCAGGATCGCGCCGCCGGCCTGCTGAAGCGCCTGCGGGAGCAGGCCGGCGTCCTCGACCTCGACACGGTCGCGGTAACGCCGGTGGCCAAGGACGGCGTCATCGAATCGCTGCGGGTGTCGCGGAAGAATCGCGCCCGCGATCTGATCGAGGACTTCATGATCGCGGCCAACGGCGCGGTCGCGCGGTTCCTCGCCGCCGCCGGCCGATCCGCGATCCGCCGCGTCGTGCGCGAGCCGCGGCGCTGGGATCGCATCGCCGACATCGCCGCGTCGTATGGCATCCGCCTGCCGGCGGCGCCCGACGGCAAGGCGCTGTCCGCCTTCCTGGCAGCCCGGCGGGCCGCCGATCCGCTGCGCTTCCCCGATCTGTCGCTCAGCGTCGTGAAGCTGCTCGGCCCCGGCGAGTACATCCTCGATCGACCGGGCCCCGCGGACGACATCGGCCACTTCGGCCTGTCGGCGCCCGACTACACGCACGCGACCGCCCCCAATCGCCGCTACGCCGACCTGGTCACGCAGCGGCTGGTGAAGGCGGCCATCGCCGGCGCGCCGGCGCCCTACTCCGACGTCGAGCTCGACACGATCGCGAAGCATTGCACCGAGCGCGAGAACGCCGCCAACAAGGTCGAGCGCGTCGCGCGCAAGTCGGCCGCCGCGCTGCTGCTCGAGCGCCGCATCGGCGCCGCCTTCGACGCCATCGTCACCGGCGTCAAGCGCGACGCCACCTACGTGCGCCTGCTGTCGCCCCCGGCCGAAGGGCGCGTCGTCCGCGGCGAGAGCGGCATGGACGTCGGCGAGCGCGTCCGCGTCCGCCTGGTGCGCACCGACGCCGAGCGCGGCCACATCGATTTCGAAGGCATCTGACGCGGTCGGTGACGCGCGGTGACGCGGGTTCGGTACCCAAATAGCTGTCGTTGCTATGTCGGAGGGCGTGGCTGGGTTGGCGGACGACCCGGACCTGAGCCCCGACAAGGAGCGAGAGATGACGAGTGTACAGACGGGCGTCGCGGTCGCGGCCCCGGATTTGGCGGCCATCAAGCAACGCCAGCAGGCGACGTGGGCGTCGGGCGACTTCGGGATCATCGGCACGACGCTGCAGATCGTCGGCGAGACGCTGTGCGAGGCCGCCGACCTGCGGTCGGGTTCGAAGGTGCTGGACGTGGCCGCGGGCAACGGCAACTGCTCGCTGGCGGCGGCCCGCCGCTGGTGTGACGTGACGTCGACCGACTACGTGCCGGCCCTGCTCGAGGACGGCCGCCGCCGCGCCGCCGCCGAGCGGCTGAAGATCGCGTTCCGCGAGGCCGACGTCGAGGCGCTGCCCTTCGACGACGGCGCCTTCGACGCGGTGCTGTCGTCGTTCGGCGTGATGTTCGCGCCGGACCACGAGCGCTCCGCCAGCGAGATGCTGCGCGTCGTGCGCAGCGGCGGCACCATCGCCATGGCCAACTGGACGCCGGCCGGCTTCATCGGTCGGATGTTCGGGGTGGTCGGCCGGCATGTGCCGCCGCCGGCCGGCGTGACGCCACCGGCGCGCTGGGGCCTGCCGGAGCACCTCGAGCTGCTGTTCGGCGCCGGCGCCGCGCAGATCCGCACGACGCCGCGCGACTTCATGTTCCGCTATCTCTCGGCGGCGCATTTCATCGACGTCTTCCGCACCTGGTACGGGCCGGTGCACAAGGCGTTCGCGGCGCTGCCCGCCAAGGGCCAGGACCAGCTCGACGCCGACCTGCACGAGCTGATCGCCGAGTTCAACGAGGGCGGCGACGGCACGATGGTGGTGCCGGGTGAATACCTGGAAGTCGTCGTCACCAAGGAGTTAGCCCCGCGCAACGTTCGTCGTTGACAGGTCGGCGGCGCCGGTGTATTTAACTAGTAGGTTACTTAACTAACTAGTTCAATACACCGCGCCCACACCATGCCGGCCGATTCCCTCAGCGTCACGTTCGCCGCCCTCGCCGATCCCACCCGCCGGGCCATCCTGGCCCGGCTGGCGTCGGGGGCCTGCTCCGTCACCGAGCTCGCCGAGCCGTTCGAGATGAGCATGCCCGCCGTCTCCAAGCACCTGCGGGTGCTGGAGCGGGCCGGCCTCGTCGCGCGCGGCCGGGCCGCGCAGTGGCGGCCCTGCCAGCTCGACGCGGCGCCTCTCAAGGAGGTGGCCGACTGGGCCGAACGCTATCGCCACGTCTGGGAAGGGCGCCTCAATCGACTCGACGACTACCTGCAGCAGCTGCAGGCAAGACCAGCAAGCCGCCCGCGTGACGGCGCCGCGACGCGCCCAGCGTCGCGCATAGCCGCCGTCACGCTCAAAGGGCGGCCCGCGGCCGCGCGTGAGAGCGCGGCCGCAAAACCAGCAAAGGAGAAGACGCATGCGCGCCACGCCAAGCGCCGCTCATAGCGGCACGTTCCAGGTCACCACCCCGTCGGACACCGAGATCACGCTGACCCGGCTCTTCGACGCGCCGCGCGATCTCGTGTGGGAGGCGATGACGAAGCCCGAGCACGTGCGGCGCTGGTGGGGCTGCCTCGACGAGCGCTATTCGGTGCCGGTCTGCGAGATTGACCTGCGCGTCGGCGGCAAGTGGCGCTTCGTCGGCCGCGGGCCGGAGGGCGACATCCCGGCGTTCTACGGCGAGTACAAGGAGATCGACCGGCCCGGGCCGGCTGGTCTACACGGAGATCTTCGAGCCGTTCCCGGACGGCGGCTCGCTGGTGACGCAGCTCCTCGACCGAGGAGGGCGGCAAGACCCGGCTCACCGTCACCGCGCAGTACGATTCGCTCGCAACGCGCGACATGGTGATCGGCACCGGCATGGAGAAGGGCGCCGCGATCAGCTACGACCGCCTCGAGGATCTGGTCCAGACGCTGAAGCGCTGAGCCTCTCGGGCGACGATTTGCCGGCGTCTCTATTATGAGATAGCATCTCCCAATAGAGATGCCGGCCGCGCGCGCCTCGTCCTCCGCCCGCTCCGTTCCGCCCGAATCGGCCGAGATCGAACGCCGCATCGCCGCCCGCCTGGGCCGGCTGCGCACCGAGCGGGGCTGGTCGCTCGAGGCCCTGGCCGAACGGTCCGGCATCAGCCGCGCCACGCTCTCGCGTCTCGAACGCGGCGAGCTGAGCCCGACCGCCTCGATGCTCGGCCGCCTGTGCACGACGTTCGGCTGGACGCTCTCGCGTCTGATGGCGGAAGCCGAAACGCGCGCACCGAACTTCGTGCCGGCATCGCAGCAGGCGGTGTGGACGGATCCCGAGACCGGCTATCGGCGGCGGATCGTGTCGCCGCCCGCGCCCGGCCTGCGCGGCGAGCTGGTGGAGATTCGCGTGCCGGCCGGCGCCACGGTGGCCTACGACGCGTCGCCGGTGCCAGGCCTCGAGCATCATCTCTGGCTCCTCGAGGGCGCCCTGACTCTCGAGGTCGACGGCAGCACGTTCCAGCTGCGGCCCGGCGACACGCTGCGCTACCTCCTGAACGGACCGTCACGGTTCACGGCGACCGGACGCCGCGAGGCGCGCTACGTGATTGGCATGGTGCATCCATGAACGAGACGACGACGTCGACGCCAGTGGCGATCGAGGAATGGCGACCCGACCCCGCCGATGCCGCGGCCGTCGCGGGCGACGTCGACATGCTCGCCGACGTGCTCCACGCTGTCGTCCACGGCGGCGCCGGCGTCAGCTTCATCGTGCCGTTCTCGCTCGACGACGCGCGGGCGTTCTGGACGGATGCGGTCGTGCCCGGCGTGATGGCGCGGCGGCGACGCATGCTCGTCGCCCGCTGTGGCGGCCGGATCGTCGGGACGGTGCAGCTCGATCCGGCGTGGGCGCCGAACCAGCCGCACCGCGCCGAGGTGCTGAAGCTGCTGGTCCATCCGGATGTGCGGCGGCGCGGGATCGCGCGATCGCTGATGGTCGCGCTCGAGGAGCTGGCGCGCGCCAGCGGCTGGACGCTGCTGACGCTGGACACGTGGACGGGCCAGGCCGGCGAGCGGCTCTATCGATCGCTCGGCTACACCGCGATCGGCTCGATCCCGCGCTTCGCCCGCGGCTCGACGACGCCGGACCTCGAGCCGACGACGATCATGTACAAGGAGCTGGATCAGTCGTCGGACTAGGCGCGCAACGACACGATCGGATCGACGCGCGTGGCCGCCCGGATCGGCCAGTACGCCGCCAGCGCCGAGATCACCAGCAAGGCCCCCACCGCGGTAGCCAGCGCAGCCGGATCGGCGACCGAGGCCCCCGGCAGCGGCTCGCCCCCGAGACGCGAGGTGACCACGGCACCGAGGACGCCGGCAGCGGCGCCGATCCCGGCGAGCATCACGGCCTCGGCGACCACCAGACGACGGATCGTCCACGGCGTGGCGCCGACGGCGATGCGGATGGCGATCTCGCGATCGCGGTGACGTACGGCGGCGGCGAGCACCGCATAGAGGCCAATCGCCGCCAGCAGTGCCGCCGTGACCGCGAACGCCCCCGACACGGTCGCGTGAAAGCGCGGCTGGGCCAATGGCTCGGCCACGATCGCGTCGAACGTCGCGACGCGCAGCACGCGAATGCCGGGATCGATCGCCTCCACGGGGCCACGAATCGCCTGCGCCACCGACTCCGGCCGGACCGATGTGCGTATCGCCAGCCGCTCGGCGGTATCGAGGAACTGCGCGGCAGGGAGATAGATCGTCGGCCGCGCCGCGGCCAGCTCGCGGTAGCGCGTCGGGGCGGCGACCCCGACGATCGTCCACCACCCCTCGCGGGAGTCGGGCCCACCCATCTTCACGCGCCGCCCGATCGGGCTCGCCCCGGCCAGGTCCGGGCCGCGACGTCCGCGCTCACGATGGCGACAGCGAGCACGCCGGCGCGATCGTCGGGGGTGAACGCACGCCCGCGGACGATCGGGACCTGCAGCGTGTCGAAGTGGTGCGGCCCGATCGCCTCGAGGTTGAGCGCCGGGTTCGCCGCCGCGCTCGCGGCGTCCTGGCCTTCGGCGGTGAACGCCGGCACGTCCCAGCCCGCCTCGGCGTAGGGCCACGCATTGACCGGTGTGGCGGCGACGACGCCGGGCAGCGACCGCACCCGCGCCACGATCGCGTCGAGCACCTGGCCGTGACGGGCGCGATCGGCCGCCGCGCCCGTGAGCGACAGCTCCGCGAACAGGAGCCGGTCCTCGGCGAGGCCGGTGTCGAGCGCGCCAAGCCGAACCAGGCCGCCGACGAGCGCGCCGGCGGACGCCAGGATCGCGACGGCCAGCGCCACCTGCACGACGACCAGCAGGCGGCGTCCGCGCGCGGGCGACGGGGCGCGACGGTCTGCCGATGCGAGCCCGCCGGCGATCGACTGGCGGCCGACGAGCAGCACCGCCGGCAGCGACGCGATCGCCGCCATCAGCAAGGGCAGGACGACGGCGATGCCGGCGACGCTCGCGTCCATGCCGATCGCGCCGACGCGCGGCAGGCCGGCCGGTAGCGCCGCCACGAGGCCGCGGACGCCCCACCAGGCGAGCGCCGCGCCGATCACCGTGGCCGCGGCGGCGAGCATCAGCATCTCGAGCGCGACCTGGCGCACCAGCCGGGCCCGTCCGGCGCCAAGCGCGGCATGGACGGCGAGCTCGCCGCGGCGTCCTTCCATCCGCATGAGTTGCAGGTTGGCGACGTTGGCGCAGGCGACGAAGAGGACGAGCGCCACGGCCGCCAGCAGCGCCAGCAGCGGCCGCCGCGCGGCGCCGACGATCGCATCCTCGAACCGGCGGACGTTGGCGACGGAGCCGCGGAGGCCGCCATCGGCCTCGTCATGGCGCAGGAGCGCCTGCAGCGCGGCCGTCGCCTCCGCCATCGTCGTGCCGGGCCGCAGCCGCGCCACGAGATCGATCTCGCGCCGGGCCGCGTCGCCGAACGGGCCGTCGGTCGGCACGGTGTGCGTGGGCGCCCAGACGTCCACGCCGGCCGGGTAGTCCAGATCGGCGGGCATCACGCCGACGATCGTGAAGCGCCGTTCGCCCAGCGTGACGCGCCGGCCGAGCACGGCGGGCGAGGCGGCGAACCGTGACCGCCACAGCGCGTGCCCGATCACGAGCACCGGCTCGGCGCCGTCGACGTCGTCCGTCGCCGTGAGGGTCCGGCCGATTACCGGCACGACGCCGAGCACCTCGAAGAACGCCCCGGTGACGAGGGCGCCGTTGACGGCCGCCCCGGCGCCGTCCTCGACCAGCACCACGCGTCCGACGCCGTTCGCATCGACGCCGGCGACGGCGGTGAAGTGATTCGTGTCGGCCACGGCACGCGCGATGGCGCGATCGCCGAACGGATGATGGGCGTAGCCGGACGCCGGCAGATCGCGCCACGCGACGATCAGCTCGTGTTGATCGCGAACCGGCAGCGGCCGGAGCAGGACGCTGCGCACCAGCGTGAACACGAGGAGAGAGGCGGCGGCACCGGCCGCGAGCGTCAGCACCGCCGCGATGGCGAAGGAGGGTGACCGGGCGAGGCCGCGCGCGACGGAACGGGCATCCTCGTGCCAGGTACGGAGCATGCCGAGCTATCTCCTTCGGGCGCGCAGCCGGACGACGGTCGCGATCAGCTCGTGCAGATCGACCGGCTTGGACAGGTGGGCGTCGTAGCCGGCCATCATCGACGCGGCGCGATCCTCGGGCCGCGAGTAGGCCGTGAGGGCAGCGGCGGGTACGTCGCCGCCCTGCTCTGCCGGCCGGGCGCGGACCGCGGCGATCAACGCGAAGCCGTCGCGCTGCGGCATCTCGATGTCGCTCAACAGCACATCCGGCGGGCGGCGATCGAACTCGCGCATCGCATCGTCGACGGACCCGCAGGCGACCACGTCCGCGTTTCGCTGCCGCAGCAGGTAGGCCACCATCTCGCGGGCATCCGCGTCGTCCTCGACGACGAGGATCGTCGTCCCGGCGAGATTCGGGAGCGCCTCGATGGCGAGCGAGCCGGTCGTGATCGCGGGCGCCGCCGGGTGAGCGTGGGCCACGGCGGCGGGCTCGGCCGCCGCCACGCTGATCGGCAGCCGGAGGCGGAAGGTGGCGCCACGGCCCGGCCCCTCGCTCGCCGCGTGGACGGTGCCACCGTGCAGCTCCACGATGTGCCGGACGATGGCCAGCCCGAGGCCGAGCCCGGCGTGCGGCCGGGTCGAGCCGCCGTCGGCCTGGCGGAAGCGGTCGAAGACGAACGGCAGCACTTCGGGCCGGATGCCCTCGCCGGTGTCCGAGACCATGATCTCCACCTGCGAGCCGACGCGCCGGACGTGATTCTGCACGCTGCCGCCGCGGGTCGTGAACTTGACCGCGTTCGACAGCAGGTTCCACACCGCCTGCTGCAGCCGCTGGCGATCGCCGTAGACGCGCGCCGTACCGTCCTCGACGACGGTCTGGATGCGCAGGCCCTTCACCTGCGAAGCCGGCTCGATCGTGAGCACTGCCGCCGACACCACGCTGCCGAGGTCGACGAGCTCGACGTCGAGGCGCAGCTTGCCCGAGATGATCCGCGACAGGTCGAGCAGGTCCTCGATCAGGCGGGCCTGCGCCGCGGCGTTGCGGACGATGGCGTCGAGGGCGTGCGCCGTCCTCGACGGATCGGCGATGCCGCGACTGGAGGATCTGCCCCCAGCCCATGATCGCGTTGATCGGCGTGCGCAGCTCGTGCGACAGCGTCGCCAGGAACTCGTCCTTCGCCCGGTTCGCGGCCCGGGCGTCGGCGTAGGCGCGGGCGTTGTCGACGGCGACCGCGGCCCGCTCCGCGACGGCCTGCGCGACCAGCACGTCCTCGCTGTCGTAGGTCCGCCGCGATTCCGCCGTCACGAAGGTCATCACCCCGAGCGCGCGACCGTTGGCGACGAGCGGCACCGACATGTACGAGTGCAGCTGCAGCGTGCGCAGCGCCTCCAGGTGGGCGGGGCTGCGCGCGCCATCCTGGAGCATCGCGTCGGTGATCCCCGAGATCATCGCCGGCTGCCTGGTCCGGAAGACGTGCGAGGGGGTGCCGGGCGCGTCAGGCCCCTCGGGAAAGCGCTCGCGCAGGGTGCGCGCGAATTCGATCTTGGCGGGATCGATGTGCGCGGTGCCGAGCCGCTTCAGGCGGCCTTCGTCGTCGGCGATGTCGACTGCGCACCAGTCAGCGATGTCGGGCACGGCGAGCTGCGCGACCGCCTGGAGCGTGGCTTCATAGTCGAGCGAGCTGCCGAGGATGACGCCGGCGCGGGCGAGGAACGTCGACTGCCGGTGGGCGCGCTCGACCCGCTCGCGCTGCGCCAGCTGCTCCTCGTACAGCTCGGCCGTCGAGATCGCGACGGCGCACAGATTGCCGAGGGCGGCAGCGGTCTCCATCCGGATGTGATCGAAGTGCTGCACGCTCCGGTAGTAGAAGACCAGGCTGCCCGACCAGCTGCCGCGGATGTGGAGCGGCACCGCCAGAAGCGCACGGACGCCCTCGGCGGCATACGCGGCGTGGCGGTTCGACAGCGTCGCAGCCGCGCTGACGTCGTTGACCGCAATCGGCGCGTCGAAGCGCACGATCGCAGCGTCCCGTGACGGAACGACGGCGGCGGCGAACCCCGGGGACACGCCGTTCGACACGACGATCCGCCAGTCGGCGCCATCATGCAGCCGCCAGAGCGCGTAGCCGTCCGCGGCGATCAGGTTCCTCGCCACCTGCACGACGGCCGGGAACACGGCGTCGAGGCGCGGCGTATCGAGCAGGATCCGCGACGTCTCGATGAGCGCGGTCAGCTTGGCGTAGAGCCGGCTGCGCAGGCTGACGTCCTCGACCGCGGCGATGTGTCCGGTGAGGGCACCGGCCGGACTTCGCAGCGGGACGGCGCGCAACGCGACGGTGACCGCGCCGCCGTCGCGGCGCCGGCAGCGGAACTCCGTCTGCCACTCGGTCGCGTCGGCCACCGCCGCGGCGAACTCCGCCTCGATGGTCGGCCGGTCCTCGGCGTCGATCGCCGGCACGAAGCCGTCCCGCGCCAGCTCCTCCGCGGTCAGGCCGAACATCTCCTGCACGCGGGGATTGGCGTAGACGCAGCGGCCGGCGGCGTCCGTCACGAGCACCCCCGCGGGAAGGGCGTCGCCGAGCGACTGGATCGACGGGACGCCTCGCAACGCGCCGGCGAGCGCTCGCTCGAGCGGCGGTGCTTCCCTGTGGGCCGACATCGCGGAAGTCTACGGGATCGACGTGCGTTGACGCTGATGCCGCCCCCCATTTGAGATTGGGGGACTGACAAATGGGAACATCCGTGGCGACTCCACTGCAAGCAGAATGCCGCAAGCCCCGAGTCGCCGACTCCGAGCGGAGGTATTCGTCTTGCAACCACCTCGGCTCATGGTCAACAGCACCTCGCACGTCCGCACGTCGCTCGACCACCAGATCCAGCAGCTCGCCGCCTTCGAACCGACCGCGTTTCCGGTCCTCAGCCTGTACCTCGACCTGTCGCCGAACCAGCACGGCCGCGACCAGCACGGGACCTTCGTCCGCAAGGCGCTCGGCGAGCGCGTCAGGAGCCTGCGGCCGAACGCGCCGGAGCGCGAAAGCATCGATCGCGACGCCGCGCGCATCGAGCAGTACCTGCGCGACGAGGTGCGACCGTCGGCCAACGGGCTGGCGATCTTCGCCTGCTCCGGCGTCGGGTTCTTCGACGCCGTGCAGCTCGACACCCCGGTCGAGCGGCACTGGCTCTTCACCGGGCAGGTGCCGCACCTCTACCCGCTGGTGCGGCTGGTCGATCAGTACCCGCGCTACGCCGCGGTGATGCTCGATACGAATCACGCGCAGATCTACGTGTTCGGCCTCAATACAGTCGAGCGCGAAACCGACGTCGTCAACCCGAAGTCGCGGCGCAGCAGCGTCGGCGGCTGGTCGCAGGCCCGTTACCAGCGCCGGGCCGACAACCTGCACCTGCAGCACGTCAAGGACGTCGTCGAGACGCTCGACCGGATCGTCGCCGAGGAGAATCTCTCCCGCATCGTGGCCATCGGCAGCGACGTCGCGGTGCCGATCCTGCACGAACAGCTGCCGCCGCGCCTGAGCGAGAAGCTGGTCGACGTCATCCGCCTGGATCGGTCGGCGGGTGAAGGCGCCATCCTCCAGGCCACGCTCGAGGCGCTGCGCGAGAAGGACGCGGAAACGGACGCGGAGCACGTCGCGCGGATGCTCGACGCCTGGCGTGCGGGCGGACTCGCGGTCGCCGGGCCTGCCGCGACGCTCGAGGCGCTGCAGCTCGGACAGGTCGACGAGCTGCTGGTGGCGAGCACGCCTCAGGCGATCGCGCCGGAGACGCCGGGGAAGGTGCCGATGACGTCGGAACCGCTGGCCGTCGACACGTCCGATCCGGCGGCGGCCGACGCCCCGCGGCTCATCGTCGCCGACGAGCTCGTGACCCGCGCCGAGCAGACCGGGGCCCGCGTGAGGTTCATCGAGGACGCCGCGCTCCTCGAGCCGGTCGGCGGCGTCGGGGCTCTCCTCCGCTTCCGTCTCTGACCGAGGTCCTCATGAGAAACAGAACCCGGGCAATACGTCGCCGGCGGTGACGCGGACGAGGCGGCACGCGAGCGCGTAAGCAGCGAATGGCTCGAAGCCGGACACGTGCGGAAGAACGCCGCGCAGGCTCCCCGGGTCGAGGCGAAACCACGACACGCGCGCGGCGCTCGCGCGGCTGAGGCCACGGGCGCAGCGGCCCGGGCAAGCGGGTTGCAAGTGGTCCACGAATGAGCCCGAAACCTGCGCCCCGTCCAGCCGAGCCGCAGCCGGCGGTCGAGCAACATACCGGCATCAGCAACCGCGAGAGCGCGACCGAGGAGCAAGCCGAACGGCAGGCCCATCCGCCGGTCGACCCTGGCCCGCCGCCGCCTGAAGACGCAGCCGGACGCGTCGGCGACGCCGAGACCGCGACTTTTGACGGCGGCCAGACGTCACACAAAGCGGGGAGTCGCGCCGTCGCACAGAAGGAAGACGAAACGCGCTACCCGGACCGGTCGATGCCGCCGAGCCGGAAGGCCTCGGGCGCGTTCGGCAAGGAACCACAAGGCTGAGCCTCCGCCGCGCACGACGGAGTGATGGTTGGTTTCCGATCCTGAGGAACACAGGCGCGATCCATGGCAAAGCAGGCACCTGCATCCGCACCCACGCGGCGGCGCCACGCCGCCGACGATCCCGAGCTCATCGACTGGCACGAGCCGGCGCAGAATACGCGCGTGCTCGACTGGCGTCAGCGCGCCGAGGCGTTCGGCCTGAACCCGATCGCCGACGATGGCGGCACCGATGGCCCGATCGTATTGCCGGCCGACCAGTTGATCGATGAGGAAGAGCCGGAGGCGGCGGCGCCGCTCGGGTTCGGCGACGTCGAGGCGGTGGAGCCCGTCCCGGACGACGACGAGCCAACCGACGGCCGGCTGGCGGCCGCCGACACCGATCCCGTCCGCGTCTACCTGCAGGAGATCGGCAGGCGCCGCCTGCTGACGTCGGCGCAGGAGCAGGAGATCGGCGGCCGCATCGAAGCGGCCCGCGCCGCCCTGGTGGCCGAGCTGCCGCTCGTGCCGCGCGGGCTCTGCTGCCTGCTGTCGCTGGCCGACACCGTGCGCAGCGGCGAAGCCCCGGCCGCCGAGCTGATCCTGCTGCCGGACGGCGGCGAGCTGACGCCGGGGCACGTCCAGCCGGTCCTGGACGCGCTGGCGCAGGTCGACGCGATGGTCGACGCGATCGAGGGTGGTGACGCGGACGCGCGGGGCCGCGCGCAGGCGCTGCTTCGCGATCTGCCAATCCGCCCGTCGGCCATCGACGCCATCGTGGCCGAGCTGCGGACCCAGGCCGCGGTGTCCGGCAGCGCCGCCGGCTACGCCGCCCTCGACCGCCTGGCACAGCGCGAGGACGCGCTGACCGATGCCAAGCGGCAGTTGATCGAGCCGAACCTGCGCCTGGTCGTGTCGATGGCCAAGCGCTACCTGAATCGCGGGCTGTCGCTGCTCGACCTGATCCAGGAAGGCAACATCGGCCTGATGAAGGCGGTCGACCGCTTCCAGCACCGGCGCGGCCTCAAGTTCTCGACCTACGCGACGTGGTGGATCCGCCAGGGCATCACCCGCGCGATCGCCGACTATGGCCGCACCATCCGCCTGCCGGTCCACATCTTCGAGTCGGTGACCAAGCTGTCCAAGGTGCGGCAGGCGCTCGCCGTCGAGCTCGGACGCCCGCCGACGATGATCGAGCTGGCCGGGAAGACGGGCCAGTCGATCGACAAGGTGATGGTGCTGCTCGAAGCGGCCAAGGGCACCGAGTCGCTCGACGACATGGTCGGCGCCGAGGACGAGACGCGGCGCAGCGATCTGGTCGCCGACGCCAGCCTGCCGACGCCTGAGGATCTCGCGGTGCGCAGCCGGATGGCCGCCGACGTCGAGGCGGCGATGGCGCCGCTCACCGATCGCGAGCGCGAGGTGCTGCGCCTGCGCTTCGGGCTGGGCATCGATCGCGAGATGACGCTGGTCGAGATCGGCCGCCGCCTGTCGCTGACGCGCGAGCGGGTGCGCCAGATCGAGGCCAAGGCGCTGGCCAGGATGCGCCAGGCACGCGGCGACGCTGCCTGAGCGTCGGTCCGCGGGCCGGGGCGGCCGCGGCCGCGACGTCACGCTGCGGGCCGCAGCAGGCCGTTCGAGCTCGGTGGCGTTCTGGAGCGCGGCGCCCTGACGCCGTGTTGTCGAACACGCACCACGCCTCCGACACCTTCGGGCACGCCGCGCAGCGCATCGGCCCAGGCTCCGAGGCGCAAGGCGTCGTACCGCGACCAGTATGTGCGGGGCGAGCCGTGCAGGCGGTAGTAGACCAGCCCGGGCCATCCACCGGGCACGGCGGCGCTCCGGAAACGGCGCCGGATCGGCCGCGACGCGGGCGACCCGGTGCTGCGCCAGCAGCGCGTCGGCGGCTCCCGAGGCCCACGTCGCGTGACGCGGCTCGCAGACCACCGGGCCGTCGTGGCGTGCACGCAGCAGCGTCAGGAAACGGCCGGCCACCCGCGCATCGAAGGCGAACGACGGCGGCAGCTGGACGAGGATCGGGCCGCGCTTCCCGCCGAGCCCGCTGGTCTCGTCGAGGAACCGTTCGAGCGGCACCCGCGCGCGGGCGAGCTGCAGTTCGTGCGTGATCGTCTTCGGGAGCTTGATCGCGAACCGGAACCCGCGGGTCGCGATGGCGACCGAGGCCGCGGCGTCGCGGCCGCCCACTTCGCGTAGGTCGCCGCCGCATGCGGGCGGTAGAAGCACGAGTTGATCTCGGCGCCGCGTAACCGGCGGCCATACCGCTCGAGGTGGGTGCCCTCGCCGGCGAAGTCGGCGGCGGAGGCCCGCGGAATCGACCAGCCCGATGTGCCGACGACGATCCGGCGCGGCGCGGCCATCGCGTCATCCTACGACGCGCGCGCGGTCGGGCGTTCAGAAGCCGACGCGCAGGCTCACGCGCGCCGTGCGCGGCAGCGTCGGATGCAGGTGCAGGTCCTCGATGCCCTCGGCGGGCTCGCCCGGCAGACGCGACGCGTAGAAATAGTCGACGTCGCTGTGCCGGGCTCCAGCACGTTGAAGACTCGACCGCGAGCCGCAGCGACCGGGTGAATCGGTACCCGGCTTCCAGGTTCACGAGGCTCGTGGCCTGCGAGCGCACCGAGTCGTCCTCGATCAGCGCCCGCGGTCCGAAGTAGCGCCAGCGCACGCTGCCGAAGACGTTCTTCACGCTGTCCACCGTGACGCCGGCCTGCACGACCGTCGAGACCGCGCCAGGGATGACGTTGCCGGCCGGATCGGCGTCGGTGAAGCGCGCGCGCGAGAGCGACAGGTCGACGTCGAGCGTCAGCCACGGCCGCGGCGAGTAGTAGTTGGCGAGCTCGAGGCCGTGGCGGTGGCTCGGGCGTCCGGCCTCCGTGTTGCCGGCATCGCCGATGAAGATCAGCTCGGAGTCGAGGTTCAGCGTCCACACGGCCAGGCTCGTCTGCAGATGGGGGATGCGCACGCTGCGGATGCCCACCTCGGCGCCGCGGGCCCGCGCGAGCGGGGTCACGCGGCGCGCCGGATCGCCGGTGACGGGATCGACGGTGATCGTCGCGCCGCGCGCGTCGTTGCTGTGGAAGCCGAAGCCGCCGTTGACGTAGAGCTCGGTGCCCCGCCACGGGCCGAACACGACGCCGCCTTTCGGGCTGACCAGGCCAGCGCCGTCGGTGCCGGAATTGGCGGGCTCACCGGCGTCGACGTCGAAGTGGTAGCCATCGATGCGGACGCCGGCGAGCGTCCGCAGCCACGGGGTCCACTGCGTCTCGTTCTGGGCGAAGCCGGCGACGCTGGTCTGCCGGACGCTGTCCTCGCGCACCGTCTCGAGCGGCTGGCGGGCCACCGTGTGATAGAGCCCGACGTTGCCGATGTCGTCGCGGCGCACCTGCACGCCGGCGACGTTCTGCACCGGCCGGCCGCCCCACTGCCCGAGCCGGCGATGCGTGACCCTGGCGCCCGAGACGAAGCGGTGATCGGCCTGGCGGAACTGGTCTCCGTTGTCGGGATCGTCGAGGAAGTAGGTGAAGTTCGAGAACAGGTTCAGGTCGTAGGCGAGCCCGAAGGCGCTGACCTTCGTGCTGGCGTTGTTCCGCGTCCGCTGCCACTCGACGGAGCCGGCATAGCGATACGAGTCGCCGCCGTCGGTCGGGTCGATGGTCCCGAACCGGCCGATCCGGCCGTCGTCGATCGCCCGGGCCGGCACCTGGTCGGTCGAGTCCCACCGGCCGCGGTAGCCCATGCCCGTGATCGAGAACCCGTTCAGCGCGTCGCCCTGGCTGAACCGCACCAGGGCGTTGACCTTCCGGAAGTCGTCCGGCTCGTGCCAGGGTCCGTCGTTGTGCTGCACTTCCACGGCGCCGAGGAGCGTGCCCGTGCCCGCGGTCTTCGACGCCGCCGCCAGCGCGCGCCCGAAGCCCTGGCCGCCGCCGCCGGCGTGGACGATCGGCCGCGCCAGGCTGTTCGTGTAGTTGATGTTCGCCGCGCCGGCGGTGGCGAAGTCGCCCTGGTCGGCGAAGTACGGGCCCTTCGAGTACTGGACGCCGCTGACCAGCTCGGGGATCAGGAAGTTCAGGTCCGAATAGCCGTGCCCATGGCCGTGCGTCGGCATGTTGACCGGCAGGCCGGCGACGGTCGTCGAGAAGTCGGTGCCGTGGTCGAGGTTGAAGCCGCGCAGGTAGTACTGGTTGGCCTTCCCGTCGCCGCTGTGCTGGCTGATGACCACCCCCGGCACCGTCTCCAGCACCTCGCCGGTGCGCATCAGCGGCCGCGTCTCGAGCTGCCGTGCGGTGATGGCGCCCTGGCTGGCCGACTGCGCGACGCCGACGACGCTTTCGGCCGGGCGCTCGACGTCGGCGAGATTGGTGAAGGTCGATCGGCCGGTGACCGTCACGTCGGCGCTCAGCGCGAGCTGCAGCGTGACGTCGACCCGCAGCGGACCCGCCGGCGTCACGTCGATCTCACGGCGCACAGCGCCGAAGTTGATCAGGGAAAAAGACACCACGGCCCGGCCGGCCGCGACGCCGTCGAAGCGGTAGGCGCCGCGCTGGTCCGTCTGCACCCGCCGCGCCGGCGCGGCTCCCGTGGTCAGCTCGACGAGGACCCCAGGCAGCGCGTCGCCGGTCTGGTCGCGGACGGTCCCGACAACCTCGAGGCCTTGTGCTGCGGCCGGAGCGACGGCGCAAAGGGCGGCGAGGGCGAACGAGGCGAACAGGCGGGCGAAGTGCGACATCGAGGGTCCTGGGTCGGTGGCGAACTGGCTACTCTACGGCAGGCTGCGCCTGGCGGATTCAGGCGAGGCATATCAGGCGAGGTACAGTGGATCGCGTGTCGCTGAGTGACGACGATCGCCAGGCGTTCGAGACCGCCCAGGCCCGGCTGCGGGCCATCCTGCCCGAGGACTACCAGGACACCTACGAGGACATCCAGCCGGTGTCGATGGGCTCGGCCGGCCTGAAGTACGCCGCCGACGGACAGGTGGCGTGGAACGAGATGTGGGCGACGTTCTGCGACCTGGCGATGGCGGGCGGGCCGCCGCACAAGGGCGCGCTGCTCGAGGCGGCGCCGCGCGCCGCGGTGGACGCCGCGCCCGAGCGCTACGACGAGGTGGTCGAGGAGATCTGCCGCGGCGTCACGATGGTCACCGATCTCGGCGCCTACCCGGCGCCGATTCCCGGCTGGATCCACGTCGACTGCTTCAGCGAGGCGATGGCCGGCTGGCTGCTGCGGGCCATCGTGATGGAGAACGTGTCGGCGCGGACCGAGGGGCTCGCGCTGGCGCTGCCGGCCGGTCCGGACTATCGCCTCGAGAAGGAGATCAAGAACGTCGTCACCGTGATCGCCAAGACCTGCCACTACTGGACCGGCCACATGTGGCTGCCGCAGCGGCGGAAGATTGCCGCGCTCCTGGCGGCGATGGCGGCCGAATCCCCTGTGATCGCCCCGGCGCTGTCGACCGACGGCGTCCCTGACGGCCACGACCGCGCCTTCGCGGCGCTGGCGGACGCCGTGCGGCACGACACCGGACTTGCGACGTCGCCGCACCGCTATGTCGGGTGGCTCGGCGTCGAGTGTCCCGGCGTGCCGGCCGCCGTGTGGATGATGCGGCTGCTCGTGGCCGGCAACGTCCTCACCCGCCGTGAAGGCACGGCGCTGTTCGTCCCGGTGAACCCGGCCACCGATCCCGAGGGCCGGGCGATCGCGCAGGCGCTGGCCCGCGTCCATCGCTTTGCCGCGGCCAACGGCGTCCTTTGACGGCCATGTCGCAGGCTCTCGCGCTCGCTCCGTTGGCGTGGCTGCTCGCGACAGGCGCCAGGCCCCGCCGCGGCCTGCTCGATCTGCATAGCGAGGTGGTCCTGCCGGTGCCGCTCGACGACGCCTTCGCCTTCTTCGCCGACGCGTGGAACCTCGAACGCATCACGCCCCCGTGGCTGAATTTCCGGATCCGCACCCGCCGTCCTCTCGACATGCGTGAGGGCACGCGGCTCGATTACCGGATCCGCCTGCGCGGCGTGCCGATCCCGTGGCGCACGCGGATCGACGTGTGGGAACCGGGCGTCCGCTTCGTCGACCGTCAGGTGATCGGGCCGTATCACTGGTGGCGGCACGAGCACCGCTTCGAGGCCGCAACCGGAGGCACGCGCATCATCGACCATGTCGAATACCTGCCGCGGGTAGCGTGGCTCAGCCGCCGATGGGTCCGGCGGGACGTCGAGCGCATCTTCGCCTACCGCCGTGAGGCGCTGCTCCGCCAGCTGGCAGGCCGGCCGGCGTCCGCTCAGGCGGAGTCCGGGTCGAGCACGTCCACCTGAAGCGCCCTCACGTGGATCGCCTCCTGCTCGAAGCGTCGCGCCAGCCGCTGCGTGTACTCGCGCCACCAGGTGCGATCGAACCGCTCCGCGACCACCTCCACCATCACCACCTCGTCATGGGCGCGGCCGCCGTCGGGCGACGTCCAGACGCCCTGGGCGGGGGTCCTCAGGTAGGCCGTGAGGCCGCCGAACGCCTCGATCAGTTCGCGCCTCGTCCGGGCGACAGGATCGGACGCCGCCTCGTCGCGCTGGCCACGAATGCTGGCAAGAGGAGCTGGATGAGATACACCGTGCCCTCCACGCGGGCGCCAGGCGCCCGCGCGCGAAGGCCCATTCAAGGATCACGCCGGGCACGATTCGTGAAAAGGTGACGAAGATGCGCGTTCTGCTTCTCACCGCCGCGGCGATCCTCGCCCTCGTGCCGCTCTCTGCGGCGCCGGCGCCGCTGCGCGTCGTCCCCACGGTCGACCTCACCCGCTACGCCGGGACGTGGTACGAGATCGCCCGGCTGCCGAACCGCTTCCAGGACAAGTGCGCCGGCGAGGTCGTCGCCGCCTACGAGCTGCGGCCCGACGGGCGGATCACCGTCACCAACCGGTGCCGCACGACCGCGGGGGACGTCACCGTCGCGGCCGGGATCGCCCGCCGCGTCGAGGGCCAGCCGCCGTCGGTCCTCGAGGTGCGCTTCGCGCCGGCGTTCCTGAGCTTCCTGCCGGCGGTCTGGGGCGACTACCAGATCATCGCGCTCGGCTCGGACTACGATCATGCCGTGGTAGGCACACCGGACCGCGCGTATCTGTGGGTGCTGTCGCGCGCGCCCCGCATGGACGCCGACCTCTATCGCCGGCTGCTCCAGGGCGCCAAGGGACAGGGGTTCGATGTCGCCAAGGTCGTGGAGACCCGACAGCAGCCCGGCCCGTAGCACGCGGCGATGCTGACCGAAACGGCCGAGGGCCTCTACTGCGAGGCCGGCGATTTCCACATCGACCCGTGGGGCGCGGTGCCGCGGGCGCTGATCACCCACGCCCACGGCGATCACGCGCGGGCCGGCAGCGCCGCCTACCTGTGCGCGGACGCGTCGGCGCCGCTGCTCGCCCGCCGCTTCGGCCCGGACGTCCCGATCGAGTCGCAGCCGTACGGCCGGGTGCTGACGATCGGCCGCACCCGCGTCAGCTTCCACCCCGCCGGGCACGTCCTCGGCTCGGCGCAGATCCGCGTCGAAGGCCCTGACGGCGTCTGGGTCGTCTCCGGCGACTACAAGCGCGCCGCCGATCCCACCTGCGCGCCGTTCGAGCCGGTGCCGTGCGACGTGTTCGTCACCGAGAGCACGTTCGCGCTGCCGATCTATCGCTGGGACGAGACCGCCGACGTCATCGCCGACCTCGTCGGGTGGTGGGACGGCAACCGCGAGCGGGGCCTGACGTCGATCGTGTTCTGCTACACGATCGGCAAGGCGCAGCGGCTGCTCGCCGAGATCGGGCGCGTCACCGATCGCCCGATCTGGGTGCACGGCGCGCTGCTGCCGATGATCGAGGTCTATCGCGCCGCCGGCATCGCGATGGCGCCGACGCAGGCGCTGATCGAGCGGCCGCGCGGCACCTCGTTCGCCGGCGAGCTGGTGCTGGCGCCGCCGTCGGCGCGCGGGACGCCGTGGATGCGCCGGCTCGGCGACCTGTCCGACGCGCTCGCCTCCGGGCTGATGCGCGTGCGCGGCGTCCGCCGCCAGCGCGCCTACGACCGCGGCTTCGTCCTGTCCGATCACGCCGACTGGCCGGCGCTGCTCGATTCGATCGTGGCGAGCGGCGCCGGGCGCGTGCTGGCGACGCACGGCCACGCCGAGCCGCTGGCGCGCTTCCTGCGCGAGCAGGGCGTCGACGCCGGCGTCATCCGCACCGCCTGGGAAGACGAAGGCGGTGGCGACGATTACGAATGATGAAGCGTTCGCTGCCCTCTTCGCCGCGATCGACGGGACGACCTCGACCAACGCCAAGGTCGAGGCCATCGTCCGCTATCTGGCGGCGGCGCCGGCCGCCGACGCGGCGTGGGCCGTGTTCTTCCTCACCGGCCGGCGGTTGAAGCGCCTGCTCCCCTACCGCGCCATCTCGGCCTGGACGATGGCGCTCGCCGGCGTCGAGGAATGGCTGCTCGGCGAGTGCTACAGCGTGGTCGGTGATGGCGCCGAGACGGCAACGCTGATCCTCGACCAGATTCCCAACGACTCCGGAGTCGTTCTGCCTGGTGGAACGACTCCGGAGTCGTTGGGCCTGGCCGAGTGGGTCGAGGGACGCATCCTGCCGCTCCGGCAGGCGTCGCCCGAGGCGCAGCAGCGGCAGGTGATCGGCTGGATTCGCGAGCTGGGACGCTGGGAGCGCTTCACGCTCTTCAAGCTGCTCACCGGCGAGCTGCGACTCGGCGTGTCGCAGACGCTGGTGGTGCGGGCGCTGGCGCAGGCGGCCACGCTGCCGGCGACGTCCGTCGCCGCGCGGCTCATGGGCGAGTGGACGCCGTCGGCGGCGTGGTACGCCGAGCTGGTGTCGCCCGGCGTCACCGACGCGGACCGATCGCGGCCGTACCCGTTCTGCCTCGCCTCACCGATCGACAACGCGATCACCGACGCGCCGGCCATCGCGGCGCTGCTCGGCGAGCGCTCGGACTGGCTGGTCGAGTGGAAGTGGGACGGCATCCGCGCCCAGCTGATCGTCCGCGGCGGCCGCGTCTACCTGTGGTCGCGCGGCGAAGAGCTGATCACCGATCGCTTCCCTGAAGTCGCCGGCGTCGCCGCCGGGCTCGCCGACGGCACCGTGCTGGATGGCGAGATCCTGGCCTGGCGCGGCGATCGGCCGCTGCCCTTCGCCGCGCTGCAGCAGCGCATCGGCCGCGAGCGCCAGGTGGCGCGGACGGCACGCGACCTGCCGGTCGTGTTCATGGCCTACGACGTCCTCGAGGACGCCGGCAGTCGACGTGCGGGCGACGCCGCTGATCGATCGGCGGGCGCCGCGTCGAGGCGATCGTGGGCTCGCTGCCGGGCGTGCGGCCGGAAGCACCGGCCGCCGCCAAGGCGCCGCTGCTGCCGTTCGAGGACGACGCCACCGGCACCGCCGGGCTCGCGCAGGAGACGATCCGGGTGTCGCCCGTGCTCACCGGCGAGACCTGGGAGGCGCTCGCCGCCGTGCGCGGCGAGTCGCGGCATCGCGCCGTCGAGGGCCTGATGCTGAAGCGCCTGACGTCCGCCTATGGCGTCGGCCGCAAGCGCGGCGACTGGTGGAAGTGGAAGATCGATCCGCACACCATCGACGCGGTGCTGATCTACGCGCAGCCGGGCTCGGGCAAGCGCGCCAGCCTGCTCACCGACTACACCTTCGGCGTGTGGCACGAAGGCGAGCTGGTCCCCGTGGCGAAGGCCTATTCGGGCCTGACGAACGAGGAGATCCTCGAGATGGATCGCTGGATCCGCCGCCACACGGTCGAGCGCTTCGGCCCGGTGCGGCACGTCGAGCCGATCCACGTGTTCGAGCTGGGCTTCGAGGCCATCGCGCCGTCGACGCGGCACCGATCCGGGATCGCGGTGCGCTTCCCGCGGATGCTGCGCTGGCGGAAGGACAAGCCGGCCAGCGAAGCGGACACGCTGGCGACGCTCGAAGCGCTGATGCGGACGGCGTCCGGCGGCGGCGATCGCGGCTGAGCTCCCGCGCTGCGTCGCCGCCGCGCGCCGCTACGGCTGCCGCTCGAGGCCGACCAGCGTCCAGGCGTTCTCGCTGCGACGCAGGTAGGCGGCGACGGGTGTTGCCCAGGCACGCGGTCCGTCGACGGCGCTGATCTGCACCTTCACGTAGGCCCCGGGCTCCGTCGGCAGGGCCGGCGCCGTGGCGCGCGGCGCCGTGACGACCGTGCGCTGGCCGATCGGCGTCGACTGGCCGGTGGCGTTGTCGAAGCGCGCCCATTCGACCGCGTACGACGACGGCGCCGGCGCGACCTTGGCGTCGACGGCGGCGTTGGCGAACGTCAGGCCGCCATCCGGCGAGAGCGCGACGTCGACGATCGGATTCACCGCCGGCAGGTAGGTGCGGGCGATCTTGTCGCGCCGCTGGACCAGGACCTTCGCGAGCGCGGCAGCGGCAAGCGGATCCGAGAACTCGCCTGTCCTGGCGATGGCGTAGATCATGTCGTCCGGGAAGGCGGCGACGCGGCGCGCGGCCCAGAAGGTATCGTCGGGGCGCGCCCGCAGGAACGCGGCGGTCGGGGCGCGCGGCTTCCACCGTTCCGGATCGAAGACCTTCCCCTCGAACCGCCCGATCACCTCTTCGTCGGGGTAGGGCACCGTGGCCCAGACCGGCAGCGGGAACCCCAGGAGCAGGGCCCGCTTCAGCAGCGGCCGGCCCTGATACAGGTAGTCGTAGCCCTCGTCGTGATCGCGGGCGCCGATCGCGCTCGAGCCGAACGTCGAGCCGACGTCCTGCAGGTAGTGCCGGACGACGCCGCGGCCGTCCTCCTGGATCAAAGTGTCGAGCGTGTTGCCGGCCTTCATGTCGACCAGGTTCGTCCACGCGCCGAACACCTTGAGCGCGCGCAGCTCGCGCCGGTGCTCGTGCGGCACGACGTCGTTCGGATCGTCGGGTCGCGTCCCGTGATAGCGGAAACCGCCGAGCACCGTGCCGGGGACGGCCCGGCCGGCGACGGCACGGTAGGTGCCGTCGGCGTTGCGATGCGCCCTGTCGAAGACCGCGTCGAGATCGCCGCGGCGCAGCGGCCGGCGGACGCCGGAGGGCGGACGGAACGTGGCCTTGTCGGAGATGCCCAGGCGATCCGGCTGGACCGTGATCAGGTGGTTCTCGACCTGGAAGTAGCCGAGCGCCCAGAAGATCTTGTTGGCGACCACGACGCCGCCGGTCACCGATTCGGGGAAGCCGCGCGGATCGAAGGACACGAACCAGGTCTCGCCGGCGGCGTCCTTCATCGTGAAGCCGGGCGAGGCCCCCGCCTCCTTCGCGCGGGTCACCGTCCAGCCCTCGGGCACGGGTCCGTTCGACCGCAGCGGGCCGCGGACCGCTTCCTCGATCGACAGCGGCCGCGCGCCGATCCGGTTGGTGAACCAGCCCGAATCCGGCACCTCGTCGATGGTGTTGACGTTCTGGGCGCGGACGTCCGGCGTCTTGTCGCCGGGACGGCTGAACAGGTTGGTGGCGAGATCGATCGCGAGATCGATGTCCCACGGCTCGACCTTCGACGCGTCCTGCGTCTCCGGTTCGCGCGCCAGAGGATCGTCGTGGAAGAAGCGGGGCGCAGCCCCCTGCGGTCCAGCGCCGGCAAGCAGGACGGCGACGGCGGCGCCGGCCAATCCGATCGTCGTCGCGCGGAACATCGGGCCCATCGTCAATCGCAGCATCGTCAGAACGCGGCACTTCCGGAGAAGACCAGGTGCAGCCCTTCGCGGCTCTTCGCCAGCTCGATCCGCAACGGCGTGGCGAGCGGCCCATGGAAACGGACCCCGATGCCGGCGTCGCTCTTGAACCGGCTCAGGGCGAGATCGCCGAATTCGGGCGCGACCATCCCGGCGTCGTAGAACACCGCGACGTCGACGATGTTGCGGTTGGGGATCCAGCGGAGCTCCGCCGTGGTCAGCGCGGCGGTCCGATCGCGGAACCGCCAGCTGCTGTAGCCGCGCAGCGTGTCGCCGCCGCCGAGCGACGGCAGCAGGTAGTACGGCACGACGGCGTCCTCGCTCAGGACCGAGTCGGCGTAACCGCGCAGCGAGAACACCCAGTTCTCGCGCACCAGCGGCACGTGCTGGACGACCTCGCCTTCGACGCGTTCGAAATCGTCGACGCCCCCGGCGTACTGGTGGTAGCGGACCTGGTAGAGGCCGCCGCGACGGGCGTAGCCCGGCGACGGCCGCCAGTCGTAGCCCAGACTCGCGGTGCCGTGCCAGTAGGCCGGATCGAGCCCGAGCGCAGGCGCCGTCACTCGGCGTGAACATCGACTCGATCGGCGGCCGAGCGCCGCCGGAAGGCGACCCGGTCGAGTAGTCCTCGGTACATCGCGCCGCCCTGCAGGCGCATGTGGCCCAGCGGACGCCAGGCGATCTCGCCGCCGGCGTAGGCCTGTGTCACGCCGAAACCGGCCGCGGTGCGCGGCGAATCGATCCCCAGGCCGTAGAACGGGACGTCCGGCGCGTCCCGCCAGCCGGCCCGCGCGTGCACGTCGAGGCGTCCGCCGCCGTGGTTCCACGAATCGGTGCTGACCTCGAGGAGCCGGTAGTTCCGAATCGACTGCAGCACCTTGGCGTCCCAGTGGCTGTTGTCGCCGTAGTAGCGGCGATAGCCGGCGCCAAGCGTGAAGCCGCCGCCGGAGTAGACGCTGCCGAACAATGGGTAGAGGCCGCTCGGCTCGTCGATGAGCTCGTCCTTCACCCACTTCACGGCGCGCTCGGCGCCGGAAGGCGCCCGCGGCTTCAGGTCCTTGGCCTTCTCCGCCTGCTTCCCGGCGACGGTGTCCGTGCGTGAGGTCTGCGACCAGGCCGGCGTGGCGACGGTCAGCGCGGCCGCGGCGAGGCAGGCGGGCGCGCAGGACAAACAGCGGCTGACGAAGCTCGAACCCATGCAGGCAAAAACGACCCGGCCCATTCACCATCCCCGCGGTCGACCGGCTGCCACACTCCGCCACAGGCAGCTCGACCGTAGAAGCCGCGCCCATTATAGCCGAGCTGGGCGTGGCCCTCGTGCAACCCAGAATGGGCGCCGAATTGCTCGTCAGTCCGCCGCTCTACCTCGGCTGCGCGGCGCTCGCGCGTGGGGTCGAGGCGGCGTTTTCGAGCGTGTTCTTCAAGGCCTCGGAGCCTTGATTGATGAGCGGCTGCAGGCTCGACGCGGCCTCGGCCGGCAGGAAGTCCGTGGTCCACACGAACGCGCACCTCCCTGGCCCCGCGATCTCGATCTGCATCGACGCGTGGTGGTAGGTCAGGCCGGGCGCGTCGAGCACCACGTAAGCAACTCGCCGACGCTCGTCGTCCACGTCGAGGATCTGCTCGTGGACGGTCATGCCGTTGGCGAAGCTCACGGTGCGGACGTCGCCGGCGATCCGGGCGCCGGTCAGCACCGGCGCGAACAGCGTATGGGGCTCGGCCACGCGACGGAGCGCGGCCCAGGCCGGCTCGATGCCGATGTCGATCACGGTTTCCTTGCGGATGGACGCCATGGTGTCACCTTCCTTGTGCTGCGCCGCGGCGCCGCACGGCCGGAAACTCGCGCAGATCG
The DNA here is from genome assembly GCA_963844435.1 of Vicinamibacterales bacterium. GTDB lineage: Bacteria > Acidobacteriota > Vicinamibacteria > Vicinamibacterales > Vicinamibacteraceae > JBDSLU01. The sequence goes on along the minus strand of CAWJOG010000003.1, from coordinate 235,647 downwards.
CCGGCGAGCAATCCGGCCCTCGAGTGCCGCGAAGTGGCCGCCGCGCGGCATCTCGGTCCAGCGCTGGACGTTGAAGAAGCGCTCGGCCCAGGCCCGCGGCGGCGTCGTCAGATCCTTGGGGAACAGCGCGAACGCCGCCGGCACGTCGAGGATCCCGTCCACTGCTTGAACGCCTCCACCATCCAGCGGAGCGCGCCGCTCGAGGCGAAGTCGTAGTACGGCAGGAAGGCCGATCCGATCGTGCCGGTGACCCAGTAGATCATCACGTTGGTCAGCAGGCGATCCTTGCTAAGCGGCGCTCGACGTCGCCGCCGCAGTCGCTCCAGCGCTGGAACTTCTCGACGATCCACGCGGCGAGGCCGGCCGCGAATCGTTCAGCGCGGGAGCCAGGCTCGAGGGCCGCGTCCCCTGGATCAGCGCGTAGGCGCCCTCCTGCTGGACCCACGTCTCGGTGTCGGCGAACCACGCGCGCTCGGCCGCCGAGAGGTCGGAGGGCTTCTGGAACTGGTGCCAGAACGGAACGTCGGTCAGGTGGATGCCGACCACCGCGCGACCGTGGCTGCGGCGATCTGTTCGGTGACCGTGCTGCCCCAGTCGCCGCCGTGCGCCCCGTAGCGCTCGTAGCCGAGCGCCTTGTCATCAGCGTGTGCCACAGCTCGCCGATGCACTCGTGCCTGTCCTGTTCGGACGGCCGGTGAAGCCGTATCCTGACGAGCTGGGCACGACGACGTCGAAGGCGTCGGCGGCGTCCCCGCCGTGTGCCGCCGGATCGGTCAGGCGCGGGATCAGGTCGAGGAAGCGGACGAACGAATCTGGGTAACCGTGCGTCAGCAGCAGCGGCAGCGGAGCCGGTCCGCGGCCGCGGACGTGGATGACGTGGATGCCCAGCCCGTCGATGTGGACCCGGTGTGCGGCAGATCGACTCTGCTTCTCCCGTGCACGCCAGCCGACTCTCCCCTCCGCGCGGTGCTGCGTGGTGCCGCGGCCCATCGCCGGCGTCGACCTCAGCGGCGAGACGGGTCCGATCCAACCGGGCCGCGAGATCGCGGGTTGGCGTCTGGAACGTCGATGCGGAACGGAGTGACGCGCATGGATACATCGATCGCCGTGGGGACCGCGACGCCGTGGCACGGTTGCAATGGCGGTACCACGAAACGCCGTCGGCATGAGGCTTGCCTCGGCACGGACGGAGTATGGACATGACCCCGTACGGTCCTGTTCTCGCCCTGTCGCTGATGCCGCTGGCGATGCCGGCGGGCATGGCCCTCGCGCCATCTCAGGAGCAGCCGGCCAACCCGATCGGCACGGCCGTGCTCGGCTTCAAGGAGCGCGTCGCCGACTACATCAAGCTGCACAAGGAAGCCCAGTCGAAGGTGCCCAAGCTCACCGAGACCAACGACGCGGCCAGCATGCAGGGCCGCGAGGCCGCACTCGCGGCGGAGATCAAGAAGCTCCGCCACGGCGCCAAGGAAGGTGACGTCTTCGGCCAGGACTTCCGGGCGGTGCTCGCACGGGAAGTGCGCAGGGATTTCCTCGGCCGCTCCGCCGCCGATCGCAGGGCGGTGATGCAGGAGCAGCCGTTGAAGATGAGGCTCTCCGTGAACATGACCTACCCGACCGACAAGCCGCTCAAGACCTTCCCGGCCCAGCTCCTGCAGAAGCTGCCCGGTCTGCCGCCGGATCTCGAGTACCGCATCGTCGGCCACCACATCGTGCTGCGCGACGTGCCCGCCAATCTCGTCGTCGACGTCGCCCGCGACATCGTCCCGAAGATCGCGGGCTGAGGCCACACCATGTCGACTCGTGTTCCCCGTTTGCAGCGCCCGCCGGCGCTGCTGCTGACACTGCTCCTCGGCGCGCTGCCGCTGGCCGCCTCCCCGGCGCCGATGTCGGCTCGCGCCGCGGCGATCCAGGCCGCCGCGCCCGCCGGGCCGCCGGCGGCACGCTCGCGCCGCAGGCCGAGAAGTCGCTCCGCTTCGCGGTGATCGGCGACAGCGGCACCGGCGACAGGCCGCAGTACCAGGTCGGCGAGCGGCTCACCGAATCGCGATTGGTCTTCCCCTTCGAGTTCGTGCTGATGCTCGGCGACAACATCTACGGCAGCGAGCGGCCGGACGACTTCGTGAAGAAGTTCGAGCGTCCCTACAAGGCGCTGCTCGACAAGAAAATCCCGTTCTATGCCTCGCTCGGCAACCACGACGATCCCAACCAGCGCTTCTACAAGCCGTTCAACATGGACGGGAAGCGCTTCTACACGTTCGAAAAGGAGGACGTCCGCTTCTTCGCCCTGGACAGCAACTACATGGACCAGGCGCAGCTGGAATGGGTCGAGAAGGAGCTGAGCGGGTCGAAGAACACCTGGAAGATCGCCTACTTCCATCACCCGCTCTACTCGTCGGGAGCGCGGCACGGATCGGAGGTCGACCTGCGGGAGCTGCTCGAGCCGCTGTTCCTGAAGTACGGCGTCAGCGTGGTGTTCTCGGGCCACGAGCACTTCTACGAGCGGCTGAAGCCGCAGAACGGCATCACCTACATCACCAACGGCGGCGCCGCCAAGCTGCGCGAAGGCAACATCCGCGTCGGCTCGGAGATGACGGCCAAGGGCTTCGACACCGATCGCTCGTACATGCTGGTCGAGATCGCCGACAAGACGATGCACTTCCAGGCGCTGTCGCGGACGGGCGAGCTGGTCGATTCCGGCAGCGTCGAGGCGGTCAAGGCGCCGCCTCCGCCGCCCTCCGAAGGCGCGGTGCGGTGATATCAGGCCCCCGCCGCTCGCGCAGGGCGGCGCGCAGCTCAGCGAAGGCACGCGCGAACCCCGCCGCCTGGTAGTGCGCGTTCAGGCCGCTCGTGTTCGGCAGCACCCACAACAGCGCGCCGGCAAGATCCTCGGGTTGCCGGCCGAACACCGCGCGCGGCCGATCGAAGGCGATCCGGTAGGCGCCGATGCCGACGATGGCCACCGCGCGCGGCCGGTAGCGGCGCACCTTGCGCTCCAGCCGGGGCCGTCCGGCGCGGATCTCGTCCGCGGTCAGCTCCGCCGCCGTCGCGGTGGCGCGCGCGACGAAGTTGGTGATCCCGATTTTGCATGCCAGCAGCTCGGCGCGCTGGCTCGGATGGAGCTGGACCGGCGTCAAGCCGGACGCGGCCAGCGCCGGCCAGAAGCGATTGCCGGGCCGTGCGAAGTGCCAGCCGGTCGCGGCCGAATAGAGGCCGGGGTTGATGCCGCAGAAGAGGACATCGAGGTTCGGAATGATGACGTCGCGGAGCGTGCGGCCCGGCACGAGCCGCGGAGCCACCGGGATCCGGGTCACTGGAGGATGCCCATGTCAGCAAGACACAAAGCCATCGTCGAAACCGTGAACGATGCGATGCGCCGGATGGACATCGAGGGGTTCCTTGCCTACTGCGCCGACGACTTCGTCTGGACGATGGTCGGCGAAACGCCGGTTCGCGGCAAGGATGCCCTGCGGAAGATGATGGCCGAGGGCCCGAGTGAGCCGCCGGCCTTCACCGTCCACACGATGGTCGCCGACGGCGACGTCGTCGTCGCGCAGGGCGACATGACGATGAAGGAAGGCGGCGCCGACGTGCCCTACGCGTTCTGCGACGTCTGGCGCTTCCGCGGCGACATGCTGGTCGCCCTCGACGCGTATGTCGTCAAGACCGCTCGCGCCATCCGCGCCGCGGCCGGAGGCGCCTCGGCAGCCGGCGCCTCGAGCCGCTGAGGCGCGGCGGCCGGGCGGTCAGCGCGGGCCGAAGCCCTCGCGGTAGCCGATGCGGAACGCCGCACGGTAGCCCGCCTGGTAGTCGGCCCGCGCACCGAGCGCGTCGCGGTAGCCGGAATCGGCCTGTTCCAGCTCACGCTGGCCGTCGAGGTCCCAACCCTGGTTGCGGTCGCGGTCCTCGCGGCCGGCGGCGCGGCCTTCCGCCATCCCCCGTTCGTAGCCGGCGCGGTAGGACGCGCTCTGCGTCACGCCAGCGGCCGTCGTCCGCACCGGCGCGGCCGCCGGCGTACTCGATCGACGTCAGCCGTCCGTCGCGGTTGGTGTCGAGGCGATTGAAGCTGGCCGCGGACTGCAGCCACTCGCCGCGCGAGATCACGCCGTTGCGATCGCTGTCGAGGCTCGAGAAATCGACGGCCGCGGCATCGGGAGCGGCCAGCTCGGCGCGGGTGAGATACCCGTCGCGGTTCTCGTCCAGCCGATCGAAGGTGACGCGGTCGCTGCGCCATTCGCTGCGCGACACCCTGTCGTCGCGGTTGGCGTCGAGATCGAGGAAGCGCGCGTCGTTCACCAACGGTGCGTCGCCACCGTCGACGGCGGCACGGTCGCCGTCGTTGGCGGCCTCGCCGAGGAACTCGCGCTGCGTGAGGATGCCGTCGCCGTTGTGGTCGGCGCGGCGGAAGTCCTCGCGATCGTAGGACCACTCGGCGGCGGTGATGCGGCCGTTGCCGTCGGCATCGAGACTCGCGGAACCCCTGCAGCGTCCAGTCGTCGTAGCGCTCACCGCGCTGGACCTGGTACAGGTTGCCCTCGTTACGTGGCTGCTGGGCCTCGGCCGTCGGGCCCGTCGCGAATACACCCGACGCGAGGGTGAGGACGAGCGTGACCGATGGGGTGCGAAGAGACATCGCCAATCCTCCTGTCGAGCCCGGAAGTGGGCTGCAGGAGACCTACTGCGACATCGGTGCCAGTCTCAGTCCGCGCCCAGAATGGCCTTTACGCGCGGCGCGACCTGCGTGCCGATGAGCTCGATGCTCTTCATCAGCAGGCTGTGCGGCAGGGTTCCCGCGCTGTACTTCAGGTCGAAGCGCGACAGGCCGAGCGCGCGGACGGTGCGGACGATCTTCGCCGCGACGGTTTCGGGCGCGCCGACGTAGAGCGACCCGTCCGGTCCGGCCTCGCGATCGAAGTGGGCGCGCGTCGTCGGCGGCCATCCGCGCTCGCGGCCGATGCGATTGATCATCGCCTGGTAGTGCGGCCAGAGCTCGTCCCTGGCCTGGTCGTCCGATCGCCGCGACGTGCCCGGGCGAATGCGCCGCGATCGGCAGCAGCGGCTGGCCGTGCTGCTCGAGGGCGTGGAGATAGAGGTCGACGAAGGGCCGGAAGCGCCTCGGATCGCCGCCGATGATGGCCAGGGTGAGCGGCAGGCCGTGGCGCGCCGCGCGGCGCACCGAATCCGGGCTGCCGCCGACGCCAACCCAGGTCTTGAGCGTCCCCGACTCGATCGGCGGATGGATTTCGGTGGCGGCGATCGGCGTCCGCGTGGTGCCCTTCCACGTCACCGCGCCGCCCTTGAGGATCTCGACGAACAGCCCCAGGCGATCCTCGAACAGCTCCTCGTAGCGGGCGAGGTCGAAGCCGAAAAGCGGATACGACTCGGTGAACGAGCCGCGGCCGAGGATCACTTCGGCGCGGCCGTTCGAGATCGCGTCGAGCGTCGAAAAGCGCTGGAACACGCGCACCGGATCGTCGGTGCTGAGCACGGTGACGGCGGAGCCGAGGCGGATGCGGCTGGTGCGCGACGCGATCGCCGCGAGCACGACCTCGGGGGCGGAGATGGCGAAGTCGGCGCGATGGTGCTCGCCGACGCCGAAGGCGTCGAGCCCGAGCTGGTCCGCCAGCACCGCCTCCTCGACGACGTCGCGCAGCACCCGGGCGTGTGGCTGGAGGCCGCCGACCGGATCGAGCGTGACGTCGCCGAAGGTGTCGAGCCCGAAGGCGAACGGGGTTCCCATGCCTTGACTCTACCCGCCGGAGCGCGCATCTTCTGTCGGAAGACGACAAATCTTATTGATGAGAACGCAAATATATTGACTACGCAATAAGCATATGTCACTTTATGTCCCGGGTTGGCCCCTTCAGGAGGTACGGAATGTTTGGCCTGACTCGTTCCAACCCGTTCGACGACATCTTCAACTTCCAGCGTGACATGGACCGCGTGTTCAACCAGTTCTGGAACGACCTGCCCTCTCGCACCGCGAGCGCCGCAGGAGCTTCCAGGTCACGCCACCGACGACGCTGGCAAGTCAACGTGCCGCTGCCGGGCATCGACCCGCAGTACGTGAACCTCGAGGCCGCCGGCAACACGCTCAGCATCCGCGCCGAGGTGCCGCAGGCGAAGGCCGCGGCAACAGGTCCGCTACCAGCAGACGCTGACCGTGCCGCAGTTCCTCGACGTCGAGAAGCTGAGCGCGCGCCACGAGCACGGCATGCTGCAGCTGACGCTGCCGCTCAGGGAGAGCGTCAAGCCGCGCAAGATCCAAATCGAGGCGCGGGGCGGCGAGGCGAAGCAGCTGGCCGGCGCCGGCGCCAGCCGCTGACGCCGACGCGCGATCGCATCGCGTACAGTCGGGCCGCCGCGGCGCTCCCCTGGGGCGTCCAGCGGCCCTCGTCTGTCCGCTGCTCGATCCGATCGCGCAGATGCGCTCCTAGTAGGTCGCGCGGCCGCCGCTCAGATCGAACACCGCTCCGGTGGTGAAGGAGTTCTCGGCCGACACCAGCCACGCGACCATGGCCGCCACTTCGTCGACCAGCAGGAAGCGGTTGCGCGGGATCTTCGAGAGCATGTACTCGATGTGCGCCGGCGTGCACTGCTCGAGAATGGCGGTCTTGGCCGCGGCGGGGGTGATGCAGTTGACCGAGATGTCGAAGCCCGCCAGCTCCTTGCCGAGCGATTTCGTGAGCGCGATGACGCCGGCCTTCGACGCGCTGTAGGCCGCGGCCTTCGGGTTGCCTTCCTTGCCGGCAATGGACGCGACCGTGACGATGCGGCCGTAGTTCTGCCTGATCATCGCCGGCACGACGGCCCGGCAGCAGTGGAAGACGCCGTTCAGGTTGACGTCGATCACCTGCTTCCACTCGTCGACCGGGTACTGCCAGAGCGTGTCGTTGCGTCCGGCGACGCCGGCGTTGGCGACGAGGATGTCGATGCCGCCGAAGGCCTCGATCGTCGCCGCGGCGGCGGCTTCGACGGCGCTGGCGTCGACGAGATCGACGACCGCGGTGTGGACGCGGTCGTTCGGCATCAGCTCGCGCGCCGCCCCGGTCAGGAGCCGGGCGTCACGATCCCACAGCGAGACGCGCGCGCCGGAGGCGAGCAGGCGCTCGGCGACGGCGCGGCCGATGCCCTGCGCCCCGCCGGTGACGACGGCGCGCCGGCCGCCCAGGTCGATCTGGTTCATGGCGACGTATGGTATCCGGCCCGGCGCGTCGGCTTGACAATCGTTCGATATTTGGCGAAATATAGATTTATGAACGGCGTCTTCAAGGCGCTCTCGGATCCGACCCGCCGCCGCGTGCTGCAGCTGCTGCGCGAGCAGCCGCTGTCGGCGGGCGAGCTTGCCGACCAGTTCCCGATCGCCAAGTCGACGATGTCGGCGCACTTCGCCGTGCTCCAGGCGGCTGGCCTGATCCAGGCCGAGAAGACCGGACGGACGGTGCTCTACCGGCTCAAGCTGTCGGTGCTCGAAGACGCGCTGCTCGGCTTCGCCCAGACGTTCGGCTGGGAGATGAAGCCGGAGCGGACACGGCGCGCGGCGCCGGCGGGCAGCCGGCGCGCACTCAAGGGAGAAACGTGATGACGGACACGAAGGCGATCCGCACGGGCCTGGTCATGGCCGGCGCGATACTCGTCACCTCGGCAGTGCTGGTCCTCATGCGGAAGCTCGGCGCCATCGATCACGAGGTGTCGACGCGGCTGTTGGCGGCCAGCTTCGGCTTGTTCGTGGCGTTCCAGGGCAACGCCATTCCCAAGACGCTGACCGCCCTGCGCGCGGATCGGGACCGCGAGGCCCGGGCGCAGGCCTGCCGCCGCCGCACCGGCTGGACGTTCCTCATCGCCGGCCTCGGCTACTCGGCGGTCTGGCTGTTGCTCCCGCTGCCGCTCGCCATGCCCGTCTCGATGGCCGTGCTCGTCACCGGCGTGGCCGGCCCGCTCGGCTGGTCGGCGCTCCGCCGCCGCCTCGCCTAGGCGTCCGCGCGGACCGTCTGGTGCTGCTCGCCGAGCCCGGCGACGCCGAGCACCATGCGGTTGCCCGGACGCAGATAGATCGGCGCCGGCTTCTGCCCCATGCCGACGCCCGGCGGCGTGCCGGTCGTGATGATGTCGCCCGGCTGCAGGCTCATGAACTTGCTGAGGAAGCTGACCAGGAACGCGACGCCGAAGATCATCGTCTTCGTCGAGCCGTTCTGGTACCGCTTCCCGTCGACGTCGAGCCACATGTCGAGGCCCTGCGGATCGGGGACCTCGTCGGCCGTCACCAGCCACGGCCCGATCGGCCCGAAGGTGTCGGCGCTCTTGCCCTTCACCCACTGGCCGGTGCCTTCGAGCTGGAAGGCGCGCTCGGACAAATCGTTGACCACGCAGTAGCCGGCGACGTGCGACAGCGCGTCGGCCTCCGACACGTACTTGGTCGGTGAGCCGATGACCACGCCGAGCTCGACTTCCCAGTCGGTCTTCTCGGAGCCGCGCGGGATGACGACGTCGTCGTCGGGCCCGATGATCGCGGAGGTCGCCTTCGAGAACACGATCGGCTCTTTCGGCACGGCGGCGCCGGATTCCTTGGCGTGGTCGGCGTAGTTCAGGCCGATGCAGAGGAACTTGCCGACGCGGCCGACGCACGGTCCGATGCGGACCGGGCCCTCGACGAGCGGCAGCGAGCCGGGGTCGATGGCCGCCAGCCGATCGAGCGACGCCGGCAGCAGGACGTCGCCGGCGAGATCGGGCACGACCCCCGACAGGTCACGGACGCGCCCGTTCGCGTCGAGGGGGCCGGGCCGTTCACTGGCCAGGCAGGCCGTACACGCAGCAGCTTCATGCAGGCATTCTCTCCGCAAGGCGCGCTCCGACGCCAGAGCGCTGAGACGGGCCCCGCACGGTCGGGTGACGCGATCAGGCCCTCGCGCGGACCGGACGAGCACCGGGGCAGCCCGATACCGGGCTCGGGAACAGGCGCTTCAGCTCGGCGATCTTCGGCAGGTCGTTGATCGCGATGTAGGGCTGCTCGGGGTGCAGCGTCAGGTAGTCCTGGTGGTAGTCCTCGGCCGGATAGAACGGGCGATCCGGCTCGATGGTCGTGACGATCGGCGCGTCGAAGGCGCGGGCGGCGTTCAAGCTGCGCGATGTAGGCCTTCGCCACCTCGGCCTGCTTCGCGTCAGCCGGGAAGATCGTCGAGCGGTACTGCGTGCCGACGTCCGGCCCCTGGCGATTGAGCTGGGTCGGGTCGTGCGCCACCGAGAAGAAGATCTGCAGGAGCGCGCCGTAGCTGATCTGGCGCGGATCGTAGGTGATCCGCACCGCCTCGGCGTGGCCGCTGTCGCCGCGGCCGACCGAGTCGTAGTGGGCGCTCGCCTGCCGCCGCCGGCGTAGCCGGAGACCGCGCTGGCGACGCCCGTGACGTGCTGGTAGACGCCCTGCACACCCCAGAAGCACCCGCCGGCGAAGACGGCCACCTGCGAGGTCGCGTCGTCGGTGCAATCGGTGGCCGGCGCCGGCACGACCCGGCCCTTCTCCGCCCGCGCGAAGGGGTCGGGAACCGGGACCGCCGCGACGACCGCGGCCGCGAGCGCGGCGCCCACCAGCCCGATCACCCAGCCGCGGACCATCGATGTGTTGATGGCATTCAGCTCCTCCACATGCTCATACGATCGTGCCGCCCCCCAGGATGCGCGGGCCGAGGCGAAAAATCAGCACTTTCCGCGGCAGACCTGGTGAAAGGCGAGCTTGCCGGGCGGCGTATCGACGGTTAGAATCGATCGAATACGTCAACGGCAGGGAGTGTGGATGAAACGGCTGGGATTCTGCGCTCTCCTGTTTGGAGCGCTCGTCTCCATCATCGCGGCGCAGTCTCAACCCGGGGTGACCGGACCTGAGCGCGCTTCGGCGCGCCCGGCGGCCAGCGCCCCCACCACCAAGACGCCCGTTGCGCCACGTGCATCCGGCGTTGCGCCGATAGCGTCGCACCGCACCCTCTCCGCGGCCGAAGCCGGGGCGCCCGCCGCCGCGGCGACCTTCGAGAAGTACTGCTCCGACTGCCACACCGGCGCCCGCGCCAAGGCCAACATCGATTTCGACAAGCTGACCGAGCGGATGACGCCGGCAGGCGTGGCCGAGAAGGCGGACATCTGGGACGACGTCGTGCTCATGCTCGAGAGCCGCGACATGCCGCCGCCGGACGACGCCGACGACTTCCCCACCGACGCCGAGCGCGCGTCGGCCGTCGCGTGGATCCGCACGTCGCTCGGCGAGTACGACGCGCAGCACGCCGGCGACCCTGGCCGCGTCACCGTCCGCCGGCTGACCAGCGCCGAGTACGCCTACGCGATCCGCGACCTGACCGGCGTCGACATCAAGACCGGCATCGACGCCTCGAGCGACTCGGTCGGCGGCGAGGGCTTCGCCAACTTCGGCGACGTGCAGTCGGTGCAGGACGCGCAGGTCGAGCACTACCTCGAGGCCGCCAAGCAGATCGCCGACCACGCCGTGATCGGCTCCGGGCCGCTGGGCTTCCACGCGGACGCCGGAGAGAGCGGCCTGGAGCTGTCGGCGCTCGACCGGATCAACCAGCTCTACGCGACGAAGGGCTTCCGCGTCGTCTCGGGCGAAGGCGGCCGGCCGTTCGGCTTCGAGCGCTACGCCAAGGCGTTCTACGTCGCGTGGCACTACAAGCACCGCGCGGCGCTCGGCGATCCGATCGGCGACGGTCCGCGGCCTGGCCGCGAAGGAAGGCATCACCGGCCGCTTCGCCGAGCACATCTGGGAGGTCGTCAACCGCACCGGCACGGGCTATCCGAGCGCGCGACATGATCGGGGCGTGGCAGCAGTTCGCGGCGCCGACGGCCGACGCGACGGCGTCGATCGCGAAGGCCCGCGACCGAGGCCGACGCGCTGACCAAGAAGCTGGTGACCTGGCCCAGCTGGTTCTTCGCGCGCGGCGACCTGGCGGCGGGCGGCGCCGGCGACGAGACGCCGCTGCTGTTCGACGACACGACGCTCGTCGCCGAGTCGACGCACAGCTACACCTACGGCCTGAACCGGCGGTTCGTCCGGCCGGCGCCCGGCGAGGCGCGCCCGACCGGGCCGCAGATCGGGCCCGGGCCGTGGACGGTCCACCTGACGTTCGACGCGCTGCACAAGGGCACCGGCACGCCGGTCGTCGATCTACCGCAACCCGCGCGTCGCGCTGCGGACGCCGGCGACGCTGCCGCAGCCGTTCGAGCCGGTGGCGATCACGCGCCAGCGCGTGCCCGGACCGGTCCTCAAGACGTTCCCGCTGCGCGACATCCTGCCGGCGAACGAGATCGCCCGTCTCCAGTTCGGCGTGAGCGTGGACGGCACGCCGGTCGGCCCGAACGACTTCGCGGCCACCGGTCCGCTGAAGCTCGAGCTGAACGTCGACCACGAGGATTACCTCGCGGAGCTGCACACCGACGTCGAGCTCGGCGCGAACCGCGACGCGGTGATCCGCGTGATGCTGAACGCCCGGCCGGATGGCCCGTCGCGCGTGGGCGGCCAGCGCGTCTTCATGGGCGACCCGACGAGCGCCGGCTACAAGACGTTCCGCGCCGGCATCGCCGAGTTCGTCGCGATGATGCCGCCCAACTCGCACGGCGAAGCGAACCCGGCCGACCGCGATCCGGTGCCGCAGCCGTTCGACAACACCTACAACAGCCCCGAGCACGACGCCTTCGTCATCAAGGTCAAGTACCAGCGCACCGACGACTTCTTCACGAAGAACATGGTCGACGGCGCCGATCGCGCCGCGCTCGAGCACGCCTGGACGATCTCTTCGGCTCGTGGCCGTACCACGACGCCTACCTGGGCATGCTGCTCGACCACTTCGACGTGAAGACGGGCAGCCGCAAGATCGCGGACATGACGCCGGCGCGGATCGCCGCGCTGCCGGCGGCGCTGCAGGCCGCACGTGAAGAGGCTGAAGGCGCACTACGACACGACCACGTCGACGATGAAGCTGGGACGAGCCCGGGCACGTCGACGACGTGCTGGCGTTCGCCAGCCGGGCCTGGCGCCGTCCGCTCACGCGCCGCCGAGCAGGCCGGGCTGCGCGGCTTCTATCGCACGTCGCGCACGACCGGGAAGCTCTCGCACGAGGGCGCCATCCGCGCGACCCTGGCGCGGCATCCTGATGTCGCCGGCGTTCCTCTACCGCGTCGAGATCGGCGCCGCGCGGCACCGAGATCACGCTCAACGACTGGGAGATGGCCAGCCGCATGAGCTTCTTCCTGTGGTCGTCGGTTCCGGACGAGGAGCTGCGCCGGGCGGCCGCCGCGAAGGAGCTGAGCGATCCGAAGAAGCTGGCGGCGCAGGTCGCGCGGATGACCGCCGATCCGAAGGCGCGGCGCCTGTCGACCGAGTTCTTCGGCCAGTGGCTCGGCTTCTATCACTTCGACGAGTACCGCGGCGTCGACACGACCCGCTTCCCCGAGTTCACCGACGACGTGCGCCGGGCGATGTACGAGGAATCGGTCGCGACGTTCGAGTACCTCGATCCGCGAGCGGCGGCCGGTGAAGGAGATCCTGCACGCCGACTACACGTTCCTGAACAAGCCGCTGGCCACGTTCTACGGCATCGACGAGAAGCTGGCGCCCGAACGACACGCTCCAGAAGGTCGAGGGCGCGTCGAAGTTCGACCGCGGCGGCGCGCTGCGCCTCGGCTCGGTGCTGACCACGACGTCGGCGCCGCTGCGCACCAGCCCGGTCAAGCGCGGCGACTGGATCCTGCGCCGCATCCTGTCCACGCCGACGCCGCCGCCGCCGCCCGACGCCGGCACGCTGCCCGCCGACGACAAGAGCTTCGAGGGCCAGACGCTGCGGCAGCGGCTGACCGCGCACAAGCGCGACGCCAAGTGCGCGGCGTGCCATCTGCGCATCGATCCGCTCGGCTTCCCGCTCGAGGGCTTCGACGCGGTCGGCCGCACGCGCACCGCCTACAACGACGGCAAGCCGGTCGACACCACCGGCGAGTTCCGCGACAAGTCGGTCATCGTCGGCGCCGACGGCCTGCTCGGCTACCTGCAGAAGCAGGACCACAAGGTGCTGACCACGCTGTCGCGCAAGATGATCGGCTACGCGCTGGGCCGCAACCCGCAGGCGTCCGATCGGCGCCTGATCGGCGAGATGCTGAAGGCCGGCGGCGACGCCACCTTCACCGACCTCGCGACCCGCGTCGTCACCAGCCGCCAGTTCCGCAATCGCGCCCGCGGCGCCGACATGCCGCCCGCGCTCGTGCCGTCGCACGGGCCGGAATCGCCGACGTCTTCAGGGGCCGAGAACAACCCATGAGCCATCGCCGCCGTCTTTCCCACGACAACTCCCGGCGTCACTTCCTCCGCGGCGTCGGCGTCGCCCTGGCGCTGCCGTGGCTCGAGTCGATGCCGCTGCTGGCGCAGGAAGGCGCCGCGCCGGCCGCTGCTGGCGCCGCGGGCAAGGCCGCCGCGGGTCCGCCGCTGCGCCTCGGCATCGTGTTCTTCTCGAACGGCGTCGAGCCGGCGCACTGGTGGGCCAAGGGCTCCGGCGCGACGATGGAGCTCGGCCCCGGCCTGACGCCGATGCTGCCGCACCGCGAGGACATGGTCTTCATCCGCGGGCTCTACAACCAGTCGGCGTTGGTCTCGACCAGCCCGCACCTCGGCCGCATGAACCTGCTCTCGGGCGCGCCGATCAGCCTCGATCCCGAACGTGATCCGGGCCGGCACGTCGATGGATCAGGTCATCGCCAACGCCATCGGCGAGAAGACGGCGATCCCGAGCCTCGTGCTCGGCGTCGAGCCCAACGAGCTGCGCCTCGAAGACGGGCTGTCGATGATCTACGGCTCGAGCCTGTCGTGGGTCTCGCCGAGCAAGCCGGCGACCAAGGAGATCTACCCGTCGCGCGCCTTCGATCGCCTCGTCGGCGACGGCACCGGCCGGGCCCTCGATCGCAGCATCCTCGACGCGGTGCAGTCGGAATCGGTGAGCCTCAAGCCGCGCGTCAGCCGCGACGATCACCACAAGCTCAACGAGTACTTCGAGGGCATCCGCGACATCGAGAAGCGGATCGAGCGCGCCAGCAAGGAGCAGCGCCTCGAAGGCTGGCGCCCGACCATCGACAAGCCGGACATGCCGCGGCCGAAGAACGAGCTGCCGCAGAACGTCCCGGATCACATGAAGTTGATGCTCGACCTGATCGTGCTCGCGTTCCAGATGGACAAGACGCGGGTGGCGACGGTGATGCTCAACAACGACCTGTCGCAGATGAACTTCAAGTTCGTCGACGGCGTCCAGGGCGCGCTGCACCTCGACCTCACGCACAACGGGCGCGTCGCCGACAAGGAAGCGATGTACCTGAAGACGAACCAGTTCCACATCCAGCAGTTCGCCTACCTGACCGAGCGGATGAAGGCGATCTCGGAAGGCGAGACGTCGCTCCTCGACAACTCGATCCTGCTGGGCGCGTCGAGCCTCTTCGACGGCGACCTGCACGGCGCCGATCAGCTCCCGATCCTGATCACCGGCAAGGGCGGCGGCACCATCAAGGGCGGCCGCATCCTCGACTATCTCGAGAAGGGCGACGCCAACCGCAAGGTGTGCAGCCTGCACCTCACGCTGATGGACCGCATGGGCGTGAAGCTCGATGGCTTCGGGGACGCCACGACGCGGCTGACGGAGCTCTGAGCGACGGCGGCGGCCGGTCACGCCGACGGGAGTGCTCTATTGAGCACGGTTTCCCGGGCCCGGCAGGCTATGGTGGAAGGGTGATCCAGAACCTCCGACGCCGTCATCCAGATCAGAGCCGCCCCAACGGCGGCACCGCCGGTCCCCAGCGACAGCGGACCGTCACGCCCGCAACCGGCACGATTGTCAGGCTGCTCGTCGGACAGGGCCACGGCTACATCCGCCTGGCTGACCGGCGCGACATCTACTTCCATCGCGGCGACTTGGTCGAAGGCACGCCGTTCAACGAGTTCACGGTCGGCGACACGCTGTCGTTCGAGCTGCTCGAGGACCGTTTCAGCGGACCGCGGGCGCTGAGCGTACGGCGCGCCGGCTGACAGGCCCGCGGTCAGGGCAGGTCGTATCGCGGCGGCACGTTGAGGTCTCTTGCGAGCGTTGGCGACCCGCACGGCGCCGACCCGGTCAGGCGAAGGCGGGCCGGCCCGTCCGCCGGGACACGGCCCAGAGCGTCGCCGCCGTCAGGGCGGCGACGACCACCACCGTCGGCACCCACCAGAACGGCAGGACCGCGACGACGATCGCGTCGGTCGAGCTCTGAGGGTGGTAGAGCGCCAGGTAGCGCAACCCGCAGTCGAACAGTCCGTAGACCACCGCGACCGCCCGCGCGCTGGCGACGACCAGCCGGCGCATCGGCTGGATCAGGCTGAGGATCGCGGTGAACGCGTACGGTGCCAGCCCCAGCACGATGAAGCTCGCGATGATGCCGGCGCCGCCGACCGGCGCCGCCGCGCCGAGCGTGAGCGCCGTCATCACGAGGGCGAACGCCGCGCAGGCAATGAGGACGAACCGGTCCGCGCGCACCTTCCCGCTCTCGACCATCGCCTCACCCTCCTTCGATTCCACGTGCCGGCGCCGGAGGAGAGAGAATACGAGCGCGGCTGGTGTCCATGGTGAAAGTGAATTCACTTCACCAGAGACAGCGGCCGCCCGATTCCGGGCCCGTCCGTTTCAACATTTGACGTTGGGGTTCCAGTCGGCGAACAGCCCTGACGGGTTGCCGGACTCGCTCCACACGTGGAGGTACCAGAAGCCCAGCGAGTCGGCCCGCTTCAGAGGCTGGCCCATGATGGTCGGCGGCTCGGTCTTCGTCCACGCCGTGAAGGGCACCAGGAACTCCACGCCGTTCAACTGGAGCGTGCCGTCGGGCCGCTTCTCGTAGACCAGCACCTCCGGCTTCTCGACGTCGAGTGTCGCGTCCCGGAGCGCCATGTTGTTGAAGTGGATGCCCATCGCGCCGTGCGGCTGGTGCTGCACGCAGTTGGTCTCCGGCGCGTAGCCTGCGGCGATCGCGACGCTGGACACCTTGAGGCGATCGGTCGCCGTGCGGAGCCGGGTGACGTCGCGATCGATGGCCTCGCCCAGGCCGGTCGGGACGACGGACGCGGGCGCCCCGGACGGATTTGCCGCGGGCGCAGGCATCGGCGGCGTCGATTGCGTGCTGGCCGATGCGGTGAGGGCGGCAACGAACAGGACGCTGCCGGCGAACGTCATCTTCGTGCAGGACATGTCTGATCTCCTTGGTTCGCTCGCATCGTACGCAGCGGTCCGGCCAGTCCCTACGTCCAGATCCGGCCGCGATCCATCAGACCAGTTGGACGACCGCCCGTGTCGCCATCGTGGCCGGGGCCCTGTATAGCGATGAGCCGGTTCGCCTCCCAGGTGCTGGTGCGCCTCGACCCGCGGGCCCGCGAGCCGCTCCAGACGCAGCTGTGCGCCAGCCTCCGACGCGCCATCCGCGACGGCGTGCTGCAGCCGGGCACGCGGCTGCCGTCCTCGCGATCGCTGGCCGAGGATCTGCGGATCTCGCGCACGACCGCCGTCCTCGCCTTCGATCAGCTCGCTGCGGAAGGAATGATCCGCACCCGCGCCGGCGCCGGCACCTACGTCACCGATCCGCTGCCCGTCGATCGCGGGCGCCCTTCGGCCGCAGCGGCGCCACGTGTTCTGCATCCGCCGCTGTCGCACCGCGGCGCCGCGCTGGCCTCCACGCCGCGCGCGTCGACGAAACTCGGTGGGCCGGCGAGGCCCTTCCGCCTCGGAACGCCGGCGCTCGACCGCGTCCCCGTGCACGCCTGGACGCGTCTGGCGATGCGGCGCCTGAAGGCGATGTCGCTCGCCCAGCTCGATTACGCCGACCCGTCAGGACTGCTCGCGCTGCGCCAGCAGATAGCCGAGCACGTGTGCCGCGTCCGCGGCGCATCCTGCTCGGCCGACCAGGTCGTCGTCGTCACGGGCGCGCAGCACGGGCTGTCGCTCATGTGCCAGGTGCTGCTCGATCCTGGCGATACGGCATGGCTCGAAGATCCCGGCTATACCGGCGCCCGGGCGGCGCTCACCGCTGCCGGGGCGCGCATCGCGCCGATCCCGGTCGATGGCGACGGCCTCGATGTCGCTGCCGGCGTCCGCCGCGCACCCCGCGCCCGGCTCGCCTACGTCACGCCGGCGCATCAGTTTCCGCTGGCGGTGCCGATGGCGCACGACCGGCGGCTCGCGCTGCTGGCCTGGGCGCGGCGGGCCCGGGCCTGGATCCTCGAGGACGACTACGACTGCGGCTTCCACTACGGCTCACGGCCGACGCCGTGTCTTCAGAGTCTCGATGCCGATGGCCGGGTCATCTACATCGGCAGCTTCAGCAAGACCGTGTTTCCCGCCATGCGCCTCGGCTTCGTGATCGTGCCGCCCGACCTGCGCGACGCGATGGCCGGGGCCCGCCGGGCCTCGACCATCCACTCGCCGATGCTGGAGCAGGGCGTCATGGCCGACCTGATGGCAAGCGGTGCCTTCGAACGGCACTTGCTGCGGATGCGTCAGGAATACCGCCGCCGCTACGACGCGCTGTCGGCGGCCGCAGCGCGGCACGGACGCGGTTTCCTCACGCTGCGCCCCCTGACCACCGGACAGCATGCGGTCGCCGACGTGATCGGCGCCGACGACGACGCCGTGTGCCGCGAGGCGAGGGCGCGCGGCGTCGAAGTCATGCCGATCTCGTTCTACTGCATCGACCACCGGCGGCGACCGCCCACCGGCATACTGCTCGGGTTCGCCTCGATCCGTACGGAGCGCTTCGACGCCGGCATGGCGGCGCTCGCCGCCGCGATCAAGCGCGGCGCGGCGCGGTCCGCCGGACGGGCTGAGCGGAATGGCCGCAGCGCGCGCTGCTATGACTCGGGGGATGAGCGAGACTCCCACGCCAACGCTCTATGAGTGGCTCGGCGGACAGGCGGCGCTCGACCGCCTGACCACCCGCTTCTACGAACGCGTCAAGGACGACGCGATCCTCGCGCCCGTCTTCGCGCAGATGGCGGGGGATCATCCACACCACGTCGCGCTGTTCCTCGCCGAGGTGCTCGGCGGGCCGACGACGTACTCGGAGCAGCACGGCGGCCACGCGCACATGGTGTCGCGGCACCTGAGCCGCCACCTGTCGCAGGCGCAGCGCCGCGCCTGGGTCGCGCTGCTGCTCGACACCGCCGACGAGATCGGCATCCCCGACGATCCCGAGTTCCGCTCGGCGATCGTCGGCTACCTCGAATGGGGCTCGCGCCTGGCCGTGATCAACTCGGCGTCCGACGAGAACACGATCGCGCCCGGCACGCCGATGCCGAAGTGGGGCTGGGGCGAGGTCAAAGGGCCGTATCAGGGCTGACGGGGCATCGGCCGTCTGTGACGGGAATGGGCTGAACGTCCGGCCTACGCGGCTCGCGGCCGGCGTAGCATGCCGGCGGAGGCTTGCATGACCCGCGCGCTGTTCGTGTTGCTCCTGACCGTGGCCACGCAGGCGGCATCGAACGCCCAGACGCCGCCGGCCCAGAATCCGCCGGCCGCGGCGAAACGGCCCGACTGCTCGCGCCCGAGCATCACCAGTTCGACTTCTGGCTCGGGACGTGGAACGTGACGGTCGCGCGGCAAGCCGGCCGGCACGAACCGCATCGAGTCGGTCATGAACGGCTGCGGCCTCGCTCGAGCACTGGTCCTCGGCCGGCGGCGGGCACGGCACCAGCCTGAACTTCTACGATCGGCGCACGAAGACGTGGTCGCAGGCGTGGATCGACGAGGGCGGCAACGCGCTGCACCTCGCCGGGCACGTTCGCCGACGGCAAGATGATCCTGGCCAGCGCGCCGCGCACAGACCGACGCCGGCATCGACGTGCAGCGCATCACGTGGTCGAAGAACGCGGATGGGACGGTGCGCCAGGTGTGGGAGTCGTCGACCGACGGGGGCAAGACCTGGACCGTCGCGTTCGACGGGATCTACGCCGCGCGACCGTAGCAGACACCGACATCTTCATCCGGAGCCATACAGGCTCTTCATGCTGGCGCGTGCCGGGCCTCCCGCAACAGCGCGACGGCGCCGACAAGCCCGATCACCCACCCGACGGGATACGAGACGCAGATCGCGAGCCACCACATCGACCGGCCGGTGCTGCCGCCAGCACCGCCAAGAGCCGAGAGGCCAAAGAGCGCCGCAACGCCGATCGCGATCAGCACGGACGCGGTGACCTGCAACCGGTAGTGTCGGCTCTTGCCGAAGAAGGCGCCGGCTGCCGCGAGCGCGCTGCCGCCCAGGATCACCACGGACCCTTCCAGCGGATCCAGAGCGCCCGCCAGCATCAGCACCAGACCGGCGATGACGAGCGTGCGAGAACGGTTGTGCGTCATGACCCCTCCTGTCGATCCGGCAGTGCTCAGTGACGGGGCTCGCGCATCGGGGCCTCGTCGCGCCGCCACGTCTGCAGCACGCGCATGTAGCTGCCGCGTTCGAACGCCCGCGGGTCGGGGCACCGCGCCAGGCTCATGCTGCCCCGCAGCTGGGCGATCGACGCGTACTCACGCTCCTCCATCCAGCGCTCGAGCCCCTCGCGCAGCACCAGCAGGTGCTCGGGCCCGTGCGCGAGCAGCGCGGAGACGATCTGGACGACGTCGGCGCCGGCCATCAGCGCCTTGACCACGTCCTCGACGCCGTGGACGCCGCCGCTCGCCGCCAGCGATGCGCGGACGCGGCCGGCCAGCGCCGCGAGCCAGCGGATCCTCAGCAGCAGCTCGGAGGAATCGGACAGGCGCAGACGAGGCACGACGTCCAGCGACTCGACGTCGATGTCCGGCTGGTAGAAGCGGTTGAACAGCACGAGGCCGTCCGCGCCGACACCGTCCAGCGAGGCGGCCAGGTGCGACATTGACGACCAGAACGGCGAGAGCTTCACCGCGATCGGCAGCGCCACGCTCGACCGCACGGCGGCGGTCACGTCGAGCAGCCGCCGCTCGACGAGGCCGCCGCTCTCGATCGGGTTGGCGGCGACCACATACATGTTCAGCTCGAGGGCGTCGGCGCCAGCCTGCTCGATCAGGCGCGCGTAGCCGGTCCAGCCCTCGCCGGTCACGCCGTTCAGCGACGCGATCACGGGCACCCGGACCGCCGCCTTGATGCGGTGGATCTGCTCGAGATACTCGTCGGGCCCGAGCGCGTAGTCGCCGGCAAGCGGAAAGTACGACTCCGCTTCGGGGTGGCTGTACGCCTGCGCTTCGACGGCGTGCCTCGTCGCCTCGGCGTCCATGGCGAGCTGCTCCTCGAACAGCGAGTGCATGGTGATCGCTGCGGCGCCGGCGTCCTCGAGCCGGCGGACCAGGTCCATGTGGTCGACGAGCGGCGACGCGCCGGTGATGAGCGGGTGCGCCAGCGGCAGTCCGAGGTAGGTGGTCGCGAGGTCCATGTCAGTGCTCCGCGACGGCAGGCGCCCTCGGCGCGCCGGCCGGCTCCGGCCGATCCGCGGGCCGCGCCAGCTCTTCGAGGGCCGCGAACCGGGTGCGGATGGCGGCCTGGCCCTGCCGCGTCAGCTCGCGCGCCCGCGCCGGATCCTGCTGCTCGACCAGCCGGAAGCGCGTCTCGTTGCGGGTGAACTGCTCGAGCGCGACCTTCGGTGCGCCGGAGTCGAGGACCAGCGCGCGGCTCGCCCGGCCGCGGCGCGCCGCGGGTCGAAGCGATAGAGCGGCCAGTAGCCCGAGTCGACAGCGAGCTTCTGCTGGTCGAGCCCGTGCGCCAGGTCGTAGCCGTGCGCGATGCACGGGCTGTAGGCGATGATCAGCGACGGTCCAGGATGCGCCTCGGCCTCGACGAAGGCCTTCACCGTCTGCGTGTCCCGGGCGCCGCAGGCCACCTGCGCGACGTAGACGTGTCCGTAGGCGCGGGCCATGGCGCCGAGGTCCTTCTTGCCGGTCCCCTTGCCGGCCACGGCGAACTTGGCCGCGGCGCCGATCGGCGTCGCCTTCGACTGCTGCCCGCCGGTATTCGAGTAGACCTCGGTGTCGAGCACGAGGACGTTGACCTTGAGGCCGAGCGCCAGCACGTGGTCGAGGCCGCCGAAGCCGATGTCGTAGGCCCACCCGTCGCCGCCGACGATCCACACGCTCTTCGGCACCAGCGCGTCCGCGGCCAGGGACAGGCGCACCGCGTCGGGATCGCGCCGGCCCGCGAGCACGACCCGCAGCGCGTCCACCCGTTCGCGCTGTGCCGCGATCTCGGCCGCGGTGACCGGCCGCGCCGCGAGCAGCCCGTCGGCCAGCGTCGCGCCGATGGACGGGGCCAGCAGCCGCACCAGGTCGCGCGCCCGTGCCTCCTCGCGATCGACCGCCAGCCGCATGCCGAGGCCGAACTCGGCGTTGTCCTCGAACAGCGAGTTGGCCCAGGCAGGACCGCGGCCGGCGGCATCCTGCGCGTACGGCGTGGTCGGCAGGTTGCCGCCATAGATCGACGAGCAGCCCGTGGCATTGGCCAGCAGCAGCCGATCGCCGAACAGCTGCGTCAGCAGCTTGAGATAGGGCGTCTCGCCGCAGCCGGCGCAGGCGCCGGAGTACTCGAACAGCGGCTGCAGGAACTGGGTGCCCTTGACGTCGGGCTTGACGCGGGCGCGATCGACTTCCGGCAGCCCGAGGAAGAACGCGTAGTTGTCCCGCTGCGCGGGAACGACCTCGGCCTGCGGCCGCAGCTCGAGCGCCTTGTGGCGCGGGTTCGCCTTGTCGCGGGCCGGGCAGACCTGCACGCACAGCGAGCAGCCGGTGCAGTCCTCGGGCGCCACCTGCAGCGTGTAGGTCGCGTCGTCGCCGTATTCCTTGCCCTTGAACGGCAGCGAGACGAAGCTGGCCGGGGCGCCCGCCTGCGCCGGCGCCGGATAGACCTTGGCGCGGATGGCGGCGTGCGGGCAGACGAACGCGCACTTGTTGCACTGGATGCAGAGTCCGGCGTCCCACACCGGGATGTCCGTCGCAATCGCCCGCTTCTCCCACTGCGACGTCGCGGTCGGCCAGGTGCCGTCGACCGGGAACGCGCTCACCGGCAGCAGGTCGCCCTTGCCCGCAATCATCATCGCCGTGACGCGGGCCACGAAGTCGGGCGCGTCCGCCGGCACCACGGGCGGCCGCGCGCGGGTGCTGGTGATCGCGTCCGGGACCGGCACGGCGTGCAGGTGCGCCAGCGTGTCGTCGACGGCGTCGAAGTTCTTCCGCACGACCTCGTCGCCGCGCTTGGCGTAGGTGTGCGCGATGGCGTCCTTGATGCGGACGATCGCCTCGTCGCGCGGCAGCACGCCGGACAGCGCGAAGAAGCACGTCTGCATGATCGTGTTGATGCGCGTGCCCATGCCGTTGCGGCGAGCCACGTCGAGCGCGTCGATCACGTAGAGGCGCAGCCGCTTCTCGAGGATGCCGGCCTGCACGTCGGCGTTCAGCCGATCCCACACCGCATCGGGGCCGTACGGGCTGTTGACGAGCAGCACCGCGCCGGGCGCGGCGGCGTCGATGACGTCGTAGCGATCGAGGAAGCCGAACTGGTGGCAGCCGACGAAGCCGGCCTGCCGGACCAGATACGCCGACCGGATCGGCGACGGGCCGAAGCGCAGGTGCGAGACGGTGATCGCGCCCGACTTCTTCGAGTCGTAGACGAAGTAGCCCTGGGCGTAGCCCGGCGTCGCGTCGCCGATGATCTTGATCGAGTTCTTGTTGGCGCCGACCGTGCCGTCCGCGCCCAGGCCGAAGAAGACGCTCCGCGACACGGTGTCCGGCTCGATGTCCAGATCGCGGTCCCACGCCAGCGAGGAGTGGCTGACGTCGTCCACGATGCCGACGGTGAAGTGGTTGCGCGGCGACGGCCGGGACAGCTCGGCGAACACGCCGGCGAGCATCGCCGGCGTCAGCTCCTTGGACGACAGGCCGTAGCGGCCGCCCACGACGCATCGGACCGGGCGCGATCGGCCTGGCGGCGATTCCGCGAACGCCGTCAGCACGTCCAGGTAGAGCGGCTCGCCGAGCGCGCCCGGCTCCTTCGTCCGATCGAGCACCGCGACTGCCCGGGTCGACGCCGGCAGCGCCGCCAGCAGGTGCGCGGCCGAGAACGGGCGGTAGAGCCGCACCTTCAGCACGCCGACGCGCTCGCCGCGCGCGCGCAGCCAGTCCACCGTCTCGTGCGCCGTCTCAGCCGCCGATCCCATGACGACGATGACGCGCTCCGCGGCCGGATCGCCGTGGTACTCGAACAGCCGGTAGCGGCGGCCGGTGCGCACGTCGAACTCGTCCATCGCGTCCTGGACGATGCCGGGGCAGCGCTCGTAGAAGGGCGTGCAGGCCTCCCGGGCCTGGAAGAACGTGTCCGGGTTCTGCGCCGTGCCGCGGATCACCGGATGGTCCGGCGTCAGCGCCCGCCGGCGGTGCGCCGCGATCAGATCGTCGGGCAGCATCGCCTTGAGCACGTCGTCATCGAGCGCCTGGATCTTGGCGACCTCGTGCGAGGTGCGGAAGCCGTCGAAGAAGTGCAGCAGCGGCACGCGGGCGCGCAGCGTCGCCGCCTGGCCGATCAGCGCGAAGTCCTGCGCCTCCTGCACCGACGCGGACGCCAGCATCGCGACGCCGGTCTGCCGGCAGGCCATCACGTCCGAGTGGTCGCCGAAGATCGAGAGCGCGTGCGTGGCCACGGTCCGGGCCGCGACGTGGAAGCAGAACGGAGTCAGCTCGCCGGCGATCTTGTAGAGGTTCGGGATCATCAGGAGCAGGCCCTGGCTGGCGGTGAACGTCGTCGCCAGCGCGCCTGCCTGGAGGGCGCCGTGGACGGCGCCGATCGCGCCGCCCTCGGACTGCATCTCGGTGACCGACGGCACCTGGCCCCAGATGTTCGGCCGTCCCGCCGCCGACCAGGCGTCGGCGAGCTCGCCCATCGCCGACGACGGGGTGATCGGGTAGATGGCGATGACCTCGTTGACGCGGTGCGCCACCGAGGCCGCGGCCTCGTTGCCGTCGACGGTGATCCAGACGGGGTCCATGAGCGGTACCCGAGCAACAGTCGTGCCCGGGGCGACTGTCGCACCTGGCATGGGCAAGGCCCCGCCGCGCCGCCGCCGGCGCGGCCCGACCGCGTGAACTCCCGCGGTGGTGCGGAGGATTCCCCAGTGCGCTGCCGCTCACGCCGGCAGCGGCTGGTGGACGACGAGCACCGGGCACGTCGCGCCACGAACGACCTGCTGGGTGGTCGACCCGAACAGCGCCAGGCCGACGCCGCCCCGTCCCTGGGCACCCATGACGATGAGGTCACTGCCCTTGTCGGTGGCCAGCCGCAGGATCTCGCGATGCGCGCGTCCGACTGCCACCACCTGGTCGACCTGGCACGCCGCCGGCACCCCGGCCGCCTGCAGGAGGGCGCGCAGGCGGACACCTGCGTCGTCGGCGAGGTGTGCCCGGTAGCGCGCGATGTCGAACTCCGGATGCGCGACTGGCGCCTCTTCCGCGAGCCATTCAAGCACGGTCGCGACGGTCACTGCCCCGCCCAGTTCGATCGCGAAGCCCACGGCCTGCTCGGAGGCGTGCGAAAAGTCGACGGCGCAGAGGATGTGCGTGAAGAGCGTGCCGCCCGCCGCAACGGCCGGCGCGTGCGGCGGAATCGTCAGGACGGGACACGAGGCCCGGCGCAGGACCTTCTCCGCGAGCGAGCCGCTCAGCAGGCGCTCGAAGCCGCTGCGGCCGTGCGTACCCAAGACGATGAGGTCGACGGTCTTCGCGACAGCCTCCTCGACGATGACCCGGGACGGATCGCCGGTCTGCACCACGACGTCCGCATCGAGCCCCGCCAGGGCGTCCAGCGCGAACGCTCGCACGGCGGCCGTCACGTCGTCGATTGGCGGAAAGACCATGGGCATCGACGAACCGGCCTCCCCTGACTGGACGACGAGCGTCCCGAAAGGCGGCACTGCGTGGAGCACGGTCAGCCCCGCCCCGTACCGGCGGGCAACCGCCGCGGCGTACGTCAGCGACGGACGCGAGGCCTCGCTGAGATCCGTCGGACACAACACGTGCGTGAACCTCACCATGGGGCACCTGCTGTCAGTATCCGGCTGGCCCGTGGCCTGCACGTGCCGTTCCATCCCGCACGCGTGGATCGACCGCCCCGGACGGGGACGGCGCGACTTTCGCAAGCAACTCAAAGACGACTGCCGGCCGGGTTTCTTGCCCGATCGGCCGGTCGGTCACGACGTCAGGAACCTCAGGAGGTTCACCATGTTCGGTCTCAGGCGTTTCAGTCCGTTCGACGACATCTTCGGCATTCAGCAGGATGTCGATCGCGCGTTCAATCAGTTCTGGAGCGATTTGCCGGCCCGCACCGCCGCGGCCCGCGGTGACTTCCAGGTGACCACGGCCGACGACGGCTGGCGGATCAACCTGCCGCTGCCGGGCATCGACCCCCAGTACATCAATCTCGAGGTGGCAGGAGACACCCTGAGCATCCGCGCCGAGGTGCCCGAAGGCGAAAAGGGCGCGCCGGTGCTGCGTTACGAGCAGACCCTGACGGTGCCGGACTTCCTCGACACCGGGAAGCTCATGGCGTCCCACAACCACGGGATGCTGCAGTTGACGCTGCCGCTCAGGGAAAGCGTCAAGCCGCGCAAGGTCCAGATCGAGTCCAAGGGCGGCGAACCCAAGGTGCTCGCCGCTGGCGCTGGTGCCGCCCGCTGAGATGGGCTGCCGGACGGGCGCCTCTCCGGCGCCCGTCTCCCACCGCTGAATCACGACGCGCCGCGAAGGATATTCCTCGCCGGGTGCGGGGAATTCCGCGCCGCCGTGCGGGCCTACGACTCGCGCGCCGAGCCGGTCCTGCAGGGCAATCAGGCCGGCGATCAAGCGCTCGGCCCCGTCGTTCTTGGAGAAGTAGCCGGCCGCGCCGGCCCTCTCGATCGGGTGCCCGTCCGAGCGCTCCTGCGTCGACAGGCCGAAGACCCGCACGTCCGGCAGCTCGGCGCGGATCCGTCTGGTCGCCTCGATGCCGTCCATCCGCGGCATGGACACGTCCATCACCACGACGTCCGGGAGCAGCGCATGCGCCTGGGCGACGGCCTCGACGCCGTCCGCGGCTTCGCCGACCACCTCGAGCTGCGGCTGTTCGGACAGCAGCTCGCGCAGGCCTTCGCGAACGACGGCATGGTCGTCGGCGAGGAGCACCCGGACCGGGCGCCGCTCGGCCGCCCTCTCGCCGCCGCGCTTGTCGCCCTGACTCGAGCCGCTCACTGCCGTCGCCGCGGTCACGAATGCCCCCGGCACCCGCAGCACGAAGCGCGTGCCGCGGCCCGGCTCGCTGTCCACCTCCATGTGGCCACCCATGACGGTCAGGCGCTCGCGCATGCCGAACAGCCCGAGGCCGCCGCGAGACTGCGCACCCTCGGCGAAGGTCGCGAATCGTGTCGAAGCCGACGCCGGCGTCGGAGACGCGGATCTCGAGCGCGTTGGCATCGGCGAGCGACAGGTCGAGATGACGCGGTCTACGTGCGCGTGCTTGACGGCGTTGAAGAGCAGCTCGCGGACCGATTCGAACAGAAGCAGCCGAACGTCTTCGTCGACCGGGTCGGCGCGCCAATCGACCCCGACGCGAATCTCGATGCCGTATTTCTGGTGCGTCCAGTCGGCCAGCCACTCGAGCGCCGCCGGCAGGCTGCCCTGGCGCAGCGCCGGCGGAAACAGCTCGATGCTGAGCGAGCGGGCGGCGGCGATGGCCTCGACGACGTCGGCGCGCGCCCGCTTCAACTGCTCGGCGCCGTTGCCGCCACGGGCGGCGCCGTCGATCTTCAGCGTCGCGCTGAACAGCAGCTGCTGCAAGTCGTCGTGCAGCGTCCGGGCGAGGCGCTCCCTCTCCGCTGCTCGGCCAGGATCAGTCGGGCGAGCCGTCGCAGCTGCGCCGTCTTGGCCTCCAGCTCGCCGGCGTGGGCACGAAGCGCGTCATGGCTGCGCGCCACCTCGGCCTCGACCTCCTTGCGCCGCGTGACATCGAGCGAGATGCCGGCGACGCGCGTGCCGCGGTCGGTGGCGTCGCGCGAGACGCTGCCGATGCTCTGATGCCAGGTCACGCGCCCGTCGGCGCCGAGGCGCGGTACTTCAGAATCCCAGCCGTCCGGGCTCGACGGGCCGCGCACCGATTCGATCATCGCGAGCAGGTGGCCGTCGTCGGGGTGCACGCCGGTCAGGAAGTGCTCCGGAGGAACGACTGATCGGGCGGCAACCCCAGGCGCGCGCAGGTCCGCGCGTCGGCGCTCACCAGGTTCGTGTCGAGGTCCCAGCTCCAGGCCCCTGCCGACGCCGCGTCCAGGGCCAGGCGCTGGCGCCGCTCGCTGTCCCGGACGTGCTCGCTGGCCCGCTGCCGTTCGGTGATGTCGGTGACGAAGGCGATGGCCCGGTGGCCAAACGCGGTCTGGACGTGGTGGAGGGTATCTCGACGGGGAATACACTGCCGTCCCGGCGCTGGCCGAGGAGCGCACGGCCCTCCCCCATCGGCCGCGAGCGCGGGCCCGCGAAATACTCCGCCTGGTGCCGCTGGTGCCTCTCCCGAACCGCCGTCGGCAGCAGCACGTCTATCGCCTGGCCCTCCAGGGAGCCGGGCGCCCAGGCGAACATCGCCTCGACCGCGGCGTTGGCGGTGACGATGGTTCCGGCAGTATCGATGGACAGGATGCCCTGGCTGGCGCCCTCGAGCAGCCTGCGCATGGTCTCGGCGTGCTCCCGACGCTGATCGCGCACCTCGCGCAACGCCGCCTCGGCCTGCTTCCTCGCCGTGACGTCCAGGTTGATGCCGCTCAACCGGGTCGCCCCGCCCTCTGCGTCGCGTTCGCAGCGACCGATGCCATCGATCCAGGCCGCGGTGCTGTCGGGTCGCAGCACCCGGAACTCCATGTCCCAGTCATCGAGCCGGCATTCATGCGGACACCCTCGAGGCGACCCGTCACGTGGACGCTATCCTCGTCGTGCATCCGGCTGGCCATCGCCTCGAACGTCACCGGGACACCCGCGAAGCCGAAGAGGGTGGCCCCGTTCGTCCCAGCTCACGGCGCGCGTGTCGAGGTCGACGCTCCAGGCGCCGGCCGCGGACGCGTCCAGCGCAAGGCGCAGCTCCGCCTGGCACGCATGCGCTCGATGCCTTCCCAGGCCTGGCAGGCTATCTCGCTGATCAGCGCGATTTCGCGTTCCTGCCATTCGCGGCGTTCGGCGTCGTGCACGTAGACGCCGGCGTACCACTCGCCGCCGACGCGATGCACGGGCGCGTTGACGGTGGCGCCGACGCCCTCCAGGCCCGGAACGGCCTCCGAGGTCCAGTCGAAACATCCACGTCGTCGATGGCGGTTGCCTCGCCGGCGCCGCTGCGCTCCAGCATCGTCGAGCCCAGCGTCGACGCCGCGATGAGCCCGGCGAGCGGCGGCAGCGCCCCGCCGCTCCAGCACACCGTCCGCGTCAGCGTGTCGCCATCCACGCGTAGTAGCCGACCCGATCCGCCCCGAGCAGGCGCCCGAAGCCCTCGGTCGCAGCGGCCGCCACAGCGCCCTCGTCGGCGCTCCGGCCCTGCTCTTGCAGCAGGCGCAGCAGCAGCCCGTTGCGGGCCTCTTCCCAGTCTTTTTTTTTTTTTTTTTTTTTTTTTTTTTTTTTTTTTTTTTTTTTTTTTTTTTTTTTTTTTTTTTTTTTTTTTTTTTTTTTTTTTTTTTTTTTTTTTTTTTTTTTTTTTTTTTTTTTTTTTTTTTTTTTTTTTTTTTTTTTTTTTTTTTTTTTTTTTTTTTTTTTTTTTTTTTTTTTTTTTTTTTTTTTTTTTTTTTTTTTTTTTTTTTTTTTTTTTTTTTTTTTTTTTTTTTTTTTTTTTTTTTTTTTTTTTTTTTTTTTTTTTTTTTTTTTTTTTTTTTTTTTTTTTTTTTTTTTTTTTTTTTTTTTTTTTTTTTTTTTTTTTTTTTTTTTTTTTTTTTTTTTTTTTTTTTTTTTTTTTTTTTTTTTTTTTTTTTTTTTTTTTTTTTTTTTTTTTTTTTTTTTTTTTTTTTTTTTTTTTTTTTTTTTTTTTTTTTTTTTTTTTTTTTTTTTTTTTTTTTTTTTTTTTTTTTTTTTTTTTTTTTTTTTTTTTTTTTTTTTTTTCTTCTTCGGATGTGCACGCTTCGCTGTTGAAGAGACTATTTCGCAAATCAAAATAAAAAAAAAAAAAAAAAAAAAAAAAAAAAAAAAAAAAAAAAAAAATCCACACTACGCCCCGTTCCGCCTCATCCGCATCAGGGAAGCCCTGATCGTGCAGCGGCCGATGGTGCCCGGGGCTTCCCTATTCGAGCAGGCGGGCCAGGATCCGGACCAGCGTCTGCTGCTCGCGGACGCTGAGGCGCTCGAGCCCCTCGGGCGGGGCGGCCATGCGCTCCATGAACGCGGCGCGCAGGCGCGCGCCCTTCGGCGTCAGCTCGATCACCTTGACGCGCCGATCCTCGTCCGACGCCGTCCGTCGCACCAGGCCCTTCGATTCGAGCCGGTCGACCAGGCCGGTGACGTTCGACGCGTCGCAGCACAAGCCGTCGGCCAGCTGACGCATCGGGATCGGCTTGTCGGGCTCGAGCAGGCGCAGCACGTGGCACTGCGCCGGCGAGAGCTCCAGCTCCGCGGCCAGCGGCGAGACCTGCGTGTTCTGCGTGAACGAGAACTTGACGAGCAGCTGCCAGGCGTCGCAGGCGTGAGGATTGTGACGCTTGATGGCCATGACCGCCCTTTAGTGTCGCCGACTCAGCCCGCCGCGTCAAGTTGATCCGTTCAATATTTGACATCATCAACTATTGAGCGTATGGTCCTTTCATGGCCTCACTTCCCCTGGTCCCGCTCGACGATGCCGTGGTGTTCCCCGGCATGCCCGTCACGATTCCGGCCATCTCCGGCAACGACCGCCGGGTGCTGCTGATCCCGCGCCGCGGGGTCGGCTACGCCCGGGTCGGCGTCGTCGCCGAGGTGACCAAGCGCCACACCATCCGCGGCACGCGACGTGATCTCGCTCGACGCGCTGCACCGCGGCGTCCCCGGCAGCGCCGCACGGCGACCAGGACGGCGTGCTGCGCGTCGAGGTCGACGAGCGCCCCGACGTCGCGCCGCCGCAGGAGCTGACCGCCGATCTCGAGCGCGAGTACCGCGCCGTGGTCGAGGAGATCCTCGAGCTGCGCGGCGACGACGGCCGCATCAGCGCCTTCGTCCGCTCGATCACGGAGCCGGGCGCGCTGGCCGACACGGCCGGCTATTCGCCCGACCTGAACAACGCGCAGAAGCTCGAGCTGCTCGAGACGCTCGACGTCGTGCAGCGCCTGTCGCTGTCGCTGAGTTCCAGCGCGAGCGGCTGGCCGAGCTGCAGGTGCGCAAGCGCATCCGCGAGGACGTCGAGAACGGCGCCCAGAAGCAGCAGCGCGACTACTTCCTGCGCAAGCAGATGGACGCGATCCGCAAGGAACTGGGCGAGAACGAAGCCTCGGTCACCGAGGACTACCGCAAGAAGATCGCCGAAGCGGGCATGCCCGACGTGGCGCGCGAGCAGGCCGAGCGCGAGCTGTCGCGGTTCGAGCGCATGGGCGACCAGAGCGCCGAGTCGTCGATGATCCGCACGTATCTCGACTGGCTGCTGGCCGTCCCCTGGTCGAAGCGATCGGAGGAGCGTCATCGATCCGCAGAACGCGCGGGAGGTGCTCGACGCCGACCACTCCGGTCTCGACGACGTCAAGACGCGGATCACCGAGTACCTGGCGGTGCGCAAGCTGCGCAAGGATCGCGGCCTCACCGACGACAAGCGCTCGGGCGCGATCCTGACGCTCGTCGGCCCTCCGGGCACGGGCAAGACCTCCATTGGCGAGTCGATCGCCAAGGCGACCGGCCGCAAGTTCGTGCGCATGTCGCTCGGCGGCGTCCGCGACGAGTCCGAGATCCGCGGCCACCGGCGCACCTACATCGGCGCGCTGCCGGGGCGGCTGGTCCGCGCGCTGCGCGACGCCGGCACGATGAACCCGGTGATCCTGCTCGACGAGGTCGACAAGCTGGGAGCCGACTGGCGCGGCGATCCGTCGTCGGCGCTGCTCGAGGTGCTCGATCCGGCGCAGAACCACACCTTCCAGGATCACTACCTGGACGTGCCGCTCGACCTGTCGCACGTGCTGTTCATCGCCACCGCCAACGTCGCCGACACGCATCCCGGGCCCGCTGCTCGACCGGATGGAAGTGATCCGCTTCGACGGCTACACGACCGACGAGAAGGTCGCACATCGCGCGCGGCTACCTCTGGCCGCGGCAGGTGGAGCGCAACGGCCTGGTGCCGAGGACGTCACCATCGAGGACGACGTGCTGCGCCGCATCGTCAGCGACTACACGCGCGAGGCGGGCGTCCGGCAGCTCGAACGCGAGCTGGGCAAGGTGCTGCGCAAGACGGCGACGCGCGTCGCCTCGGCGACGCAGCCGAAGCCGATCGTCATCGACGCAGGCGGCGGTGACGAAGGCGCTCGGCCGGCCGAAGTTCGAGCACGAAGCGGCGGCGCGGACGGCGGTGCCCGGCGTCGCCACCGGCCTGGCGGTCACCGGCACCGGCGGCGACGTGCTGTTCATCGAGGCCGCGTCGATGGCCGGCAAGGGCGGGCCTGGTGCTGACCGGCCAGCTCGGCGACGTGATGAAGGAATCGGCGCGCATCGCGCTGACCTACGTGCGCAGCCACGCCGACCAGCTCGGCATCGACGGACGGCGCCTTCGACGGTCGCGAGTTCCACGTGCACGTCCCGGCCGGCGCCATCCCGAAGGACGGCCCGAGCGCGGGCATCACGATGGTCACCGCGCTGGCGTCGCTGCTCACCGGCCGGACGGTGAAGAGCACGGTCGGCATGACCGGCGAGGTCACGCTGCAGGGCCGGGTGCTGCCGATCGGCGGGCTGAAGCAGAAGGTGCTGGCGGCGCACGCGGCCGGGCTCACCGAGGTGATCCTGCCCGAGCGCAACGCGCCGGATCTCGACGACGTGCCGGCCGACGTCCGCGACCAGATGACGTTCCATCCGGTCGCGTCGATCGAGCAGGTGCTCGCGATCGCGCTCGATCCCAAGCAGGTGGCGCTCGCCGCCTGACGCGGCGTCAGGAGCTTCAGGGCCGGCTTGTGGCACAGTCGGTGGCCACGCCCGGTCCTGATGCCGCCTCCCGATTCGCCACCGGCGCTTCGCTTCGGCGAATTCGCGCTCGACATCGCCGCGTATCAGCTGCGGCGTGACGGCCGGCCGGTGAAGCTCGGACGCCAGCCGATGGATCTGCTGATCCTGCTGGTCGAGCGGCACGGCCAGCTCGTGACGCGCGCCGACATCGTGGCGCGGCTGTGCGGGTCCGACGTCTTCGTGGACGTCGAGATGGGCGTCAACACCGCGATCAGCAAGGTGCGTCAGGCGCTCCGGGACGCACCGGACGCGCCCCGGTTCCTGGAAACGGTGTCGGGCAAGGGCTATCGCTTCATCGCCCCGGTCGACGGCACGCCGCCCGGAGAGCCGCCCGCCGCCCCGCCAGCCACACTGCCTGCCGTCGACGACGTCCCTGTCGTCGCCGCGATCGCCGAGCCCGCCCGTCCGGCTCCTCGAAGGCCGCCGGCCATCGCGGGCGCCGCGATCGTCGCCCTGCTGGCCGTGATCGCGGTCGGCGTCCTGGTCGTGTGGCGCGTCCGCACCATCGAGCCACCGGCCATCGTCGCCCTCGCCGTCCTGCCCTTCGTCAACCTCGACAAGGACGTCGAGCGCGAGTACCTCGCCGCCGGGCTCACCGACGACACCAGCGCCTCCCTGGCCCTCATCGATCCCGCGCATCTCATCGTAAAGGGACGCACCCAGCCATACCGCGGCACGACCAAGACGGCGGCGCAGATCGGCCAGGAGCTGTCGGTCGACTACCTCGTCGAGAGCTCGATCCGCGCCGAAGGCTCACGCGTCCGGGTCACGGCGTCGCTGCTGCGCGTCCATGACCAGGCGCACGTCTGGTCTGCAGCTCTTCGACCGTGAGGCGACCAGCCTGCTCTCGTTGCAGCAGGAGCTCAGCGCGGCCATCGCCGAGCAGGTCCGGCTGACGCTGTCGCCCGAGCGCCTGCGCGGCGTCCAGACCCGCCAGTCCGGCAACGCCTCGGCCTACGACGCCTACTTGCGCGGCCGGTATCAGCGGAACCGGCGCACGGCCGACGGCAACCGCCAGGCCGTCGCTCTCTTCCGGCAGGCCGTCGCCCTCGACCCGACCTATGCCCTGGCCTGGTCCGACTTGTCGGGCGTCTACGCGGCCAGCACGATCAACGGCGATGCGCCCCCGGCTGCGGTCGCCGGGCTGGCGCAGGAGGCGGGCCTGCGGGCGGTGGCGATCGATCCGTCGTTGCCGGAAGCCCAGATGGCGTACGGATACGAGCGCTGGCTGCTCGGCTGGGACTGGCCCTCGGCCGAAACCTCCCTTCGTCGAGCGGTCGAGCTCGATCCGAGCAATGGCACCGGACAGCGCACCCTCGGGCACGTGCTCTCGCAGCGTGGCCGGCAGGCGGAGGCGATGGCCTCCATGGCACGCGCGCGGGACTTGAACCCCTTGGATTCCGTCACCTGGGCGCTGTCGGCCCAGGTCGCCTTCCAGGGGCGCGACATGGCGGCGGCGGCGATCTTTGCCCGCCGCGCCATCGCCCTCGATCCTCAGTTGTGGATCGGCTACGTCCAGCTCGGACAGGCCTACGCTGCCGCCGGTGAACCCGATCTGGCGCTGGAAGCCTTCGCCGACGGTGAGCGCCTCGGCAACGTGAACAGCAAGATCGCGTCGATGCGAGGCTATGTCCTGGCGCGAATGGGACGGACCGCGGCGGCGCGCGAGGCCGCCGAGGCGCTGACGCATCCCGCGCCGGGGCGCTATGTGCCGCCGTATGCGGCCGCCCTCGTCTACGCCGGGCTCGGCGATTGCGAGGCGACGTTCCGCGCGCTCGAACAGGCCTACGCCGCCCGCGACGTCCACCTTATATACCTGCCGGTGGACCTGAAGTGGGATCCGTACCGCACCGACCCGCGCTTCGTCGGCCTGCTCACCCGCTGCGGATTCCGACCGGCTCCGTGAGTCGAAGGTGGTGCAGCGGTGCGGCCACGAGCGACCGTCGGCCAGACAAACCATCAGAAGTCGAACTTCACGCCCAGCTGAATCTGGCGCGCCGGCGTCGCCAGCGTCGTGATCGTGCCGAAGTTGGCGTTGAGCGGTTGCTGTTCGGCGCGCCGAAGTTCGTCCGGTTCAGCACGTTGAACGCTTCGATGCGGAACTCGAGGCGGCTGCTGCCGACCAGCGCGAAGCCCTTGTGCAGCCCGAGATCGAGCAAGTAGAGCGCCGGTCCGCGCGCCGACGTTGCGCGGCGCGTTGCCGAACGGCTGCGTCACGATCGGTCGGGATCACCACGTTGGCCGGGTTGAACCACTGGGTGAAGCTCGGCTCGCCCTCCGGCGCGTAGACGTCGCCGGTCAGGTTCGGCCGATACGTCGGGCGCCGTGCTCACCTGGAAGGCCGCGGCCGGCGAGTAGTTCAGGTTCACCGGCAGGCCGCTGGTCATCGTGTTGATCGCCGTCAGGCGCCAGCCGCCGGCGATGCCTCGACCACCGCGTCATGTCCGACGCCCAGCGGCGGTCGCGGCCGAACGGCAGCTCCCACACCACGCGTCGTCATGTTGTTGAGCGGCTGGTTGTAGCCCGAGAGGCCGAACTCGCCTTCGACGTCGGCGAAGTTCACGCGGCTGTTGTCGCCGTTGGCCGTCTCGAGATGGCCCGACGCGTTGTCGCGCGCCCGCGACCACGTGAACGAGTTCAGCAGATAGAGCCCGCGGCTGTAGCGGCGCTCGACCTTCACCTGGAGCGCGTGGTAGTCGCCCCTGCCGCCGTCGAAGGCCGCCTGGATGAACTGGTAGCCCTGGATCGGGCGGCGCGCCTGCAGCGTCGCGTTCTCGCCGTCGGCGTTCGGCCGCGCCTGGTTGAAGTCGGCGAGAATCATCAGGTTCCGGCTGCTTGTTGCCGACATAGGCGACGTCGACGACGAACTGGCGCCGAGCTCGCGCTGCACGGTGACGTGCCAGTTCTGGATGTTGCCGGTCTTGTTATCCGGCGGGATGTAGTTGACGCGTCCGTTGATCGGGTTGAAGTTCGCCGGCACGTTCAGCCCTTCCGGATAGCCCATCTGCGTCGGGCGGAAGCAGGTCGTCGGCGCCTGGTTGCCGATGCAGAGCCCCTGTGACGGCTGCTGCGTGATGGCGATCGGCACGACGTGCGGACCGTTGAACGACAGCAGGTTCTCGCCGCCGAGCCGGTTGAACTGCACGTAGCTCGTGCCGTAGGCCGCGCGGATCACCGTCTTCTCGTTGAGGCTGTAGGCGACGCCGAGGCGCGGCGCGAAGTTGTTCTTGTCCGGGTTGACCAGCGCGCGGTCGTAGATCGAGCCGTCGCGTCGCCTGGAGCAGCGTGTTCGTCGCCGGATCGAAGTTCGTCAGGAAGTTGTCCGTCCTCCCACTGCGGCGTCCCGAACTCGTAGCGCAGGCCGAGGTTCAGCGTCAGCTCGGGCGACACGCGCCAGTCGTCCTGCACGTAGGCGAAGTGCATCCGCTGGCGCAGCTGGAAGACGAACGGGTTGACCAGGTCGTACGGGTTGCGCGCGCCGAACAGGAAGTCGGCGAGGTTGTAGGTCGCGCGGATCGGCGGCCGCGCCGGCCGGCCGGCTGAACTGGCCGCCGTAGGTGTCCGCCCCGTACTTCGGATTGACGTCGTCGACGTCGGTGTTGATGCGCTGGTACTCGTAGCCGGTCTTCAGCGTGTGCGCGCCGGCGATCCGGAGTAGTTGATGCGCCAGTCCTGGACGAGCGGATTCTGGAACTGCGGGTTGCTGCTCTGCCGTCCCCACGCCGTCCAGCCGGTGACCGACTGCTGGGTGAGGCCGCCGCGAACACGGCGTCGGTCGGCAGGCCGGTGATGCCGTAGCGCTCGAGCATGTTCGGCGTGCCGGTGCCGAGCGCGGTCTTGCCGGCCTTGGTCCGCGGACACGCCGAAGCGAACTTCGAGCAGCGAGCGGCTCGAGAGCGTGCCGGTGACGCCGAGCGCCAACTGCTGGTTGAGCACCTCGACGAAGGCGTTGGACGGGCTGCTCGGTCTCGCCGGGAATCGGCGGCGGCTCGAAGTTGTTGACCTTGCGGTGGCTGAAGCGCACGAAGCCGCTGGTCTGGCTGCCGAACTGCTGATCGACCTTGATGTCGACCTTGTCGTTGTCGTCCGTCGCGCCCCGGCAGGCTGTCGAAGTTGTTCGAGACGCCGGCCGCGTCGGCGCCGGCAGGCCGTCCAGCACCCTGCGGGCGAACGGCGTGATCGCCGACGCCGGGATCACGCCGTCGGCGTAGACCGCGCCGGTCAGCGGATTCACGATCGGCGTGCCCATCTGGCCCTGGCGCTGCGCCATCGTCGGGATGCTGGCGAACGTGAGCGTGCTGGACGTCTGCCGGAAGCCTTCGTAGTTGACGAAGAAGAACGACCGGTCGCGCAGGATCGGGCCGCCGAAGACGCCGCCGAACTGGTTGCGGCTCAACTCGGGCTTGACGCCCGACGACGGCTTGAAGAAGCCGGTGGCGTTCAGCGAGGTATTGCGGTTGAACTCCCACGCGGTGCCGTGGAACTCGTTCGTGCCGCTGCGGAACGTGGCGTTGATGACCGCGCCGCCGGCGCGGCCGAACTCGGCGCTGAAGTTGTTGGTCTGGACCTTGAACTCCTCGACGGCGTCCGGCGAGACCTGGACGACCTGGTTCGAGAAGCCCTGGTTGCTGGTGCCGTAGGAGTTGTTGTCGACGCCGTCGAGGATGAAGTTGTTGAGCGAGCTGCGCATCCCGTTGACGTTGAACGAGGCGTCGCGCGAGCTGCTGATCGACGACTGGCGGACGCCGGGGCTGAGCAGCGCGAGGTCGGCGTAGGCGCGGCCGTTCAGCGGCAGGTTGACGATCTGCTCGCGGCCGATGACCTGGCCGCGGTCGCTCGACTCGCTTTCGAGCATGCGCGCCCCGGTCACCTCCACCGTCTCGCCGACGCCGCCGACCTTCAGCGTCAGGTCGACGCGCTGCCGGGCGTTGACGGTGACCGTGACGGACGGCACCACCGCCTTCGAGAAGCCTTGGATCTCGGCTTCGAGCCGATAGGTGCCGACGCGGACGTTGAGGAACTGATAGGCGCCGCTCGCCTCGCTGACGGTGGTCGCGACGATCCCGGTCGCCAGGTTGGTGAGGGTCACGGTGCCGCCGGGCACGGCGGCGCCCTGTTCGTCCGTGACGTTGCCGAGGACGGTGGCGGCGTCGAACTGGGCGCGGGCGGTTGACGGGAGCAGCAGGACCAAGGCGAGCAGCCAGACCGGCAGCAGCCGGCGCGCAAACGTAGACATGGATCCTCTCAAGACAAGGGACGAGTGGAAGGGCCCACTGTAGTGCGGATTGGGCCCTGCCGGCGCGACGATATCTCCGCCGTGTGAACCGCTGATGACGCCCCGTGGTCCGACCACCGCACGGCCCGGCAGCCGACGGAGGCTCAGCGTGCCGCTGTCGAGATCAGCTTCGCCTGACGGAGGAACGCCACCAGCTGCGTGGTCCATTCCTGCTGCGACTGGCCGGCGCGCTCGGGCCGCACGCCGAACCCGTGCCCGACGTTCGCGTAGACGTGCAGCTCCGCCTGGACGCCAGCCTTCTTGAACCGCAGATAGGCCTCGGCCAGGCCGGTCGAGATGTCCGGCCGATCGTCGAAGCCGGCTGCCAGGAACGCCGGCGGCGAGCCCGGCACCGGCTGAATCAGGTGGCTCTTGCCCGGATAGACGAGCACCTGGAAGTCGGGCCGTGAGCTGACGCGCTCGACGGGATCGACCGCGTCCGGCCTCCCGGCGTCGTTCCGCAGCGCGGCCAGCTGCGCCAGCTCGCCGCCGGCCGAGAAGCCGGCCGCGCCGATCTTCGCGGGATCCACGCCCCACTCCGCCGCGCGGCTGCGCACCGTGCGAATCGCCCGCTGCATGTCGGCGAGGCCTTCGACGTCGAAGGTGTAGCCCGAGCTCTGCAGCCGGTTCTTCAGGATGAAGACGGCGATGCCCTTCTCGTTGAGGGCGAGCGCCGGGTTCACACCCTCGTGCATGATCCACAGGCTGCGATGGCCGCCGCCCGGCGCCATGACGATGGCCGACGCCCGTGGCCACGGCCTTGGGCGGCAGGAACACGATGATCGACGGGTTGTGGACGTTGAGGACGGTCTCGCCGTCGATCTGCTCGGGCTCGCCCTTGCGCGCCTCCGATCCCGGCGCCCCGTTCGGCCACAGCACGATCGTGGGGTGGCCCGGCGGGATGACGACGGCCGGCGGCTTGGGGGCTGGCGCCGTCGGCGCTTGCGCGGCGAGCGGCCACGCGAGCGCGACGGCCAGGGCGATCGAAACGGATCTCAACAGGCTCACGGGCGATGCTCCAGGAGGCACAGGGGAACTGTGCGCCGGATTATCGCACCACCGCGATCAGTCGAGCGGCGCGGGCGGCGCCTGTTCGGGGGCCAGGAACTGGCGGACCGAGGCGATCAGCGACTCCGACGTCGATGGCTTGGCCAGGACGCCGTCAAAGACGCTCTTCAGCGGGCCGTCGTAGAACGATGGCCAGGCGGTGTAGGCGATGACGCGGACGTGGCGCGTGCTGGGGCTCGCCTTGAGCAGCCGCGCGGTCTCGATGCCGTCGAGCACCGGCATGCTCACGCCCATCACGACGACGTCCGGCTTCGCGAAGTGCGCCAGCATGAGCGCCTCGAGACCGTTCGCCGCGGTGATCGCGGCGAACCCCGACGACTCCAGGACGCGCGCCGAGCGATCAC
Organism: Vicinamibacterales bacterium; assembly: GCA_963844435.1. Taxonomy (GTDB): domain Bacteria; phylum Acidobacteriota; class Vicinamibacteria; order Vicinamibacterales; family Vicinamibacteraceae; genus JBDSLU01. The sequence continues at coordinate 196,753 of CAWJOG010000003.1, read as the reverse complement.
GGTTGTCCGGCGAGTCGTCGGCGATCATCACCCGCGCTCCCGACGACGCGGGGAGCGTGTGCTCTTCGGGCGGCGTGCCGACCAGACGCGCCAGCATCGCCTCGAGCTGCTGGCGCTGATCGCGCGTGTTCACGCACAGGTGTCGGATCTCCAGGAGGAGATCGCTGTTCATCGGCTGACTGGGACCTTCGAGCTGCTGCGCGAGGCGCGCGAGCCGGTGTTCGTGATCGCGTGACTGTTCGGCGAGACGCTCGGTTTCGACCAGCACCTGTCCGAGCGCGCGACCGTCAAACGCGTAAGCCATCGTTCCAATACCTGCCGCGCGTTACGCGAAGCTCTTCCTGTAAATGACTAGGTAATCGTCACTTATGATGACAATGTCAGAACTATACAACGAGTGTCGCCTCTCGGCTGACACTCATTAGAACGCTGTGGTTGGATGCTGGCGAACATGACTGGATTTGATACAAGGACGCCGCGTGGTCGCTGACCGGATTCACAACAGCGTGCTCTCCGAGCTGGCCAAAGTGGACCGGAAGGTCTTCCAACAGCTGATGCAGGACCTCGATCCGCACCCGTTGCAGCGCGGCGCGATGCTCGGTTCGGTGCGAGCCCACAGCGACTATGCCTACTTCATCGACTCCGGCGTCGTCTCGCTCGTCGCCCAGACGAAGAACGGCAGCTCGGTGGAGGTCGCGCTGGTCGGCCGCGAGGGCGTCGCCGGCATCGCCGACGCGCTCGGCGCGGATCCGCTGCCCTACGCGCTGATCGTGCAGCTGCCCGGCCTCGCCTATCGCGCGCCCAAGGACCTGATCCGCACGCACATCATGTCGTGCAGCTCGCTGCACGGACTGTTGATGAACTATTCGCAGCGGGTGATGCACCAGCTCGCGCAGTCGGCGGTGTGCAATCGCTTTCATACGTCCGTGCAACGCCTGGCGCGCTGGCTCCTGCTCACCGCCGAGCGCGCCGAGACCACCCGCTTCGAACTGACCCACGAGCTCCTCGCGCAGATGGTCGGCGCGCCGCGATCGGCGGTCAGCCTGGCCGCGTCGACGCTGCGCGACAAGGGCATCATCGACTACCGCCGCGGCGTCCTCACGATCCGCAACACGGCGCGCCTGCACAAGGTCGCCTGCGAGTGCTTCGACATCGTGTCGCTGACCGCGGGCCTGCCAGCGCCGCCGCCGCCGGCGCCGCGCGTCAGAACCACCCGCAAGCGCTGACGTCACTTCGGCGCGTCGACGCTCTGTTTCTTGTTCTTTAGTCTTTTTTTTTTGTTTTTTTTAGTTTCTTTTTGATTATTTGTCGTGTCTCTTTCATCATCTTCGTGTCTATCTCTTTCGTCTTCTTGACTTCTTTAATACTTCTCTCGTTGTCTTCTCTTGCGTGAAGGCCCATCAGGTCGAACTGGCCGTTCGTGTCCGGCGTCGGGACCACGCGCTGAACGGCGGCATGGTGTAGGGCACTCGAAGCGTGAACGGAAAGAGGACCGTTTCGCCAATCGCTGGATCGTCGGGCTGTGGCGGTGGAATCTCGTCTTCCCGGCCTTCGAAGCGCTTGACCAGTCGTCCTGAGCACCCGGTAGGGGACGTTCGGATATTCCGGCCGAAGGCGTCGTGACGGCGGTCGCATGACCATGCGCCGCGAGCAGGCGACGCTTGTATTCGGGTGCGCGAATGCTTCGGTCGAAGCACCATCCGTGTGCCGACCCACACACCCTCGGCGCCATGCGCAGCGCCTCGGCGACATCCGCGCCGGTGGCGATTCCCCCGGACGCGAGGACCATCATCGGCTCGACGGCACGATGACGCGCCGCAGCAACGGCATCGTCCTGACACGCTCTTGTTGTGCCCTCCAGCTTGTCGGCCTTGCGCATGACTGCGTCGACGCCCGCATCCGCCGCCTCCACGGCTTGTTCGACCGAGGCCGCCTGCTGCCAGACGCGGCAACCCGCGGCGTGCAACGTGTCCACCCACGCTCTGGCGGCACATTCATGTGAAACACGACCAGCTTCACGCGTTCCGACACGCACACATCGATATGGGCATCGGTCGTCGCGGGACCAAACGCCGTCGTGTCATGCAGCAGATCGACGCCAAGAGCCCTGCGTCCTTCCGCAATCATGCGGATGAGCGATTGCGTGCTCGGCGGCGGTTCGACCGCATTGCCCAGCACACCGATGCCTCCCGCATTGGACACGGCCGTCACCAGCGGCGGATACGAGACGAACCCCATCCCCGCGCTCACACGGATACCGGACGCCATACTCGCGGTGAGTCGCGTGCTCAAGACGCGTCCACCGCCGTGCCGGTCCGTCATCGCCAATCGACTCCCCCCCCCCCCCCCCCCTCTTCTCAACTCTCACGTTAATCCGAGGCCGCGCACCCCCAGCTCGTCCGAGCAACCCAACATCCGCCGCCGATCGAACTTGGTCTGTTTCATGTTCGGATCCCCATACCGATCCGATCGCACCCTCCGTTGCGGGGGTGCGACGAGACGCACAATAGCGGCGAGCACGCGGCTGTCCTAAGAGACGGTTCAATTTCGGTTCAATCACGACGTATGTCGGCCACGGATCTGCGGCAGGTCACATTCGGGCGTTTCGACTCAACAGCGAATCGCAGTCTCCATCGCGAGCCGTCGGTCATCCCGCTACGACCGAAGCGTTCGCGATGCTCGAACATCCTGGTGGCACGCGCCGGACACCTCGTGACGAAGGAGCAATTGCTGGCGGCGGTCTGGCCGGACGCGGCCATCACCGACACCGTGCTCAAGTCTGCGTTCGGGAAATCCGCGACGCCCTCGGCGATGATCCAGACGCCCCGCGATCGTCGAAACCGCTCATCGCCTCGGCTACCGCTTCGTCGGCCAGACCTCTCACACGAATCTGCCAGCGAGACTGTCGAGCCTGGTGGGCCGGCAGCGCGAAATCGTCGACATCACGCACACCTCGAACGGTCGCGCCTGTTGACGCTGGTGGTGCCGGCGGATCCGGCAAATCGCGCCTCGCTTTGGAGGTGGCGAGATCGCTCGACGGAACGCTCAACGACGGTGCCTGGTCGATCAATCTGGCCCCACTGGCGATGAGTCCTTCGTGCCGCAGGCCGTCTCCACGTGCTCGGCGTGCGCGAGCAACCGAGCCAGAGCCTGACCGAACGCTCCGTCGGTTTCTCGCGCCTCGCGAGCTCCTCCTCGTCATCGACAACTGCAGCACGTGATCGGCGCAGCGCCAGCCTTCTTCAGCAGCTTCTGCAGGCCGCTCCGCGATTGCGAATCCTCGCCACGAGTCGCGAACCGTTGCGGAGCGATGGAGAACGAATCTTCCTCGTTCCGCCGCTGTCCGTTCCCGGTGCTCAGGAAGCTCCGACCCCTGACCGCGCCATCGAGTACAGTCCGTGCGGCTCTTTGCCGAGCGGGCGCAAGCGCGCTGCCGTCGTTTCTTCTCTCCACCAGCAACTGCCAGCCGTGACCGACATCTGCCGCCATCTCGACGGGCTGCCGCTGGCGATCGAGCTGGCCGCCGCGCGGGTCCGTGCGCTATCGGCCGAGCAGATCGCCGCGCGACTCGATGATTGCTTTCGTGTGCTCGGCAGCGGTCACCACACCGAGCTGCCCCGTCACCAGACGCTGCGAGCGGCCATCGACTGGAGCTACGACCTGCTGACCGACGGCGAGCGCGGATTGCTGCGCCGGCTGTCGGTCTTCGTCGACAGCTTCACGCTGGAGGCGGCCGAGGACGTCGCCGCCGGACTCGGCCTGGACGGCGCCGGCGTCCTCGACGTTCTCAGCCACCTGATCGACAAGTCGCTGTCCACATCACCAATCGGGAAAGGACGAATCTCCGGTATCGGCTGCTGGAGACCGTGCGCCAGTACACCTGGCAGAAGCTGCTCGCCGCTGGCGACGCGTCGCCGGCGGTGGCGCAACATGCCGACCACTATCTGCGGCTCATGGAAGGCATCGAGCCCGGCATCAACACGTCCGCTCGACAGGCCTGGCTCGCCGTCCTCGACCGCGAGCATGCCAACCTGCGAATCGCATTGGAGCGCCTGTCGCGCGACGGAGCACGGGACCGCGCGTCGCGGCTGGCGAGCGCCCTGTTCTGGTTCTGGTTCCATCGCGGCCACTGGCGCGAGGGACGGACCCTGCTCGCGGCCGCCCTCGAACAAGAGCACCGACCGACACCGTCTGGCGCACGTGCCCTCCTGGGGGATGGAGTGCTGGCGTCAGCCGTAGGCGATCTGGGAGCCGCCGGCCCGCGGCTCGAGGAAGCCGCCGATCTCGGACGAACAATCGACGACCTGTCCACGGCCGCGCACGCGCTGCATTTCCTGGCCATGGTGCGCCTAGGCGAGGGCGATGCACCTGCCGGCCGGCTGCTGGGAGCACAGGCAGTCGCGCTGGCGCGCCGAGGGGGCGATGCGTTCTGTCTCGCCCTTGCGCTCGCAAGCTTCGGCGTCGGTCCTTCTGGCGCTCGAACGTCCTCTCACGCGCGCGCCGCTCTCGAAGAGAGTGTCGCCCGCGGCCGAGAGGTGGCAACGCCTGGGCCGTTGCGTTGCCGCTTCGGAACCTCGCCATCATCGCGTATCGCCAGCAGGATTACCGCACGGCTCAGACCCTTCTCGAGGAGAGCCTGCGCGGGCTCCGGGCCGTGCGTGAGAAATGGTTTCTCTCACGCAGCATGGAGACGCTCGCGGAAGTGCTGGCGGCCGCGGGCGAGTACGAACGCGCCGCCCACCTGTTCGGCGCCGCCGAGACGCTGCGCGAGGCCGTCGGCGCTTCGTCCTCGCCTTCTATCGTGCCGACTACGAACGAGCGACTGTCATGGCCCCGTCGGCTCTCGGAGAGCAGAGATTCGAGTCGTGCTGGACAGCGGGGCGTGGGCTCTCGCCAGACGACGCGTTGCGTCGCGCTCGGCGAGTCAGTGCCCGCCCCGTAGGCCGTATCCGCCGCGGTCACGGTGCGCACCGCGGGAGTTGCCGCCAGCACATCGCTCTGCTCGGCTTCGGCGATCAGGCGAGCGGCGTCCTCGGGCGAGAGGAATCGCTGCGCGACGGCGGCGTCGGCCGCCGCCCGCACCACCCGGACGTAGCCGTCGTGGGTCTGGTAGCGCTCCTCCAGCGACGGCCGCGGATCGTGCCGCGCCTCGCGCTCCGCCCGGGTCCGCGCGAACGGCAGGTAGCCGCCGCTGAAGCCGCAGCCCTGATCCTTGAAGAAGCCGCCGGCGTAGGCGTTCCAGCCGAGATAGGTGCCGAGCGGCGCCTGGTGGAGCACTGACGCGACGCCATCGAGCTCGTTGCCATCCGGGCCGACCCGTGGCACGAGCGAAGGCATCACGCGGCGGACGCGCGGCGGCGCCATGCGCAGGACGCCGGTCAGATCGTTCAGCACCAGACCCGGGCCGAAGTCGTACTCGAGGAACGGGTTCAGCAGCGGCGCCGGATCGCGTGCGCCGGGGATGCGCGCGAACGCGGCCGCCACCGCCGCCGGCGGCACCAGCTCGCCGCGGGCCAGGCGGGGATAGCGGCTGTCCGGCGGCGCGGTGTCGCGGACGACCCAGTCGACGAGCGCGCGCGTCAGCGCCCGCGTCGTGTCGGCCTGCGGGTTCGGGTTGGCGGGCAGCGTGCAGCCGGCCGGGGCCGGGGCGGCATCGACCGTGAAGCCGCCGCGGCCGCCGCCGTGCGTCGTGCCGGGATAGTAGTAGCGGCGGACGTTCTCCGGCAGCGGGATGTCCGAGCGGGCGTCGGTGCCGACCAGATCGGGCGACATGCGGAGGCCCCAGAACTCCGCCGATCCGAACGCCTCGACGATCTTCGGACAGGTGCGCGAGGCGGTGCAGCGATCGAGCAGGCTGGCGCGGCGCCGGCGGCGGGCCCGATCCTCGTAGCCGCCCCACCAGATCGCCGGCTCGCTGCCCGCCTCGAACAGCCCGGCGGCACCACCCGGCACGCCGAAGCGCACGTTGATCGGCGTCTGGCGCGCCGCGATCCGCGGGAACGCGCCATCCCAGACCGCGCGCCCGTCGGCGCCTTCGTTGAAGCCGAGATGGATGAAGCTTCGGATGAAGTTCCCCGACTGCGAGTCGCCGATCGCGACGACGTGGCGGATCGCGCCGGCGACCGGATTCGGCGTGCCCTGCGCGTCCGCGGCGGCGCCGCGGAAGAACGCCGTGATGTCGCGCGTCGCCGCCAGGCCGATGCCGAGCACCAGCGGATCCTGGACGGTGTAGGCCAGCTGGTAGAGCCGCTTCGGGTCGAAGCCGCCCTTCACGCACAGCTGCGTCGCGTCGGGCGTCCCGGGAAACGGCACGGTGCGGCAGTCGGCGAACGCCCAGTCGGCGCGCGGCACCTCGCGGACGTCGCGTTGGACGCCGCTCGTGGTCTCGCTGCCGACGCTGATCAGGCGCGCGTCCGCGCTGCTCGAGGCCGGCCGGTGGATAGGCCGGCGCCGGGTTGCCGATCGTCGCGTGACGGATCGGCAGGGTCGTCGTGCCGGGCGCCGCGTTCACGAAGCGCGCGATCATCCGGCCGGTGATCGACCGTGCCGTCGGCGTTGCGCGCGACCGGCACGGCGATCGTCTGCTTGTCGGCGGCCGGCGGCAGATCGCCCTGCCACCCGCTGACCAGCCACACGTGCCCGTCGGCGGAGGCCTGCGGCGACCCGTTGCCGCGATTCACCACGCTGTAGATCAGCACGCCGGACGCCTTGGCGAGATCGACCGGCTTCGCCAGCGCGAACGTGGCGACGTACTCGACGCGGCCTCGCGCGTTGCGCGGCGCCAGCGGCAGATCCTGGATGATCGCGTTGCGGCGATCGGCGGCGTCCACCTCGCCGTGGACGCGGCCGCGCACGATCTCGTAGGGCCCGGCGGCCCCGACGGCCTGTCCCGCCGCCATCGGCTCCCGCGACAGCACCTCGATGCGGGTGACCTGGGCCGACGCGTGCGGCGCCGTACCGGCCAGGGCAACGAGGACGAACACGACGCGCACGCGGGCCCGTTTCATGAGATCTCCAGATCGAGGAGGACCGCGCTGAGCGACTTGCCGTGCGGATCGAGGGCGAGCGTCTCGGTGACGCCGCCGCCCGCGGGGCGTTCCAGCACGAAGTTCAACGCCGCGATCTGCGGCAGCTCGTAGCGGATCACCGGACCCGCGATCAGATCGGCCAGGTGCGCCCGCACCCGCTCGGCCGTGACCTCGCGCGCGAGGCGCGGGTAGTCGGCGGGATCGAACGCAATCACCGACAGGTTCACGCGGCGGCCCTTGTCGCCGGCACGGCCGTGCGCGATCGTCCGCAGCCGCATGTCAGGCGACCTCCAGCAAGACGCGACACGTGACGCGATCGCGCGGCACGTAGGTCGAGGCGATGGCCAGCACCTCGCGGGTCGACGCGGTGGCGCCGCCGCCGCCGTACGGGCCGTTGGTGTAGAGCGCCTCGACCTCGCGGCCGATGCGATCGGCCTCGGCGCGGGTCCGCGTCCGCGCCGCGATGCGCAGCCGCACCTCGTAGGGTTCCGGATGGCCGCTCGACCGCGCAGCACCGTACAGCGCGTCGATGCCGATCAGGTCGCAGCGGATGGCGTCGGGGCGCACGCCGATCAGCCGCAGGCGCTCCTCGACGATGGTGCCGGCCAGCCGCGCCCGGGCGGCCGCGCCCGATCCTCCGTACGAGATCTGCCCTTCGCCGATGAAGCCGTCGCGATGGCCGAGCGCCACCTTGAGGGTCGCCGGCGCGGGATGCCCGGTCGCGCCGGTGACGCGGACGCGATTGAGGACGTCGAGCGCCAGCCGGACGCCGGAGAAGTCGGCGACCACATCCGGCGTCACGTAGGCAGCCGGGTCGCCAATCTCGTAGAGCAGCTGCTCGCTGCAGGTCGCGATGGTGACCGCGCCCCCGGTGCCCGGCACCTTGGTCACGACGGCGCGGCCGTCCGCGGCGACCTCGGCGATCGGGAAGCCGAGCCGGGCGAGCCCGGCGACGTCGGTGCGTCCCGGGATCCGCGAAGTAGCCGCCCGTCACCTGCCCGGCGCACTCGAGCAGGTGGCCGACGGCGGTGGCCCGGCCAAGCAGCGGCCAGTCGTCAGCGGTCCAGCCGAAGGCGTGCCGGATCGGCCCGACGAACAGCGACGGGTCCGCCGCGCGGCCGGTCACCACCACCCGGGCGCCCTGCCCCAGCGCGTCGACGATCGGCGAGGCGCCGATGTAGGCGTTGGCCGAGACGAGGGCGTCGCCAAGCGATTCGACCGGCGCCCCCGTCTCGTCGATCGCGAAGCCGCCGCCGGTGACGACGTCCAGCACGTCGTCGCCGGTGATGGCCGCGACCGGCAGGCCGGCGAGCCCGAGCTCGCGCGCGACGGCGCGCACCACCGCGGCGCCCGCGACCGGGTTGGCCGCGCCCATGTTGGTGACGATGGTCACGCCGATGGCGGCGCAGGCCGGCAGCACCGCGCGCATCCGTTCGGCGAGCAGCGGATCGTAGCCGGCATCCGGGTCCTGTGCCTTGCGCAGCTGCGCCAGGGCGATGGTGCGCTCGGCCAGGCACTCGAACACCAGGTAGTCGAGGCGCCCCTGCTTCGGCCAGCTCCACGGCCGGCTCGATACGATCGCCGGAGTAGCCGGCGCCGCAGCCGATGCGGATCGACGTCTTCACAGCGGGAACACTCCGAAGAGCGATGGCCGCCGCCACCATCAGCAGCGAGGCCGCGAACAGCCACGGCGCGGTGAAGCGCTGATGGTCGGCGAGCTCGAGCCGGCACAGGCCGACCAGCAGGAACGTCGCCGGCGTCAGCGGGCTCACCGGGAAGCCGGTCGTCATCTGCCCGAGCAGCGCGGCCTGTCCGACCTGGATCGGCGGCACGCCGAACGCCTTCGCGCTCTCGGCGACGACCGGCAGCGCGCCGAGATAGAACGAGTCCGGATCGAGGAGCAGGCTGAGCGGCATCGCCAGGACGCCGACGATCACCGGGATGTGGCGCGCCACTTCGGGCGACGTGGCGCCGACCGCCGAGTGCGCCATCGCCTGGAGCATCGTCGTGCCCTTCATGATCCCGGTGAAGGCGCCGGCGGCGAGGAGGATCGCCGCCATCGTCAGCGCCGCCCGCGCGTGCGCGTCGATGCGGTCCCGCTGCGCCGCGGCGTCGGGATAGTTGACCAGCAGCGCGATGGCGGTCGCCAGCATGAAGACGATCGCCGGATCGAGGCGGCCGCTCAGCATCGTGCCCATCGCGGCCAGCGTCAGCACCAGGTTGATCGGGAAGCGGCCGGGCCGCCGCAGCGCCCGCTCGGCCGCGGTGAGCTCGCGCGGCGCCGCGACGGCCGCGGCCCCGGACGCCTCGAGCGAGGGCGCCAATCGCCGGCCTTCGCGCCGGCCCAGGTACCAGGCGACCGTGAACACGAACACGAGCCCCACCGCCTGCACGGGGATCAGCGGCGCGAACAGCGTCGCGGTCGGGATCTGCAGCGCCGCCGACGCGCGCAGCACCGGTCCCGTCCACGGCAGGAAGTTCACGCCGGCGGCGAGCGACACGACGCAGGCCAGCACGCGGCGATCGAGGCCGAGGCGATCGTAGAGCGGCAGCACCGCCGGCACCGTCACGAGGAACGTCACCGCGCCGGAGCCGTCCAGGTGCGCGACCAGCGCCAGCAGCGCCGAGCCGACCACGATGCGCGTCGGGTGCAGGCCGACCGCGCGCAGCACGCCGGCGACGATCGGATCGAGCAGGCCGGCGTCGGTCATCACGCCGAAGAACAGGATCGCGAACACGAACATCGCCGCGACCGGCGCGGTCTCCTTGATGCCGGCGATGGCGAACGTGCCGGTCTGGAGGCCGAACCCGCCGAGCAGCGCCGCCAGCGTCGGCAGCGCGATCAGCGCCACCAGCGGCGTCACGCGCCGGCTCATGATCGCGGCGAGCACCGAGACGATCGTCAGCAGGCCGAGCAGCGCCAGGGACATGGAGGCCAGGTGTCAGCGGGACGCCCGCATCCTCTCGCGTCGGCCCGCTCCTGTAAAGGCGCGCCCCTTTTCAGGTGGTGGATCCGTTCAATCCTCGGAACCGCTCGTCACCTGAGACATCGTTGAGCGGGTGTCAACACCGCCGCCGTCCGGGAGACTGGGCGGGACCGGATCCCCTCAATGATTGTGAACGTGAGCGTCAGGTGCTGGCGATTCCCATGGGTGGGCCGTGTATCGTGTGTGATGTCCGCGTCAAGAAAGCCTTTGTCGCTCATCACGTCTCGAAGGACCTCCTTGAAGCGGCAGAGCGTTTGACTTTCAAGCGGCAGCCCCAGCCGCAGCTCCGCCCCGTTTGATCGAAGGCGCTGGCGGAGCTTGGAAGAGTCGATGTGGGTGGTGCCCATGATCTCTATGCCTGCAACGATGTCATGTCCCTCCACCGGTACCCCACGAATGCCACTCAGCTCACCACTGTGCTGGCGGCCGACCACAGTCGAGCCCGCCAATACGATACAGGTGGCAACACCGAAGACGATTGCGTTGGTAAACCTCATGTCGACCTCCGCCGCGATTCCCTCGCACGGGACGCCCCGGCTTCAGCGGCTCCGAATTGCGAACTGACCCACCATTCTCTTTCAGAGCGCCACGAGGACGACGCGGAACCCGATGTGATCGGAGCGGCGCTCCGGTTCGTAGCGCAGGCGCAGCGCGGAGCGGCACCAGTGCGCCTCGTCGTTCCACGCCCCGCCGCGCCGGACCCGCGAGTAGCTGCCGTCGCGGTTCGGCTCCCCCTTCACCTGCACGTCGGGATCGACGCCGCCCGGCAGCGTGGCGTGATACCAGTCACGGCACCATTCGAAGACGTTGCCGGGCATGTCGTGGAGGCCCCAGGCGTTTGCCCGGAACGCGCCGGCCGGCGTGGCGCGGCCCGGCGAGGGCGGACCGTCGCCATCGAGGCGCGGGTCGATCTTGAAGTTGGCGTCGCCGCGGCGCACGCGATCGCCGAACGCCGTCGCGGTCGTCGTGCCGGCGCGGCAGGCGTACTCCCACTGCGCCTCCGTCGGCAGGCGGAACTCGGCGCTCGCCGGAATCGCTGATGCGCGTCGGGCCCGCTCGGTCAGCGCACGGCAGAAGCCTTCCGCTTCCGCGTAGTTGATCCAGTAGACCGGGAACGCCTCGCCGAGCCCGAACGCCTCGGTCGGCGGCTTGTCGGGGAACGCGCCAGCGATCCGTTGCCACTGCCCCTGCGTCGTCTCGAACGCGGCCATCCAGAACCCGCGAGTGAGTGTGACCTCGACCTGCGCTTCGTCGGCACGACGGCTGGTCTCGGTCAGCGGGCTGCCCATCGTGAAGCGGCCCGCCGGGCACCACCGGAGACGGACGTCCTCGATCACGCGCGGCTCACCGGCCTGCCCGCCGGCAAAGGCTGGTGGCTGAATGGCCGTGAGGCGCGGCTCGACGAGTGCGGCGGCGCTCGCGAGCCCGATGCGCCGGAGCGCGTCGCGTCGAGTCGGCATGCGACATTCTACGGCGCGCCGGCCTGTCATAATGGTCCAGGTGAAGCGCTCGGGCGTCGCCGATCTCCCGCTGCACGGCGGGCGCGTCCCGGCCTGGCTGGCCAGCCGGATGGAGACGCTCGGCACCGCGATCTGCCGAAGCCGTCCTGCTCCATCACGGCCGTGACGGCCTCCTCACGCGGTTGAGCGATCCGTTCTGGTTCCAGGCGCTCGGCTGCGTCATGGGCATGGACTGGCACTCGTCCGGGCATCACGACGTCGGTGATGGGCGCGCTCAAGCGCGGCCTCAACCCGCGTGCGCACGAGCTCGGCGTCTACGTCTGCGGCGGCCGCGGCAAGCAGTCCCTGCGGACGCCGCGACGAGCTGCGGGCGATCGCCGATCGGGTCGGCATCGACGGCGACGCGCTGGTGCGCACCAGCCGGCTCACCGCGCGCGTCGACAACAACGCGGTCGCCGACGGCTTCCAGATCTACCTGCACAGCTTCGTGGTGACGGCCGATGGCCACTGGGCCGTCGTGCAGCAGGGGATGAACGAAGCGACGCGGCTGGCGCGGCGCTATCACTGGCACTCGGCGTCGGTGCGCGATTTCACCGCCGACCCGCACGCCGCCATCGTCGGCGCGCACGCCGGCACGATCCGCAACCTCGTCGATGGCCGGGCCCGCCCGGCGCAGGACGCGCTGCTCACCATCGCGCGCGAGGATCCGGCGACGACGCTGGCCGACGGTGCGGCGGCTCGAGATGCCGGCGCGGCACGAGGTCCGCGCCGCCGACGTCCAGGCGCGCCGGCTCGGCGCGGTGCTGGCGCTGGCGCACGAGCGCGACCTGCGCGACTTCGCGTCATTCCTGCTGCTCGAGCAGCTCGGCCCGCGCACGCTCCAGTCGCTGGCGCTGGTCGCCGAGGTGGTCCACGGCACGCCGACCCGCTTCGAGGACCCGGCCCGCTTCTCGTTCGCGCACGGCGGCAAGGACGGCCATCCCTTCCCGGTGCCGCTGCGGGTCTACGACGAGTCGATCGCCGTGCTCAGAAAGGCCCTCGAGGCGGCCAGACTGGGACACACCGACAAGCTCGACGGCATGGCGCGCCTGGACGCGTTCACGCGCGGGATCGAACAGCGCCACGATCCGCACGCCGACGTCGACGCGACGATCGCCCACGAGCGCGCGATCTCGCCCGCGCTGGGCGGCCGTACCGTGCTCGACGACCGCCCGGCGCCTCGCCGGCGCGCCGCATCCGCACACGGCCAGCTGTCGCTGTTCCCGAAGTAGCCGCGCCCGCGGCGTTGGTCCTCTCCTTGCTAGAGCTTTGGCGGAGGTTTTCTTCATGGACTCGCCTCGACCTGTTGCCGACGGCATCTGGATGCTTCGCTCGATCCTGGTGAACGTGTTCTTCGTCAAGGTCGACGACGGCTGGATGCTCGTCGACGCAGGCCTCGCGCGATCGGCCCCGGCCATTCTGCGTGCAGCCGTCGAGCTCTTCGGTTCGTCGCCTCCGCGCGCCATCGTGCTGACCCATGGCCACTTCGATCACGTCGGCGCCCTGCCGCGCCTGCTCGAGGCCTGGGACGTGCCGGTTTACGCGCACCCGTTCGAGCTGCCGCACCTGACCGGCCGGCAGCCGTATCGCGCCGCCCGACCCGACCGTTGGCGGCGGGCTGGTGGCGTGGTCGTCCTTCCTGTTCCCGCGTGGACCGTCCAACTTCGGCTCCCGGCTGCTGGCGCTGCCGCCAGACGGTCGCGTGCCCGTGGCCCCGGACTGGGTCGCGATTCACACGCCCGGGCACACCGCCGGCCACATCTCGCTCTTCCGCGGCGCCGACGGTGTCGTCATCGCCGGGGACGCGGTGACGACGACCCAGCAGGAGTCGCTGATCGCGGTCGCGACGCAACGGCTGGAGCTGCACGGACCGCCGGCCTACTTCACGACCGACTGGGACGCGGCGCGCTGGTCGGTCCAGCGGCTCGCCGCGACCCGCGTCGAGACGCTGCTGTCCGGCCATGGCCAACCGATGGCCGGCGAATCGATGCGACGCGATCTGCGCGATCTCGCGGAGCACTTCGACGAGCGCGCGCAGCCGCGGCGCGGCCGCTACGTCGAGTACCGACGAGGGCGAAGCCGCGTTCCAGCGCCGGTGGCTCCGGTCTGTGGCCACCGTCCTTCTGGCGGCGGCGGGCAGCGCCCTCCTCGTCCACTTCCTCAACGAGGGGAGCCGTACGCGTACGCGTCGTCCCGCGCGCGTTGAGCCGTTGGCGGCACGCCACGCCTAGCCGGGGCTGTGCGGCCGGACTCCGGAGTGCTGGAGCGGCTCCGGCACTCCGGAGACCGCGGTTACCAGACAGCGGAGAAGCGCCCGTTTCCCGGCATTCCAGCTGAGCACGATCGGTGCATGTCCCAGGGCTCCGTGAGCGCCTTTCCCGTCCGACGCTGGCTGGCGGAATATCAGTCGGCCTGGCTCCGACCCGATCTCGTCGCCGGCCTCACGCTCGCGGCGTACCTGCTTGCCGGCGGGCATCGGAGACGCGTCGCTCGCCGGGCTGCCGCCCGAGGCCGGCCTGTACGCGTGCCTCTTTTCAGGGCTCGTCTTCTGGCTGTTCTGCAGCTCGAAGCACACCGTCATCACGGTCACCTCGGCGCTGTCGCTCCTGGTCGCCGCGTCGGTGGGCGAATTGAGCGCGGGCGATCCGTCGCGGCACGCCGCGCTGGCGGCGTGCCTCGCCATCATGGTGGCGGCCATCGCGTTCCTCGCGTGGCTGGTGCGCGCGGGTTCGGCCATCAACTTCTTCTCCGAGACGGTGCTGGTCGGTTTCAAGGCGGGATTGGCCCTCTATCTCGCCAGCACGCAGCTGCCAAAGCTGTTCGGCTTCAAGGGGACGCACGGGGACTTCTGGGAGCGCTCCGCGTATTTCCTCGGACATCTCGGCGACACGCACCAGATGGCGTTGATCGTCGGCGCCGCCGCCCTGGCGGCACTCATCGCCGGCAAGCTCTGGCTGAAGAATCGACCGGTCGCCTTCCTCGTCGTGGTCGCCGGCATCCTGGCCGCCCGCTTCTTCGATCTCGACGCCCGCGGCGTGTCGCTGCTGGGCGAAGTGCCGCAAGGCCTGCCCTCTCTCGGGCTGCCGGATGTCGGTCGGCACGACCTGAACGCGCTCTTCCCCGTGGCGCTGGCGAGCTTCGTCCTCGCCGCGGTCGAGACGTCCGCGATCGGCCGCATGTTCGGCCAGAAACACGGCAACCGGTTCGACGCCAACCAGGAGCTGCTGGCGCTCGGCGCCAGCAATCTCCTCGCCGGACTCGGCCGGGGATTTCCCGTGAGCGGCGGCATGTCGCAGTCGCTGGTGAACGAAAGCTCCGGCGCACGGACACCGGCATCGGGCGTGGTCGCCACGCTGTTCACGCTGATCGTCGTGCTCTTCGCGACCGGCCTGCTGCGCAACCTGCCGCAGCCCGTGCTCGCGGCCGTCGTGCTCGCCGCGGTCATGGGCCTGGTGGACATCCGCGCGCTCCGCCACATCTGGCACTTCAGCCGCGCCGAGTTCTTCATCGCGATCGCGGCGCTGCTCGGGCGTGCTCGGATCGGGCCCGGTCAACGGCGTCCTGCTGGGCGCCGCCATCTCCATCGCCATGCTGCTCCGGCAGGCCGCCCGTCCGCGCGTGACCGAAATGGGCCGGATCCCGGGAACGACCTACTTCGCGGATCGGTCGCGCCACCCCGAGAACGAGATCACGCCTGGGGCGCTCGTCGTTCGTTGCGAATCGTCGCTGCTCTATTTCAACGTCGAGTACGTGCGGGAGCGCATATTCGAGATCCTGGCGGCACGTGAGGATGCCGTGCGGCTCGTCGTGCTGTTCCTCGGCGCCGTCCCCAAGATCGACCTCGCCGGCGCCGAGCTGATCGCTGACCTGCTCCGGACGTTCCGGGCGCGCGGCGTGGAACTGCGCGTCGCCGACGTCCATGGCCAGGTGCGCGACGCCCTTCGACGCATCGGCTTCGAGCGGGAGTACGGCGATCTCGATGCCGGGCAGACGGTCGACCTGGTGCTGTCCCGGTGGCGGGCCGCGTCGGCCTGACGCCGTCGCGCGGCGCTACTTGAGCGGCACGAACGCCAGCCCGTTGTTCGGGTTCATCGGGATCACGAGCTGGTTGGCGCCGGCGTCGTAGCACATCGACGCCGCGCTCGGGATGTTCGAGGCGATCAATTCGGCCGGCTGGCCCGGACGCACGCGCGACACGCCGCCGTTCAGCACGCTGCTGACGTACTTGGTGCCGTCCGGCATGATGACGAGGCCGTCGTTGCCGGCCTGCGCCGCCTTCTCCGTCTTCAGCAGCTGCGCGGCGGGCGAGAACGTCAGGATCTCGTCGGTGCCATGTTGACGACGACGACGTTGCCCTGGCCGTCGATGGCGACGCCGTTCGGCTGCCGCAGCGGCGCGCCCTGCACGAACATCGACGGCGGTCCCGTCCGGGGCGATCTTCCACACCTGCCACGTCGGCGGCTCGGGCGTCTGGCCGCCCACGCCCGTCACCGTGGCGTAGATGGTGCCGTCGTCGGCGACTTCGATGTCGTTGAACCACTGCACCTTGTCGACCTTGATCTCGCCCGCCGGCGCGCCCGTCTTCATGTCGAACTTGCGGATGACGGCCACGCTCGGATCGGTCGGAGACGTGCCGCCGTCGCGATCGGCGACGTAGAGCATGCCCTTCGCGATGTCGCTGCCGTAGGGCTCGTTCAGGATCAGCGGCGGCGTCAACGCGGCGCGCTCGGCCGGGTTCTGCACGCCGATCCACCGCGCGGTGTGCACCGAGCCGTCGTGATTGATGAACGAGACCCAGGCGTTGTTGGTCTGCACGTTCTGCGGCACGCCGCGGTTCGGGACCACGATCACGCCGCGCTCGGCGTCGTACGAGCAGCTCTCGGCCGAATAGATCGCGCCGAACATCTTGACGCCCGGCGACACCGGATTGAACGTGCCGTCCGGCGCCGGGTTGACGGGCAGGCCGAGCCGGTTGCCGACGAAGTACGGCTGCGGCGCGGGCGCCGCCTGCTGCGCCACCAGCACGCCGGCGGCGAGGCCGATCACGAGAGTTGCCGCGGTGGCAGAAACGACTTGTCGCGTCATCCGGCGAGCATAGTCGCGGCACAGCCGGCCGTCCAGCGCGGCCGGACGACGCGCGTAGAATGCCCGCATGGCCCAGACGACGGCCACGCCACGCTACGCGATCGTCGAAGCGCCGTCCGTGCTCGGCCTGAAGCCGACCGGCGTCGATGGGCTGGCGGCGGCGCTGCTGGGGCACGGACTCGCCGATCGGCTCGGCGCCCGCGTCGCGGCGCGCCTGACGCCGCCGCCTTACGCGCCCGCCCGACCCGCGGACACCGGCACCCTCAACGCGGACGGCATCGCGCGGTTCTCGTCCGCGCTCGCCGATGCCGTCGGCAACGTGATCGCGGCCGGCGAGCGGCCGTTCGTCCTCGGCGGCGACTGCTCGATCCTGCTCGGCAGCCTGCTGGCGCTTCGCCGCCGCGGCCGCTACGGCCTGCTGTTCGTCGACGGCCACGCCGACTTCTATCAGCCCGAGGCGAACCCGAACGGCGAGGCCGCGTCGATGGACCTCGCCTTCGCGACCGGACGCGGTCCCGGCGGTGCTGGCGAACCTCGAAGGCCGCGGTCCGCTGGTGCGCGACGAGGACGTCGTCGCGTTTGCGTTCCGCGACGAGGACGAGCAGCGGCAGCTACGGCAGCCAGCCGCTCGCGCCCGGGATCCACGCGCTCGACCTGGCGGCCGTGCGGCGGATGGGCATCGCGGCGGCGGCCGCCGAGGCGATGCGCCAACTTGCGCGGCGCGATCTCGACGGGTTCTTCCTCCATGTCGACGCGGACGTGCTCGACGACACGATCATGCCGGCGGTGGACTACCGCCTGCCGGGCGGACTGTCGGCCGTGGAACTGAGGCACGTGTTACGCGCCGCTGCCGCCAGCGGCCGCCTCGCCGGACTCGAGGTGACGATCTACAACCCGTCCCTCGACCACGATGGATCGGCTGGCCGGCTCCTGGCCGACGCGCTCGTCGACGGCCTCACCCTGTCGCGGCGCGCCTGAGAGCCGCTTTCCAAGCGTGCTCCTTCAACCAGTTCCTCAAGCGTTTCGAGGAACGGCGGCGGCGGAGGATCGGGGGTTGAGAGGTCGACGGGATCTGGTCCCAGCTCCAACGCTCCCGGCCCAAGCCTGCTTACACCCTCGCGAAGAGGCGCGCGGCCGTCACGCCCTCGAGGAGGATCTCACCGGCGAAGGTTCGTTGGCTGAGTGCCTGCAGCACTACTAGTCTTAGTCTAGTCGGCTCGCAACGATGCCACGCGAGCGCCAGAGCGACAAGGAGATCGGTAGCGGCGAATTCCGTAGGCTTCCTGTATATAGAGGGTTGAACGCGACTTCACAGCGACTTCAACGCGGTTGCGTTCGCGACACCGCCCCACTAGACTCTGCTCCACTCTGTCCAAGCCCGTTGTTTGACTGCGAGGCCCGATGACCGCGCGCGCGCTGCACCGCTATCACGGCCTCGACGCGCTTCGTGCGGCCATGATGTTGCTCGGTCTTGTCCTTCATTCCGCCGCCCCCTACATGACGCCGCCACTGCAAGTCTGGATCTACAGGGATCCGGATGCCAGCGGCGTGTTCTCGCTTCTGTTCTTCTTCATCCATCTGTTCCGCATGCCCGTCTTCTTCGTGTCGGCTGGCTTTTTCGCCGCCATGCTGATGACGCGTGAAGGCCCTGGCGGGTTCCTCCGAAACCGGACCCGACGCGTGCTCCTGCCGCTTGCACTGTGCTGGCCGTTCGTCTATACCGCGACCGCGGCGGCGTTGGCGTTTGCGACTGGACGCCTGGCCGGCGACATCGACATGACTCCGATCACGAGCGGGGCATTCCTCCGACGAGCGTCGCTGGGCCACCTCTGGTTCCTGTGGGACCTGATGATCTTCTATGTCGTCGCGGTCGCCGTCATGCCGATTGCAGCACGTCTCCCTGAGCGCTGGCATGCGGCGATGGACGCGGCATTCGGTGCGGTTGCCACCACGGTCATGGGTACGGTCGCGCTATCGGCCATCTCGGCCGTCACGTTGCTGCCAATGCGGAGCGCCTCTCTCGACACCTCACTGGCGTTGCGCCCCCCGATTCGGGTGCTCCTGGCCTACGGTGTGTTTTTCGCCTTCGGCTGGTTTCTGTATCGGCGGCGCGACGTGATCGAACAGTTGGGCCGGAATTGGAAGCTCCCCATGCTCGTGGGCGTGATCACGAGCGTGGCCTACACGGGCGTCTACGTCGGCCAGCCCATTGCGGACCCTCGCGTGGCGCACATCGTCGGCTGCGTGCTGGCGGCCTTGTCTATGTGGATGCTCATCTTCGGGATGGTTGGGGCGTTCGTCGCGTTGCTGGGAGGATCCCGCCCCATCGTCCGCTATCTCTCGGATGCGTCGTACTGGATGTACATCATCCACCTGCCGTTCGCAGCCGGCGTGCCCGGCTTGCTCGGGCCCCACTCCCTGCCAGGAGGCGTGAAGTTCGCCTTCACGCTCACCGTGGTCAGCGCCATCTCGCTGGTCTCGTATCACTACCTCGTGCGATCCACCGCGCTGGGCGTGCTCTTGAACGGACGACGGTATCCGCGCGCCCTGCCGAAGGCACAACCAACGGGTGAAGTCGTAGCGGTTTGACAAGGAAGCCCCTAGGCGCTTCCGACGTTCCAGCGTCCATCCGTCGGTGAGCGCGCCGGAATCGCTTTCCAAGCGTGCTCAATCGACCACTCTGACATCTCTCCGTTTAATGCGGAGTGTGGGGCATCACAACGGGCGGGTTGCTTTTGAACGTTGCCAGTCGTCACCGGTCGCGCTGGCGCACGCCGTCCTGCCAGCCAAAGAGCAACCGCATCTCGCCCCTGTCTTGTGCCGCCTCCGCGCTGACGCGAATGAGCATGCGACTGTGGTCTGGGGTCGCGATGGTGTATACGGCCAGACTGCCGAGATTGCGAACAAGCGTCGTCGGCTCGCCGTGCGAGAAGCCGCGCTCTATCGTCACCGGATACGCGGCGATATGTCCTGAGAGCGTCGCCACGAGGATCTCGAGGCCGTCCTTCCGCCAGCCGACCACCTGGCCGCCCTCGGTGGTGAGCGACCAGGTCTGGTGATGGTCGGGAAACGTCGTGACATAGACCTCGGGACGACCGGACTCCTGCGAGGTGTAGGCGATGAGGTCGTCGTGCGGCGAGAAGAACGCCCGCGCATCGACCACGCGGGGACCGGCCAGACGCGCGAGTGTGCGTGACGCGAACGACCATGATGACAGGTACGTCCCCTTGTCGTCGTCGGTGAAGGCGAGCAGCGATCGTTGGTCATGGGACCAGGCGATCGGATGCTCGGTCGTTTGTGGTCCTTCGAGCACGGGCGCGATCGCGCCACTCACGATGTCTTTCAAGTAGACGTCGTCCATCCGGCCGGGAGGTTGATAGCCATACGCCAAGCGCGTGCCGTCGGGAGACCAGACCGGGTAGCTGGCAAATCCGCGGGTGGTCGTCAGCGGTACGGTGGTGTCCTTCGTGAGGTCCACCAGCCACAGGTCCGACGTGCCAGCGCGCGGATCGAGAATCGCCGCGGCGACGAGGCGGCTGTCCACCGGGCTGAGCGCCATGCTGAACGAGAAGAGCCGCGCTGAGCTCACGCGGCTGCCGCTTCCCCCTCGATCGACCAGATGCAGTTCCGTCTGCGCCGCGTTCATCCCAGGGCTCGTCA
Source organism: Vicinamibacterales bacterium (assembly GCA_963844435.1). GTDB lineage: Bacteria > Acidobacteriota > Vicinamibacteria > Vicinamibacterales > Vicinamibacteraceae > JBDSLU01. The sequence continues at coordinate 176,494 of CAWJOG010000003.1, read as the reverse complement.
ACGTGAGGGCGGGCGGCGGCCGGACCGCCAGCGTGCCGTCGGCCGACGCCGAAATCCCGGCGAAATAGAACTGCGATTCCGTCGCCACGGCCCCGCCGATCGAAACGGGTGACCCAGTGACGCGACCCGCCGACAGATCGAAGGGCACCGCGGTGAGCGTGCCATTGCGGGCGAATACGAGATACCCAGGCGGGGCATACACGGCACTCGAGAGATCGGCGAGGAGACGCTCAATCTTTGGGTTGTCGAGCGACCCGATGTAGATGCCCTGGTCGCTCGCTTCCGCGGTGCGCGTCCACAGCTTCGCGGTGAACAGAAACCGGCGGCCATCGGGGAGAAACGTTGGCCAGAAATAGGACCAGTCCTGGGACGGCGCCTTCGTGACGATCGACACGGCGCCGCCGCTGGCCGGTACCCGGAACAAAATGGAATTATTGCTGTACACGATCGTCCCGTCAGACGACCATGTGCCTCCGGAACTGCCGAACATTCCCATGTAGTCGACCAGAACTCGCACCGGTCCGCCAACCGCCGACACGCGCTTCAACGACACGCCACTGACGAATCCCAGGTCGCTCGAATCCGGCGACCAGAAGGGCTGCGAGGCATCCTCGGTGCCGGCCAGAGGCTGCGCCTCGCCGCTGGCCAGTTCCCGCACCCACAGCAACGGCATGCCATCGCTTCGTCGCGCCCGGTAGGCCACGCGACGGCCGTCGGGGGAAATCGCCGGTGCGCCGACTTCGCCGCCTTCCGTGTGGACGATGGACACGCGTAGCGGGCCCGAGGCAGATGTGCGCGCGCGCGGCCACACGCCGGAGACTGCCAGGCCGACGATAGCGATCGCCGCCAGTGCGACCCCTGCCGCTGCCCAGACGAGCTGCTGGACGCGAGACCCGGCGGCAACCGGCGCCGCGCCCGGCGTGGACTCACCAGCGCGCCCATTGCCTGAACCCCGGGCGATCGTGTCTTCGATCTCCAAACGCGCGTCGCCTATGTCACGCAGCCGGCGCTTCGGATCTTTCTCGAGACACCGCGCGAGCAGGCGCGTGATCGACGCGGGTGTGGTGACGGGCAGTGCGGTCCAGTCAGGTTCGCGCGTGAGGACCGCTGCGAGGACGTCGCTGATGGTGTCGCCGGCAAAAGCGGTCGTGCCCGCGAGCATCTCGTAGACGACAAGCCCGAACGCCCAGATGTCTGCACGCTTGTCTACCGTCTTGCCCCTCGCCTGTTCCGGCGCCATGTAGGCGGCCGTGCCGAGAATCATGCCGCCCATCGTGAGTGCAGCCGGACTCGTGAACGTTGGCGAGTTCAGCGCGTCCGCACCCGTCCCGCCGGTCGTAACAGATCGCGCGAGGCCGAAATCCAGCACCTTCACCGTGCCGTCGGCGCGCAGCTTGATGTTCGCAGGCTTCAGATCGCGATGGACGATCCCTTGCTCATGCGCCGCTTCGAGAGCCTCGGCGACCTGCCGGGCGATCGGCAGGGCCTCATCGATCGGGATTGCGGTCCCGGCAATGCGCTGCGAGAGATCCTCACCCTCGACGAGTTCCATCACGAGGGCGTACAGGCCTGCCGATTTCTCGAACCCGTAGATGGCCGCGATGTGGGGATGATTCAGCGAGGCGAGGGTCTTCGCCTCCCGTTCGAAACGCGCGAGACGCTCGGTGTCCCCGGCGAACGCCTCCGGTAGGATCTTGATGGCGACCTGACGACCCAGCGTCGTGTCCGTCGCTCGGTACACCTGCCCCATTCCGCCTTCGCCGATCGGCGCCGAAATTTCGTAGACGCCGAGGCGCGTGCCGGAGGTCAGGGCCAACTGTGCCGTGAGTATAAAGGCAGAACCGGAAGGACGAACGCGATTGCGGCAGACACCTTGAGATCACTTACGGACGCTGAAGCGCGCGAGGCAGGTGCGGTCCCGCACGTGCGCGACCCGGCTCGACTCCCGTAAAGGAATTGCGCCGCTTTACGGCAGTCGCGCGTATTCCGCCCGTGCTTCCTTGAGAACCGGAATCCCCGGGTCGGCGTTCTTCCACAGCGTCAAGAGATCGATGTAAACGCTTTTCGCCTTCACGGTATCGCCCGCCAGCGCAAGCGCTCGTGCCAGCTGCAGGCGCGCCATCGCGTCCATGGGATCGACGAGCACGATGCTTCGATGATCGAGAATCCGCTGGAACTCGGCAGCGGCTTCGGCGGGTTGACGGGCGGCGAGGTAGGCCAGTCCGCGAACATAGATGGGATACAGGCCGCCGAAACGTCCGATGAAGCCGACACGCCCAAGAGCGAGATCGTAGCGCGAGGCGGTCTGCAGCGCTTGAATCGCCGCTGCCGCATCAGGAGTGGGCGTGTTCAATGAGAACAGGGCCCGCAGCGTCGGCAGATACATGAATTGCACCGACGTATCCTCCGGGAACTCGCGCGCGAGAACCTCGGCGAGGGCTCGCGATTGCGGCAGATCACCGGCGAGGGCGAGTGCGAACGCCGCGGCATAGTCCACTTCGCGACCGCCCCTTCCGAGCTCGAGCGCCCTGGTGGCGCTCTGCCTGGCGGCGGCCGCATTCCCATAAAACGCTTCCCACACCGCGGTGGCCGCTTCGAACAAGCCGGCCCGTTCACGTTGCCCAGACTTCTGCGCGATCTGGACGGCGCTCTCGCCCATCCGTCTCGCGTCCTGCAACTGGCCTGAGCGAGCGAGCGCGAGCGCCTCGATATGGGAGATGGTGTCTTCGGTGGCGGGACTCTTCCTGGCCTCCGTTACCGTCCGTCTGAGCTCGTTCGTCGTTACCCGTCAGGAAGGCGACGAAATACTGTGTCAGACGCAAGCTCGCGGATTCCAGCTTGCGCTCCGCGGCGAGACGGACCGTCAGCAAGGCATCATCAAGGCGATTCAGCGAGAGCTGATTGAATGCCCTGTTGACATACGCCGGGGTCACGTCGGGATCCAGCGCGATGGCCTTCCCGGTTTCGGCGATCGCCAACTCGTGCTGGCCGGTGCTCGACAGGGCGAGACCCGCGATCAAAGTGTGTGCCGAGGCATCGCGCGGGTAGCTCTCGGCCCACGTTTCCAACGTTCGTCGCTCCCGTTCCAGATTCCCCGTGAAGTCGCGATCGTACAGTGTGTCGATGTAGAAGCGCTCGACGTCGCTGGCGCGATTGCGCAGCTGGTAGGCCTTGAGCAAGCTCTGTCGCGCGAGGGCCGACTCTCCCATCACGCTGTAGCGGAACCCGACATGCGCATGCGCCATCGCAAAATCGGGATCGATCGCGACTGCACGTTGAAACAGCGCCACGGCCCGTACCGACGAACCGGCCATGCCCGCCTTGAATCCGGCGCTGTAGGCCTGCAGCGCTTCGAGCGACGGCGTCGTCGCATCCTTGAGCGACATCGAGTGTTTCTCGACAGTGGCGAGTGATTCTCCAACCCGGGTTCGGAAGCGCGTCGCAATCTGGCTGAGTGTGCTCAGCACATCTTCTTTCCGCGACGCCTGTGCCTGCTCGTCGGCGAGGATGTCCCCGGTCGCGCAGTTGGTTGCGCGCAGCCCGAGGACCAACTGGCTGCCAAGCGCCGCAATCGATCCCTGCAGGACCGCCGCACCGCCCGTCCGAACGCACACGACCCGCGCAACGTCGGGGGTCAGTCGTGCATCTGCCGGCTGGTTCATCAATGGCAGCGTTCTGCGAATGCGATCGTCGGAGATCAGGCCGAGGAACGGCGATTGCTGGAGCTGCACCGCGAGGCCCTGTCGCAGCGTGTCGTCGAACACCGGATCGCCGGTCGTGTTGGTGAACTCAGCGAGCACGATGCTGTCCTTGTCGGTGAGCTTCGCCTGTCGCGGATAGAAGCTGTAGCCCACAGCGGCCAGAGCGATTGCGGCGGCAGCAGCGGCAACGACTGTCCAACGGACGCGTGCCTTCGCGGGCAGCTGATCGTGGCCCGTCAGCGCTGAGTCCGATGCACCTTTGAGGCGCTCGAGATCAGTCCGCAGGTCGGCCGCGTGCTGATAACGAAGATCTCGATCCGTCTCCAGGCACTTCGAGATGACGGACTCCAGCCCGGGAGATGCCTCGACCCGCAGCCGGACGGCAGGCGCGGGCCGCGTGCCTTTGGCCATTTCGTACAGCACCAGGCCGAAGCTCCAGATGTCGGCGCGGTGATCCACGGCCTCGCCGCGCGCCTGCTCCGGCGCCATGTAGGCGGCGGTGCCCGTCACGACCCCCTGCCGCGCGCCGGCAATCGTGGTCACCTCCGGCTGCGGTGTGCCGGCCACTCGCATTTCGGCGAGGCCGAAATCGAGCACTTTCACGCGATCGCGTGGTCCGATGAAGATGTTGGCGGGTTTGATGTCGCGGTGGATGACGCCCGCGGTATGTGCGGCCTCGAGTGCGTCCGCGATCTGGATCCCCAACCGCAGCACCGTATCGAGTCCGAGTGGACCGGCGGCGAGTCGGTCCTTCAGCGTCGCGCCCTCCAGATACTCCATCGCGATGAACGATCGTCCGTCCTGCTCGCCGATGTCGTAGACCGTGCAGATATGTGGATGGTTGAGCGCCGATGCGGTCCGGGCTTCACCCTGAAATCGGCTCAGGGCCTCGGCATCACTCGCCAGACCTTCGGTGACGAACTTGAGCGCAACCGGACGGTGAAGCCGCGAATCTTCGGCTTTGTACACCACGCCCATCCCGCCGCCGCCGAGCTTCTCGACGATGCGGTAGTGCGAGAGCGTCTGACCGATCAACGGATCGACGTCGGCCTGACTGCCGTCGTCGCTGCGTGCTCCGGCGAGCTCGCGTGCGGCGAGGTCAATCGCCGGAGCGCCGAGAAACCTGTCGGCGCGGTCGTATGCGGCGAGCAGCGAACGGACTTCGGCCTCCAGCCGTTGGTCGCCGTCACACGCGTTGCGAAGATAGGCGTCGCGCTCTACCGCGGAAATGTCGAGCGCTGATTGCAGCAGCTGATCGACGTGATTCCAGCGGTCATTGTCCATGGGCGGCCGGGCCGGCGAGCTCTCGATACAGCCAGGCTTTCGCGCTTTTCCACTCCCGCATCACGGTGATCGGCGAGACGCGCAGAACTTCGGCGGTTTCCTCCACGCTCAGGCCGCCGAAGAAGCGCAGCTCGACCACTTTTGCCTTGCGCGGTGCCCGCTCGGCCAGGCCGGTCAGCGCCTCGTCGAGCGACACGAAATCATCGGAGCGATCGGGGCACATGACGGCGTCCGCGTCGAGCGACACATGTTCGGCCCCCGCTCCCCGCTTGACGTTGTGGCGACGCGCGTGGTCGACGAGGATGCGCCGCATGGCCTGCGCCGCTGCCGCCATGAAATGGGCGCGGTTTTGCCAGTGCATGCGCTTGTAATCGACCAGCCGCATGTAGGCCTCGTTGACCAGCGCCGTGGTCTGCAGGCTGTGGCCGGCGCGCTCGCGCCTCATGTAGTGGTGCGCCAGGCGACGGAGTTCGTCGTGGACGATCGGCATCAGGAGGGTGAGCGCACACTGATCCCCGTCGCTCCACGCTCGGAGAAGCGAGCTGACGTCGCCTGGAACTGGTTCCCTCGCGCTTCCGCCCCGATCCATCGTGCCGCCCCCGCCGGATTATATATGTGGCCTTCGCCTTTTCTTCGACTGATAGCGCCGTCGCGGCTTCTGCGCCTATCTGAGTAGAAAGCCCGACTGACGTCACGGGCGCCGCATTGGTGCCAGGCTGAGCGTCGGGAAGAAGAGGAGCTTCGTCATGACAAGGTGCACACAACTGACGCTGATGCTGTGCGTGGCGGTGGCCGGTACGGCCGTCGAGGCACGGGCGGATTGTCAGTACATCCGGGGCGGCATCGCGGAAACCGCGATTCCTTCGTCGAACGACCCGATTGGCAGGCTACTGGGCACCGTGACTGGCGTGCTCAATGGTGCGAGCACCGTGTTCCTCACCACCCCACCGCCCAACGTGACGTCGTACGACGTCTTTCTGACGACCGCGGGCGACGTGTTGATCGCCACGGGCGTTTCCGCCCCCCGCACGCCGGTGCCCGGCGAGCCGGGTGAGTTCATTTCGCACGTGGACCTGACAATCGTCGGGGGGTTTGGCCAGTACGCCGAGGCGACCGGCACGATGACATTCGACGGTGTGTCTCACACCGGCACTGTCCCGCGGACCGCCGATATCACTTACAAGGGAACCGTCTGCGGTCCGAATGTCAAAGGCGACGGGAACTGAGCCTGCTGCTGAGGCACTCCAGTCGCTGACCGTGGATGCACCCGGGTACGCGGCGTACCGGGGTGCTCCCTTAGGATCGGTCGGGTTCGGTTGTAAGCACGACCAGATCGAACGTCCCGCCGCTCGCGAGTCGAACGGCGACGAAATGGCGCACATCGCGCGTGGCGACCCGCATAGACGCCGAGCAACTCGGCCAGCGCCGCAACAGATGGTCGACCTGGGTGAAGCGCCTCGGGTGAGGTCATGAACGTTTCCAAGCGTGCTCCTTAAATGCACTCGGCCTTCGACCGACGGGTTTTGACGGTATGCTCCGCCTCGCAGGGTCGGCCGTGACATGTCGATGGACCTCGCCTTCGCAACCGGACGCGGTCCCGCGGTGGTGGCGAACCTCGAAGGTCGTGGTCCGCTGGTGCGCGACGAGGACGTCGTCGCGTTTGCGTTCCGCGACGAAGACGAACAGCGGCAGTATCGAAGCCAGCCGCTCGCGCCCGGAATCCGCGCGCTAGACCTGGCGGCCGTGCGGCGGATGGGCATCACGGCGGCGGTCGCCGAGGCCATGCGCCACGTCGCGCGGCTCGACCTCGACGGATTCTTCCTCCATGTCGACGCGGACGTGCTCGACGACGCGATCATGCCGGCGGTGGACTACCGCCTGCCTGGCGGCCTGTCGGCCGTGGAGCTGAGGCACGTGTTGCGCGCCGCTGCCGCGAGCGGCCGCCTCGCCGGGCTCGAGGTGACGATCTACAACCCGGCCCTCGACCACGATGGATCGGCTGGCCGGCTCCTGGCCGACGCGCTCGTCGACGGCCTCACGCTGTCCCGGCGCGCCTGAGAGCCGCTTTCCAAGCGTGCTCCTTCAGCGACTCGGACATCGGTCACGCGGGTAGCGGCCTGCCGTAGACGAGCGCGTCCAGCATGAGCCGCGACGCGGTGAACGAGACCCTAGAGGCTTTGATTCGGCGAGCAGAGGCGGCGCGGCTGAAAAGCACAGGCGGCGCTCGGCCCGCGTATCAAGCGTGTTGGGCGATGTGTGTCCGCGGAAGTATAGCGGCGCCATTGACGCGCATGACCTCCGCTTCAGAGCCAGCCGCCGCTGAACCCGGCTCGCCGTAGTCCCGCGATCACGGCTGGGCAGCCGCGCATGATGTCCCAGATGAGACCCGATCGGTAGTTCTCGATCATCAACACGACCGGTCCCTGGTCGATGCCGAAGTGGTGGGGCGTGACCCACCAACCTGTCGGACTCTCTTCCACGGCGAAGGTCTGATTGAACGACGGCTTGAATCCATAGGGGGCGGTCATTCCAAGGTCCAGTCGAGCGAACTGTCGGACGGTCGGGATGACGATTTCCGGCGCGAACGGCAGCGACGCGACTACGACCCATGGTGAGACCGTGCCGTCGTCTGGGCCAAACGGGGCCCCGCGGGCCATGTAGCCGTAAAACTCCCGGTCAACGCCGTTCACCGCGCGCTTGACCCAGCCCGGGCCATCAGAGGCCGTGATGCCCCAACAGTGCTCCCCGTAGCCCTCGAAGCCCAGCGGGTTCCTGACGGCATATTCCTGCTGAACGAAGGTCGCCTGCCGGCTGTTCTCGAAGTAGTCGCTGCCGCGCTCGCGCATGAACCCGTCGCGAATGCCACGGAAATCGATCCAGAGGTGCGAAAGTTGGTGCGTGAACAACGGGCCGGAGTACAGCAGCTCGCGGCCGTAGATTTCCTTCCACTGATAGGTGGCGCAGTACGCGTGGTAACTCTCTGGTGGAAGTGGGTGAGTCGGCGAGCCGAGCGCGAGAAGGTAGAGCAAGAGCCCCTCGTCATATCCCTCGTAGCGGTACGGCAGGAAGCCGGTCTCCGGCTTCCAGCCGTGGCTGAGCGTCGGCCCACCATCGCACGCCCACTCCCAGTCGACGCGGCGGTAGAGCGCGTCGACCAGGGATCGGACTTCGGCCTCTTCCTCCGTGTCAGCGTCGAAGTAGGTGGCACAGGTAAGGGCACCCGCGAACAGGAACGCTGAGTCGAGCGTGGAGAGCTCGCAATTCCAGACGCGACGGCCGGTCTCGATATCGAGGAAGTGATAGAAGAACCCCTTGTACCCGGCCGTGTCCGGCTCAGGTCCCTGCGGGAGCTCCATGAGGCTGCGCAGTCTGCGGCGGGCGCTCTTCGCCGCGAACTTGCGAATGAGCACGCCGCGCTCGACCACAGCCGGAATCGTCGCCAGGGCGAGACCGACGGCCGCGATGCTGCAGGGCGCGTCGAGGTCGGTCTTGTCGCGGACCAGCCCATTGTCCGGGTTGGTCTCGTGAAGGTAGTACAGCACCGTGGTCCGCTGAAGCCGGGCGAGTTCCTTGTCCGTCGGCAGCCGGTCCAAGTCCTCCTCTGGCGACAGCTGGTCGGCCATCCTTTCTTCCTGTCCTCCCTTCCGCGGTCCCTCAGCCCAGCTCGACTCGAACTTCATGGGTTTTTCCGTCGTCCGTGAGCGGGATCTCGCCATCGGGCACGGCCTGCGCGTCCACCGTAACCGAACGCACGCCGCGGCCCGTGCCTGCCGCGTTCTCCACGACGATATGGTAGATCGCAGAGCGATGGCGGTAGGTCAGTTCGTAGCGCGGCCAATCCGGTGCGACGCAGGGGTCGATCCTCACACGGTCCCCTCGCTTGTGGAAGCCGAGGATCGTCTCGAGGCCGACGCGATACAGCCAGCTGGCAGAGCCGGTGTACCAAGTCCAGCCCCCCCGCCCCGTGTGCGGCGGCGCTCCGTAAACATCCGCCGCCACGACGTACGGTTCCACCATGTACCGCGCGACGTCTTCGGGAGTCGCGCCATGGCGGACCGGGTTGAGCAATGCGAACAACTCCAGCGCGCGCTTGCCCCGCCCGAGCAGGGCCGTCGCCAGCACCACCCAGGTAGCGGCATGAGTGTACTGCCCGCCGTTTTCGCGGATTCCGGGCACATAGCCCTTGATGTAGCCGGGTTCGAGCGAGCCGCGATCGAACGGTGGTGCGAACAGCAGGATCATCTGGTCCGCCTCGCGGACCAGACGATCCTCCACTGCCGCCATTGCCTGACGGGCCCGCTCAGGATCGCCGGCGCCGGAGATCACCGCCCACGTCTGGGCGATCGAGTCGATCTGGCACTCATCGTTCTGCCTCGACCCAAGCACAGCACCATCGTCGAAATAGGCGCGTCGGTACCAGTCGCCGTCCCAGGCGTGCTCTTCCAATGCTCTCAGTAGCGCATCGGCTCGCTCCCGGCACCAGGCCGCCCGCGCGGCGTCATTCCGCCGTTCGGCCAGGCTCGCGAACTCGCGCAGCGTCGTCAACATGAACCAGCCATTCCAGACGCTCTCACCCTGGCCGCCGGCTCCGACCTGGTTCATGCCGTCGTTCCAGTCGCCGGTGCCCATCAGCGGCAGGCCGTGCGGTCCGAGCCTCAGACCGTGATCCAGCGCTCGCACGCAGTGCTCGTAGACCGTCCCGGTCACGTCGCTCACATCGGGGAGACCGTACTCCTCCTCCTGATCGGGCCTGAGAACGGGCGCGCGCAGGAACGGCACACGCTCGTCGAGCAGAGCCGCATCGCCGGTTGTGGTGATGTAGTGACAGGTGACGAGAGGCAGGAAGTAGAGATCGTCGGTGATGCGCGTGCGGACACCGCGCCCCCCCGGCGGATGCCACCAGTGCTGCACGTCTCCCTCCTCGAACTGCCGGGAGGCCGCCCGAAGGATCTGCGCGCGCGCTTCCTCCGCGGCGCCGTAAACGAGCGCCATCGCGTCCTGCAGCTGGTCGCGAAAGCCGAATGCGCCGCCCGACTGGTAGAACCCGGTCCGACCCCAAACCCGGCACGCAAGTGCCTGGTAGATCAACCAGCGATTGAGCATCAGATCCAACGCGGGGTCGGGCGTGCGGACACGTACGGTCCCCAAGATGCGATCCCATCCCGCAGTGACCTCGTCGAGCGCCTCGTCTGCCCGCCCGGCCTCACCATAGAACCGAATGAGCCGTCGCGCGTCTTCCTCGGTCTCCGCTTGTCCGAGCAGAAACACGACGACGTCCTCGCCGCCCGGCGGTAACTCCAGCCCTGTCATCAACGCGGCGCAGGGATCGCAAAGCTCGCCCGCCCGGTCGGAGAGCCGCTCTCGCCAGAGAGCGGCGGGCGCATCCGGAGTGCCGTGGCGCCCCAGGAACTCGGTGCGGTCGGTCGTGAACGAGCGGGGACGACGCGCCACGTCGGCGAAAGCGATGCGCCCGGCGAAATCACCCGCCCAGGCGGTGCGGGCGAACAGGGCGCCGCTTTCCGGGTCGAGCGTGCACACCACATTCAGTGCGGCCTGCTCCCGAAGCGCGCCCAGCACCCACTCGGCGTAGAAGGTGGCTGACAGCCGTCTGAGCCGAGCACTGGTGTTGGTGACGCGAAGGCGAATCAGCTTCACCGGATCGGTCGCGGAGACGAAGACGAGGAGGTCTTGATCGAATCCGTGGCTGGTCCTGGTGAAGCGTGTGTACCCCTGCCCCTGTCGGACGACGGTCGTCGCTTCGCCGCCGCAGGGCCCCGGCGTCGGTGACCAGAACTCCCCGGTCTCTTCGTCGCGGAGATAGAGAGCCTCGCCCGGAGGGTCGGCGACCGGGTCGTTGCTCCACGGCGTGAGGCGATTCATCTGGGCGTTGCCCGCCCAGGTGTAACCGGCGCCGGCCTCGGTGATCAGGGAGCCGAACCCAGGGTTCGCGAGGACGTTGCTCCACGGTGCCGGCGGCCGCTCGCTGCCATGAAGAGTCAGGACGTACTCCCGGCCGTCTGGCGTGAACCCGCCGACCCCGTTGGCGAACAGTAGCCCCTGGTCGGTAGCGCTCGACTTGTCGGGAGTGGCCGTCGTCGCGGCCGTGACGGGCAAGTCGGGCGGCAACGTGGCGAGCATAGGTGCCCGGTCGAGCTGTTCGGCGATTGAGCCGTCGTGTCCGCGCAGAATCGCGCGGGACGCGGCCTCGAGCAGCATGACGTCCGCAGCGGGCATCTCTGCGGCGCCTCGCAGAAACACGCCGCCTGGCTTGTCCGCCATCTCGGAGGCCGGTCCCACGCGCACCAGCTCCTCCAGCTGATGGTGCATTTCATCAGCCGGGTCGGCATCGTGCAGGAGGACGAGGTCCGCCACCAGCCCGCAGCGACGCCAGTAAGCGTGGGCTCGGATCAGTTCGCTGGCCAGGTTCGATTGTCCGGGGCTGGAGAATCGTGCCAGCACGATCGGCAGATCTCCTGAGATCGCGTACGGCCATAGACCCGGCTGGCCGAGACGGTTACCCATCACGGACTCTCGCGAGCGGAGGGCCGGCCCGGTGAAGAGAACATGAGCGGCCAGCCGGTGGAACAAAGCGGCGTCGTCTGGTGTGACGCCGAGCGCCACCAGCGTCGCCTGACTGTGCGTTCTCGACTGTTGGAAGGTGCGCTCTACTTCGGCGAGATCGCAGAACCTGCGGGCCAGCGCCACCGCCTCGTTGCGGTCGGCGGCCAGTGCGGTCCCGAACGCAAGGACCGCGGATGCGTTCGGAGGCAGCCGGACCCGACGGCGCAGGCTGAAAACAGGGTCGAGGACGGGTCCGACGGTTCCCGACAGGGCCACTCCGGAATCCAGAGCGGCGGGAGAGGCCGCGGAACGGCCACGGCCGAGAAATCTCGCCCGATCGGTCTCGGTACTCGACGGCACCGACAGCGGTGTCAGCTCTCTCTGGGCCGGCCAGGAAATGCAGGCTCCAGAGTGGTTGCTGATCCCGCGCGCGCGGCCGCCGGCGGCACAACAGAGTTGGGGGCGCGGGCAGGTACTCGGTCTCGAGAAAAAGCTTGGCGAACGCCGGATGGGCCTGATCGGCGCGGCGACTATTGAGTGACACCTCAGCGTAGCTGGTCACGTCCACCATGCGGGGCAAGACGCCGTGATTCGTCAACGTGATCCGGCGAACCTCGGCATCCGCGTCGGCTGCGACCGCGATCTCAGAGCGCGTTTCGATATCGCCATCGCGCCGGCGGAAAATTGCGCAATCCGAACCGAGACTCGTTTCGTAGTCGTCGGCGTCGCCAGCGAGTGGCTGCCGGGCGGCCGACCACGCGCCGCCGCCATCGAGGTCGCGGATGTAGAAGAACTGTCCCCAGCAGTCGCTGGTCGCGTCCTCGCGCCAGCGCGTCACGTCGATCCCATCACAAGTGCTGTACCCGCTCCCGGCCTCGGTCAGCATGACGGTATAACGACCGTTCGACAGCAAGCAGACGTTCGGAGGCGGCCCATCCGCTCCGGCGCCGTGGTGTGAGCCGCCGGCGGCGGGTCGTACAGAAGAACGAGCCATGGGGATCCTCCTTGGTTGGCGGCCGCATCCATGCGACTGCACTGTTACCGATACCACGGCGGATGAGCGTGCTCGCGCGGTCTGCGCGACCCAGGGCCGAGTGGCCGATGCGACTCGCGTCTGACGCCCAGGCGGCCGACGTTGTCGACGGCATCAAGGTGAACGTGCCGAGTCGAGAAGCGCGGGGCCGCCTCGTCCGCGTGGCGACCGAGCTCCATGTCGGCACGTTCGGCTGGCCGCGGACCGACTAAACGATCCCGTCAAGACGTACGAGCTTATCGAGCGAGCGAGAGGCCGGACGGCTGCAGGTGTTCTGCGCGCCTGCGCTCAGGAGTCTACACAATTTGCTTCGTCCGACTGTTCGTCGGTCATCGCGCTGCGCACTAACAGTCGCAAAGAAGCCTGAAAGGATTTGCAACTCATGACGGTCCACGTGGTCCGGGCGCTCGATCTCTGCCTTGCTGTTGCTGAGCGTCAGGAGCGGCTCGACCGCCTGGCGGCGGAGTTCAGTTACCGCGGGAACCCGAATGTCACGCCGAACGTCGCGCGCAAGAAGCCGTAGTCGTCGAAGTAGAAGCCGTCGCGCTTGTCCTCGTTGACGAATGCCTGGAAATACCGCACGTCACCTCGCACGCCCACGCGCTTGTTCAGTGAGTACATCACGCCGCCGCCGAAGTTGACTGCGAAGTTGTTCTGATTGGTGTCGGCCACTGTGTTCGAAGGATCCGTGAGCCAGGAATGAATCACGCCAAGCCCCGCAGTGGCGTATGGCCGCCAGTTCTTCGCGTCGGTGAGGCGAATCGGCGCCATGACGTTGCCCATGAAGCCGATCGCGTCAGTATTGAGGTCGGTGCACGGCCCGCCTGTCGGGCCGACGCCGCAATTGTTGGCAACGAGGTTGGCCACATCTTTGTCTTTGAAGAAGTGGTTGTAACGTTCGACATCGAACTCGAACCCCAGGTGTTCGCCGAAAAAAGCAAGCGATACGCCGGGGCCTCCCCTGCGGAATTCGGCATCGCCCGCGAGGTTGATGCCCAGGTACGGAGTGACCACCCACTGCGCCTGCGCGGGCGCGACCGTCCATGCGGTCGCCGCGAGCGTGAGAAGAATGCAGCGTTGGACTCGCAGAATCGGTTCTCGAGTTGATTTCATGAGCCCGCACCGTGGCAATATCGGCGCCACGATGGATTTTGACCAACCGCGTGTGGCTCGTGACGAACGCCCCGCGTTGTCCTCGCGGCCGTACGGTGGCGGCACGTGAAGCGAGCGGGGATGTCCTCCGGCGGAATTGCCTTCCCGGCGGATCGCCGTGCCCGAACGGTCAGCTCGCGAACAGGCGATGCAGCTTGTGCAGCTCGTCGGGCTGTGACTCGTTGGGCACCGAGCAGCCCGGCGTGAGGATGAACCGCGCCCCGGCCTGCCGCCGCGCCGCGTCCGCCTGGGCCCGCAGCGTCGCGGGATCGAGCGTGCGGTAGGCCGTCTCGTCGATGCCGCCGGCGATCACGCCGGCGTAGCTGGCACGCACCGCGTCGATACCGACCTTCGTGCCGTGCGTCGAGTAATTGATCACCGCCGCCGGCCAGCCCTGGTAGAACGCGTCGAGGTAGACGGCGTCGCCGTGCAGGTGCAGCACGTTGAGCGGCGCGTCCTTCACCGCCTCGAGCACCATGCGATCGAAGGGCGCGCTGAACTTCGCATAGTCGTCGCGGCCGAGGATCTGCGGCTGCGCGTTGGCGATGGCGAGGAAGATGCCGGACGCGCCGGCGTTCATCGCCCGCCGGGCGTGCGTCGCTTCCGACTTCGCGATCGCTTCCAGGGCGTCCAGGAGGCGCTGCGGCTGTTCCGCCTGGAGCTGCTTCACCGCCTCCGGTGACGAGAGCTTCTCGGCGACGTTCCACGGGTTGAAGATCGTCTCGACGAAGTGGGCCGACCGCTGCAGCGCGTCGCGGATCGCCATGAGGGCGCGGATCTGCTCGGGGAACGGATCGTCCTGGACGCGCACCTCGTGCCAGGCCCCGGATGGCTTCGGGAACGGGAAGTCGCTCATCACCTTGACCAGGTCGGTCTGGTAGTCGCGGTGGAACGCGAGCGTCGCCTGCGCGTGGCGCGCCGGTCCCTCCTTCTCGAGGCCGAAGTGGTGCCAGAGCGAGATCGGCGGACGATCGACGTCGCGCCCGGCGAGCGCCCGATCGACGCGGGCTCGCGCGCTGAGCGTGGCGCCGCGCAGGGTGGCGCGGAACAGGATGGCCTCGGCGGCCACGACGGCGGCGGAGGTGGTGAGGAAGCGGCGTCTGGTCAGTGGCATGGGGGCGCCTCTCGTCGCCACCATCCTAGATCGGCGGGCGGGAGAGCGCGCCGGCGAGTGCCCGCCGGGCCAGGCGCGTCACGTAGACGGTGGCGGCGACGGTGGCAGCCAGGCCGAGCGCGGACACGGCCTGGCCGAGCGGTCCGCCGTGCGCCGTGCCGCGCGCCAGCGACACCAGCTGTCCGGCGAGCGACCCGATGTAGACGTAGAGCACGGTGACCGGCAGCATGCCGAGGAACGAGCCGAGCGCGTAGTCGCGCAGCCGCACCCGGGTCAGCCCGAGCGCGTAGTTGAGGACGTTGAACGGGATCAGCGGGGAGAGACGCACCAGGATCACCAGCTTCAGGCCGTCCTCCCCGATCGCGGCGTCGAGGGCGGCGAACCGGGGATCGGCCGCCGCCCATCGGGCGACGCGGCGGCGCGCGATCGTCCGCGCCACGAGGAAGGCCGCCGTCGCCGCGACGGCGCTGGCGATCGAGGCAATCAGCGTGCCCCAGACCAGCCCGTAGGCGACGCCGGCGCCGACCGTCAGGATCGAGCCGGGCACCAGGCACACCGCCGCCACGGCGAAGACGGCCGCGTAGATCACCACCCCAGCCGGGCCGGCGTGGGCCAGCCACTCGAACAGCCCGGCGGTCCATGGCGCGGCCGGTACGAATACCGCGGCCACGCTCGACGCCGACGCCAACGCCACCACCGCGCCCACCTTGGCCGTCCCTTTCATCTCGCCTCCCGCGCCCCGTCGCTCGACTCTCCGTCGAGGCGCTCTATCGGCATTGCGCGACGGGCCCCCGGAACGGCTCAGCCGCTGCCCGGACCGGGGCGGCTACACTTGGTGCGGCGCGCTCTCTGTCCGCGCGCGTTCAGGACCGACGCCTCTCTTGCCCTCCGACGTGTTCCTCCTGTCGCCCGCATTCTGCGGCGGACGCCGCGGCGCGGTGCTGCTGAAGGACGGGGGCCCGTCGCTGCCGGCGCAGCGCCTCGCCGCCGGCACGCTCTCGCTGGGCGACGCGTTCAGCTTCGTCAGCGGCCTCTACTTCCGCGGCAAGCTCGCTTACGCCCGGCATTTCGCCGCCGACCGGACGCCCGGCGTCGCCGTCATCACGCCGACGCGCGGCCTGCAGCCGCCCGAGCTCATCGTCGACGGCGCGCTGCTGCGCGAGTTCGTGGACGTCGACCTCGGCTCCGGCGATCCGCGCTACCTCGAGCCGCTGGTCCGCGACCTCCGCGATCTGTCGGCGCGCCTGGAGCCCGGCGCGCGGGCCGTCCTGCTCGGCAGCGTCGCGACCGCCAAGTACCTGGAGCCGATCGCCGACGTGCTGGGCGATCGCCTGTTCTTCCCGCGCGACTTCATCGGCCGCGGTGACATGAGTCGCGGCGCGCTGCTGCTGCAGCGCGTCGACGCCAACCACGAACTGGACTACGTGCCGTTCGCGACCGGCGTCGTCCGCCGCGGGCCGCGGGCCCCGGGCGTCGCGATGCCGAGATCCTCCAGGCGAGCCACCATGGATCCGAGAGATGCCACCCCCGACGAGATCGACGCGCTCGCCCACCTGTGGTTCGAAGGCTGGCGTGACGCGCACGCGACCATCGTCCCCGTCGAACTGGTTCGCCTTCGCACGCTCGACAACTTCCGCGACCGACTGCGGGCGGCACTCGGCGAGACACGCGTGATCGGCCCGCGCGGTGCGCCACTCGGCTTCACGATGCTCAAGGCCGACGAGGTGTATCAGCTCTATGTGTCGCGGCCGGCGCGCGGCAGCGGCGTGGCCGCGGCCCTGATCGCCGACGCCGAGCAGCGTCTCGCCGCACGCGGGGTGAGCCACGCGTGGCTGGCGTGCGCGATCGGCAACGAGCGGGCGGCTCGGTTCTACGAGAAGCAGGGGTGGCGTCGCGCCGGCACGGTGGTCAACGTCGCCGAGACGTCGGAGGGCGGCTTCAACCTGGATGTGTGGCGCTACGAGAAGACCCTGACCCGCTTGACGCCGCGACGACAAATCGGGAGGTGCTGTGCAACCGCGCGCACCACGTCTTGCGCGGCCGCGTGAGTCCCCGTATCGTGGTTATGGCCGAGTCGGCGACCCGATTCGACCACCTGCCGGCATGACTCCTCCTCCAGCATTCCGGGTCTCGGCCCCGCGACGGCGCGAAGCCGATCGACGATTTCGACTGGCCGCCGACGGGAGACGACCTGTCGGTCTACGAGATTGAGCCCGACCCGGGGCAGACGCGGCAGCGCGCGTCGCGACCGGTAGCCGCGGCGCGCCCGGTGTCCGCACCGCGCCAGCGTGAGCGGCCGCAGGCTCGCCAGACGCGCGCGGTGGAACCGGCGCCGAAGACGATGCAGAACGCTGGTGGCTGTTCTCGCCGCGTCGGCGATCGTCGCGGTTGTCGCCGGGTGTGTGCTCTACGGGGCGATGGCCCGGCCCGTGGCGGTCCAGAAGGTCCACCACCCGGCGCCCCCCGCGGCGACGACGGCGCCGCCGCCGAAGATCAAGATCGTCGCGACCTACCCGGTCGAACCGGACCCTCGAGCGCTGCGCCGCGCGGGGATCGCCGGACGCCGGCATCCGCAGCCTGCTGCGAGCGTTACGAGGAAGCCTACGATCGCCGCGACGTGCGCGCCGCCGCGGCGCTGTGGCCGACGGTCGACCAGGGCGCGCTGACTCGCGCCTTCGCGGCCCCGTCCGGCAGAACGTCCACTTCGATCGCTGCGACATCGACGCCTCCGAGGCGCGCGGCTCCGCCGTCTGCGTCGGCACCGTGCGCTACGTCCCCAGCGTCGCGAGCGGCGTCGAGCAGGAAGATCCGCATCAACTGGACGTTCGACCTCGCCCGCTCAGGCGAGGTCTGGCGCATCACCGGACTCAGCGCTCACTGACGCGTCCCTGCCACCGGCCAGCGGCGCCCCGCCATCGTCTGACTGGGTGCGCGGTCCCAGAACCCAGGAGCGTTCATGACGAAACCAACGACGTTGGTATGGATGACGTGTGCCGTGCTGGCTGTTCACACCGGCGCGTACGCCCAGAGCCCAGGCAATGACCCAGGCAATGACACCGGCAGTGGCACGAAGGACCGGGCCAGCCCGGCACGACCGATCGAGATCACCCCGTACGTGCTGATGGGATCAGCCTCCGCGTCGGGCGCCGGGGCGGCCGTGCGATGGCCCATCGGCTCGCGATTCGGGGTCGAGCTCGAGACCGAGCTGAAGCGAGCGGAAGTCACCGCGGTCAACATCGCGTTGAGCCTGGTCTACGACCTGCCGGCGATCGGGCCGGTGACGCCTTACGTCGCGGCTGGTATCGGGCTCGAACGTTTCGGCAAAGCGTTCTATCGCCCCGATGGCAAGCCGCTGCGCGGCAGCGACACGGGCCTCACCGTCAACGCGGGCGGCGGGATCCGCGTGCCGGTGAACGATCGGTGGGGCGTCCGCAGCGATGCGCGGTGGCTATACGGGTCGGGTCGCGACGCGCCGGATCAGTGGCGCATCTACAACGGCGCCACGCTCGGCATCGGCGGCAAACGCTGAGTCCGGCCGCCAGCGTTCGTCACTTGAATTGGACCGTTCGTCAAACGGCCGGGGCCCTTGACCGCCCCGGTCGTAGAGTCGGTCTGCGTCTGGAAAGAAAGATGGAAAGGAGCTCTTCGGCAATGGTGATCTCACGTTCTCTTGTCCTGGTGACCTGTGCGCTGCTGGCAGCACCGGCCGCCGCCGGCGCGCAGCAGGCGCCCCTCACGGCCGGCGCGCAGCAGGCACCGCCCGCGCGTGACGCGCGGGACCTCCCGATCGAAGTGTCGCCGTTCGCTTCATCCGGCGGCGACACGTCGGGCGCCGGCGTGTCAGTACGGTGGCCGTTCATGGCGCGGCTCGGCCTCGAGTTCGAGGCGGAGTACCGGCATACGCAGGCCAGGCCGCTCTCGGGGTCCCTCGAGGACAACGGTGTGAACGGCAACGTCAACCTCGTCTTCGATCTGCCGGCGATCGGGCGCGTCCGTCCGTTCCTGCTGGGCGGCGGCGGTCTCGAGCACTACTCCAACGTCGCGCAGCCCGATCCGCACTTCCTGAGGGAGTCCGGCATGAGCTTCGTCGTCAACGCCGGCGGCGGCGTGCGTGTGCCGATCAACGACCGCTTCGGCATCCGCACGGAGTTGCGCTGGACGGATGGCTGGACGGAAGGCTGGCCCGGCGGTGGCTTTCGCATGTTCTACGGCGCGACGGTCGGCGTCGGCGGACGCTGACGCGCACTACTTCGTCGGCAGCACCGGTGATGGCGGTCGGTCGATCAGGGCGACCGCCCTCTCCAACAGCTCGTCGCGGCCGCGACGGATGCCGTCGATCGTCGGTGCGAGCGGGACGTCCGGCGCGATCCCGATCAAGTGACGGCGGGTGGTCCCGTCGTGCCGCGTGACGCGCATCCCGGTGAACGCGATCTCGTAGCCGCCCGGCACGTCGAACAGCACCACGTTGCCGTTGGTCCCGGCGGTAGGTGCGCCGACGATCGTGCCCAGCTTGCGATCGGCAACGTAACCCATCACCGACTCCGCGTAGCTGATGGCGCGGCCGTCGGTCAGGAACACGCGGCGGGCGGCGATGGCCGGCGCCTTGGGCTGCACGTTCCAGCCGACGTCGAACACGCCCCCGACACGCCCGAAGGGCCCGGTGAGGCGATCCACGTGCATCCAGCGATCGCGTTCGGGCGCGTCCATCAGGTGCGGCAGGATCGAGGCGCCGGCGTCGGTCGGATAGCCGCGCATGTCGAAGACCACGCCGCGCGCCTCGGCCAGGCGCGGCAGTATCGGCACGATCTGCTCGTAGGTCGCGCGCGTCAGGTCGACGTACCACAGTCCGGGCGAACGCTCGCCCAGCGGCTCGGGCCGCCGCTCCTGCAGCGGCTTCGCCGGTCGTGGCTCGCAGACGAGCGGCACCGATCGCGGGCGTCCGACGTCGTCGTCGAACGCGACGTCGACGGTCGTACCCTTCTCGCATTCGATCACTCGGAGCACCAGCTCGGTCTTCCACTGCGCCGTGCCCGACTTCAGGCGCACGCGATCGTCGAGCCAGCAGCCGCTTCATCGTCTGCTCCGTTCGGGGGACGCCCACGATAGCCGATCCGGGGCGCTTGACACGAGCGCGTTCGCGGTTTATATAAGTAAAGACTTATGAAACAACCTGCTTATGCGAACGCGCGCCAGCCGGACCTCGACGCCACGTTCGCGGCGCTCGCCAATCCGACCCGGCGCGCCATCCTGTCGCGCCTCGCCAGCGGCGAGCTGTCGGTGACCGAGCTGGCGGCGCCGTTCGACATGAGCCAGCCCGCAATCTCACTGCACCTGAAGGTGCTCGAACGGGCCGGGCTCGTCTCGCGCGGCCGCGACGCGCAGCGTCGGCCCGTCCGCGTCGAAGCCCAGCCGCTCGAGGCCGCGACCGCCTGGCTCGAGCGCTACCGGCAGACCCTCGACCAGAATTTCCGGCGCCTCGACGCCGTGCTCGACGAGATGAAGGCCGCCGAGCGCGGCGAGCCGCGCCGGACTCGGCAGATCCGCGTCCGCGAGAAGGGGAGCTCACGATGATCGATCACACCGGCACCCTGTCGGTCACCACGCCATCCGATGTCGAGGTGCGCGTCACCCGCGTGTTCGACGCCCCGCGTCATCTCGTCTTCCAGGCGCTGACGACCCCGTCGATCCTGATGCGCTGGATGCACGGCCCGAACGGCTGGACGCTGGCCGTCTGCGACGTCGACCTGCGCGTCGGCGGCGCGTTCCGCTACGTGTGGCGCAAGGCGAACGGCCGCGAGATGGGCGCCGGCGGCGTCTTCCGCGTCGTCGAGGCGCCGGCTCGACTCGTCCACAGCGAGCTGTTCGACGAGGACTGGACCGGCGGCGAGGCCGAGGTGACGACCGAGCTGGCGGAGCGCGACGGCGCCACGACGCTGATCGTGACGATGCGCTACGCGTCGAAGGCCGGCCGCGACGCCGCGCTGTCGACGAACTTCACGGCCGGCATGGAAGCCAGCTACGACGCGCTCGCGGCTGTGCTGGAAGGCTGACGGTCGCCCGGCGCACGTTCGTCCCACGGCGCGACCGGTTCGTCAAAGTTCGCCCGCGCCTGCAGGCGGCGGCACCTATCATCGTCGAGCGCCAACCTGCCTGCGACAAGGAGCGCTCATGTCTGTTTTCAGTGCCGCTGCGTTCACGGTTACCCTGCTGCTCGCCCTCGCAGTGGCCGCGACCGCTGCGGCGCAGGATCCGCCGGTTCGCCCCAGTACCGATCAGTTGCCGGTCGAATTGTCTACGTTCCTGGCGGTCGGCGGTCTCGACACGTCCAGCACGGGCGTCACCGCGCGCATGCCGATCCGGGCACGCCTGAGCTTCGAGGCCGAAGCCGAATGGCGGCTGGAAGAGGTCAGCGGCCTCAGCGCCTCGGGCAACCTCGTGCTCGACCTGCGGACGCCAGGCCGGGTCACGCCGTACGTGATCGGCGGCGCCGGCATCGATCGCTACACCGTCTCGTTCGGCTGGCCGCAGCAAGGAACGACGACGCAGCTGACGTCCGCGCTGTCGGTCAACGGCGGCGGCGGCGTGCGCATCCCGTTGAACGCACGCTGGGGCATGCGAACCGACGCCCGCATCAGCAACGGCATCGGCCGCGGCCCCACGCGCTGGCGCGTGTTCTACGGCATGACCGCGAACGTCGGCGGCGGTACGCACTGAGAGGACGGCTGCCCCGTCGGCCTCGAGCGCGACTCAGCCGCGCAGCGTGGACAGCGGGGCGAGGCGGCTCGCCCGCCACGCCGGAACCACGCTCGCGAGCAGCGCCACCAGCGCCAGCGTCGTCGCGACGGCCGCGAGCGTCAGCGGATCCGAGGCGCTCACGCCGTAGACGAGCCGCTCGAGGCCGACGGACGCCGCGAGGGCGGCGGCCACGCCGACGGCGATCCCGATCAGCGCCGGCGTCATGCCCTCGAGCACGATCAGGCGCAGCACGTCGCTTGTCTGCGCCCCGAGCGCGGCGCGGATGCCGATCTCGCGGCTGCGGCCGCGGACGATGTACGAGAGCACGCTGTAGATGCCCACCGAGGCCAGCGCCAGCGCGACGATCGCGAACGACGCCAGCAGCAGCGCCCGGAAGCGCTCGGACGTCAGCCCGTTGTCGCGCACGTCGACCATCGTGCGGATGTCCTGGACGGGCTGCTCCGGATCGAGCCCGCGAATCACGCCGGTGGCCGCCGAGACCATCGACATCGGCGGCACCGACGTCCGCAGCACCAGCGTCAGCCCCCGCGCCGGGCGCTCGCGCGAGTAGGTGTAGATCGCTCGCCGGCGGCGTCTCCCGCAGGTCGTCCTGCTTGACGTCGCCGACGATGCCGACCACCGTGAGCAGTTTCATCTTCGAGACCAGCGGCAAGGTGACGCGCTTGCCCACCGGATCCTCATCGCCCCACAGCAGCCTCGCGGCGTTGCGGCTCACCAGCAGCGAGTCGACGTCGCTGTCGACGAAGTCGCGGCCGCGCAGGACCGGGATCTGCATCACCTTGGCGTAGTCGCGGGAAGAGGTGCGCACCTGCACGGTCGGCTGGTCGCGCGGCAGCAGTTCCGGCCGTCCTTCGAGGACGATCGGCTGCACGGACCCGCCGGTCAGCGGCACGTCGTCGATCGAAGCGGCGGCGGTCACGCCAGGCAGCGTCCGCATCCGGGCGAGGGCATCGGCGAAGAACTGGCTGCGCTGGGCGTCGGTGCGATAGCGCGCCTGGGGCAGATTGACGACCATCGTCAGCACGCCCTCCGGCTCGAAACCGGCGTCGATCGTCCGGATCGCGATGAGGCTGCGGACCATCACCGCCGCGCCCATCAGCAGCACGACGGACAGCGCGACCTCGCCCACGACGAGCAGCCGCCGCGTCCGGAGGCCGATCGCCCCGTCGCCGCGGCCGCCCTCCTTCAACGCCTCGGTCAGCGGCGTGGCGCCGACGCGCAGCGCCGGAACCACGCCGGCGAGGATGCCGGTGAGGATCGACGCGCCAAGCACGAACAGCAGGACCGTGCCGTCGACGGCGATCTCGTCGGCACGCGGGATCTGATCGGCGAGCAGCGCCGCGCCGGCGCGCAGCGCGCCCTCGGCGAACAGCAGGCCGGCGGCGCCGCCGGCGAGGCCGAGCACCAGCGACTCGACCAGCAACTGCTGCAGCACGCGGCGGCGCCCGGCGCCGAGCGCGGCGCGGATCGCGACCTCCTTGCGGCGGCCGAGCGCGCGCGTGAACAGCAGGTTGCCGACGTTGGCGCAGGCGATCAGCAGCACGAGGCCGACGGCGGCGAGCAGCATCACCAGCGTCGAGCCGATGTCGCCGACGACGTCGTCCTGCAGGGACATCAGCGTCGCGCCCCATCCCGCGTTGGCCTCCGGGTACGCCTGCTCCAGCCGCTTCGCGATCACCTCGAGCTGCGACCGGGCCTCGTCGGCACGGGTGCCCGGCTTCAGGCGCGCCACCGCCGCCAGGTTGTGGTTCTCGCGGACGGCGCGGTTCTCGGCGGTCAGCGCGAGCGGCACCCACAGGTTGCGGGCCATCGGGGGCCACGACGCCAGCGAGGCGGAGGCCGGCATGACGCCGACGATGGTGTAGCCCTCGCCGTCGAGCGTCAGGCTGCGGCCGATCACGCTCGCCCCGCCCATCTGTGTGCGCCAGAAGTCGTCGCTGATCACGACGACGCGGGCGCCGGGCGCGTCCTCGTCCGGGCGGAACAGCCGCCCCTGCGCCGGCCGAACGCGCAGGATGTCGAAGAAGCCAGCGCCGACGGTGGCGACGTTGATCGAGCGCGGCGCGCCGCTGCCGGTGAGCGTGAACGAGCGGCCGCGGTACAGCGCCATGCCCTCGAAGGCCGTGGCCTCCCGCTGCCAGTCGTAGAAGTTGGCCGGCGACAGCGCGAAACGCGGGATGCCGGGAAAGGTGGCCTGCGGCGGCACGTGAAACAGCCGCACCAGCCGATCGGCGTCATCGAACGGCAGCGGCCGCAGCAGCACGGTGTTGACGATGCTGAAGATCGCGGTCGTCGCGCCGATGCCAAGGGCGAGCACCGCCACGACGGCGAGCGTGAACGATGGCGCCCGCCCGAGGACGCGGACGGCATAGCGGACATCGGCGGCGAGCGTCTGCAGCATCGGGTGCTTCTCCAGGGGCAGCGACGGCAGGGCCGCCGGCGTTCGATTCGGCGGCGGCGACACCAGGCAGCGCACCGCCTGCCACCACAGCCAGCGACGAGCGGCCGCAGGCGCGGCGGCGGCACGGGCCTCGTACTCCTCGGCCAGATCGCCGAGGACGACCTCGCGCCAGCCGTCGGACAGCCGGCGCGACAACAGCCAGACGATCCAGCCGGGCAGCGGCGCGCTCATTCGATCTCCAGGCGGGCTTCGAGCCCGGCGGCCATCGCCGTGATCGTCCGGTAGGCCTGCTGAAGCGCCGCCGTGCCGGCGGGCCGCAGCGCGTAGAACTTGCGGCGGCGGCCGCCGCGCTGCGCAGTTGGCGCGCCGATCCAGGAGCTGAGGAAGCCCTTGGCCTCGAGGCGATCGAGCGTGGTGTAGACCGCGCTGATCGACACGTCGCGGCCGGAGCGCGCGTGAATCTCCTGCCGGATCGCGGCGCCGTACGCGGCATCGCCCAGGCGGAGCACGCCCATCAGGACGAGCTGCTCGAAGTCACCCAGCGGCGGCGGCGCCTTCTTCCACATTGTGGAGGTAATACGCCAGGCGCGGGCCGCGGTTCCAGGAAATGTGACGAGCTCGGGACACTGTCCGTCAGCGGACGATCTGGACGGTCAAGCGTCGCGAGTCAGTCTCGGCCCGGCGTCCGGTAGCGCTCCATCAGCAGGTCCTGCCGCGAGCGTTCGACGCGCTCGACGCCGCGGACGTAGACGTGCTCGACGCGGGTCGAGAACTCGAACGGATCGCCACTCCACACGACGACGTTGGCGGCCTTGCCGACGGCCAGCGACCCGACGGTGTCGGCGACGCCGAAGGCCTCCGCCACGGTCAGCGTGACCGCGCGCAGCGCCTCGTCCCACGGCAGGCCGTAAGCGACGGCGTTGCCGGCGTGCTGCTTGACGTTGCGCACGTTGAAGCTCTCGACGGCGCCGGCGGTGATGACGACCGGGACGCCGGCACGCCGCAGCAGCGCCGCGTTCTCCTGCCGCGCGCCCAGCGCATCGAAGCTCGACGGGATGTTGTCGAGCGCGCTCACCAGCACCGGCACTTTCGCCGCGGCCAGCGCCGGGGCCACGCGCCAGGCCTCGGCGCCGCCCTGGACGATCACGCGCACGCGGTACTCGCGCGCCAGGTCGAGCAGCGCCTGGATGTCGCTGGCGCGATCGACCGCGACCAGCAGCGGCAGCTTGCCGGCCAGCACCGGCTGCAGCGCCTCGAGATGGAGGCGCGAGACGACGAAGGGCCGCGTCGCGGCCCGCTCGAAGGCCACCTTCTTCGTCCCGTACGTTCGCGCGTCGTCGAGCAGCTGGCGCAGGCGCAGCAGCAGATCGCCGCGTGACTTGGCGCCGGCCGTCGACGCGGTGAGGCTCGCCGCCATCGCCACCGGCGCGCGGCGCAGCAGGGCGGCGCGAGTGTCGCCGTCGGTGTCCAGGAACGCCGCCTGGCCGGCGACGAGCCCGTCGGATGGCACCGCGACCACCGAGGTGATGCCTTCGTTGCGCGCCGGCGTCCACAGCACCGAGTCCGGGTTCAGGCCTTCCCACACGCGCAGCGCGGCGGCGACGCCGGCTTCGCCCTGCGCCGACGTATCGACCGACGCGGGCACGGCGCCGACCTCGCTCAGCCCGAGCGACGTGAGCGCGTTGATCAGGCCAGGGGTCACCCACTTCCCCTTGGCGTCGACGACGCGCGCGCCGACCGGCAGCGGCACCGTGGCGCCCACTGCCGTGATGCGGCCGCCGTCGATGACGACGGTGCCGTTCTCGATCACCGGGCCGGAGACGGGCAGGACGCGGCCGCCGACGATGGCGATCGGCTGCGCGTCGGCGCGGCCCGGCAGCGTGACGACGGCGGCGGCGAGCGCCAGCAGGACGGACGTAATCGGGCGCGGCATCAGCGGGCCTCCGCGGGCACGAAGCCCAGCTCGAAATCGGTGCGCCAGCGCGTGTCCGGCGCCGATCGGTCGAAGCGCAGCGCGCCGTCGATCCAGACCTTCTCGGCGCGGGTGTAGACGCTGAACGGATCGCCCGACCACAGCACCAGGTCGGCGTTCTTGTTCGGCTCGAGCGAGCCGATGCGATCGTCGAGGCCGAGCGCCCACGCCGGGTTCAGCGTCAGCCACTTGATGGCGTCGGCCGGCGCCACGGGCAGGCCGATGGCGGCGCCGGCGGCCATCGCCTTGGCCGCTTCCTGGTTCAGCCGCTGCGACCCCGACGGGTCGTCGGAGTGGATGATCGCGCGCGCGCCGGCCGCCTGCAGGATCGCGGCGTTCGCCTTGACGCCGTCGAGCGCCTCCATCTTGAAGCCGCCCCAGTCGGCCCAGATCGACGCGGCGACGCCGGCCGTTGCCAGCCGATCGGCGAGCTTGTAGCCCTCGACCACGTGATGGAAGGACCGGATCTGGTAACCGAACTCCCGGGCGACATCCAGCATCTGGGCCATCTCGTCGGCGCGGTAGCAGTGGTTGTGCACGAGGATGTTGCCGCGCAGCACCTCGGCCAGCGTCTCGAGGGCGAGGTCGCGATCGGGCGCGCTGCCCTTCTTGTCGGCCTTGTCGGCGTCGGCGAAGTACTTGTCCCACTTGCGGCGGTACTGCTCGGCCTGGATCCACGCGGCGCGATAGCCGGCGACGTTGCCCATCCGCGTGGACGGGCCGCGCTGGGCGTAGACGCGCTTCGGGTTCTCGCCGCAGGCCATCTTCAGGCCGTAGGGCGCGCCGGGGAACTTCATGTCCTGGACGGTGCGGCCCGGCACCACTTTCAGCACGGTGCTGCGGCCGCCGAACAGGTTCGCCGACCCCGGCAGCACCTGGATGGTCGTGACGCCGCCGGCAAGATTGCGCGGGAACTGCGGATCCTGCGGCCACACCGAGTGCTCGGCCCACACCTCGGCGGTGTTCGGCTTGGTCATCTCGTTGCCGTCCTCGGCCGCGGGGGTGCCGGGCGCCGCGTAGACGCCGAGGTGCGAATGGTCGTCGATGATCCCCGGCGTGACGAACTTGCCGCCGGCGTCGATGACGGTCGCGTCCGCCGGCACGTCGACGGTGGCGCCGACCGCCACGATCTTGCCGTCGCGCACGAGGATTGTGCCGTTCGGGATCGACGGGCCCGGCCGCGGTCAGGAGCGTCGCGTTGCGGATCGCGAACGGCGGGGCGACCGGGGCCTTGTATGTGCTCGGGAACGGATCGTCGCGCGGCGTCGAGAGGCCGCCCTTGCCCGGCGGCGGCGCCGTCTCCTTGGCGTCGGCAGCGGCGGGCGGGGCCGGCGTGGTGGCGGGCGTGGCGGGGGGCTTGGTCTGCTTCTCGGTCTGCGTCTGGGCGGCGGTCGGCTGGACCAGCGCGACGGCGAGGAAGCTGCCGGCCAGCGCGTGAAGAAGTGCGCTCATGGCCGAGCAGCCTATCGCGAGTCGCTGTGAGAGTGATGCCCAGCTATACAATAGGCGGCACTGATGAGCTATACGATCGACGAACGGAATCCCGAACGGCAGCAGTTGCTCGCGGCCGTGCTCAACCCGACGACGCGCGAAGTCCTGGCCCGGCTGCCGCCGATACCAGGCGCACGCTGCCTCGATCTCGGCTGCGGCCAGGGCAACACGACCCGCTGCCTCGCCGACGTCCTGCAGCCCGTATCCTGCATCGGCATCGAGTACGACCCGGCGCTGGTCGACTACGCCGGGACGCGGACCGACAATCCCGAGTGCGTCACGTTCCAGCAGGGCGACGCCACCCGGCTGCCGTTCCCGGACGCATCGTTCGACGTGGTCTTCTGCCGCTATCTGCTGATCCACATGGCCGACCCGATGGCCGTGGTCCGCGAGATGCTGCGCGTCGTGAAGCCGGGCGGCTACGCGATCGCGTATGAAGCCGACTTCAGCGGCGAGGTGAGCGACCCGCCGTGCCCTGCCCTGGTCAGCATCAACAAGATCTGGAACGGCCTGTTCCAGAATCCGACCGGAGGGCGTCAGCTGGTCGGCTACTTCCGTCGAGCTGGGGCTACGCGCATCCAGGCCGGCGCCTTCACCCAGCTCGAACACGAGGGCACCACGATGCGGCGCATCTACCGGTTGACCGCCGAGGCGACGGGACCGCTGAGCGTCTCGCGTGGCGTGCTCGACGAAGCCGAGGCGCGCGAGATGGTCGCCGGCCTGATCGCGTTGGAGGAGGAGCCGCACGCGGTCGTGGCCAAGTTCCCCGATATGTGGGTGATCGCGCGGCACTGAGTCGCGCCGACCGTCTCTCGCGGGCGTCGTTCGCGCTGCCGCAGCGAATCGGCATTACAATCCCGCACAACTTGTCGAGCTCGAGCGACGCCGCCACCGGCCAGTGGTCCGATGACACCTTCCTCGACACGCTGCGTCGATCCGGCGATCCGGCCGCCGACGCCGCGGTCGCGGCCCTGATCGCGGACGGCGGCCTGGCCGCGGCCGGCGCCGCTTTCAAGCTCCTGCGCGCCAACGACACGCCGCTGCCGCCCGACGCGCCGCAGCCTCTGAAGGACTTCATGGCGTCGTCGGCGGGTCTGCCGACGACCGTGGACCCGGCGCGCTTGGCGAACGGCGGACGCGCCTTCCTGCGCAACGCGCTGCCGTCGGTGGTGGTGCTGCTGGCCTCGAGCCTGCCGCGCGGCTACGCGGCGCCCTGTCTCAGCGAGATCCTGGGGATCTCGCGCGATCTCGAGCGCCATCCGTTCGGCCGGCTGATGGGCGTGGTCCAGCTCCTGATCAACATCTCGGACGCCGGCGCCTTCCAGCCGCACGGCCGTGCCATCGTCACGGCGCAGAAGCTGCGCCTGCTGCACGCGGGCGTGCGCGCCATCGCGGGACGCTATCGGCCGGGTTACCAGGAACGCTTCGGCGTCCCGGTCAACCACGAAGACATGCTGGCCACGATCATGGCCTTCTCCTGGCTCCTGATCGACGGCGTCCGCCGGCTCGATCTGCCGCTCGGCGACGACGAGGCCAAAGATCTCTACTATCTGTGGCGCGTCTTCGCGCTGCTGATGGGGATCCATCCGCCCGGCCGGCCGCACGACGACAGCCTGATCCCGCAGACCATCGCCGACGCCGCGACGTTCTACGAGGCGTACGTGCGCCGCAACGACACGACGGCCGAGCGCAACCCCTACGGCGTCGTCCTCACCCAGGACAACCTCGCGATGATGACGGCCATGATCTGGTGGCCGCTGCGGCTGATCGGGCTGGGGTGGGCGCCTCGCATCGCGATGACCGAGCTGCTGACGCCGGAGGAGCTGGCCCGGGTCGGCGTCACGCCGCTCGTCGGTCACAGCGCGATCAAGGCGGGGCTGGCGCTGATCCTGCGCCTCGGCCGCGACGTCGGCGTGCACACGTCGTTCGCGGCGCGACTCTCGCGGCTCCTCCTGCAAGGCATGGTCGACGTCGACCGCCGCGGCGAGGTCCCGTTCTCGATCCCGATGTCGCAGGAGGATCTGCGCTCGGCCGCGTTCGAATGATCACCAAAGCCAACGCCGCCCCGCGTGAGGCGCCGCGGCGCGCCCAGCGCCGCGAATAGCAGCCGAACGCGCCAACAGGGCGGCCGCCAACATAGAGAGGGACAGGATGATCGCTGCCGACATCATGTGGATCAACTGGAAGGAGTACACGGGCCTCGAGTTCTTCTTCTACGGAGGCGGCTCCTTCCTGTGGGTGATCGCCTACGTCATCTACATCCGCAACATCCTGCGCTACAAGTACGTCGAGATGCCGGTGTTCGCCGGCTGCTGCGACGTCGCCTGGGAGTTCGTCTGGAGCTTCATCGCCGTCAACAACATGGGGATGCTGTTCCAGGCGGCCAACTACGTCTGGTTCTTCCTCGACGCCGGCTTCATCTTCACCTACGGCGTGCTGTTCTTCGGCGCGAAGCAGTTCACGCTGCCGCAGATCCAGAAGCGATCGTTCTTCATCCCGATGTGCCTGGGGATCGCGCTGGCCGCCGGCATGGTGACCTACTTCCTGCAGGCGCAGTGCATGGACAACGCGGTCGGCGGGCGCTCGGCCTACCTGATCCAGCTGTCGATCTCGTTCCTCTACATCCCGCTGATGCTGCGGCAGGCCGATCTGCGCTTCTTCTCGTTCACCGCGAACTGGACGCGGGCGCTCGGCTCGGCGATGGTGGTGGTGTTCTTCCTGCTGCACTACCCCGACGATCGCTTCCTGCTGACGATCGGCACGACGGCCGCGATCGCCGACGCGACGTTCCTGATCCTGTTCAAGCAGAAGGAGCGGCAGCTGGCCGAGGCGGCGGCGATGCGCGTGCCGGCGTAGGCGTCCGGCGCGCCAGCTAGCTCGGTCCGCGCCAGCTCGCCAGATCGTCGAGGGCGCGCTGCTCGAAGGTCTTCGCGCCCTGGGTCCGGGCGACGTCGAGGGCGGCGTCGAAGGCCCGCGCGATCTCGTCGTCCGGCGCGCCTTCCGCGCGCAGGAGCCGTGCCCGCAGACGGTGCAGCTCGGAGACCCAGTAGCGCTCGCCCTCGCCGGCGGTGACGTCCACGGCCTCGTCGAGGAGGCGCCGCGCCAGCTCGAGGCGGCCGTGATCGAGGCAGGCCGCCGCCGTCCAGCCGAGGAAGCGGCTGTTCTGCAGGTTGCTGCCGTAGGCGGTCCGCATCAGCTCGATCGCCGACGCGGCCTCCTGCAGCGCGCGATCGATCTCGGCGTCGGCCGATGCCGCGGAGATGCCGGTCAGCGCCAGCGAGATGCGCCAGTGCACGACCCAGGTACTGGTAGGAGTGCTCGGAGCTGAGCGCGATCAGCTCCTGCGCCCGCTGCCGGCTGGTGGCCGCGTCGCGCATCGACGTCGCCAGGATCATGCGGTTGACCAGCGCGACGGACTGCGTGAACGGCGAGCAGCGGCGCGCCTGCGCGATCGCCTCGTCCGCAAGGCGCGTCGCCTCTTCGGGCTGGCCGAGCAGCCAGAGCGTGTCGCCGAGCAGCGACTGGCCCACGACGCCGATGTCATAGGCGAGGGCCGGGTTGGACAGGCCCTCCTTCGGGTAGCCGGCGAGGAGGCGCTCGAAGCCCTCCCGCGCCTGGGCCAGATGACCGAGGAACGCGTCGGCGGCCGCGGTGGTATAGAGGCCGACCAGGCGCGACTCGTCGTCGCCCGACGCCTCGCCCAGCGCCAGCCGCTGCTGCGCCAGGTCCCGCGCCTGCTGCAGCCTGCCGCGGCTCGCGTAGAAGTTCCACTGACCGAAGTAGATGCCGAGCGGCACATCGTCGCCGAGCTGGCCGGTCAGGACCAGCATGCGCTCGTGCACCGCCTCGACGTCGGGCGCCGACAGCCCGCGGATCACGCCGAGCGACATCGACAGCAGGCTGCGCAGCCCGATCTCCATCCGATCGCGATCGGCCGACGCCGGCATCGCGTTCAGGGCCTCGAGGCCGTGCTGCAGATGGCCGATGGCTTCCGCGTGGGCCGAGCGGCCCATCGCCAGCTGGCCCGCCTCGAGCCAGCGCTCGAACGCCTTCGCGTACTGCTCGCCGGCGAAGTAGTGATGGGCGACCTCTTCGCTCTGCGCGACGTCGCCGGCCTGACGTCCATCCTCCATCGCAGCGGCGATGCGCAGGTGGATCTGCTGGCGCTCGCGCCGGAGCAGCGAGTCGTAGGCCGCGTCGCGGACCAGCGCGTGCTTGAACGAGTAGCGGGTCTGGACGCCGAAGCCGCGCCGGTGGACGAGGCCGGACTGCACCAGCTTGCGCAGCTCGCGCTCGAGCGTGTCGACGGGGTGCGCGGCGACCGCGGCGAGCAGCTTGAGCGAGAACGCGCGGCCGATCACCGAGGCGAGCTGGGCGATTTCCTTGGCGGTGCCCAGGCGCGCCAGCCGCGCCGTCAGCGAGTCGCGGAGCGTCGTCGGCAGCTCGCGCCAGTCACCCGACTCACCGCCCTCGAGCATCGACCGGGTCAGCTCCTCGACGAACAGCGGCACGCCGTCGGTCTTGGCGACGATGTGCTGCTGGACGCGGGCGGCGAGCGTCGTGTCGCCGGACAGCAGCTGGATCAGCTGCTCGGTGTCCTGGCTGCTGAGCGCGCCGAGCGCGATCTGCACGACCCGGGCCCGCGACCCCCACGGGATGTCGAGGGTGTTGGGCCGGATCGTCATCACCAGCAGCAGCGGCGCGGTCGCCGCCTGATCGATCAGCCGTTCGAGCCAGGTCAGCGTCGTGGCGTCGAGCCAGTGCAGGTCCTCGACCAGCAGAATCACCGGCTCGCCTTCGGTCATCGCCAGCACCAGCGCGACCAGCGCCTCGAGGGTTTCCTCGCGCTGGCGTTCGGGCGGCATCGCCGACAGGGCCGGCGACTCGGCCGCCTGCGGCAAATCGAGGAGCGAAGCGAACAGCGGCAGCGCTTCGCCCAGCGCGAACGTCTGCAGCAGGGCGTCGAGCCGATCGGCGGGCGTCTCGCCGGGCTGGGTCGTGAGCAGGCGGCGGAGCAGCGTGACCATCGGGTGCAGCGGCGTGTTCTGCGTGTAGACCGAGCCGTGCATCGACAGCCAGCGGACCGGGCCTTCGCCCGAGCCCTCGACCACCCGCTCCCGCAGCGCGCGCAGCAGCCGCGACTTGCCGATGCCGGGCTCGCCGCTGAGCAGCACCGCCTGCCCCACCCCGCCGCGCGCCTGCTCCCAGCGGTTGGTCAGCTGATCGAGCTCGCGGGCGCGGCCGACCAGCGGCGCCAGATCGAAGCCGAGGTCGTCCCCTGCCCCGCTCGCCTCGCGGACGCGGTAGGGCACGAAGGGCTCCACCACGCCGCCGATGGGCGGCAAGGCCGCCATCGGCTCGGTGGTGAACCGGCGCCGCACCAGCGAGCGCGTCGCCGCGCTGATGACGACGGTGCCGGGCGCGGCCGCCGCCTGCAGCCGCAGCGCCACGTCGAGCGTGGTGCCGAGCACCACCGGCTCCGGCATGTCCGGGCTCGCCGAGACGACGGCCAGGCCCGTGTGGATGCCGACCCGCAGCGCGGGCTTCTTCTGCTCGCCCGGCGTGGCGGCGCCGAGGTGATCCGCCGCCTCGGCAATCAGGTCGAGCGCGGCACGGACGGCGCGCCGGGCGTCGTCTTCGTGCGACTGCGGATAGCCGAAGTAGACGAGCACGCGATGGCCGACGACGTTGCCGACCGTCGCCTCGTGGCGCTGCGCC
Source organism: Vicinamibacterales bacterium (assembly GCA_963844435.1). Classification (GTDB taxonomy): domain Bacteria; phylum Acidobacteriota; class Vicinamibacteria; order Vicinamibacterales; family Vicinamibacteraceae; genus JBDSLU01. The sequence continues at coordinate 143,311 of CAWJOG010000003.1, read as the reverse complement.
ACCTTCTGCGCCAGCGGGCGCAGCCGCATCATCAGCTCGTAGAGCGTCTCGGAGTCGAAGGCCTGTGACGCCTCGAGCGACGGACTGCCGGCGTCGACGACTTCGCAGCAGAGCACCGTGAGCTGCCGGCGCTCGCTGCTCGAGAGCAGCGGCGCGGCTGGAGGCGGGGCGGACGCCGCAGGCCGGGGCACGTCGCCCATCAGCACGTCGAGCGTGAGTGCCGTCGCGACCTCGCGCGGGAGCAAGCCGCGCCGGCCGGGCTCGAGCGCGCCCGACCGTTCCATCTGCTCGAGCGCGGCGACGACGTCGAGGCTGCTGTGCGGCCGGTGCGCCGGCGTCTTGCTCAGCAGCCGGTGCGTCAGCTCCGCCAGACCGCGCGGGATGCCGGGATCGAGGTCGAGGACGCCCGGCGGCTCGTAGGTGCAGATGCGGGTCAGCGTCTCGGCGGCGGTTTCGGCCCGGAACGGCGAGATGCCGGTCACCATCTCGTAGAGCAGCGAGCCGAGCGAGAACAGATCGGACCGGTGATCGATGGCCAGGCCGCGCGCCTGCTCGGGCGACATCGCATGGCAGGTGCCGAGCACCGCGCCCGGGCCGGACAGGTCCTGCTCGCCACCGCCGCGATACGTCTTGGCCAGGCCGAAGTCGAGGATCTTGGCTCGACCGGCGGCGGTGACCATCACGTTCGACGCCTTCAGGTCGCGGTGCACGATGTTGTTGGCGTGCGCCTCGGCCAGGCCATCGGCGATCTCGCGCGCGAGCTGGACGGTGCGCAGCGCGGTCGGCAGGCCGTCGCGCAGCATGCGATCGAGGGTCTTGCCCTCGACCAGCTCCATCACGATCCAGTCGCCGTCGTCGGTCTCGACGATGTCGTAGATGTGGACGATCGACGGGTGGTTGAGGCGCGCCGCCATCCGCGCCTCGCGGCGGAAGCGCAGCTTGCGGGTGGCGTCGACGGTGTCTGGCAGCAGTCGCTTGATGGCCAGCGGCCGCTGCAGGGCCTGGTCGAACGCGCGGTAGACGTCGCCCATCCCGCCGGTGCCCAGGCGCTCTTCGATCAGGTAGTTGCCGACGCGATCGGGAACGCTCGATCGATCGTCCGGCCGCGGATGCACGGCCCGCAGTGTACCCCAGGTACAGCAGGCCGGAGCCTGTTGCATCACGTGCGCGACCCAGAGCCGCGGGCGGTCGAGATAGCACGCATCCTCGCATTTACCTCGCAGGGATTGAGCGGCGGACTGCGTCCGCTGACACTGGGCTCCGCCACGTGTGGACGCGCTGATGTAGCGGCTGCCGGACAACCTGGCCTTCCTGTATGCTCAACCCTCGGTTCGAGACAACCCAGGAGATGAACATGCGGCGAGTACTGCTGGCAGTGGTGATGACGATCGGAATGGCGGCGAGCGCGTTCGCCGCCGACGTGACAGGTAAATGGGTCGGCAGCGTCGAGACGCCGAACGGCCCGATCGAGCTGACCTACGAGTTCAAGGCCGAGGGCGAGACGCTGAGCGGCACGGTGGCGAGCGCGATGGGCAGCCTGCCGCTCAACAAGGGCAAAATCGCCGGCAAGGTGCTGACCTACGAGGTCGCGCTCGAAGGCGGCGCGGTGATCACCTGCGAAGCCACCATCAACGAGGCCGGCACCGAGATCGCGATCAAGGCTACCGGCGAGTGGGGCACGAGCGAGTACGTGGTCAAGAAGGTCGACGCGCCGAAGTAGCCGGGCGACGACGCGCTGAGCCGCAGCGCCGCATCCTCACGCCGCGTCGATCGGCTCCCCTATCAGGAGCCGGTTGCGCGGCGTGACCTCAGCCGGGATCGTCTTCGTCCAGATGCGATACCGCTCCAGACGGAGACGTGCGGCCCGCGTCGCGTCGATCGCCAGATCGGCCGGCATCCATCCAGCCAGCTCGCCCGTTTCGCAGTAGACGTGGTCGTGGCAGCACGGCAGGACCGCGACGCGCGCCCGCGCGCCGATGGCCAGGTCGAGGGCGGCGTCGGTGAGCCGCCCGCAGCCGTGGCAGGACACGATGAGGTCGCTCGCCGTGGCCGACACCTCGCTGATGCCGCACGCGACGAAGGTCACGCGGCCCGCCAGGCGCGGCCAGAGGGCCACGAGCACCTCATGCAGACGCCGGTGTGAGGGCGCCAGTGTCGGATCGACGACGAGCGCGCCCGGCGAGGTGTCGTCGAGCAGCAGCATGACGTGCGCGAGCAGCCCGTGGCCACCGCCGAGGTCGACGACACGGCCGCCGCGGCACACCCGCCGCACGCGCCGCGCCATCTCCCACGCTTCGTACAGCTCCTTGCGCGGCAGGCACTCGGCCGCACAGACCGCCCGGGCGATTCGATCGAACAGCGACTCGCCGCCGAAGCGCCCGAGGTCGTGCGTGGTGAGGCGGCCGTGCGAGCCGCGCGAGAACGTCGAAGCAGGATGAGTCATGGGGCCGGCGTCATCCTGCCATGTCCAGCCGGGCCGGGCGAGGCGCGGTGGCGACGGCTAACGCTGAGCCCGAACGAGGACATCGGTTCCCTGATCGAAAGCCCCAGGGTACTCGCGCGCAGCCTGGTATGGATGTCGCAATGCGACGCGGCATGGTTGTTCCTCTTCGCGTCTCGCTCGCCGACCTGCTGAGGACGACGATTGAGCCGACCGCTGGCGACGCGGTCGCGATCATCGTCCAGCTCGCGCAATCGCCGCAGACGGGCCGGCCGATCCGGGCACGGCTGGACGCCAGTCACGTCTGGCTGCATGCCGATGGAACGGTGACGCTGTCGCCCGGGCTACTGCCGCCCCTGCAGGAGGTGGCAGCGCTGCTGGGGAACCTGCTGGGCCGCGTCGACACGGCCTCCGGGATGCCGCGGGGTCTGGTGACGATCGTCGAGACCGCGGCGTTGAACAAGGCCGGCTTCACGATCCCCTCGCTCAGCGCGTTCGCCGCTGCGCTGGCGCCGTTCCAGCCGCCCGATCCCGCCGCCGCCGTACGCAGCGCTGGTTGCCAAGCTGGACGGCGTGCCCATCGTGGTGTTCAGCCACGCCTCCGAGCTCATCCCGGAGCCGGAGCCGCCGCCGCCCCCGTTCCCGCGCCCGCTGCCGGCCCCGTTCCCGGACCTGTTGCTTCAACCCGAACCCCGGCAGAACCCGTTGCCGGCCCGGCCACCTGCACCGGCGAGCCCAGCCGTCGCGGGCACGCCCGAGGTCCCGGCGCGGTCATGGCGGCCCTCGGCGCGGCAGGTGACGATCGCGATCGCCGCCACGCTGGTCGCGGCACTCCTCGGCGGCGCAATCGGTCGTTGGCGTCACGGCGGCGCGGTGGAACAGGACGTTTCGGCCGCGACCTCCCACCCGTCGATGCGCGAGGCGCCGCCACCGCCGACGACGATGCCGACGCCCGAACCCGAGCCGGAGGTCCCGCCGCCGTCGCCAGCCGCCGACACCGCGCCACCGATCGAGCCGCCGCCCGCCCGGCCGGTCGCACTGCGGCCGGCGCGGCTGGTCGATCGGCGCACGGTGCAGGCCGACGCGGTGTACTCGCCGTCGTTCGCCGCCGACGGATCGGCGGTGTACTTCCACGCCGAAGAGGGCAGCGAAAGCGCGCTGAAGCGCGCCGAGCCGGACGACCATGGTGAGCTGCGTATCGCGACGATCGTCGACGACGGCGCCCGCAATTACCATGTCCGGCTGTCGCCGAACGGCAAGGAGGTCGCCTTCGACTCGGACCGCGACGGCGAGCGCGGCGTCTACGTGGCCGACGCCAGCGGGCGCGGCGTCCACAAAGTCAGCGGCGACGGCTACGCCGCGGTACCCACCTGGGCGCCCGATGGCAAGCGGCTGGCGTTCCTGCGCGCCGAGCCGCAGCGCCCGGCGGTCTGGAACCTGTGGCTGCTCGATCGCGACACCGGCCTGCAGACGCGCATCACCAGCTTCCAGCGCGGCCAGGTCTGGGGTGGCGCGTGGTTCGGCGACGGGCGACGGATCGCCTACAGCCACGAGGATCGCCTGGTCATCCACGAGTTCGCCTCGGGCCAGGAGCGCGAGTTCCCGACGCCGCTGAAGGGCCGGCTGGTCCGCACTCCCGCCGTGTCGCCCGACGGCCGCTGGATCATCTTCCAGGTGTTCCGCGACGGCGGCTGGCTGCTCGACGTCGAACGCGGCGCCATGCAGCGCGTGCTGCAGGATCCGTCGGCCGAGGAGTTCGCGTGGTCGCCGGACGGCCGGCGGGTCGCCTACCACAGCCAGCGCAGCGGCGGCTGGAACCTGTGGACGATGGCCGCGCCGTAGCGCGCCTCAGCGTTCCGGCGGTTCCGCTGGCGTTCGCGGCAGCAGCACGCGCGCCGCTCCAGGCAGCACCTCGTAACGGCACCGGTCGGCCTCCAGCACCTGGCCGTCGGTGTTGATCCGCACCGCACGATCGAAGGCGAGCTCGAGCTGCTGTGTGCGGAAGTAGGTGACGCGATCGTCGTCGACGTGATCGCCGCTCGACACGCGGCGCAGCAGCGCCACGAACTCCAGCGTGGGCATCGCGTGAATCAGGCACACGTCCAGCCAGCCGTCGTCGACGATGGCATGCGGGGCGATCAGGCGGCCGCCGCCGATCAGCCGTGAGTTGCACACGGCGAACGCGAGCAGCGAGGCCTTCGTCACGGTCGCGGCGTTGGCGACGCGGGCCGCGACGGGCTCGTAGTCCAGCAGCACCTGCGCACCGCCGATGAGATACGCCAGCTTGCCGAGCACCGTCTTGAGCTGCGGATTCACGGCGTCCGACACGTCGGCAATGAAGCCGCCGGCCGAGATGTTCAGGAAGCAGCGATCGTTGACGCGGCCGACGTCGACCGGGGCGACGGCGCCGCCGAGCAGCGCGTCGACCGCATCTTCCGGCGAGGCGGGAACGCCGATCGCCGTGGCGAAGTCGTTGCCCGTCCCGAGCGGCACGACCGCGAGGACGACCGCGCCCAGCGCGCCGTCCACCTGGGCGAGCCCGTTCAGCACCTCGTTCAGCGTGCCGTCGCCGCCGGCGACGAACACACGGTCGTAGCCCTCCAGCGCAGCCCGTCGCCCGGCCTCGACACCGTCGCCCTCGCCGGTCGTGAGCACGATGTCGACATCTCCGGCCTCGCGAAGCCGCGCGTTGATCGCCGGCAGGTGTCCGATCGCGGTCTCCTGACCGGAGGCAGGGTTCACGATGAGCTTGATCCGCATCACCGAGGCGATCGTGTCATGTCTGGCGGCATCGACGGGCTGCTAGGCTGGAGCATGAGCCACGCTCGCCTGTTCACTCCCTTCCGCGTCGCCAACCTCGAGCTGCGCAATCGCATCGTCATCGCCCCCATGTGCCAGTATTCGGCCGACGAGGGCCGGGCCACCGACTGGCACGTCATCCACCTCGGCCATCTGGCGCTGTCGGGCGCGGCCCTGCTGACGATCGAGGCCACCGCGGTCACGCCGGAGGGACGCATCTCGGCGCGCGACCTCGGGCTGTGGAACGACGACACCGAGCGTGCCCTCGGCCAGACGCTCGAGAGCGTGCGGCGCTGGTCGGACATGCCGATCGCCATCCAGCTCGCGCACGCCGGCCGCAAGGCGTCGACCAAGGTGCCGTGGGAGGGACCGGCGCAGGTCCGGCCCGATCAGCCGGGCGGCTGGCAGACCGTGGCCCCGTCGCCGGTGCCGTTCGCGGAGACCGAGCATCCGCCGATCGGGCTGGATCGCCGCGGCCTGGCCGACATCCGCGACGCCTTCGCCGCCGCCGCGCGGCGCGCCGCCCGCCTCGGCCTGGACGCCGTGCAGCTGCACGGCGCGCACGGCTACCTGCTGCACGAGTTCCTGTCGCCGCTGTCGAACCAGCGCGACGACGAGTACGGCGGCAGCCTCGAGAACCGCATGCGGTTCCCGCTGGAAGTGTTCGACGCCGTGCGCGAGGCCTTCCCCGCCGACCGCCCGGTGACGATGCGCGTCTCCGGCACCGACTGGGCGCCGGGCGGCTGGGACATCGAGCAGACCATCGCCTTCGCCAAGGCGCTCGAGGCGCGCGGCTGCGGCGGCATCCACGTCTCGAGCGGCGGGCTCACGCCGGCACAGAAGATTCCCCTCGGTCCGAGCTATCAGGTCCCTCTGGCGCGGGCGGTCAAGCAGGCGACGTCGATGCCGGTCGTCGCCGTCGGCCTGATCACCGACTTCGACCAGGCGGAAGCGATCGTCGGCACCGGCGACGCCGACCTCATCGCGCTCGCGCGGGTGATCCTCTACGACCCGCGCTGGCCGTGGCACGCCGCCGCGCACTTCGGCGCCAGCGTCGTGGCGCCGAACCAGTACCTGAGATCGCAGCCGTCGCGGTACCGCGATCTGTTCACTGTGCGGGGACGGCCCTGAGGGCCGATCACGGCGCGTTCCGGCGCAGGGCGACGATCGGCGAGATGCGCGCCGCGCGCCGCGCCGGCAGGTACGACGCGACGCCGGCGACCATCGTCGCCAGCGCCGACACGGCGACGAGCGTCGGCGGATCCGCAGCACCGACGCCGAACAGCAGCGCCGAGGCGGCCCGCGCCAGCCACCAGGCGCCGGCCAGGCCCACCGCGAGGCCGCAGACAGCGAGCACGAGCCCCTCACCGGCGACCATCCGGCCGATGTCGCCGGGACGCGCCCCGAGCGCCATGCGCACGCCGATCTCGTGCGTGCGTGCCACGACGGAATGCTGGATCAGCGCGTAGAGTCCGAGCGTGGCGAGCGCGAGCGTCATGATGGCGCAGGTCAGGAGCAGCGCGGCCTGCACGCGGCGCTCGCCGAGCTCGGCGTCGAGCCGATCGCCGACCAGGCTCACGCCGTAGACCACGGCCTTGGCGTCGACGCTGCGCACAGCGGCGCGCAGCCCGCCGGCCAGGGTCAGCGGATCCACTCGACGTTCGCCGCCCCCGCCGGACGACGTGCGCGCGAAGAGGATCGTGCCCCTCGACGGCGCCTGCGCGACCGGCTCGAACATCTGCGGCACCGGCGCGATCTCGAGGCCCTGGCGGCGCATGTCGGCGACGACGCCGACGACGGTGAACCACGGCGCGGCGGGACCGGGCTGGCCGAGCGCGAAGCGCCGGCCGACGGCGTCGCGGCCGGGCCACAGCCGACTGGCCATCGCCGCGTTGATGATCGCGACCTGGCCCTGGCCGCGCCCATCGGCGGACGTGAAGGATCGGCCGCCGAGCAGCCGCGTGCCCAGTGTGTCGAACACGTCGCCGGCGATCTCGTCGCGCCGCAGCGGCATCAGCTGCGTGCCGGCGCGCGCACCGCCTTCCGCGACGATGGGCTGCTCCCGCACCGTGCCGACGAACAGCTCACTGCTGATCCCGGCTCGCTCGATGCCGGGCACGCCGCCGACGCGATCGAGCACGGCCTCGTAGAAGGCCGCGCGCTGCGCCACGGGCAGGCCGGCCGGCGTGGCCAGGTGCAGGGCCAGCACGCGGTCCGCCTGGAAGCCGGGATCGACGCGGCTCACGTTCCACCAGCTGCGCAGGAACAGGCCGCCGCCGGCGAGCAGCACGACGGCGGTGGCGCACTCCGCCGCGACGAAGAGTCGACGCACGCGCGATGCCGCGCCCGACGCGGTGGTCCGCCCGCCGTCGACCCGCAGATCCCGCCGCCCGGCGGCGATGGCCGGCATCAGCCCGATCACGATGCCGGTCAGCGCGGACACGGCAATCGCGCAGGCGAGCACCCGCACGTCGAGGCGGACGTCGCCGAGGCGCGCCGCGTAGTCCGGTCCGAAAACTCGGATCGCGCCCGTCGCCGCTGCTGCCACACCAAGGCCGCCAATGCCGGCGAGCACCGCCACGACCCCGCTTTCCACGAGCAGCGATCGCACGAGGCGACCGCGGCTGGCGCCGAGCGCCGCCTGGATCGCGAGCTGCGGCAGGCGCCCGAGGCCGCGGGCCATGGTCAGCCCGGCCACGTTGACCGCGGCCACCAGCCACAGCAGCGCCGTCGCGCCGGCCAGCGTCCAGGCCACTGCGCTCGGTCGTGCACCGGCCAGCTGTTCGCGCAGCGACACGACGCGGACGGTGCGGCTGGCGTCGGCATCCGGCTGCCCGACGTCCAGCCGCCTGGCGATCGCGCCGAGCTCGCGCTGCGCCGTCTCGACGTTCGCATCGGCGCGCAGGCGGGCGAACACGAACCACGATCCACGGCCGATGGCGGCGCGGCGCGCCTCCCAGTCCGCGAAGAGGGTGTGCGGCTCCCAGACGTCGGCCGGGAACCCGGCGTCGGCCAGCGACGCGGGCAGCACGCCCACGATCTGCGACGGCTGGCCGTCGACCAGGACGGTCGCGCCGATCGCCGCGGGAGACGAGGCGAAACGCGCCTGCCAGAAGCGATGGGAGATCACCGCGACGCGCTGCCGATCCTCCGCCTCGCGATCGGTGAACAGTCGGCCGCGCTCCGGAACGACGCCGAGCAGCGCGAAGAGGTTAGGCGAGACACGCGAGCTGCTGATCCGCTCGACCTCGCCGGCGTGGTCGAGCAGCGCCGTCGCGGGATCGAGGACGGCAGCGTCGTCGAGGCTGCGGCTCTCGCGCCGCCACGCGTCCACGGTGCCGAACGCCGAGCGCGCCTCGCGGACGCCCTGGCTCGGCAGCTCGTGCCACACCACGGCCAGTCGATCGAGCGACGGGAACGGCAGGCGGTGAAGCAGCACCGCGTCCAGCACGCCGACCATGGCCGTCGTGGTGCCGATCGCGAGCGCCAGCGTGGCGATCGCGGTGATGGCGAAGCCCGGACTGGTGCGAAGCCGGCGCAGGGCGTAGCGAAGCTCGAGGAGCATCAGCGGCCTCCAGAGTCGAGTGCTCCTGAGCATGCCATGGCCTGGCCAGCGCAGGGCACGGGTCGCGCAGTAGAATGCGCCCCTTCATGGTTCATAGACGCGCGCTCCAGCTTGCTGGCCTCGCCATCGCGTTTGCCGCCCTGGCCGATCCGGCCCGGACCGTGGACGCGCAAGGGACGTTTCCGGTCCGGCCGTCGGCGGACGGACGGGTCCTCGTCGACGCGTCGGGCCGGCCGTTCCCGATTCTCGGCCGCACCGCGTGGTTCATGGCGATGCTGTCGACGGCCGACGCCGACGTGTTCCTGAAGGACACGCTCGGGCGCGGCTTCAACGCCGTGGAACTGGCGATGATCGGCCACGACCCGCGCGGCCGCCACGTGCCGTTCGACGATCGCGGCGCCGCGCCGTTCCTGCGGCGGCTCGACGGCCGGCCGTGGCAGGGCGGCCTGACCTACGCCGACGCGGCGGCCGACGCGCCCGACTTCACGACGCCGAACGAAGCCTACTGGCGCGGCATCGACGCCCTGCTCGCGGACCTCGAGGCGCGCGGGCTGCTGGCGTTTGTTTTCCCCGCGTACGTCGGCTACGCCGGCAACAGCAACCAGGGCTGGATGGCGGAGCTGGTCGCCAACGGACCGGACCGGATGCGCATCTACGGCGAGTTCATCGCCCGGCGCTACGCCGGTCGCCACAACCTCGTGTGGATGCTCGGCGGCGACTTCGGCGAGTTCGACGCGGCGCAGGCCGGCGCCGAGCGGGCGCTCATCGACGGCCTCATGCGCGGCGACCCTGCCGGCACGCCCAAGCTGCGTTCGGCCGAGTGGAGCTCCGAGACGATCGGCACCGACCAGCCGGAGTTCGGGCCGCTCATCACGCTGAACGGCGCCTACACGTTCGACGGCTACACCGCCGATCACGCCCGGCGTGCCTACGCGGTGACGCCTGTACGGCCGGCGTTCCTGCTGGAGGAGCCGTACGACGAAGAGGCCGCGGACGGCACCAACGTCAACCGCCACGCGACGCAGCCGGTGCGGCGCTTCCAGTGGTGGGGCTGGCTCGGCTCGATCGGCGGCTATGTCGCCGGCAACGGTTACGTGTGGCCCTTCGCCGGCGAGGCGTGGCGCTCACACCTGAACACGCAAGGGTCCCGCGACCTCGCGCACCTGAACGCGTTCATCCGCGGCCTCGCGTGGCACACACTCGTGCCATCTGGCCTCGATGGGATGCGCGAGCTGATCACCCGCGGCGGCTCGTGCGTGCGGGCGCCCGACTACATCGCGGCGGCCGCCTCTCGAGACGGCAGCCTGCTGGTGGCCTACGTGCCACCAGCAGGTGCCGGTTCGTTCGACGTCGATGTGCGCGCGATGCGGGGCCCGGCCCGGGCCCGCTGGTTCGATCCCGCGGGCGGGAGCTGGCACCCCATCGCGGACGCGCTGCCCAACACCGCACCGCACACCTTCCGCTTGCCCGGCCGCAACACGGCGAAGGATCGCGACTGGGTGCTGGTGCTGGACGCGTCACCCGCGACTCGCTGAGCTCGAGGCTCAGCCTTCGACCGTGTAGATCTCGCGGCGACCGCTCTCGACCAGCTCGTGGTAGTCGGACATGATCCGCTCCATCTCCTTGGTCTCCTGGCTGCTTTCCTGGCCCATCTTCATGAAGGCCTCGAGGCTGTCCACCTCGATCTCGCTGATCACGGTCCAGTAGCGTTCGGCGCTGAGGTCGGTGAGGATGCGCATCTTCCCCATCCCGTTCTTCTCGCCGAGCTTCTTCATGGCCTTGAACTTCTCGACCATCGGCTTCACCTTGCCGGGCTTGCAGAACATGAGATCACGGACTAGCAGCATGGGTTCCTCCTCGTCGGTAGTGGGCCTTCGCGCCCTCTCGACTGACGTGGGACCTGCAAGGTCCTGACCGTCAGAGTCGGAACCGCCGGCCGTGACGGCCGCCGGTTCAGCGTTTGTCGGCCACCTGCGCCGCCGGTCGCGACGGTACAGACGGGGCGGAGAACGTGCCGGTCAGGGGCACGCCCATCGGCCCCACCGGGATGTAGACCGTGGTGTGGTTCGGCGAGTTGACCATCAGCTTCTGCGCCTCGATCGCTTCGTGCTGGATGTAGAGCGCATTCAGCTGGCCGCGGATGATCTGCATCGCGTTGGCGATGCCGGCCGCCTGCACTTCGCGCTTCGTGCGCTCCTTGCGCTCGATCTCGATCTCGGTGTCCTTGCGGGCCAGCTCCTGCGTCGCGGCCAGCTTGCGGGCCACGGCGTCGGCCACTTCGGACGGGTACTGCACGTTGCCAACGACCACGCTCGTGACCACAAACGGGCTCGCCTCGGCGTAGCGCCGGATGCGGGCCAGCACGGCGTCGCCAATGGCGATCAGCTGGTCCTTGACGACGAGTCCGTCGCGCCGCTGCACCTCGTCGCGGGCGTAGGTGCGCAGCGGCTCGCGCACGAAGTGCCCATAGGCCACCTTCACGATGGCGTCGGGTGACTTCTCGTGATCGCCGTTCGTCACCGTCGTGCTGAAGCGCTCCATGAAGAGCGGGACGCGCTGCTCGTCGACACGCCAGACGGTGTGAACCGCGAACGAGATCTTCAGGTTGTCGCGGCTGAGAACAGCGTGTTCGCCGGTGAACTCCTCGGAGTAGGTGTACGGCGTGACGCTGACGTTGGTGACGTCGAGCAGCCACGTGCGGCCGGCGGACGTCGGGCCCCTCTGCACGCCGTGGAACGCGGTGCGGCCGAAGACCGCTCCCTTCGTGAGGTAGCCGACGTAGCCGGCGGGCGTGTAGGGGTTGCGGGAGCCGATCAACCAGATCGCGGCGCCGAGCGCGCCGACGGCGATCAGGACGAACGGAACCAGGCGGGCGGTAACGCGGACGAGGAACGCGACGGCACGACGGCCGTCCGTACGAGACTGCAGGGACACGCAGGGCTCCACACGCCTGCGAGGTTAGCTGACGGGCTCGAGCCTGGAGTTGCTCTATCCGCGGTAGCCGCTGCCGGCGTCGGCGGAATTCGCCCCTTGTGCGCGTGGATTCGCGCCGTGGGTCCCCCGTGGCGCCCTTCGGGCGCCTTCGGCGTACTTCCGACCATACGCCCGGGGGGTGGGGCCGTCAAGGATCAGGGTCGCGCCCCGGGACGGCGGCGAATCAGCCGCCGTTGGCCTTGCGCAGCGCCCGCATGCGGACGCCGAGCGCGTGCAGCGCCTCGCGGTCGAGGACGCCGCGCGCGATCGGGAACATCCGGCGCTCCTCTTCCTCGATGTGGTGCTCGATGCTCTCCTGAAGCACCTTGAGCTTCGCGCCCCAGCGCTCGTCGTTCTTGCGCATGCGGTGCAGCTCCTTGAGGAGCACGTCGGCGACGTGATGCTCCTGCGTGCCCTCGAGGACGATGGCCCGCGCCTCGCGGTGCGGCGCCAGCGCCGGGTAGAGCAGCTGCTCCTCGAGCAGCTCGTGCACGGTGAGCTCGGCGGTCAGGCTGCGCAGCAGCTGCGTCCGCCGCTTGACCGCCCGCGTCGTGGTCGCCGCCCCGGCCTCGAACAGCGCCTCGAAGCGGCGGTGATCCGCTTCGAGCAGCGCGATCGGATCGGCCTCGTCGCGGGTCCACGGCAACAGCCGGACGGCGGCGGCCACCGCGCCGGACACCATCGCCGCGGCCGAGGACAACGCCGATGGCTTGGCCGCCGGCCGGGCGCGCAGCTTCCGCGTCGCCGCGGCGCGCGCGGCGGTCTTGCGTCTCGCTACCTTCTCGACGCCGCGCTTCGCGGCGCGCGTGCGGGGCTGTGAAGCGGTTCTGGCCATCGTCGTCGTTCTCCTCTGGGTTTTACGAGTGCTCGCGGCGGGCTCGCGTCCTGGCCGCCTTCTTCGCGGCCGCCTTGCGGGCCTTGGCCGGCCGGCGCTTCGCGGCTGCCGTGGCCTGGCGCGACAGGGCCGCCGTCGATGCCGAGGCCCTCGGCTCATCAGCCAGCGCCTTCTTCGCCGCCCGCGATCGCGAGGCCGACGGGCGCGTCGTCTTGCCGGCGCGCGCGCTGTCGCGCTTGGCGCCCCGCTTCGTCCGTTCGCTCGCGCTCTTTGGCGGCGGCGGCAGCTTCACGCCGGCGCGGCGCGCCTTCGACAGACCGATGGCGATGGCCTGCTTGGCCGAACGGGCGCCGTGCTTGCCCTCGCGGATGTGCTCGATCTCTTCGTGGACGAACGCGCCGGCCTGGGTCGACGGCGACTTACCTTGACGCTTGGCCTTGCGAGCTTCGGCCATCGTTTTCTTCTCGGGCATGGTTCACCTCCGTGGGGACCGGATTGACGGCGATCTCATGCACGGTAGATGCCACTCGACGTACGGACGAGGTGTGTCGCTGCGCCGCATCGAGGTTTAGGATCGGGCCGCATGCCTGCCACGCGTCGTTTCACCGTCGACGAACGCCGAGCCAGGCTCGCCGGGCGTCACGGCCTCGCGGCCGCGCACCGCGCCGCGGATGTCGTCGAGGCTGCGCGCCGCATGGTCTGCCTGCACGGGACCGACCCGGCGACGATCTTCCTGTCCGCGCAGGCGCGCGTCACCGGCATGACCGTGGCCGATCTCGAGTGCGCGTTGTACCGCGATCGGTCGCTCGTGAAGCACCTGGCGATGCGCCGGACGCTGTTCGTCTTCCCGCGCGAGCGGCTGGCCGATGCGCAGGCCGGCGCGAGCGATCGCGTGGCCAGGCAGGAGCGCCGCCGCATCGTGGGGCTCGTCGAGAAGGCCGGCCTGCAGCGCAACGGTGCGCGCTGGCTGGAGAAGGTGTCCAGCCAGGTCGTCGTGGCGCTCTCGGATGGCCGCGAGATGACGTTCGCCGAGTTGCGCCGCGAGGTGCCGCTGCTCGACGGCGCGGTCACGTACGGTGAAGGCAAGGCATGGGGCGGCCAGATGCCGATCGGACCGCGCGTGCTGACCGTGCTCTCCGCGGCGGGCGCGGTCGTCCGGGCCACCAACGCCGGCGCCTGGACGACGTCGCGGCCGCGCTGGGCCGCAATGCCCGCCTGGCTCGGCGCGCCCATCGAGCCGCGCTCGGAGGCGGACGGCACGGCCGGACTCGTCGAGGCGTGGCTGCGCGCCTTCGGCCCCGGGACGGACACCGACATCGCGTGGTGGCTCGGCTCGACGCTGACGGCGGTCCGCCGCGCGCTGGCCACGATGAAGGCCGTGGCCGTCGACATCGACGGGCGCGTCGGCTACGTGATGCCGGACGATCTGGACGACGTCGGCCCGGTCGCGCCATGGATCGCGCTGCTGCCGGCTCTCGATCCCACCACCATGGGCTGGAAGGAACGCGACTGGTACGTGGGCCCGCACAAGCGCGACGTGTTCGACACGAACGGCAACGCCGGCGCGACGATCTGGTGCGACGGCCGCATCGTCGGCGGCTGGCGGCTGCAGGGCACCGGCGAGGTCGAGGTGCAGCTGCTCGAGGACGTTGGCCGCGAGGCGCGCCTGTCCATCGACGCCGAAGCCGCCCGGCTCACGGGTTGGCTGGCCGGCGCGCGGGTGCAGCCGCGCTTCCCGTCGCCGCTGTGCCGGCGCGCGGCAGCGCAAACGCCATGACGCTGTCGTCGGTCACCGGATTGCCGAAGAAGCCGCCGCCCGTCGACGTGATGACGACGTACTGCCGGCCGTCCGCGCCGCGATAGGTGATCGGCGTCGCCTGCGCCGCCGCCGGCAGCTTGACCGTCCACAGCTCCTTGCCCGTGCGGGCGTCGAAGGCGCGGAAGCGCCCGTCGTCGGTGGCGGCCACGAAGACCAGCCCGCTGCGAGTGACGATCGTCCCGCCGTTTCCGGGCCGCCCCGTCTTCTGTAACGCCGCCGGGAGGCTGTCGGTCACGCCGAGCGGCACGCGCCACGCGAAGCGCCCGGTCTTCATGTCGATCGCGGAGAGCTGACCCCATGGCGGCTGCTGGCAGGGCAGCTGCTGCGGATCGCTGGGCTTGCGGATGCTGAAGCGCCCGCCGCCGGCAACCCCTTCGTACGGCCCGCCGGGATCGAGCGCGATTGCCCTGGCCCTTGGCGGCGGCCGGTCCCGTCGCCCCCTCCGGCCGCGGCATCATGCCGGAGAGCTGCCCCAGCTCGTTGGTGTTCACGAAGAGGTAGCCGAGCTCGGGCGAGTACCGACATGCCACCCCAGTTGACGCCGCCGTGGTTGCCGGGGAACTGCACGCGCAGCCGGTTGAAGGCGGGCGGCAGGTACGGTCCGCCGAGCTGCACGCCCTCCATCAGCGCGCGGCAGCCGGCTTCGATCTCCGGCGTCACCGTCGCCACGTCCGTGGCCGCCATGCTCATGCGGGACAGCGGCGGCGTCACGAGCGGGAACGGCTGCGTCTTCGCGGCCCGCTCGAGCGGCACCTCGCTCGCCGGCACAGGCCGCTCCTCGACGGGATCGATGGGCTTGCCGGTGGTGCGATCGAGGAGGAACAGCAGCCCCAGCTTGCTGGCCACGGCGACGGCGGGGATCGTCTTGCCGGCGCGCGTCACGTCGAGGAGCACCGGAGCGGCAGCGAGATCGGCGTCCCAGATGTCGTGATGCGTCAGCTGGAAGTGCCAGAGATACTCGCCGGTGTCCGCTCTGGCGGCGACCAGGCTGGTCCCGAACAGGTTGTCGCCGGGCCGATCGCCACCGTACTGATCGACCGATGGCGCCCCGAACGGCATGAAGACGATGCCGCGCGCCGTGTCCACGGAGAAGAAGCCCCAGACGTTGACGCCTGAGCGGTTCTTCCAGCTGTCGGCGGCCCAGGTGTCGTTGAAGCGCTCGCCCGCCTGCGGCACCGATCGGAACGTCCAGGCCAGCTTGCCGGTGTGGATGTCCCAGGCGCGCACGTCGCCGGCCGGTCCGCGCGGCGGGTTCTCCTGCGTCGTGCCGCCGGTGATCACGAAGTGCTTGTAGACGAGCGGCGGCGACGTGAGGCCGTTGCGCCCCGGCAGGCCGCGGAGGATCTCCGGCGTGTCGAGGCTGACGACGCCGCCGTCGCCGAAGGCGCGATTGGGCGTGCCGGTCGCGGCGTCGATCGAGTAGAGCTTCGCGTCGCTGGTCCCGAAGACGATCTGCGCCGGGGTGGTGGCATCACCGGGCCAGTACTCCAGGCCGCGCGTCGACGGGTTGCCCGAGGGCAGCTGGAACGCCCACTTCTCCTTCCCCGACGTCGGATCGAGCGCGACCACGCGGGCGTACGGCGTGGACATGTAGAGGACGCCGCCGACGACCAGCGGCGTGCTCTCGCTCGAGGCGAAGCCGCGTCGGCCGCGCGACTGGTTCGAACTGGTGGACGTCGGGCCGGGCTGAACCGGGGCCGGCGCGGCGGCTGGCTGGCCCGGCGCGGGCGGCGCCGGGGCCGGCGGCGTCTCGTGCCCGGGCGGGAGCGTGGCCTCGGGCGTGGCCGGTGTCGCCGCTCCGGCCGGCGCCGCCGGCTTCATGTGGTAGACCCACGCCACTTCCAGCGTGGACACGTTGGCCGGCGTGATCTCGTCGAGCGGCGAGAAGCGCGTGCCGCCCGGATCGCGGTTGTAGGTCGGCCAGTCGCCGGCCGGCGTCGCGGCAGGCACCGGCGGGTCGGGGTCGACGCGCGTTGCGCGATCACGGCGCCGGTCGCCGCCGTCGCGATCACGAGGACAACCAGGGCCTGGGACGTTCGGAGCATCTCGTTCCTCTACGACGCGGCGGGCGCGATCATTGGCGCGGCTCGTGGCAGTCGCCGCAGTCGGTGAACACCTGCCGGGCGTCGTGGCACCGCCGGCAGCCCAGCATGGTGACCACGTCGGTCTGCTGCTGCATCACGTCCTGGTCGGCGACTCGCCCGTGGCATTCGACGCAGTCCACCTTGGCCTGGAGGTGGGCGCCGTGGCTCCAGAACACGTAGTCGGGCGTGTCATAGACCCGCACCCACGGAATCGGCGTGCCCGACGCCGCGAACGCCGCCAGCTTCTGGATGGCCGGCCGATCCGTCGCGACCGCCTGATGACACGACATGCAGATGGCCGTCGCCGGAAAGGTCATCATCTCCCCGGCGTCGGGGTTGACGTGACACTGCCGGCACTCCAGGCCGAGCGCGAGGTGGCGCTTGTGGCTGTACGGAATCGGCTGAGTTGGAGCCGGCCGGAGCCGGACTCGCGGAAGCGGCGGCCGCAGGCGGCCCGCTCGTCTGTGCGCGCACCGCGATCACGGTGGACATCAGCACGCCGAGCCAGATGGCCGCACATCGCGCCAGCCGCCGACCTCCGCACACGGACCCGGGCACGGGCGCAGGATATCGCAGCCTTACCGAAGCTTAACCAGATGCTCAGCCTGCCATCAGGACGCGTCCGGCCGCCGCCGCTAGTCTGCTGGTGGAGGACTATCAGACATGCGATCGAATCACGCGTGGGTGCTGCTCGTGGCCGGGCTCGGCATCCTGCACGCGGTATCGCCGGCACCCGCCGTCACCGCCGCCGACGATCCGGGACTCCGCGCCTTCCTGCGCGACTTCGAGCGCGGCACGACCCGGTTCATCAACGGCGATCCTGGGCCGTGGAAAGCCAACGTCTCGCAGCGCGACGACGTCACCCTGATGGGCGGCTGGGGCATCGTCGCGCACGGCTGGAAGGACACGACGGCACGCTACGACTGGGCCGCGCGCCGGTTCGTCGAGAGCGATGCCGTGCTGCAGGTGGAGTACGTTTCGACGGTCGTCAGCGGCGACCTCGCCTACACGGTGGCAATCGAGCGGAGCACCGTTCGGCTGGCCGACACGCCGGCGACGGCGCCGATGACGCTGCGCGTCACCTACGCCTTCCGCAAGGAGGACGGCCGCTGGAAGCTGCTGCACCGGCATGCCGATCCGCTCGTCGAGACGACGGCGCCCGGGTCCGTGCTGAAACCCTGACGAAATGGCCACTCGACAAGCCAGGCGCGAAAGCGCACGCTGGATACCATGTGGCGATGGCTGAAGCGGCGTAGCATGGTTCCCCGCGCGGAGAGCGCGCCGACGTCGACCGCGCCGCAGCGGAGACGCCAGGCCGGCGCGGAGCAGCTCCTCTTCGACTATCTGGAAGAGCGCTACGCGCAGACCGTCGTGCTGACGTTCGAGCAGATCGAAGACCTGCTCGGCACCGGCCTGCCGGAGCCGGCACGCCGGGATGGCGGCTGGTGGCTCGATCCGGAGACCGGGACGACCGGCGGGGCGCGCACCTGGACGCTCGCCGGCCGAACGGCCAAGCCCAACCTCCAGGCACAGACCGTCACGTTCGAACGCGTCTCCTGAGCCGATCCTCCAGTTCCGTCCTCGGCGTCGCCGGCCGTCGTCTTCGCGCAAGGCCTGTCCGCGCGTCTGGCCCACTCGGGCTGGCGGTCGATCAGGTCCTGTAGTGGCGGAACGACCTCTTCTGACCCTGCCGCACGAGGAGTCCGCCCGGCGCCGGCTGTTCACAACAGGGCAGCCAGAACGTGCGGACTCACCTACGCTGGCAGGACCATGGCCAGGAACATCACTTACGGCGAGCACGCGCGCCAGGCTCTTCTCCGCGGCGTCGACGGGCTTGCCAACGCCGTCAAGGTCACCCTCGGCCCGCAGGGTCGCAACGTCATCCTGGGCCGTTCCTACGGCTCACCCACCATCACCAAGGACGGCGTGTCGGTGGCGCGCGAGATCGAGCTGCGCGATCCGCTCGAGAACCTCGGCGCGCAGATGGTCAAGGAGGTGGCGAGCAAGACCTCCGACAGTGCCGGAGACGGCACCACGACCGCCACCCTGCTTGCCCAGGCCATCTTCCACGAGGGCGTCCGCAACGTCGCCGCCGGCGCCAGCCCCGGCGACCTCAAGCGCGGCATCGACAAGGCGGTCACCGCCGTCGTCGCCTCGCTCCAGGCCCAGTCGAAGCCGGTGAGCGGCGACATGATCCGGCAGGTCGGGAGCATCTCGGCGAACCACGACGACACGATCGGGGGGATCATCGCCGATGCAATGGCCAAGGTCGGCAAGGACGGCGTCATCACCGTCGAGGAAGCCAAGGGCATCGAGACCTCGCTCGAGGTCGTCGAAGGGATGCAGTTCGATCGCGGCTATCTCTCGCCGTACTTCGTCACCGATCCGGAGCGGATGGAGGTCGTGCTCGAAGAGCCCGCCATCCTGATCCACGAGAAGAAGCTCACCTCGATGAAGGATCTGCTGCCGGTGCTGGAGCAGATCGCAAAGGCGGGGCGTCCGCTGCTGATCATCGCCGAGGACGTCGAAGGCGAGGCGCTCGCCACGCTGGTGGTGAACAAGCTGCGCGGCACCCTCAGCGCCGCAGCGGTGAAGGCGCCCGGCTTCGGCGACCGCCGCCAGGCCATGCTCGAGGACATCGCGACGCTCACCGGCGGCCGCGCGCTCACCGAAGACCTCGGCATCAAGCTCGAGAACCTGAAGGTCGAGGACCTCGGACGCGCGAAGAAGGTCACCATCGGCAAGGAGCAGACGACGATCGTCGAAGGCGCGGGAGCGCGCGAGACCATCGCCGGCCGGGTCGCCCAGCTGCGCACCCAGATCGAGGCGGCGACCTCGGACTACGACCGCGAGAAACTGCAGGAACGCCTGGCGAAGATGGTCGGCGGGGTCGCCATCATCAAGGTCGGCGCCGCCACCGAGTCCGAGCTGAAGGAGCGCAAAGCCCGCGTCGAAGACGCCATGCACGCCACCAAGGCGGCAATCGACGAAGGCATCGTCCCCGGCGGCGGGGTGGCGCTGATTCGCGCCGCGGCTGCGCTCGCGGATCTCGCGCTCGACGGCGACGAACGGGTCGGCGCCGGCATCATCGAGCGGGCGATCGAAGCGCCGCTGCGATGGATCGCGACCAATGCCGGCCACGAGGGCGCCGTCGTCGTCGCCCGCGTGAAAACGCTGGCCGGCAGCGAAGGCTTCAACGCCCAGACCGAGGTCTACGAGGATCTGGTGGCGGCGGGCGTCATCGATCCCACCAAGGTGGTCCGCTCGGCGCTGCAGCACGCCGCGTCGATCGCCTCGCTGCTACTGACCACGGAGGCCGTGGTCTCGCAGCTCGGCGACGAGTCCGGCCAAACCGCGCCAGCCGGAGCCGGCGGCTTCGGGGGCTTCTGATGCCGTCACCTGCATGGGGCGATCGCGCCCCACGTCCAGCGCCGGCGCCCTGAAAGGTCCGACATGTGGAACTGGATCCGCCGCGATTCACCGTCGCCGGCCACGCCATCTGTGCTCGCCGCCCCCGACCCACCGCCGGCGGCACCGCGCGGACAACTCAAGGCGGGGCCGTATCGCCTGCTCCACGAGTATCTGCGCAAGCGCTACGCCGACACCGTGGTCCTCACATTCGATCAGATCGAAGACCTGCTCGGTTTCACCCTGCCGACCGAAGCCCGCAGCGACCAGGGCTGGTGGGGCCGGACCACCGTGATCGCCACCGACGCGCACTGCTCTGACGCGTGGGTGCTCGCCAACCGGACGGCCCGGCCGAACCTGCAGGCCAAGATCGTGGTCTTCGACCGCATCGCCTGAGCGGTCCGTGGACGCCACCACCCGGTCCCTGACGCCCTGGGTGACCTTCGCCGGGTGCGTGCTCGTCGTCGTGGTCCTGCACTGGGCGCAGGACATCCTCGTGCCGATCGCGCTGGCGATCCTGCTCACCTTCGTCCTGACACCACCGGTCACGCTGCTCGAGCGCGGCATCGGCCGCGTCCCGGCGGTGCTGGCCGTGGTCATCCTCGTCTTCACCCTCCTCGGCCTCGCCGGCTGGGGCCTCGCCCACCAGATGGACAGCCTGGCGCAGGACCTGCCGCGCTACCGCGGCAACATCCTCGCGAAGATTGCCGACGTGCGGGTGGCCGGGCAGGGCGGAACGGTTGCCAAGGTACAGGCGACGATCGCCGACATCACAACTCGCCTCGGCCGATCGAACCAGCCCGAAGGAACGGCCGGACGGCCCATCGTCGTCACGTCCCAGCCGACCATGGGGTTGCCGGGCCTCACGTCGTGGCTCAGCCCGATTGTCGGCCCGCTGGGCACCGCCGGCCTGGTGGCGGCGATGGTCATCTTCATGCTCGTCGAACGCCGCGCCCTGCGCGACCGGCTGATCGGCTTTTTCGGACAGGGCCATCTGGCGGTGACGACGAGGGCGATCGACGAGGCCGGCGAGCGCGTCAGCCGGCAACTCCTGATGCAGTCGCTGGTCAACGTCATCTACGGCGTCGCCGCCGGTGTCGGCCTGGCCGTGCTCGGCGTGCCGTACGCGCTGGTGTGGGCCACGCTCGGCGCGATCCTGCGGTTCATCCCGTATCTCGGGCCGGTGTTGGGCGCGGGCGCACCGATCCTCGTCAGCCTCGCCGCACTGCAAGGCTGGACCGGGCCGCTCGGTGTGGTGGCGTTGTTCGTCGTGCTCGAGCTGTTCACGAACCTCGTGCTCGAAACCGTGCTCTATGCCGGCGCCGCGGGGGTGTCTCAAGTGGCCTTGCTCGTCTCCCTGGCGTTCTGGACGTGGCTGTGGGGACCGCTCGGCCTGCTCATGGCCACGCCGCTGACGGTGTGCCTGGTCGTGCTCGGCAAGCACGTGCGAGGCCTCGAGTTCGTCGGGGCGCTGATGGCGGACACGCCGGCACTGTCGCCGGATTACAGCTACTACCAGCGTCTGCTGGCTCGCGACCAGAGCGAAGCGGCCGACCTCCTCGAGCGCCACGTCAGGACCGAGCCAGCACGCTCCGTCTACGACGCGCTGCTGTTGCCGGCGCTCAATTACGCCGAGCTCGATCGCCTGGAGCAGCGGCTCTCATCGGAGGAGGAGACGGCCATCGTCGATGCGACCCGCGAGTTGTTGGCGGATGTGGCGGCGTCGACGCGAGCCGTGTCTCCCGCGGCGGCACCCGCCGGCGGGCAAGCCGGGGACGAACCGCGCCGGCCGCTTCGCGTGCTCGGTTATGCCGCCAACGGCGCCGGCGACGAGCTCGCGCTCGCCATGCTCCGTCATCTCGTCGAGGATCTGCCGATCGCCGTCGAGGTGCACGCGGCACGGCTGCATGCGGCAGATCTGTTGGCGCTGGTGCAGGCGGAGGGCGTCTCGGTCGTCTGCATCGCCGATCTGCCGCCCAGCCCACCGTCCAAGACGCGCTATCTGGTCCAGCGGCTCCATGCCGCGCTGCCGGAGGTGCGCATCGTGATCGGCCGCTGGGCCCCGGCGGCGCTGGCCGACGAGAGCACGCAGCTGCTGCGCGCGGCCGGCGCGAGCCTGGTCGCCACGACGCTGGCGGAGACCCGGATGTATTTGGAGGGACTCGTCGAAACCGCTGAGTCCAGTGGCGCCCCGCCGTTGCGGGACGCCAGGTCTGACTACGTCGTAGGCGCGACGGGCGTTTCCGTGTAGGAGATGATGCGCCACTTACCACCCTCGTTGAACCACACTTCGCTCGCATAGACCGGCTTGAACGCCTTGCCGTCGAACGAGCCCTTCAGATCGTTCTTGTAGCGCAGGATGGCGACGTTCTTGCCCGCCCACGTGACGATCGGCTCATCGATGGTGAATGACAGGATCTCCAGCTTGCCCATCGTCTCGATGTCCTGCGCGAGATTGGACGGGCCGGACAGCGTGAAGGCGGAGTACCGCGGGGCCGTCAGCGCCTTGATGGCGGCGACGTTCTTGGTCTTGTAGCCCTCCCACGTGGCGCGGGAGTTGTCGATCACCGACTGATCGGCGCGGCTCGCAGCAGCGGGTTGGGCAGCGGGTGTCGCGGCAACGGGTGTCGCGGCAACGGGTGTCGACGGCGCGGCGGTCGACGGCGCGGGGGTCTGGGCACTGGCGACGGTCGACGCCGCCAGCACCGCGAGGAGAAACGACACGGGGGTTTTCATCCAGCGACGGTAGCCGGTCGTCCCGGGCCTGGCTGTACGTAACAGCACACGCGATCGGCCGGCGTCAGAAGCAGACCAGTCGGTCGCGCCGCTTCTCGATCTTCGCGAAGTCGAGCCCCGCGACACCCTTCAGATCGTCCAGCGTCTTGCACGGGGCCTTGGTCCGATGCGCGATCAGCACCGCCGACTCCTTGCGCAGGAGGCCGGCGATGCTCTGCAGCTGCACGGGCGTGGCGCGATTCAGGTTGAGCGGCGCCGCCGCTTCGCCCTTGAAGTGCGTGGCCATGTATTCGAGGACGGCGTTGAGCTCCTCGTCGGTGCCCTTCATGCCGAGGCCGACCATCCGGGTCATCACGTCCTGCCAGCCGTCGCGGGTCAGGCGGACGGACGCGCCGCGATCGGCCGGATGACACGTGCTGCACAACTTCTGGACCTCGGCCTTGCCGGGCCCATCGGGGAGCTGCGTCTGGGCGCCCACGCTGGCGGGCGTGGCGGCGAGCGCGAGAGCGGCGAACGCCGCGGACAGCAGGAAGGGGTGTCCCATCATCAGTGCTCCAGGGGGATGCCGAAGGCGTAGAGCGTGTTGTCGTAGGTGACGAGATAGACCTGCCCACCGCCGGCGGACAACCCGGCCCGCGCGAACGAGGTGATGGTCGTGCCGCTCGACCACAGCTCCTTGCCGGTCACCGCGTCGAGGGCGTAGAGCACGGCCGGCGTCGAGCGCTTGGCCCGCTCGGCCGCGGACAGGTTGGGCTCCGTCCCGCGATACTCGCCGCTCGCCGCCGCGAACACGATCCCGTTGACGACGATCGGCGCCAGCGGCGCGGCGATCTCGCGCGACTTCCAGCCGGAGTCGAGCGCCGGCTTGCCGTCCTTCTCGATCACCTTGAACGCGACGATGCTGCCGGCCCCCGGCGCCAGCACCCAGCGCGTGCCGTCTTCGGCCTGCCAGGTCGCGAGGCCGGCCCCGGCCTCAGGCGGCGCGAACGCATCGGTGACGAACAGCGGCGTCTTGTGATCGCTGCCGCCGAGCGCGGCGCCATCGAGCAGGTAGAGGCGGCCGTCGTTGCCGGTGACCGCGAGATAGTCCTTGCCCTTGTGCCGGAAGACCACCGGCGTGGTGTTGAAGTCGGCCTTGTCGCGGGTGAACCAGTCCTTCACCTCGAGCGTGACCCGATCGAGGGCGACGACCGTGTTCGCGTAGCTGGTCGGGGCGGGACCGCCAGCGGTGAGCCACACCCGTGTCTCGGGCGGCTGGGTTCCGGTGGCGGCGTAGACGATGCCGCTCGTTCCCAGCGCCACGCCAGCCAGGCCGGCGACGTTGGCGCCGCCCGTTTCCCACTTCGCCACCTTCTTGTCCGGCGTCAGCAGATCGATCCCCCACACGGCGTTGGGCACGTTGCCGCAGCCGTTCGAGGTGCTCGTGTAGACGAGGCCGTCGACGTAGACGACCGACGACGGCCGCGCGTTGGGCGGCAGGAACGGCACCGGCGGATCGATCTGGCCGCCGTCGGTGATGCGCAACGAGCGCAGCAGACCGTCGCTGCCGACGACCCAGAGCGGATCGACGCCGCCGAAGGGGACGCCGGGCACGTTGCGGGCGGGACCGGCCGGCGGGGGCGGCACGTCGCCGCTGGGCGGCCCCTGCGGCCGCGGCTGGCGCGCCTGGCTCAAGGCCGCGGCGCCTTTGCCCGGCTCGCCCACGGCGCTCGTCGCGCGCTGTCCACCGCCGCCGAAACCGCCGCCGAACGCCGTCGGCGCGCGCGGCGTCCACCGGCTGGGGGCCGCGACGAGGCCGCCCGGGCAGCGCCACGTGCTGCCCGGGACGCTGCCGGTCGCCGCGGCGTAGGTCAGGTTGGTCGCCCAGTACCGGCTTGGCCAGATCGGTGTCGATGGCGAACAGCTGGTCGTTGGCGCCCCCCATGACCGCCAGCGACTTGAAGCCGATGTAGCCGACCAGGAAGTCCTGCAGCACCGGCTGCGTGAGCGACTGCAGCTGCCTCGGCTCGCCCGGGAAGGTGTGCTTCCACAGGAACTTGAACGAGCCGTCCGCGATTGCCTCGTGGTTGACCCGCACGTCGCTGCGGATCCAGTTGGTCCGTTGCGCGTCGAAGCCGGTGGTGGTGACCTCGCGGGCCTGCGCGGCGGCGACGGCGGGGAGCGCCGCGACACCGAGCGCGAGACCGAGCGTGGCGAAGGGGGAACGCGTCATCAGCAGCAGCCTCCGCATCACTTCGTCACCCGCTTGTCGGTCTGGACCGCGGGCTGGGCCGCGGCCGATGGCTTGTCTGGCCCGGCCGCCTTGTCGACGCCGAACGCGTAGAGCGTGCCGTCGTGCGTGCCGATGTAGACCCGGCCGTTGGCGAGCGACAGGCTCGTGAAGTGGTTGAAGGTGGCGATCTGGTTGCCGCTCGACCACAGCTCCTCGCCGGTGCGTGCGTCGAACGCGTGCAGCTCGGCGTGCGTGGAGTTCTTCGCCCGGTTCTCCCACGAGTTGTAGGTGAGGCCGATGTCGACCGTGGACTGCGTCGCGTCTTCCCCGTTGCCGAACGCGAACACGACGCCGTTGGCGATCACGGCGTGATCCGCCTGGTTCATGTCCCGCGACACCCAGGCGGGCGCCAGCCGCACCTTGCCGCCCTGCTCTTCCAGCTTGAAGGCGGCGACGCCGCCGCGCACGGTGTCGCCGTGCTCGATCGGCGCCTTGAAATCGGGATGCTTGGGCCCCCAGAAGGGCAGCAGCAGCCAGCGCGTGCCGTCGGTGTCCTCCCAGGTCGAGATCGCGCTCCACGGGCCGGCGGCGGCGAAGTGCACCGACTCGTTGCAGATCAGCGGCGTGCGATCGACCGGCGTGCGATGGTCCTCGCCGCCCATCGCGCTGGTGTCGAGCAGCCAGATGCGGCATTCCTTGCTCGCCTCGGCCAGGTACTCCTTGCCCTTCCACTCGAACACCGGCCCGGTCACGTTCATGTCGAGATCGCGCTTGCGCAGCCAGATCGCGTTCGTCGGCGCGTACCAGTCGGTCAGCTCGAGCGCCTTGGTCGTCGGGTTCTGCTTCACCGCGACGATCGCCTGGCCGAACACCTCGCGCTCGGGGAAGTAGTCGCCGTCGCCGCTGCCGGCGTAGACGCTGCCGTCGCGGCCGATCGTCGGGCCGAGCCGCGGCCACATGCCGCCGCTGCCCGGGTTGAAGCTGCCGACCTTCTTCGTCGCCAGATCGAACGCGTAGAACTGGTTCGGGGTCCCGCCGCAGCCCTGCGCCGTCGTCGTGTAGATGACGTTCTTGTACAGGTTCAGGCCGTACGGCTTGCCGTTCGGCGGCACGAACAGCTCCGGCGGCGCGGCGTCCTGGCCCGTGGCGGCGTCGAGCTGCCGCAGCCGGCCGTCCCACGACACCGCGTAGACGATGAACTGCCCCGGCCTGCTGCCGGGACCGATGACCGGCGTCGCGGTGAGCCCGCCGGGACACAGCGTGTAATAGCGGGCGTTGGCCTGCTCGGTGAACGTGTTGTCGAACGTCCGCTTCCAGAGCTGCGTGCCGGTATCGAGGTCGATGCCGTAGAGATTGTCCGAGACGCCGGCGACGACGCCGATCTGCTTCGGTCCGCTCGCCGTCCGCACGTCGCTGACGATCATCGGCGGGAAGAGGTTGTGGAGCTGGCGCGACGCGTTGTCCAGCTTCAGCTTCCAGACCAGCTTCATGCCCTTGACGCTGGCCGGCGTGATGAACGTCTCGTGGCGTTGCCACGAGGTGCGGTGGACGTCGTAGCCGTCGGTCGGCCAATTGGCCTTGCCCGGCGGGGGCGCCGGTGGCTTCGGCGTGCGCTGTTGTGCCGCGGGGGTCGCCATCAAGCCGACCGCCAGGGCGAGGACGACGTGGGGGATGAGTCGTCGTTGGGTCATCGTTGCTATCGCGCCTCGATGCGGACGCTCAGCGCGAACGTGCGCGGAGCGCCGAAATGGGTGCCGCTGAACGGATTGCCGAAATTGTATGCGTAGCTCGCGTCGAACAGGTTGAGGACGGCGCCGCGCAGGCTGAGGTCGGCGCCCGCGGGCCTCCAGAGCGGCACGCTGGCAACCAGCGACACCACCGTCCGCGGCTCGACGCGGCCGCGGTCGAAGTCGACCCGATCGGCGCCGGGACGCCCCGCGAGCTCCTCGGCCTCGGCGTCGTCGTCGAGCTCGATCGGCGTG
The DNA here is from genome assembly GCA_963844435.1 of Vicinamibacterales bacterium. GTDB lineage: Bacteria > Acidobacteriota > Vicinamibacteria > Vicinamibacterales > Vicinamibacteraceae > JBDSLU01. The sequence goes on along the minus strand of CAWJOG010000003.1, from coordinate 116,458 downwards.
CCGCTCTCGAAGCGGCCGACGGCCGACAGCGTGGCGCCACGCGGCCCGGTCCACGTCAGCCCCGCCGAGGCCACGACCCGCTGATCGTGATCGGGCACGAACTCGACGCCGGGCCCGAGATCGGCCACGTCGTCCTCGAGGAAGAGGCCGCCCGTGATCGGCCCGGTCTGCGTGACCGTGCCGATGCTGACGTTGCCATACCCGGACCACGCGCCGCCGGGCGCGAACTCCAGCCGCGCGTCGACGCCGCGGGCCCGCCCTTCGGCAACGGCGTTCGGGAAGACGATCGTGGTCCCGAAGAACACGTTCGGATCGGCGTACTCGTCGACCTGACGCTGCCAGTAGGCGACGTCGAGGCGCAGGCCGCGTCCGAACCGATGCTCGACGCCGGCTTCGAGCGCCCACTGCCGCTCGGGCTCGACGTCGGCGCCACCGGCGCCGGCACCGCCCTCTCCGGTGTCGTCACCATCGGCGTCCTCGTCGAGGAACGGCGAGAGTGCCCGCGCTTCTGGAGACGACGCGAGCAGCAGGTACTCCGGCTGCGGCGGCTGGTAGAAGCGGCTGAGCGAGGCGCGCAGCGTCGTCCGCGGCGACGCCGCGTACGCCACGCCGAGCCGCGGGCTCCATTGATGGCGCTGCAGCAGCAGGCTCGTGCGATCGAAGCGCAGGCCGGCCGCGAGCGTCAGCGCCGGCGTCGCCTGCCACGTGTCCTGCACGTACACGGAGAACAGCGACGGTCGTGCCCGTCCCTCGAAACGGAACGGCGAGTCGACGTCGAATGCCATGGCCGCCTCGCTCAGGCCGGCCTCCTCGGCCTCGGCCTCGTCGGTGACCGCGAAGCCGAAGCGCTCCTCCAGCTGCAGCGACTGGACTTCGCCGCCCGCCTTCACCACATGACGGCCGGCCTGATGCGTGACCGCGGCCAGGGCGCCGACGCGCGTGAGCCGGCGGTCGGCCTCCGCCGTCAGCGGCGTGTCGGCAGCGCTCGGGTCGAGCTGGGCGCGACCGCGGCGGGCGTAGCCGGCGACCTGCGACACCGTCGCGCTCGACCAGCCGCGCTGCCACGACACCATGGCGGCCGCCTGGCCGAGGCGCTGGCGTGCCGCCTGCCCGGCTTCTTCCTGCTCCTCGTTGTTCGGGACGTCGAAGCGGGCGCCGCCACCGGTCCAGTTCGCCTGGATGCGATCGCGCGCGCCGCTGCCGGCCGAGAGCTGCCCGGCGGTCGTCATGCTGCCGCCTTCGTTGTGGAAGTTGTCGGGATGGACCGGATCGAGGAACCGCGAGGACCGCTGGCCGCTCGCCTGCAGCCACAGCGTCGCGCCACGCCCGATGGGACCGCCGGCCGATCCACTCCCGTCGGCGGCGGCGTCGCTCCCCGCTGCGATCTCGCCGAACCCGCGCCACGTGCCGGTCGCCGCGCGCGTGCGTACGTCGATTACGCCGCCGGACTTGTAGCCGTACTCCGGCGGCACGTAACCGGTCACGACGGTGAGCGCGTCGATCGTCGAGGAGTCCGGCGCCAGGCCCGACGTCTGATCGAGGCGCTCGTAGACGGGTACGCCGTCGACGACGTAGAGGAAGCCGTCGTCGACGCCGCGGCTGTGCAGCAGGCCGTTGTCCTCGGTGGCCCAGCCGGGCAACGTGGCGACGACGTCCTGCACCCGCCGCGATCCGGTGCGGCCGGGCGTCCGGGCGATCGATTCGGCGCCGAGCGAGGTGCGCGTCGCGATCGACGCCGCGGGACGGGCGCCGTCCACGACCACGGCGTCACGGAACGCGGGCGGCATGCGCAGCGTCACGCTGGACGAGAGGCCGTCGGCGATCGTCAGCGGCACCGGTGACGTCGCCGCGCCGCCGCCATCCACGGCCAGACGGTAGCGGCCGGGCGGGAGATCGACGATCAGGAAGCGCCCGCTCGCGTCGGCTGTCGCGCGCCGGATCGTCGCGCCCAGGGGATCGGACACCGTGACGGTGACACCGCCGACCGGCCGATCCGCGGCGTCGACGACGACACCCTCGAGCCGCGACAGCTGCACCTGCGCGACGGCCGGCGACGCGGCCGTGGAGAGGAGAAAGAGCGCGAGTGCAATGCGACTCACCATCTGCATCACTCGGGCCCTGGCGCCCACCTGCCACCGAGGCTGATACGACGCTCGACGGCGCCGGTCGCGACATCGATGGTCGACAGGTCGCCGGCCGGGTGTGCCGCGATTGTATCCGAGGCGCAGTGAGCGCCGGCATCATCTGGGCGTCTCGGGGTCGAGCGCCTGGGGTGTGACGTCCCGCTTCGTCCGGGGCACCGCGCCCGCGCGCTCGGCGGCGAGGGTGCGCGTCCGGTTGAACTGAGCGAGCGCCACCTGCTGCGCGGCGGAGTTCCCGAGGGCCCGTTGGCTCGCGCGACGTGGTAGTACGCCACGCTGCTGTCGGGGTTTCGCTCGAGGGCGGCTTTCAGATGCGGCAGGGCGTCGGCTGGCTTGTCGAGCGCGATCAGGGTTCGCGCGAGCCCGATCCGCGCGTCCTCGAACGCCGGATGATGCGCCACGGCCTGTTCGAACAGCTTGCGCGCGGGTTCGAGCTCGCCGGCGCCGCGATGCATCTCCGCCAGCTCATACGCGGCGTTCGCGTTCGTGGGATCCAGGGCCAGCTCCGCCTCGAATGCCCGACGCGCCTCCAGTTCCTCAGAGGCGGCGCCTTCGCGCTTCGAGTGTTCGAGCAGGACACGGCCGATCCGGAAATGGATGCCCGGGCGGCGCGGCGCGATCGTGAGCACCTGCCGGTACTCCCGTAGCGCCGCGTCGTAGAGGCCCTGGCTCTCGTTCGCTTCCCCTGCCGCCTGGTGCAGCCAGACGGAGTCCGGCGCGACGGTGGCGAGCTTGATCGTCTGCAGGTAGGCGAAGTTCGCGAACAGGCGGCCCGAGTGATACAGCACTTCGGGATCGTCGGGGTACAGGCGGGACAGCTGGAGCGCGACCTCGACGGCGTCCCGATCCCGTGCGAGCCCCGTGTAGATGCGCTGCAGGTGCAATCCGGCCATGCGCCTCAGGACCGGGTCGTCGGCCCGCGAGAAGGCCGCCGTCAAGGCCGGCAGCGCCTCGTCATACTGGCCCAGCTCCGACAGCGACATGGCCAGCAGGACATCGAGCTTCGGGAGCCCCGGCTTCAACCGGAGCGCCTCGCGCAGCGGCACGATGGCGTCAGCGAACTTGCCCTGCTGAAAGTAGATCAGGCCCAGGCGCGCATGGACCTCGGCCGGTGGCTGGGCTGAGCCGCCGCAGCGTCTCGTAGGCCGCCTCCGCCTCGGCGTACCGCCCCTCCGCGAGCGCGCGCTCCCCGTCGCTCGCGTGCCGCTGCAGCGTCGCCTGGTCTGGCTGCTGCTGCGCGTCGACCCGTCCAGCGCCCGCGTGGAGCAACGCACCGATCATGACCAGGCCGACGACGCGGAACGACACCCGCCACTCGGTCATCATGTCGATTCTTACTCTGAGTGCGTCAACCTCCAACTTCCAATTCCCAACTCCCAAACGGCTGGCCCGCGGCCAGCCGGGATTCCTGGGAGTTGGGTGTTGGACGTCGGGAGTTGACGATACGAACGCAACGGACTCCTGGTCTAGAAGATCAACTTCAAACCCAGCTGGTTGATGCGGGCCGGACGCGCCGACGTCACGACGCCGAAGTTGCTGGAGGAGAGGTTCGCGCTCACGTTGCCGAACTGGGTATGGTTGAACGAAGTTGAACGACTCGAACCGGAACTGGACCCGGACATCGTGGGAGATCCCGAAGTTCTTGAACAGGGCGAAATCCAGGTTGTTCACGCCGGGCCCTCGTTCGGTGTTGCGCCCGAGATCGCCGAGCACCCCCGCTGCCGGCTGCGCGTAAGCGGCCGTGTTGAACCACCGGGTCACCGTCCGGTCAGCGCCGTTCGGATCGCCGACCAGATTGGCGCGGTTGGTGCCGGACGTGTCGTTCAGGCCGCCGACGTCCGCGGCCGTGATCGTCAGCGGGAATCCGCGCTGCCACGTATAGATGCCGTTCACCTGCCAGCCGCCGATCACCGCGTTCTTCACGCCGGTCGCATCGGCGGCATATTTCTCACCGGCGCCGAAGGGCAGGTTGTAGACGAAGCTGCCGACGAGCCGGTGATCGACGTCGAAGTCCGAGAGCCCGTAGTCACGCTCCGGGTCGTGGTTGTCGAGGAAGCCCTGCCAGCCGTTGAACCCGCTCGCGCCGATGCCGGCGGCGGCCGACTTCGAGTCGGTGCTCTTGGCCCACGTGTAGGCGAAGGTGAGGATCGCACTGCGACGCTCGGTGCTCGAGCTTGGTGTTCAGCGCCTGGTAGTTCGACCGGCCGGCCCAAGTCGCTGTCGATGTAGGTGGCGAAGTTCGGGAACGGCTTGCGCGCCGCGACCGATGAGGGGTTGTTCGCGTCGTACAGGAACGCCTGGGCAATGTTCTGCCGCATCAGCAGGTTCGAGCCGCGCGTGCCGATGTAGTTGACCTCCATCGACGTCCGCGCGAAGATCTCGCGCTGCACGCCGAGCGACCACTGCTGCACGTACGGGTTCCTCGGCTCCGGCGACTGGCTCACGGCCAGGAACGTGTTGGCCGCCGGGGTGGCGAGGCCTGGCGCGGCAAAGCTCGGGAACAGCGAGTCCGCCGTCTGCAGCGGCGTCGGCTGGCCGATCGACTGGGGGTAGCTGCCCCGGCTGACGTACGGGTAGACGTCGGCGGAGCCGTCGATCTCGCGTCCTTCGGCTGAGTCGAAGAACACGCCGTAGCCGCCGCGGATGACCGTCCGCTCGCCGATAGGTCGCCACGCGAAGCCGAATCGCGGCGCGAAGACCTTGAGGCTGTCCGGGTTCTCGGGGCTGCGGCGGCCGGCGTACTGGTAGTAGGCGCCGTCCACGATACCGCCATCGACGAGTGACTCGTCGGCCACGAGGAGACCGCCCGGGCCGTAGTCGAGGTTGCGCCACGCCATGCGGTCGTTGGTCTCGTACGGCACGTTGCGATAGTCCCACCGCAGGCCCAGGTTGACCGTCAGCTTCGAGCTGACGCGCCAGTCGTCCTGGAAGTACGGCGCGAAGTACAGGAAGTTGAACTCGCGCGGGTTGCCGGCGGCCCCGGGCACGCTGAACGCCGCCGGCTGGAACACGCCGACGCCCGAGTAGTACCCGAGCAGCATGTCGGCGACGACGTTGCCGGTGAATCCGACGTTGTAGGTGTAGTTGCCGAGGAACCCCGTCGCCAGGTCGCGCTGCAGCCACCAGCGGCGGTAGTTGAAGCCGAAGTTCAGCGTGTGGCTCCCCTTCACCCACGTCGTGGTGTTGCTGATGTCCCACATCGGCTGGTTGCTCGCGCTATAGGCGTTCACCGCTCCGCCGGTGCCCGCGTAACCCTGCATGCGCGATGCTCGGACACTCGCGCTGATCGTCGGGGACGTCCGTGAACACGCCCGTGCGTGTTCAGGAAGTCGACGTCGGCCTGCGGACAAGCGATGCCGTGCTGGTCGCCCCGCGCCTCCACGTAGCCGATGCGGAACTGGTTGACGACGGTGTTTCGGATCGGCCAGCTGTGCGACACCTGCCAGTTCTTCGTGTCCTGCACGAACACCCGGTCGCCGGCCGGCGATCATGTTGCCGGCCGTCGTGTTCTCGTAGCTCGTGTTCGTGTAGCGCACGAACACGCGTCCGAGCTTCGCGAGATCCTGGTCGCCCCGGATCGTGAACTGGTCCTGGGTCTGTGGGAACGTCCGTACGGCCTGGTAGTTGCCCTGCGCGGCCGTGCGTGTTCGGCGCCGGATACCAGCTGTTCCGGATGGCCAGCTGCGCCACCCGCGAGAAGCGCGATTGCGGGATGGTGTTGTTCGGGAACGGCTGCCCGGTCGCCGGATCGATGATCGGTCGTGCTGAAGCGCCCCGCTCAGCTGCTCCTGCGTCGGCACCGTGTTGAAGTTGCGTCGCGCCGCGATCGATGCGCGTCCCCTCGTAGTTGACGAGGAAGAACGTCTTGTTCTTGCCGTTGTACCCGGGCAGCATCACCGGACCGCCGACGACGAACCCGAACTGTTTCTGATCGAGCTTCGGCGCGGCGATCGTCTTGTCGTCGAAGAAGTTCCGCGCGTCCCAGCCGTCGTTCCTGAAGAACCCGAAGGCGGTCCCGTGGAACGCGTTCGTGCCGGTCTTGCTCACCAGGTTGATCTGGTTGGAGCTGAAGCCTGTACTCCGCCGAGTAGGTCGTCGTCTGCTCCTTGAACTCCTGGATCGCATCCACCGACAGGACCGCGGCCGGCGTGCCGATCGACGTGTCGATGTTCGCGGTGCCGTCGATCATGAAGTTGTTCGACGTCGGGCGGGCGCCCATGATGCTGATTGCGTTGCCCACGCCCTGCCGCATCGCCGCCCTGCTCACCGGTCGTCTCGACGGCGCCGGCGCCGAGGAACAGCAGCTGCAGGAAGTTCCGGCCGTTGAGCGGCAGGTCCGTGACCTGCTTCTCCGTGATGGTGTGCCCGACCGAGGCGCTGCCGGTGTCGAGCACCTGCGCGCTCGCCTTTACTTCCACAGTCTCCGTAACGTTGCCGGTATCGAGCGCGATGTCCACCCGCTGGACCTGGTCGACCGTGAGCGCCACGTCCGAGTTGACGGCGAGCTTGAACCCTGCCTTCTCACCGGTGACCACGTAGACGCCGACGGGGAGCAGGGGGATGACGTAGTCGCCGTTGTTCCCGGTCGTGGTCTGACGGGTGAGTCCGGTCTGCTGATTGGTCACGGACACCTTCACGTCGGACATGACGGCGCCGGTCGAGTCGCGCACGGTCCCGGTGATCTGACCGGTGGCCGTCTGGGCGGAAGACGTGGCGGGCAGGCTCACGATCATCGCCAGCCACACGCTGGCCAACGCCAGGTGCGCATGTACTTCTCATAGTCGAGGTCCTTTCGGTCCTGCGGTTCGGCGAAGCTGGAGGATTCGCTTGACCCTACGCATGCGTCGCCAGCGGCGTCTATACCTGGAGCCTGAAAAGACCTGAAAAGTGCTGAAAATACCTGGTGCGACCACGACCGCTGCGACAACAAAATCGGCTGCGAGATTCGACTCCCAGGCGCGCGAAGGGTCGGTTACTATGTCGAGTCAGCTACAACGTGGGCGACATCAAAGCGGACGATTCGTCCGGCCAAGGCGCCTATGCCTTCGGTCCGTTCGTCGTCGATCCCCTCAAGCGGAGGCTGTGGCGGGAAGGTGGGCTCGTGCCCATCTCGTCGAAGACCTTCGACGTGCTCGTCGTGCTGCTCGAGCATCGAGACCACAGCGTCAGCAAAGATGAGCTGCTGAACCTGGTGTGGCCGGACACCGCGGTGAACGAGAACAATCTGGCGCGCCAGATTTCGTCGCTGCGCCGTGCGCTCGGGCAGCGCCCCGACGAACACGACTTCGTCGTCACCATTCCCGGTCACGGCTATCGGTTCGTCGCCACCGTGCAGGAGCTGGCGGAGGTGCCGCCCGAGCTGCGCAACGGCCTGCGATGGGCATGCCCATCATCCGCCGGAGCCGGCGCTGGACCTCGAGGAGCCTCCCGCCCGCCACGAGCTCCCGCCGGAGCCGCACATGCCCGGAGGCTTGCCGGCGCACGGTGCGTCCGGGCTGGCGATCTCTGCCTGCAGGGCCGGTGGATGTCGCTCGGGATACTCGTCGCGGCCATCGGCGCCATCGTCGCGGTCGCCGTGGACATGCAGCTGCGACACCGCCCGGGTTCGACGTCGGCCTCGACGCAGCCTGCAGCGCATCACCTATGAGGACGCGGCGCTGCCGCGGACGCCGCGTGGGCGCCGGACGGCCAGTGGGTGGTGTACGCCAACGACCGCGCCGGCAATGCCGACCTCTGGAAGCAGCGTCTCGGCGATCCCGATCCGATCCGCCTGACGTCGTCCGAGGCCAACGAGTCGCAGCCGCAGTGGTCGCCCGATGGCCAATCCATCGTGTTCCGCTCCGAGCGCGATGGCGGTGGCCTCTACGTCATGCCCGCGAACGGCGGGATCGAACGCCTCGTCTCGAGCTTCGGCTACGAGCCGCGCTGGTCGCCGGATGGACGCTGATCCTGTTCAAGCGTTCGGCGGTGCTTCCGGATCTGCCCACGATGTACGTGGTGGGCCTCGATGGAAGACCCCCACGTCCCGTCCGCCCCGACGTGACGCGGTCAGTTCCGGCGCTCCATGCCGCCTGGCATCCCGATGGCGGCGCGTCTCCATCTGGGGGACCACTCTCACGCGGGAGGTCCGATTCCTGACGGTGCCGCTCGAGGACGGCCTCCGACCACGCCTCGCATCTCCGATCGCGGTTCAGCACGATCTCGCAGGCGTCTCCGCGGGACGGTTCGTGTGGGCCCGCTCGCGCCGGCACATCTACTTCGAGGGCCTGGCCGGCGATACCCGGAACGTCTGGCGCATTACCGTCGATCCCGTGACGGAGGCCTGGGTCGACGGCCCCGAACGCCTCACCACCGGCGCAGGAGAAGAGTCGAACGTAGCGCTGTCGCCGGACGGCACGAGACTGCTCTTCACGACCACGTCGAGCCGCACCAGGCTGTGGTCGTTCCCGTTCGATCCGGCCAACGGCCTCGTCACCGGCGAACCGTATCCGATCAGCAACGGCAGCACCGGTGAAGTGGATTTCGACGCCCGCGCCGATGGCTCGAAGGTCGCCTATCGGACGTTCCGGGCCGGCCGGAGCGAGCTGTGGGAACGATCGGTGAGCGAAGGGCAGGAGCGGCTGCTGCTGTCGAGCGCGGACTGGAAGCTCGCCAAGCCGCTGTGGTCGCCTGACGGCGCCAGGCTCGCGTTCATGCGGTGTGGATACGCGCGGACAACACGTCCGCGCGTCGCGCTGCTGAATGCGGATGGCACCGGCGAGCGCGTGTTGACGTTGCCAGGCCAGGTCGAGATGCAGGGATCCGACTGGTCGAAGGATGGCCGGGCGATCCTCGGCGCCTGCCGGTTCAGCGAGTCCGATCGCTACTCGACGTGCCTGGTCTCCGTCTCGAGCGCGGACCAGGCCGGCGATTCGGTGGTCCAGGTCATTGCGTCCGATCCCGGGCGCAATCTCTTCAACCAGCGGTTCTCGCCGGATCAGCGCTGGATCACGTTCCTCGCGCACGACCTGTCGTATGCCTCGACGTCGACGGTCTACGTCGCACCGGCGGACGGCGGCCCCTGGCAGGCCATCACCGACGGCGCGTGGTTCGACGACAAGCCGCGCTGGGGGCCGGACGGGCGCGTCCTCTACTTCGTGTCGAACCGGACCGGCGTCGCGAACGTCTGGGGACGGCGAGTCGACGACGCGACCGGCACGCCGATCGGCGACCCGTTCCCGGTCACGGCGTTCCGCTCGGCGCAGTTCCTGCTGACGCCGCGGACGGTGCAGATGGACATCGCCATCACCGCCACGCGTCTGCTGCTGCCGATGACCGAATCGCGCAGCGACGTCTGGATGCTCGACCAGGTCGATCGCTAGTGTCCCGAGTCGGAGACTCAGGACACGAGTCTCAAGGCGCCGAGGCGACGGCGATGCCCCACGGACTGCCGCCGAGGCTGATGCGACGCTCGACGGCGCCGGTCGCGACGTCGACGATCGACACGTCGCCGGCCGGGCCGTTGGCCGTGAACAGCTTCGTGCCGTCGGCGTTGACGCCGATGCCCCACGGCCGCTGGCCGACGTCGTTCATGGTCCGCAGGAGGCGCCGCTGCGCGACGTCGATCACCGAGACCGACTTGGCGCGGCCGTTCGACACGAACAGGAGCTTTGCGTCCGGCGACAGCACCGCGCCCATCGGCCGGGGCGGCATCGGGTCGGCGTCGGGCTTGGGCAGCCGGATCGTCTCGAGCAGGGTGCGTCGCGCCGCGTTCACCACGGAGATCGACGCCGAGTTCTCGTCGGTGACGAACAGCGTCTCGCCGTCCGGGGTGATCGCTATCGAGCGCGGCCGCAGGCCGACGATGACACGACCGAGCTTCGCGAGCGACGTGGTGTCGACGGCGACGACGGTGTGATCGTCCTCGCAGGTGACGTACACGATCTTGCCGTCCGGCGAGACCGTCACGCCCTCGGGCTCGTCGCCGACCGGAACGCGGAGGGCGACTTTGCCTGCCGCCACGTCGACCACCGACATCTCCGCCGTCTCCTCGTTCGAGACGTAGAGCCAGCGCTCATCAGGCGAGAGATCGAAGGCTTCGGGATCCTGGCCGCTGGGAATGGTGCGGACGATCTTCCGTGTCGCGATGTCGACGACGGCGATGCCGTCCGCCGAGCGATCGGCCGGCGGCAGCGTCGACTCGTCCACCCCCGGCGGCGCGATCGGCGATCCGGACAGCGCGACGTACAACTGCTTGCCGTCGCGCGACACACGCATGCCGCGCGGGCGCTTGCCGACCGGGATGGCGGCGATGACGTTGCCGGTGGCCGGATCGATCACCGCGACGGTGCCCGCCGTCTCGTTGCTCACGTAGACGCGCTGCGGCGGCGCAGGCGGCGGCGCGTCCGCGCGGCACGCGCCTGCCGCCGCGGCGAGCAGCGCCACCACCGGGCCGAGGACGACGACGCGCCGATCGAGACGGAGGCTGACCATCGCTATTGATACAGCGCGAACGCGTAGAGCGTGTCGGTTGTCGCGACGAGGATGTACTGCCGCCCGTCGAGCATGTAGGTCATCGGCGGGTTGGTGACGTCGCCGATGTGCGTGTGCCAGATCGGCGTGCCGGTGACCGCGTCCCAGGCGACGAAGTTGCCGCCGTTGTCGCCGCCGAACACCAGCTTGCCGGCGGTGGTCAGCAGGCCGGACCCGCCGCCGCCGTACATGCCGCTGCCGCCCGCCGACGGGTAGGGACGGCGCCAGGCGACCTTGCCGGTCAGCGGATCGATCGCGGTGAGGAAGTTGCCGGTGTTGCCGACGAACACTTCCTCCTTGCCGGCCAGGCCCATCGAGCCGCGCGGATCCGGGTCGGTCAGGTAGTAGATCGAGTGGCCGTTGCGCTCCGTGACGTAGAACAGCCCGGTGATCGGCGAGTAGGCCGGCGGCTCCCAGTTGATCGTGCCGCCCGACGTCGGCGAGACGATCGCGCCCGGGACGATCGGATCCTTGGCCGGCTCGCGCCGGACCGAGCCCTTCGGGTCGATGGACTTGGCCCAGTTGGTGGCGCTGCCGTACTTCGTGACCACGACCTTCTCGCCGGTCGCGCGATCGAGCGTGAAGAAGTAGCCGTTGCGCGCCGCGGTGGCCACCAGCTTCCGCTTCTTCCCGCCGACCGTCCCCTCGAACAGCACCGGCGTCTGGGCCGAGTCCCAGTCGTGCATGTCGTGCGGCGAGGTCTGGAAGTACCACTTCATCTTGCCGGTCGCGACGTCCACGGCGATGAGCGCACACGTGAACAGGTTGTCGCCTTCGCCGCGGCCCAGCGTGTAGGCCGGGATCGGGTTGCCGGTGCCGAAGATGTAGAGGTTCGTCTCGGGATCGTAGACGCCCGGCAGCCACGGATGCCCGCCGCCGTAGCGCGCCGCCTGCAGGCTCGGCCAGGTGTCGACGCCGGGGTCGCCGGCATTCTGCGGCACGGTGTAGAAGCGCCACAGCTCCTTGCCCGTGTCGGTGTCGTAGGCCTGGAGATAGCCGGGCGAATCGAGGTCGTTGCCGGTGCCGACGATGACGGTGTTGCCGATCACCATCGGCGCGATGGTCGAGAAGTACTGCTGCGTGAAGGGCGCGAACTCCTTGTTCCAGCGCTCCTTCCCCGTCTTCGCGTCGAGCGAGACGATGAAGTCGTCGGGCGTGACCATGAACAGCGCGTTGTTCCACAGCCCGAAGCCGCGGTTGCCGATCGGCGTGCCGCCGCGGGTCCGCCAGAAGTAGTGCCACATCTCGCGGCCGTCGCGGGCGTCGAGGGCCCAGCCGTTGTCGGGCGAGGTGACGTAGAGGACGCCGTTCACCATCAGCGGCGTGCCCTTGATGATCGTCGGGACCGCCGGGTTGTTCGGGGATCCGTCGCCGCCGACGATGGCCGCCGGGCCCTGGCCCCAGCGGCCCGTCGGCCCCGGCCCCGCCGTGAGCTTCGCCGTCCAGGCGAGGCTCAACTGCTTGACCGTCGTCTGATTGACCTGCGCCAGCGGGCTGAACCGCTTGCCGGTGTAATCGCCCGAGTAGGACGGCCAGTTCTCGCCGAGCGGCTTGAGGAGGTCGCCGGGCGCGAGATCGCGGGCGAGGCCGGTCTGGCCGGCCGCGAGCGCTCCCGCCAGCACCAGCGCCGAGATCGGGACCCAGGTCGGAAGAAGTCGCGTGAGTCTCATTTGAGCGTCGACAGGAAAGCCGTGACGTCGTGCATGTTCGCGTTGGTGAGGGCGCCGAGCAGCTCGCGATGCTTCGCGAGCGGATCCTGCACCTCGATGCGCGGGGTATTGCCGGCGCGCCTGATGGTCCGCGTCGTCCCGTCCTCCAGGCCGATGGTGGCGAGGAAGTCGTCGAGACGCAGCAGCCGGCCCGACATCTTTTCACCGGAGGCCAGCGTGACGGTGGCGGTCACCGGCTTCGGCGCAGAGCTGGCGGAGCGACTGCCCGGGCCGCGTCCCCTGTTCACGCCACCGGAGACCCAGAGGTTCTGCAGCGCCATCGGGCTCGGCACCCTCGCGGCGATGCCCTGGAGATCGCCGGTCGCGGAGTGGCAGCTCGCACACTGCGTCGCGAAGAACGCCTCGCCCGCCTTGGCGTCCCCGACCAGGATGTTCAGCTCGGTCTCGGGCCCGGGCGGCGGGCCGCCCTGATTCGTGCCCTGAGCCTGCAGGTCGTGGAGCCAGGCGCCGATCGCCTTGATCTCCTCGACGGCCACCGGCAGCGGCGGCATCGGCGGCGGACCGGGCCGTCCCTTCTGCACCACCGGGATGATCAGCTCGCCGTCCTTGTCGTCGAGGACCAGCTGCGAGCGGAGCAGGTTCGGCCCCCCGAGCTGGCCTCCGCGCGCGTCGGCGCCGTGGCAGGCGCTGCACAAGCCGGCGTACTGCGCCTTGCCACGTTCCAACACCTCCGGCGAGGCCGCCGGACGCTGGTGCGCCGGGAACCGCGGCGGTTCCTGGACGCCGCCGGCGGGACGCGGCGGCGGGGCGGGCTCGCCGTGCGCACCTGGCGTGGGCGGCGGGGTCGCGGGCGGCTGGCCCGCAGGCGGCTGAGCGGGCGCTGCGGGCGCCTGGGCGGCGGCGCGCAGGCCCACGGTGAGCGCGAGGCCGAGCGCCATCGCACTCATCGAAACGGGGCGTCGAAACATCCGGACCGGTCTCCTTGACGTCGTGTGGTTCTGGTTGCATGTAACCACACATTCCGGGCTCCGTGAGCAGCCCAGCGGCGTCGATCCACCGACGTGGGGGCGCCAGCGGTCCAGCTGCACGGGACGGGCGGCGGTCTGGCCCAGCAGGCGCCCGGACTCGACAGGGGTTCGCCAGCCTGCCGATTGTGGGCCTGCCGCTACCAATCCGGGTATCGTAGCGGGCTCCGCCGAACCCGTGGGACCCGGCACGCTCCCTGCAAAAGGGGCGGGTGCCATGTTGGCGAGCCCTCGGTATCACGGCTTCGGCGCCCTGCTCCTGATGATGGTCATCGCGCCTCAGCTGCGGGCGACCATGCCGACGACCACCGAAGCCGCCGAGCACTCGATGAAGCAGTTCCTCGCGCAGGGCGATTCACCGCGGCCCTACCGGGCGACGCGTCGCCTCGAAGCACGGAACGGCGACTCGGTCGGCTGGCTCGAGGCCACGACCGAGTACTCACCGGCGGCGGGCTTCCGCTACACCATCACCAGCGAGGGCGGCTCCGGCAACATCCGCGACAAGGTGCTGAAGGCCATCCTCGAGGGCGAGCGTGAGGCCGTGTCCCGCGGCGAGATGGCGCGGTCGGCGCTCGCGCCGTGCAACTACGAGTTCCAGGTCCACGGCGTGGACGAGAACGGCCTCGCCAAGGTGCTGCTGTCACCGAAGCGCAAGGAGCGCGTGCTGGTCACGGGCGCGATGTTCCTGCGGCCGACCGACGGCGAGCTCGTGCGCGTGCAGGGCCGCCTGGCCAAGAGCCCCTCGTTCTGGGTCAAGAGCGTCGACATCGTCCGCACCTACGATCGGATCGAAGGCGCCGTGATGCCCGTCGCGCTCGAGACGACCGCGCAGGTCCGCATGTTCGGCGCCGCCACGCTGCGGATGACCTACGACTACTCCGAGATCGATGGCCGTCCGGTCCCGCCGCGGACGCTGGCGCAGCGCTGACCGTCGGCCCGTCCCAGTCGAATACGGCTCCCTCGGGCGCCCCCTGAGCGGCGGGCGTCGCCGTCGTCCCGCTTGCACGTCATCCACCCCACCGCGATAATGCCCCTCTTCGCCACGACGCAGGGCCGCTCCGGCCCTCGCCCGTCATACCCCCTTGCAACGCAGAGGATGGCCGATGGATCGACGCTGGATTACAGGAACGTTGTCGCTCGTACTCGCAACCGGCGCGCTCGGCGGCGCCTCGCCGCAGGTTTCGACCCCGTCGAGGGGCGGCGGCGCCGCCGGCAAGACCGGCGCCGCCAACGGCCATTCCAAACCGCTGCCGGCCTTCGTCGCCAAGCGCGAACGGGAGCGCCGCGCCGCCGCGGATCTCGTCGCCAAGGGTCTGGCGGCTCCGGATCCCAGCGGCACCGTGACGCTGAAGAACGGCCGGTTCGTGAACTTCCGTCTGCAGGGCGCGGAATACCTCACGACGGTGCTGATCGATTTCACCGACGTGCAGCACGGGCAGATCCCGCAGCCGAACCGGGCCACCGACAACAGCACCTACTGGTCCGCGGACGTCAGCCCGCAGCACTACCGTGACATGCTCTTCGCCCCGGGCGGCGGCTCCTACGGGCGGCCTTCGATGCGCGACTACTACCTCGAACAGTCGTCCGGCCGCTTCACGTGGACCGGCCAGGTATCGAACTGGGTGCAGGTCGCTGCGCCGGAATCGGCATTCGGCGCCAACGCCCGCAAGTCGGGCGCCGGCGGCGACGACCTCAACGGTCCCGCCTACCGCGTCGTGGACGCAACGGTCCAGGCGCTCGCCGCATCGGGTAACTACGGCGGCATCGATCTTCAGACAGCCGATCAGGTCGACCGCTATGACTGTGACGGCGACGGCAACTTCGCCGAACCGGACGGCTACATCGACCACTTCGGGATCGTGCATGCTGGAGAGGGCGAGGATGCCGGCGGCGGCGCCCAGGGCGGCGACGCCATCTGGAGCCATCGCTGGTACGCGAACTACAACGTGGAGACCGGCCCGGCCGGCTGCCACCTCGGCGGCTACAACCTGCCAGGCACGAACCTGTGGGTCGGCGACTACACCGATCGAGCCGGAAAACGGCGGCGTCGGCGTCTTCGCGCACGAGTTCGGGCACGACCTCGGCCTGCCCGACCTGTACGACACGGCCGGAGCGGGCGACAACACCACCGGCTTCTGGACCCTCATGAGCTCCGGCTCGTGGGCGTCCGATTCACCGGACTCGATCGGCGACAAGCCGGTCCACATGGGCGCGTGGGAGAAGCTGGCGCTCGGCTGGCTCGACGACACGCTGGCGCGCGTCGCGCTCGGCACCGACGCCACCATCGAATCTCGGCCCGGCCGAAGGTGCGACCCGCGGCCAGTCTCAGGCGCTCCGCGTGGACCTGCCCGACATCAGCCGCACCATAACGGTGTTCCCGGTCGACGGCGCCGATCCCAACTACTTCTACTCGACGAAGGGCGACGGCATCGACACCTCGATGAGCAGGGCCGCCAGTTTCGCCTCGCCGACGTCAATCGCGTTTCGCGCCAACTGGGACATCGAGAGCGACTGGGACTACGCCTACCTCGACGCACAGGTCGGCGGTACGTGGCAGCACGTCGCGACCAGCGCTTCGACCACGACCAATCCCAACGGCCAGAACTTCGGCTTCGGCATCACCGGGGTCTCGGGCGGCTGGGCGACCGTCACGGCGACGCTGCCGGCCGGCACCACGGCCTACCGCTTCCGCTACTGGACCGACGGCGCGGTCGTGCGTCCCGGCTTCGCGGTGGACTCCATCGCCATCGGCGGCGTGGTGGACAATGCCACGAACCCGGCCGCGTGGACGCTCGGCGGGTTCCGGCAGATCGCCGGCGGCCAGTTCACCGACACGTTCTTCCACTACTACCTCGTCGAGTCGCGCAGCTACGTGCGCAACGACACCAGCCTCTGCGGGGCGTACAACTTCCTCGGCGGCAACTTTCTCGAGAAGCAGTGTTATGCCGACGGCGTCCTGGTCTGGTACCGCAACGCCTCGATACCCGACAACAACACGTCGGAGCACCCGGGCTTCGGTCAGATCCTGCCGGTCGATGCGCATCCGGCGGCAAGCTACCGCCCGGACGGGCGGACGCTCTGGAACGCGCGCTGGCAGAGCTGGGACTCGACCTTCGGTCTCGACGCCAACCAGGTCACGCTGTCGCAGTGGTTGAACGGCAGACGCGTGCTGCGGCAGAGTTACGCCGCGCCGGCGGTGCCTTCGTTCTTCGACTCATCCGAGAACGCGTACTACGATTCGACCATTCCGTGGGCGTCGGTGAAGACGGCGGGCTCCGGCCTGCGCATCGACATCCTCGGGGCCAGCGCGGATCGCGCCTCGTACCGCCTCCGCGTCTACCGCTGACACCCCGCACATCTTCGGCGGGCCGGCCGAGCCGGCTCGCCGAACCTCCCGGCCGCAGCTACCCGAGCGATCAGGGACCGTCGCACTGCCGAGCCGGCGGCTGCCCTCGATAGGATCGTCCGATCGCTGGATAGCTTCGGCGTAACGCCTTGACAACTAAAGGCGATGCGCCCAGGATGCCCCGCACAAACCGTTTCCCTTCATTCCCCTGGCGGCGGCGTGCCGACCGTGACGCGCGTGCCGCAGAAGGAGAACTGCGATGTTGCGCTGGCGCCCTGGTTTCCAGTCCCTGCACGTGGTCGTGGTGTGTCTGTGCTTCGCGGCGGCCGCGATCGCGCAGACCGATCGCGGCACCCTCACCGGCACGGTGCAAGACAGCTCGGGCGCGGTGGTGCCCGGCGCGACGGTGAAGGTCGTGCACGTCGCCACCAACTTCGAGCGCACGGTCACGACGTCGGTGGACGGCGCCTACGCCATTCCGCAGCTCCCGGTCGGAGCCTACGTGATGGTCATCACCGCCAACGGCTTCCAGACGACGACGCTCGAGAACATCGAGCTCACCGCCGGCGCCACGCTGCGCGTCGACGGCGCGCTCGCGGTAGGCGGACTGAAGGACGCGGTCACCGTGTCGGCCGACGCGCGCCAGATCCAGACCGACAGCGTCAAGGTGACGACGGCGATCAGCAGCAAGTTCATCCAGGATCTGCCGCTCGTCGTCGGCGGCCAGCTGCGGTCGCCGCTCGACCTCAGCCTGATCGCGCCGGAGGCCAAGACCGGCAGCAGCGGTGACGGCGCCCGCGGCAACATCGTGATTGGCGGCGGCCAGGAAGGCGGCTGGGACCTGACGGTCGACGGCGTGTCGGCGACGCCGGGTGCGCCGTTCGAGCAGCGCCTCTGGACGACGCTCAACTCGCCGTCGGTCGAGGCCATCACCGAGTTCGCGGTCGACACCAACGGGTTCAAGGCGGAGTTCGGCCACGCCGGCGGCGGCTCGGTCAGCTTCGTGTCGCGCTCGGGCTCCAACCAGTTCCGCGGCAAGGTGTTCGAGTTCATGCGCGACGACGCCTTCGACTCGAACAACTTCTTCAGCAAGGCGCTCGGGCGCCCCAAGCCGCAGGTGTCGCAGCACGACTTCGGCGGCGTGTTCGGCGGCCGCGTGACCATCCCGAAGCTGTACGAGGGCCGCGATCGGACGTTCTTCTTCGCCTCGTACGAGGCCTACCGCAACAAGACGTCGGCGGCGCCGCAGACCGTGACCATCCCGGTGGCGGCGATGTACAACGGCGACTTCTCGCAATGGCGCAACGCCAGCGGACAGCTGATCCCCATCTACGATCCGGCGACGACGCGGCCCAACCCGAACGGGCCTGGCTTCATCCGCGACCCGTTCCCGAACAACCAGATCCCGGTCGAGCGCTTCAGCCGCATCAGCCGCGAGGTGATCCAGCTGGCGACGATGCGGCCCGACCTGGGGGGCGTCCGCAACAACTTCGCCTACACGCCGGGCGACCAGATCAACACCAACCCGTGGAACAAGTTCAGCATCAAGCTCGATCACAACCTGTCGACCAAGGATCGCCTCGGCTTCCTGCTGCACTGGGGCGAGGTGCTGGTGGTGCCGCCGGGCGACGGCCCGAGCGGCGGCCTGCCGGTGCCGCTCAACAACTTCCGCGACGAGGACTCGCACACCTACGTCTATCGCTTCAACTGGGATCGCGTCGATCACGCCGGCGCTGATGAACCGCGTCACGTTCGGGCACAACAACTGGTATCAGCTGCGCGCCTCGTACAACCGCGATCAGGGCTGGGGCACGCGCATCGGGCTGCAGAACGTGCCCGGGCCCGACAAGCTGTTCCCGCTGCTCGACTTCTCCGACGACTATCTCGACTGGGGACGGTCGGAATGGGGCGGGTCGGGCAACTATCTGTGGAACATCTCGGACGACCTCACCTGGGTGAAGTCACGGCACACCATGAAGGCCGGCTTCACGTTCCAGGAGGATCGCTACGACGGCTACGGCTGGCACACCGCCGCCGGCACCTACAACTTCAATCGTGGCGCTACTGCCGGCTTCCTCGCCAACGGCAACCTCGACGCCACCGGCGCCAGCGGCAACGCCTTCGCCAGCTTCCTGCTCGGCGAAGTGCAGTCGTCGGAGATCACGACCAACCGCTATGTGTCGGACCGGTGGCACTACTTCTCCGGGTACATCCAGGACGACTGGCGGGTCAACAACAAGCTGACCGTCAACTACGGCGTGCGCTACGAGTACACGCCGCCGACGTGGGAGGGCCATTTCCCGGATGGCTACTCGAACTTCAACCCGGATTTGCCCAATCCGGCCGCGGGCGGCCACCTGGGCGCGTCGGAGTTCGCCGGCGAAGGCGCAGGCCGCACCGGTGAGAAGACGATGTACGACGCCTGGCCGTGGGGCTTCAGCCCGCGCCTCGGCGCCGTCTACAGCCTCGACAACGAGACGGTCCTGCGATTCAGCGCGGCGCGCGTCTTCGGCCCGGTGAAGAACACCGGCGGCAGCTCGCACTGGCAGGGCTTCATCGGCGGCTACAACGTGACGGCGCCGGCCTTCCCGGCGAGCTCCGCGTTCAACTGGGACGCCGGCTGGCCGTCGTGGCCGGAGCCGCCGTTCCTGGTGCCGCAGACGCTGAACGGCAGCAACATCCCCTACTGGCAGCCGTACGACTCGGGCCGCCTGCCCGAGTACTACACGTGGACGCTGAACATGCAGCGTCAGCTGCCCGGCCGCTTCGTCGTCGAAGCCGGCTACAACGCCCAGCTCGGACGTCACCTGCCGTCGAATCTCCTCAGCCTCAATCAGGTCGATCCGGCGATCTTCCAGGGCTTCGTCCAGCAGTATGGGCGGCGCCGGCGCCATCAACCTGATGAACTCGCGCATGGATTCGACGCTGGCGCGGCAGGCCAACATCCCCTATCCGTACCCCACCTTCCCGGGATCGCAGTCGGTGCGGCAGGCGCTGCGGCCCTACCCGCAGTACCTCGACATCGCGACCGGCCCCGACGGCGGCGAACGGGCCGGGCGCTCGAGCTATCACGCCTTCGTGCTGAAGGGCGAGAAGCGCTACGCCTCCGGCCTGACCTTCCTGACGTCGTACGTGTTCTCGAAGACGTTCACGCTGCGCTCCGATCGCTCCAACGCCGGTGACGGGCGGGCGATGAACCACTTCAATCGCGAGGCGGAGAAGGGGCTGTCGGCGTTCGACCAGACCCACTCCATCAAGTTCAACTACAGCTACGAGCTGCCGTTCGGGCCGGACAAGAAGTACCTGCGCGAAGGCGTCGCCGCCGCCGTGTTCGGCGGCTGGCGCATCGCCGGCGTCCACGCCTACGCGTCCGGCTATCCGCTCACCGTGTTCCCCGGCTACGGGCTGCCGCTGAACGCCGGCGACAACCGCATCACGGTGCTCGACTACGAGGGCTGGCGCGCGCCGACCCAGGGCGACGACTTCAACCCGCTGGTCGATCTGTGGTGGGACCCGAACGCCTTCAACCGCACGCCGGTCGATTCGGTCGACCAGCTCGCCGGCTACAAGGGCGGCGTGCTGCGCGCCGACTTCGGCAACGCCACCGTGCGCAACCCGAACGCGCGCGGGCCGTGGTTCCTGAACGAGAACATCTCGCTGGCGCGCACGTTCGGCATCGGCCCGACGCGGTTCGAGTTCCGCCTCGAGGTCTTCAACCTGTTCAACCGGACGATCTGGGGCGGCGCCGGAGTCGACGATCACCAGCGCAAACTTCGGCCGGGTGACGACGCTGGCCAACGCGCCGCGGCAGATCCAGCTCGGCTTCCGCTACGAGTTTTGACCGCCACCGGCGTGCGGGAGCGTCACCGCTCCCGCCGCCGGCCTGACCCCGGCCCGTCTAAAGCGTGGAGTAGACGATACCCACGAAGACGTCCGGCTGCATGAAGCCCTTGCCCCACTCGGCGTCGTAGGCGGCGGTCGGCTTGGCCGCCTGGACGTCGGCGAGCGCCTTGCCCGACGACTTCAGCGCGGCGATCCGATCGCGGACGGTGGCCAGCATGGCGCGATAGCGCTCGAGCGACGCCCGATCGCCGAGCGGGCCGTGGCCGGGCACGATCCGCGTCTGCGCGTCGACCGCGGCCAGCGCCTTCTCTGCCGACACCACCATCCCGTTGATGTTGCCGCCGGTCGACGCATCGATGAACGGATAGGCGCCGTTGAAGAACAGATCGCCGAGGTGCAGCACGTTGGCCTTGGCGAACCGCACCGAGATGTCCGTATCCGTGTGCGCCGGCGGCACGTACTGCAGCGTCACGGTGTCGCCGTTCGCGCTCAGCGTGCGCGCGTCGGTGAATGTCTCGGCCGGCAGGGCATCGGCCGGCTCGGGATCCATGTGCAGGCCGAGCAGGTCGTGCGGCTCGGACAGCCGCACCTTGGTCCTGGCGTGGGCGACGATGACGGCACCGGCGCGATGCAGGTTGGCGTTGTTGTCGGCGTGATCGAAGTGCCAGTGCGTGTCGATCGCGGTCTTGATGGGCCCGCCGATCGCGTCGAGCGTCGACTTCAGCTGCGGCCAGGCCGGGCGCACGAAGTTGTCGACCAGCAGGAGGCCGTCCGGGCCGTGCAGCACGAGGACGTTGCCGCCCGGCCCGGCCAGCAGTTCGAGTCGATCGGTCAGCCGCGTCCGCACGATCGGCGTCTTGGCCATCTCGGCGCGGCGCATGTCGAGGGCGTCGGCGCCGGCCTTCGCCGTCGACGCGGCGGGCGCCTGCGCGGCCCAGAGATCCGGCGCGAGATCGGGTGAATAGCGGTGGACGAACGCGGCGCCGGCGAGCGCGCCGGTCGATCGCAGCAGCGTGCGGCGGGTCAGAAGTGTGGATGCGGACATGGACGGTTCTCCCGGCCCGAAGCCTACACATCGACGCCGCGATACGCAATCGCCTCGGCCGACGGGACGACGACTCCGGAGTCATCAGCGTCGGCGACCAGATGACGCGCGAGGAAGGCGCGCATCAGCCGCGCTATCGTGTCGCCTTCCTCCTCGAGCGCGAAGTGGCCGGTATCGAGGAGGTGGAGCTCGACGTCCTTCAAGTCGCGCGTGTACGGGTGTGCGCCTTCGGCCGGAAAGATCGGATCGTTCCTGCCCCAGACGATCAGCGTCGGCGGCTGGTGCCGGCGGAAGTACGCCTGCCAGGCCGGGTAAAGCGGCGGGTTCGAGCCGTAGCTGTAGAACAGCTGCAGCTGGATCTCGCGGTTGCCCGGGCGGTCGAGGAGCGCCTGATCGACCAGCCACGCGTCGGGGCTGACGCGCTCGGGACGCCGCGTGCCGTGGAGGTACTGCCACTTCGTGGACTCGGGTTCGAGCCCCTTGGCCAGCGCCTGGCGGTTCGCCTCGCCGGGATCCTTCCAGTACGCCTTGATCGGATCCCAGAACTCCCGCAGGCCCTCCTCGTAGGCGTTGCCGTTCTGGACGACGAGCGCGCGGATGCGCTCGGGGTGCCGGACGGCGAGCCGGAAGCCGATCGGCGCGCCGTAGTCCTGGACGTAGAGCGCATAGCGATCGAGGCCGACGCGCGTCGTGAAGGCGTCGATGACGTCGGCCAGGTGATCGAAGGTGTAGGCGAACGCGTCGGGCGCGGGCATGTCGCTGTGGCCGAAGCCCGGGTAGTCCGGGGCGACGACGTGATACCGGTCCGCCAGCGCCGGGATCAGGTCGCGGAACATGTGCGACGACGACGGGAACCCGTGCAGCAGCAGCACGTGCGGGGCGTCCTTCGGTCCCGCCTCGCGGTAGAAGATCCGCACGCCGTCGACCTCGACGTGGCGATGCGCCGTCGGCGGCGCGGCCTGGGCGAGCAGCGGCAGGGCGAGCGCCGCAGTCGCCAGCAACGGGCGGAACAAAAGGGGGATGAGGCGGCGTGTAGTCGTGGTCATGCGTGGCTCCTTGGCTAACCTGTCAAACAGCATATTGACAGTTAGACCATGCGCCAGCTAACCTGTCAACAGATATTTAGATGGTTAACTCACCGCGAGCCGCCGGCGCCCGTCCGTTCCTGTTCGTGGGGGAGCGCCCGTGCGTGGACTTCGTCAACACCACGATCGCCGACGGCGGCACGGCGATCGATCTGCTGCCCGGCTTCGACGCGCTGGTCGACTGGTGCGAGCAGGCGCAGGTGGTGTCCACGGCGGAGGCGCGCGAGCTGCGCCGGCGCTGGAGCGGCAGCGCCGAGGCCGACTCGGCGCACGCACGCGCCCTCACCTTCCGGGCCGCGCTGCGCGGCATGCTGGAGCGGCTCGCCGGCGGCCGGAGCGTCCCGCAGCCGGCGCTCGACGCCATCAACGACCTGCTTCGGCTCGACGCCAGCCAGCGGGAGGTCGTGCGGACGCGCGACGGCTACGAGACCCGCCAGCGGCGGAGCCTCGACACGCCCGACCAGCTGCTCGGGCCCATTGCCGCGTCGGCCGCGCAGCTGCTGAGCAGCGATGATCCGTCGCTGGTGAAGGCGTGCCAGAACCCGCAGTGCGTGCTGCTGTTCTACGACACGACGAAGAACCATGCCCGCCGCTGGTGCTCCATGGCGGCGTGCGGCAACCGCGCCAAGGTCGCGGCCCACTATCAGCGGGCCCGGCGGCCGGCGCCCGGCAATACTTCACGGTAGGCAGCGACCGGGCGACTCAGGACGCTAGGGTCGCTGATCGAAGACCGTCAGCGTGGACATGAGCTTCGCGATCAGCTGCTCCTCCCCATCGGCAAAGGCGAAGACCTCGGACTCGCTGACCACGCTGGTGCGCCCGGCGCGCAGCACGCGGCCGCGCGACACCAGACGATCGCCGCGACCCGGCCGCAGGAAGTTGATCTTCAGCTCCAGCGTCAGCACGTCGCGCCCGGGCGGCACCGCCGCCTTCGCGGCGCCGCCGGCCGTGTGATCGGCCAGCGTCGTGACGACGCCGGCGTGCGCGAAGCCGTGCTGCTGCAGCAGCGCCGGCGTCAGGCGCAGCGACGTCTCGCACGAGCCGGGGCCGACTGCCTCGAGCCGGATGCCGAGCGTGTCGAGAAAGCCGGCGGCGTCGAAGATCGCCGCCACGCGCCGGAAGCGTTCGTCGTCCGTCTCGCCGCTCGCGCTGTTCATGTGATCCAGGATGGCACGAACGACTCCGGAGTCGATCCCGCCGCAAATCGACTACCCTTTCAGCATGCGATTCCGCCCCCTCTTCGCCACCGCCAGCCTCGCGGCGTGGCTTTCGATCATGGTTGCGTGCGGCAGTGGCCAGGCGCCTCCGGCCGCAGGCAGCGCGCCTGCGCCGGCAGCCGGTCCCGCTGCCGCCCCCGCAGATGCCCAGGCCGCTCCAGCGGCGGATGCCCCGTCCGACGCCGCGATTGCCGCCGCGCTCAAGCCATGGACCGGCGATCTCGACGGGATGGTCGAACGCCGCTTCATCCGCGTGCTGGTGACCTTCAACAAGACCAACTACTTCGTCGACAAGGCGGAGCAGCACGGCGCGACCTACGAGGCGGGCAAGCTGTTCGAGACGTTCCTCAACAACCGTCTCAAGACCAGGCACATCAAGGTGAACCTGGTGTTCGTCGCGGTCAGCCGCGATCGCCTCTTTCCGGCGCTCGCCGAGGGCCGCGGCGACATCGCCGCCGCTGGCCTCACCATCACCCCGGAGCGAGAGAAGCTGGCCGACTTCGCCGCGCCGTTCATCACCGGGGTCCGCGAGCTGGTCGTCACCGCCCCCGGCGAGCCGGCGGTCGCGACGCCCGAGGCGCTGTCCGGGCGACAGGTTTACGTCCGGAAGTCGAGCGCCGCCCACGAGGGCCTCGTGGCGCTGAACGCCTCGCTCCGCGCCGCCGGCAAGCCGCCGGTGAACATCGGCGAAGCCAGTGAGGCGCTCGAGGACGAGGACATCCTGGAGATGGTGAACACCGGCATGATGCCGGCCACGGTGGTGGACCAGCACATCGCGGAGTTCTGGCGCCAGATCTTCACGAAGATGCAGGTGCAGCCGGCGGCGCTGCGCTCCGACGGGCGGATCGCCTGGGCCCTGCGCCGGGGCACGCCCGAGCTGCGCAAGGCCGTCGACGCCTTCGTGGCCGCCAACCCGCCAGGCTCGCTCAGCTACAACATCATCCAGCGCCGGTACTTCAAGAACACCTCGTTCGTGAAGGACGCCGCGGCGGATCCCGAGCTGAAGAAGTTCCGGCAGGCGGTCGCGTTGTTCCGGAAGTACGGCGACAAGTACGACCTGCCGTGGCTGCTGGTCGCCGCGCAGGCCTACCAGGAGTCCACGATCGACCAGAGCAAGAAGAGCCACGTCGGCGCGGTCGGCGTGATGCAGATCAAACCGTCGACCGCGGCAGGCGCGCCGATTCTGATCAACGGCGTGGAAGCCAGCGCGGATCGGAACATCGAGGCGGGCGCGAAATACCTCCGCTTCATGATCGACCGCTACTACAAGGACGCGCCGATGACCCGGGTCAACAAGGGCCTCTTCGCCGTCGCCTCCTACAACGCCGGCCCGGCACGGGTCGCGGGGCTGCGGCGCAAGGCCGAGGCTCAGGGCCTGGACCCGAACGTCTGGTTCGGCAACGTCGAGGTCGTCGCGGCCCGGGAGATCGGCAGCGAAACGGTGCAGTACGTCAGCAACATCTACAAGTACGACATCGCCTACACGCTGCTGCAGCAGCAGACGGACGCGCGCAAGGGGGCGAAGGCGCGCTGACGTGCGGCCGATTCGACCGAGGCCGGCCTGAGTTCGACCGGGAGGCGGATTTCGCGCACCGGACGGCCGTCGAGCGCTCCGGCAGGGACCGTCCCGGCGTACGGCGGAGCCGTCTGTCCGTGGACCACCGATCCCGCGGTGGCGAGGAGAACGGCGACGGCCATCGTGGTGCGCCCCTGCATATCACCTCCGCCCTCCGCCCGGCACGGGACCGCAGCCACGCACGGAGGCTGCCGCGCGCGCTACTTCGGCGCCTCGAGCGACACGAGCAGGGCCGCGGTCCACGTGATGTCGACCTTGTCTCCGACCTTGACCTTGGCCAGCGCCTTCTCGTCCGCGACGCGGGAGCTGTACTTCCAGTTGTTCGGGCCGGTAAAGGTGATTGAAGGGACCGCCGGATTCGATCGCCGGTGATCGTCGCGGTGATGGTGCGCTGGGCGGCGACGGTGCCACCGGGCCTGGCGCCGGCGCCGCGGGTGATGCCATCGGCGTCGCTGTCGACGGACTTCTCGCCGGGCTGCTTCACGCGGAGCACGACGTTCTCGTAGTAGCGCGCCGTAATCTTGTCGCCGACCTTGATCTCGTTGAAGCGCGTGACGTCGGGCCCGGCCTCGACGTCGACGTAGTTGCCTTCTGGTCCCTTGAGGGTCAGGGTTCGCGTCTTGGCGTCGATGGCCTCGACGGTGGCGGTGACGGTCTTCGTCTCCCCCTGCAGCGTCTTGGTCTGGGCGGCGGCCTGAGTGACCAGGGGGAAGGCGAGGAGGGCGGCG
Source organism: Vicinamibacterales bacterium (assembly GCA_963844435.1). Taxonomy (GTDB): domain Bacteria; phylum Acidobacteriota; class Vicinamibacteria; order Vicinamibacterales; family Vicinamibacteraceae; genus JBDSLU01. The sequence goes on along the minus strand of CAWJOG010000003.1, from coordinate 90,271 downwards.
AGGGCGGCGGCTGAAAGTCTGGTCATAGGAATGGTCTTGGGCTTGGATGTGCTTGTCGCGCGTCTCAGCGTCGGAAGGAATCGAGCTCGCTCCGGCGCTCCATGCGCCGGGACACTGGCAAGATCGCCGCCAGGGGCGGCAGATGCGGAAATGGGAGATTTCCCGGTATCCCTGGCCCGCACCCACGCGGCCGGACCCGATCCGCCGTGTCGATCCACGACCGGCCGTGAGCCGCCCTCCGGATACAATCCACCCGACCACGATGGCGCTCGAGCCGGATACCCGACTGGGACCGTATCGGATCGTCGACCTGCTCGGCGTCGGCGGAATGGGCGAGGTATATCGCGCCCGCGACGAGCGGCTGAACCGCCTGGTGGCGGTGAAGGTCCTGCCGGCCGACCGCGTCGCCGCCAGCGCCGAGCGGCGCAGCCGGTTCGTGCAGGAAGCGCAGCTCGCCTCGGCGCTGCAGCATCCGAACATCGTCACGATCTTCGACATCGGCTCGACCGAGGCCGGCGACTACCTGGCGATGGAGCTGGTGCGCGGCCGCACCCTCGACACGGTCATCCCGCAGGCCGGCCTGCCGCTGCCGAGCGCGCTGCGCTACGCCAGCCAGATCGTGGACGCCCTCGCCGCGGCCCATGCCGCCGGCATCGTTCACCGGGACCTCAAGCCGGGCAACATCATGGTGACCGAGCAGGACCAGATCAAGGTCCTCGACTTCGGGCTCGCCACGCTGGCCGCCGGCGGCCCCATCATCAACGCCACGGAGGAGACCGGCGCTCGCGCCGCCGCCATCGAAACGGGGGCAGGCACCATCCTCGGCACGGTCGCCTACATGTCGCCGGAGCAGGCGGAGGGGCACGCGGTCGACGCGCGCTCCGACATCTTCTCGTTCGGCGCGATCTTCTACGAGATGCTGTCCGGCCTGCGCGCGTTCCGCGGCGGGACGACCTTCGGGACGCTGGCGGCCGTGATCAACCTCGAGCCGGAGCCGCTGGCCAAGGTCGCGACGCACGTGCCGCCGGAGGTCGACGAGCTCGTCAGCACGTGCCTGCGCAAGGACGTCAGCCGGCGCGCACAGAGCACGTCCGACCTGAAGGTCGAGCTCGACGGGCTGCGCGAGGCATCCAGCTCCGGATCGCTGCGGGTCGCGCCGCGGAAACGACTGGGCGGGTGGGGCCGATACGCCGTCATCGGCGGGCTCGTCGTGGCCGGGGCGGCCGCCGCACGGGCGCTGTGGCCGGCGGCGCCGCTGCCGACGGCGTTCACGCCATCGCCCCTCACCGCCCTGCCCGGCTCGGAGAGCTTCCCCACCTTCTCGCCCGACGGCAGCCAGGTCGCGTTCACCTGGGTCCGCGAAGGCGGCACCGGCACCGACGTCTACGCGCAGACGATTGGGACGGGCACGCCGCTGCGGCTGACGAGCGACGACAGCCTGCACATGTACCCGGCCTGGTCGCCGGACGGCTCCTCGATCGCCGCCTGGCACGTGCCACGCGGCACGTCGGTCACCGCCGTCACCACCCAGGGACGGCTCGTCCTGGTGCCGCCGCTCGGCGGGCCCGAGCGCCAGGTGCTCGAATGGGCCGGGGCAGCGCGGCGGATCTCGTGGTCCCCGGACGGCCGCTGGCTGGCGATCAGCCCGGTCAGCGTCCGCACGCACCGCGAGCGGGGCATCACGCTGGTATCGCCGGCGACTGGTGAGCGCATCGAGTGGGCTGCGATCGACAAGGTGTTCGCAGCCTCGGTCGACCCGGTGTTCTCGCCGGACGGCCAGCGCCTCGCCTACACGAAGACCCGCGACGACTTCTCGTCCGACGTCTACCTGGTCGGCGTCGGCGCGGATGGCAGGCCGGCCGGCGCACCGACGCTGCTGCCGTATGGCGGCAAGGAGGCCAGCTTCCCGGTGTGGACGCCCGACGGCCAGCACCTGCTGCTGATCGACGGCGTCCCCAGCAGCAATGGCGGCGTCCTCCGTGTGCCGGTGGACGGCTCGCAGCCGTCCGGGCCGCTCGCCGGTCTCGAGCACGCCGCGTCGCTGGCGCTCTCGCGCGGCAGCGGCCGCCTCGCCTTCCATCGGCCCGGCATCGACGTCGACATCTGGCGCATCGACTTGCGCGATCCGGCCGGCAGTGGCCGCGTCGCGCCGTCGACCTTGTGGGAGGAAGGCGCCGACTTGTCGCCGGACGGGACGCGGCTGGCGTTCTCGTCGAACCGCTCGGGCCCGCGCGAGATCTGGGTGGCCGACGTGTCGGGCGATCATGCGCAGCAGCTGACCACGTTCGGCGGGCCGGTGCCGGGCACGGCGCGCTGGTCACCCGATCAGCAGCACGTCGTGTTCGACGCCAGGCCGCAGGGCAACTCGGACATCTTCGTCGTCCCGGCCACGGGCGGTCCGATCCGGCAGCTCACCGACGATCGCAGCGAGGACGCGCGGCCGGCGTGGGCGCGCGACGGCCGGTCGATCTACTTCTCGTCGAGCCGCACCGGCCGCCAGGAGATCTGGCAGGTGCCTGCGGACGGCGGGGCGGCAATCCAGATCACGAAGGGGGCGCCGGCAGCGTCAAGGTCTCGCAGGACGGGCAGTGGCTCTTCTACCAGGGGCTGACGCTGCCGCTGACCGATCCATCGCATCCGGCCGGACGGCAGCGACGACACCGTCGTCGTCGACGAGGACGTCCGCATCGGCATGTACGCGGCCACCGAGCACGGCCTCTGGTTCGTCACCAACCCGGTCCCCGGCAAGCCGTCGGTGATCCTCAAGCGGCTGGACTTCGCCATCGGGGCGATCCGCGAGATGGCGACGATCGACTTCGTCCCGATCACGGTCGGCCTGTCGTTATCGGCCGACGAGCGCTACGCGCACATCACCCGGAACGACCGCAACGGCAGCGACCTGCTGCTCGTCACCGACTTCCGCTGACGGCCATCCCCGTTCCACTCGACGCGCTCGCGAGGCTCCAGCTCCGGATCGCTGCGGGTCGCGCCGCGGAAACGACCGGGCGGGTGGGGCCGATACGCCGTCATCGGCGGGCTCGTCGTGGCCGGGGCGGCCGCCGCGCGGGCGCTGTGGCCGGCGGCGCCGCTGCCCACGGCCTTCACGCCGTCGCCCCTCACCGCCCTGCCCGGCTCGGAGAGCTTCCCCACGTTTTCGCCCGACGGCAGCCAGGTCGCGTTCACCTGGGTCCGCGAAGGCGGCACCGGCACCGACGTCTACGCGCAGACGATTGGGACGGGCACGCCGCTGCGGCTGACGAGCGATGACAGCCTGCACATGTACCCGGCCTGGTCGCCGGACGGCTCCTCGATCGCCGCCTGGCACGTGCCACGCGGCACGTCGGTCACCGCCGTCACCACCCAGGGACGCCTCGTCCTGGTGCCGCCGCTCGGCGGGCCCGAGCGCCAGGTGCTCGAATGGGCCGGGGCAGCGCGGCGGATCTCGTGGTCCCCGGACGGCCGCTGGCTGGCGATCAGCCCGGCCAGCGTCCGCACGCACCGGGAGCGGGGCATCACGCTGGTATCGCCGGCGACCGGGGCGCGCATCGAGTGGGCCGCGATCGACAAGGTGTTCGCAGCCTCGGTCGACCCGGTCTTCTCGCCGGACGGCCAGCGCCTCGCCTACACGAAGACCCGCGACGACTTCTCGTCCGACGTCTACCTGGTCGGCGTCGGCGCGGATGGCAGGCCGGCCGGCGCACCGACGCTGCTGCCGTATGGCGGCAAGGAGGCCAGCTTCCCGGTGTGGACGCCCGACGGCCAGCACCTGCTGCTGATCGACGGCGTCCCCAGCAGCAACGGCGGCGTCCTCCGTGTGCCGGTGGACGGCTCGCAGCCGTCCGGGCCGCTCGCCGGTCTCGAGCACGCCGCGTCGCTGGCGCTCTCGCGCGGCAGCGGCCGCCTCGCCTTCCATCGGCCCGGCATCGACGTCGACATCTGGCGCATCGACCTGCGCGATCCGGCCGGCAGCGGCCGCGTCGCGCCGTCGACCTTGTGGGAGGAAGGCGCCGACCTGTCGCCGGACGGGACGCGGCTGGCCTTCTCGTCGAACCGCTCGGGCCCGCGCGAGATCTGGGTCGCCGACGTGTCGGGCGACCACGCGCTGCAGCTGACCATGTTCGGCGGGCCGGTGCCGGGCACGGCGCGCTGGTCACCCGATCAGCAGCACGTCGTGTTCGACGGCAGGCCGCAGGGCAACTCGGACATCTTCATCGTCCCGGCCACGGGCGGTCCGATCCGGCAGCTCACGGACGATCGCAGCGAGGACGCGCGGCCGGCGTGGTCGCCTGACGGCCGCTCGATCTACTTCTCGTCGAGTCGCACCGGCCGCCAGGAGATCTGGCAGGTCCCCGCGGACGGCGGGCCGGCGATCCAGATCACGAAGGCGGGCGCCGGCAGCGTGAAGGTCTCGCGGGACGGCCAGTGGCTCTTCTATCAGGGGCTGACGCTGCCGCTGGCGATCCATCGCATCCGGCCGGACGGCAGCGACGACACCGTCGTCGTCGAGGAGGACGTCCGCATCGGCATGTTCAACGACCACGGCGCACGGCCTGTGGTTCGTCACGAATCCGGTCGCCGGCAAGCCGTCGGTGATCCTCAAGCGGCTGGACTTCGCCAGCGGAGCGATCCGCGACATGGCCACGATCGACTTCGTCCCGATCCCGGTCGGCGTGTCGATATCGGCCGACGAGCGCTACGCGCACATCACCCGGAACGACCGCAACGGCAGCGACCTCCTGCTCGTCAACGACTTCCGCTGACGGCCTTCTTCGCTTCGTAGAACGTGTAGGTGATCCGCCACGAGGTGGTGCGGCCGGGCTCGACGCTGGCGTCGACGTACGGCTCCGGGCACACCGTCTTGTAGGCCGACCAGAACAGCAGCTTCGACAGCGGCCGGTCGCCGGCGACGCGGACGCCCGCGCCGGTCGCCCGGTTCTCCATCTCGAACCCGTTGTCCGACGCGGCGGTCCCGAAGCCCTCCAGCTCGGTGAAGACGTTCTCCTTCGGCTGGAAATCGCGGGCGATGGCCAGCTCGCGGCCGCGGATCTCGGCCATGCCGTTGAGCGGCCGGGCCGCCTTCGGCGCGAACGGGAAGCGGACCAGGTTGTCCGGCCCGGTCGTCTTGCGGTCGAGCGTGAAGAAGTTGTGGTTGTAGACGCTCGTCACGATCGGCCTGGTGCCGGTGTTCTTCAGCTCGTGCTCGATCACCAGCGTGTCGCCGTCGAGCCGCAGCACCTTGCGATAGGTGTAGGCGTAGCCGGCGCCATCCTTCAGCTCGTGGACGAACTCGATGCGGTCCTTGCCGGTCGTGGTCGTCCACTTCCCCGGATCGACGATCTCGTAGCGGCCGAAGCGCTGGAACGACGCCTCGGTCGGCTTGCGCAGCACGCCGATGCCGATGCGGACGAAGGTGCCGCCGGGCGCCGCCTCGGCGTAGCCGAGGCCGGCCTCGCCGGTCAGGAACTCTTCGACCGGGCCCTGGATCGCGTCGTGGAGGGTCGGGTCGTACTGCTCGAACCACTGGCCGAAGTACTCGTGCCCGTTCCAGGTCAGGCTCGACACCTGGCCCGACCAGTCGAAGCGGGCGCCGCGGTAGTAGCCAGTCTTGGCGTCGGGCAGTTGGATCGACGCGCGCAGCCGGCCGTTGGCGATTGTCGCGGTCGGCACATCCGGGGCCGGCGTGTTCGCCTGGACGAGGGCCAGCAGCATGACGAGAAGGATACGCATGAAAGCTCCCTACGGCAGCGCGAACGACAGGATGTTGGCGCCGGCGGCAATCGCGATGTGCTGGCGCCCGTCGAACATGTAGGTCATCGGCGACGCCCGCCACGTCGCGTTGGTCTGGAACGTCCACAGCGGCGTGCCGGTGGTCGCGTCGACGGCCATCAGCGCGCCGCCGTCCTCGGCCACGAACACCAGCCCGGTCGCGGTCGCCAGCGTACCGCCCCACGAGATCGCCGGGCCTGGCTGCGGCAGCTCCCACGTGATCGCGCCGGTGCGGATGTCGATCGCGCGCAGGATCCGCTGCGGCGTCGGATCCTCCTGCAGGACGCGCTGCGAGCCGCCCAGGTACGGCTTGCCAGGCTCCCAGGGGCCCTGCGGCGCCTTCGTGTAGATGCTGCACTTCTCGAACGTCTGGACGTAGTACAGCCCGGTCTGCGGGCTGAACGACGGCGCGAACCAGTTGGTGGCGCCGTCCTGCGACGGGCACACCTTGGTCCCGGCGGCCGATGGCTCCTGGTTCGGGAGACGGATCGGCCGCCCGTCGGCGCCGATGCCGCTGGCCCAGGTGAGGTGCTTCACGAAGGGCGTCGAGAGCAGCCGCTCACCGGTGGCGCGATCGAAGACGTAGAAGAAGCCATTGCGATCGGCGTGCAGCATCAGCTTGCGCGGCCGGCCCTGCCAGTCGGCGTCGACCAGCACCGACGTCTGCGTCGCGTCCCAGTCCCACAGATCGTGCGGCGTGAACTGATAGTGCCACTTCAGCGTGCCCGTCTTCCGATCGAGGGCGAGGATGCAGGAGGCGTAGAGGTTGTCGCCCTGGCGATCGTCGCCGTTGTACTCCTTGCCCGGGTTGCCGGTCGGCCAGTAGACGAGATCGAGCTCGGGATCGTAGCTGCCGGTGAACCAGGTCGGCGCGCCGCCGTGCTCGATGTCCTTGCCCTTCCACGTCTCGGAGCCGGGCGTGCCCGGCTTCGGCACCGTCCAGAAGCGCCAGGCCTCCTTGCCAGTGTCCTGATCGAAGGCGATGACGAAGCCGTTGGCGCCGTGCTCGCCGCCGGTCACGCCGGAGATGACCAGGTTGCCGGCCGGCAGCGGCGCCGACGACGCCGCGTAGTTCTTGCGCCAGTCGTCCATGACGCTGTCCCACAGCAGCTCGCCGGTGAAGCGGTTGAGGGCGATCACGTGGGCATGGTCGGTGGCCATGAAGACGCGATCGCCGGCGACCGCGACGCCGCGATTGGCGTGGCCGGACGTGAGGCCGGGCGTGCGCGACCGCTTGTAGTGCCAGATGCGGCGGCCGCTGCCGGCGTCGAGCGCGTAGCACTCGTTCGGCGCGGACACGTACATGATGCCGTCGACGACGACCGGCGTGACCTGCAGGTTGCCGGCGTCCGGGACGCTGAACAGCCACGCCGGCGCCAGCCGGCCGACGGTCGTTTTCTCGATCTGCGTCAGCGTCGTGTAGCGGTTGCCGCCGGGATCGCCGTTGTAGGTCGGCCAGCCCGTCTCGGCGGCGATCGGCCGGAACTGCGTGCCGGATCGCCGCAGCAGGTGGACGCGCTTGTCGTCCGTGCGCAGCTGCAGATCGGAGAAACCCTGGTTCAGCACGACGCCGTCCAGGGTGCGGCCGTCAGTGGTCTCGATGGTGGCCCGCGTGAGCGGCGGCTCGCGGCGCTCGATGCTCCGCAGGTGGCGGATCAGCGCGGTGCGGTCGGCCACCGGCATCGGCTGCGGCGGCATGGCCTTGGTCGGACGCCCGTCACGCAGCAGCGTGATCAGATCGGGGTCCTTGAGCAGCGGCAGGCGGTAGACGATCGACGGCCCGGTGTCGCCGCCGTGGCCGTCGTTGCCGTGACACACGGCGCAGCGCGTCTCGAAAACGCGCCGGCCGGGGCCGCCTTGCGGTTGTGCGTGGACGTCGGGGACCGCCGCCAGCAGCGTCAAGGCGGCGATCCCGGTGGTGGTTCGGACCCAAAGCATGGGCCCATTATTCAACAGACTTCTCTGACACCGTCGCCGGCCTCTGCCGGGCGGGGTCGGACGGAGCGACCTCCGGTCGGGCTCTGGCCCCTGGTCACTTCGCCGGATAGATCCGATCGGCGATGGTGTCGCGGTGGAACGCGGAGTGCTGTCGGACGTCGTCCCACCCACCAGCCGACGCGGCATTGGCGGCCGCGGCCGCACGGTCCGCTCCGAGATCGGTCCACGAGCCGTAGCGGGTAAGGGTCGCGAACGTCCACTCACCGCCCTCGAGATGCGTCAGGAGCACGTTGCCGGTGGCGATCTTGGCTGCCGGATCGACCGTGGCGAGCGACTTGGCGAGCTGCTCACGATGACCGGCGACGGGCCGCTGAACACCGACGATGTAGACGGGGCTCCCGCCGCCGCCGACCCGCCGATGCCCATCTGGCGCGTGAACTCCGCCCACGGAGGGCCGCTCACGAACGAATCCGCGTGCCAGGCGCGGAGGTCTCTGGCCGGATCGGGGCCGCCCGGGGCCGCGGCCGTCACCTCCGCTTTCGGTCCCATGTGCTGGATGACGACGTAGTCCCAGTCGTCCCCTTCCTGATGACGGAGCACCACGAAGTGTTCCGGCATGGGCGACGTCTTGTCGGGCACGCTGAGTGCCTTCCCTAGCGCGGCGGCCTGTCCCGGCACCGCCTTGGTGAAGTGCACGTGATAGACGTCGGCGGCAGCGGACGGGGCGGGTTGAGCTTGGGCGGATCCGGCGGCGATCGCGGCACCGCCGAACACGACGACACACGCCAGGAGTGATTTCATGGGGGGCCTTCTCTGCTCCGACGGCTTCCGCAACGCCGCGAGAGGGTGGAGGTACCAGTCGCGGTTGCGGAGGTTCGAGCCGGCTCGAGAGCGGGGCCACCATACCACTGATGAGCTCCGACAGGTGGCAGGAGGTTGCCCGGGCCGCCGCGACACGAGATCGCGGCGGCCCGGTCTGAGGCGGGGGGAACCTCAGAACGACGTGCGCAGCCCGATCTGGATCCGGCGCGGGCCGGGCGTGTTCATCTGGTTGTTGCCGTCCGTGACGACGGTGCTCTGCGGCACGAACTGCATGAAGTTGTTCGCCGTGAACGCCACCACCGGCCGGCCCCAGGTCGTGTGGTTGAACACGTTGGCCATCTCGAGCCGGAACTCCGGGCGCCAGCGGCCGATCTGGAACCCCTTGAACACCGACATGTCGACGTTCCAGACGCCCGGACGGCGGAAGAAGTTGCGGCCCGTGCTGCCGAAGCCCCCGATGTCGGCCCCGGTCGGCTGCGAGAAGTTGGCGAGCGGGTAGTACGGCTCACCCGTGGCGCCTACGCTGCCAGTCGCCTCCGGATCCCCCGCGTAGTTGATGGTGATGAAGTCGCCGTTGCCGCAGCCCTGGCAGTTGAGCGCCGTGTTGGTCCCGGCGACCGAGAACGGCGTGCCCGAGTAGGCTGAGATGATCGAGTTCACCTGCCAGCCCTGGAGCAGCAGCCCGACCGCGTCCGTGCGGTCCTTCATGAACGGCAGCGTGTAGACGACGGCCATCTGGAATACGTGCGGACGGTCGAAGCCGGCCACCGCGAAGTTGCGGTCGTACATCAGCGGGGTGTTCCAGGTGAGGTCGGTCCAGCCGTCCTCGTCGTTGCGCGTCATGTTCTTCGAGCGGCTGTAGGTGTAGGCCGCCCGCAGCAGCAGGTCGTTGCGCAGCGGCCGGTTCAGCGCGAGCTGCAGGCCGTGGTAGCGGCTCTTGGTGCGGGCCGCCCAGTCCACGACGGCCGTCGTGCCGGCCAGCGCCGAAGTACTGCCGCGCGGCGTTGCCGCCGCCCGGCGCGCCGTAGTTCAGGTTGAGATCGGCGTAGCCGCCGTCCGTGCGCGGTCCCGACGTAGGCGACCTCCGCCGCGATGTCCCACGGCAGGCGGTATTCGTAGGCCAGGTTCCACTGCTGGATGATGCCGCGATCGAGCTGGTTCGGGTTCGGCGACCGCATGAAGACGCCGCGGGGCAGGGGGACCCGGCCCGAGCTGATGTCCGGGATCGGCACCTCCGGGATGCCCTGCTCGAGCGTGCCCAGCGCCGTGAACTGATCCGCGGTCCGGTTGAAGAAGATGTCCTGCGGGAACGAGCCGCGCATCGGACGCGACCACGGCAGCGGGTTGATCGTGCGCCCGTAGCCGGCGCGCGCCACCGCCTTCTCGCCGAAGCGGTACATCGCCCCGAGCCGCGGCGCGAAGTACCACGTCTTGAGGTCGATGCCGACGTCGTCGGGCGTGTTGCCGAAGCCGCCGATCAGCGCCTCGTAGGTGGTCAGGTCGAGCCGCTCGATGCCGCGGCCGTCGCGTGACATCAGCGGATAGTTCTCGAGCCGCAGGCCGGCGCTGATCGTGAAGTTGGGGTTCACGTTCCAGCGATCGCGCACGTAGATCGCGCTCTGCCACTCGCGCGTGGTCATCCACTCGGTCTGCACGTCCTTGCCCTGGTAGGTCTGCAGGCCGAGCAGGAACGTGCCGAACTCGTTCCACAGCAGCGGGGTGTAGCCCGGCACGCCGGTGACGGTGCCGTTGAAGCGGAACCCGCCGCGGACGCCGCCGATGTCACCGAACTCGGCCTGGATGTGGTTGAGGTTGTGACGGACGATGTCGACGCCGACCCGCAGGTCGTGGCTCGTGAAGACCTTCGTCATCGCGGTGCTGAACGTGTAGCTGCGCTCCTTGCGGAACAGCGGCATCCAGTTCGGGGTGGTGCCGATGTTGTAGCCGGTGTTGTTGTTGGCGCCGATGGCGAAGTGCGGCAAGCCGCTCTGGGTGATGTCCGGGCCGTTCGAGCCGGGGATGCCGATGCCGAGCCCGAGGTTGTCGCCGTAGTCCGGGCCGGTGACCTCCTGGTTCTGGATGTTGGCGCCGAAGTTCCCGTCGAGGACGAGCGACGGGCTCAGCGTCCAGGTGTGGCCGAAGCCGACGACGTAGACCCGCGTGTCGCCGAGGCTGCCCTCGTCGAAGCCGAGCGAGAAGTTGTCGATCACTTCCGCGTCCAGCATCGAGAACTTGCCCCACGCCGAGTGCGAGGCGTTGCGCTGCCAGGTCATCTTGAGGTCGTAGTTGTCACGATCGGAGGTGACCTCGCGGAACTGCTGGTAGTCGTCGGCGAGCTGGTTCGAGTTGAGATCCGCCGTCGTGTTGGGCAGCGGGTAGTAGTCCATCACCGAGCGCGACACGCCGTTGATCATCGACGACGGGATCGTGTTGTTCGGGAACAGCTCGCGGCCGGCGCCGCCGGCAGCCGCCGGTGAACGGGTTGTAGAGGCGGAAGTTGGCGTAGGCGGCCGCGACTTCGCCGAAGTCGCCGTTGCGCATCCGCGCCGTGGGCACGCCGTAGTTGGCGAGCGATCCGCGCGTATCGGCGAAGCGCTCGAACGATCCGAAGTAGAACAGCTTGTTGCGCATCACCGGCCCGCCGACCGTGCCGCCGTAGATGTTGCGGCTGAGCTCATCCTTCGCCCGGTCGAATGCGTTGTTGAAGTAGGTGTTGGCGTTCAGCTCGTCGGTGTTGCCGAACCAGAACGCGGAGCCGCGCACGTTGTTGGTGCCCGACTTGGTGATCACGGTCGTCGCCGCGCCGCCGGCCATCCCGTACTCGGCGTCGAAGCTGTTGGTCGAGACGTTGACCGTCTCGATCGTCTCGGCCGGCTGGACGTAGCCGACGTGGTGCGGCAGCCAGAGGTTGACCGAGACCGCGCCGTCGATGCGGGTGGCGTTGCTGTTCGGCTGGGTGCCGTTGACCCAGGTGCGCAGCGACCGGCCCGGCGAGTCGATCTCGGCGTTCTGGAACTGCGCCGGCGTCGCGCCGGGCACCAGGTTGATGAGCGCCTGGTAGTTCCGGTACTGGTTCAGCGGCAGGTCGGTGATCTCCTTCGAGTTGAGCTGCGTCGAGAGATCGGCCTTGTCCGTCTGCAGCAGGGTCGTGTCGGCGGCGACCTGCACCGTCTCGGTGAGGTTGCCGACCTCCAGCGCGATGTTGATGCGCACCGGGTTGCCGGCCGCCACCGTGATGCCGGTCTCCTTGTGCTCGCGGAAGCCGGTGAGCCCCGCCTTGACGTCGTAGGTGCCCGGCAGCAGGTTGCGGAAGGTGTAGGCGCCGTCACCATCGGTGACGGTTTCCACCTCGAGCGCGGTGCCGGTGTTGGTGGCCGTGAGCGTCACGCCGGGCACGGTCGCGCCCTGGGCATCGGTGACGTTGCCGACGATGCTGCCGTAGAGAGCCTGCGCATCGGCCAGGCGAGCATTGACGAAGAGCAGCGTGACCGCGATCAGGCACGCCGTGAAGCTGCCGCCGTGTCGAAGAACCCGTCGCAGCGAAAACACCTTCAACATCGAACTCCCCCTCATGTATCCGTCGTTCAGTCTTGCGTTGCTGGCAGTGCGTCTCACCTACCCCCGTTGGGCCGGTTGTCGTACCAGGTCGAGCACGATCTTGTAGCGGTCGGCGCGCATCACGGAGCGCACGTACTCGAGGGCGCGCCCGTCGGCGAGCCGCGCGACCAGTTCCGTTCCCATCACCGGAGCCCCCACGTCGACGTGAAGCAGAGCCGCGTCCTCGCCGGTCACCGCGAACGCGAAGTGCGTCTCGTGCGCGCTGGACGGAACGAGGTTGTAGTGGCCGCTGAGCACGTCGTAGAGCGACGAGCGCGAGAAGTCGATGTCCCCGATGCGCGGCACCAGCTGGGCCGGGATGTAGGCCGTCTGCACGCCCATCGGATCGCCGTCCGCGAGGCGGAGGCGGCGGAGGCGGAAGACCGGTTCGTCCTCTGCGATGCCGAGCGTCGAGGCCACGTCGGCGGACGCCGGGACCGTGCCCTGCTCGAGGACGGCGGAGGACGCCTGGACGCCCTGGCGGCGCATCTCCTCGCTGAAGCTGGTGAGCTGTCGCGGCCCCTCGACGAGGGGCGGACGCTGCACGAACGTGCCGCGGCCCTGCTCGCGGCGGATGTGGCCGATCTGGGCCAGCTCGCGCAGCGCCTGGCGGACCGTGATCTTGCTCACCTTGAAGCCCTCGGCGAGCTCGTCCTCCGACGGGAGGCGATCGCCCGGGCGCCACTGGCCGGTCTCGATCCGGCGCAGGATCGAGGTTTTCACCTGGTGATACAGGGGAACCGGCAGATCGCGGCTCAGGGTGAGCATGAATTGCGGTGATTATAACGATATGAAGTCGGTTGTCCAGTGCTATGGGACGGGGTCGTGGGCAGGGGTGAAAGGCGGCGGCGGGAGGCGCGGATGCCAGGCGACATCCGCGCCTCGACGCCTTCGGATCAGCGCAGGCCGCCGCTGGCCAGCAGCTGCTCGCCGGTGAGCCAGCCCGAGTCGTCCGACGCGAGGAAGACGGCGATCGGCGCGATGTCGCCGACCTTGCCGGTGCGGCCCAGCGGCACCTGCGGCAGCAGCGCCTTCTCGAAGTCGGAGCCGATGAAGCCGGCAGCTGTGCGTCCCCTCGGTCTCGACCATGCCGGGGTTGATCGTGTTGACCCGGATCTTGCGCGGCCCGAGCTCGCGCGCGAGCACGCCAGTGATGGCATCGAGCGCGCCCTTGGTGCCGGTGTAGACGGCCGAGTGGGCGGGCGTGATGTCGGTCACCGCGGACCCGATGTTGATGATGCTGCCCCCTTCGCCGAGGTGCTTCACGGCCGCCTGCGTCGTGAGGAGCGTGCCGAGCACGTTGATGTTGAAGATGCGGTGGAACTGCTCTTCCGTCACCGCCTCGATGGGCGCGAACTCGTAGACGCCCGAGTTGTTGACCAGCACGTCCAGCCGGCCGTAGCGCTCGATCGCGGTCTCGACGATTCTGCGCGCGTCGTCGGCCTTGGAGACGTCCCCGCCGACGGCCACCGCCTGGCCGCCCTTGGCGGTGATGGCCGCCACCACGGCCTCCGCCCCGGCCTTGCTCGAGGCGTAGTTGACGACCACCGAGGCGCCCTCGGCGGCGAGCGCCTTGGCGATGGCGGCGCCGATGCCCTTGGACGCGCCGGTGACCACTGCGACCTTGCCGGTGAGCCTGCTCATGACCGATTCCCTTCGACCGGCGGCCGCCGCGGCCATTCGCGGCCCGGCCATCGGTTCAATAGTTCATAATTTATGAACTATTGGACGCCGTGTCAAGCCCCCTGTAAAATGGGGCTCGATGAAGCCGCTGTTCCACCCGGCGATCGAGGACGTCACCGTCGAGGGGATCCTGCACGCGTTGTCCGACCCGACGCGGGTGGCGATCTATGCGGCCATCGCGACGTCCGGCTGCGAGCACACCTGCTCCAGCCTGTCGAAGCTGATCGACCGGCCGATTCCGAAGTCGACGCTGTCGGTGCACTTCAAGGCGCTGCGCGAGTCGGGCCTGATCCGCAGCGAGCGGCAGGGTGTCGAGATGCGGAACACGTCGCGCTGCCCGGAGATCGAGCAGCGCTTCCCCGGGCTGATCCCGGCGATCGTCAGCGCGATCCAGCGCCAGCAGGCGGGCGTGGCCGCGCGCGCGGCGGCGAAGGCTGCCGGCGGACGCCGCCGATCGCGGTAAACACGGGCGTCACGAGGCTGGGCTACAGTGTGCCCATGCTTCGCTCGCCCGTCGTCCTGGCCGTCCTGCTGGCGCTTGCCTCGGCTTCGTGCCGATCGAGCGCTCCCCGTCCGCCGGTGACAGATCCCGCGGCACCGGCCGCCGCCGCGACGGGTGTCACGACGACCGCCCAGCGCGACGCCTGGCTCACACAGTTCGCGCGCGGCTACTTCCCCGGCCGCAGCGGCCAGCTGTTCATGGTGTCGCGCGAGGGCGAGTTCATCGTCGATCGCAACCCGCTCTACGCCTTCATGCACGGCTCGCCGTGGTCCTACGACACGCACATCCCGCTGCTGCTGTACGGGCCGCCGTTCGTCAAGACGCTGGTCTGGAACGAGCGCGTCACCCAGCAGGACGTGGTGCCGACGCTGGCCGCGCTGCTCGGCACGGCGCCGCCGGCCACCGCCGTCGGCAGGCCGCTCCTCGAGGCGCTGGCGCCGGCGTCCACGCGGCCGCGCGTGGTCGCGCTGCTGGTGCTCGACGGCACCCGTGCGGACTACTTCGACACCTACCGGGACGCTCCTGCCGACGCTGTCGCGGCTGCGCGCCGGTGGCGCCTGGTTCAGCCAGGCCCACGTGTCGTCGGTGCCGACGCTCACCGCCGTCGGCCACGCCAACCTCGGCACCGGCGCCGAGCCGCAGACGCACGGCCTGGCGGTCAACTACCTGTTCAACCGCGTCACCGGCAAGTCGCAGGAAGCGTACGACCAGCTCGATCCCGGTGAGATGTTCGCGCTGACGCTGGCCGACGTCTGGAACATCGAGACCGAGGGCCAGGCCGTGATCGTCGGTCAGGGCGGTGCCATCCGGGCCACGGCCGGCCTCGTCGGCCACGGCGCCTGCCTCGTCAACGGCCGGCGGGTCCGCGCCGCCAGCTACAGCACCGCGGGTGACGGCACCTTCGAGACCAACACGAAGTGCTATGCGCTGTCCGATGCCCTGAAGCCGTTCACGGCACGCCGCTACTGGACCGAGGCCGGCGGCACGTGGATGGGCCACGACATCGGCAACCCGACGAAGTTCCGCCACTCGGCGCTGTTCCAGCGCTTCGAGGGCGATGCCCTCGCCGCAGTCCTCGAGGCGGAACCGCTTGGCGCCGACGAGATCCCCGATCTCGTCCTCGTCAACCTGAAGGGCCCCGACTACGTCGGGCACGCCTACGGGCCGGCCTCGCCGGAGATCAAGGAGGAGATGGCCGAGCTCGATCGCCAGATCGCGCACGCCCTCCAGATCATCGAGCGCAAGGCCGGCGCCGGGCGATTCGCGATCGCCATCGCCGCCGATCACGGCATGCCCGGCGAGCCGCGGCCCGGCGGGCGCCACTACGTCGACGAGATCGCCAAGCGGATCGACGCGCGTTTCTCGCCGGGCGGCGGCACCGTCGTGCAGTACTTCACCGACGCCGCCAACAACGAGATCCACCTCGACACGGCGAAGCTGCGATCCCTGAAGGTCTCGCTGCGGGACGTGGCCGCGTACCTCGAAGCCGAGGTCCCCTTCGCCGCGGTCTACACCGAGGACGAAGTGCGGGCGGCCCAGCGCCGCGGACGCTAACGCGTCGCGCGCTTCGGCGGTCTTCGTTTCACCGAGGTCTCCGGCAGGAACGTCTGTCGAGTGAGCGCGGCGTAGGACGCCCATTCCGCCGGCAGGCTGCCGGGCGCTTCGTGCGCGAGCTGCAGCAGGCCGCGGTACGCCGCGTAGGCGAGCACGGCGTGGGCCCTGGCCGACGCCGCGGCGAGGCCGAGCCCGCGATAACAGACCTCGAGATAGTCGATGCGCAAGGACGCGACGCGCTGCAGCACCTTGCGGACCACCGGATCCTCGGCGGCTTCGGCCAGCGCCGCGTAGAGCGAGCGCGATCGCGGCGGCTGCGAGGCGGCGTCCAGGATCAGCTCCAGCCGGCGCCGGTGGTCCGGGATCGCGTCGAGGCTGCGGATCATCTCGCCGACCGAGCGCTCCCAGCGCGCCAGCGCGGCCGCGAGCAACTCGTCGCGGCCCTTGAAGTGCCAGTAGAAGCTGCCCTTCGTGGCGCCGAGCCGGGCGGCGAGCGCGCTGATGGTCAGCGCGCCCAGGCCCTTCTCGGCGATCAGCTGCAGCGCCGCCTCGGCCCAGTCCGACGCTCGTCAGGGTCGGTTCGCCGAGCCGCGCCTTGCCCGTCCTGGCCTGCGCCATACCGCGCCATCATTCTCCATACCCTGAGGTATTGACAACGCCTCGTTTCCGTACCCTAGGGTATGGACATGACGACGACCGCCCTTCCCGACGCGGATCTCGCCGCCCTCGACGCCGCCTTCGACGCCGTTGAACGCGACGCGCGTGCGCTCGTCGCCGGTGTGAACGAGGCGCAGGGACGCTGGCAGCCCGCCCCCGGAGCGTGGAGCGTGGCGGAGTGCCTGGATCACCTGGCGACGGCCAATCGGGTCTACCTGCGCGCGATGGAGCCGGTCAGCGAGCGCGCGTTGGCCGATGGCCGCGCGCGGCGTGGTCCGGTACGGCCGGGCCTGCTCGGCGGCTGGTTCGTGTGGTCGCTCGAACCGCCTGCCAGACCGCTCCTCCGCACCAGGGCTCCGCGGGCGATCCGGCCGCGGGTCGCGCCGGCGCTGGCGGATGCGGCGGCGCAGTTCTTCGCGTCGCACCAGGAGGTGCGCGCCTACCTGCAGCGCTACGGCGGGATCGACCTGACCGGCGTGACGTTCCCCAACCCGTTCATCCGCGGCGTCCGGTTCAGCCTGGCGACGGGCCTGCACGTCCTCGCGGCGCACGAAAGGCGGCACCTGTGGCAGGCCTGGCGCGTCCGCCAGGCGGCGGAACAGCACGCCGACGTGGCGATGGCCGTTCGTCGAGCCTGACGCCGGCGATCAGGCTCGCTGCCAGAGCTGCTCGATCAGCGTGCCGAGACGCGCCTCGATCGCGGCGGCCGCCGCGAGACACAGATCCTCCCGATGCGCGCCGGCGACGATCTGGACGCCGGTCGGCAGCCCGTCCCCCAGGCCTGTCGGGACGAACACCGAGGGCAGGCCGAGGAGATTGATGGTGGCGCTCGGCGCGTAGCCGCGCAGGACGTGGCGCAGGTGCTCGGTGCTCCGCAGGTCCTCGTCCACTTCGAGCAGCGGATCCGCGCGCTGGGGCAGGAGGATGACGGGATGCGTCGCCAGCACCCGTTCCCACCGCGCCAGGATCTCGACGCGCGCCTCGACCGCCTCGAGGAAACCGTCGCGGGTGCGGAAGGGCGGCATGCCGTTCACCCAGCTGTCGAAGTACCAGTTGATCTGCTCGCTCCCCAGGCGGCGCGCGATCGGCACCACGAGGTGCTCCAGTTCCGTCATCAGGAAGCGCAGCGCCATCTCACCTGAGTTGACGATGTCCGGCACGTCCACCGGCTCGACCACGTAGCCGGCGGCTTCCAGCGCCGTCGTGGCGTCGCGCAGGGCCTGGGTGACGGAGGGCGCGATCGGCATGCCGGGAATCTCGGCGATCAGGCCGATGGCGTGGCCGCCGGGCACGACCTCGGATCGCGGACTCGAGCGGCTCGCGTCGGGCGGCTGCATGACCGCGAGGCCCAGGCCGATGTCCGCGACGCAGCGCGCCAGCGGTCCCTGAATCGACATCAAGGGCGCGTGGGCCGGCGAGGTCGGCTTGAGGCCGGCGACGCCGCAGTGCATCGCCGGGAAGCGGATCGAGCCGGCGACGTCGTTGCCGTGGCCGATGGCGCAGATCCCCGACGCCACCGCCGCGGCGGCGCCGCCCGACGATCCGCCGCAGGAGATGCGCGCGTCCCACGGATTGAGCGTCAGCCCGTAGAGCGCGTTGTTGGTCGTGGCCCGCATCGAGAACTCGGGCGTGTTGGTGCGCCCGACGATCACCGCGCCGGCGTCGATCAGGCTGCCGGACGATCGGCGCGTCGTCCCTGGCGATGATGTGCGCGAGGCCGGCGACGCCGTTGGGCGTCCGCTGGCCGCGCACCTCGACGTTGTCCTTGATCGTGATGGGGACGCCGAACAGCGGCCCCGGCGGGTCGCCGTGCCAGCCGGCGGGCGTCGAGCCGCTCGGCGGCGGCGAGCGCGGTGTCGCCGAGATCCAGCGTCACCGCGTTCAGCCGCGGGTTGACCGTCCGCATCCGCTCGACCACCGAGGCGGCGACCTCGCGGCACGAGACGTCACCCGACCGCGTGGCGGCGGCGATGTCGGTCGCGCTCCACTGCCAGAGGGGACGACCGGTCATGGGCACGGACCGCCCGGCCGATCAGACGCAGGCGATGCAGTCGATCTCGACCAGCGAGTTGCCGGGGATGCCGCCGGCCGCCGCGATCGTCGTCCGCACGCCCGGCTCCTTGCCGAAGCGGCCGAGGAAGACCTCGTTCATCGCCGCGTAGTCCTTCAGGTCGTTCAGGTAGACGTTCACCTTCAGGACCTTCTCCATCGACGAGCCGACCGACTCGAGGCGCTTCTGGATCTCGTCGAGCACGTGCTTGGTGTGCGCCTTGATGTCGCCCTCGAAGTGCGCGCCGATGCCGGCGATGAAGATCAGGCTGCCGTGCTGGACGATGCCGCTGAAGAGCGGCGTCTTCTCGGGCGGCTTGCCGCCGGACCAGTGCACCTTCTTGACCGGCGCCGCCGCCGTCCCCTGCGCCGATGCCACCGCCGGCGCCGCGGCCACCGCGGCGGCCGCCGCGGCCGGGCGCCGCCTTCAGGAACGTTCTGCGGTTCGATCGTCTTCTTCGCGTTCGGCTTCGCCACGTCACCTCCTCGTCGCGTCCCACGTGGGCGCGCCCGTGTTCCTGTAGTCGGCGGGAAGGGTCGTCCACTCCGGACGCCCCAGCCCATTCAGCTCGTAGACGATCTTGCCGTCCTTGAGAGTCATCTCGGCGGTCAGCCGCTCCGTGCCGGACAGCTTGGCCCCGAACATGTCGAGGTAGCCGAAGCGTGCCCTTCTCGAGGCGCAGCACGGCGATGTCGGCGATGGCGCCCGGCGACAGGTGGCCCAGCGCGTCCTGCTTGATCTCGCGCGCCGGGTTCCAGGTGGCCTGCGCGATCACCTTCGGCAGCGGGATGCCCATCGCCAGGAACTTGCCCATGACGTTGAGCATGTCCTTCATGCCGGCGTTCATGCTGGTGATGTGCAGGTCGGTGGAGATCGAGTCGGGGATGAAGCCGGCCTTCACCATCGGCACCGCGACGCGCCAGGCGAAGCTGCCGCCGCCGTGGCCGACGTCGAAGATCACGCCGCGCTTGCGGCCTTCGACCATGCCGGGGTTCGGCTTGCCGTCGACCAGCTCGTTGCGCAGGCCCGAGTACATGTGGGTGTAGATGTCGCCGGGCCGCAGCTTCTTCGTCAGCAGATCGGCGAGCGGCCGCGTGTCGGGATGGTTGTTGCCGAAGTCGACCATCACCGGGATGTTGGCGGCGGTGCCGGCCTCGACGGCGCGATCGACCGGCGTCCACTCCGGGCCGGTGTAGTGCGCGGTCTTGATGCCGACGATCGTCCCTTTGTGCTTCAGGGCCATCGCCGCGGCCGCCTGCGCGTCCATGTCGCCCTGATCGCTCTCGAACTTGCCGCCGCGCATGCCGTGCCCGACGATGTTGAGGAACGCCAGCACGCGCGTCCGCGACCGATCGATGATCCGGTCCTTGAAGTCCTCGAAGTTGCGATAGCCGGCGCCGCCGGCGTCGACCACGGTCGTGACGCCGACCCGGAAGCGTGAAGCCGTCCGGGGTAGACGCTGTTGTCGCCGGCGTAGGAGCTGCGTCTCGCCGGTGCCGGTGTAGACGTGCGCGTGGATGTCGATCAGGCCGGGCGTGACGTAGAGGCCGGTGACGTCGATCGTCTTGCCGGCGTCGGCCGGCCGGGATCGACGGCGCCACCAGCGCGATCTTCCCGCCGGCGATGGCGACGTCGCGCACGGCGTCGATGCTGTTCCGGGCGTCGATGACGTGGCCGCCCTTGAGGAGCAGGTCGTACTTGGCGGCCGGCGCCGGCGGTCTGGGCCTCGAATCGGGCCGCTCCCGCGACGATCGCGGCCAGCACGCCAGTGGCGAACAATGCGCGCTTCATCATGCTCAGGCCCGCCGCCGTCCCGGCACCCGGCGCGTCGCCGTGAACGTCGCGCCGAGGTACTCGGCCATGTCGAGCGTGCCGGTCAGCTGATCACCGGCGACCTTGCCGGTGAAGGTGAACGAGAACGCGTCGCCGCCCTGTTCGCCGACGTTGCTGCGCAGCCGGATCTCGTCACCGTCGATCGAGCCGGTGAGATCGCGGGTGACGAAGTCGCCCTGGTGCGCGCCCTCGATGTCCGCGCCGCGCTGACGCAGCTGGAAGTGGTGCGTGGACGCCGACGCCGCGTACTGGATCTTCACGTCCCAGCCGCCGGACAGGTCGCCGGCCGGCGGTGCCGGCGTCTTCACCGGCGTGACGGGCGGTTTGCTCAGCACGGCGTGCAGGCGATCCGCGATGATCTGCTCGTCGCCCGCGGCCATCATGTAGGGCGTGATCGAGACGCCGGTACCGGCCATCGCCGATCGATCGCCGGCCTCTCCGCCGCCCGCGGCGGTCATGGTGATGCGCGGCTCGCCGTTGAACAGCGTGCGCACGACTGCGACGCCATCGACGCCCAGCTTGGCGCGATCCCAGCGCACGCGGAGCGACGGCGTCTTGTTCGACAGGCCGACGGGCTGGACGATTTCGGTGGTCACGCCGTCGACGGTTTTCACCTTGGCCGCGATGTGTTCGAGCCAGCCGGTCCAGCGCTTCCATTCGGCGTCGTGGTCGCGCTTCACCCAGGCTTCGACCGCGGCCAGCATGCCGATCGCTTCTTCCTTGCCGACCTTGTAGCCGCGATGCGGACCGTGGTGCGGCGCGCTGTGGACCCAGGCCGCCTTGACCAGATCCTTGCGGCCGAGCAGCAGGCCCGCCGTCTGCGGACCGCGCAGGCACTTGCCGCCGCTGTAGGCGACGAGCGTCGCGCCGTCGCGCAGGTGGACGTTGGGGATGGTCAGGATCTCGGCGGCGGCGTCGACCAGGATCGGCACGCCCTTGGCCTTGGCGATCGGCCCCATCGCCTTGACGCTGAGCT
Source organism: Vicinamibacterales bacterium (assembly GCA_963844435.1). Lineage (GTDB taxonomy): Bacteria > Acidobacteriota > Vicinamibacteria > Vicinamibacterales > Vicinamibacteraceae > JBDSLU01. The sequence continues at coordinate 68,893 of CAWJOG010000003.1, read as the reverse complement.
CGCTCTTGTCGGCGTCGGGGCTGGCCAGCACGTAGATCAGCGCCGTCCGCGGCCCGATCGCCGCCTCGAGCTCGGCGACGGTCGACACCGTGACGACGCGCACGCCGACGGCGCGGATCGCGGCGTCGTAGACGTTGCGCGAGTGCGCCGGGATGATCACCTCGTCCTTGGCGAACCCCTGCAGGTTCGGGATGCGGACGTGGAGCTCGGGGTTGCCGCCGGCGACGCACGCGGCGGTGGCGTGAGTCAGCCCGGCCGAACATCCCGACGTGACCAGGCCCCACTCGGCCTGGGTCAGCGTGGCCAGGCGGGCGCCGATCGCCTCGGCCAGTTCATCCAGGTGGACGTACCGGCGGCTGGCCGCGTCGATCGCCGCCCGCACCTCGGGCAGCATCGTCGAGCCGCTGATGATCGTGAAGGTGCCGCGCCCGTTGATCAGCGGCCGCACGCCGATGGCGCCGTAGACGTCCGGCGGCGCCGGTGTGTCCGCGATGGGAAGCGTGGGGGTCGCAGCGGCATCCGCGCGCGCCGCAACCGGAAGTGCCAGCAGCGCGCCGGCTCCACCGGTGCGCCGCAGGAGCTCGCGTCTCGAGAGTGATCCGTCGGCCATGAGGGTCCTCGGGGGAAGGCCAGGGCGGGTGCCCGGCGTCCGGTTCGTGGCCGGAATCCTAGCACGCCGCCCCGAGCCCGAGGTCAATCACTCGAGCCGGCGGAACCGATGCCGCACCACGTAGTGGGCGACCCTCCGGCCCAGCGCGGAATCCGACTTCGTCGGAGTGGCGGTAGTGGAAGCCGGCCAGGACGCGCGCGTCGTTCACGTCGCGGATCACCTCGCGGAAGCTGTGGAAGTGATGCGTGGTGCCGGTCGCGCGACTGTCGAGCGTGAACGCGACGCGGCGAGAGCCGAAGAACGCCTGGAGCGCCTCGGAGACCGCGGTCGTGTGGCAGGCGTGCGCGGAAGGGTACTCGGGGTGCGCCGGCGTCGGTCGCAGCGGCTGCCATGTCGCGTCGGCGTCCGTCGCGTCGTTGCCGTCCGTGTCCGCCTGCGGGATCGCCTGGAACGGCCGCCAGAACCAGTAGCTGTACTTGGCGTCGAAGCAGGCGATCATCGCGTCGCCGCCAGCGACGTGCGCGAGCGCCAGCATTCTGGCGGTCTCGACGAGGCCGAGCCGGGCGTCCGCGGCCAGGGCGAGCATCCCGTCGTTCCACTGCCGCAGATCGTGGTCGGTCCAGAACAGTGCCTGCGCGGTCTGGTCCGCCCGCCTCACGACGCTGTCGGCGCGGCCGAGCGCGGCGACCTCGTCGAAGTCGATCGCGTAGGCCTGGCTGCTCAGCGGCAGCGGTCCGTCGGGGCGGAATTGCCACGCGCGCGCCAGCGCCAGTGGCTTCATGCCCGGCAGCCGCAGCCCCAGCGCCGCGCCGCCGCCGCTGCTCCAGACCCCGGGACCTGGCAGCGGAGGGTCGAGATCCTCGAGCTGCGGATTGCGCTCGCGTCCATCGCCGGCGCGCAGCGCGAGCACGGCCTGCGCCACGCGCTCGCCGACGGCGATCCCGTCGGCCTTCGCACGCGTGTCCGGAATCGCGGCCAGGTAGCTGGCGTAGCGCCCGTCGAGAACGGCTTGCTGCGCCGCCGTCAGCCCGAGCGCCGGCTGCAATCCGATCAGGGTGTGGTGCGCCGCCGTCGCCACCGCGGCGGCAGCCGACGTGCCACGCCGCGCATCGAGCGCGATCGCATACGGCTGGTAGCCGCCTTCGATCGCCAGCGCGGCGTCGTAGATCGCCACGTGGACGATGCCCATGTAGACCGCCGCGTCGCCGGGGAACTTGTTGCCGTAGTTCTCTGTCCCGAAGACACCGTTCGGGCCGGGCGGGACGATGGCCCGGCGGGCTTCGTTGCTCCAGTCGATCACCGGTGCCGCCGTCAGCACAGGCTCCCGATCCGGATGAGGTGGAGTTCCGTGTGCACCCGCGCCGCAGGCGAGTGCGATGGACAAGCCGACCGTTGCGCCGAGTTGTGTTTGTGTCATGCCCCGACACTAGGCAGCGGTGGTCGGCCGGGCCAGTGCAGGGATCGGAGCGGACCGGTTCATTTTTCGGACTGGCCCCGGTCACCGCGTCGAGGCACCATCGACAGATGCAGAAGTACGAGCAGTACTGCCCGGTGGCGCGTGCCTCGGAGCTCCTGGCGGAGCGCTGGACGCCCCTGATCGTCCGCGAGCTGATCGCGGGCAGTCACCGCTTCAACGAGATCGAGCGGGCGCTGCCGGGGATCTCGCGGTCGCTGCTCGCGTCGCGGCTGCGCCAGCTCGAGGACGCCGGCGTCGTCGAACGCGTGGTCCGCGCGTCGTCGGGCCTGCCCGAATATCACCTGACGGAAGCCGGGCGCGAGCTCAAAGTGGTCATCGAGGCGCTCGGCGCCTGGGGAGTCCGCTGGGCATTCGGCGATCCGCAGCCGGAGGAACTGGACGGCGGTTTGCTCGTCTGGAAGATCCACCAGCGCATCCACCGTGAGCGGCTGCCGGCGCGGCGGACCATCGTCGAATTCGACTTCACCGGTCCGCGCGCCCGCCGCGTGTGGCTGCTCCTCGAGCCGCGCGAGGTGTCCGTCTGCGTGACGCCGCCGGGGTTCGATGCGGATCTGGTGGTCCGCTCGGACCTCGGCGCCTTCTATCGTGTCTGGCTCGGACAGATCGACTACGCATCGGCGCTGCGCTGCGGCGCGCTGACGGTCGACGGACCGGCGGCCCTGGCGAGGCAGCTGCCGCAGTGGTTCATGTGGAGCCCGATGGCGCGGTTCATTCGCGCCGGCGCGCCGCCGCTCGGCGGTGTGTCCGTGCCGCTCGCGGCAGAGGCTTCCGCGGCGACGGCTTCTTCGCGGTGACCGGCTTCGCGGCCGGCGCGTCCTGCAGGTGGTAGGCCTCGTGCAGCCAGTCGGTCAGCGGCGCCTCGACCTCGTCGCGATGCTTGACCTGGATGATGTGCGCGACCTTCGTCTTCGACGACGGCACGGCGCGGCGGATGCGCGGCGAGCGCACCGTGCGGCCCAGGAAGACGCACAGCTCGAGGAAGCTGCGCTTCGGCCGGACGAACGCATAGCAGGTCTTGCGCGCGAACATGATCGAGTTGTGCGAGGCGTAGATGCGCTGCTCGCCCAGCTCGCTCGCCGCCTCGCGGATCCGCTCCCAGGCCTCCCGCAGATCCTCCGAGAGATCCCGCGTCAACGCCTGCTCGGTCGTGGTCCAGCAGTCGTGCGCCTCGCCTTCGTCCACCCACTGCTTGCAGTGGTAGCACTCGTGGCCCGGCATGCCCGCATTGTAGTGAGCCTTCCCTGTTTTTCCCGTAGTTGCGCAGACGTGCGCGGCCCACGCGACGACCGGTCCGACCCTCGTTCGGCGAAGCTCGACTGTCCGTTTAGGATAGGCCGCTATGCCCACAACCCGACCGTCCGGCTGGCAACGCCCGTTCCTCGCCACGCTCACGCTCTTCGCGGTCCTCGGTGCGCCGCGGCCGGCCGCGAGCCAGACACGGGCCTACGCCTTCCTGCCGCTGGCGAACGTCGATCAGGCCGCCGTCCTCGACACGACGACGAACGCCCTGTTGCCGCCGATCGCGACCGGCGACCTGCCGACCGGCATCGCCGTGTCCCATGATGGCCGCCGCGCCTACGTCGTCAACCAGGAAGCGATTCGGTCACCGTCATCGACGTCGCCACGATGACGCCGGCGACGACGATCGCGGTCGGGAACGCCCCCTACACGATCGCCGTGTCGCCCGACGACCGGAAGGCCTATGTCACCCGGCCGGTCGACGACACCGTCACGGTGCTCGACCTGACCACCAATACCTCGACGGGTGGCATAACGCTGCCGGGCCTCTCGCCGCGGGGCATCGCCTTCGCGCCTGATGGGCAGACGGCCTGGGTCGTCGGCACACGGCCTGCGACGCATCGGCGTGGCGACGAATACCGCCGGGCCCGGCATATCGCTCGCCGGCGCCGCCGATGCCGTCGCAATCAGCCAGGACGGCATGACCGCGTTCGTCACCCTGCCCGGGCTCGACGCCATACAGCCGGTCGGCATAACCACCGCCGAGACGACGATCGCGGTCGGCGCCTCACCGGCCCAGATCGCCCTCTCGCCGGACGGCACGACGCTCTACGTGACCAATCGGGCGTCGAACACCGTGTCCGTCGTCAACGTGGCGACCAGGGTGGTGGTGGCGACGATTCCGGTCGGGAACGGGCCGACCGGTATCTCGTTCCGCACGGACGGACAGCGCGCCTACGTCGCCAACGCCAACGGCAACACGGTCTCGGTCATCGACACGGCGACCCGCACCGTCGTCACCTCGCCGGCCCTGGGCGGGTCTCCGGCCGCTTCTGGCGGGCCGTTCGTCACGCCCCCGCTGATCGTCCCGAACCGGCGGACCGCTCGTGGTGGCGAACGACGCCGCCCTGGACGGGCTCGGCTTCCGGCGCTACCTGCCGTTCCTCGGCGGCACGTTCCAGGTCGAGGGCCCGGTGTCGATCATCACCTCGCGGCACCTGTCCCTGCTCGCCCCGGGCGGCACGATCGATACGAATAGCACCGGCCTCCAGGTACTCGGGGACACCAGCGGACCGGGCGTACTGACCTTCGCCGGCCACGGGGGCTTCTTGCACCTCGAGGGCACGAGCTCTCACGCGGGCGGCACGATGGTCTCGAGCGGTTTCCTCGTCATCGACGGCACGCACACGCCGCCGATTGCGCTGAACCACGTGTCGGCGCAGCTGCGCGGCACCGGCACCGTCGGGACCGTGACGGTGACTGCGGGCGGCATCGTGCCTGGGGGTTCGACGCTCGGCCCGTTGCACGCCAGCCAGGTGACGTTCGCGCCGGGCAGTCTGCTCGGCATCGCGATAAACGGGGCGACGCACTCACAGCTCGCGGTCAGCGGCACGGCCGCCCTCAACGGCGCGCATCTGAGCGTGACCGAGCTCGCGGAGCCGGCCCTCAACCTGCCGCTGGTCATCGTCACCAACGTCACCGGCACGTTCGAGGATCTGCCGGAAGGCGCGGTGCTCCAGGTGCCCACCGCGATGCCGCGCTACGGCCGCTACCGGATCTCCTACGTCGGCGGCGACGGCAACGACGTCACGGCGACGAAGCTGAACGACCCGCCCTACTTCCTCGGCACGATCGCCGCGCAGACGACATCCGAGGGCGTGCCGCTCGTCCTGCCGATCAACGTCGGCGACTTCAACAACGGCCAGGTGCTGACGGTGACCGCGACGTCGTCGAATCAGGCCATCGTGCCGGACGGCACCGGCCTGATCGTGACCGGTTCAACGATCCGCCAGCTCACCATCACGCCGGAGATCGGCACGCACGGCGTCGTGACCATTACGCTGGCGGTCACCGACGGCATCGACACCGTCACCACCAGCTTCGTGCTCTCGGTCCTCGAGCGCACCTACTACCTCGCCGAGGGCGCGACCGGCGCGTTCTTCGATACCTGGATCGCGATCGCCAACCCCAACCCGCAGACGGCGCTGTTCGAAGCGACCTTCCTGAAGCCGGACGGGACGACGGTCGTGCGGTCGGGTGGCCTGGCGGCCCATCAGCAGACCATCATCGGCGTCGACTTTCTGACGGCCCTCGTCGACGCGGCGTTTTCGACCGTGGTCTCGGCGACGAACGGTCAGCCGCTCGTGGTCGAGCGCACGATGCGCTGGGGCGCGACGCGGTACGGGGCGCACACCGAGAAGGCGGCGGCCGGCGCGGCCAGGGACTGGTACTTCGCCGAAGGCTCGCAGGGCTACTTCTCGACGTACTTCCTGCTCGTGAACCCGCAGCCGACGGCCAACGTCGCCCGGGTCACCTACTTCCGCGAGAACGCGCCGCCGCTGCTCCGGACCTACCCGCTGGCCGCGCGCTCGCGGACCACGATCGACGCCGGAGAAGACGCCGAGCTTCGCAACCGCTCGTTCGGCGCGCGCGTGACCTTCGATCTGGCCGGCGCGGCGGAGCGCGCGATGTACTTCGGCAGCAGCCCGCTGTGGCTGGGCGGCCATGCCTCGTTCGGCACGCCCGCGCCCTCGACCACGTGGTTCCTTGCGGAGGGCGCCACGGGGAGCTACTTCACGACGTTCGTGCTGATCGCCAACCCGAACGACCAGCCAGTGGAGGTCACCCTGACCTACCTGCCGGCGAGCGGCATGCCCGTGACGCGGACGGCGACGATCGCGGCGGGCCAGCGCCTGACGCGCAACATCGCCCTCGAAGACGCCTCGCTCGCCAACGCCGCCGTCGCCACGCAGGTGACCGCGTCGCTGCCGATCGTGGTCGAGCGCTCGCAGTATTGGGGAGTGCCCCAGTGGACCGAGGCGCACAACAGCGGCGGCGTCACCGCGCCCGCCACCCGGTGGGGTCTCGCCGACGGCCTCGTGGGCGGCTTCGACGGCGCGCAGACCTACATCCTCCTCGCCAATACGGGCAGCCAGCCGGCCACGGTCACCCTCTCGTTCCTGCTCGTCGACGGGCCGCCGCTCGTGAAGACCTTCACCGTGCCGCCGACGAGCCGGTTCAACGTCGGTGTGAGCGGGCCGGGCAGCGCGGTCCCGGAGCTGGCCGACGCGTCCTTCGGCGTGCGCATCGATTCGACGCAGCCGATCGTCGTCGAGCGGTCGGTCTACTGGAACGCCGATGGGGTGGTGTGGGCGGCCGGCACCAATGCGACCGCGACGCGCCTGCCGTGAGCGGCCGCGCGAGCGGCGACGCTCACTCCGGCCGGACGAGACGGACGTCGTAGACCGCGCCGGCACGCGAGCCGGTCCGGGCGACGAAGCGGACCGCCAGCACGCCGTCGGCGTCGGCGGCGACGACTTCGGCGTGGAATCGGATAGGCGACGTCGGTGAACCGATCCGGCTGGCGGCCGTCGAGAGTGACGGTCGCCACCGTCCGATCGTCGACGAGGATCTCGAACCGGCGGTCGCGCTCGTTGGCGGAATAGGTGACGAGCAGCTGCAGCGGCCCTGAGGCCGTCCCGCGCCTCAGGTCGTACCCGAACGAGCCGGTGGCGTCGCGGAAGGGACGCCCGTGCGTCACCCCGGTGGTCGACCCGTCGCTGCGGACGCCGTGGTCGATCTCGCTCTGCTGCTCGCCGGGGACGACGCGATCGAGCGTCCGTGCCTCGAGCCGCAGCCGCGAGCGCTCGGTCTCGCGCAGCTCGGACACGACGCGCTCGTAGGCCGCAGCGGTCGCGACGCGCCAGTAGATCATGTAGCGGCTGTCGTGGACGCGGAAGAACGGCACCAGCTCGAGGCCGCGGGCGCTGGCTGGCCGGATGGCCTCGGGCGCGCGGAACGTCAGCGGCCGTCCCGGCACGGGCTCGACGCGAGCGGCCAGCGCGTCGATGTCCCCCACGAGCATCGGCGCGGCGTCGAGCGGCAGGTAGGGACCGGGCGAGGTGTGCGCCATGCGGCCCGGCCCCGCGATGAGCCCATCGATCTGCTCGGTGCCGGTTCGCGCCGCGAGCAGGATCGGGCCGTGCATGATCGCGGCGTAGTCCGAGCCGTCAGGCAGCCGCTCGAGACGGGTCCGCATCGGCAGCTCGATCTCGATCCGATCGCCATCGCGCCAGGACCGATCGATCGCGACGTACGACGACGGCGTCGATCGCGTCGGCCACGGCTGGCCGTTGATCGTCACGCGGAACGCACCCTCGGCGACCCACGCCGGGTGCCGGACGTGCACGGCGAACTGGCGCGGCTGGGCGAGCGTGAGTCGGAGGCGCGTCCGCGGCTCGTCGGGGAAGGTCGTGTCCTGCCGCACGGTCAGGCCGCGCTCCGGCCACTTCAGCTCGGAGGCCACGAACAGGTTCACGAACAGCTCGTCGCCGCGGTGCGCGTAGACGAACTGGCCGTGCTTGCCGTGGTTCTCCATGCCGGTGCCGACGCAGCACCAGAAGCACTCCTTCGGCTGTGAGTAGACGCGATAGTGGCGCGGCCGGATCGGCGTGAAGTAGACGTAGCCGCCGTGCTCGGGGTGCTGCGTCGAGAGGATGTGGTTGTAGAGCGACCGCTCGTAGTAGTCGGCGTACTCGGCCAGCGGCTTGCCGCGGAACAGCAGCTCGGTCAGCCGCAGCATGTTGTAGGTGTTGCAGGTCTCCGGGCCTTCGCGCGATTCGAGCATCGGCGCGAAATCGTCGACGGCGTTGAAGTGCTCGCGAACGCTGTTGCCGCCGAAGGCGACGGTGCGGCGGTTTACGACGGTGTCCCAGAAGAACGCCGCGGCGTCGCGGCCGGCGGGATCGCCGCCGAGCTCGGCGATGCGGCCGTAGCCGACGACCTTGGGAATCTGCGTGTTGGCGTGCAGGCCGGTGAGCGGATCGTCGCGCCGCGTCAGCGGCTCGAGCAGCGCGCGGTGCGAGAAGCGCTGCGCGAGGTCGAGATACTTGCGATCGCCGGTCAGCGCGAAGACGTCGGCGAGCACCTCGTTCATGCCGCCGTGCTCGGCGCCGAGCATCTGCTGCACCTGATCGTCCGACAGCTTCGAGACCAGCGCGGCGCACCAGTCGGCCAGCGCCACCAGCACCGCGCGCGCCTGCGCGTTGCCGCCGATCAGGTGGGCGTCGCGCAAGCCCGCGAACAGCTTGTGCAGGTTGTACCAAGGCACCCAGGCGCCGTTGAGGCCGAAGCGCTCGACCTTCAGCGTACCGGCGGCGACGCCCGCCCACAGCTCGCGGCTTTTCGGCACGGCCCCGACGTAGCCGTTGCCATGGGCGCGCTGACACTCGGCGAGCTCGCTCACCATCACGTCGAGCCGCCGCTTGGCATCGGCGTCGCCCGTTGACGCCCACGCCTGCGCCAGGGCGGTCAGGTAGTGGCCGGCGGTGTGGCCCTGCAGGCCGGTGCTCTCCCAGTTCGGATACGGCTCGGCCTTCGGCGTCAGGCCGGCATCGGTACGGAACGGCGCCAGCAGGCGATCGACCTCGAGCGCCTGAACGTAGGCGAGGTTCAGGGCCTCTGATCGCTTGAACGGACCGTCGAGCAGGCGGATCTGCGACAGGGGGAAGGTCGCGACCGGACGCGCCGCCGCTGCTGGCGCCGGTGCGGGCGTCGCCGCTGGCTGCGGCGCGGGCCGCGGGCGCGCACTCGGATCGCCCGTCGGTGGCGGCGCGAGATCCGTCGAAGCACGCGGGCCGAGCAACTCCGTGAGGATCGGCGTCAGGCCGTCCGCCCACACCTGGTAGCCCTTCAGCGTGGGATGGAGCTGGTCGCCGGCCATGCCCTCCAACAGTGTGCCTTGGGCATCGGCCAGCTTGTCGTTGACGTTCAGGAACCGCACCGATCGGCCGTCGGCCAGCTTCGCGAGGTTGGCGTTGATGGCGTGGATCTCCGGCATCACCGCCATGTTGTCGTTGCGCGGAAAGATCCCCGTCAGCACGATCGTCGCCCGCGGCGCCTTGCGGCGACAGAGATCGACGATGGCCTGCAGGCCTTTCGTTACGTCCGCCACCTTGTCGGCCGTTTTCCCTGGAGCGGCCGGCACGCTGCCGACGTTGTTGGTCCCGGCGAGGATGACGATCACCTTGGGATCGACGCCATCGAGCTCGCCGTGCTGCAGCCGCCAGAGGATGTGCTGCGTGCTGTCGGCGCCCCAGCCGAAGTCGCCCGCGTTCCAGCCGGCGAACGTCGTCTTCCAGTGGGCGAGGAAGTCCGGATAGTCGGTCGCGCCCCAGCGCCGCGTGATCGAGTCACCGACGAAGTAGACGTCGATCCGTCCCTGCGTCCGCTTCGCGAGCAGCTGCTCGTGGGCGAGGCGCGAGTTGGCGTCGGTGCGAGGCACGGGGAGATCCGCGGGCCCGGACCAGGTCCACCGGACGCCGTCGCGACGGTTGGGGTGCGGGCCTCGCGCGTCGGCGCGGAGCACGCCCGCGTCGGCGTCGAGCCGCACGTAGCGTTGCGTCGCCAGCGAGAGCAGCGTCAGCTCGCCGGTGAACGTCTCGATCCACTGGAACGTCTCGGCCTCGCCGGGCGTGCCGGCGCGCAGCGACACCGTCCCGTCGGCACCGACCGAGACGAGGCCGCGCTCGCTGCGCAGCGCGACGCGCCCCAGCCCGCGATCGAGGACGGTGAACCGCGTGCCGGCGCCGTCGCCGACCTGGACGGCGTCGCCGTTGGCCGCCTGCCAGCGGCGCGGCGGCGGTCCTTGTGCCTGTCCCTGGGCCGCCAGCTCGATCGGGTGTCCGTACGGGATCGGGATCGTCAGCCCGCGCGGATTGGGCTCGCGGACGTCGATCGCATCGAAGTCGGCGAATCCCCCGCCGCTGCCGAAGGCGAACAGCGAATAGCGCACGCCCTGGAACGTCATCAGCTGGAACACCAGCCGGAACGGATCGCCGATCGGCTGGAAGTGCCTGCCGTCCGTGCTGTAGCTGAAGCGCGCCTCCTCGCGGAGGAAGTCGCACGCGGCGCGCAGCCAGACGCGGCCCGCGGCCAGCGACACGCGCGCCACGCGGCCGCCTTCCTCGGTGACGTAGGTGAGCGCCGGGCCTTCGGCGTCCACGCTGACGCCGAGCCACGCGTAGGGGCGGTTGAAGAGCGCCAGACCGGCCGCGTCGCCTGGCTTCAGTCCCGACGCGTCGAGCACCACGGTCGGCGTCGATCGCGGGCCGATGGCGCGCTGCGTCAGGGTGTTGCGCGCGGCGAGCAGATCGCCCGCCGCCAGCGCGTGCAGACGGAGGTGGCCCGGGCGCTCCGAGAGCGACCACTTGCCGGCGACGGGCACGTGGTTCCATTGCCAGATCGGCTGGAGACGCGTCGCCGAGAAGTCGTCGCTGCGTCGGTACGGCACGGTCGGCGGCGTGGTCGTGCCCGTGCCCGGCTTCACCCAGATGCGCGGCGACCGGCCAAGGTTCTTCGGCAGGCCGAAGTACGGCCAGCCATCCGCCCACGTCACCGGCGACAGCGCCGTCAGGCGTCCCACCGAGTTGGCGTCCATCATCGAGAAGCCCCACCACTCGCCCGTCGGCGTGTCGACGATGCCGCCCTGATGAATGGCGTTGCGGCCCGGCGCGTCCGCGTTGCCGGCCCGCACCGCGAACGGCGGGGGCGGCGGACTGCCCGCTGGCCGCTGCTCCAGGCGATTGCCCTCGGCGAAGCCGAAGTCCTCGCCGCGGCTCACCTCCTGGTTCACTTCCCAGGGCCCCGTCAGGCGATCGGCGCGCGCGGTCGGCATGCGCATCTCGTCGAGGAACCAGGCGCTCGTCAGGAGGTACTTCCCGCGGATCTTGTACAGGTGGAGGCCCTCGCCCATGCCCGCGCCCGGGGCGATGATCTCGCGCTCCGTGCCGGGCACGATGTCGAGCAGATCGGGAGTCAACTCGGCGAGGCGGATGCCGCGGTAGCCCCACACGACGTAGGCCTTTCCGTCGTCGTCGAAGAGCACCGACAGATCGTGGAACGACCGCTTCATCGCGGTGCGCGTCCACGGCCCGGCGGGATTGGTCGCACGGAACAGCTGCGTTGTCTGGCCGTTGACATTGCTGAAGATGTGGAACGTGCCCTTGTGGAACCGGAAGCTCGGCGCCCAGATGCCCTGCCCGTAGACCTGCTTGCCCTCTTCGAGACGGAACGCCGGGCCGAGATCGAGCGTATCGAGCGCGTAGGCGAGGAACCGCCAGTTCACCAGATCGCGCGAGTGCAGGATCGGCAGGCCCGGCATGCTGTGCATGGTCGTGCCGGTCAGGTAGAAATCCTTGCCGACGCGGATGAGGTCGCAGTCGGAGAACTCGTCGTAGAACAACGGGTTCGAGAACGTCCCGTTACCGTTGTCCGCCGTCCAGGTGGCGGCCGCCCCGGGCTCCGCCGCGCGCTCGGCCCGGGCCGCCAGCCCGGGGCTGAGCCCGCGCTGACAACGGAGAAACTGCCAACACGACGATGGCGGCGAGAACGCAGCGCGTGAACCGTCTGGTCATGGATCACCCGCATATTAGTCATGCGCGGGCGGAATTGTCAGAGCCGCCGGCCGGCCGCGACTTCCTGTCGTAGACTCGAACCCATGGTGCCCGGACGCATGTACCTCGACGACGTCGACGTCCGATACCGGGCGCTCGTGGACGTCGCGGGCGCGCTGACCTCGCACTCCGATCACACGGATCTGCTGCGCAGCCTGCGCGGCCACCTGGAACCGATCGTCCAGTTCTCGTTCCTGTCGGTCTGGCTGTGGGATCGCGACGCGGATCGCCTCACAGTGGCGTTCTTCGAGCCGGCTGGAAAGCCCGCCGCCCGGCTGGTCGGCGAATCGTACCCGGCCGCTGGCACGTATCCGGGCCAGGCCGTGCAGACCGGCCATCCCGTCTACGTCTCGCAGATGGATCCCGGCGGTCCGTCTCCGAGCCAGGTCCTGATCGAGCACGGCGTGCAGAGCTATTGCGCCGTCCCGCTCGTGACCCCGCACGGGCACCATCGGCACGCTCAACTTCGGCTCGCTCGATCGCGACGCCTACACGGCCGAGGACATCGAGCTGATGTCGCGCGTCGGCGCGCTGGTGGCAGTGGCGCTCGAGAACGCCCGCAGCGTCGAGACGATCCGCGAACAGCAGGCCGCCCTGCGGCGCGAGCGCGATCAGCTCGACCTGCTGCTCGACGTGACCAACGCGATCGTCACGCAGCTCGACACCCGCGCGCTGTTCCTGGCGCTCGCGCCGGCGTTGAAGCGGGTGTGCAGCGCCGAGTTCGCCGCGCTCACGCATCTACGACCCCGACGCCCGCGTGCTGCGCAAGCACGTCTGCCAGGGGCCGCCGGAGCTGGCCGGCATCGGATCGCCGACGACGCGAGATGCCGGTCGACGCGTCACTGTCAGGCCTGGTGTTCCGCAGCGGCGAGCCGCGCATCTTCGGCCGTGACGAGCTGCTCCGCTATCCGGAAACGCGGCGGCTGGTCGAGTTCGGCGCGCTCTCGGCCTGCTCGGTGCCGCTGCACACGCCGCAAGGCCCGCTCGGCACGCTGGATCTCGCGTCGTTCGATCGCGACGCGTTCTCGCCGGCGCTGTTCGGCCTGCTGACGCGCATCGCCGGCCAGATCGCCATCGCCGTGCGCAACGCGTTCTCCTACGAGCGGATCGAATCGCTCAACGCCCAGCTCGCCCGCGAGAAGGTCTACCTGCAGGACGAGATCCGCTCGGATCAGCTCTTCGAGGACATCGTCGGCGGCAGCGCGGCGCTGCGGCGGGTGCTGAAGGAGATCGAGACCGTCGCGCCGACCGGTTCGACGGTCCTCATCACCGGCGAGACGGGCTCGGGCAAGGAGCTGGTGGCGCGGGCCATCCACCAGTTGAGCGAGCGCCGCGACGGCGCGTTCGTCAAGCTCAATTGCGCCGCGATCCCGACCGGCCTGCTCGAGAGCGAGCTGTTCGGGCACGAGCGCGGCGCCTTCACCGGCGCCATCGCCCAGCGCATCGGCCGCTTCGAGCTGGCCAACCAGGGCACCGTGTTCCTCGACGAGATCGGCGAGATCCCGCTGGAGCTGCAGCCGAAGCTGCTTGCGCGTGCTGCAGGAGCGCGAGTTCGAGCGGCTGGGCGGCACGCGCACGCTGCGCAGCGACGCGCGGCTGATCGCCGCGACCAACCGCGATCTCGGCGCAGCTCGTCGATCAGCAGAAGTTCCGGTCCGACCTGTTCTACCGGCTGAACGTCTTCCCGGTGCACGTGCCGCCGCTGCGCGACCGCCGCGAGGACATCCCGATGCTGGTGCGCCACTTCGCCCAGCAGTTCGCGCGCCGGATGAAGCGGACCATCGAGACCATCCCGGTCGAGACGATGCAGGCCCTCAGCCGCTACGACTGGCCCGGCAACATCCGCGAGCTGCAGAACCTGATCGAGCGCGCCGTGATCCTCTCGCCGGGACCGACGTTGTTCGTGCCGATCGAGGCGCTCACGTCACGGCCAGCGGGATCGGCCGCCGCCAACGGCGGCGACGGCGCCGAGACCTCTGCCGAAACTCTGGCCGAGACCGATCGTCGTCACATCCTCGCCGCGCTGCTGGCCAGCGACTGGGTGCTGGCCGGGCCCGGCGGCGCCGCGGCCCGCCTCGGCATCAAGCGCTCGACGCTGCAGTTCCGCATGCGCAAGCTCGGGATCGAGCGCCCCGGCCGCCGGACCAACTGACCAGCACGCCCGCCGACCGCGTGCGGACGCCGCGGCGCGCCCAGCGCCGCGTGACGAATGGCGAGGACGGAGTCCGGAGCCATCGTCCGGTCGACGCGCGAAGGCGTGTCGGCAAATAGCAGGACGCACGCCCAAGGGCCGGCCCGCGGCCGCGCGTGAGAGCGCGGCCGCCAGATCAGCAACGGTGCCAGCCCGCTGGCACCTGCCAGCCCGCTGGCAGCCAACCCGTTGGCACCGCGTCCGGCGCGGCCGTCCTCCGTTCCATCACAACTCCACATCGGCGCCACGGGTTAGCACCTCGCCGCGTACGCGGCGCGATGCCGGCACGCTCCTCGCTCTTGGTGAGCCGTCCATGTTCCGGCTCACCGAGCACACCGACGCGGATCGACTGGTGCTGAAGCTCGAAGGCCGCTGCTCGGCAGAGGTCGTCGACGCGCTGGTCGGAAGTTGGCTGGCGGCACGGCTGAGGGCCGCTGGACGGCCGATCTGGATCGACCTGAGCGACGTGGTGCTCGTCGATCAGGCGGCCCGCGACCAGCTCGCGCGCATGCACCTCTCCGGGGCGTGCTTCGTCTCGCGCGGCTGCCTGATGCGCGAGGTGGTGCGTCAGATCACGTGCCCGACCGCGTCCGCCGAGTGAACGACATCGCAGCTCGAAAGGCATCGCTTCATGTCCCGTCTCGTCCTCCTGCTCTCGATCACGCTCATCGCTGCCGGCTGCGCGCTCGGGCCGCGCTATCAGCGTCCGGACGTCCCGGTGCCCGACACGTTCCGCGGTGCGCCCGCCGGCGCGAGCCCCGACTCGCTCGCCGATCTCCAGTGGTCGGCGCTGTTCGACGATCCCGCGCTGACCGCGCTCGTCACGACGGCGCTGCAGCAGAACTTCGACCTGCGCATCGCCGCCGAGCGCGTGCAGCAGGCCCGGGCCGTCTACCGCATCCAGCGCAGCGAGCGGTTCCCGACGATCGGCGCCTCCGCCGGCGTCGTCACCAGCGGCGCCTCGCGCGAAGGCGCCACGCCGATCCCGGACGGCGTCGATCGCGACGTCGACCTACGCCCAGGCCGGCGTCGACTTCAGCTGGGAGCTGGACGTGTGGGGCCGCCTGCGCAGCCTCGAGGCGTCGTCGCGGGCGCGGTATCTCGCCACCGAGGAAGCGCAGCGCGCGGTCGTCACCATCCTGATCGGCGACGTGATGGAGCGCTACCTCGCGCTCCGCTCGCTCGATCTCGAGCTCGACATCGCGCGCCGCACCGCCGACGTCGGGACGGAAGGCCTGCGGCTGACGCGGGCGCGGCAGGAGCGCGGCGTCGGCACGAACCTCGACGTGCGGCAGGCCGAGCAGCTGCTCTACATCGCCCGCGGCCAGGTGGCCAGCACCGAACGCGCCATCGCCCTGGAGGAACACGCGCTCAGCCTGCTGCTCGGCCGCGCTCCGGGCGATATCGATCGCGGCCGCGCCATCGAGGCGCTGACGGTGCCGCCGCAGGTGCCCGCGGGCCTGCCGTCGTCGCTGCTCGAGCGGCGGCCGGACATCCGCCAGGTGGAGCAGGAGCTGATTGCGGCCAACGCCGAGATCGGCGCGGCGCGGGCCGAGTACTTCCCGCGCATCAGCCTGACGGGCTTCCTCGGCGTCCAGAGCCGATCGCTCTCCAGCCTGGTCAGCGGCGGCGCCGGCCTGTGGTCGGCCGGGCT
This sequence comes from Vicinamibacterales bacterium, assembly GCA_963844435.1. GTDB lineage: Bacteria > Acidobacteriota > Vicinamibacteria > Vicinamibacterales > Vicinamibacteraceae > JBDSLU01. Next base: position 53,050 of record CAWJOG010000003.1, on the reverse strand, counting down.
CGGCGCGGCCGCGCCGATCTTCAACGCCGGCCGCACGCGCGCCAACGTCCACTACGCCGAGGCGGTGCAGCGCGAGCTGGTCGTGCGCTACCAGCGCGCCATCCACATCGCGCTGCGCGAAGTCGCGGACGCGCTCGCGGGCTTATCGCAAGACCGCCGATCAGCGGGCCGAGCAGCAGCACCTGGTCGAGACGCTGAGGCGTCGACGCGACTGTCGCGACAGCGCTACGAAGGCGGCGTCGACAACTTCCTGCAGCTGCTCGACGCGCGGCGCAACCTGTTCCGGAGCGAGCTCGACCTCGCCCGGCTCCGCCAGCAGGAGCTCGCCTCGATCGTCCAGCTGTATCGCGCCCTCGGCGGCGGCTGGAGCAACACGGACGCGGCCGCCGGGTCCGCGGCACCGGCCTCGTAGGGCGCCACCACACCGACGAACGAATCGGACGAAAGGGCTTTTCATGTTCAAGCGAATGTTTCTGATGCTGGCTCTCGTGGCAGTCGTGCTCGCCGGACTGGGAACGGTCAAGTTCCAGCAGATCCAGACGGCCGCCGCTCAGGCCGCGGCGATGCAGCCGCCACCCGACGCCGTCACGACGATCGTGGTCAAAGCCGAGCCCTGGCCGGACACGCTGCCGGTGATCGGCACGACCGCCGCGGTGCAGGGCGTGACGGTCAGCGCCGATCTCCCGGGCTCGTGTCCCGCATCGCCTTCGAGTCCGGGCCGCGCCGTGCGCGAGGGCGACGTGCTCGTCGAGCTCGACACGCGGCAGGAGCAGGCGCAGCTCGCCGCCGCGGAGGCGCAGCGCGAGCTGGCCCGCCTCAACTTCGCGCGCATGCAGGCGCTCGTCGCGGACGGCGCGATCTCACGGGCCGACTTCGATCAGGCGGCGGCGGAACAGAAGTCGACCGACGCGAGGGTCGGCGAGATCAAGGCATCCATCTCGCGCAAGACGATCCGGGCGCCGTTCTCCGGCATCCTCGGCATCCGTCAGGTCAACCTCGGGCAGTACCTCTCGGGCGGCGACCCGGTGGTGCCGCTGCAGGCGCTGCACCCGATCTACGTGAACTTCGGCGTGCCGCAGCAGGACACCGCGCGGGTGCGCGTCGGCGGAACGGTGCGGATTACCGCCGACGAGCTGTCGGGCACGGCCTTCGCCGGCCGCGTCACCGCCGTCGACTCGGTCGTCAACCAGGCGACGCGCAACGTCCAGGTCCAGGCGACGGTGCCGAACCCGGATGGCAAGCTGCGGCCAGGTATGTTCGTGCAGACGTCGATCGTCACCGGCGCGACGCGCTCGTTCGTCTCGCTGCCCGCGTCCGCCATCGGCTACGCGCCCTTCGGCGACTCGGTCTACGTCCTCGCCGACCTCAAGGGCCCCGATGGCAGGACCTACCGCGGCGTGCGGCAGCAGTTCGTCAAGGTCGGGCCGACCCGCGGCGACCGCGTCGCGGTGCTGTCGGGCATCAGCGCCGGTGACGAGGTCGTCACGTCGGGTGTGTTCAAGCTGCGCAATGGGGCGGCCGTGCAGCGTGAACAACAGCGTGCAGCCCGCCAACAACCTCTCGCCGAAGCCGGAGACAGCTGATGAAGTTCACGGACCTGTTCATCAAGCGGCCGGTCCTCGCGATCGTCGTCAACCTGGTGATCCTGATCGCCGGGCTGCAGTCGATCCGGGCCCTCAGCGTCCGCCAGTACCCGCGCAGCGACATCGCCGTCGTCCGCGTCTCGACCACCTACGTCGGCGCCAACGCCGACCTGGTCCGCGGCTTCATCACGACGCCGCTCGAGCGCGTCATCGCCAGCGCCGACGGCATCGACTTCGTCGAGTCGTCCAGCGCGCAGTCGCTGAGCACGATCCTCGTGCACCTGAACCTGAACTACGACACCAACGCGGCGTTGACGCAGATTCAGGCCAAGGTGGCGCAGGTCCGCAACGACCTGCCGCCCGAGGCCGAGGCGCCGCGGATCGAGCTGGAGATGGCCGACAACCAGTTCGCCGCGCTGTATCTGAGCTTCTCGTCGCCCGGGCTCGATCAGAACCAGATCACCGACTACCTCACCCGCGTCGTGCAGCCGAAGCTGAGCGCCGTCAGCGGCGTCCAGCGCGCCGACATCCTGGGCGCGCGGACCTTCGCGATGCGAATCTGGCTGCAGCCGGAGAAGATGGCTGCCCGGGGTATCTCGCCGGCGGAGCTGCGTGAGGCGCTGGCCCGCAACAACTATCTGTCGGCGCTCGGCCGCACCAAGGGGTCGATGGTCTCGGTCAACCTCGTGGCCAACACCGACCTGCGCACGCCCGAGGAGTTCCGCCAGCTGGTCGTCAAGGAGCAGAACGGCGTCGTGGTCCGCCTCGGCGAGATCGCGGACGTCGTGCTGGGCGCCGAGAACTACGAGGAGGATGTCCGCTTCGACGGCGAAACGGCGGTCTTCATGGGCATCTGGGTCCTGCCGACGGCGAACTCGCTCGACGTGGTCGAGCGGGTGCGCGCCGAAGTGCCGAACATCCAGGCCCAGCTGCCGGCCGGGATGAAGGTCGGCGTGCCCTACGACGCGACGGCCTACATCGAGGACGCCATCCACGAGGTGCTGCGCACCCTGACCGAGACGCTCCTGATCGTCGTTCTCGTCATCTTCCTGTTCCTGGGCTCGGTACGGGCGGTGATCATCCCGGTGGTCGCGATTCCGATCTCGCTGATCGGCGCCGTCTTCCTGATGCTCGCGGCCGGCTTCACCATCAACCTGCTCACGCTGCTGGCAATCGTGCTCTCCGTCGGGCTCGTCGTGGACGACGCGATCGTGATGGTCGAGAACGTCGAGCGTCATCTGCACGCCGGCATGGCGCCCGTCCAGGCGGCGCTGACGGCGGCCCGCGAGCTGGTCGGGCCGATCGTCGCGATGACGCTGACGCTCGCCGCCGTCTACACGCCCGTCGGCATCCAGGGCGGGCTGACCGGCGCGCTCTTCCGTGAGTTCGCGTTCACGCTCGCCGGCGCCGTCATCGTCTCCGGCGTGGTGGCGCTGACCCTGTCGCCGATGATGGGGGCCACCCTGCTGCGCTCGGGGGACAGCGAGCGCGGCTTCGCCGGCTGGATCAACCGGCGCTTCGACAGCGTCCGCCGCGTCTACGCCACCGTGCTGGCGAGCACGCTGCGCTACCGCCCGGTGGTGCTCGTCCTGTGGGCCATCATCGCGGTGGTGACGGTGCCGTTCTACATGTTCTCGCAGCGCGAGCTGGCGCCCGCCGAGGATCAGGGCGTCGTCTTCTCGATCATCCAGGCGGCGCCGAATTCAACGATCGACCAGACCACGCTGTTCACGCAGAAAGTGCACGACGTCTACCGGAAAGTTCCGGAAGCTAAGAACATCTTCCAGCTGACGTCGCCGACCGGAGGGTTCGGCGGCTTCGTGGCCAAGCCGTGGAGCGAGCGCACGAAGACGACGCAGCAGCTGCTGATGGAAGTGGCCGGACCGCTTTCGCAGATTCCGGGCATCCGGGCCATCCCGCTGACCCCGCCGCCGTTGCCCGGCGGCGGCGACTTCCCCGTCGACATGGTCATCTCGACGGCCGGCGGCCCGGAGCCGCTCGCCGAGATCGCCCAGCAGCTGGTCGGGAAGGCGTTCGCCAGCGGCATGTTCCTCTTCGCCGACGCCGACCTGAAGTACGACCAGCCGCAGACCGAGGTGGTGTTCGACCGGGACAAGCTGCGGTCGCAGGGCGTCGACCTCAGGCAGGCCGGACAGGATCTCTCGACGCTGATGGGCGGCAACTACGTCAACCGTTTCAGCATCCAGGGGCGCAGCTACAAGGTGATCCCGCAGGTGAAACGGACGGAGCGGCTCACGGCGGATCAGCTCAGCGGGATGTACGTGGCCGGATCGGCCGCCGCGGGATCGACCACAGCGCTCGTGCCGCTGTCGACCTTCGCAGAACTGAAGACCACGGCGCAGCCGCGCGAGCTGAAGAAGTTCCAGCAGCTCAACTCTGTGCGCATCCAGGGGGTGATTCCGCCTGGCGTGCCGCTCGACGCGGCGCTGTCGTTCCTCGAAACCGAGGCGCGCGCGCTGCTGCCGCAGGGCGCCACGATCGACTTCGCCGGCGAATCGCGCCAGCTCCGCAAGGAAGGCAGCCGCTTCCTCGGCACGTTGCTGCTCTCGGCGGTGCTGATCTATCTTGTGCTGGCGGCACAGTTCGAGAGCTTCCGCGATCCGTTCATCATCCTCGCCGGATCAGTGCCGCTCGCGGTGGCCGGGGCGCTGCTGTTCTCGTTCCTCGGCTTCACGTCGCTGAACATCTACAGCCAGGTCGGGCTGATCACGCTGGTCGGGCTGGTCGCCAAGAACGGCATCCTGATCGTCCAGTTCGCCAACCACCTGCAGGAGAGCGGCAAGGCCAAGCTGCAGGCGATCCTCGAGGCGTCGGAGACGCGGCTGCGGCCGATCCTGATGACCACGGCGGCGACGGTCGTCGGCCACTTCCCGCTGGTGATCGCCACCGGCCCGGGCGCCGGCGCGCGGAACAGCATCGGCGTGATGCTGGTCAGCGGCATGATCATCGGCACGGTCTTCACGCTGTTCGTCGTGCCGTCGATCTACATGCTGCTGGCGCGCACGCGGGTCGCTGAACCCGCCGCCGTCCAGGAGGACGCTGGCATCGAAGCGGCGCCGGGCCTGGCGCCGTCGATGTCGATGTCGTCCCCGTCGTCGAGCCACGGCTGACACGACCGGCCTGTAAAGGGTTACAACTTAGGCTGTGTCGACGAGCTCGGAAGACCGGGACGCCGAAAGGGCTGCTGCCGCCGAGGCCGCGGTGGCGGAGATCGGCGACGGCATGCTGGTCGGTCTCGGCAGCGGCAGCACCGCCGCCTGCGCCGTGAGGGCGGTGGGCCGCCGCGTCGCGCAGGGGCTGCGGGTCGAGTGCGTCGCGACGTCACGTGCGACCGAGAGCGCTGGCCCGCTCCGTGGGGCTGACGGTCCGCCCGTTCGACGACATCGCGCGGCTCGACCTGACCATCGACGGCGCCGACGAGATCGATCCGGCGCTGCGCGCCATCAAGGGCGGCGGTGGGGCGCTGCTGCGTGAGAAGGTGGTGGCGGCGGCTTCGGATCGCGTGAGCATCATCGTCGACTCGAGCAAGGTGGTGGCGCGGCTCGGCGCCTTCCCGGTGCCGATCGAGGTCCTCCCCTTCGCCGGCGCCTGGGTCATGCGGGCGTTGGCCGAGTTGGGCGGCACCGCGACGCGGCGGCGCGGCGCCGATGGATCGCCGTTCCGAACCGATCAGGGGAACTTCATCTTCGACACGGCGTTCGGGCCCATCGAGGACGCCCTGGGCCTCGCCGCGCACCTCGCGCAGGTGCCCGGCCTCGTCGAGCACGGGCTTTTCCTGGACGAGATCGACACGGTGTTCATCGGCCGGACCGGTGGCGTGGACGTCCGCCGGCGCAGCCCCTTGCCGTAGCGGCCGCGGCGTCAGTCCTTCCGGACGACCCACGTGGTCATCGACCGCTGGCCCTGCACCACGGTCGTCTTCAACGGATCGAGCAGCCGGCCGCCCAGCCGTCGCGTCAGCGCCATGAGCAGCGGCTCGTCGACCAGGTAGCGCGCGGTGCCGTCCGGAAGCCGGTAGCGGCGACCCTCGCTGCCGAGCCGCTCGACCTGCGATTCGATGCCGATCGTCGAGGCGAGCCGGCAGAAGAACATCCCGCCGGAGGCCAGCACACGCCACGAGCCGGCCAGCATCGCCTCGAACTGGGCGTCGTCACGAGCGAAGTGCAGCACCGCGCTGCTGATGACGACGGACGCCGAGCGCTCGGGGAACGAGAGCTGCTCGAGCGGCTCGACGCGGAAGTTCTCCGGCGGCAGCGACGGCGCCAGGCGGGCGGCCAGCGCGCGCACCTCGGCGATCGCGTCGGGATCGGCGTCGGCGCCATGGACGTCGTAGCCCTCGCGCAGCAGGTAGACGAGGTTCCGGCCCATCCCGCAGCCGGCGTCGACGATCCGGTCGCCTGGTGCGATGCGGCGCCGCAGGATCTGGTCGAAGAGATAGATGTCGATCGGGCCGAACTGTTCGTCGAGGGTCACGGTATCAGCAGCGTACCTCACGCGCCGCCTTCACCGTCCGCTCCGGGAGCCCGGCACGTGGCGGCGGATCGCGGCCAGCGCGGCGCAGCACACCAGCATGGCGAATGCGATCGTGCCGAAGAACGACAGCGCGCCTCGGTACTCGAGGGCCCAGGCGCCGACGTATCCGCTGATCACCGCGCCGATGCGCCCGAAGGAGGCGGCGCTGCCGGTGCCCGTGGCGCGAATCGACGCCGGATAGACGTGCACGGCGAGCGCGTACATCGTCGTCTGCACGCCGTTGATGAGCGCGCCCGTGATCGCCAGCATCGCGACGAGCGGGCCGACCGGCGCGGTGGCGATGATCGGCATCAGGCTCATCGCCGCGGCGCTCGCCACCGCCAGAGCCGGCCAGCGCCAGCATCGACACGCGCGAGCCCCACCGGGTGATGCACACGCCGCCCGCCAGCGCGCCGGCGACCCCGCCCAGGTTGAACGCGGCGATGCCGGTGCTCGCAATCGACGATGGGAAGCCGGCGGCGCTGAGCAGCGACGGGATCCAGCTGAAGCCGAGATAGACCGCGAGGAGGCACGAGAAGAACGCCACCCACAGCGCGATCGTGTCGCCCCGCCGCTCGGGCGTGAACAGCGCGACGACCGGCACGCGCGACGCGGCAGCCGGCGCGGGATCGGCGAACGTCGTGTCGTCCGGCACGGCGAAGCGCATGCGACGCAGGGTGGCGATCAGCTCCGGCCGCCGATGCGGGAGGCGCGCGAGGAAGCGCGGCGATTCGGGCAGGAGCCACGGCAGCACCAGCGCGGCGACGAACGGCAGCGCGCCGCCGGCAAAGAAGAGCCCGCGCCACCCGATCGCCGGCAGCGCCGGGATCGCCGCGAGCCCGGCCAGCGTCGCGCCGAGCGGCACGCACACGATCGTCACGGTCACGGCGAGCGGGCGATGCCGGAGCGGGACGTACTCGCCGGAGAGCGCGGCCGCGTTGGGAATGGCGCCGCCCAGGCCGAGCCCCGCGAGGAAGCGGAGGGCGCCGAGCGCCGCGACGCCGTCCGCCGCCACCACCGCCATGGTCATCACGCCGAAGACGAACAGGCACCCGAGCAGCGCGGTGCGGCGCCCGTAGCGATCGCCGGCGAGGCCGGCGATCGCGCCGCCGGTCATCATCCCGAGGTAGCCGAGCGAGACCACCGGGGCGAACGCGCTGCGCGGCACCGACCACTCGCGCATGAGGGTGGGAATGGCCACCCCCATCAACTGGTTGTCGATGCCATCGAAGACGATGGTGAGCGCGGTCAGCGCGACGAGCCAGCGCTGATAACCGCTGCCGCGGCCGTCGTCGAGCAGCCGGCCGACGTCAACGACGGGTGCGGCCATCGGCGGCTCCACGGACGGCGGGCGCGTGCCTCACGGCCGGCACTCGTAGCTCGCGAGGACCTCGGGATCGCCGGTGCCCTTGTAGTGCGCGTGCTTCGGGTAGGCGCACAGCGGCCGGCTGCGTCGCGCGTCGTTGCGTCCCGGGGCGCTGCGCCCCGTCGCGGGCACCGCGTCCGGCGCCGTGCCCTTCTCCACCCACTCGACGAGCGGCGTCAGCAGGTCGAACCGATCGAGCGCGCCGGCCCCGCCGCCGCAGTGGCCCATGCCTGGCGAGAGGAACAGGCGGCTCCAGGTCCGCACCGCGTCCGCGCCGCCGTTGGCCGCGGCGAGCCGGTCGTAGTACTCGACCGTGTCCCACGCCGAGAACCAGGGGTCGCTGACGCCGTGGAAGAAGAGCAGCTTGCCGCCGCGACCCGAGAACGTGCCCAGGTTCGTCCAGCTGGCCGTGTCGGTCAGCGCCTGCTGCGCGTCCTCCTCGGCCACCCGCGCCTCGGCGTCGACGTCCTGCTCGAACCCGGGCACGGGCGGAACGGGCGAGCCCGCGTTCGGCATCAGGATGCCCGGAATGCCTGGGCCCGCCGTGACGATGCCGGTGTCGTAGAGGAACTTCGGATAGACCTGGCGACCCTTCGAATCGCGCGGCCCGGCGAAGGCTTTCTCGATCGCCGCCACCTGCGGCGCCGACAGGCAGCCGTCCGCCTTCGGGCCCTTGCACGCCAGCGACGCCGGCGAGAAGCGGCACCCGCCCGTGTCGAAGATCAGGCCGTCCTTCGCGCCGTCGTTGGCGTCGCACGCGTCGAGCAGGCCCTGGATCACCGCCTTGCGATCGGCGTCGGAGAAGGCCAGCGCGGGCTGCGGCTTGCCGGCGGCGTCCGGTGGTGCGAGCCGGTTGAACGCCACGCGCATCGCGCGCACCGCAAGGTTCGAGTGGCCGGTGCGCATCGCCGGCGCGCCGGCGATGATGCCGTCGAAGTAGGCCGGATACCGCTGCGTCATGAGCATGCCTTCGCGGCCGCCGGTCGAGCAGCCGGCGAAGTAGGCTTTGGCGGCGGGCCGGCCGTAGTAGCGCGCGACGACGTCCTTCGCGGCGAGCGCCACGCGCCCGACGGCAATGTAGGCGAAGTCGAGCCCGGCCTGCTGGTCGCGCATGAAAGAGGCGTCGAAACCCGCGCCCTCGTGGCCGGTGTCGGTCGTCACCACCGCGAAGCCGCGGGCGAGCGCCGGCGTGTCGCCCGCCGCGACGCCGCCGACGGGCGGCGCGACGCGGCCGTTGAGGCCGCCGCCGCCCTGCATCAGCAGCCGGCCGTTCCAGTCGTCGGGCAACGCGACTGCGAAGCCGATGCCGTAGCGCTTCCCATCAAGACCGGTCCGCCGATCGATCACGGCGTCGATGCGGCAGTACGCGGGGAGCGTGCCCATCGCGGGAGCGCCGGGGCCGGGCGCTGGTGCCGGGCCTGCCGCGACGCGCTGGCTCTTGACCTCGGTCAGCGTGAGGCCCGGCAGCTGCAGCGACGAGAGCGCGGCGCACGCCTCGGCGGACGGGGGCGGAGTTTGAGCGGCGGCATGGGTGGCCCCCACACAGAGCAGGGCACAGGCAATTGTGATGGGTCTCGGCATCACGTCTCCTGGTCAGCGCGTGGACGCCGGCGTCCACACGGCGCGGGCCGTCGCGGCCACGAGCTCCAGCTTCCGGCGCTGATCCTCCGCGGTCAGGCGGTTGCCTTCGTGCGTGGACGCGAAGCCGCACTGCGGGCTGATCGCCAGGCGCTCGAGCGGCACGAAGCGCGAGGCCTCCGCGATCCGACGCTCGAGCTCGGCGGCCGATTCGAGCTGCGCCAGCTTCGAGCTGACGAGCCCGAGGACCACCACGCGATCGTCCGGCAAGTGTCGCAGCGGCTCGAACGTCCCCGATCGTTCGTCGTCGTATTCGAGCAGGAAGCGCTGGAAGCGGGCCCGCCGGAAGATGTGCTCCGCGATCCGGTCGTAGCCGCCGGAGGCATAGAACATGCTCTTGTGGTTGCCGCGGCAGATGTGGATGCCGAACGTCACGCCGGGATGCCCGTCGATGATCGCGTTGTCCAGCTCGATGCAGGTGTCGAGCAGCCGGTCGGGATCGCTGCCGCGCTGGCGGTAGCCCTCGCGGATGGTCTCGTCGAGGAGCGCCGCGTACTGCGGCGCGTCGATCTGGATGTACTCGCAGCCGAGCCGGGCCAGCTCCGCGATCTCGCGGCGCGTGAAATCCACGAGATCGGCGAGGTAGGCGTCGCGGGTCGCATAGGCGGCCTTCGAGAGCTCCGGATCGTAGTAGGCCGCGGCCTGCTGCGCGCTGAGCAGCGTCACCTTGACCTGCCGCGTCGTGCGGCCCCGCAGGTAGGTGAACTCCTCGACGCTCATCTGCCGGCGCCAGGCCAGCTTGCCGACGACGACCGGCCGCCGCAGCGGCGCCGCATGGCCCTCGGCGTCGCGGAAGGTCACCGACCATCCCCCTTCGCGATCGAACCCCTCGACCGCCTCGATGAGGTGCCCGAAGAACGCGTAACGCCGCATCTCGCCGTCGGTGATCACCTCGAGGCCCGCCGCCTCCTGCAGGGCGACGGCCTCGTCGACGGCGCGGTCCTCGATGCGCTTGAACTCGGCGGCCGGGAGCGTGCCGCGCTCCACCTGCCCGCGGGCCTCCTGCAGCCAGGCCGGCCGCAGCAGGCTGCCGACGACATCGCTCCTCCACACGTGCATCGTTTTCCCTCTCTCTACTGGAGGCCGAACAGCTTGATCGCGTTCTCGCGCAGGATCAGCGGCCGCACGTCCTCGCGAATCGCGGTCTTTTCCAGGTCCGCGAGCCAGCGGTCCGGCGTGAGCAACGGATAGTCGGAGCCGAACAGCACCTTGTGCTTGAGCAGCGTGTTCGCGTACTGCACGAGCGTCGGCGAGAAGTACTTCGGCGACCAGCCCGAGAGGTCGATGTACACCGTCGGCTTGTGCAGGCAGATCGAAATGGCTTCGTCCTGCCAGGGGAAGGACGGGTGCGCCATGATGATTGGCATCTCCGGGAAGTCCACGGCGACATCGTCGATCGGCATCGGATTGCCGTACTTCAAGCGGATGCCGCCGCCGCCTGGCATGCCGGTACCGATGCCGCTGTGCCCGGTGTGGAAGAGCACCGGGAGCCGCGCCTCGGCGAACACCTCGTAGAGCGGGTAGGCCAGGCGATCGTTCGGCACGAACTCCTGGAGCGGCGGATGCAGCTTGAGCCCGCGGACGCGGCCGGCCGACACGAGACGCCGGGCTTCGGCGACGCCGTCGGCGCCGCGGTGCGGATTGATGCTCGCGAAGGCCATCGCGACGTCGGCGTTCGCCGCGGCGAAGTCGGCGACCTCGTCGTTCGAGAGCTGCGGGCGCCCCGACAGCCGCTCGTCCACCGAGAACACCACGCACGCCATGCGGCGCGATCGGTAGTACTCGGCCAGGCCGTGCGCGTCGCGCGCCGCGCCGCTGTCGCCGAAGTACTGGCGCGCCGCGAGGTCGGCGGCCGAGCCGTCGGCCGGCGCCTCGAGGTGCACGTGCACGTCGATGGCAATCGTGTCGCCCGCCTGGATCGTCGAGGGTCTGGTGGTCACGCGTCGATCGTCCTTTCCTGCGACTTCGATGCAACGCATCCGGTGGGCCGGCGCCGTAGAGCGCGTCGACGAGCGCGACGCGGCGCCGCAGCACCGCCTTCTGGTTGATCGACCCCTTGTCGGTGATCTCGCCGGCGTCGATCGACGGCGGCTCGGCCAGCAGCAGCGCGCGCGTGACGCGCGTAGAGCTGCCGGCCTGCGCCGCGCTGAAGGCCGACAGCGCGGCCGCGAACCCGGCGCAGACGGCCTCGCCGTCGAGCACGTCGCCGACCGGCGCCTCCGCCGGGAGGCCGGCGAGGCGGCGACACGCGGCGAGGCTCGGAAAGACGAGCACGCGTACGTCGTCGCGCTCGGGCGCCGCGATGACGACGTCCTGCGCCAGCTCGCCGAGCGCCGCGAGCAGCGCCGCGCGCAGCGGCCCCACGCGCACCCACGTGCCGGTCGAGAGCTTGAAGTCCTCGGCGATGCGGCCCTGGAACGTGAACCCGCGCGCGGGATCGGCCGGATCGACGCAGCCGAGCGCGTCGCCCATCGCGTAGAAGCCGTCGTCGTCGAACGCGGCGCGGGTGAGCGCGGGATCGCGCCAGTAGCCGGGGGTGACGTTCGGCCCGCGGACGCGAGCCTCGAGCAGCGCGCCGACCGGCTCGAGCTTCAGCTCGACGCCTGGCGCGGCCACGCCGACGCGTCCGCTGACCGGCACGGGCATCGTCCCGGTGCACAGCGCGAACGGCGCGGTCTCGGTCGCGCCGAGGCCGGTGACCCAGGGCACGCGCTCCCCGCAGGCCTCGACGGCCAGCCGATCGATGCCGTCCGAAACCTCCTGCCGCAGTCCGGCGGCGGCGTAGAACAGGATCTGCAGGCGGCCGAAGAAGCGGTGGCGGAGGGCGGCGTCGCCGCGCAGCGCCTGCAGCAGCAGGTCGTAGCCCCTCGGCACGTTGAAGTAGGCGGTGGTCGCGATCTCGCGCAGGTTGGCCGCGGTCGTCGCGAACCCGGCCGGCGTCGGCGCGCCGGCGTCGATGTAGAGCGTGCCGCCGTTGTAGAGCGTCAGGCCGAAGTTGTGGTTGCCGCCGAACGTGTGGTTCCACGGCAGCCAGTCGCAGAGCACCGGCGGCTCGTCGGCCAGGAACGCGAGCACGCTCCGTATCTGCGCCTGATTGGCGGTCAGCATGCGCTGGGTGTTGATCACGCCCTTCGGCGCGCCCGTCGACCCCGACGTGAAGAGCACCTTGGCGACGGTGTCGGGCCCGACACGGGCGTGCGCGTCCTCCACCGCCGCGGTCGCCGTGGTGGCGAGGAGCGCGGCGAAGGCGGTCTGCCGGCGCAAGGCCGGGGCCGGGCTGCTGGTGACGACCTCGACGTCGTCCGGCAGCGCCAGGCTGGCCAGCGCGCGATCGAAGCGCTCGCCCTCGGCCGCGAAGATCAGCCCCGGGCGCATCGCCGCGCAGACGGCGGCCAGGGTGCGGTGGTCCTGCGAGACCAGCGAGTAGGACGGCGCGATCGGCGCGTACGGCACGCCCGCGTGCATCGCGGCGAGGCCGAGCACGGCGTGCTCGAGGCCGTTGCCCGACAGGATCACGATCGGCCGATCGGCCGACAGGCCGCGATCGAGCAGCGCCTGCGCGACCGAGCGCGTGCGCTCGAACGCGACCCGGTAGGTCAGGCGTTCCCAGAAGCCATCGGGGCGCCGCGCGGCGACGAAGGTGCGGTCGGGCGCGCGCTCCGCCCACTGCGCCAGGCAGTGCGTCAGGGTTGCCGGATACGGCCCCAGGGCGTGCGGCGAGCGGACGCGCAGCCGGCCCCGATCGTCCCGGCTGACGATCGCGTCCGGCGGCAGCATCCGCGGCGTGCGCAGGCGTCCCTCGAAGGCGGGCGACACGTCAGCGTCTCCTCGTCCGATCCCACTCGCGGAACGTCCGGCCGCTGCCGGCGAGCTCGACGAGCAGCGGCGCCGGCCGCCAGCGGTCGCCATGGGCCTGGTGGAACACGCGGATGCGGTCGAGGACCGCGGCGAGGCCGAGGCGATCGGCGTGGAACAGCGGCCCGCCGCGCCATCCCGGAAAGCCGTAGCCGTTCACGTAGATGACGTCGATGTCCGAGGCGCGGGCCGCGACCCCGGCCTCGAGCGCCCGGGCGCCCTCGTTGACCAGCGCGAAGATCGCGCGCTCGACGATCTCCTCGTCGGCGATCGGGCGCGGCGCGATGCCGGCCGCGTCCGCGAGCGACCGGATCAGCGCCTCGACCTCGGGGTCTGGCGTGGGCGTGCGCGGATCGTCGTAGCGGAACCAGCCTTTGCCGCGCTTCTGGCCGAGACGGCCCATCTCGACCAGGCGATCGTGGACGAGCGGCCGCCGCTCGCGCGGATCGCTGAAGTGCCCGAGCGCCTGCTTCACGCGCCAGCCGACGTCGAGCCCGGCCATGTCGTCGACGGCGAACATGCCCATCGCCATCCCGAAGCCGGTCAGGGCCCGATCGACCTGCGCGGGCGTCGCCCCTTCCTCGACGAGGAACTGGGTCTCGTACATGTACGGGAACATCAGCCGGTTGCCGACGAAGCCCGGTCCGTTGCCGACGACGACGCCCAGCTTGCGCACGCGTTTGGCGAAGGCGAGCGCGCTCACCAGGACGCGGGGATCCGTCCGCGGCCCGCGCACGATCTCGAGGAGCCGCATCACCGCCGCCGGGCTGAAAAAGTGCAGGCCGACCACGGCAGCCGGCCGCGACGTGGCCCCCGCAATCGCGTCGATGTCGAGCGTGGACGTGTTGGTGGCGAGGATGCACCCGGGTCTGGCCGCGGCATCGATCTCGCGAAACACGCGCTGCTTGAGCGCCAGATCCTCGAAGACCGCTTCGATGACGAGATCGGCGTCGCCGACGCGCGCCGCAAATGCCGCAGCCGGCGTCTGATGGATGCGGGCCAGCCGCTCGGCGACCGCGTCGGGTGTGAGACGGCCGCGGGCGACCGTGGCGTCGTAGTTCCTGCGGATCGCGGCGTCGCCGGCGGCCAGAGCCTCGCCCGTCGTGTCGGTCAGGATCACCTCGAGGCCGGCGTTCGCGCAGGCCATCGCGATCCCCGACCCCATCGTGCCGGCGCCGACGATCGCGACCGTGCGGATCTCGGCCGGGGTCAGGTGGGCCGTGTCTTCGGGCAGCTTCGAGGCCGCGCGCTCGGCGAAGAACACGTGGATCAGGGCCTTGGCCTGCTCGCCGCGCACGCACTCGAAGAAGAGCTCGCGCTCGCGCCGGCAGCCGGCCTCGAACGGCAGCCGCGTGGCCGCCTCGATCGCGTCCACGGCCTTCAGCGGCGCGACCTGGTGGCGCCGGATCTTGCAGTGCCTGCGCGCGGGCGGCGGCGAACAGCGGCGCGTTGGCCTCGGCGTCGCCGAGGCGGTCGCCGCGCTCGCTCGTCTTCGGGTGCGAGGTCTCGCGCCGCCACGCGGCGCGCGAACGCCACCGCCGACGCGGTGAGATCCTCGCCCGCGATCTCGTCGACGATGCCGGCGGCCAGCGCATCCTGCGCCGTGACCGGGCGGCCCGTCACGCACATGTCGAGCGCCTTGGCGACTCCGGCGAGGCGCGGCAGCCGCTGCGTGCCTTCGGCGCCCGGCACGATCCCGAGGTTCACCTCCGGCTGCCCGACCTGGGCCCCGGCGTCCGCCACGCGGTAATGGCCGGCCATCGCCAGCTCGAGCCCGCCGCCGAGCGCCGTGCCGTGGATCGCCATCACCACCGGCTTGCGGCACTGTTCGACGCGCCGGAGCAGAGTCGTGCAGATCGGCCGCGGCTGCCTCGTCGCCCCAGGCGGCGTCCTCGAGCGTCGCGATGTCGGCGCCGGCGACGAATGTCCGGCCCGCGCCGCGGACCACGATCGCGGCGACACCGTCGTCGCGATCCGCCGCGTCGAGCACCGCGGCCAGGGCCTCGGGCACGCCGGGGCCGAGCGCGTTGACCGGCGGGTTGTCGATCTCGACGACGAGCACGTCGGCGTCACGATGGGTGCGTACGAGCTCGGACATGGGCTGCGGATACCGCGTGCGCGAGGCGCTGGATCACGCCAACGGGAAGCCGACGTAGTTCTCCGCGAGGCTGGTCATCGCCGCGCGGGAGTGGACGAGATAGTCGAGATCGGCGAGCTGGCGGCGGCGATCGAAGTCGGTGGCCCCTTCCGAACGGTGCAGCAGCGAGGTCATCCAGCACGAGAACCGTTGCGCGCGCCACGTCCGGCGCAGGCCGGCGTCGGAGTACGCGTCGAGCCCGGCGTCGCTGCCGGTCCGATAGCGCTCGTCGAGCGCGCGAGCGAGGCGCCACACGTCGGCGACGGCCAGGTTCAGGCCCTTCGCGCCCGTCGGCGGCACGATGTGCGCGGCGTCGCCGGCGAGGAACAGCCGGCCGGCACGCATCGGCTCGACCACGAAGCTGCGCATGCCGGTGAGGCCCTTCTGCAGGATGGGACCTTCGTTCGGCACCCAGCCGTCGTGCATCTGCAGGCGGGCCCGCAGCTCGCGCCAGATCCGATCGTCGGGCCAGGCATCCAGCCGCTCGTCGGACGCGCACTGGAGGTAAAGGCGCGTGACGCCGGTCGAGCGCATGCTGAACAGCGCGAAGCCGTCGTCGTGCAGGCAGTACACCAGCTCCGGCGAGGCGGGCGCGGCCTGGGCCAGGATTCCCAGCCACGTGTACGGATGGACGTGCTCGTACACGCGCAGCGCGGACGGCGGGATGGACGCGCGCGAAATCCCGTGGAACCCGTCGCAGCCGGCGATGTAGTCGCAGGCGAACGTCTCGTCGGCGTCAGCCGTCCGCACGTGGAGGCGCGGCCGATCGGTGTCGAGATCGGCGAGCGCCACGTGCCCGGCGTCGAAGAGAATCCGGCCGCCGGCGGCGCGCCGCGCCGCGATCAGGTCCCGGACGATCTCGTTCTGGCCGTAGACCGTGATCGCCCGGCCGCAGGTGAGGTCCGCGAGATCGAGCCGGTGCCGCTCGCCGCCGAACGCGAGGTAGAGGCCCTCGTGCCGGAGTCCCTCGACGGCGAGCCGGGCGCCCAGCCCGGCCTCGCGCAGCAGATCGACCGTCGTCTGCTCGAGGACGCCGGCCCGCACGCGCTCGATCACGTGCCGCTCGCTGCGGATGTCCACGGTGACCGACTCGATGCCGGCGCGCTGGAGCAGGTGGCCGAGGAGGAGTCCGGCCGGGCCGGCGCCGACGATCCCGACGGGGATGCGGTGGACGGCCATGGCGACCGGCTCAGACGCGCTCGATCAGGAGCGCCACGCCCTGGCCGACGCCGACGCACATGGTGCAGAGGGCATAGCGGCCGCGGATCCGGCCGAGCTGCGCGATCGCGGCCGTGACGAGCCGCGCGCCGCTCGCGCCGAGCGGATGGCCGATCGCGATGGCGCCGCCGTTCGGGTTCACATGGGGCGCGTCGTCGGGCACGCCGAGCGCCCGCAGCACCGCCAGCGCCTGGGCGGCGAACGCTTCGTTCAGCTCGATCACGTCCACGCGATCGAGGGTGAGGCCGGTGCGGGCGAGCAGCTTCTCGACCGCGGGCACCGGGCCGATGCCCATCACGCGCGGCGGCACGCCCGCGACCGCCGCGGCCACGTAGCGCGCGCGGGGCGTCAGGCCGTGCACCCGCACCGCGGCCTCCGACGCGAGCAGCAGCGCGCAGCTGCCGTCGTTGATGCCCGAGGCGTTGCCGGCCGTGACCGTGCCGCCCGGGTGGACGATCGGCTTGAGCTTCGCCAGCGACTCCAGGGTGGTCTCCGGCCGCGGGTGCTCGTCGGCCGCGACCTCGAGCGCCGGGCCCTTCGGTCGGGGGATGGCGATCGGGACGATCTCGCCGGCGAACAGGCCAGCGGCCGCCGCCGCGCCGGCCCGCTGCTGGCTGCGCAGCGCGAACCGATCCTGATCCGCGCGGGCGATGCCGTGCTCGGCGGCGACGTGCTCGGCGGTCTCCGGCATCGAGTCGATGCCGTATTGCGCCTGCATCCGCGGGTTGACGAAGCGCCAGCCGAGCGTGGTGTCGGCCCAGGCCAGGTCGCGGGCGTAGGCCGCGGCCGGCTTGGCCATCACGAACGGCGCCCGCGACATGCTCTCGACCCCGCCGGCGATCACGAGCGACATCTCCCCCGCCGCGACCGCACGGGCGCCGGTGATGCAGGCGTCGAGGCTGGACGCGCACAGGCGGTTGACGGTCGCGCCGGGCACGCGGTCGGGCAGCCCGGCGAGCAGCAGCGCCATCCGCGCGACGTTGCGGTTGTCCTCGCCCGCCTGGTTCGCGCAGCCGAGGATCACGTCGTCGAGCGCGTCCCAGTCCACCGAGGGGTTGCGTGCCTGCAGCGCGCGCAGCGGCTCGGCGGCGAGATCGTCGGTCCGGACGCCCGCCAGCGCGCCGCCGTAGCGCCCGAACGGCGTCCGCACGGCGTCGCAGAAGTAGACCGGCTGCAGGCTCGAGTCGGACGTCGCCATCACGCGATCCGGCCGGCGGGCTCGCCCAGCTCGCGCGGGGTGCCGAGCGCGGCGCCGATCTCGTCGGCCGCCCGCCGCAGCAGCGGGACGACCTCGCGCCGCAGCGTCGCCGCGTCGGCGCGGGCGGCGTGCGCGCCGACGTTGAGCGCGGCGACGACGGTGCCGTCGCGCCGGGCGATCGGCACGGCGCACGAGCGCAGCCCCAGCTCCAGCTCCTGATCGACGATCGCGTAGCCCTGCGCCCGCACCGCATCGAGCTCGGCGGCCAGCGCCGGCTTGTCGGTGATCGTGCGTGCGGTGTAGCGCGGCAGCTTCACCCGCTTGAGGAAGCGCGCCCGATCGTCGGCATCGGCCGCCGCGAGCAGCACCCGGCCCATCGACGTGCACGCCGCCGGCAGCCGGCTGCCCACCTCGAGGCTGATCGCCAGGATGCGGCGGGCGGCCGCGCGCGCCACGTAGACGATCTCCTCGCCGTCGAGGACCGCGACCGACGAGGACTCGTGCAGCTCGTCGGACACGCGCTCGAGGACCGGCTGGGCCACGCGGGCGACGCTCGTCGACGACAGGTAGGCCTGGCCGAGCGTGAGGATCGCGGGCGTCAGCTCGTAGCGGCCGCCGCTGGCGGTGGCGTAGCCGAGCACCGACAGCGTGTGCAGGCAGCGCCGCGCCGACGCGCGCGACAGGCCGGCGAGGCGCGCGACGTCCGCGACCGAGAGCTGCGAGCCGCCGTCGCGGAAGGCGCGGATCGCCGCCAGGCCGCGGGCCAGCGACAGCATGAAATCCGGGTCGCCGATCGGGGTCTGCACGGCGTCGACGCCCTCGATCGGGACCGGCCGCGAGAGACGTGAGGGGGTCACGGGAGGCCCAGATTACGGGCTGACGGGAAACGTGTCAATCGATAATCGGACAGCCTGTGCGATAATCGCCGCCGCCGAGATGAGCGAGCTCCTCAGCCTGCACGACGCCGTGGCCGGACTGGTGCGCCCGGGCGACACCGTGGCGCTCGAGGGATTCACGCACCTGATCCCCTTCGCCGCGGGCCACGAGGTGATTCGCCAGGGCATCGGCGAGCTCACGCTCATCCGGATGACGCCCGACCTGCTCTACGACCAGATGATCGGGTGCGGCCTGGCGAAGCGGCTGGTGTTCTCGTGGGGCGGCAACCCCGGCGTCGGGTCGCTCCACCGGCTGCGCGACGCGGTCGAGCGCGGCTGGCCGCGGCCGATCGAGCTCGAAGAGCACAGCCACTCGGCGATGGCGCACGCCTACGCCGCCGGAGCGGCGAACATGCCGGCGGCGTTCTTCCGCGGCTACGTGGGATCGGATCTCGCCGCGGTGAACCCGAACGTCCGGTTCATCGACTGCCCCTTCACCGGCGAGCGGCTCGCCGCCGTCCCGGCGCACCGGCCCGACGTCGCGATCGTGCACGCGCAGAAGGCCGACCGTGAGGGCAACGTGCTGCTCGAGGGCATCGTCGGCGTGCAGAAGGAAGCGGTGCTCGCCGCGAGGCGGTCGCTGGTCACGGTCGAAGAGGTCGTGGACGCGCTGCCGCGCACCAGTCCCAACGCCGTCGTCCTGCCGTCGTGGACGGTGACCGCCATCGCGGTCGCCCCAGGCGGCGCGAAGCCGTCGTACGCGCACGGCTACTACGCGCGCGACAACGCGTTCTACGTCGAGTGGGACGCCATCTCGCGCGATCGCGGGGCGTTTCAGGCCTGGATCGCCGAGCACGTCCTGTCGCGATCGGCCGAGGTCGCGTCATGACCTGGACGGCGGTCGAGATGATGACCGTCTCGGCGGCGCGCGCGCTCACCGACGACGACGTCTGTTTCGTCGGGATCGGCCTGCCGTCCGCGGCGTGCAACCTCGCGCGGCTGACCCACGCCCCGCGCCTCCGCCTGGTCTACGAGTCGGGCACGATCGAGACGCGGCCGGACGTGCTGCCGCTCTCGATCGGCGACGGCGAGCTGTGCGAGACGGCGCTCACGACGGTGTCGGTGCCGGAGATGTTCCAGGTACTGGCTCCAGGGCGGCCGCATCACGATCGGGTTCCTCGGCGGCGCGCAGGTCGATCGGTTCGGCAACTTGAACAGCACGGTCATCGGCGACTACGCCCGGCCGGCGGTGCGCCTGCCCGGCGGCGGCGGGGCGCCCGAGATCGCCGCCTGCTGTCGACGTACCTTCATCGTCATGCGACACTCCCGCCGGGCCTTCGTGGACCGGCTGGCGTTCGTGACGACGCTCGGACATGGCCCGACCGGGCGCGAGCGGCGGGCCCTCGGCATCACGACGGAGGGTCCGGCGCTGCTGGTGAGCGATCTCTGCATCATGCGGCCGCACCCGGAGACGAAGGAGCTGCAGGTGACGAGCCTGCACCCGGGCGTGACGCCGCGAGCAGGTCATCGAGCAGACCGGCTGGCCGGTGGCCTTTGCCGACGCCGGTGGCCGAGACCCCGGCACCGACGCCGCGCGAGCTCGAGGTGCTCCGCGACCTCCAGGCGCGGACCGCCGCGGCGCACGGCGTGGCGCCGGCGGAATGATCGGCTGTGACACGAGTGACAGGCCTATGAGCGATCGCGATGCCCTCGAAGCCGGCAGCCAGCCGCCGCTGCTCTACCCGCCGTACAAGTCCACCGTGAAGCGGGCGCCGACGCAGCCGCTGATCGTGATCCCCGAGCGGTTCGCGTCGCTCGCCACGCCCGTCTACGGCTACCTGCCGATCGGCGAAACGGACAACGACCTCACCCGGCAGCACGAAGGCGAACCGCAGGGCGAGCGGATCATCGTCGCCGGCCGCGTCGTCGACGAGGACGGCCGCGCCGTGCCGCACACGCTGGTCGAGCTGTGGCAGTGCAACGCCGCGGGGCGCTACCGCCACGCGAAGGACAACCACCCCGCGCCGATCGATCCGAACTTCAGCGGCGCCGGCCGCGCGATCACCGACGCCGAGGGCCGCTACCGCTTCGTGACGATCAAGCCCGGCGCCTATCCCTGGGGCAACCACGACAACGCCTGGCGGCCCGCGCACCTCCACTTCTCGCTGTTCGGGCACTCGATCGCGACGCGGCTCGTGACCCAGATGTACTTCCCGAACGATCCGCTGTGCGCGTGGGATCCGATGTTCCAGTCGGTCCGGGATCCGCGGGCGCAGCAGCGGCTGGTGTCGCGGTTCGACCTGTCGCTCACCGAGCCGAACTGGGCGCTCGGCTACCGCTTCGACATCGTCCTGCGCGGGCGCGACTCGACGCCGTTCGAGGCGCGCGTATGAGCGAGCCCAGAAGCCGCCCAGAACCGCTGGTCGCGAGCGCGTCGCAGACCGTCGGCCCGTTCTTCCACGTCGGCCCCGGCGCGAGCGATCGCTGCGGCGTGGTCGCGGGGCCCGGCGTCCCGGGCGAACGGATCCGCCTGCGCATCCGCGTCCTCGATGGCGACGGCGCGCCGGTGGACCGGACGCGATGATCGAGCTGCGCCAGGCCGACGCGGAGGGCGCCTATGCGCGCCCGCCGCCGGGTCCCGGCGAGCCGCCGCCGGCGTTCGCGGGCTTCGGCCGGCTTGAGCACGTCGAGGACGGTGTCTGCTGCTTCGAGACGATCCGCCCGGGCGCGCCCGCGGAATGCAGCCGGCGCGGCGCACGTCACCGTGTGCCTGTTCATGCGCGGCCTGCTGCGGCACCTCTACACGCGCGATCTACTTCGAGGGCGATCCGGCGCTCGATCGCGATCCGATCCTGTCGCTGGTGCCGGCCGAACGGCGGCCGACGCTGCTGGCGCAGCGCGCGGCCGACGGCGCGACGTGGGACTTCGTCGTTCGGCTCCAGGGCGACCGACGAAACCGTCTTCTTCGATCTGTGAGGCGCGCGTGACGGCGCGGATCATCGATGCCCTCGCCACGACCGAGGCGCTGAGCGCGATCTTCGGCGACGCGTTGACGGTGCAGGTGCTGCTCGACGTGGAGGCGGCCCTCGCCCGCGCCCAGGCCGCCGTGGGCGTGATCCCGGCGTCCGCCGCCGCGGCGATCACGCAGGCCGCCCGCGCCGACGGCTTCGACGTCGACGCGCTGGCGCGCGAGGCCCGCGCGTCGGCCACGATCGCGATCCCGCTGGTCGCCGCGCTGACCGCGCGCGTCGAGGCGATCGACCCCGTCGCGGCGCGCTACGTCCACTGGGGCGCCACCAGCCAGGACATCGTGGACACGGCGGTGTCGGTGCAGATCGAGCGGGCCGGCCACGAACTGGCGCGCGATCACGCGGCGCTGGCGGGACAGCTTCGCCTGCTGTCGGATCGGCACGCCGGAACGGTGATGCTCGGCCGCACGCTGTTGCAGCCCGCGCCGCCGATCACGTTTGGCCTGAAGGCGGCGGGCTGGTTGGCGAGCCTGTGCCGGAGCTGGGCGCGCGTCGAGCAGGCGTGGCACGATGCGGCACGAATCCAGCTCGGCGGCGCGGCCGGCACCCTCGCAGCGCTGGGGGACCGCGGCCCGGATGTCGTCGATGCGCTGTGGCACGAGCTGTGGGCTGCCGCCGGCCGCCGCGCCGTGGCACACCGCGCGCGATCGGTTCGCGGCGCTGGTCGCCGCCTGCGCGATCTACGGCGGCGTCCTCGGCAAGATCGGCCGCGACGTCAGCCTGCTGATGCAGTTCGAAGTCGGCGAAGCGCACGAGGCGGGCGGCGGATCGTCGGCGATGCCGCACAAGCAGAACCCGTCGGGCTGCGCGCGCGCGCTCGCGGCGGCGGCACGCCTGCCCGGCCTCGCGGCGACGATGATGGCCGGCCTCGTGCAGGAGCACGAACGGGCGGTCGGCGCCTGGCAGGCCGAGTGGCCGGTGATCGCCGAGGCGCTGCAGGCCACTGGCGCCGCGCTCGAGGCGATGCGCGACGTGATCGCCGGCCTCGCGGTGGATCCCGCGCGCATGCGCGCCAACGTCGACGCGACGCGGGGCGCGATCTTCGCCGAGCGCGTCGTGATGCTCGCGGCGCCGGTCCTCGGCCGATCGGCCGCGCACCAGCTCCTGAAGGACGCGCTTGCCCGTTCGCAGGCGAGCGGCCAGTCGCTCGCCGACATCGTCCGCGCCGTCCCGGAGCTCGCACGCGTCGTGGACGCCGAGGCCTTGCGGTCGCTCGACGATCCACGCGCCTACCTGGGCGCCGCCGAGACCCTTCGGCAACGCCTGCTGGCCTCCGTCGACGAACGTGTCGGCGGCAACCTGCCTGCCGGAGGTCACTGACCGTGGCCATCGCGCACATCGACGGCGATCGCGTCTACTACCGGCTCGAAGGCGCGGCCGGACGGCCGGTGGTCGCGCTCTCGCATTCGCTGGGGCTCGACCACACGATGTGGGATCCGCAGATGGCGGCGCTCACCGCGCGGTTCCGCGTGTTGCGCTACGACCTGCGCGGCCACGGCGGCAGCGACGCGACGCCCGGCGACTACACGGTCGAACGGCTCGGCCGCGACGCGCTCGGCCTGCTCGATCGGCTCGGGCTCGATCGCGTGGCGTGGTGCGGCGTGTCGCTCGGCGGGATGGTCGGCCAGTGGCTGGCCGCGCACGCCGGCGATCGGCTGTCCTGCCTCGTGCTCGCGAACACGTCGCCGCGCATCGCCGATCCCGCCGGCATGGAGGCGCGGCGGCGCACGGTGCTCGACAGCGGGACCCGCGCGATCGTCGACACCGCGATGGCACGCTTCTTCGGGGACGCGCTCGTCGCCGCCAATCCGCCGCGGATCGCGTCGGCGCGCGAGACGTTCCTCGCCACCGACCCCGTCGGCTACGCCGGCTGCTGCGCCGCGCTGCGCGATTTCGACGGGACGCCGCTCCTGCCGCGGATCGAGGCGCGCACGCTCGTCGTCAGCGGCGACGCGGACACGTCGATGCCGTGGGAGGCACACGGCGCGGCGCTCGCGGCGGCGATTCCTGGCGCTGCGGTGGCGCGGCTGGCGACCGCGCACGCCTCCAACGTGGCGCTGCCGCGCACCTTCACGCGGACGCTGCTCGAGTTCCTCACGGACGACGATCCGCGCGACCCGTTCGAGGCCGGCCTGGACGTGCGGCGAGCGGTCCTCGGCGACGAATACGTCGCCGGCCGGATGGCCGCGACCACGGCGCTGACCCGTGACTACCAGCGGTGGATCACGGAGTTCGCCTGGGGAGGCGTCTGGACGCGCCCGGGCCTCGACCTCCATACGCGGCGGCTGCTGGTCCTCGCGATCACCGCCGCGCTCGGCCGCTGGGAGGAGTTCCGCCTGCACCTCGAGGCCGGCCTCGCCGCCGACCTGGAGTGGGCGGACGTCGAAGAAGTGCTGCTGCAGACGGCCGTCTATGCGGGCCTGCCGGCGGCGAACACCGCCTTCTCGATCGCATCCGAGCTGCGCGGGCGGTGACGCCCCCCGAAACTCAGCAGGACAACACCGCATGACCGGGGTCGAGGTCGCCCCCGTGGTCGTGCTTCTCACGAAAGGCGTATCGATGTCGCAAAGGTTGTTGGTGGTATCCGTGGCGCTCGCGGGCTGTGCGCTCGTGTCCGCGCCGCCCGCTCAGGCCGCGGGCGAACAGGTGAAGATCGCGAGCGGCACGCTCGAAGGCGCCGTGCAGTCCGGGGTCCTGTCGTTCAAGGGCATCCCGTTCGCGGCCCCGCCGGTCGGCGATCTACGCTGGCGCGCGCCGCAGCCGGCCAAGCCGTGGACGGGCGTGCGGCCGGCCACCGCGTACGGCCACGACTGCGCGCAGCTGCCGTTCCCCGGCGACGCCGCGCCGCTCGGCACGCCACCGGACGAGGACTGCCTCGTCCTCAACGTCTGGCGTCCGGCGGAACGGCCGGCGACGCCGCTGCCGGTGATGGTGTGGATCTACGGCGGCGGCTTCGTCAACGGCGGCAGCTCGCCCGCGGTCTACGACGGCTCGCAGTTCGCGAAGCGCGGCGTCGTGTTCGTGAGCTTCAACTACCGCGTCGGCCGGTTCGGGTTCTTCGCGCACCCCGCGCTGTCGAAGGAGCCGCACGAGGGCCCGCTCGGCAACTACGGCTACATGGACCAGCTCGCGGCGTTGCGCTGGGTGCAGGCGAACATCGCGGCGTTCGGCGGCGATCCGCGCAACGTGACGGTGTTCGGCGAGTCGGCGGGCGGGGCGTCGGTGTTGATGCTCCTGACCTCGCCGCTCGCGAAGGGCCTGTTCCACAAGGCGATCATCGAATCCGGCGGCGGCCGCGACGGGCTGTTCCCGAGCCCGCTTCCTCAAGACCGCGGCCCCCGGCGGCAACCCGTCGGCGGAAGACGTCGGCGTCGCGTTCGCGAAAGCCAACGGCATTGCCGGCGACGACGCGGCGGCGCTGGCGGCGCTGCGCGCGCTGCCCGCCGAGAAGGTCGTGGCGGGCCTCAACATGGCGACGATGATGACGCCGACCTACGCCGGGCCGATGGTGGACGGCGTCCTCATGGTCGAATCGGCGGAGACCGCGCTGCGCGCCGGGCGCTTCGCGAAGGTCCCGGTGATCGCCGGCGCCAACGACGCGGACGTCGGCTTCTCGTTCGCCCGCACGATCGACGACGTGTTCAAGCCGTTCGGCGACCAGGCCGCCAAGGCGCGCGAGGCCTACGACCCGGCGAAGACCGACAAGGTCCGCGAAGTGGGCACGCTCGTCGCGATGGACCGCATGATGGTGGAGCCCGCGCGCTTCATCGTGCGCACGGTCGCCGCCGCCGGCCAGCCGGCCTACCACTACCGCTTCTCGTACGTCGCCGAGTCGATGCGCAAGCAGTGGCCCGGCGCGCCGCACGCGACGGAGATCCCGTACGTGTTCGACACCGTCGAGGCCCGCTACGGCAAGGATCTCGCGCCAGCCGACAAGGCGGCCGCCGTGGCCGCGAACGCCTACTGGGTGGCGTTCGCGAAGACCGGCGATCCGAATGGCGCCGGGCGTCCGGCGTGGCCCGCGTGCAAGGGCGCGTGCGACGTGCTGCTCGACTTCACCAAGGACGGGCCGAAGGCCGGGCCGGATCCGTGGACGGCGCGCCTCGATCTGACGGCGGCCGCCGCGGACAAGGCGCGCTGATCGGGTCGCCCAAAAGGGAAACGCCCGGCATCAGGCTCAGCCTGAGCGGGCGTTTCGCGGCGTGCCTGAGCACGCGTCCTGGCGAAAGCCAGTATTCATCGGTCGTTCGTCGGTTCTCTTGTCGATCCGCGCATCACCGTCTGGCCATCAGCAGCCGATGGTCATTCGACGATGCGCCTCATGAGCCCGGTGGAACCTCCATGCGAACCTCCACTTCTCACACTCACATGGCCTCCTGCCTAACGAATACGCCTGCGCCGCATCGCTGTCAAGGACACGGTGCGGTTATCTCGGCGCTTGCTTTAGCACTAGCGCTCGCGCCTTCGCGCGCGAGCGCGCAACCTGTGCCCGCCGTGCCGGCCACGTCGGCGCCGACGCATGCTGATCTGGAGTACGCGCCAGCCGATCCGCCGGGCAGCAACGGGCACAAGCTGGACCTGTACATGCCCGCGCGTGCGAGCGGCCCGATCCCCGTGGTGATCTGGACGGGCGGCTCCGCATGGATGGCCGATACCGGCAAGGCGTCGGCGCGCGGTATCGCGGCGCGACTGACGCCGGCCGGCTACGCCGTCGCCGGCGTCTCGATCCGATCGAGCGCGCAGGTCGTGTTCCCGGGGCAGCTCCACGACATCAAGGCGGCGATCCGGTGGCTGCGCACGCACGCGGCGACCTATGGGCTCGACGCCAGCCGCATCGCGATCATGGGTGACAGCTCGGGCGGCTGGACCGCGGCCATGGCGGCGCTCACCGGCGACGCACCGGAGCTGGAGGGCGGCGTCGGCGTCAGCGGCGTCCGGAGCGGCGTGCGGGCGGCGATCGCCTTCTATCCGCCGACCGACTTCCTGGCGATGGACGCGTGGGCGGTCCGCGCCTGCACGCCGCCGCGCTGCCACGACGACGCGACGTCACCCGAATCGCGGCTCATCGGCTGCGCGATCCAGACGTGTGCGGGCAAGGCCCAGGCGGCCAACCCGGTCCGCTACGTCACCGCCGAGGATCCGCCGCTGCTGATCCTCCACGGCGGCTCGGATCCCCTGGTGCCCCACAACCAGGGCGAACAGCTCTACATGGCCCTGAACAAGGCGTGCCGCGAGGCCACGTTCATCAGCCTGCCCAAGGCGGGACACGGGCCGTGGAACGCGTTCCTGACCGACGATGCCGTCCGCGAGGCGGCGACGATTCGGACGACCAGCGCCGCGGGCTGTGCGGTCACCAACCCCGTGCCGTACACGCCGACCTGGCAGACGGTCATCGACTTCCTCGACCGGCATCTCGCGGCGAAATAGCCACGCGGCCCCCCGTTCGGGTGATGTGTGCCCGAGCGTGACGAGCGACGATGGCGGCATGAAGAACGCCTCACTCTGGCAATTGTCGAACGAGCTCGCCGATACGGCGGCCGCGGTCGCCGCGTCCGTCGTGCAGGTGCGGGGTCATCGTCGCCCGGGAACGGGACTGGTGTACGCCGACGACATGGTGCTGACGACGGTGCGCGCGCTCGGGCGCGAGGATGGACTGCACGTCACCCGGCCCGACGGCGGGTCGATTGACGCCGAGCTGGTGGGATGGGATCCGGCCACGAACCTCGCGCTCCTGCGCGCCACCGGCCTCGGCCTGCCGCGCGCTGACGCCGGGTGCGACGCCGCCGCGGGTGGGCAACCTGGCGCTGGCCATCGCGCGATCGTGGAGCAATGCGCTGACGGCCAGCGCCGGCATCGTCGCGGTCATCGGCGGTCCGCTGCCGACCGGCCGCCGTCGCGCCATCGACGAGGTGATCCGCACGACCGCGCCGATGCACGACGGCTTTTCCGGCGGCGCATTCGTGGACGCCGGCGGAGCCCTGATCGGCGTCACGACGGCCGCGCGCATCCGCGGCCTCGGCGTCGTCATCCCCGCGTCGATCGCATGGAAGACGGCCGCGACCGTGATGGAGCACGGCGGGGTGAAGCGCGGCTATATCGGCATTGCTGCGCAGCCCGTGACATTGCCCGCGGAGCAGCGGCCCGGCGCGGACGGCAAGGGCGCGGTACTGGTGACCGCCGTGGCAGGCGGGAGCCCGGCGGCCCGCGCCGGCGTCATAGTTGGAGACGTGATCCTCGAACTCGACGGCCACCACCTGGCATCGCCTGAAGATCTGCTGGATCTGCTGCACGGCGACAGGGTCGGACGACCTGTCACCCTGCGGATTCTCCGGGGCGGAGCGCCGATCGACGTCGCGGTCACGGTGGAGGAACGCCCTGCGTGACCTGCGCGTGATCCTGGTCGGAACGCCGGTGGCGCGAGCCAGGCTTCGCATGCTGGCTGACGGCGCGCTGTCCATCGTCGGGGAAGAGGCGGACCTGCGGCAGGCGCGAGCGGCCGGGCCCGATGCGGATGCCTTTCTCGTCAGCCCCGGCGCCGAGCTCGCGGACGAGCCGCAGGCTGAAGCCCTGACGCCGCGCGAGATCGAAGTGCTCGAGCTGCTCGCGGAGGGTCTCTCCAACAAGGGCATCGCGCTGCGTCTCGGCATCAGCGACCAGACGGTGAAGTTCCACGTCGCATCGATCAGCGGCAAGCTGGGCGCTCACAGCCGCACCGGAGCCGTACGACTGGCCGTCCGCCGCGGACTCATCACCTTGTAGCAGTCGCGACGGCGTTCGGGCTGACGCTCACTTCACCGTCCACTCCTGGAGGCCGGCGGAGAACGTCGGCTGCATGGTCACTTCGATCCGCAAGGCGCCGGTCGTGACCGGCTTGAACGACACGCGGTTGAAGCGATCGCGGGCGACGCCGTAGCCCTCGACCGCCTCGACCGGCTTCCAGCCGGCCCCGTCCTTGTAGAGGAGCCGCCACGATGCCGGCACGCGCACCGAGCCGTGGCCGGTGTCGTCGAACCAGTAGACCGAGGCTTCCGAGATCGTCGCCGGCTTCGCGAACGTCATCTCGACCCACTCGGCCGCGCTGCCGCGCGTCGGCCACCAGTCGAAGTACGACGACGGGTCGTCGGACGAGCGCGGCGCCTCGCCGTCGGCAATCGGACGGGTGCTCTTGCCACGCCCCTCGTCCGGCACCGACGCCGTGATCGTGGCGGCGGTGGCGAGCGTCGGATACGGCGTCGGATGCGCGCCGGCGTCGGTCCGCGGCAGCCAGACGATCATCTCGCCAGGACCGCGGTTGGCCCACGTCGCGTAGGGGATCGCGATGAGCGGCAGGTCGGCCGAGGTGACACCGCCGCGGCTGTTGGCGGCGAGGGCGCGGGCGCGTCCCCGCAGCACCGTCACGCCGTTCAGCAGCGTGGGAATGAACTTCGCCGTCAGCTGGCTCGCGTCCGGCAGCACCAGGTTGCGGACGCGGCCGCCGGGGTGATCGGGCCACTCGGCGGCGTAGACGATCGGGCCGCGCTGCAGCGCCACGCGGCCGGCGTCGTCGGTCACCTTCTCGTGCGCGACCAGGCGCCGAACGGGCATCGGCAGATCGAGCTCGATGGTGTCGCCGCGCTGCCACGCGCGCGAGAGCCGGACGAAGCCCTTGTCGATCGTCAGCGGCATCGCGGCGCCGTTCACCTTCAGCGTGGCCGGCGGCGCGGTGTCGAGGAAGCGGTAGAGATCGCCGGGCACCGGCTCCTCGCGCGCCCAGCCTGGGATGCGCACGTTGATGGCGAACGTGCCGGCCGGCTCCGGCGCGACGATGATCTTCACGGCGCCGTCCCACGGGTAGCGGGTCTGCTGCGACAGCTTCACCATGCGGTTGCCGTCGAGCGCGATCTCGCCCGTCCCCTGCACGTACAGGTTCACGTAGACGGCGTCCTGCGCCTTCGCGTAGACGTAGCCGGGCACCGACGGCAGGAACCGCGAGATGTTGGACGGACAGCAGGCGACGCCGAACCACGCGCTCCGCTGGTGCTGCCCCCGCGACTCGAGCGGGTTCGGGTAGAAGAAGGTCTTGCCGTCGAGCGCGACCCCGGAAATCAGGCCGTTGAAGAGCGTCCGCTCCATCACGTCGATGTACTTGGCGTCGCCGTGCAGCAGGAACAACCGGTGGTTCCAGTAGTCCATGCCGATCGAGGCGCAGGTCTCGTTGTAGGCCGTGAGGTTCGGCAGCTGGTAGTGGCTGCCGAACGCCTCACCCACGCCCGAGGCGCCGATGCCTCCGGTGATGTACAGCTTCTTCGTGACCGTGTTGCTCCAGATCGTGTCGATGGCGCGGACATAGGTGGGGTCGCCGGTGAGCGCGGCGACGTCGGCCATGCCGGAATACATGTACATCGCGCGGACGGCGTGGCCGACCGGCTCGGTCTGCTCGACGACGCGCTGCTGCGCCTGGTTGTAGTCGAGCCCGCGGGGGTTGGCGCGCTCGCCCGGCGGCAGCGGCGCGGGACCGCGCTCGTCGAGCAGGAACTTCGCCAGCGCGAGGTACTCCGGCTTGCCGGTCACCCGCGCCATCTTCACCAGGCCCATCTCGGTGATCTGATGGCCGGGCCAGATCGATCGCTTGCCGGGACCGAACGTCCGCACGAGCAGGTCGGCGGACTTCACGGCGACGTCGAGCAGCGATCGCTTGCCGGTGGCGAGATGATGCGCGGTCGCCGCCTCGAACAGGTGCCCGAGGTTGTAGAGCTCGTGGCTGTCGTCGCGCTCGAGCACCCAGCGCTCCGGCCCCGCCCACGCGTGCGGCTTCTGCGGGTTGATGGTGCGCGTCGTGTAGAGGTACCCGTCCGGCTCCTGCGCCGCGGCGATCTTCGCGATCAGGCCGTCGACGTAGGCATCGAGCTTCGGATCGGGATGGACGCTCAGCGTGTAGGCCGCGCCTTCGATGACCTTGTAGACGTCCGTATCGTCGAACGGATAGCCGGGCGGATTGCGGTTGGCCGGCTCCTCGCCGCGCAGCACCTGCGCCGCCCGCACGAACAGGTCGACGCGGTTGGTGCGCTCGCACTGCTCGAAGGCGACCGGCACCGTCGCCGTGCGGTTGACCTCGATGCGCGGCGCCCAGAACTCGTCGGTCGAGCTTCACCGCGGTGAACGGGAACCGGCTGGAACGGATAGTCCCGCGTCGCGGCGGGCGCCTGCCCGTGGCCCCCGGCGTGCAGCACGGCCACCGCGAGCGCCACTACCGCCGGTAGAGCGTATCGTGCGTTCGGCTGTCCAGGCATGAGAGTAGTAATACATGACCAGCCCGCCGCGCGCCGACTTTCCCGAGCACGCCGTTGACAACCGCCGCGTCTGGGACGCCAATGCCAGCTGGTGGGACGACCGCATCGGCGACGGCAACGAGTTCCAGACCTCGCTCATCGAGCCGCCGACCGAGCGTCTGCTGGACCTTGCGCCGGGCGACACCATCCTCGACGTCGCCTGCGGCGCCGGCGCATGGCGCGCCGGATCGCGGCAAGCGGCGCCCGTGTCGTCGCGTTCGACACCAGCGCGGCGTTCATCGCCCGCGCCCGCGAGCGCACGCCGGCGGACGCCGCGATCGAGTATCACGTCGCCGATGCGGCAAGTCCGGACGCGCTCCTGGCTTTCGGCGCGAACCGCTTCGACAAGGCGGTCTGCACGATGGCCCTCATGGACATGCCGGAGGTCGGGCCCTTGTTCGCCACCCTGCCGCGGCTGCTGATCCCGGGAGGCACGTTCGTCTTCTCGGTCCTGCACCCGTGCTTCCTCTCGGCGCCGAACGTGCGCGTCGCCGAGATCGAGGCCGGACCGACGGGCCGCGAACTGCTCCGGTCCAGCGTGAAGGTGTCTGGCTACCTCACACCGTCCGCACGGCAGATTGAAGGCATCAGCGGCCAGCCGGCGCCGCACTGGTGTTTCCACAGGCCGCTCAGCACGTTGTTCGGAATGGGCTTCGCGGCCGGCTTCGTCATCGACGGCTTCGAGGAGCCGCGGCTGCCGGAGGCGCCCGCCGGATCCGGCTTGAGCTGGCGCGATCTGTCGGACATCCCGCCGATCCTGGCGATCAGGATGAGGCGCGGCCTTGCGTCCGATACGATAGGGCCCGCGAGCCCAGCCGCACGATGACTGTATCCTCCGCTCCGGCAACGCTGGCCGCGCTGCGGCGCCTGCTCCTCGGCCTGCTCGTCGTCGGGCTCGCCGGCACGGCCACCGACCTGCTGCTGCTCGCCCACTACGAGGACGCCTGGCAGCTGATCCCGCTGGTGATCGTCGGGATCGCGGCGCTTGCCGCCATCGTCGTCGCCGCCGGCCGGCCGGTGCCGCCGGTCGTGGCGGTACGGCTGTTCCAGGCGACGATGCTGTTGCTGATCGTGAGCGGCGCCGCCGGAATGGTGCTGCACTATCGCGCCAACATGGAGTTCAAGCTCGAGATGGATCCCTCGCTGAGCGGGTTCGCGCTGTTCTCGAGCGTCGTCCGCGCCAAGGCCCCTCCGGCCCTGGCGCCGGCGACCTTGGCGCTGCTGGGCCTGCTGGGCCTCGCCAGCGTGTTTCGCCGCCGGGATGATCCTCCCTCCGGCGATCGGTAACAGAAAAGGAGTCCGCCCATGTCGCGCCGCTGGTTCTTCTCCGTCGTCACGCTGGCTGCCCTCGGCTTCGTGCTGGGGATCGGCTCCCCCGCCGCCGCACAGGTCGGCAAGGGACTCCTCGATCTGAACTCGGCGCCGGAGAAGGAGCTGGCCGCGCTGCCGCACCTGACGCCGGCCATCGTCAAGGGACTGATCGAGAAGCGGCCCTTCGCCACCATCGTCGACGCCAACGCCTATCTGATCGGGCAGTCGCTGACCGCCGCGCAACTGGCCGAGGTCTACCGCAAGGCGTTCGTCCACGTGAA
Organism: Vicinamibacterales bacterium; assembly: GCA_963844435.1. Taxonomy (GTDB): domain Bacteria; phylum Acidobacteriota; class Vicinamibacteria; order Vicinamibacterales; family Vicinamibacteraceae; genus JBDSLU01. Next base: position 20,718 of record CAWJOG010000003.1, on the reverse strand, counting down.
CCTGAACACCGGCACGGAGGCCGAGATTCTGCTCATCCCGGGCGCCGGCCGGCGGATGGTGCGGGAGTTCGCCGAATACCGGCCGTGGAAGACCTGGGGGCAGTTCGACAAGGAGATCGGCAAGTACGTCGGCGCGGAGGAAACGAACCGCCTGAAGCAATACGTATACATCCCGGTGAACCTGAACACCGCGAGCGACGACGACATCCTGAGCATTCCCGGCGCCGGCCCGCGCATGGTCCGGGAGTTCAAGGAGTACCGCCCGTGGAAGACCCAGGCGCAGTTCGAGAAGGAGATCGGCAAGTACGTCGGCCCCAAGGAAGTGGCGCGGCTCTGGCGGTATGTCGTGATCCAGTAGCCGGTGATGGACGTCCCTGAGGACGTTGTAGTAACCGCGAAGGAGTGATGGAAATGCGAACCAACCGGCGAAAGTTCTTCGCCAAGGCAGGTGTGAGCGCGGCCGCGCTCACGCTGGCGACATCGCAAGGTGCGGCGGCAGCACCGGCCCAGACGCGAACCAAGGCGTCCGGGCTCGACAAGGACGGCCCGATCCTCAAGATCGGCGACAACATCGCCGTCGCCGACACCGCCTACGGCAAGGTCCGCGGCTACATCCTGCGCGACATCCACTACTTCCTCGGCGTGCCCTACGGCGCCGACACGTCCGGCGCCAACCGCTTCATGCCGCCGCAGAAGCCGCAAGCCGTGGACCGACGTCCGGCCGACGCTGTGGTGGGGCAACACCGCGCCGCAGAACATGGACAACCGCTACGCCAGCCAGTACGGCTCGTTCCGCGACCACTGGAACTACGACGACGTCAGCGAGGACTGCCTGCGGCTCAACGTCTTCACGCCGGCCCTGAAGGACGGCAAGAAGCGGCCGGTGATGTTCTGGATCCACGGCGGCGGCTACACCAACGGCAACGCCATCGAGCACGACGGCTACAACGGCGAGAACCTCGCCCGATCCGGCGACGTCGTGTTCGTGCTCGATCAACCACCGCCTCGGTCCGCTCGGCTACTGCAACCTCGCCGGCGTCGGCGGCGAGAAGTACGCCGCGTCGGGCAACGTCGGTCAGCTCGACATCGTCGCCGCGCTCGAGTGGGTGCGCGACAACATCGCCAACTTCGGCGGCGACCCCGGCAACGTCACGATCATGGGCCAGTCGGGCGGCGGCGCGAAGGTGTGCGTGCTCTCGGCGATGCCCTCGGCCAAGGGCCTGTTCCACAAGGCGGTCGTGCTGAGCGGCGCCTCGGTGCGCGCCGGCGACAAGGCGATGGCCGAGAAGCTCGGGAGCTACGTGCTCGCCGAGGCCGGCCTGCAGGCCACCGAGATCGAGAAGCTGCAGCAGATGCCGTGGAAGCAGTACCTACGAGGCTGCCACGAAGGCGCAGCGCAAGCTCGCGGCCGAGTTGCAGGCGGCGGGAACCGCGCCCGGCGGCCTGCGCGCCGGTTTCAGCCCGTCGGTCGACGGCACGATCCTGCCGCAGCACCCGTTCGCGCCGGAGGCGGCGCCGACCGCGGCCAACGTCCCGATGATCATCTGCTCGACCGAGAACGAGCAGGCACCGGCCTGGACCGACGCCACGCTGATGAACGTGACGCTGCCGCAGGTCGCCGATCGGCTGAAGGAGCGTGCCGGCTTCGGGCCCGGCCTCGGCGAGAAGGCGAAGGACGTCGTCGACGCCTACGCCAAGGCGTTCCCGGACAAGAAGCCGGTCGAAATCTGGTCGCTCGTCAGCAGCAACCGCCAGAGCGTGGTGACGCTGGCCGACGCCAAGGTGAAGCAGCCGGCGCCGGTGTTCGTGAGCTGGTTCGCGTGGCAGCCGCCGCTCTTCGACGGCCGCATCGGCGCGTTCCACTGCGTGGACATCTGCTTCTGGTACAACAACACCGACCTGATGCTACACGCACACCGGCGGCGGCGCCCGGCCGCGCAAGCTGGCCGAGAAGATGTCGAAGTCGCTCGTCCAGTTCATGAAGACCGGCGACCCGAACGGCGCCGGCCTGACGCCGTGGTCGAAGTACACGTCGGCCAACGGCGAGACGCTCGTGCTCGACGACGTTCCGGCGATGAAGAACGACTCCGATCGGGAGCCGCGCAAGGCGCTGCCGACGACGTAAGAAGGAGGCCCCGTGCGTCCTGTTCTTCGACGCATCACCGTCGCCGCGTTGGCGGCGGTGATGCTTGCTCCGGTCGCGGCGTGGACGCAGCCCACGCGCGTGGCGCTCGAATCGCCAGCCGGCCTGCGCCTGCACAACGTGAGCGCCACGCCGGCCACGCTGCAGGACCGCAAGGGCCTGCGCATCGAGATGTCCGAGGAGACGCGGGCCAAGCTGAAGGCGATGACGCCTGAGGAGCAGCAGCGGTTCGCGCAGCAGGGGCTGGCCGAGCAGCTCGCCGTCATCGAGGCGAGCGACTTCGGCGACGGCGTGATCGAAGCGGAGATCGCCGGGGCGCCTCGGGCCGACGCGGGCGAAGGGGCCCGCGGCTTCGTCGGCATCGCGTTCCGGTCCAGGACGACCTGAAGACCTACGACGCGTTCTACCTGCGTCCGACCAACGGGCGGGCGGACGACCAGGTGCGCCGCAACCACTCGGCGCAGTACATCGCGCACCCGGATTGGCCATGGTTCCGGCTGCGCAAGGAATTCCCCGAGAAGTACGAGGCCTACGTCGACCTGGTCCCGGGCGAATGGACGAAGGTCCGGATCGAAGTGCGCGGCGCGCAGGCCAAGCTGTTCGTGCACGGCCAGGCGCAGCCGACGCTGATCGTGAACGACGTGAAGAGCGGCGCCAGCGGCCGGGGGAAGATCGCGCTGTGGATCGACAGCGGCACGGTCGCGCACTTCCGCAACCTGACCGTGACCCCGGCGCCACCGGCACGCTGATCCGCTCGCGCGCACAGTCAGACATCGGCGAGCGTCAACGCCCGAGGCGTCGTGCCGTCGATGTCCGTGAAGCCGTACTCCCTGGCGAGATCCGCCACGACGCGGACGCATCCGCTGTGCCGCAGGACGTCGGGATCCGCCGCCAGCGCGACGACGGCACGACCGCTGAACTCGGGTGATTCGGAATTGGTGAGGTCGAGCCATTGCGCGGCTTCCATGACCTTTTCCGTGCGAACCATCCCCGGGTACAGGCCAACCACCGCGACGCCATGGTCTTTCAGCTCCGCCGCCATGTCGGCCGTCATCTTGTCGGTGGCCGCTTTGGCGACCCCATACGCCACGTTGCCGATGTACTTCTGCGCCGCCCAATGGGAGATGTTCACGATCAGGCCGCGTCGCCGTTCGACCATGCGAGAGGCGGCGAGCTGACTGGCGCGATAGTGAGCGCGGACGCCGGCCGCGAACATCGCGTCCCATCGCCACAGGGGCTGTTGCCAGAACGGCTTCGACCAGGTGAACTCCCCGGCCTCGACCATCTGCTCGTAACCACCCCACACGCTGTTGACGAGGACGTCGATCGTCTCGACCTCGCGGACGATGAGGCCGAACATCGCGTCGACCTCCTCGTCCTCTCGATGATCGCAGCGCAGCGTGGTGAGCGGCCCTCGCGTCGGCCCTCCGCCGGCGCCGACCGGCCGGTCACGTAGACTCGCGCGCCGCATCGGGCAAGCTCGTGGGCGACGCCCCGGCCGACCCCTCTGGTCGCCCCGGTCACCACCGCGGTCTTTCCGTCGAGCAGGGTCGGGCCGGCGTTCATGGCGCCCGTCGACAGGCCGCTTACTTAGCCGCCTACTTCTGCGCCGACACCGGCGCGGCCGGGCCCGACGGGCTGTCGTCGGCCTGCAGATCGCCCAGCGCGTACTGCATCCCGGCCAGGATGTGCGCGAGCATCGGCGTCTGCTTGTAGATCGACTCGTCGTGGCCGAGCACCTCGACGAACACCCGCCCCTGGCCTTCCTTCACGAGGTAGCTGAGCGCGTAGTCGTGGTCGGTGCGCTGCGGCGCCGGCTCCAGCGCCTTCACCTCGGCCGGCATCTTCGCGTAGTCGATGCTGGTGAGGATGTGCGCCCGGCTGCGCACGTACGACGTCTCGTTGAACGTGTAGACCTCGTCGACGATCGAGAACGGCCGCGGCGGTGTGCGCGCCCCGGTCTGCGGGTTGACGCCGCCGAAGGCCGCGTTGATCGGGCTGGCCGGATCGTCGATCTTCACGACGATCTGCGTCGGGTAGTTCCAGTGCCACTTGAAGTAGCCGTTGATCATCTTGTTGTACTCGGGCCACAGCGCGGACCCGCCGTCCATCTGCCGCGGCGCGCCAGCCGCGGGAGCCGGCGCGGGCGCAGCCCCCGGTGGGTTCCCGTGGTACGAATCGGTGCCGGCGTGAATCACCGCGAGGCCCTTGCCGCCGCGGATGAAGTCCATGAACGCCTTGCGCCGGGCGGCCGTCGTCTCGGCGCTGGCCGGATCGTCGAGGTAGGTGCCGGTGGTGCTGGCGAGGAAGATCGCGTCGTACTGCTGCAGGTTCTCGGCGGTGACGACGGCGGGATCGAAGGAGATCACGGTCGTCCACGCGCCGGTCTTCTGGCCCATCGCTTCGATGGTCCGGGCGGCGAGCGGAATCGACGAGTGGACGAAGCCGGCGGCCTTGGCCAGCACCAGCACGCGGCGCGGCTGCTTGGGCGTGGCCGGCGCGGTGTCGGGCAGCGCCGCCATCATCTGCATCAGGTCGGTCGTGCGCGCCACCTGCGGCTGCGGGCGCGGCGGTCCTTGCGGACCTCGCGCGGCCGGAGGCGGTCCTTGCGCCGGGGTCGTGGGGGCGGCTGGGGTCTGGGCCGAGAGCACGGCGACGGAGGCCGCGCCGCTCGAGACCAGCGCCAGCATCAGGAGAGACGCGGCAAGTCGGTTCATGACGGACACGTATACCGCACATGCGCCCCGGTGTCAGCAGCCGGCGCATGGCGCTCATGCCGTCTGGAGTAATGCATGACGGCCCGGCTTGTGGGACAGTGGATGTCGTGATGCGGCCGCACTCCAACCCGCCCCGCTACGGCTCGACGCCCCGCCGCGCGACGCTGCAACCCCTGCAAGCCACCGTCTGAGCGTCCGGCTTCCCCGCCGGACCCCCGCGAGCCGCCACGCCGGCTTCGCCCGACCGCCACAACTGAGATTGACCCGCCGTCCGCCGTGAGCGGGCGGCGTTCCCGGGAGTTCCTCCATGAGGGCCATGCCACTCGTGTTCGCCGTCGTGTATGCGCTCGCCTCCACCGCGCCGTCCGAAGCCGGTCCGGATCCCGATCTCCGCCCCCGCCGCCGCCGCGCCGGCTGCCGTGCACCGCGTCCGGCCGCGTGACTCCGTCGCCGCGCTCTTCCTGCGGTTCGGGAACGAGAAGTCGGCCCGGTTCCGGGAGATCGTGCGCGCCCTGGAACGATCCAACGTGATCGTCTACGTCGAGGTCCGCCAGCAGTCCGCGCATCCGGTGGGTGGCGGGCTGACCTTCATCGGCGAGGCGAACGGCGCCCGCTGGGTCAGGGCGATGGTCGATTCCGGCACGTCGAGTCACATTCGTACGCACCAGGACATCGTCAGGCTGACCTCGATCCTCGGCCACGAGCTGCAGCACGCGCTGGAGGCCTCGCAGGCCACGACGATGCGGAACGTCGGCGAGTTCGAGCGCTACTTCCGCTCGATCGGAATCGCCCGGGAGCCCAAGGTGCTCGACACCCTGGCCGCCCGGCAGACCGGCAGGCGAGTCGAGGACGAGCTCCGCGGGATGCGTCGCCCGCGTGGCGCCGTGGCGTCGGCCGCAAACTGAGCCGCCCGCATCCGCGCAGGGCCGTCCCACTGGCGGACAGGCCCCTTCCGCGGCGGCGACGCCCGCGTGAATCGCCAGCGCCCCAGCGCGCCAGCTGGGCGGGGGCACGCTGCTTGCACGAGCAGGGCGCTCATGACCAGCCTGCTTCGCGACGCACGGTTCGCCATCCGCCTGCTCCGGCGGAACCCCGGGTTCACCGTCGTCTCGACGCTCACGCTGGCGCTCGGCATCGGCGCCACGACCGCCATCTTCAGCGTCGTCTACGGCCTGTTCTTCGCCCCGCTGCCCTACCGTCAGCCGGACCGCCTGGTGATGGTGTGGGAACAGATGAACGGCCAGCGCCGCGGTCCGACGCCCGCCAGCTACCTGGCGTTCAAGCAGCAGGCGACGGCCTTCGCCGACATCAACGCGTGGGGCGGCGGGCCGGTGAACCTGGCCACCGCCGATCGGCCGGAGAACGTCGCCGCCGGACGCGCCACGCCGGGCTTCCTCGGCATGCTCGGCTACGGGCATCCGCTGGCGCTCGGACGGAGCTTCGTCGAGGACGAGGGCATCGCCGGGCGCGACAAGGTGGTCATCCTCACCTACCGGCTCTGGCAGGATCGCTTCGGCGGCGACCCGCAGATCGTCGGCAAGGCCGGTGCGGATCGACGACGAGCCCCACACCGTCGTCGGCGTGCTCGGCGAGGGCCCGGCCGATCATCAGCAGAGCAAAATCTGGCTGCCGCTGGTCTTCACCGAAGCGCAGGTGCGGTCGGATTCCGGATCGCTGTACGTCATGGCGCGGCTCAAGGACGACGTCGAGCTGCCGGAAGCCAACGCCAGCCTGCGGGCACTGGACGCGGCGCTCGAGCGGATGCGATCCGAGCCGCGCCAGGGACACTCGGTGAGCGTCGAGCCGTTCCGCAACAACTTCGTGCGCGACTCGACCAAGCGCGGCGTGTGGCTGCTGCTCGGCGCGGTCGCCTTCCTGCTGCTGATCGCGTGCGCCAACGTCGCCAACCTGCTGCTCACGCGCGGCACCTCGCGGCGGCGCGAGGTCGCCATCCGCGGTGCGATCGGCGCGACGCGGGCCGCGGTCGTCCGCCAGCTGATCGTCGAGAGCGTGGTGGTGGCGCTGGTCGGCGGCGTGCTCGGCGCGGTCCTCGCGCGCGGCATCATCGACGCGGTCGTGGCGCTGATGCCCGCCTACACGCTGCCGTCGGAGACCGAGATCGTGCTCAGCGTGCCCGTGCTGCTGTTCGCGTTCGGCACCTGCGCGATCGCGGGTCTGCTGGCGGGCCTGGCCCCGGCGTGGCGGGCGAGCCGGGCCGACGTCGCCGAAGTCATGAAGGAAGGCGGCCGATCGGTCAGCACCGGCCGCGACCGCCTGCGCCGCACGCCTGATCGTCGTCGAGTTCGCGCTGGCGCTGACGCTGCTCGCCGGCGGCGGCATGGCCGTCCACGCGCTCCTGCGGACGATGAACGCCGATCTCGGCTTCCATGCCGAGCGCCAGATCACGTTCCAGCTGCCGGTCCCGCGCACCCGGCTCTCGACGGACGGCGAGATCGAGGCGTTCTACCGGACGCTCCTCGAGCGCACGCAGGCGCTGCCCGGCGTCGCCTCGGTGTCCGTGTCCACCGGCATCCCGGTGGAGGGCGCCAGCTTCGGCACCGGGTTCGAGATCGTCGGGCGTCCGGTGCGGTCGGGCAGCGGCGTCAACATGGTGACGCCGGGCTACTACCGGACCTTCGGCATCGCCACGGTCCGCGGCCGGCCGCTGACCGACGACGATCGCGCCGGCAGCACGCGCGTCGCCACCGTCAACCAGGCCTTCGTCAGGCGATACCTGGCGGACGTCGATCCGATCGGCCAGCGCGTCATGTTCGCGCCGTTCGTGAGCGGCACTGGGCCGCGTCCAGAGCCGGTGCCGTGGGAGATCGTCGGGATCCAGGCCGACGTCGTCAACGACGGCCCCGGGCGCGAGGCGCAGCCGGAGATCCAGGTGTCGTTCTGGCAGATCCCATGGCCGCGCGCGACCCTCGCGGTGAAGACGACCGGCCCGGCGTCGGACATCACCGCCAGCGTCGGCGCGGTGGTCCGTGGCGTCGATCCGACGCTGCCCGTGACCGGCATCCGCACCATCGAGCAGACGCTCAGCGAGTCGGTCGCGTCGGATCGGTTCTACACGGTGTTCTTCGCCGGGTTCGCGGTGGTGGCGCTGGCGCTCGCCGCGATCGGCATCTACGGCGTGATGTCGTTCGCCGTCGCCCAGCGGACGCACGAGATCGGGCTGCGGATGGCGCTCGGGGCGCGGCGCAGCCAGGTGCTGGGGCAGATCCTGCGCGAGGGCATGGCGACCGCGCTGCTCGGCACCGCGCATCGGCGGCGTCGGCGCGATCCTCATCGGCCGCGCGCTCAAGGGCGCGGTTTCCGGCGTCGACTCGACCAACCCGCTGCTGTTCGTCGCGGTAGCCGCCCTGCTGCTGACGGCGGCGCTCGTCGCGTGCGTCGTCCCGGCCCGGCGTGCGGCCACGGTCGATCCGATGGTCGCGCTCCGGCAGGAGTAGCCGCCACGATGCGACTCCGGAGTCGTGCCCGCTCTACGCGGGGATCCGGAGCAGCTTGTGGGCGTTGCCCCAGACGAGCTTCTGGAACACCTCGGGCGCGGTCGAGCGCTTGAGCAGGCCGAGCGTCTCGCGCGCCACGCACTTCCCCGCCATGCGCGAGGCGGTCGGGTTGTTGTTCTGGCTGACGCCGCCGCCGCGGCCGTCGGTGCAGCCGCAGTCGCTGCCGAAGATCAGCTTGTCCTGGTGCCGCTTCAGGAAGTCGGCGGTGAACACGGGATCGCGCGACATGCAGTTGTTGCCCGAGTTCGCCGACAGGTCGGCGTATAGATTCGAGTAGTCGCCGAGCCACTTGTCGGTGACGCCCCCGCGCACGATCGGACCGGTCGGATACGCGGCCTGGTTCTCGTAATCGGCGCTGACGTTGGCCCAGAACGCGTCGGCGTGTCCGATGAACGTCGTCTTCGGATACGCCTTCAGGATCGACGCGAACGTCTTCGCGTACCCGGTGCTCCACGTGCCTTCGCCGGGGAAGTGATCGACTTCCTGGAAATGGATCAGGAGGGGCACCTTCAGGTCCGCGGCCAGCGCATAGATGCGTCGCAGCTCCGGACCGTCCGCGGCGACGTGGAACTTCAGCTCGCCGAAGCCCTGCGCGCCGTCCTTGGCCGCCTGCGTGAGCACCTGCTCGGCGTCCAGCTTGGTCACGTCGTAGCTGTTGAACCACGTGAAGCGGCCAGGTGCGGCCGCCTCCATCGCCTTCACGCGATCGACGGCCGGCCCGCGCGTCAGCAGGTTGGCCTTCGTGATGCCCGCGCCGTCGAAGTGCGCGAAGTTCCGGGCCGGCTCGGGCCTGAGGTGGAAGTGCAGATCGAAGACGGGCGAGCCCCACTCGTTCGGCGGCGCCTGGGTGGCGAGGGTTGGCACGGCCGCCGCGGCGGCGACGGTTTCGAGGAATTCACGACGGTTCATCACGCGTCCTCCACGAGCGAGGGATGCGGCCCCGAGTCAGTATCAGAGGCGGGCCTGGCGTCGTAATGTATACCCGGAACCCCGATGACACACCTTTCACGACGTGAGTTCACGACCCTGGCGGCCGCGGCGGCGGCCGCGCCGTTCGCGCCGGGCCAGACGGCCTCCGCTGCGCTGACGGCGAAAGAACTGATCGACCGCATCACCGCCCGGATCGGCGTGCCGTGGAAGCCGGAGACCGTCGATGGCCTGAAGGCCGGCGATCCGGCGAGCGTGGTCACCGGCGTCGTCACCACCGCGATGGCGACGATGGCCGTGCTGCAGCAGGCGGTGAAGGCCGGCGCCAACGTGGTGATCACGAGCCAGCCCACGTTCTACGCCAAGGCGGACGCGCGGACGCCGCCGGCGCCGCGTGGCCCGGGCGGCGGTCCTCCCGGCAGTGCGGCTCCCCCCGCGGCCGCTGCGCCCCGCGGCTGCAGCGCCGCCCGATCCCGTGTTCACCGCCAAGAACACGTTCATCGATCAGCACAAGCTGGTCGTTGTCAGGCTGAGCGATCACTGGCGGCTGCGCGAGCCCGACCCGCTCGCGGTCGGCCTGGCGCAGGCGATGGGCTGGACGACGCACCAGGTGTCCGGCGATCCGCGGCGGTACGACGTGCCGGCACTGACGGTGGACGCCCTGGTCGCCGCGATCGCAAAGAAGCTGCACGCCAGCGGCGGCATCCGTGTCGTCGGCGACGCGAAGACGAGCGTGCGCCGCATCGGCCTGCTGCCCGGATCGACGCCGATCCAGGCGTCGCTGAAGATGCTCCCCGAGGTCGACGCCATCGTCGCCGGCGAAGTCCGCGAGTGGGAATCGGTCGAGTATGCGCGCGACCACGTCGCCGCCGGCCACAAGAAGGCGCTGATCCTCGTCGGCCGCGTGCTCTCCGAGGATCCGGGCATGCAGGTGTGCGCCGAGTGGCTGAAGACCCTGATCCCCGGCGTGCCCGTCCGGCACATCGCCGTGGGCGATCCCTATTGGAGGCCCGCCCGATGAAGGCCGGAGAGATCATCGACCGCATCAAGAAGAACCTGGGCGCGCCCTGGCGCGACGCCACCTATCGCGACACCTACAAGACCGGCGGCGCCGACACCGAGGTCACCGGCATCGCGACCACGGCCTTCGTGACGCTCGACGTGATCCGCAAGGCGAGCGCGGCGGGGCTGAACATGATCATCCCGCACGAGGACACGTTCTGGAGCGACCGCGACGACCAGGCCATCGTCGCCGACGATGCGCTGTACAAGGAGAAGCTCGCGCTCATCACCAAGCACAACGTGGTGGTCTTCCGCATCCACGACCACATGCACCTGCAGCGGCCGGACTTCACCTACGTCGGCTCGGCGCGGGCCATCGGCCTCGACCCGAAGCACGAGGATCCGCCCGGCTCGCATCGCTACGTGGTTCCTGAAACGACGCTCGGCGCGCTGGCCGCCGAGGTCCAGCGGCGCAGCGGAGCGCGTGCCCTGCGTGTCGTGGGCGATCCGAAGGCCAAGGTGAGCCGGGTGCGCCTCGGCGTCGGCTATGCCTCCCCGCCGATCAACCCGACGGACATCGACGTCCTGATCAGCGGCGAGCAGCAGGAGAGCGACGGCAGCTTCGACAGCCAGCCCTACGCGCTCGACGCCGTCACGCTGGGCATTGCCAAGGGCATCATCCTGCTGGGCCACACGATCTCGGAGGAAGCCGGGATGCTGGAGATGGCCCAATGGATCAAGGGGTTCGTCCCGGAGATCCCGGTGCAGCTCGTCAAGGCCGACGAGCCGCTGTGGGGTCCCGCGTCGCGGTGAGGCGTCGCCGGTTCCTCGAGAGCACGGCGCTCGGCCTGCCGTTGATCGGCTCGGCCTCCTGGATGCAGTCGCCATCGCGGGATCGCGCACGCGAGCGATCCGCCGACCTCGTGATCGTCGGCGGCAGCGTGGGCGGCTGCGCGGCGGCCTTCGCCGCGTGCCGCGCCGGTCTCCGGGTGATCCTGACGGAGGAGACCGACTGGATCGGCGGCCAGCTCACCTCGCAGGCGGTGCCGCCCGACGAGCATCCGTGGATCGAGAGTTCGGCTGCACGCGCAGCTACCGGCAGTTTCGCGGCGGCGTTCGTGACTACCGCGATCACTATCCGCTGACGCCGGCGGCCCGCGCCAACGTGCTGCTCAATCCCGGCAACGGCGGCGTCTCGCGCCTCTGCCACGAGCCGCGCGTCGCCCTGGCGGTGCTGGAGCAGATGCTGGCGCCGCACGTCAGCGCGGGCCGCCTGCAGATCCTGCTCGATCACGAACCCATCGCGGCCGACGTCGCCGGCGATCGCGTGCGGACGGTGTCGATGCGCGATCGACGCGGCGGCGGCGAGACGGTGCTCGCGGCGCCGTATTTCCTCGACGCCACCGAGCTCGGCGACCTGCTGCCGCTGACGAAGACCGAGTTCACGATCGGCGCCGAGTCGCGGCGCGACACCGGCGAGCCGCACGCCCTCGCGGAGGCGCAGCCGCTCGACCAGCAGGCGTTCACCTGGTGCTTCGCGATGGACTACCGGCCCGGCGAGGACCACACGATCGACCGGCCCGCCGATTACGCGTTCTGGCGCGACTACGTGCCCGCGATGACGCCCGCCTGGCCGGGGAGCCTTCTGAGCTGGCAGATGAGCGATCCGCGGACGCTCGGGACCCGCAACGTGACGTTCGATCAGACCGGCCGGGCAGCGGCGGCCTCAACCTCTTCGACTATCGGCGGATCGCCGACCCGGCCAACTTCGCTCCGGGACCTACGCCGGCGATATCTCGCTGGTGAACTGGCCGCAGAACGACTACTGGCTCGGCCCGCTGCTCGGCGTCGCGCCCGACGTAGCGGCGCAGCATCGCGCCCGCGGCAAGGCACTGAGCCTCTCGCTGCTCTACTGGATGCAGACCGAGGCGCCGCGCGCCGACGGCGGCGCCGGCTGGCGCGGCCTTCGGCTGCGCGCCGACCTGGTCGGGACGGGGGACGGCCTGGCCAAGGCCGTCTACGTCCGCGAAGCGCGCCGGATCAAGGCGGCGTTCACGATCACGGAGCAGCACGTCGGGACCGACGCCCGCATGCAGGCGACCGGGCAGACGCGCGAGGCGGTCACCGCGGCGCGCTTCGACGACTCGGTCGGCATCGGCGCCTACCGCATCGACCTGCACCCGAGCACCACCGGCCGCAACTACGTCGACATCAGCTCGCTGCCGTTCCAGATCCCGCTCGGCGCGCTGATCCCGCAGCGGGTGCGAGAACCTGCTCCCGGCGTGCAAGAACATCGGCACCACCCACCTCACGAACGGCTGCTATCGGCTCCACCCCGGTCGAGTGGACCATCGGCGAAGCCGCCGGGGCGCTCGTCGCCCACGCGAAGCAGACGGGCGAGCCGCCGCGGCAGATCCGGACCGATCCGAAGCGGCTGGCCGCGTTCCAGCAGGCGCTGCGCAGCCAGGGCTTCGAGCTGGAGTGGCCGACGCTGCGGCCGCTGTGATCGCGGCCGTTGCACCGGCCCGCGCGGCGACGTCTACTTCTGTTGCGAGCAGAGACCCTTCGGCGTCCAATGCGCGTGCGGCGCATCCGGCCGCGCCCCGACCGGCATCGAGAGCGGCTCGCCGCTGCGGTGCAGTATCAGCACGACCGTGCGCCGGGTCTCGCTGCCGAGGCTGGCGATGGCCATCGGCCAGCCGTCTGGCGCCAGCATGGTCTGGCCGGGACCGGCCGTGAAGACGCCGTTCGGCGTCTCCAGGCATTGACCGCCTGCGAGCACGTACCACGCCTCCGGACCGGGATGCCGATGGCCCGGGCCTTCCTTCTGGAAACCGGCGGGGATCACGGTTTCCAGGTAGTGGGCCGTGTACGGGGTCCCGGGATCGATCACCAACGGACCGATGGCCGCGACACGTTCACCACCGGTGGGCTGCCACCCCTGTTCAGCGACCGTGAACAGCCAGTGGCGCTGGTGGCTGCCGACGACCGTGCTCCGAGGCCCACGCTGGGCCTCGGCCGCGGCCCGCGTTGGAAACGTGTCGAGGTACCAGAACAGCGGCCCGCGTGCGGGGACGCCCAAATCGAGGATCGCCGTCGTGTAGCAGCCCTCCTCGGCCTGGCGATCGGCGACGGGCGTTTCGCACCATCCCGGCAGCCCGGGATTCCTCGCGCGACCATCGGGCCCGCGATCCTGCGCGATGGCCGTCGCGCCGGGCGCGAAGAGGGACACCGTGAGCGCGGCGAGCAGCAACGGTCGGACCCAAAGACGCTTCGATGACATGCGGCCTCCTGTTCCCTCTAGCGGGAACGGCGGCCGCCTCGTATCACGCGGGCGCGCCGGGCTGGAGCCGCGCGGCCAGCCACGCGCGCGCCGCCTTCCAGTCGCGCTTCACGGTGATCACGGACACGTCGAGGACGGCGGCGACTTCCGCCTCGCCGAGACCGCCGAAGAATCGCAGCTCCACGACGCGTGCCGCCCGCGGATCGGCGGCAGCCAGGGCCGACAGCTGGGTGTCGAGATCCATCAGGTCTTCGCTTGGAACGGCCGCGTCCCAGCCATCCACGGCCGACAGCGGGACCCGATGCTGCACCCCGCCGCGCTTGCCGGCGACGCGGGCGCGCGCGTGGTCGATCAGGATGCGCCGCATGGTCTGCGCGGCGATGGCCAGGAAGTGGGCGCGATCCTGGAACGTCAGCGGCAGGCCTCCGAGCAGACGGACGCAGAGCTCGTTCACGACGGCGTTCGGCTCCAGCGTGTGGTCGCGGCGTTCCCGCTCGAGCAGCCGCGCCGCCAGCTCGCGCAGATGCGGGTGCGCGATCGCGAACAGCCGATCGCGGGCCTGCTCATCGCCCTCTCGCCACCGCGCCAGCCAGCCGGTGATCTCCGACGCCGCAGGTATCTCGGGCATGGACCCCGGGCAGGATGATACTGAGGTGCCCGCGCCTCCGCTATATGGAGCGAGCCCGAGCGTCACCGAGATGAGCGACCTTCGACAGCCGGATGGCAACGACAACGACGCCCGCGCGTTCCGGCGTGCGCGCGAGCTCTTCGAGTCGGCCCTGGAATGGCCGGCGGCCGACCGCAGCCGACGCGTGCGCGACGCCGCCGGCGGAGACGAGGCCCTCGTCGCCGTCGTCGAACGGATGCTGCAGGCCGACGCCGCGCCGCACCGGCTGCTCGACGGCGGCCTGCCGCTGTCGTCGGAACGCCTGCGCGCCGGCGATGCGGTCGGCACGCACTTGCGTGTGGTCGGCCTGCTCGGCCGCGGCGGCATGGGCGAGGTCTACCGCGCCCACGACGCCGCGCTCGGGCGGGACGTCGCCCTCAAGATCCTCGGCCGGTCGGCCGGCGACGGCGGCGGCGATCGTGAGCGGCTGGCCCGCCTGCAGCGCGAAGCGCAGATCCTCGCCTCGCTGAACCATCCGAACATCGCCGCGATCTACGGCATCGAGGAATGGCCGTCGGCCGAGAGCGGAACAGCGCTCATCGGACTGGTGCTCGAGCTCGTCGACGGGCCGACGCTCGCCGATCGCCTCGCGGCCGGCCGGATGGAGCTGGACGAGGCCGTGCGCGTCGGGCGGCAGATCGCCGAGGCGCTCGAGGCGGCGCACGCCCGCGGGATCGTGCACCGTGATCTGAAGCCGGCCAACGTGGCGCTGCGTCCGGACGGCGTCGTGAAGCTGCTCGACTTCGGGCTGGCGAAGATCGCCGCGCCACCCTCATCCCCCCTCGACGCGGCGGCGGCGTCGCCGACAATCACGAACGCCTCGATCGCGCCGCGGGCGCTGCTCGGGACGCCGGCGTACATGAGCCCCGAGCAGGCCCGCGGCCACGACGCGGATGCGCGCAGCGACATCTGGGCCTTCGGCGCGGTGCTCTTCGAGATGCTCTCCGGCACACGCGCGTTCCCCGGCGACGATGCGACCGGCACGCTCGGCGCCGTCCTCCATCACGATGTCGACTGGACCGCGCTCGATCCGTCGACCCCCGTGACCGTTCGCGCCCTGCTCGCCCGTTGCCTGGACCGGGACGCCCGTCGGCGCCTCCGCGATGTTGGCGAAGCGCGGATCGTGCTCGAGGATCCAGACGCGGGCTCGCTGCCGGTACCAGGAATCCGCTCTCGCGCCGCCGCGCCAGCCTCGCGCCGCCGCCTGGCGGCGTTCATCCTGCCGGCGCTGGCCGCGGGCGCGCTGGCGCTCGTGGTGCTGTGGCCGAGAGCGACCTTGGAGGTCGGCCCGGTGTCGCGGTTCGCAATTGCCACCACGGCGACGACCGCGCTCGATGTCGATCCGCAGTCGGGCGACCTCGCGCTCACGCCGGACGGGCGCCACATCGTCTACAAGGGCGGCCCGCGCGATCGCGTGCAGCTGTTCGTGCGGGCGCTCGACCGGCTGGAGCCGGTGGCACTCACGCCGCCTGGCCGGCCCAAGGCGCCCTTCTCCTCGCCGGACGGCCAGTGGATTGGCTTCTTCGAGCCGGGCGGCGGCGGGCCGCGGCTCGAGAAGGTGGCGATCACCGGCGGGCGCCCGATCGACGTGTGCCGCATCGATGGCGCCAGTCGTGGCGCCTCGTGGGGCGCGGACGGCGCGATCGTCTTCGCCACCGCGGCGCCAGCGACCGGGCTGCAGCGGATCGCGGCGTCGAGCGGCGAGCCGGAGGTGCTGACCCGGCCGGCGCGTGACCGTGGCGAGAGCGATCACCTGTGGCCCCAGATACTGCCCGGCGGTCATACCGTCCTCTTCACGATCGTGGCCGTCACGGGCGGCATGGACGCGTCGCAGATCGCGGTGCTGGATCTGCCGTCGCGCACCTGGAAGACCGTGCTGCGGGGCGGACGTCAGGCCCAGTACGTGTCGAGCGGTCATCTCGTCTACGTCGTCGGGGACGCGCTGTGGGCCGTCCCCTTCGACCTGACGGCGCTCGAGACGCGCGGCCCGGCGGCCATGGTCGTCGAGCACGTCCTGACGCTGCCGACCGGCACGGCGGAGTTCGACGTCGCGCCCGGCGGCACCCTGCTCTTCGCGACGGGCCGGCCGCTGCCATCGCGCCGCACGCTCGTCTGGGTCGATCGGCGTGGCCACGCGGAGACGATTGCCGGCGCCGCCCAGCGTCCGTACGCCGCGGTGCGATTGTCACCGGATGGATCCAGGGTCGCCCTCGAGATCGGCGACGAGGACAACGACATCTGGGTGTGGGACCTGGCGCGCCAGACGATGACGCGAGTCACGACCGATCCCGGACTGGACCAGGGACCCGTCTGGATGCCCGACGGGCATCGCCTGCTGTTCACGTCGCAGACCGGCGGCGTGCCTGGCGCGCTGTTCCGGCAGTCGGCCGACGGCACCGGCACCGCCGAACGCCTGACCGACGGCACCAGCGTGCAGCGCGCCTCCGCCGTGCTGCCGGACGGCACGGCCGTGCTCTTCTACCAGTTCGAGGACCTGATGCTGCTGCCTTTCGACGGCGCACAGCGGCCGCGGCCGGTCGTGCGAACACCGCAGCTCGCGGACTCCGGCGTGGTCTCGCCCGACGATCGATGGCTGGCGTACGTCGAACGTGACGCTGGACCGCCGCAGGTGTTCGTGCGGCCGTTCCCCAACGTCGACGGCGCACGGGTGCAGGTGTCGGTGGACGGCGGGACGCAGCCGGTCTGGGCGAGGGACAGCCGCGAGCTCTTCTATCTGGGCCGCGACGGGAGTGTCATGAGCGCGGCGGTGGCCGCAGGCACACGCTTCAGCGCCGCGACGCCGCAGCGTGTGGTGCCGCCCGGCTACTTCGACGGCCGCGGACTCACCGCCCCGCGCACCTACGACGTCTCTCCGGACGGCCGATTCCTGATGATCAAAGCCGACTCCGCCGGCGAAGGGGCCGCCGAACCCGCCGCGGATCCCCGGATGATCGTCGTGCTCAACTGGTCGGCGGAGCTGGCACGGATCGTTCCCACCCGCTAGCCGCTACGCGCCGTACTGCTCGTCGCTCACCTGCTCCAGCCAGTCGACCGCCTTGCCGTCGAGCCGTTCCTGGATGGCGATGTGGGTCAGCGCCGTCGTCGGCGACGCGCCGTGCCAGTGCTTCTCCCCCGGCGCGAACTGGATCACGTCGCCGGGCCGGATCTCCTCGATCGGTCCGTCCCAGCGCCGGGCGCGTCCGCAGCCGGCGATGACGACCAGCGTCTGGCCCAGCGGGTGCGTGTGCCACGCCGTGCGGGCGCCGGGCTCGAACGTGACGCTGGCCCCGACCGCCCGCGCCGGCTCGGTGGGCTCGAACAACGGATCGATGCGCACGGTCCCGGTGAAGTAGTCGGCCGGGCCCTTGCCGGAGGGGCGTGAGCCGATTCGCGTGATGTTCATGTCGGGCCCTCAGCGGCCGGTCATGCGCGCCATCTGCTCGGGGTAGCGATCCCCCTGCACGGTGATCTGCGCGGCCGCGCGATCGATGTCGCCAAGCTCTTCGGGCGTCAGCTCGAGCGACGACGGCGCCGATGTTCTCGTCGAGCCGCTAGAGCTTCGTGGTGCCGGGGATCGGGACGATCCACGGCTTCTGGGCGAGCAGCCAGGCCAGCGCGATCTGGGCCGGCGTCGCGTTCTTCCGCTCGCCGATCTGGCGCCAGCAGATCGACGACGGCCTGTTCGCCTTGCGGGCTTCCGGCGTGAAGCGCGGCACGCATGTTGCGGAAGTCGGTGCTGTCGAACGTCGTGGTCTCGTCGATCTTGCCGGTCAGGAAGCCCTTGCCGAGCGGGCTGAACGGCACGAAGCCGATGCCGAGCTCTTCGAGCGTCGGCAGGATCACCTGCGCTTCCGGCTCGCGCCACCAGAGCGAGTACTCGCTCTGCAGCGCGGTCACCGGCTGCACGGCGTGAGCGCGGCGAATCGTCTGCACGCCCGCTTCGGACAGCCCGAAGTGCCGGACCTTGCCTTCGCCAATCAGTCCTTGACCGTGCCCGCGACGTCCTCGATCGGCACGTCGGGATCGACGCGGTGCTGGTAGAAGAGATCGATCGTGTCGATCTTCAGAGCCGCTTCAGCGAGGCCTCGGCGACCTCACGGATGTGCGCCGGCCGGCTGTTCAGGCCGCGCTGGCTCGCCGATCAGGTGAAGCCGAACTTCGTCGCGATGACGACGCTGTCGCGGACCGGCGCCAGCGCCTCGCCGACGCAGCTCCTCGTTGGTGTACGGGCCGTACACCTCGGCGGTGTCGAAGAACGTGATGCCGCGGTCCACCGCGGCCCGCATGCAGCGCAATCATCTCCTTCGTGTCGCCGGCCGGGCCGTAGCGCGAAGCTCATGCCCATGCACCCGAGCCCGAGGGCCGACACTTCCAGGTTGCCGGGGCCGAGTTTTCGCGTCTGCATCGTGCGCTCCTCCGAAGAATGTCCGTGGGCTGTACGCCCACGCAGGTACAGCGTAGCGAGCGCCCGTCGCGATGGCTAGCCGGTGAAATCGACAAGCCTTTGTGAGTACGCATTCACAAATGGTGCGCGACGAGCTCAGCGTCCTGGCGGCGTTCCTCACGGTGGCCGAGGAGCGCAGCTTCACGAGGGCCGCCAAACGGCTGGGCAGTCTCGCCGTCGGCGTTGAGCCACGCGGTCCGCGGCCTCGAAGAGCAGCTCGGCGTCCGCCTGCTCGCCCGGACGACGCGCAGCGTGGCGCCGACCGACGCCGGCGAGCAGTTCATCGCCCGCCTGCGCCCGGCCCTCGCCGACGTGCGTGGCGCGCTGGACCAGATGGCCGGGCCTGCGCGACAAGCCGGCCGGACGCGTGCGGCTGCTGATGCCGCGCACGGCGGCGCTGACCGTCCTCGCGCCGAAGCTGGCGCGGTTTGCCCGCGACTACCCCGACGTCGTGCTCGACGTGACGACCGACAACAGCCGCCTCGATCTGGTCGCCGCGGGCTTCGACGCCGGCATCCAGCTCGGCGAGTTCATCGCAGCGGGACATGGTCGCCGTCCGCGTCTCACCCGACCACCGTGCCGCCATCGTCGGCTCGCCGGCGTACTTCGCGTCGAACCCGAAGCCGAAGTCGCCGCGCGACCTGACCAGCCATCGCTGCATCAACTTCCGCCACGGCAGTGACGGCGTCTATCGGTGGGAGTTCGACAAGGGCAAGCAGTCGCTCGTCGTCGCGGTGACCGGCCCGCTGATCATCGACGACACCGAAATCGCGGTCGGCGCGGCGATCGACGGCGTGGGCCTCGCGTTCACCGCGGAGGCGCACATAGCGAAGCACCTGACGAGCGGCGTGCTCGTGCGCGTCCTCGAGGACTGGTGCCCGCCGTTCTCCGGCTACTTCCTCTACTACCCGAGCCGGCGGCAGCAGCCGGCCGCGCTCTCGGCGCTGATCGAAACGCTCCGCATGTGAGCGCGGTCGGCTCGCGTCAGCCAGACGAAGTCGCCGAACTCGTGCGTCTGGTAGCCGTGCGCCTCCAGCGCACGCGCCATCGCGGCCAGGGTGGCGTCGTCCTGGAACGCGCGTAGCAGCTCGTAGTGACTGGTCCCGGGTTCGTGCGTGCCGGACACGATCGCGTCCGCGACGCGCAGTCGCGTCCCGGGCCCGATGCGCCCGGTCGCCATGCCGTCGCCGGCCCGCACGCGCCCGTGCGGCAGCGCCGCGTGCTCGAGCGCCCGGACCACCGTCGTGCCGATGGCGATCACGCGGCCGCCCGCGATCCTGGCGGCATCGATCTGTGCCGCCGT
Organism: Vicinamibacterales bacterium; assembly: GCA_963844435.1. Classification (GTDB taxonomy): domain Bacteria; phylum Acidobacteriota; class Vicinamibacteria; order Vicinamibacterales; family Vicinamibacteraceae; genus JBDSLU01. Next base: position 717 of record CAWJOG010000003.1, on the reverse strand, counting down.
GGCCGCGGGAATCCGGTACGGCTCGTCGAGCGGCAGCAGCGCGTCCAGGGCCGCGTCGCCGGTCGACGAGATCCCGGCGGCGTGGGTCAGCGTGGCCAGCGCCGCACCGCGATCGCGCAGCCGCTGCACCGTGGCCCAGTCGAGCACGAAGCCGGCGGACGGCGGCTCGAACGCCACCGGCACGCTGGCGAGCCGCGTCCAGGTGGACCACATGGCCAGCGGCTGCGGCACGTGCGCGTACTGGATCGGGCGCCCGTGCCTGGCGATGCCGCTCCAGACGTGCTCGAGCGATCCCTCGAACGCCAGCTCGATCAGCCGCGGATGCCCGAGCACGCGCTCGACGACGGCGTCGAGCGGGCCGAGCCGAAGCCGATCGCCGGCGTGCAGGGCCGGCGGCAGGGGCCGCTGCTCGGTCGGCGTGCGATGGTCCCCCGCCCCGAAGACCACCGCGACGAAGCGCCGTACGCGCTGCCACGCCAGCGAGCGGCGCCCGGCCAGCCTCACCTCGATGGCGGCCGCCGTCGGCTCGTGCTCGCCCGCCAGGCTGGCCGGCAGCGTCGCGGCGTCGTTGGCAATGACGACGTCACCCGCCCGCACCAGGCTCGGCAGATCGTGCGCGCGGCGATGGGCGATCCGGCCAACGTCGCCGACGACGAGGAGGCGCGCAGCCGCGCCGCGCGGGCCGCTGGCCGCGGTCACGGCGCCACCAGTCCGGCG
>CAWJOG010000002.1:0-481760 GCA_963844435.1 Vicinamibacterales bacterium | reverse complement strand
CATGGCGGGCTGACCGAAGGCTTCGCGATGGCGTTCACCCAGGAGATCCAGTACGACGCCGAGGGCAACAACCTGAACACCAACTTCACGGATTACCTCGTGCCGACGTCGTTCGAAACGCCGTCGTGGGAAGTAGGGAATACCGTGACGCCGAGCCCGCACCATCCGATGGGCGCGAAAGGCGTGGGCGAGAGCCCGAACGTCGGCAGCCCGGCGGCGTTTGTCAACGCCGTCATCGATGCGCTGTCCCCGCTGGGCGTGCGGCACATCGACATGCCGCTGAGCCGGGACAAAGTGTGGCGGGCGATCCGCGACGCCGAACGACAGAAGAAGGCGTAGGTGAACCTGCAATACACCGGCGAGGAGCAGATTCCCGCCGATCTCGACACCGTCTGGACGTTCGTGACCGATCCCGAGAAGGTTGGACGCTGCTTTCCCGACGTCGTCGACGTCGTGGTGCAGGACGCCACCCACTTCGAGGCGATCGTGAAGGTCGGCGTCGGACCCGTCCGCGGCAGGTTCAAGATGAAGGTCGAGCTCCTGCCTGCCTCCTCGAGACGCCGGATGGACATGAAGATCTCGGGTGGCGGGTTCGGGAGCACCGTCGATCTGACCTCCGGCGCCGATCTCGTCGATGCCGGCGATGGCGCGACGCTGTTGAAATGGACCGGCCAAGCCGAAGCGCGCGGTCCGATCGCCGCGGTAGGCGGACGCGTGCTCGACGCGCAGGCCCAGAAACTGATCGCCCAGGCGTTTGGCAACGTTCGCCAGCAGCTGACGGCGACAGCCTGAAAACGCCGCGGTCGTGCAGATGTCCAGGATCACGCTGCGCGAGCGGTTCTTTCCCTTGCATGAAGCCGCCGAGGTGGATCGCTTCCTGGGCGGCTTTTCCTGGTGCGTCATCTTCAAGGCGGGCACGAGCGACAGGACATTCGACGCGTGGCTCGTCGCGCAGCAGGTGCTGGAGCCTCGCGTCGACGTCGCCGTGGGGTTCATCCGGCTGCCTGAGGATCGCCCGGCGAGCGAGCGCGTCACGGCGGTCTCCGGGATCGCGCACCGCAGCCCGCAGCTGATCCTGTTCCATGGGGGCACGGCACGCGGCAGCCTGGACGAGCATGCGATTGTTCCCGACCAGCTCGTGCCGCTCCTGCTCGAGCGCCTTCCGGTTGACGTCGGGCCCGCGGTCCGGATCGACGCGGTGGTCACGCTCGAGCCGTACCGGGTGCTGCTGACGCGGTTCCTCGAGGGCCAGCTGCCGGAGGAGCGCTTCCAGTGGGGATACCTGGATCGACTGGCGAAAGAGGCGATGTGGCGCGATGATGAGACGTTCGCGCTGCTGAACGGCCTGTTCGAGAACGAGTGGGGGCGCGACGTCCGGGCGGCGCGGCTCGTCGCCGTCGAGTTTCAGGGACAGCTGGCGGGGCGTCTCGAGCCGCTCAGGGAACGGGCGGCACGGATGCTCGAGCGGCTGACCGGACGCTGAGCGGCGGCAACACCAGGACCATGGACACCGTGAACCTCTTCGACCAGATTGCGGCACTGCGGCTCAAGGGCCAGTCGTTCGCCGTCGCGACCGTCGTGGCCAGGCGCGCGCCGGTGTCGGCGCATCTCGGCGACCGCGCGATCGTGTTCCCCGACGGCCGCATGGAGGGGTTCGTCGGCGGCGCATGCTCGCGCGAGATCATCCGGCAGCAGGGACTCGACGCCCTGAAGACGCGGTGCAGCCGCCTGGTCTCGATTCGACCGGATGCGGCCGATGCAGGAACGACGGCGACCGGCGAGCACGTGGTCGTGCCGATGACGTGCGTCTCGGAAGGCGCCATCGATGTGTACGTCGAGCCGTTCGTGCAGGCGCGACGGCTGTTCGTCGTGGGTGTCACGCCGGTGGCCGATTCGCTGGCGCGGCTCGCGCGCGGCATGAGCTACGACGTCGTACGCGTCGTCCTCGGCCAGGAGCAGCGCGACATCGATCAGGACGCGGCGGCGCTCGGGGCCTCGGTCGTGACGCTCGATGCGCTCGAGACGGCGTTGCGCGACAACGCCGCTGGCGGCGCCGATCTTGCGGCTGTCGTCGCGTCGCAGGGACACTACGACGAAGAAGCGCTCGAAACGATCCTGCGATGCGGCGTGCCCTACGTCGGTCTCGTGGCGTCGCGCACGCGCGGCGCCGCGATCCGCGCGATGCTCGAGCAACGGGCCGTTCCGGGCGTCGCCACCATCCGCAATCCGGCGGGTCTCGATCTGGGCGCGCGGACACCGCCGGAAGTCGCGCTGTCGATCCTCGCCGAGATCGTCAAGGTCCATCCAGACGGCACGCGTATGACGGCAGCCGTCGCGGCGGACGCCCTGCCGGCCACCGCTCCGTCCGCGCCAGCCACCGCCGTCGATCCGGTCTGCGGCATGAGCGTGGCTGTCGCCTCGGCCCGCCACACGGCGGAGCTCGACGGCATCACCTACTACTTCTGCTGCGCGGGCTGCCGCGTCAAGTTCCTCGGCGCCCCAGCCGCCTACCCGGCTCATTCATGACAGACGCCGCGGCCATCCACGACCGCTTTCGCGAGCGCAGCTTCATCATCGACGAGGCGTTCGCGACCGCGCTGCAGATCATGCTCGCCCTCGAGAAGCCCCTGCTGGTCGAGGGACCGGCCGGCGTCGGCAAGACCGAGAGCGCGAAAGTGCTCGCCGAGGTGCTTGGCACGGAGCTGATACGACTCCAATGCTACGAGGGCCTCGACGCGATGTCGGCGCTCTACGAGTGGAACTATCCGCGCCAGATGCTCCACGCGCGCCTGAGCGAGGCCGACGGTTCCAGCCTCGACGAGCGCGAGGCGTACATGTTCAGCGAGCGTTTCCTGCTCAAGCGGCCGCTGCTGGATGCGATTACGCGCGAGCGGTCACCAGTGCTGCTCATCGACGAAGTGGATCGTGCGGACGAGGCGTTCGAGGCGTTTCTCCTCGAGGTCCTGGCCGAGTGGCAGGTCACGATCCCCGAGCTGGGGACGATTCGGGCGCGGCACAAGCCGCACGTGATCGTCACGAGTAACCGCACCAGGGAGCTGTCCGACGCCCTGCGCAGGCGCTGCCTGTTCCTCTGGCTGCCCTATCCGTCGCTGGCGCAGGAAATCGAGATCCTGCACGCGCGCGTGCCCGGCCTGTCGGATCGGCTCGCCCGGCAGATCGCGCTGCTGATGCAGGCGTTGCGCAAGCTGCCCCTGCAGAAGGCGCCCGGCGTGGCCGAGAGCCTCGACTGGGCGCTGGCGTTGATGAGCCTGCACCGCGATCACCTCGACGCGCGCACGCTGGAGCAGACGCTGGGGTGCGTGCTGAAGGTGCACGAGGATCGCGGCGTCCTGGCCGAGCATCACGCGGCGCTCGAGCCGATCCTGGGCGACGCGCCCGCCACTCTCACGGCCGGCGGGTACGGCCTCGACACCGACTTCGGGTTCGGCTCCGTGTCGGCGCCGCGCGGCTGATGTACCCCTTCGCCAGCCTGCCGGAGAATCTCGCGGCGTTCTGCCAAACGCTGCGCCTGCAGCATGGCTTCCACATCGGGCCCGGCGAGGTGCACGACGCCGCGCGCGCGCTCGACGTCGTCGATCTCGCCAACGAGCGCGCCGTTCGCCACGCCCTCCGCCCGATTCTCGGAGGCACGCGGGACGACGTCACCGTCTTCGACGCCGCCTTCACGCGGTTCTTCTTTCCAGCTCCCGCCGCAAAGGCGGATGAGCGGCCGTCGCCGCCCGCGGAACCCGGGACCAGTGGTGACGGCCGCGACGTCGGCGCCGGGCCCGCGCATCACCCGCCGTCGACGGAGGCTGATGCGGACGACGCGTCGAGGCCGGGCGGCGGTCCGATGATCCCGCTCGAGTCGACGGAGGACGGCCTCGAAGCGCCCGCGGTGTTCGCGCCGTCGAGCTACAGCCCGCTCGCCGTCGATGCGCTCGACGCGCCCGAGCTGCCCCGCATCGATCCCGGCTGGCGGGATGCCGCGCGATCGTTCGTTCGACGGCTGCACCTCGGCCTGACGCGCCGCTGGCGGCCGGCCAGCCGCGGACGGCGCTTCGACCTTCGGCGCACGTTGCGGGCCGGCTTGCAGACCGGCGGGGAGACGTTGTCGCCGCGATGGCTGCGCCGCCCTCGCCGCGCGCCACGAATCGTGCTGCTGATCGACGGCAGCCGGTCGATGAGCGCCTACGCCCGGACCGCGCTGCAGATGGCGGTCGGACTGGCGGCCGCGACGACGAGAGTCGAGGTGTTCACGTTCTCGACCGAGCTCCGCCGCGTGACCGGCGACGTGCGGCGAGCGGCGGCGGGAGAGGTGCGCCGCCTCGATCGCCTGCACCGCGCCTGGGCGGGGGGCACCAGCATCGGCGCGTGCCTCCGCGACTTCCTGCGCCGGTTCGGCGAGCGCACGGTCGGACGCGAAACCGTCGTGATGATCGTGAGCGACGGGCTCGACGTTGGAGAGCCTGACGTGCTGCGGGATGCGATGCGCGAGCTGCGGCGGCGGGCGGCCGGCGTGGTGTGGCTGAACCCCCTGCTCGAGACCGAGGGTTACGAGCCGACCGCCGCAGGGATGCGCGCGGCCCGTCCGCACATCACGACGTTCGCCAGCGTCACCGACCAGGCCGGCCTCTTGCAATTGTCGCGGATGGTGCGCCTGCGGGCGTGAACAGAAACATGCAGCCAACTCCACACGGTTCGGACCGACGGCCTTGCGCTCCGCTGATCACGCACCTGCGCCGGCCCCTCGTCGTCGCGGCGTATCTGCTGGTCACGATACCAGCCTCGTGGGCGCAGGCGCAGCCTGCAGTCCCCGATGAGGAATCCGAACCCCGACGCGGGCCCACCTGGACTTACGCGTCCGGGAGGACGCTGAAGCTCTTTCCGGGAGGTGACCTGTTTCCGATCTACGTCGCCGATCCCCATCGGCCCACGAACACGATCCTCGTCGACTTCACGCGAGTGGACATCGAGGATACGAAGAGCCCGCGGTTCCGCTTGAGTGCAGGGGGACGGTTCGGCGTGCTGAAAATCGACCCGCCATCCCCGGGAGGCCGGTCGTGGCAGATCAGCGTCGACGCCGGCCTCGATGCCCTCTTCGACTCCCAGAACAACCAGGACGCGATCGGGTGGGACGGCAACTATGGCCTCACCGTGGCGACGGCATCCGGGGGACCGCTGGCCTTCAAGGTCGGCCTTCTGCACACGTCGGCCCATATGGGCGATGAATACGCGGACCGTACGGGACGACAGCGCCACAACTACACCCGTGAAGAGGCGGCAGTGGGCTTCAGCGCGCGGATGGGCCGTCGGTGGCGGACGTACGCGGAAACGGGTGTGGCCTACCTCGAACGGTATGAACAGCAGGAGCCCTGGCGGGTCCAGGGCGGCGTCGAGTACCGAGTCGCCTCAGAGGCTGTGGGGAGACCGGTTTTCATGGTTCTGGGCGTCCGACTTGTCGTCCTGGCAGGAACGAGACTGGCGGCTCGACACGTCGTTTCAGGCTGGTATCGCCACGCACTCCGAAGGGCGAACGTATCGGCTCGGCATCCAGGTGCACGACGGGCGTCCGACCGTCAGCGATTTCTTCCAGTACTCCGAGACATCTGTCACCCTCGGCATCTGGGTCGATTTCTAGCTGTCAGTCGTGGACATGAAACGGGAGTGGGCGCAGATCTTCCAGCGCTCGAGAGATGAAGGACAAGCGCCGGCGACAGCAGAAGGGAACCAGCACCACCAAGCCGCGACGGACACCGACGACGCGCATCGTGGTGCTGCTCGGGGCGGCGGTGCTGGGCTTCGTCGGGTGGTGGCTGGTACGCCGATCGGTCCCAGCAGGCGGCAGGCCCGCCAGACCCGAACGCGTTCCAGCCCACGGTCGAGAACGCGAGATCGGCTCCGGGGGCAGCGCCCTCGGGCATGGTCTGGATTCCCGGCGGCGAGTTCTCGATGGGCGCCGCGTCGTCCCCGGACATGAACATGGTCGGCATGCAGGCGACCACCGATTCCAGGCCGATTCACCGCGTCTACGTCGACGGCTTCTGGATGGACGCCACCGAGGTCACCAACGACGCGTTCGCGGCGTTCGTCGCCGCCACCGGCTACGTGACCATCGCCGAGCGCGCGCCTCGCGCCGAGGACTTTCCTGGCGCCCCGCCGCAGAACCTCGTGGCCGGGGCGGTCGTGTTTTCCCCGCCTTCCCACGCGGTACCGCTGAACGATCACTTTCAATGGTGGTCGTACGTGAAGGGAGCCGACTGGCGGCATCCGGAGGGGCCCGCGAGCAGCCTGGCCGGCCGCGGGCGCTACCCGGTGGTCCAGATCGCGTACGACGACGCCGTCGCGTATGCCACGTGGGCGGGCAAGCGGCTACCTACCGAAGCGGAGTGGGAGTTCGCGGCGCGAGGCGGGTTGAGCGGCAAGCTCTATCCCGTGGGGCGATGAGTTCATGCCCAGGGCGAAGACGATGGCCAACACGCACCAGGGCCAATTCCCGCACGACGACACCGGCGACGACGGCCATCGAGGCATCGGTCCCGTGGCGCAGTTCCCGCCCAACGGCTACGGCCTCCACGATGTCGCCGGCAACGTCTGGGAATGGGTGAGCGACTGGTATCGACCGGACTACTACGCGCACCTCGCGTCGGTCGGACGCGTCGCACGCAATCCCCGAGGGCCTGATACGTCCTTCGATCCGAGCGAGCCGACCGAGAAGAAGCGGGTGCATCGCGGCGGCTCGTTCCTGTGCACCGACCAGGACCTGCTCACGCTACATGGTCGGGACGCGGGCGAAGGGCGAAGGCAGCACGGCCACGAACCACGTCGGCTTCCGGCTCGTGAAGGTGCCCTGACCCCTCACCGCAGCAACGCGACGATCACGGTGCCCCAGACGGCGAGGAGCACGTTGCCGACCGCGTAGGAGACGCCGTAGCCGAGCGTCGGCACGGCGCTCTTCGCGGTCTCCTGAATCGCGGCGAGCGCGGGCGTCGCGGTCCCAGCGCCGGCGCACACGCCGAGCAGCACCCCCGGCTGCATCTTGAAGACCCAGCGGCCGATGACGATGCCCACCAGGTGCGGGATCAGGACGGTGAGCAATCCCGCAACGATCAGCGTGACGCCACTCGTCCTCAGGCCGGTCACGAAGTCGGGCCCGGCGTTGAGTCCGACCACCGCCACGAACCCCGCCAGCCCGATCGATTCGAACATCCACAGCGTCGGACCGGGAATCCGGCCGAAGAAGCGCGGCTGCGTCGACCGCAGCCAGCCGCACACGAGGCCCCCGAGCAGCACCCCGACGCTCAGGCTCAACCCGATCTCGATGCCACCCAGCATGATCGCCGGAATGCCGAGCAGCGCGCCGGCCACGATGCCGAACGCGACGAGCACCATGTCGGTCGCGTCGGACGGCCGGTCCGAGGCGCCGATGTGCTGCACGGCCTCGGCCAGGCGTCGCGACGGTCCGACGATGGTGAGCACGTCGCCGCGGTGGACCGCCGTGGCCGGGCAGCATCGCGAGCGCCGTCCCGCCGCGCGCGAGCCGGCGCAGGAACACGCTCCGCGCGAAACCCTCGGTGGCGAGGTCGGCGAGGGTGCGGCCGTCGACGGCAGCCTGGGTGACGACGACATCGAGCACCTCGGCCGGAACATCGAGGAGCGGCCGGTCGTCCACCTCCACGAGTCCCAGCCGGACCTCGTCCATCTTCGCGACCAGCTGCTCCCGTCGGCCCGTGACGGCGAGGACGTCGCCGACCTGCACGGTGGTCGCGTCATCCGGTTCCAGGATCTCGTCGCCGCGCCGCAGCCGCTCGACGAACAGGCGCGCGTCGCGCCGCGGACTTCTCCAGCTCCCGGACCCGGCGCCCGATGAACGGCGATCCGGCCTGCACCGCGTAGGCGCGATACTCGATCGTCCCGTCGTGCGGTCGTGAGCGTCACGAATCCGCCGCCCATCTCCTGCTCGTACCGCCGGCATTCCTCCTCCAGGTTGACGCCCATGATGCGCGGCCCGATCTGCGCCAGGAACCAGGCGGCGCCGACGACGCCGATCAGATACGTCACGGCGAAGGCAACCGGAATGCGGTTGATGAGCGCGGCCGCGTCGGCGGGTGGCAGTCCCAGGCGTCCGATGGCGTCGCTGGCGGTGCCGATGGTCGCGGACTCGGTGAGCGCGCCGGCGATGACGCCGGCGGCGGTCCCGGCGTCATAGCTGAAGAGCCGGCTGACCACATAGGCGACGAGGAGGCCCGTGGTCGCGATGATCGCCGACAGGAGCGCCTGCTGCAGGCCGTCGCTCCTCAACCCGCGGAAGAACTGCGGGCCGGTCCTGAACCCGATCGAGAACAGGAACAGCAGGAAGAAGCACTGCTTGACCTCGCCCGACACCTGGACGCCGAGCTGGCCGATCAGCACGCCGGCCAGCAGGGTTCCCGTGACCGCGCCGAGCGTGAAGCCTCCCAGCTTCACTTTGCCGAGCAGGTAGCCCACCCCGAGGACGAGGAAGAACGTGACCTCGGGATGGTGCCGCAGAACGCCGATGAACGACTGGACCACGGGCGGCCGCCTACCGTGCGGCAGGCGTTGCAGCCGCCTGTGAGGCCTGGAAGGCCATGACGTAGCTGCGCGCGACGGCCCGGACGGCGCGCCCGATGTCGTCGTACACGTCGTCGTCGAGGTTGGCGAACGAGACGCGCACCGACCAGTTCGGCGCCTCGAAGCCGCCGCCGTTCAGGAGCACGATCCCGTGATCCTCCGCGAGGCGGAACACGATGTCGAGCGGATGCACGTGGGCCTTCACCCAGGTGACCACGTCCTCGCCGCCGTACTTGCGGAGCCAGAACTCGAAGTCGATGAGGCCGTAGTACCAGTCGAACAGCGGGTTGGGATCGAGGTGGATGCCGAGGCCGTCGATCGTCTGCTGCACGCGTTTCCGCACGACCTCGATGCACGCCTGCTGGTAGACCTTCTTGACGTCGTGCAGCTCCGCCAGCGAGAACAGCGCCATCATCACCTGCTGCGGCAGCGAGAGACCCGCGGTGTGATTGAGCGCGACGTCGCGGCTGTCGGCGACGATGCGATCGATGAACTTCAGCGCGCGGGTGCTGCAGGGTCAGGCCGGTGTAGCGCTTGTCGAGCGCCTGCTGGATCGTCTCGTCGTGCGCGGCAATCTTCTCGTCGAAGATGTTGTGCTCGTGCAGCGCGATGACGCCCAGGCGCCAGCCCGTGCAGCCGAAGTACTTGCTGTAGGAGTAGACGCCGATCGTGTTCCTCGGAAACGCCCCGAGGAGCGATCGGAAGCCGTCGACGAAGGTCCCGTAGACGTCGTCGGTCAGGAGCAGCAGGTCGGGACGGCGCTCGAGGATGGCGCCGATCTTCGCGATCGACTCCTTGCTCAGGGCCACCGCGTAGGGGTTGCCCGGATTGACGACGAAGAACGCCTTGACCTTCGGATCGAGCAGCACCTTCAGGCCCTCGTCCGTGAACTGCCAGCGGTTCTCCTGAGGCGCCGGCACGAAGACCGTCTTGAGGTTGTAGTCCTCCAGGTGCGGCATCTCGAGGTAGGGCGTGAAGATCGGCGTCGCCAGCGCAATCGTGTCGCCCGGGTTGAGCAGCCGGTTGGCCTTGAGCGACTTGAACAGGTAGCACATGGCCGCCGTGCCGCCCTCGACCGCATACAGCTCGAAGGTGCCTGCGGGGCGCGGCTCGCCGCACATCGCCCACTGCAGGTACTCGCGAACGATCTTCTCGTTGTGGACCAGCATCCGATCGGGGACCGGGTAGTTGTCGCCGATGATCGAGTCGACCAGTTCGTGCACGAACGCGTCGGCCTGGAAGTCGAACTGTCGCCACCGCCCACGGGATGACGTCGCGCAGGAACGCGGCGCCGGGCATGTCGGCGTGGGCGGCGAGCCAGGCGGCCAGCCGCGCGGCGACGCCGGGCGCCTTCGGCATGCCGCCCAGGCCGCCAGGCAGGTCCATCGTGCGCTGGCTCTCCGTCACGGCGAACTGGCCGAGCAGGAAGAACGCGGAGCGAGGCTCGGTCGCGATCCAGTTCGGGTTCCCGCGCCCGGCGTTCAGGTAGGCGACCTGCGACGCGTGCGCGGTCTTCGTGGCGATCTTCGCCAGGTCGTTCTTGATCTCGAACGGGCTGAGCGTCTCGTACTGGCGCAACGTCACGGGATCCATGGTCCGTCTCCTGTCGTTCCCAGAGGCCTGGCGGATCAGCTGTTGAGCAGCACGACCGCCATGCCGAAGATGGTGAGCAGCGTGTTGCCGATGGCGTAGGGCATGCCATAGCCGATCGCGGGCACGTTGCTCTTCGCGGCGTCCTGAATCATCCCCATCGCGGCGGTCGTCGTCCGCACGCCGGCGCACGCGCCGAAGAGAATCGCGGGATGGAACTTGAACACGTAGTGACCGAGCAGTATCGCGATGACGAGCGGGAGCGAGGTGGCCACGATGCCCCAGATGAAGAGGCTGATGCCCACCTGCTGCAGCCCGGCGACGAAGCCGGGGCCGGCGTTGATGCCGACGATCGCGATGAAGACGTTGAGGCCGAGCGTGTTCATCAGCGACAGCGCGGACGGCGGAATGCGGCCGAACGTCGGACGGATGGCCCGGAAGTATCCCAGCAGGAGACCGGCCAGCAGCGCGCCGCCCGACGTCGACAGCCCGATCGGGACGGCGCCCCAGTTCACGCTCAGGGCGCCGACCAGGGCCCCGACCGTAATCCCGGCACCGACGGTCATCAGATCCGTCGCCTCGAGGGGACGATCGGCATAGCCCAGCGCACCGACGGCCGCGTTGATGTGGCGGGTGCTGCCGACGAGCGTCAGGACGTCCCCGCGCAGAATCTCCGTTTCCGGAAGCACGGGGATCTCCACCAGGTGTCGGGTGATCCGCCGCAGGTAGACGCCGCGCGTGAAGGGAAGATCGGCCAGCCCGCGCAGCGTCTTCCCGTTGATCGCCTTGTTCGTGACGAAGACGTCGACGGCCGTCACGGGAACGTTCAGCAGTCCGGTGTCGCCGACCTCGCGGACCACCGCTTCCACGCGCTCGATCAGGGCCTCACGCGGTCCGGAGATGGCAGCGACGTCGCCGGCCTGGAGGACGGTGTCACCGTCAGCCTCGATCAGCCGGTCGCCGCGACGCACTCGCTCGACGAAGATGCGGAGATCCGGGAAGAGCTCGCGGACCGGGCGGCCGATGACGGGCGACCCCGCGTCGATCGCGTAGGCACGCAGCTCGATGGCGCGGTAGGCCGAAAAGACCCCGGCCTCGAAGCCCACGACGCCACCCATCTGCCGCTCGTACTCGGCACACGCGGCCGGCAGATCGACGCCGATCAGTTTCGGGCCGAGCTGCGCCAGCAGGACGGCCGAGCCGATCGTGCCGAAGATGTAGGTGACGGCGTACCCGATGGGGACGGCATCCGATTGGGCCTTCGCCTCCGCGGCGGTCAGACCAAGGCGGGCGATCTGATCGGACGCCACGCCGATCGACGCCGAGATGGTCTGGGACCCGGCATACAGGCCGGCCGCGTAGCCGACGTCCAGCCCGGCGATCCAGGCGCAGACCACGGGCACGAGCAGGCAGAAGGCGAGCACGATCAGCGAGAAGACGATCTGCTTGGGGCCTTCCTTGCCGATGCCGCTGAAGAACTGCGGCCCGACCCCGTAGCCGACCGCGAACAGGAACAGCAGGAAGAACGCGCTCTTGATGGGACCGTCGACGGTGATGCCCAACTGGCCGATCACGACGCCGGCCAGGAGCGTGGCCGTCACGCTCCCGAGGGCGAATCCAGCGACCTTCCGCGGCCCGATCCCGAACCCGATGCCCAGGGCCAGGAACACGGTGAGCTCGGGATGGGCCCGCAGCGTCTCGACGAACCAGGTCCAGAGTGCGAGGAGCATCGACGTCTCGCGCGATCAGAACGTGTCGAAGTATTCCTGGATCTTCTTGGTGTCGGATGTCTGGGTCAGGGCGAGCTTCAACAGCACGCGCGCCTTGGACGGGTTGAGCTCCATCGATGCGACGGTCCCGATCTTGTCGTCCGAGACCTCGATGTTGCGGCGGATGCTGCCTTCGCCGACGCGCGACGACCGCACGACCACGGTGCCCTTGGCGATGGCGCGCTTGACGGCCTCGAGCGCCGGCGTCGTCAGGTTGCCGTCGCCGACCCCGGCGATGACGAGCCCCTTGGCTCCGTTCGCGACCGCCGCGTCGATGAGATCGGGAGACATCCCCGCGTGCGCGTAGATCACGTCGACCCTGGGAAGGGCCTGACCTTCCTTCACCGTGAACGGGGTGGCCTTGGTGTGCGCGCGGGCGGGCGATCGGATGAAGGTTCGATCGTCGAACAGGCACACGCCGATGAGGCCGGCTTCGGTCGAGACGAAGGTCTGCACGTCGGTGGTGTGACGCTTGGTGATCGCCCGGGCGCCGTGGATGTCGTCGTTGGCGACCACCAGCACCCCGCGTCCCTTGGCCTTCGGATCGGACGCGACGCCGACGGCGTTGTAGATGTTCAGCGGCCCGTCGGCGCTGAGCGACGTGGATGGCCGCATCGACCCGGTGAGCACGACCGGCTTGTCGGTCTTCACGACCAGGTTCAGGAAGTAGGCGGTCTCTTCCATCGTGTCGGTGCCGTGCGTGATTGCCACGCCATCGACGTCCGCCTGGGCGGCCAGCTTGTTGACTTCGGTCGGCGAGCTTTATCCACACCTCGTCGTTCATGTCCTGGCTGCCGATGGAGGAGACCTGCACGCCGCGCACGTCGGCGAAGGCCTTCATCTGCGGCACGGCCTTGATCAGCACGTCCACGGCCACGGCGCCCGACTGGTAGCCGGCCGCCGTGGTCGATTCGGCGGCGCCGGCAATGGTGCCGCCGGTCGCGACGATGACGATCCGCGGCTTCGAGGGCGATTGCGCGTCAACCACCAGCGTCGAGACCATGAGGGCGGCGGCGCGCAGCCCGCCCAGCGTCGATACGAAATGTGCGAGCACATGAGGATCTCCGGAAGGAGTGTTCACGCTCCGGGCGCGTCAGCCTCGATCGAGGAGCCGCAACCGGACGGGCGGCCGCGACGGTGCGGCCGTGACAGCCAGCCCTACAGCACGAAAAGTGCCAGACCCACCGGCCGCGCTCTGCGGCGCAAGACGCGCTGATCACGGGCCGTACGCCATCCGCCCGAAGGCACGACACGCGACCCGACTCCGGCCGGCCGGAGTCTCTCCGGGCTGCATGAGCCGCTCCGGTCAGGCGTGCGAGAACGCGATGACCACCTTGATGTCGTCCGGCTGCCGCTGCAGCGCTCGCATGAACGCCTCGGGCGGCTCACGCCGCGTGATGAGCCGGGCGAGCCACGCGGGGTCTGCGAGCGCGAGCACCTGCCCCGCCTTGTACCAGTGCCGCTTGTTCGCGTTGACGCTGCCGACGACCACGTTGTTCTGCAGCACCATCGTCGCGGCGATGTCCGCCGTGGGGAGGCCTGTGGTGCGTCCGCCGCTGCCGACGCCCGTGAGGCACACGATGCCGCCGGGTGCGACTGCGTGGAGCGAGTCGACGATCACCTGGCCGACGCCGGTGCATTCGATGATCACGTCAGGATTGAAGCCGACGCCGGTGGCGCTGCCTGTGTGATACGTCGCGCCCAGCGCGCGCACGAGGTCGGGCTTGGGGCCCGACTCGGTGCGATCGAGGACGTGCACCTCCAGCCCGCGCTGGGTGCCGACGAGGGCCGCCAGCAGCCCGATCGGACCGGCGCCGGTGACGAGCACGGTTCGCGGCTCCCAGTGCGCGCGCTCGCCGACCAGGCGCACCTGCTCCCACGCCTTGGTGACGACGGTGGTCGGCTCGAGGAGCACGCCGAGCAGGCCGAGGGCGCGGTCCACCTTCATCGCGTACTCCGGCTCGATGCGCCACCGCTCGGACATGAAGCCGTCGATCTGCTTGATGCCGCGCTCGGTGTACTGGCCGTTGCGGCACATGTCCCATTCACCGACCGCGCAGTTGGGGCAGGGCACGGGATCCGGACGGCGGACGATGCCGACGACGAGGTCTCCCTCTCGTAGTGAGCCGCTCCGCCCCGGATCGAGGACCCGGCCGAGCGACTCGTGCCCGAGCACCAGGCGGGTCTTGCCGGGCGGCGCCCACCCGTATTTCCCGTCGACGATCTCGACGTCGGTCCCGCAGACACCCACGGCGATGGCTTCGACCAGCACGGATCCGTCGCTCGCGGCCGGCTCGGGGATGTCTTCCAGGCGCGCGGTTTCGGGTCTGAGGGGTTCAACCGTGACGGCCTTCATGTGCGCAGACCTCCGTATATCCGGGGGGCTCCGGCGCATCGGAGGCGCACGACGCGACGGCGATCCCGCGAATGAGCCTCACTGCTGCAGATGGCGCGGTTTCAGGGCTTCACGCTGCAGGGTGCATGCCGGCCCCGTATCAGATGTCCGTCGACCGCCCCGCGAGATCCGAGAGATCCCCGCGCCTTCGAAGGACTTTCCGCCCGACCGCGTTCATCGTGTCCGCATGACCCTCTCACAACGTCCGCGTGGTGGTCGGGAGCCTGGTGGTCCTCGCCGGTGCAGTGCTGCGCCATCGGGTTTCTCGGGAAGGCGGCGCTTCCGTATCTCCTCCTCCGACGGCGCTGGCGCGACGCGTCTCGCCGCCTGGATCCTGACGCACGTCGCCGCCCGGACGGTGGCCCTGCTGACCGGTCCGGTGCGCCAGGGCGTGCTCGCGCACGACGGGCGCCGAACCCGCGCACGAATGGTTCCGCCTGAAGGCGGAACGCGCGTCCAATCGGCACGTCCCGCCGGTCGCTGACTCGGCGGTCGAAGCGATTTTCCGTCTACCGCGGCCGCGCCGCGCCGGTAGTCTGGGCAACGTGATGGGAGTCGCGCGCGTCGAGATTGGCCGCCTCACCGCACTCCTCGTCTGCGTGGCCGTGCCGGCATTCGCGCAGGCAGCCCGGCGCCCTGCGCGCGCCGGACGTCATGTACGTCCCGACGCCGCAGGAGGTGGTCGATGCGATGCTGCGGATGGCCGACGTCACCGCGGCGGACGTCGTCTACGACCTCGGCTCTGGCGACGGACGCATTCCGATCACCGCGGCGCAGACGTTCGGCGCGGCCGGCGTCGGCATCGAGCTCAACCCCGACTTGATCCAGGAAGCCAACGAGAACGCGGCCAGGGCCGGCGTGGGCGACAAGGTCAGGTTCCTGAACCAGGATCTGTTCGAAACGGATCTTCGCCCCGCCACGGTGATCACGCTGTATCTGCTGCGCGAGATGAACCTGAAGCTGATGCCCAAGCTGAAGGAACTGAAGCCGGGCACGCGGATCGTGGCGCACAGCTTCGGCATGGGATCCGAGTGGCCGCCCGACAGGATCGAGCAGGTCAGCGGCAAGTCGATCTTCTACTGGGTCGTGAAGTAGGCGGAGAGCCAAGGAACATGAAAGCCACTGTGATGTATGCCGCGGGTGACGTCCGCGTCGAGAAGGTCCCGGACGCGCGCCTGGTGGAGCCGACGGACGCGCTCGTCCGCGTCACGCACGCCTGCATCTGCGGCAGCGACCTGTGGCCGTACAAGAAGATGGAGCGCAGCGACGTCGGCAACCGGATGGGGCACGAGTTCATCGGGCTCGTCGAGGCCGTCGGGGCCGACGTCCGCACGGTGAAGCGCGGCGACCTGGTCGTCGCCCCGTTTGCGTGGTCCGATGGGACGTGCGTGTTCTGCCGCCAGGGACTGCAGACGTCATGCCTGCACGGCGGCTGGTGGGGCGGCACCGAGCTCGACGGCGGACAGGGCGAGGCCGTGCGCATCCCGCAGGCCGACGGAACGCTGGTCGTGCTCCCGGTCGGCCGCGATCACGCGCTGATGCCGTCGCTGCTCACGCTCTCCGACGTGATGGGGACGGGCCACCACGCGGCGCTCGCGGCGAGGGTCGGGCCAGGGAAGAGCGCAGCGGTCGTCGGCGACGGCGCCGTCGGACTGTGCGGGGTCATCGCGGCGCGACGACTCGGCGCCGAGCAGATCATCCTGCTGGGGCGCCACGCGGATCGCATCGCGCTGGCGCGGGCGTTCGGCGCGACCGACATCGTCAGCGAGCGCGGCGACGCCGCCGTGGAGCGCGTCCGCGAGCTGACCAAGGGCCTTGGCGCCCACTCCGTCCTCGAGTGCGTCGGCCTGGAACAGTCGACGCTCACGGCGATGAGCATCGCCCGGCCGGGCGGCGCCGTCGGCCGGGTCGGCGTGCCGCAGGACGCGTCGATGCCGGCCGCCAAGCCCACGTTCTACAACAACGTCACGATCGCCGGCGGGCCGGCTCCGGTGCGGGCCTACATCGAGGAGCTGCTTCCTGACGTGCTCGAAGGCCGGATCGAACCGGGCCGCGTCTTCGACAAGGTCACCGGCATCGACGGCGTGCCGGACGGCTACCGCGCGATGGATGAGCGCGAAGCGATCAAGGTGATGATCGCGTTCTGACCCGCCACTACCGTTCCAGCCGGAGGAAGCGCGCCGCATTTCCGTAGAAGATGTCGCGCCTGTCCGCCGGCGTGAGGAACGGCGCCGCGTCGATCGCATCGACCGCCATGCCGATGGCTTCGGGCCAGTACATCTGGTCGGAGCCGAACATGATGCGCCGGCCGAACCCGGCGCGCATCAGCGCGCCGAGATACGCATGAAACTCGGCGCGGGGCAGCGCCCAGTCGATGGCGCCCAGATCCACGTTGACCTGGGGGTAGATGAACAGCAGCGCCATCGTCTCCTGCAGGTACGGCCAGCCGCCGTGCATCACGTTGACCCGCAGCTTCGGGTGGCGGTTGAGCGCCTCCTCGAGCACGGCGGGGTTGCCGAGGCTCGCGCGGAAGCCGTGACAGCACGGATCGTAGGAGATTCCGGGCGGGCCGACGCCCATGTGGACGGCAGCAGGGACGTCGAACTCCTCGGCCAGCGCCGAGGTACGGATCGTAGCTGCGGTCGCCGAGGGTGAGCCCGGCGTACTGCGCGGTGATCTCGCCGAGAACCCGCAGCCGTCCGGTCTGGAAGGCCGTTCGCAGGACGGCGACCTCGGGCAGCGGCGTGTCGACGGAGCCGCGGATGCCCGCGGCGGCGATGAAGCGATCGGGATCCGTGTCGTGCCAATGCGACGCCACCGCGAGGCGATCGCCGTCCCCGCCGCTGACGACGCCCTTCACGACGTTCAGCCGCTTCATCTCGGCGAGGCAGGCCTGCAGGTGGGCGGCGCCGTTCTTCAGCGTCGTCGCCGTGCCCGTGGCCGGGTTGACCAGCGCATCGGGAAAGGCGGCGTCCGCCGGATAGGCGTGCATATGGACGTCGATGATCGGCCCGCGTCCGGCGGCCTGGGCCGACGCGCGCCGCGCGCCTCCGGGCGGTGACGCGGCGGACAGGCTCGTCGCGCGGTCGAGCAGCGGCCGGCCCGCGGCGACAGTTGTCCCGGCCAGCAGCGTGTGCAGGAAGGTTCGGCGTTCCACGCCGCGAGGCTAGCCCGCCGCGCTCGCCCTGATTGTCCGGAAACTGCGAATTTCGGTCGGCGCCACGCCGAACTCGCGACGGAAGCGGGACGCGAAGTGGCTCGGCGTCTTGAAGCCCACCTCGATGGCGATGGCGTTCGCCGGCCGGCGTGTCCGCTCGAGCAACTCGCGGCCTCGGGCCAGGCGACGCGTCATCACGTAGCGGAACGGCGTCATGCCGACCGTCGCCGCGAACGCACGCGCGAAGTGCGCGGGGCTCGCCCCCGCCACCTGCGCCATGACGGTCACATCGAGATCGTCGGCCAGGCTGTGCTCGACGTAATCGCGCAGGCGGCGCAGCGTGCGATGGGTGAGTCGCTCACGGCCGGCGCGCGCCGACAGCCGGGAGGCGGATCCGGTACGGGTCGCGAGCATATCGATCACGGCCCGCATGACGTGATCCGCGAGCAGCCGCCGGTCCGGCGTGTCGGTGGACAGCTCGTGCCACAGCCGCACGAGCAGCTGCGCGAGCCGCGGATCGCGGAACGCCGCTTCCTCGCGGAGATCGATGCGCGTGCCGGTGTCCTGCGCGACGGCCTCGACGTGCGACTTCGGGATCGACACGGCGAGGACGTGCGCGGACGACTCGCCGATGAACTCGCACGACGTGTCCGGCGGCGTGAACAGCATCGCGCCGGGCGACACGGCCAGCCAGCGCGGCGGCCGGTTGAAGCCGACGCGCAGCAAGGGGGCCGTGTCGAGCAGCAGGTTCAGCGCGTACTCGGGCACCGGCGCCTCGACCACCTGTCCGGCCGGCGGCGAGACGTTGATCAGGTGCACCGGTCCCGCCGGGATCACGCGGGTCTCGTGCGGGACGCTGCGGATGGCATGCGTGACCGCGGCCAGTCGACCGTGGCGATACCACTCCGGTGCGCTCGAGGTCTCGGACATGGAGGCGCGCAATCGCGCGCAGCCCGCACCATACCCCGTACGCGACACTAGTCTGTTTGTATCTTGATTAAACAAACGGCCTCGTTTACCATCCCGACGTTCCATCGATCCAGGCGAGAAAGCGCGTGAATATCGCGTTCGGCGCCTCAGCTTTAGTTGCGACATTTAACAAATGCGCCGTATCAACCCCGCGCGCTTCCGGATCGCCACCCGAGGCACCAGCCGCGAGATCAACAGCCGCATCGTCCTGAACCTGGTCCGCGCCAGGCAGCCGATCTCGCGCGCCGATCTCGCCCGGACGATGGGGGTGAGCCGGGCCGCGGTCACGCTGATCGTCAACGAGTTGCTGACCCGCAAGCTCATTCTCGAAGGGGCGACCGGCGAGGCGGTTCGCGGCCGCAAGCCGACGTTCCTCTACATCGACTCGCGCCGCCGCGCCGTCGTCGCAGCCGACATCCGCTCGAGCCAGACCTTCCTGATGCTCGCCGACCTGGTCGGCAAGCCGCTGACCGGCATCGTCTCGTTTCCCACCAAGCGCGATCCGAAGGCGGTGGTGGAGACGCTCGCCACCCGCATCAAGAAGCTGCTCGCCGAGCACCCGGAGGTGGATACCTGCGCCGGGATCGGCGTCGTCGTGCCCGGCATGGTCGAGCACTCGACGATGCGCGTGCTGCACGCTCCGACACTGGGCTGGCGCGACGTGCAGCTGCGCGAGGCGCTCTCCGCGGCGACCGGGTTGCCTGTCCAGATCGAGAACTCCGGCCGGGCCTGCGCGCTGGCGCAGATGTGGTCGCTGCGGGCGGACGCCGTCACGATTCCCAGCGAGCTCGTGTTCGTCAGCGTATCGGACGGCGTCGGTGTCGGCGTGATCATGAACGGCGAAGTGCTGCGCGGACGGCACAACATCGCCGGCGAGTTCGGCCACGTGCCGCTCTCGCTCGACGGGCCGCGCTGCTCGTGCGGCGCCAACGGGTGCTGGGAAGCCTACATCTCGAACCGCGCGACGATCGCGCGCTACTTCGGCCGCGCGCTCAAGACCGACGGCCCCCAGGACGCCGCGCACCGCGCCTTCACCATCGACGATCTCGTGTCGCGTGCCCGCGGCGGCGACGGGAAGGCGATTGCCGCGCTCGAGGCGACGGCCCGCTATCTCGGCCTCGGCCTCGCCTCGATCATCAACGCCGTCGATCCCGCCTGCGTCTACGTCGGCGGCGAGATCACGGCCGCCTGGGACCTCATTTCCGGCGCCGTCCGCACCGCGCTCGCCGAGCGGACGCTGACCGAGGCGGCCGCCGAAACCGAGCTGCGCCCGGTCCCGGTGCACGAGCATCCTCGACTGCACGGCGCCGCGGCGCTGGTCGCCGCGCCGGCGTTCGCCGCGCCGGTGGTGGCCTGATTCCATTGGAGACGATGTCGATGACTACCGAGACATTGGCGCCGACGACCTGCGTCGTGCGCAACACCGCCGGCCGCAAGGGCCGGACCCAGGCCGTCGGGGCCGGCCCCGTCATGCAGCACCTGCATTACGGGCGCATCATCCTCGAGGCCGATGCGGCCGTCACGTTCAGCACGGAAGAGCGGGAGACCGCGCTGGTCTGCCTGCGCGGCAGCGCCGTCGATTGCGACCGGCGAGACGCGGGTGACGCTGGACCGCTACGACGCCATCTACGTGCCGCGCGACAGCGCCGTCGAGGTGACCGCCGGGGCGGCGGGC
The DNA here is from genome assembly GCA_963844435.1 of Vicinamibacterales bacterium. Lineage (GTDB taxonomy): Bacteria > Acidobacteriota > Vicinamibacteria > Vicinamibacterales > Vicinamibacteraceae > JBDSLU01. Next base: position 461,613 of record CAWJOG010000002.1, on the reverse strand, counting down.
TGCGACGTGGCCGAGATCTCGGCCCGCGTGAGCCGCCGTCATCCGGTGCAGGTCGTCCGCTTCGCCGACGTGCAGCGGGATCCGACGCTCCACGTCGCGGCCGGCGGGCCCACGGCGAAACGCGACCTCAACGTGCTGATCGGCAAGAACGTCCAGGCCGGCCGCATCATGGCCGGCGTCACCTTCAGCGATCCCGGCAACTGGACGTCGTGGCCGCCGCACGAGCACGCCACGATGCTCGAAGAGGCCTACCTGTACATCGACATGCCGGCTCCGGCCTTCGGCGTGCAGCTGGTCTACACGAACACGCGCGACCCCGAAGTGGCGACCATCGTGCGCGAGGGCGACATCGTCCTCATGCCGAAGGGCTATCACCCGAACGTCGCGGCGCCGGGCGGCTCCATCAACTTCCTGTGGATGATGGCGGCGCACACCGAGGACACCGATCGCCAGTACCGGCGTGGTCAACGTCCAGCCCGATTTCGCGGCGATGCCCTCCGGCCTCGACGCCGCCAGGGCGAAGCCCTGACACGACCGGCCATGACCTCCTCCAGCAGCGGGACTGCGATGCCGCTCGATCGCTTCCGTCTCGACGGCCGTGTCGCGCTCGTGACCGGCGCGTCGCGCGGACTCGGCGCCGGCATGGCGATCGCGCTCGCCGGCGCGGGGGCCGACGTCGTGCTCCACGCGAGCGAACGGCCGGCGGCGGCCACGGCCAAGACGATTGCCCAGGGTACCGGTCGTCGCGCGGTCACGCTCACCGCCGATCTCGCCGATCGCGCGGCCGCCGACCGCCTGATGTCCGAGGCGCTCGCGGCGTTCGGCCGGATCGACATCCTGATCAACAACGCCGGGCTGGTCCGACGTCAGCCGGCCGCCACGCACGGCGACGACGACTGGGACCACGTCCTCGAGGTCGATCTCACCAGTGTCTTCCGCCTGTGCCGCGCCGCCGGCCGGCACATGATCGACCGCGGTCAGGGCGGCAAGATCGTCAACATCGCCTCGCTGCTGTCCTTCCAGGGCGGCATCACCGTGCCCGGCTACGCCGCCGCCAAGGGCGGCGTCATGCAGCTGACCAAGGCGCTCGCCAACGAGTGGGCCTCGCACGGCATCAACGTCAACGCCATCGCTCCCGGCTACATGGAAACCGACAACACCGCGCCGCTGCGGGCCGATGCCGTCCGCAATCGCCAGATCACCGAGCGCATCCCGGCTGGGCGCTGGGGCACGCCGGACGATCTGGCCGGCGCCGCGATCTTCCTGTCATCGCCGGCATCGGATTACGTCAACGGGCACGTTCTGGTCGTGGACGGCGGCTGGATGGGCCGCTGAGAGGGAGAAGGTCATGAGAGTTCTCGCACTGATTGCCATGGTCGCCGGATTGGGGCTGGCCGCCACTCCGGCGCACGCGCAGGACTATCGCGCGCGCGTGCAGGGCCGGATCGTGGACACGAGCCAGGCCGCGCTGCCCGGCGTGGCGGTCAAGCTGACCAACGTCGCCACCGGCGTGGCGGTCGATCGGGTGAGCGACGCCGAGGGTCGCTATCTGTTCGACTTCGTCGAGCCGGGGACGTACTCCGTCACCGCCGAGCTCCAGGGCTTCAAGAAGACGGAGCTGGCGAACGTCCGCGTCCAGCAGCGCGGCGACGTCACCACCGACATCACGATGTCGATCGGCCTCATCGAGGAGTCCGTGACGGTCGAGCCGACCGCGGCGACAGGCGTCCGGTTCAACTCGGCCACCACCGAGCTGAACGTCGATCGGCAGCTGATCGATCAGGCGCCGATCGGCGGCCGCAACCCGTACAACCTGGCGGCGCTCGATCCCACCGTGCTGGTGTCGCCGGCGACCAACGAGAACCGGCCCTACCACCACGCCTACGCCAACGACTACGACGCCGGCGGCGGCACCCGCCGCGCCAACGACGTGCTGCTCGACGGCGTGCCGCTCGGCGCCAGCCTACAAGACGTCCTACACGCCGGCGGTCGACGCGGTGGAAGAGATCACGATCTCCAAGAACAGCGTCGACGCGGAGAACGGCAACAGCCTGGGCGGCATCATCAGCCTCAACATGAAGGCGGGCACCAACAACTACCATGGCTCCGGCTACGCCTACTTCCGCGATCCCAGCCTCAACGCCCGCACCGATCCGACGCTCGCGACCGGCCCGGGCGTGAAGCCGCTGCGCGGGAGCACGCTGCAGATGCTGGGCGCGACGCTCGGCGGGCCGATCAGCCGCAACAAGATCTTCTCCTTCACGTCCTACGAGCAGTGGAGCGACGACCGTCCGCTCTCGATCGTCCGCACGGTCCCGACCGAGCTCGAGCGCCGCGGCGACTTCAGCCAGTCGCAGCTGAGCGGCCGGGTGCGCACCATCTACAACCCGAACACCTCCACGCGCGACGCCGCCGGACTGGTCGTGCGGCAGCCGTTCGCCGGCAATGTGATCCCGAGCGCGATGTTCGACCCCGTGGCCCTGCGCATGCTCGAGAACATTCCCCTCCCGAACCTGCCGGGCAACGTCGACAACCTGCAGACCAGCGTGGCGGAGAAGGTGAGCTACTGGAACTTCTCGCAGCGCGTCGACCTGAACATCAGCGACAACCTGAAGGTGTTCGCGCGCGCGGGCGTCTTCAAGGCCGATCTCTACCAGGACAACCCGCTCGCGAGCGGCGGCGGGTTCTTCCCGCTGTCGGGCAGCAACCGCGACGGGCTCAGCATCGCCGGCGACGCCGTGTGGCTCCTGTCCGAGAAGACGACGCTCAACGTCCGCGGCAGCTTCTACAACATGATCGACGAGTTCTACAACCCGGCGCTGCTGCTCGGGGAGGAGGGCCTCGCCTCGTACTGGCCGAACGACTGGTACTCGTCGCTGTACAACAGCGGCTACGTCTACTATCCGGCGCTCGACGTCACCTCGGGCACCGGCACCAACGCCAACAACCGGCTCGGGCGGCAGGGCCGCGAGTGGTACCAGCATCCCGACGCCTGGACCCTGTCGGCCCGCATGAACCGCTACACGGGCGGGCACAGTCTGAAGTGGGGCGGTGAAACGCGCGCCTACTATGGCGAGGCGGCCCGCTTCGAGCCGATCAATCTGGTCTTCAACTCGACGCTGACCGCCAACAGCTCCGACAGTCCGCAGGTGGCCACCACCGGGAACCAGTGGGCGACCTTCCTGCTCGGCGCGCTGGACAACAACACGTCGGCGCGGCTGGTGCCGCTGCAGACGACCAACCTGCGCGGCTACTCGGCCTACTTCCAGGACGACTGGAAGGTCGGCGAGCGGCTGACGGTCAACCTCGGCATCCGGTGGGAGTACGAACCCGGCGCGATCGATCCGGACAACCGGCTGTCACAGGGCCTCGACCTCACCGAGCCCATTCCCGAGATGCAGGCGACGCCGCCCAACATGCCGGCCCAGGCCGCGCAGCTGATGGCCGCCAAGGGCTACGAATGGATCTACAACGGCGCCTGGCAGTTCGCGACCGAGGACAGCCGCAGCTCCTGGAACACCAGCTGGAAGAACATCATGCCGCGCGTCGGCGTGAACTACCGGCTGGGCGACGACGCGGTCATCCGCTTCGCCTACGCCCGCTTCATGATGCCGATCAGCAACGTCCGCGACACGCTCGGCGACTTCGTCAACCAGTACGCCGGCTACGCGCAGACGACGAACACGCTCAACCTGGCCAACGGACGGCCGCAGCAGGTGCTCGCGGATCCGTTCCCGGCCAACAACCCGGTCCAGCAGCCGACCGGGCAGTCGCTCGGGCGCTACACCGGCCTCGGCAGCCCGGTCAGCTTCGACGAATACCAGCTGCGTCCGCAGATCAACGATCGCTACCACGTGTCCTTCCAGAAGGACCTGTGGAAGGGCATCGTCTTCGACATCGCCTACTTCTACAACCAGGGATCGCGCGTGCCCTACACGCTCAACCTCAACATGCGCGACCCGTCCTACACCTACGAGTACCGCGCGCTGCTCAACGAGCAGGTCGCCAACCCGTTCCGCAACTACCTGACGCCGGCGCAGTTCCCGGGCGCGCTGCGCAACAACGCCCAGGTCACCCTCGGCAGCCTGCTGGTGCCGTACCCGCAGTACGGGGCCATCAGCCAGACGAACACCGGCGTCGGCCGCGACATGAAGACGCACAGCATCGATCTCAAGGTGCAGCGGCCCTTCCGGTCGGGGATCAGCTTCCTCGCCGCCTACGCGTTCCAGCGCGATCGGATCGAGAACTGGCTGGGCGACGATCAGCAGTACCAGGTGCTGCAGAGCGGCGGCGAGTCGGGCTGGGAGTGGCAGCCGACCAACCCCTCGCTTCCCGAGCACCGGATGACGGCGGCGGTGACCTGGCAGATCCCGATCGGCCGCGACAAGGCGTTTCTCGAGGACATGCCCGTGGTGCTCGACTACATCATCGGCGGCTGGCAGTACACGTCGGCGATTCGTGCCTACTCCGGACGCCCGGTCCTGTTCGCGAACGCGCTGGCCGTCAGCGGCAACCCGAAGCTCGATTCGCCGACCCGCGATCGCTGGTTCGACACCAGCATGTTCGCGGCCCAGCCGGCGTTCACGCCGCGCACCAATCCCGTGTTCTATGAGGGCCTCAACGGGCCTGGCGCCTGGTTCGTGGACATGACGATGACCAAGTCCATCCCGATCGGGTCCTATCGGCTCGAAGCGCGCGTCGAGGCCTACAATGCCCTCAACCACCTGATCTGGGATCAGCCGGACACGACGTTCGGCGGCGGCAACTTCGGCAAGGTCACGCGCAAGCGGGTGGACGGCTACGGGCGCGAGATCCAGGTCGGCCTGCGGTTCGTCTTCTGATCGGCGGTGCGTGCTCACACGGACGCGGCCTTGAGCGGCGACGCTATCCGGCTGCGCTGGGCGCGCAGCCGGCGCCGCACGCGGGCCGCGGCGAGGGCCATATGCCGCGTGCAGTCCCCGTCTGACCGCGCCGTCGCGCGGCGGGTCGTGCTTCGCACGCTCGCCGCCGGCGCCGGGGCGCTGGTCGCGACGGGCTTACCGCGCGCGGCCGCCGGCCGGCAGGCGGATGCGCCGATCGCGACGACCACGGCCGGTCGGATCCGCGGGCTGTCGGACGGCGACATCAAGGTCTTCAAGGGCGTCCGCTACGGCGCCGATCCCACCTCGCGGCGATTCAAGCCCCCGCTTCCGCCCGCGCCGTGGACCGGCGTCCGCGACGCGATCGCCCTCGGCCCGATCGCGCCCCAGGCCGGTGGGCGCGGCCGGCCGATGAGCGAAGACTGCCTGCACCTGAACGTCTGGACGCCGGGCCTGCGTGACGGCGGCAAGCGTCCCGTGCTCGTGTGGTTCCACCCTGGCGGCTACTCGGGCGGCACCAGCAACGAGGTCGAAGCCGACGGCGCCCGTTTGAGCCGCGGCGGCAACGTGACGGTCGTGACCGTGAACCACCGCCTGAACGTGTTCGGCCACCTGTTCCTGGCCGAGATTGGCGGCGAGACGTTCGCCGACTCGGGCAACGTCGGCATCCTCGATCTGGTCCTGGCCCTGCAGTGGGTCCGCGACAACATCGAGGAGTTCGGCGGCGATCCGCGCAACGTCACGATCTTCGGCCAGTCCGGCGGCGGCGCGAAGTGCGCCACGCTCATGGCGATGCCGGCCGCGGCCGGCCTGTTCCACCGCGTGCTGACCATGAGCGGCCAGCAGATCACGGCCAGTCGCGTGACCACCGCCACGCATCACGCGGAACAGCTGCTGGCCGCGCTGTCTCTGTCCAGGGACCGCGTCCACATGCTCGAATCGCTGCCGATGGAGCAGCTGGTGGCGGCGAGCCGCGCGCCCGCCTACATGGGGCCGGTGAAGGACGGGCGGTCCCTGCCGCGCGATCCGTTCGATCCCGACGCGCCGCCCTTGTCGGCGGCGATCCCGATGATCCTCGGCAACACGGCCGGCGAGACCCGCACGCTGATTGGCCGGGGCGATCCGACGATCTTCACGCTCACCTGGGACACGCTGCCGTCCAAGCTCGAGGCGCATTCCCCGTTCATGGGCGACCTCGATCGGCGCGAGGTGATCGCGAGCTACCGGCGCTGGCATCCCGACTACTCACCGGCCGACGTGTTCTTTGCCTCGACCACCGCGTCGCGATCGTGGCGCGGCCAGGTCATCGAAGCGGATCGCCGCGCCGCGCAAGCCGCCGCGGCTGCGCATACGTGGGTGTTCCAGTTCGACTGGCCGACGCCGATCGACGGCGGCCGGTGGGGCGCCCATCACGGCCTCGACGTGCCGTTCATCTTCGACAACGTCGCGCTCGTACCGGAGAAAGTCGGCACGGGCGCCGACGCGACGCGGCTGGCCGCGCAGATGAGCGCGATGTGCGTGGCCTTCGCGCGCACCGGCCGTCCCGATGCGCCGGGCCTGCCGGCCTGGCCCGTCTACGACCTCACGCGGCGCGCGACGATGGTGTTCGACCGGACCACCAGGGTGGTCGACGACCCGCGCGGCCAGGAGCGTCGCTTGTTCGCACAGGTGCCGTATGTCCAGCCTGGCACGTAGCACCGTCGTGGCCGCTGCGCTGCTGGCCGGCACGGCATCCGCCACCGCGACGGTGGGGCAGCAGCCGGCCGCCTCGCCGCCGGTGAACCAGATCCTCGAGGTGATGAAGCGCGCGACCCGGTTCATGGTCGAGGACGTCAGCACCGACGGCGGCTACGTCTGGACCTACCTGCCCGATCGATCGCGGCGCTGGGGCGAGCTCGAAGCGCGGGCCACGCAGATCTGGATCCAGCCGCCCGGCACCGCGACGATGGGCCACCTGTTCCTTGACGCCTATCACGCGACGCAGGACGAGTACTACTACCGCGCCGCTGAAGCGGTGGCCGGGGCGCTCATCCGGGCCCAGCATCCGTCGGGCGGCTGGAACTACCTCGCCGACTTCGCCGGCGAGCGATCGCTGCGCGAGTGGTACGACACCGTCGGCAGGAATGCCTGGCGGATGGAGGAGTTCCAGCACGACTGGGGCAACGCCACGTTCGACGACTCCAGCACGGCGGTGTCGGCGAAGCTCCTGCTGCGGCTCTACGTCGAAAAGAAGGACCCCAGATACAAGCCCGCTCTGGACAAGGCCCTGGCCTTCGTCCTCGACAGCCAGTATCCGATTGGCGCCTGGCCGCAGCGCTTTCCCCTGAAGAACGAGTTCAGCCACCACGATCACCCGGACTACACCTCGTACCTGACCTTCAACGATGGCGTGGCGGGCGAGAACATCGACTTCCTGGTGCTGTGTCATCAGGCGCTCGGCGACGGGCGCGTGCGGGATGCGATTACCCGGGGCATGAGCGCGTTCCTGGTCACGCAAATGGGGCCGCCACAGCCCGGCTGGGCGCTGCAGTACACGCCCGACCTGCAGCCGGCAGCGGCGCGCACCTACGAGCCCAAGGCGCTGGCGACGCACACTACCGCCGCCAACGTCGAACTCCTCATGCGCTTCTATCGGCTGACGGGCGACACGCGGTTCCTGGCCCGTATCCCCGAAGCGCTCGACTGGCTGCAGGGCCTGGCGCTGCCACCCGGGGCAGCGCGCCGGCCGGGCGAGACGCACCCGACCTTCGTGGAAGTCGGTACCAACCGGCCGCTCTACGTGCACCGGCAGGGCTCGAACGTCGTCAACGGGCGGTACTACGTGGATTACAGCCCCGACAGGACGCCGGCGCACTACAACGCCTTCCGCCGCCTCGACGTGGCGGGGCTGCGGACGCAGTACCGAGCAGTTGCGGGCGATGTCCCGAGCCGAGGCCACCGCGGGCTCACCACTGCTGGCCAGCAGCGGCAGCGTCCCGCTGCCGCGATTCTTCGCGGTCGCTCGAGGCGGCGGCCCCTCGGTCGCCGAGGCGGTGAGCGGGCTCAACGAGCAGGGCTACTGGCCGGCCCGCCTCGGCTCCACCAGCCATCCCTTTACGCGGCACGGCTCGAAGGAGATTCCCGCCGGCGACTTCTCGCAGACGCACGCCGGCGACGAGACCGACACCTCGCCCTTTCCCGACGGGGCGACTGTCGGCATTTCCACGGCGGCGTACATCCGGCACATGAGCGCACTCATCCGGGCGCTCGATGACCACCGATAAGATGTGCGCATGCTGCCCGCCGTCGACAGGGACATCCGCCTCGGCCGGGCGGTCGCGCTCGCCGGCATTGCCGCCAGCGCGCTGCTCGCCGCGCTGAACATCAGCGTCGGGCTCTACGTCCGGTCCTCGTCAGTCTTCGCCACCGGCGTGGAGTTCGCCGGGGACGTGTTGGCGTCGGCGGTCGTGCTGGTCGGCCTGATCCTCGCCGGCAAGCCGGCCGACGAGAACCACCCCTACGGCCACGGCCGGATCGAATCGCTGGCCGCCTTCGTCGTCGGCCTGATCCTCGTGGCCGGCGGCATCGGCGTGTGCTGGAACGCGCTGCAGTCGGTTGGCGAGCACCATCCGCCGCCACCGAGCCTGGCCCTGGTCGTCCTCATGATTGCCGTGGCCGTGCGCGGCATCATGTCGGCGCTGAAGTTCCGCATCGGGCGCCGCATCGGCAGCGGGTCGCTCGTCGCCGACGCCTGGAACGACACCGTCGACATCCTGGGCGCCGTGGTCGCGCTGGTCGCCGTGTGGCTGTCCGCCCGTGGTGGCCGGTTCCTCGCCGCCGATCACTACGGCGGTTTCGCCGTCGGCGTCATCGTCATCGCCACCGGCGTTCGCGTCATCCGCGACGCCACGCTGGAGCTGGTCGACACGATGCCCGACGCCGACCGCGTGGCGCAGCTGCGCGGCGTCGCGGCGAGCGTGCCCGGCGTGGCCGGCGTCGACAAGGCGTTCGCCCGCAAGACCGGCTTCACGTGGCACGTCGACATCCATGTCGAGGTCGACCCGGCGATGACCGTCGCCGCGTCGCACGAGATCGCCGGGGCCGTCCGCCGGCGCGTGCGGTCCGAAGTGCGCTGGGTCGCCGACGTGCTCGTCCACGTCGAGCCTGCAGGGGGCTAGCAGCGCCAATCGTGCGCTACGATGCCGGGATGGCCGACTCGACCCGCACCCGCCGCGCCTTCGCCGTGGACGAAGCGACCGCCGTGCTCGCCCGCACGCCCGCGACGCTGGACGCCATGCTGCGCGGCCTCCCCGACGGATGGATCCAGGCGCACGAGGGCGGTGAGACGTGGAGCCCGTTCGACGTCATCGGCCATCTGATTCACGGCGAGCAGACCGACTGGGTGCCGCGGGCGCGGATCATCCTGGAGCACGGCGAGGCGCGCGCCTTCGAGAAGTTCGACCGCTTCGCGCAGTTCGAGCTGTCGAAGGGCCGCACGCTCGACAGCCTGCTCGACGAATTCGCGGTGCTCCGCCGCGCCGGCCTGCGCGACCTCGCCGCCCTCGAGATCACCGAAGCCGACCTGGATCGCCGGGGCACGCACCCGGGCCTCGGCGTCGTGACACTCGGCCAGCTCCTGGCGACGTGGGTGGCGCACGACCTGGATCACGTCGTCCAGGTCGCCCGCGTCATGGCGCGGCAGTACAGCGACGCGGTGGGACCGTGGCGCGCCTACCTGCGCGTGATCAGCGGCGAGCAGGGCTGAGCCCCGCGCCGCCAGCCGATCACGCCACCCGCGCGGCTTCGACCTTGCGGATGTCGTCGATGCCGTAGCGCAGCATCGCCAGACGCTCGAGCCCGTAGCCGACGCCGATGGCCGTGTGCACGGCCGGATCGCCGCCGAGGTGCTGGACGACGCGGTCGGTGAAGACGCCCCACGCCAACACTTCGTACCACTGCCCGTCGCAATCGACGTCCAGCTCCCAGGCCTGGCTGCACATCGTGTAGCGGTTCGGCGTGATCCGCACGCTGCGGCCCGGCAGCACGGCCTCGATCGACTGCAGCACCCGGCCGGTGGCGCGCCAGGGATCGAGGTTGGCGCGGGTGTCGAGCGAGAACACCTCCGCCTGGTGGAACGCCTCGAGGTGGGTGGCGTCCACGCGCCCGCGGCGATAAGCCTTGCCGGCCGCGAGCAGGCGCAGCGGCGTGCCGGTGTAGCGCACGTCGAGCAGCAGCGGCAGCGTCAGGTCGTAGCGCAGGATGCGGTGATCGTCGATGCGATGCAGCTCGCTCGCCTCGACGTAGATCGCATCGGACGCGATGCCGGCCCTGGCGTGTGTCAGGTCGACGATCTCCGCGAGGTCGATCGGCGCGTGGTCCGCGAACACGCCGCGGATCGCGGCCAGCACGTCGCCGACCGGATGTTCCGGGAGGTCGGTCAGCTGCGGACGCGCCAGCAGCTCGACGACGACCGCCGGCAGGTCGGGGCGCATCGCATCAGGGGTCAGGCCGCGCTGTTCGGACACGTCGATCTCCTTGCGTAGCTTGTCGCGCACGCGCTGCAGGCGCTTGCGCATCACGGGTTCGGGGACACCGGCGTCCTGCGCCAGGCGGCCGAGGCTCCAGCCGCCGTGGTAGCGGCGGTCGCACAGCCGGCGCTCGGCTGGTGTCAGGGTCAGGAGCGCCGCGCTCAGCCGCTGCCGCTGGGCCTCGGTCCAGCTCGACTCGGCCTCGTCGAGGACGGGCACGTCGGGCACCTCGTCGACCTGCAGCAAGGTGGTGCGCCGGCTGCGCCGCAGGTTCAGGGCGACGGTGATCACGACGCGCCGGAACCACGTGACGAAACCGGCGGGATCCTCGAGATCACCAAGCCGCCGGAACGCCCGCAGATACGCCTCCTGGACGGCGTCCTGGGCCAGCCCGGGATCGCGCAGCACGCTCACCGCGACGGCGCAGGCCATCGCCTGCGTCTCGGCCACGATGAGCCCGAATGCCGGCACATCGCCCTGCCGGGCTCGACGGACCAGCTCGTTGAGGCGTGCGTGCGTCTGGTTCATCGCGTCCGTCGAAGGAAGGACACCGGAGCCCGGCGAATGTGACCCCCCCGTCCCTGTGCCGACGCTAACGCGGCTGCGCCCCCCGGCTCCATTTGACACGCCAATGCAGCTGATGCTATTCCATTGGCATGGCAAATGGAGATGGCGGCAAGGCCGACGTGCTGCAGGGCACGCTCGATCTGATGGTGCTGCAGACACTCGACACCCTCGGACCGCAGCACGGCTACGCCATTGCCGCGCGGCTCGAGCAGGTGTCGAACGGGGCCCTGCAGTTGAACATGGGGACGCTCTACCCGGGACTGATGCGCCTCGAGCAGCGCGGGCTGGTCAAGGGTGCCTGGGGAACGACCGAGGCAAACCGCAAGGCCCGGTTCTACACGCTGACCGCCGCCGGCCGCCGCGAGCTGGCGAAGGAGCGCGAGGCCTGGGATCGCATGGCGGGGATCATGAACGCGCTGCTCCGCGGCGCCTAGGATCGACCGATGGCGACGCTGCGCGAATGGATCGATCGCCTCATCGGCACTTTGCGGGGGCGGCGCGCCGACGCCGACCTGCAGGCCGAGCTGCAGTCGCACCTGGCCTTCGCCGCGGAGGCCGGGCGGAGAGGCCCGACAGCCGCATCCGCCTGATCGCCTCGCAGATGGACCTGGTGCGGCGGCAGCTCGTGCGCGAGCGGCTGCTCGCGACCTTGTCGGTGTTCGTCGCAGCTGTGGCGGTGCTGCTCGCCAGTATCGGGCTCTACGGCGTGCTGCACCACGCCGTCGTCCTGGAACAGCGGCCGATCGGCATCCGGCTGGCGCTCGGCGCCGGCGCGGCGCACGTCGTCCGCGAGGTGACCGCGTCGCTGCTCGCGGCGGTCGCGCTCGGGGCCGGCGTCGGCCTGGCGGGCGGGCTGCTCTTCGGCCGCGTGCTGGACGGCCTGCTGTTCGGCGTCGCGACGACCGACGTCACAGTCCTGGCGGCGCCGCTGGTCGTGCTGGCGGCCGCCGCGTCCGCCGCGGCGTTGCCGCCAGCCCTGCGGGCCGTGCGCATCGACCCGGCCCGGACCCTCCGCGCCGAATAGCTGTCACACTTCTCCATCGGAAGGTGCTCTAACCCTTCAGAAGGGAGGCCATGATGGCCAAGAGCATCGAGTGCGTCGTCCCGGGTTGTTCGTTTCACGCCACGGCGGCAACGGAGGAAGAACTGCTCGCCCACGTGGCGGAGCACGCGCGTGAGGGGCATGGGCTGACGGAGATCAGCCCGGAACTGCTGGCGAAGGTGAAGGCTGCCGTGCGCTCGGAGCCCGACCGCCGGTGACGCCGACGCTGTTGTCGCTGAACGTCGGGCAGGCGCAGACGCAGCCGGGCGCAAAGCCCTGGCGATCGGCGATCTGGAAACAGCCTGTGCTTGTCCCGCTGGAGCTCGGCGTCGAAGGGCTTGCCGGCGACCAGCAGGCCAACCGCCGTGTCCACGGCGGGCCGGACAAGGCGATCTGTGTCTATTCGGCGGATCACATCGCGTGGTGGCGCGAGGAGCTGGGGACCGACGAGTGGGGGCCGGGCGCGGTCGGGGAGAACTTCACCGTGACCGGTCAGACTGAGGCGGACGTCTGCCTCGGCGACGTCTACGAAGTCGGCGACGCGCTGGTCGAGGTGTCGCAGCCACGGTCGCCGTGCCAGACGCTGGCGCGGCGCTGGGCCCGGCCGGACCTGCCGAAGCGCGTTGTCCGCAGCGGTCGCAGTGGGTGGTACCTGCGCGTGCGGCGCACCGGGCAGGTGGCGCCCGGCGCCGCGCTCCTGCTGCAGGAGCGGCCGCATCCCGAGTGGACGATTCTCCGCGTGAACCGCGTCAGCTACGACCTGGACGGCGGCGCCGACGAGCGCGACCTGCGCGCGCTCGCCGATCTCCCGGCGCTCGCCGCGGCGTGGCGCGAAGGCATCCTGGGTGTCTGAGCGCGCGCTGATCCGCCGCGCCCAGGCCGGTGACGCGGCCGCGTTCACCGATCTGGTGTGCCTGCACCAGCGGGGCCTGCTGCCGCTCGCCGTCCGCCTCACCGGCAACGACGCCGATGGCGAGGAGGCGCTCCAGGACGCGCTGATCATCGCCTTCCGCCGGCTCTCGACGTTTCGCGGCGAGGCCAGGTTCAGCACGTGGCTGTACCGCATCACCGTGCGCGCGGCCCTGGCCCGCCGCAAGCGGGCGCGGCGGCGGGCGATGCCGTCGCTCGAAGAGTTCCTGCCGCAGTTCAACGCTGCCGGCCGGCACAAGCGCATCGACGTCGACCTCACCGGCGCCGCGACGATCGAAGGCCGCGTCAGCCGCCGTGAGCTGCGGGCGCGGCTCCTGGCCGCGCTGGCGCGCCTGCCCGAGCGCTATCGCGCCGCCGTGGTGTTGAGCGACCTGCAGGAGCTGCCGTCGCGCGAGGCGGCGGCCATTCTCGGTATCGACGCGGCCGCGCTGCGGCAGCGGGTGCACCGGGCCCGGCTGATGCTGCGCGGCTACCTCGACACGGTGGCAGGGAGGCCCCGATGATCCGTACGCTGACCTGCCGCCAGGTGATCGCGGAGCTGATGGACTACGTCGACGGCACACTTGGCGCGTCGACTCGCCGCGGCGTCGAGGATCACCTGAAGACCTGCGCCCCGTGCCGCGATTTCGAGCGTGCTTACCGCGCGACGCCTGGCGTCGTGCGGCGGTCGACCGGCGCGCGACGGGCGGCGACGAGCCTGCGTCAACTGTGCGCGCGCGCTCTCAAGCGTCTGCCGCCTCGATCGTGACGACCAGGTGCTCGGACCATGCATGTAGTCTCGACGTGATAAGATTGTGACTACATGGATACCGTCGGCGTGCGCGACCTCAAGGCCAATCTGAGCCGCCACCTGAAGCGCGTCCGCGCAGGAACGCGACTGCTGATCACCGACCGAGGCCGCTCGATCGCGACAATCGTTCCGGTCGCCCAACGAGCGGATCAGGATTGGCTGCATCGGCTGGTTGCCGAAGGCAAAGTGCACTGGAACGGCCAGAAGTCGAACGTTCCGGCGCAAGGTGTCAGGCAGAAGCCGGGGAAACTCGCTTCGGACATGGTGCTGGAAGATCGTCGGTGACGGTCTATCTCGATACCAGCAGCCTCGTGAAACTGTTCCTGGAGGAGTCCGGAAGCGATCAGGTTCGCGCCCTGGTAGCCGACGCCACGGCCATCGCGACGTCGGTGGTGGCGTATGCCGAGACGCGCGCCGCCCTGGCGCGGCGTCGACGGGAGCGGATCTTGACGCCGCGCGCCTTTACGACCGCCAAGCGTTCGTTCGAAGGCCAGTGGCCGAAGTTCGTCAGCATCGAATTGACTGCAGACGTGGCTCGGCAAGCTGGCGATCTTGCCGAACGATACGCCCTGCGTGGCTTCGATAGCGTGCATCTGGCGTCGTTCGTTGCGATCGCGAGCCAGGCGGCGCACGGCGATGTCGCGTTCTCCAGCTTCGACAACGCCTTGAACCGTGCGGCTGACACGTGGCTCCGACAGGCCAGGCGCGCCAGCGTCAGCCGTCGGCGGCTTCGATCGTGACGACGGCGTTGTAGTCCGGTTCGAGCGATTCCGGATCGTGCGCCGCGCCCGCGAGCAGCACGTTGCCCTCCGGCCAGTGCACTTCCAGGTTGCCGTCGCGGATCGGCGCGGCGCGCAGCCGTCCGCGGAAGACGCCCGTCGCGGAGCGGAGCACGACGTCGTCGCCGGACGCGCGGCCGATGCGGGCGAGGTCGGCATCGCTGATCAGGATCTCGTCGCGATCGGCGCCGGTGAGCGGATCGACGGCGCGCTGCACCATCGAGTTGAACTGCTTGCCGCGCCGCGTCGAGACGAAGAAGCGATCGGCCGGGAGCGCGCGGCTGCGCAGCGCGACCGGCGCGAAGCGGGCGCGGCCGTCGGCCGTGGCGAAGCGGCCGTCGGAGTACAGACGGGGGCCGCCCCACTGCACGACGTCGCCCTGGCGTGACAACCCGGCGATGCCGGCGTACAGCGGCACGGCGCGGTCGATCTCCCGCCGGATCGCCGCGGCGTCCTCGAGCCCGACGAGATGGGCGCGCTCGGGGAAGGCCCGCACCATGGCCTCGCGGAACACCCACCACTCCGGCTTCGCGGATCCGATGCGCCGGCCCGGGATCTCGGGCGAGAAGATGATGCGCCGCTCGGTCGACGTCTCGGTGCCGCCGCCGGGCGATTCGTAGCGCGTCGTCGCCGGGAGCAGCAGCACGTCGCCGGCGCCCTCGACCAGCATCGACGTGGACAGCACGATGTCCTGATGGATGCGCAGTCGCGGCCGCGTCAGCGCACGCCCGGCCTCCGCGGTGTCCGGCAGCGTCTCGAGCACGTTGCCGCCGACCATCCAGAATGTGTCGACCTCGCCGGCCGCGCTCGCGGTGATCGCTTCGGTGGCCGTCCATCCCGGGTGCGCGGGCGGCTCGAAGCCCCACACTTCGCCCCAGCGGGCGCGCGTCTCCGCCGGCACGGCGGGCACGCAGCCGACCTCGGCGCCGCCCTGCACGCCCGAATGACCGCGGATCGGCACGAGGCCGCTGCCGGGTCTTGCCGGCAGGCCGCGGGCGAGACCGAGGTTGACCAGCGCCTTCACGGTGTCGACGCCGTGCGCGTGCTGCGTCAGGCCCATCGACCACACGAACACCGCCTTCGGCCGATCGATCAGCAGGCGAGCGAACGCCTCGACGCCGGTGCGGGTCACGCCGCCCTCGCGCTCGATCGCGTCCCACGTCGTCCCGGCGGCGTGGGCCAGCACCTCCGCGGCGCCGGTGGTGTGCGCGTCGACGAAGGCGCCATCGACGCCGCCGAAGGCATCGACTGCCTTCAGCACGCCGACCAGGAAGGCGAGGTCGCCGCCGGTGTGCACGTCGATCCAGTGGTCGGCGATGCGGGTGCCAGCGAGCGCGCTGCTGGCGATCGACGGGATCCAGTAGCGCGTCAGACCCGGCTCGCGATACGGGTTGACGACGGCGATCTGCGCGCCGCGTGCCTTCGCTTCGTGCAGGTACTTGGTCGTAACCGGCTGGTTGTTGGCGACGTTCGAGCCGAACAGCACGATCAGGTCGGCGTCGAGCCAGTCGGCGTAGCTGCAGGTCGACGCGCCATAGCCGAGCGTCGCCTTCATCGCCACCGTCGACGCCGCGTGGCACAGGCGCGCCGCGTTGTCGACGTGATTGGTGCCGAAGAAGCGCGCCGCCTTCTGCGCCGCGTAGTAGACCTCGTTGGTGATGCCGCGCGAGGTGAGATAGAAGGCGAGCCGCTGCGGCGCGGTGGCGCGCAATCCGCTGGCGGCGATGGCGAGCGCTTCGTCCCAGCTCACGACGTGGAAGCCGCGCTCGCCCCGTCGTCGCAGCATCGGCTCGGGCAGCCTCCCGAGGGCGCGGAGATCCGCCGAGGACCGCCCGGACAGCGTCGACACGTCGGTGACGAGGGCGGGATCGAGCGCCGGCGCCGTGTTCAGGCGCAGCAGCTCGAGCCGCACCATGCACAGGTGTGTGCCGGGCAGCGTCCAGTCGCGGAGGCCGGTCGTGCCGAGGGCGCAGCCGTCGCACACGCCGCGGGTCAGGATCCGCCAGGCGAACGACAGCTGATCGCGGTTCTCCCAGACGATCCGCACCATTTCGCGATAGTGGTGCGGCTTCTGCTGGCCCAGGCCGAAGAAGGAGTTCAAGCGGCCGATGTTATCCTGCCGGCCATGGCCGGACGCGAGCGGATGCAGCACATCCCGGTGGTGCGCGTCGGCGACGGGGCGACGAGCGAGACGTCGACCGACGACGTGGCCGTCGAGGCGGCGCTCGAGGTGCGGCTGAACGGCCAGCCGTTCTCCGTGACGATGCGGACGCCGGGCGCCGATCGCGAGCTGGCCGCCGGCTTCCTGTTCACCGAAGGGATCGTGACCGCGGCCGCCGACATCGTCGCGGTGCACGTGGATCCGCCGGCCGACGTCGTGGACGTGATCCTGAGCGCGGATCGCGCGGCGGCGGTGGCCGCACAGCGCGATACCCGGCGTCAGGTGACGACGACCTCCTCCTGCGGCATGTGCGGACGTCCCGATCTGGCGTCGACGCGTCTGACGGCGCCGCGCGTGCGGTCTGACCCGCACCATCGACGCTCATGCGATCCGCGCGCTGCCGGAGCGCCTCGCGCCGCTCCAGGAGACGTTCGCCGCCACCGGCGGCCTGCACGCCGCCGCGCTGTGCACGCTCGACGGCGACATCGTCGACACCGCCGAAGACGTCGGGCGGCACAACGCCGTCGACAAGATCATCGGCCGGCGGCTGCTGGCTGGCGGGCTGCCGGCCGGCGACCTGCTGCTGTTCGTCAGCGGCCGCACCTCGTTCGAGATCCTGCAGAAGGCGTGGCTGGCCGGCGTGCCGCTCGTCGCCGCGGTGTCGGCGCCGTCCAGCCTGGCGATCGAGCTGGCCGACGAGGCGGGGATCACGCTGATCGGCTTCGTGCGCGGCGGCCGCTTCAACATCTACACGCATCCGGCACGGATCGCGCACGGGTCACTGGCACATGGCTGAGAAGAAACGGGCGCCGGCCCTGCCGCTGGCCGGACGCCAGGCTCTGGTGACCGGCGGCAGCCGCGGCATCGGCCGCGCCGTGGCCCTGGCGCTCGCCGAAGCGGGCGCCGACGTCGCGATCACGTTCCGCGAACGCGAGGCCGACGCGGTGCTCACGTGCACCGACATCGCCGAGCACGGGCGGCGCGCCGTGTCGATCCGCGCCGACGTCTCGCAGCGCTTCGAGATCGCCGCGCTGCTGGCCGGTGTCCGGACCGAGCTCGGCGAGATCGACATCCTCGTCAACAACGCCGGCGTGGCGCATCCGGCGCCGATCGACCGCGTCGGCGAGGCGCAGTGGGACGAGGCGATCGCCACCAACCTGACGTCGGCGTTCCTGATCACGCAGGGCCTCGTCGCGCGGCATGCGCGAGCGGCGGTGGGGCCGGCTGATCTTCCTGTCGTCGGTGGCGGCGCAGGTCGGCGGCGTGGTCGGCCCGCACTACGCGGCGTCGAAGGCCGGGCTGCATGGCCTGATGCACTTCTACGCCGCCCACCTCGCCAAGGAAGGCATCACCGCCAACGTGATCGCGCCGGCGCTGATCGAGACGGAGATGGTGACGTCGAACCCGAACGCGAAGCCGGGCATCATCCCGGTCGGCCGCTTCGGTGACGTCGGCGAGGTCGCGTCGGTGGTGCGGCTCCTGGCCGAGAACGCCTACCTCACCGGCCAGACGATCAGCGTGAACGGCGGCTGGTATCTGACCTAGCGGTGGTTACAGCCCACTAGCAGCCGTCACTTCGGCGGCGCCGGCGGATCCTCCCGCGGGGCAGCCGCCGGCGTCGCGTGGTCGAGTCGATACACCGGTGGCGGCGGCGTGGTCTCGACCGCTTCGGGGTCGAAGACCGGCTTGGCCCGCAGCGTCCACGCCTCCTGCGACGAGCCGGCGAGCGCGCCGGGGACGACAGCCGGCGTTGCCGCCGGAGGAAACGCGATTGGCGCCGCTGGGGTCCTCGCCACCGCGACGGGCTCCGCGACGGCAGCGCCGAAGGACCGGGCCCGCAACGCCCCGGGCGCCCGGACCGGGCCGACGCCGTTGATCGGATCGAACAGCGGTCGCGACGCGAGCCGCGCCGGCGGCATCCCGAGCACGCGGCCGGCCTCGATATTGGTCATCGGCACGGGACGCCCCGGAGGCTCCTCGGCGGCTTGCGCGCTCGACTCCGGAGTGGTGGACGCCGCCGATGACTCCGGAGTCGTCCCGGCGCGTGACGCGTCCGCCGGCGCCATGACGCGCGACGTGGTCAGCCCACCGGGCGCGAGCGACCACGCGGCTGCCGCGAGGAGGCTCGCCGCGATCGCGCTGACGCCGGCGAACCAGCGGCGGCGTGCCCGCTCCGCGTCGGCGCGCTGCTTCTGCGCCAGCGCCGCCTGCGCCGCGCGCAGCACGCGTGCCTCCAGCGACGGCGGCGCCGCGTCCGCGGCGTCGTCGGCCACGAACGCGGCCCACGCTCGCGCGCTGTGCACGTCGTCCGGACGAAGCGGTGTCATGCCGGGCATCGGACCTGCCTGAACTCTCCGGACACCTGGTGTGCCTCCCGTACCCGCGCCAGCCGCAGCCGCAGCAGCTGCCGGCCTTTGTGCAGCCGCGATCGCACCGCGCCGACCGACGCGCCGACGACGGCGGCGGCCTCCTCGTACGACAGGTCGTGCAGGTCGCACAGCACGATCAGCTCCCGATAGCGTGACGGCAGCGAGATCAGCGCGCGCCGCACCGCGCCGGCGAGCTGGGCCCCTTCGACCAGCTTCGACGGGTCGTCGTCGCTGTCGATGTCGCGGCCGTCCCGCAGCAGGTCGTCGACCGACGGACCGGACCGCTCGCGGCGGACGCGATGCCGGCTCAAGTTCCGCACGATCCCGTAGACGTAGGTCGTGAACGCGGCGCGAGCCGGATCGAAGCGCCCTGCGTCGGTGAGCAGGACCACGAACACCTCCTGCGTGATGTCCTCGGCCGCGTCGCTCGAGCCGGTCATGGCCCGGGCGAAGCGGAAGACCCGCTGCTGGTGGCGGCGGTAGAGCGTGGCAAAGGCATCGAGATCGCCCCGGGTGGCGTCGCCCAGCAGGGTGACGTCCTCGGGCTCGGCGCCGCGTATCGCAAACAGCGTGCTCATGTGATTGACGTGAGGCGGCAAAACGTTTCCGGCACCGTGCCCGGATCAGACGCCGCGTGCGCGGCGGCGGCCGGGAACAGTGGCCGCGCCGGCGCCGGCCGTGGACTTAAGAAAAGTTCAGAGACGTTCATCGACCCTCGGTGAATCACCTCTCATGCGAGTCACGTGCCTGCTCGTTGGGGCAATGGTCATCGGGTGCGCGGCCCCATCGGCGGGGCAGGTGACCAGTCCCGCGGACGTCCAGCCGCCGGCGGTGACGCCGGCCGAGGACCGTCCGGTGACGCCGAACGAGGACGTCGAGCCGCGGATCGTCGGTGCGCCCGGCCGGACGTCGATCGGCCTTGCCGGCTACGCCGACCGGATCACCTCCGAGGACGACGACCTGCCGTTTCACGTGACGCTGCAGGTCGACGTGAGCCACTTCCTCACGAAGCGCATCGCGGTGCGCGGCGGCGTGGTCGGATCGGGCGCCCTGGGCGGCGACCCCGACGACGTGCCGACCGGCATCGGCGTGACGGCGCTGCATGCCTTCGGCTCGGCGAACTACTACTTCACGCCCGGGTCGATGGCCAGCTTCTACGCCGGCGCCGGCTATTGGGCCCAGATCACCGCCCGCGACGGCCCCGACAGCGGCTCGATCCTCGGCCTCGGCGGCATGGAAGCGGCGCTCTCCTCGCGCGCGAGCGTCTTCGTCGAAGGCGGCTACGGCCTCGCCCTCACCAAGACCGAAGACGGCGCGACCCGCCAGCGTTTCGTGGCGCGGGTCGGCGTGCGGGTGAAGCTGTGACGGCGCGGGCGCTGGCGGCGGGGGCCTGGCTGCTGTCCGCGGCCGCTACGGCGGCGGCTCAGCCATCCGATCCCGGCGCGGCCACGTTGTGCGGCCAGCCGGTGCCGGCGCCGTCGCAACTCCCGCCGGCGGGATCGGGCCCGCTGGTTTACCTGCTCGGCCTGTGCTTCCCGACGCAGAACAACCAGTCCGCGGTCGAACCGGAGACGTACCTCTATTACCTCCGGCTGCGCCCGAGCCGGCCCTCGCAGCGCGAGTGGGTGGCCTTCGACGACAGCACGCGCGAGACGATCAAGGAGGACTTCCGCCGGCTGTGGGCGACCGGGTTCCTCGACGACCTGAAGATCGAGGCCACCGACTACACGTTCGCCAACGGCGTCGTCGGCAAGATCGTCACCTATCACCTCGAGGAGCGCGCCCGCGTCCGGCTGGTGAAGTACGAAGGCGCCGGCGATCTCGAGCAGACCAAGATCGACGAGTCGCTGCGCGAGCACGGCGCCGAGATCAAGCTCGACGCCTTCCTCGATCAGGGCGTCATCCGCCGCGCCCGCACGGTGCTGCGCGATCTCCTCGCCGAGAAGGGCTTCGCCGCCGCCGAGGTGTCGTCGGCGATCGAGCCGATTGCCGGCAGCGGCAAGCTGGTCAGCCTCGTCTTCAACGTCACGCGCGGACCGAAGCTCGTCATTCGCGATGTCGCCTTCATCGGCAACCGCGCGGTCGCGGACAGCGACCTCGGCAAGGTGCTGAAGAACAACCGGCCGCAGGGCCTGCTCTCGCTGGTCACCAGCCGCGGCGCCTATAACGAGACCACGTTCGCCGACGACGCGCAGCGCGTCGAGGACCACTACCGCAACCAGGGCTACGTCGCGGTCCGCGTCGGCCAGCCCGAAGTGCGGACGCTGGACGACTCCGCCGACGGCAAGACGCGCTTCGTCCAGCTGCGCATCCCGATCTACGAAGGCCGCCGGTACCGCGTCGGAACCATCGGCTTCGAGGGGCAGACGATCGTCCGCACCGAGGCGCTGCAGTCGATCTTCAAGCTGAAGCCGGGCGCCTGGTATCGACAGGAGAGCATCCGGGACGGACTGAACAAGGCGCGTGAGATCTACGGGTCGATCGGACACATGGAGTTCACCGGGTATCCCGACCTGAAGCGGCGCGACGTGCCCGCGGAAGGGGAGGGCGGCACCACGCCGCCGCCCGAGCCCGCGGCGGCGGAAGCCGGCCCGGCGATCGTCGACGTCGTGATGCGCCTTTCAGAAGGGCCCCGCTACGTCATCAACCGGATCGCCTTCAAGGGCAACTCGATCACGCGCGACGACGTGATCCGCCGCGAGCTGAACCTGTACGAGGGCGGCGTCTTCAACACCGAGGCGCTGAAACACAGCGTCCGCCGCCTGAATCAGCTCGGCTACTTCAAGCCGCTCGAAGGCTCCGAGAAGGACCTGAAAGTCGACAAGGCGAACGGCGTCGCGGACGCGGTCGACCTGACGTTCACGCTCGAGGAGCAGAACCGCAACCAGCTGCAGTTCGGCGGCGGCGTGTCGCAGTACGACGGCGCCTTCTTCAACCTGTCCTACACGACCGCCAATCTGATGGGCCGCGGGGAGAGCCTGACCTTGACCGGCCAGCGGGGGACGCGGTCGACGGTCTACCAGGTCGCCTTCTCCGAACCGTACGCGTTCAACCGGCCGATCACCGCCGGCGTCGACGTCTACTCGCGGAAGGTCGACCTGGTCACCAGCCCCAACACGATCGGCTACAGCGAGGTGCGCGCTGGCGGCAACCTGACGCTCGGGCGGCAGCTGTTTCGCTACTCCCGCGTGTTCGCGACCTACGGCTACGAGGTCGTCGACACCGCGGTCAGCCAGGAGCTGCGCGATTCGCTCGGCGACACGGCGACGACGCAGCTGTCGCGCCTGTTCCTCGACAACGGCCGGCACATCGAGAGCCGGATCACGCCGGCGTTCGTCCACAACACGGTCGACAACCCGTACACGCCGCGCAGCGGCCGGCGCCTCTCGATCAACATGCCGATCGCGGGCGGCCCCCTCGGCGGCACGACCAGCTACATCCGGCCCGAAGCGGAAGCCATCCTCTATTTCCCGCACACGCGGCGGACCGCGCTCGGCGTGCGGCTGAACGGCGGCCTGTTGCGTCCGTACGGCAACACCCGGGAGCTGCCCTACTACCTGCGCTACGTGATGGGCGGCGAGTACCAGATCCGCGGCGTCGAGCTGCGCTCGGTCGGTCCGGTCGACGAGGACCAGCGCGTCGTCGGCGGCGACAAGTTCGTGCTGTTCAACGCGGAGTACTACCTGGACGTGTTCGGGCCGGTGCGCGCGCTGCTGTTCCACGACGCCGGCCAGGCGTTCGCCGAAGCGGAGCGCATCGATCTGCGCCAGCTGCGCACGTCGACCGGCGTCGAGCTGCGCGTCATCGTGCCGATGCTGAACGTGCCGTTCCGCCTGATCTACGCCTGGAACATCTATCGCGACGCGTTCCAGCCGGCGCGGGCGCTGAAGTTCGCCGTCGGCACGACGTTCTGAGCCACCGGCGAGCACGCCTGCCGTCCGGCACCGGAGGCGTGTGCCCTGATCGTGCCGTGTTGACCGAGGAGATCCTTTGATGACCCGTCTGATCGCGCCCGTGCGTGTCGCCGTGCTGCTCTCGGCGCTGGCCGCGGTGGGGTGCCAGAACCCGACCGACCCGACCGACACCATCCGCTTCGACGAGGCGGTGGACATCGCCGCCAACCCCGATCCGATCACCGCGGACGACCAGACCGGCGGCCGCACCTATCGCCTCGTCCGCGGCAACAACCAGCCGGACGACATCCTGGCCTACGACTGGCACACCGTGTTCTCCGCCAACATCTCGTTGAACGCGAACGCCGACGACGACGATCTCGACATCGACTATCCGGTCCGCGTCGTCGCCACCACGCTGACCATCAAGCAGGCGACCGGCGGCATCGTGACGCCGCCGAGCGGCAGCGACAGCGAGAAATTCGAGTTCGTCACGCTCAGCGCCAGCGGCAACCAGTTCAACGGCATCAACACCCCGATCACGCTGAGCTTCGAGGCCTGGTACGACCTGCCGAGCCTGCGCAAGGAAGCGATCGTGCAGGTGGCGGCCTCGTTCGTCGACGACGATGGCAGCAGCTTCCAGAAGGTGGTCGACATCAAGGTTGCGCCGTGAGGGGGGCAGTGATGGGCGAGACCACCATGGATGCCACGGCCGTGCTGATCGTCTCCGATCGCGCCGATCTGCCGCTGCTGCTGCGCGGGCCGTGCGCGGCGCGCGGCCTGCGGCTGGCGTGGGAGCCGGACGCGGACCGCGGCCTCGGTCCGGCTGCCGACGCCTACCGCCTGGTGCTGCTCGACGCGGGGATGGCCGGTGTCGACGCGCCCGAGGCGGTGCGCGCCTTCCGCGGTCACAGCGCGCTGCCGCTGGTGGTGATCTCGCTGCTGACCCGCGCGGCGGATCCGATCGCGACGCTCGACAGCGGCGCCGACGACTACGTCGGCGGCCCGCTCGATCCCGAAGAAGTGGTGGCGCGGGTGCGCGCGGTGCTGCGGCGGCAGCGCGTCGATCGCGTGGCGATCGGCGTCGCCGAGGCCGGCGGGGTGCGGCTCGAATGCGCGGCGCGCCAGGCGCGCGTGGAGGGAGCCAGCGTCGCTCTGACAGCCGTCGAGTTCGATCTCCTCGAGTACCTCGTGCGCCACGCCGGCCGCAAGGTGCTGCGCGACGACCTGACCCGCGCCGCGTGGGGCCGCCAGGCGTCGCCGTTCGACCGGTCGCTCGACGTCCACATCAGCCGGCTGCGTCGCAAGATCGCGGCCGGCGCCCGGATCGTCACCGTCCGCGGCGTCGGCTACATGCTCGCAGTGGCGCCGACGACTCCGGAGTCTTCACCTACCACTCCGGAGTCCGTGGGTCGTACCCCGGAGTCGTCGCGCCCCAAATCCCAGGAATCACGGCCGGAGCGCCTCCAAACTCCGGAGTCGTCCCAGGAACTGCGCACACTCGGGTCGTCAGCTAGAACTTCACGTTGGCGACGCCTTTGAGGGCGAGGCGCGTCCGCGCCTCCGCCGGTGTCGCGATCTCGAGCGACAGCTCGCTCAGGATGCGGCGGATCTTGGCTACCTGCTCGGCGTTGCTGGTCGCCAGCTTGCCCTTGGCGATGTAGACGCTGTCCTCGAGCCCGACGCGGACGTTGCCGCCCATCACGGCGGCCATCGTCGCCATCGGCATCTGGTGGCGCCCCGCCGCCAGCACCGACCACTCGTAGGCGTCCCCGAACAGCTTGTCCGCCGTCCGCCGCATGTGCAGCAGGTTCTCGGCGTCGGCCCCGATGCCGCCGAGGATGCCGAAGATCGTCTGCACGAAGAAGGGCGGCTCGACCAGCTTGCGATCGACGACGTGCGCCAGGTTGTAGAGGTGGCCGACGTCGTAGCACTCGAACTCGAAGCGCGTGCCGCAGCCGCGGCCGAGGTGCTCGAGGATGTACTCGATGTCCTTGAAGGTGTTCTTGAAGATGAAGTCGCGGCTGCCTTCGAGGTAGGCGGGCTCCCACTCGTGGGTGAACGTCTTGTAGCGGTTCAGCGTGGGATAGAGCCCGAAGTTCATCGAGCCCATGTTGAGCGAGCACATCTCCGGCTGACAGGCGAGCGCACACGCCAGCCGATCCTGCACGGTCATGTTCTGGCCGCCGCCGGTGGTGATGTTGATCACCGCGTCGCAGCCGGCCTTGATCCGCGGCAGGAACTCCTGGAAGAGCGCCGGTGACGGCGACGGCCGCCCGTCGATCGGATCGCGGGCATGCAGGTGGACGATCGCCGCGCCGGCCCCGGCCGCATCGATCGCCTCCTGCGCGATCTGCGCCGGCGTGATCGGCAGGTGCGCGCTCATCGTCGGCGTGTGGATGGCGCCGGTGATGGCGCAGGTGACGATCACGAAACGGCTGGAAGGCTGGGTCGCGGCCACGCGGATCTCCTGTGCGCGGCAGTCTGACACGCTTGACGGGCCGCGGCCCTCCGCTTACGATTCGCCGAACCGTTCAGTTCACGATACGCAACGCCGTCCGGGAGCGATATCCGGCACGCGTCCACCCGGCAGGAGATCAGCGATGAGACGGATGCACGCATGGATCGCGGCCGGTGCCGGGATCGCGCTGGTGCTTGGCCTCGGCGGCCGCCCGGCGGCCCAGAACGGGGTGAAGCCGGCTGGAAAGAAGATCATCTTCCTGGCCGGGCCCAAGGACCACGGGATACCGGGCCGGCACGAGCACGAGAAGGATCTACGGATCCTGGCGGCGGCGCTCGAAGCCGCGCCCAACTTGAAGGGCGTCAAGACCGAGGTCTACGTCGGCAAGGCGCCGACCGACCTGTCGGTCTACGCCGACGCGGCGGCCATCGTCATCGAGAGCAGCTCCGATCGTGACGCGCGGGAGACGCACCCGCTGTTCCCGCCCGAGCCCGAGACGACCCGGCACACCTACGACCAGGCGACGCTCGACTTTCTCAAGGGCATCGACGCCCGCGCGAAGGCGGGCATGGGCGTGGTGGTGTTCCACTATGCGAACTGGGCCGAGCACTGGGTGGCCCGCCGCTACTACCTCGATTGGACCGGCGGCCTGTGGGTGCAGGGCGTCTCGCGCAACCCGGTCGATCAGTGGACGATGACGCCGAAGTCGCCGGATCACCCGATCCTGCGCGGCGTGAAGGAATGGACCTACCGTGACGAGGTGTTCTGCCGGTTCCATCTCCCGGTCGACCTGAAGCGGACGGAGCTGATCGTCGGGACGCCGGCCAAGGCGCCGACCGGCCCGCAGGTGGCGTCCTGGGCCTACGAGCGGGAAGGCGGCGGCCGCGGCTTCGTCATGGGGGGCGTCGACTTTCACGACAACATGCGGACGGTCGAGGACTACCGGCGCTTCCTCCTCAACGGCATCGCCTGGGCGGCGGGGCTCGAGGTGCCGGCCGGCGGCGTCCAGTCGTCGGTGCCCGCGGACGCGACGCCGGCGGCGGCCGGGACTACGTCCAAGCCCTGAACAGAAGGGCAGGCCTGCTATCCTGAGCCGCGAATGGCCAAACGCGACGCCAGCGAGACGCCGTCGATCCAGAGCCTCGGCCGCGGCCTCTCCATTCTCGAGGCGGTCGCGGAATCGCCGGAGCCGGTGCCGCTCAAGCAGCTGACCGACCTGCTGGGCATCGATCGCAGCAGCGTGTTCCGGCTGGCCAACACGCTGCGCCGGCGCCGCTTCCTGGCCAACCCGAAGGGCCGCAAGGACTACATCCTCGGCCCCTCGGCGTGGCGGCTGTCGCGCAAGTACGGACAGAGCACGTTCATCCCGCTCTGCCACGAGCACCTGCGCCAGCTCGGGATCAGGACCGGGGAAACCGCGCACCTCGCAGTGCGTGAGGGCGGGCAGGCGCTGTTCATCGATCATCACGCGTCGCCCGATCAGGTCGTCGCCGTGTCCGGGCAGACCGGCGAGTTCGTGCCGCTCTACTGCACCGCGCACGGCAAGGCGCTCATCCTCGACTTCGACGTCGCCGACCTGCGCGCCACGCTTGGCGCCGGTCCGCTGCAGGCGCATTCGCGTCGCACCATCACCGGGCTCGACAAGCTGGTCAAGGCGCTGGCGCTGGCGCGCGCCGACGGCTACACCGCGGACGACGGCGAGTACATGGAAGAAGTGCGCTGCGTGGCGGCGCCGATCCGCGATCAGGCCGGCACCGTCGTCGCGTCGATCGGCATCTCCGCGCCGTCGACGCGCTTCCCGAAGAGCCGCTGGCCCCTTGCCGCCCGGCAGGTGATGGACACGGCGCGGGCGATCAGCGTCACCCTCGGCGCGTAGTTGGTTGGCGGCCGCGCTCTGCACGCGCGCGTCGGCGGGCTGCATACTGCGCTTGACTCGTTCGCGCGGCCGAACATACGATCGCCGCGCACAACCCATTGCACGATACGCACACGCTCGGGCCGGGCGGTCGGACGATCCTTCCAGGATTGAACGGCGCCTGCCGGGGCCGACGGGAAACGGCTGCCCAAGATGTCGCCTGACCTCGCTCCGTCCGCCATCCCGCCCGCCGCGCGTCACTCGCGCGCCCGTCACGCCGCGCTCGTCGCGTGCACGGGAGTCGCCGTCGTCGGCACGCTGCTGGCGCAGACGCAGGAGCGCCGGCCCGCGCGCGTGCCGGGGGCCGCGGCCAAGGCGTCCTCGCAATGGGAGGACTACGGCGGCGGCCCCGACTCGTCGAAGTTCGTCGACCTCACGCAGATCACGCCGAAGAACGTCGCCGCGCTCACGGTGGCGTGGACCTACCCGGTCGGCGACAACAACGTCTACCAGTTCAATCCCATCGTCGTCGGCACCACGATGTACGTGCTGGCGAAGAACCAGTCGCTCGTCGCGCTCGACGCGACCACCGGCAAGGAGCTGTGGATCCACGCCGGGCTGCGCGGCATCGCCCGGCGCGGCATCAACTACTGGGAGAGCTCCGACGGCCGCGAACGCCGGCTGATCTTCCAGATCAACAACAACCTCCAGGCCATCGACGCCGCCACCGGCAAGTCGATCCTGACGTTCGGCAACGACGGCCTCGTCGACCTGCGCGAGGGCGTCGGCCGCGACCCCGCCCTGGTCGGCCGCGTGCAGTCGGGCACGCCGGGCAAGATCTTCGAGAACCTGTTGCTGCTCGGCTCCGCGCCCGGCGAAGGTTACCTGTCGGCGCCGGGCACCCTGCG
Source organism: Vicinamibacterales bacterium (assembly GCA_963844435.1). Taxonomy (GTDB): domain Bacteria; phylum Acidobacteriota; class Vicinamibacteria; order Vicinamibacterales; family Vicinamibacteraceae; genus JBDSLU01. The sequence continues at coordinate 433,492 of CAWJOG010000002.1, read as the reverse complement.
GGCGTTCGACGTCATCACCGGCAAGATGGTGTGGGCGTTCCACACCGTGCCGCACCCCGGCGAGGAGGGCTACGAGACGTGGCCCAAGGACGCCTGGAAGTACGTCGGCGGCGCCAACACCTGGGGCGAGATCTCGATCGACGCGCGCCGCGGCATCGCCTACTTTCCGACCGGCTCGCCGACCTACGACTACTACGGCGCCGATCGCATCGGCAGCAACCTCTACGCGAACTCGCTGATCGCGCTCGACGCGCGCACCGGCAAGCGCAAGTGGCACTACCAGGTCGTGCATCACGATCTGTGGGACTACGACCTCACCGCGGCGCCGCAGCTGGTCACCGTCAAGCACGACGGCAAGGCGATCGATGCCGTGGCGCTGGCCGCCAAGCACGGCTTCCTGTTCGTGTTCGATCGCGTGACCGGCACGCCGCTGTGGCCCATCGAGGAGCGGGCGATCGAGAAGAGCACCGTGCCGGGCGAGCAGACCTGGCCGACGCAGCCGTTTCCCACGAAGCCGGCGCCGTTCGCGCGGCAGCAGATGACCGTCGACGATCTGACGCCGCTGTTCCTCACCGACGCCGAGCGGGCGTCCTGGACCGAGCGGCTGAAGAAGGCGCGGAGCGGGCTGTTCGCGCCGCTCTCGACCGAGCACGAGACCATCGCGGTCCCCGGCGCCGTGGGCGGCGCCAACTGGGGCAACACCGCCGCGTATCCGGCGAAAGGCCTGGTCTACGTCATCAGCCAGGACTTCCCGTCGTTCTACAAGCTCTCCGAGACCCCGCCGAACTTCAACCAGCCGGCGGCGGCCCGCGCCGGCGCGCCGGAACAGCGCGGGCGCGGCGTCTACGCGCAGCAGTGCCAGGCCTGCCATGGGCCGGATCGCGCCGGATCGCCGACGGCGCCGACGCTGCTCGGCCTCGGCACGCGCCAGAAGTACGACGACTTCCGCCAGATCGTGCTGGTCGGCCGCGGTCACATGCCGGCGTTCCCGTCGACCGACGACGAGGCGATGCGGGCGCTCTGGGGCTTCGTCACCGACGCGGCCGCGGCGCCCGGCGCCAGTCCGAACGCGCCACCCGCGGCGGGGGCGCTCCCTGGCGCGGCCGGTCCAGGCGCGCCGGCGCCGGCGCCCACGCCCGATGGCCCTGTCGTCGCCACCGGCGGCGCGCCGGGCGGCCTCGACGTCCGGCCGGGCCCGGGCTTCCGTCCGGGCGGCGCGCCGTATCCGGAGGGTGTCGACGTCCCGACGTCGCGCTACTACACCGGCTACGGCCTCGGCTTCCCGTACATCATGAAGGGCCGCTGGGCGCAGATCACCGCCTACGACCTGAACACCGGCGCCATCACGTGGCAGAAGCCGCTCGGCGTCGATCAGATGGCCGCGGGCCTCGGTGCCACCGACACCGGCGTGCCGCGCGGCGGCCAGCGGATGGGCATGATCGTGACGTCGACCGGCCTGCTGTTCGCGACCGCGAAGGACGGCCACGTCCGCGCCTTCGACGCCGAGACCGGCGCCGTGCTGTGGACTGGCTCGCTGCCGCGCGGCTCGGAAGGCATCCCCGCGATGTACGAGATCAACGGCCGCCAGTACCTGGTCGTCTGCGCGACGACCGGCCTGACGTGGGGCAAGGCCTCGCGTGAAGGCGGCCCCTGGACGCAGGCCGACGGCGAGCCGAACGGCCCGAGCGCGTACGTCGTGTTCGCGCTCCCCGAGCGCCCGGCGGCCGCGTCGGCGGCCGCGCGATAGAGGACGTTTCCATGGCCATCCCCGCTGTCACCCGTCGCACCTTCACCCGTTCCCTCGCGCTCGGCGCGGCCGCCGCGGCGCTGCTCCGGCGGCGCGCTGCAGGCGTTCCAGGGCAAGCGGCTCAAGGTGGGCCACACCGGCATCACCTGGGGCTTCAAGCCGACCGACGCCGAGCAGGCGATCAAGGACGTGGGCAGCCTGGGCTTCGCGGGCTACGAGTCGTTCGGCAACGTGCTCGAGTTCTGGGACAAGCAGGGCGGCCTGAAGAAGCTGCTCGACGCCGCGCAGGTGCCGCTGCAGTCGGCCTACTGCCCGGTGGATCTGATGGACACAGCCAAGCGGCAGGACGAGGTCGCGAAGCTGGTGCGGTGGGGGCAGTTGATCAAGGCCGCCGGCGGATCGGTCGCCGTCATCGGCCCGAACAACGTCAAGCGCCCGGCGTTCCAGTTCGCCGAGCACAAGGCCAACATCGTCGCGTCGCTGAACGAGATGTGCAAGGCGCTCGCCGACATCGGCGTCGTCGGCGCGCTGCACCAGCACACCGGCACCTGTATCGAGACGCGCGACGAGACCTACGCGACGATGGAGGCGGTGGACACCCGCTACGTGAAGTTCGGGCCGGACGTCGGCCAGCTGCAGAAGGGCGGCGTCGATCCGGTCAAGGTGGTGAAGGACTTCCTGCCGGCCGTCCGCCACGTGCACATGAAGGATTTCGACGGCGGGCCGGACTACTTGGGGTACTGTCCTCTCGGCAAGGGCAAGGTGGACGTCGCCGGGCTCGCGTCGCTGCTCGAATCGTCGGGCAACGACCTGATGATCATGTGCGAGCTCGATCCGTCGCCGAACCCGCCGCACACGCCGCTCGAGGCGGCGCGGATCAACAAGGCCGCCATGGCGGGCTTGGGCTACACGTTCCGGTCGTAGGTCGTCACCGGAACGGCGGCGATCGCGGGAGGGCACCCTGAAACTCAGAGGCAAAGTGGCGTTCGTCACGGGCGCGGGCCGTGGCATCGGGCGGGGCATCGCGGAAGTGTTCGCCGAGGAAGGCGCCGACGTCGCCATCAACGACCTCGACGGCGCAGCGGCCGCGGCGGTGGTCGACCTGGTGAAAGCGAAGGGGCGCCGTGCCATCGCGGTGACCGGCGACGTCGGCCGGCGCGATCAGATGGAGCAGGCGATCGCCACCGCCTGGGACAGCCTCGGTCCGATCGACATCCTCGTCAACAATGCCGGGATCGAGACGATCGTCCCGTTCCTCGAGCTGACCGACGATCAGTGGACGCGGCTCGTCGACACCAACCTGCGCGGCGCCTGGCTGTGTTCGCAGATCGTCTGCCGTCGCGTCGTCGAGGCGAAGCGCACCGCGAGCATCGTCAACATCGGCTCGATCCAGGCGGCCAAGGTGCTGCCCGGGCGCACGCACTACGCGCCGACCAAGCTCGGGATGGAAGCGCTGACGCGCAACATGTCGGCCGAGATGACGCCGTCCGGCATCCGCGTGAACTGCATCCACCCCGGCCTGATCGAGACCGACATGACGTCGTGGGTGCTGAACGACAAGGACATCCTGCCGGTGGTGCTGGCGCAGATCTCGATGGGCCGTCCCGGCCAGCCGCGCGAGATCGGCAGCGTCGCGGCGTTCTTCGCCTCGGACGAAGCCCGCTACGTGACGGGGCAGTCGCTGTTCGTCGACGGCGGCTGGGAAGGGAAGTAGGCCGTGCGAGCCGACTGGACCCCCGAGGCGGAAGCGCGCGTCCGCCAGACGTATCCGCGGATGGTCGACTGCCCGCCGCCGGCGGTCCACGCCAAGGTCGAGATCCTCGGCCGCACCTGCACGGCGACCGACCTGACCAACGACATCAGCACCGGCAATCCGACCTTCAAGGGGCACCAGCGCACGGTGATGTGGCAGCACCTGAGCCACGACGACGTGCAGAAATTCGGGCTGACCAAGCCGCCGTATTCCTACGAGGTGGTGGCGTTCACGGTGTGCGGCCACACGTCGACGCACTGCGACTCGATCAGCCACATCGTGCCCGAGCACGGCGCGCGGCCGATCGACAAGACGCCGCTGGCCTGGCACATGGCGCCCGGCGTGTGGCTCGACTTCGCGCACAAGGAGCCGAACGGCTACATCGGCAAGGCCGAGATCGAAGCGCAGCTCGCCGAACAGCAGCTGTCGATCAAGCCGGGTTCGGTGTTCCTCTACCACACCGGCTGGTACCGGAAGTTCGAGACGGCGCCGTTCGAGTACATCCGCGACTACCCCGGCCTCGACGGCGAAGCCGCGCACTGGCTGGCCGATCAGGGCGTCATCTGCGTCGGCGCCGACGCGCCGAGCGTCGACTCGTTCAACGAGGTCGCGGTGCGGATGATCCAGCCGGTCCACATGATGTGCCGCGAGCGCGGGGTGCTGAACATCGAAAGCCTGCGCAACATCGACCTGATCCCGAAGCGTGCCTTCACGTTCGTCGGCCTGCCGCTCAAGATCAGGAACGGCTGCGGCTCGCCGATACGCGCCGTCGCCCTCACCGAGGACTAAGGTCGTGGCTCTTCCGAGTTCGATGCGCGCGTTGGTGCTGCGCGCGCCGCGCCAGTTCGCCGTCGAGGACGTGCCGGTGCCGGCCGCGCTCGACCCCGACGACGTCCTGTGCAAGGTGCACACGACGTTCATCTGCGGCACCGACCCGCACATCATCAACGGTGACTACCCGGGCTTCTGGCCGCCGTCGTTCCCGTTCATCCCGGGCCACGAGTGGTCGGCGGAAGTGGTGGATGCCGGCACGCGCGCGACGAACCTGGGCTGGAAGGCCGGCGACCGCGTCTGCGCCATCTCGCATTGCGGCTGCGGCGTCTGCCGCAACTGCCTCCGCGGCCGCTACAACCTGTGCCTGAACTACGGCCGGCCCGAGACCGGCCACCGGCAGTACGGCCACATCACGCCGGGCGCCTACGCCGACTACGTCAAGGCATCGGTCAAGAGCCTCGTGCGCGTGCCGGTCGGCTTCGATCTCGAGCTGTCCGCGTGCGTCGATCCCCTGAGCATCGCGCTCTACACCGTCAAGCGCAGCCGGCTTCAGCCCGGCGACGACCTGCTGGTCATGGGCACCGGCCCGCAGGGCCTGATGGCGATCCTGGTCGGCAAGGCGCTCGGCGCCGGCCGCATCCTGGCCGTCGGATCGGGCGCGCGGCTCGCGCTCGCCGAGAAGCTCGGCGCGCTGCCGATCGACTATCGCCAGGCGAAGGTCGTCGAGCGCATCCGCGAGATGACCGACGGCCTCGGCGTGCCCGCGGTCCTCGAATGCGCCGGCACCGCGCAGTCGATCCGGGACTGCTGCCTGGCCGCGGCGAAGGGCGGCGTCGTGTCGGTGATCGGCATCCCGATCGAGGAGCCTCAGCTCCCGATGCGGCGCATCGTGCTCGACGAGATCGAGATCGTCGGCGATCGCGCCAACCCCAACACGGCGGAGGCGGCGCTCGCGCTGCTCGTCAACGGCCGCGTCGACCTCACGCCGCTGCTCACGCACCGCTTCCCGCTCGCCGAATTCGCGACCGCGCTCGAAACCTTCGAGTCGCGCAAGGACGGCGCGGTGAAGGTCGCGATCAAGCCCTAGGCGCGCGGTGTTTCGGCAGATCAACCTGGCGCGATCCGAGGAGCTGGCGCCGGATTGGGCCGCGGCGCTGCAACGGATTGGACACTGGATCGCCGAACGGCTGTGAGGCGTTCAACGGTGTAGGCGCCGCACCCCAGAAATTGGGCCCGGGTCGTGCGTCACCGGCAGGGCCGCCAACTGCTCGTAGAGGGTCCACCATGCAACGCGTACAAATGCCATCGTCTGCTCCTGAGGGCCCGTCCCACCTCACGTCTCCGGGACCAGACTCACGGTGATCGGCTGACGGTCGCCGTCCACGATCGCTACTTCGAAATCGGCGGACACGAAGCCGGGAGCCACGATGGTCACGCGATGCGTTCCTTCCGGGAGATCGACCACCACGTGCTCGGGATCCGACGTCAGCCAGCGCTCACCGTCGATCGTGACTGCAGCGCCGGACGGTTGTACCCGCACGTCGAGCCAGCCCATCGGGGCCCGCACCGCGCGTCCGCCCAAGGACGCGGCTGTGGTGCTGCTGGGCCATCTGACCACTGGCACGCGAAAACTGCCCGGGGGCGGTGACGGGACGCGATCGGCCGCCGGCGGAAACTCCGACTGCTCGCCAGCACCGATCGGCTCGAGCGCCGCACGGAGGGTGAACGTCGATCCCACGCCCAGGTAGATGTTCCGGCTCTGTGATCTGTAGCCTGGCCGGTAGAAACGCAAACGATGTCCGCCGGGGGGCAGGGGCAATCCCTGGAAGACCCCATCGAAGTCGTCGACCAGGCCGGCATAGAAGCCGTCGACGTAGACCGCGGCGTCGTCCGGCGTCGCCTTGAGCCGCAGCACGGCACGCACGTCGAAGACCGGCACGTACCAGTACCGCGTAGTACCCCTCGGGCCACCACGGGTAGGGACCGAACGCCGGGTCGTAGAAGTAGCCTCCAATAAAAACGTTGCCGCGTACCATCACGGGAGGCGCGGGGAGCGGCTGCCGCTCCGGCTGACGCAGAGGCGGCGTCGGCGACCGAGGCTGCGCCTGGTGATCCTGATCCGGTGGGTGGCGCGCAGGCTCGCTGGCCGGGGGCGGCGTGCGTGGGGTCTGCGATTCGGCGCCGCCCATCCCGAGGACCGGCGCGGCCAGCAGCGCGGTGACGACGCTGATCATCCAGCGATGGGTGAGGCGGGACATGGCGACTCCTCTCGTGAAGGCCGACGCTTCTCTCCGCTGCAAGCGAGGTGCCGACATATCCGCCCTCGAAGTGGAGCCGCGGCTGCCAAGCGCAAGATGGACCGTGCGGCAGGCAGCATTCGCGCGCAGCATCCGCCTCACGAAGGGAGTGAAAATCCCGAGCCCGCGCAAATCTCCTCACCGGCCGCGTGTCAGGTATCCGCTGCCTGACGCTCACCGATGTGCGAGCCGAACGTCAGCGGCTCCCGGGCGCGAACGATCGCCGTCACTGCGAGACTTCGCCAGCTGTGATGATCAGCGGGCAGCTCGCACGCGGACCGCTTCGATGCCGATGTCGGTTCGCCGGTAGCGGGCTTCGGGGGTCAGGGTGAGATAGCCGGACTCGACGTAGGAATCCAGCACCCGACGGGCAATGTCCTCGTCGATCGACCACAGGCGCATGGCTTGCGCCACAGTGAGACTGAGTCCGGGCAGTGCGTCGTACTCAGCCCCGATGACGTCGCGCCAGTAGCCGGCCTCGATTCGCCGATCCACCATGTGCCTCCTCGACGAGCCATAGCAAGCGAAGCGCCAACCCCACACCGACACGCTTCGCTCGATCCTCCGGCGAGCACATCCTCCACTACCTCACGACGACGAAGATCTCATCTCGCTGGCGGTATCTGCCGCCCCCTTCGTCTGGCAGCTGCTCAGTGCGACGCCGCGAAGCGGCCGGCACGCAGCCCGCGGGCGACACCGTAGGTGATGGCCGCGCCGACCGCCGTGGCGAGCGCGCCGACGCGAATCTGCGTCAACACGCCGCCGACGGGCAGCAGCGTCGAGGCGGTGAACAGCGCGAACGTGAACCCGCTCGACATCGCCAATGCGATCACCACCAGATCGTGCCAGGCGATCGACGTCGGCAGACGCAGACCGGCGAGGCGGCCGAGCGCCACCGCGCCAACCATCCCGACAGGCCGGCCGAGGAGCGCACCCAGCAGGACCGCCCAGGTGCCGGTGTCGTAGCCGCGCAGCATCGCGCCGCCGTTCACCAGGCCGAAGAAGAACAGCACGACCTGCACCACCGTGACCCACGGCTCCTCCTGCCGCGCGGTCGCGGCCGGCCGCTCCGCGAACGGCTCCAGCAGGTGCCGCGAATGCGGCAGCAGCGGCACGATGGGTACCAGCGCCAGCGCCGGATGCACGCCCGCCAGGTGGAACCCCCACCACGAAAGGCTGCCGGCAAAGATGAGGAACGGCCACGAGCGGCGAAGCCCGGCGGCACGCAGCGCCGCGGCGACACCCAGGGCGGCCAGGACGAGCACGGCACCGGTCACGTGTTCCGGCGTGAACGCCGGCCACAACGCGAGCACCACCAGGCCGACGGTGTTGGCGGCGATGCCGCTCACCAGCAGGAACGGGAACGCCTGGCTGCCGCGCCGGTAGATCAACCGGAGCACGTAGTAGCCGGCGGCGATGTCCACCGCCGCGGCGACCGGCCAGGCCTGCGCCAGCACCTCTTCCCCTGCCCACGTCACGCAGGCGAGAAAGGCGAACGCGGCTCCGGCGACGCTACCGGCCGCGGCGACCAGCGGCACGCCCCAGTACCGCCAGTGCCGCAGGGCGCCGCCCGGCCCGATGGCGTCGAGCGCCTCGTGGGCAATCAGCCCGAGGAACAGCGCCATGCCGATCTCGTTGACGGGGAAGGCGAGCCGGTGTGCGAGGGCGAAGTACGGAGCCGGATCGACGTTGGCCCAGATCACCGCGACGAGCGCGCCGATCGGCAGCCAGAGGAAGCGGTCGTTGAGGAAGCGGAGGACTCCGGCGAGCGACGGCTGCCCGCCCGTGATGGTCGACATGACGGGGTGCGACGAGGCGTGGGTTCTCATGACGGACTCCGTGGGCGTTCGGCGGCGCGCGGCAACTCGCCGTGATCGACGATGCGGCCGTCCAGCGTGATGGCCTGAAACGTGAACCGGTTGCCGGCGATCTCGACGAGCATGAAGGTCCGGTCTTCGGCGAAGGCTGCGGCCGACATCGCCGTTGGCGTCACGCCGCCCCTCCGCAGCTGCCCGCTGGATCCTTCGATGAAGTAGGTGATGCCCTGCTGCGGCTTGATGCGCTGGTAGAAGTGCTCGTGCCCGGAGAAGACGACGTTCACGCCATAGCGGACCAGCAGCGGCTCGACCACCGCGCGCAGCTCCAGGGCGGAGCCGTGTCGATCGCCGTCGGAGTAGAGCGGATGATGGAAGTAGACGACCTTCCAAGGCTCGTTTGCCGCCTGCAGCGTCGCTTCGATCCAGCCGAGCTGGGCGCGGTCCATGAGGTTCGTGTCGAGGACCACGAAGCGGACCGGGCCTTTGACGAAGGTGTAGTAGCGCTCGCCGCCCATGTTGAAGAGCGGGTAGTTGCGGTTGGCCGGCTTGTCATGGTTGCCGAGCGCGGCGTAGAACGCCACGCCGGCCTGCAGCAGCGGCGCGTAGGGTTGCTCGAACTTGTCCACGAAGTCCGCGGGTGCCTGACTGCCGTACAGGTTGTCGCCGACCATGATCACGAACTCGAACGGAAACCCTGCCCGTGCGTCGGCGAGCCGCGCGCCGACTTCGTACTGCGGCGTCTTGCCGGTGCCGTTGTCGCCGATGACGGCGAACCGAACGATCTCGTCGGCACCGGCGTCCAGCCACGTCGCCGCGGGCCATGCCGCGACTGAGGCCGTCAGCGCGAAGACAGCAATCGATGGGCGCACGACATCACCTCGTCTCTGTCATTGCTGCCGCCTTGGCGGCTACGAGCCAGCGCTCGTGTTCGAATGCGGACGTGAGCCCCGCCGCCAGCGCGCGGCGCACGCGTTCGACGCGGTGCCAGTCATCAGCGTGGCGCGTGGCGACGACACGACCGTCGCAAAGGGCGTTGATCCGCCAGCCGCTCTTTGCGTCGCGGGTCACCTGGACATCGAGCGACGTCGGTGGATCAGGCGCCAGGACGTCATACGCATGGGTGAACACGGGGCCCCCTCGTCTGGTCGCAAGGGCACCATCCGTGCCAGCGTGCGCAGCGCTGGAGCATCGATCGAGAACGAGCGACGGCGCCTCCGCGCGCGGGATTTTCAGCGCTGCCGCGGAAAACTTCGCGTAGGCCTGGGGTTGGACCATGGCCTGCTCGTCCGCCAATTCCGTCGCACTGACCGTCACCACACGCGCATCGTTGCGGCCGGCATGACAGTTGCCTCTCTCGCTGGCATCGTGAATGCGCATGGCCCAATGGACGCAGCGAGGTTCCCGGTGAGCGTGCGCCGCGAGCGCGGCGTCTACCACGTCTGGGCCACCTTCGCGACGCCGCAGCCGCTGGCGGTCGCGCACGCCGTGTTGACCGACTACGAGCGGATTCCTCGCTTCATGCCCGACGTCCGCAGCAGCCGCGTTCTCGAGCGGGGCGCCGACCGAGCGGTGATCGAGGAGGAAGCAGTGGCGCGCGTGCTGTTGTTCCCCAAGCAGATCCGTCTCGTGCTCGAGGTGCAGGAAGCGCCGGTGAACATCCGGTTCCGCGATCGCAGCGGCGAGAGCTTCCTCCGGTACGAAGGGCAGTGGACCCTGCGCGAACAGGACGGACACACGCTGATCGGATATGAGCTGCTCGTCGAGCCAGGCTTCGATGTGCCCGAGTTCGTGTTGACGCACCTGCTGAGGCGCGAAGCGGACCGGATGATCGAGCGGCTGCAGGCTGAGATCGCGGCCCGTGCCGCGGCGGCGCAGCCGTGACGATCCGCCTTCGCCGAGCTCGTCGATGACGCCGACCGGCTCGTGGACCGAGTCACGCACGCTCGATCCCCTTGGGCACCGCGAGCTCGATCAGCACATGCACGGGATTCCCCGCAGTGTGGTGCCGGTGGGGAACCTCGATGCGGATGCGGCAGTCGACGATTCGGTCGTAGCGGTTCGCCAGGCCGGCGATTTCCTGGTGGATCAGGGACTCGACGTCGGAGTGCGGCGCGAGTCCCTTGAATGTGACGTGGACGGGGATGGGCATGATTGGCTCCGCCCCTACGCGCCCACGCCTGCGGCGGCATTGACTTCGAACGACGTGAGGTGTCGGGCACGGTGGGATACGACGAGCACCGGACGCCCCGCAAGATGCAGGACTCGTTCAGCGACGCTGCCAAGCAGCAGGCGACTGACCGCGCCGCGGCCGTGCGAGCCGATCACAATCAGGTCCGCCTGCTGTTCTTCGGCGTACTTGACAATGGCCTGGGCCGGCGGGCCCGAGGGGACGGCGGTCGTGAGCAGGGCCGGCTCGATCGGATGCGCCTCGGCGAGAATCGCCAGCTGCTTCTGCGCGGCTTCGGTCCACTGACGGACCACGGCTGGCAGGTCGAGGCCGGTACTTTCGACGGCCAACATGGAACGGAAGGGATCTCCGACTGCGTGGATCACATGGAGTCTGGCGTGATAGAGACGCGCCATATTTCGCGCGGTCTCGAACACCTCGCCAGAGATGTCGCTGAAATCCACTGCGGCGACGATTGTGTGAAAGCTGGCCATGGCGACCTTCCTGGAAGCGATCGAGGGCAGCCCTTGATCGGGACTGTTGTCGCTGCCCACATTTGCAGGAGGCGTGCCGGGCGACCTCGATTCGTGGCGCGCGCGGCCGCAGGGAAACCCGCGCCGCCGCGGTGGAGATATTCCGATCGGGATGGGGAATTGTTCGCTCAGTCCGCGTGTCTTGGTCGTGAAGGTCCGGTTCATTGTCCCGACGGCCGGCGGCCGGCACGGATCTCGCACGAGATTCCAGTGTGGGCGACGCAGTTGAACGTCGTGACAGGCAATTGGCCCGGCGGGCCGTCCGGAGGTTCTCATGTTTGGGCGCATCATCGTGGCGACCGATCTGACTGATGCGACGCGACTGTCGCTCCGTGCCGCCTGCGAATTGCGCCACAGCGACGGCGAGATCCTGATCGTGCACGTGATTCGACCGATCGACGGCGTCAGCGACGGCGAAGTGGGCGGCTTCTACGACCGCCTGAGAGCGGATGCCGCGGCGCGGATGCGCGACCTGAGCTCGTGGTTCGCGCGCGAGCGGCACATCGACATGCCGTGCCTCGTCGCCATGGGCGACCCCGCGCGGGAGATCGACCGGATTGCCCGCGAACGAGACGCCGATCTCATCGTCGTATCGCATGGAGCGCCGCCCGCGCCGCTGGGCAGTGTCTGTTACCAGCTGGCACACTTGGCGCCATGCGCCGTGTTGATGCTCCAGGCGCCCGTGCCTGCTGCCGAGCCGACGCGCCCGAGGTCCACGAGGCGAACAGGAGTGGGCCGAAGGAAGGCCAACCCGGTCGCTTCGCGCGGAGGAGCCCGGATGGCCACGCCGGTGGCGCGAACGGCGCGCTGAGGCCACGACATCCGCGGAAGGGACGTGTGTCGTGTCACCTGAGACTCAGCGCGCCGTCATCGACTTCCTCGGTTCGCCGACCGCGCACGGCGGCGCGGCCGTCGATCGCATCGACACGCATAGCGCCATCGTCTTCCTCGCTGGGCGGCGCGCGCTCAAGCTGAAGCGAGCGGTTCGCTTCGACTATCTCGACTTCTCGTCCGCCGCGTTACGACACGACGCCTGTGCCCGCGAGGTCGAGATCAACCGCCGCGTGGCGCCTGGGATCTATCGCGGAGTCGCGGCCGTGACACGCGAGCCTGACGGAATGCTGGCGATTGACGGCGTCGGAGAGCCGATCGACTGGTGCGTCGACATGGTGCGCTTCGATCAGGAGGCGCTTCTCGACCGTGTCGCCGCACGCGGTGCACTGACCGTCGACATGGCCGAGCGCCTGGCCGTGTCCGTGGCTCGCTTCCACGCGGGCGCCGAGCGGCGGCCGGATCAGGGCGGCGCCGCCGGCCTTCGCTGGGTGATCGACGGTAATGCGCTTGGGTTCGCTGGGCCTGGTCGCGACATCCTTCCGACTGGGGCCGCGTCGGCACTGACCGCTGCCGCGCTGGCCGAGCTCGCACGCCAGGCGCCCCTCCTCGACCGCCGCCGCGAGGCCGGCTTCGTGCGCCAATGCCACGGCGATCTCCACCTGCGCAACATCGTGCTGCTCGCCGGAGAGCCCACACCCTTCGACGCCATCGAGTTCAACGACGCGATCGCGTGCGGCGACGTGCTCTACGATCTGGCCTTCCTCGTGATGGATCTGTGGCGGCGCGGTCTTCGGCAGCACGCAAACGTGCTGCTTGGCCGCTACATGACTGAGACGCTCGACCATGAGGCGCTCGCCCTGGTGCCTCTCTTCCTCTCGTGCCGGGCGGCGGTTCGCGCCAAGACCAGCGCTACCGGTGCGGGCCTCCAGACGCAGGCCAACGAGCGGCAAGCACTCGAGATGCTCGCGCGTGAGTACTTGTCGATGTCTGCGGCCTTTCTCGAGCCGGCCGGCCCAGTCCTCTTGGCCATCGGGGGGCGCTCCGGGACAGGGAAATCGACACTGGCCCGGACCCTCGCGGCTGATATCGGCGCCGCCCCCGGCGCAATCGTCTTGCGCAGCGATGAGCTCAGGAAGGCCTTGCTCGGGGTGCCGTCGCGGGACCGGATCGATGCTGGCGGCTATGCTCCGGAGATCACCGCCCGCGTCTACGGCAGCATGGCCGAACGCGCGGGGCGAATACTGAAGGCAGGCCATGCGGTTGTCGCCGACGCGACCTTCTTCCAGGCCGCCGACCGCGCCGCCATCGAGCACGCGGCCCGTGCGGCCGCAGTTCCGTTCGTCGGGCTCTGGCTGGACGCGCCGCTGGATACCCTGCTGGCCCGGGTGGCGGGGCGTGTGGGCGATGCGTCCGATGCCGATGCGTGCGTCGTTCGCCAACAGATGCGCGACGATCCAGGACCACTGACGTGGCGGAGAGTGGATGCCTCGACATCGGTTCCTGACGTGCTCGAGGCGGCGCGGCGGCTCGCCGCGCGGTCACGACACGCGTGATCCGAACACGAACCCAGCGGCCAGCGCGAGCGCGGCCACCAGACCCCATCCGACCACGCAGACGCCGACGGCCCGCATCGTGTGCGTGAAGTCGAGCGCCTGGCGTACCGCGACGATCATGGCGGCCAGCATCCACACGGACACGACGATGAACGTCACCGGCCGGGCGACCGGCACGGCAAGCAGCACCAGAAACAGCCCGGGCGTGGCGCTGAACCCCAGGGTTCGTGTCAGTTCGCCGACGTCGGAGCGCGTCTGGGGTTCTGGAAAGACGCGAATGCCGAGGTAGGCGACAATCGCCGCCCACGACAACCAGCCCGCCAGCGAAGCCAAGGCAGCGCCGACCATGGCCCCGACGCCCGGCGCAGGTCCAGCGAGACCAATCGCCGCGGCTGCGCCGAAACCCAGCACAATCGCCAGCGCCTGTGGCGACGCCGAAGCGTCGGCCTCCACGTCCTCATAAGTCGCGGCGTCCAAACGAGCGATCCGTAGAACCGGCGCGCAAGAGTCATGGCGTCCCTCCGGGCAACAAGCGGCGTCAGCCGCTGCGCTCATCGGAACTACGCAATAGCGGTGCCGGGCCAGACAGCATTCGCCGTCTGGCTCGGACAATTGGCGAGGGAGAAATCTCGCGCTTGGTGTGAACGAATCCACGCTGCCAGCCGCGGCGCCAGAGGAATCGCCCCGTGCGGGCGCCGGCCTGTGGCTTGCAGCCCGTCCACATGGAGGCATGTCGTGAAAGTCAAGAAGATCATGACCGAACCTGCAAGGACGTGCGGGCCGGAAACGAATCTTGCGTCAGTCGTCGAAACGATGTGGACGCACGACTGCGGCATCGTTCCGGTGGTGAACGAGCGCGGCGAATCCGTGGGCGTCGTAACCGATCGGGACATCTGCATTGCGCTCGGGACACGCAACGCGACGGCCGCGATGCTGACGGCGCGGGACGTGATGACCGAGCCGGTCGCCGGGTGCGTGCCCGAAGATGACTGCTTCGTCGCGCTGATGACGATGCAGGAGCGGGGCGTCCACCGGCTGCCCGTGCTCGGCGTCGGCGACGTCGTGCTCGGGATCGTGTCGCTCGACGACATCGTCAAGCATGCGGCGCTCGCTCCCGCCAGCGATCCGTTGCGAATCGGCGTCCTGGAGGTCCTCGCCGCGGTGGGGGGCCATAAAGAGAAGCCGCGACTCGCGAGAGTGGCCGGCTGACCAGTTCATCCTGTCGTCCGGTTGGACGCGAATTGCGGATTCGCCGGGAGGTCCAGCCGCCGCGCGATGGCGGACACGATATACGCGACAATGGTCGGAGCGATGCGGATCTTTCACTGCGACCACTGCGACCATCTGGTCTTCTTCGAAAACCACAGCTGTGTGAGCTGCGGACGGCAGCTCGCCTTCCTGCCCGACATCGCCGAGATCGGGTCACTCGATCCCGGGACCCCGGGGACCTGGGTCTCGCCGCTGGCCGGGGCCTCGCCGTTCGGCTATCGGCTGTGCGCGAACTACACCACGCACAACGTCTGCAACTGGGCGATCCCGGCCGACGATCCGTCGCCGCTGTGCTCGTCGTGCCGGCTGACCCGCGCCATCCCCGATCCGTCGATCCTCTGGCAGCGCGAGGCCTGGTACAAGCTCGAGGTTGCCAAGCGGCGCCTCGTCTACAGCCTGTTGCAGCTGCGGTTGCCGGTCGCCGACCGCGTCGACGATCCCGTCCACGGACTCGCGTTCGAGTTCCTGGCGGACCAGCCGCAGGCCAGCGGCCCCGTGTTGACCGGGCACCTTGGCGGCGTCATCACCATCAACCTCGCCGAGGCTGACGACGCGGAGCGCGAACGCCGGCGCCTGCAGCTGCACGAGCCCTATCGCACCCTGCTCGGCCATGTCCGGCACGAGGTCGGCCACTACTACTGGGAGCGGCTGATCGCCGGCACCCGCTTGCTCGGGCCGTTCCGCAACCTGTTCGGCGACGAGCGCGTCGACTACGGCGCGGCGCTGCAGGCGCACTACCAGAACGGGGCACCCGCCGACTGGCAGTCCCGCTTCGTGACCACGTACGCGACCTCGCATCCATGGGAGGACTGGGCCGAGACGTGGGCGCACTACCTGCACATGACCGACACGCTGGAGACGGCGGCGGCGTGCGGCGTGTCGATCCAGCCGCGGCGCCGCGACGAGCCGGCGCTGGCCCGCGTGCCGGCGGCGGCGGGCTCGCCGGACGCCGCCTTCGATCGGCTGATGGCCAGCTGGTTCCCGCTGACCTACGTGCTCAACAACCTCAATCGCGGCCTCGGCGTTCCGGACGCCTATCCGTTCGTGCTCTCGCAGCCCGCGATCGAGAAGCTGCGCTTCGTGCACGAGGTCATCGCCACCGGCGCAACGGCGCAGCCGGCCGCGGCGCCAGCCGAGTCCGCTACCAGCCCCGATTCCGCGTCACGCGCCGCGTCGGCCTGACCGCCGCTATGATCGAGCGGTGATCGACTGGCTGCTCATCGTCCTCCCCGGCGTGATCTGGGGCGCCTCGTTCCTCTTCATCGCCGAAGGGCTGACCGCCGTCCCGCCGGATGGTGTGACGTTCATCCGCATCGCGATCGGGTTCCTCACCCTCAGCCTGGTGCCGGGGGCGCGCAAGCCGATCGTGCGGAGTGACTGGACGCGCGTCGCCGCGCTCGGGCTGCTGTGGTTCGCGTTCCCGATGAGCATGTTCCCGCACGCCGAGCAGTGGATCTCGTCGGCGCTCACCGGCATGTTGAACGGCACGGTGCCGCTGTTCGCGACGGCGGTCGCGGCCGTGCTGCACCGGCAGTGGCCGCCCTCGATGGTGGTGGTCGGGATCGCGGCGGGACTGTTCGGCGGCGTGCTGATGGCCTGGCCAGGTCTCGGCGCGGGCGGCAACAGCGCCCTGGGGATCGTCCTGGTCATCGCCGCGTGCATCTCCTATGGCTTTGCGGTCAACCTCGCCCGGCCCCTCCAGCAGCGCAACGGCGCCCTGCCGGTGGTCTGGCGGGCCCTGCTGGTGGCGCTGATCCTGACGGCGCCGCTCGGCCTGCCGCGGGCGCTGCACGGCCACTGGACGCCGCGCGCCGTGCTGTCGCTGCTCGCGCTCGGCGCGCTGGGCACCTGCGTTGCCAACGTGATGACGACGATCGCGGCCGGGCGCCTCGGGGCGACGTCCGCGTCGGTGTCGGCCTACTTCATCCCGGTAGTGGCGCTGCTCCTCGGCGTGCTCGTCCGGAACGAGCACGTCGCGCTGCTGTCGCTGATCGGCGGCGCGATCAGCCTGGTGGCGGCATGGGTCGTGCGCTGGGCCTCGATACGGGCGGCGGCAGCCGCGCCGGCCGCGGTGGCGACCAGCACACCGCTGCCGGCGAAGTAGGCGGGCAGGCCCGGCCGGCCGTTGACAATGTAGCTACGGAGCTACCATCGATCATGCGCGCCGTCGGCCTCAAGGTCCTCAAGAACAAACTCAGTGAATACGTCCGCCTTGCGGCCAGCGGTGAGCGCGTCCTGGTGATGGACCGTGACCGCGTCGTCGCGGAGCTCGTTCCGCCCGAACCGCATCGCGGAGAGTTCGTCCACGACGCGTTGCTGGCAGAGGCCGTCCGTTCTGGCGTCATCACGCCTCCGGCCATCCGTTCACCGCATCCGCCGCCGCGATCACCGGTCGCCAAGCTGGCGGAGATCCTTTCCGAGCTCGACGACGATCGGTCAGACCGGTGATCTACGTGGACACCTCGGTGATCCTGGCGCACGTGCTTGCCGAGGACCGCTCGCCTGCAGATGACCTCTGGGCCGAAACGCTTGTGTCCAGCCGCCTGACCATCTACGAGACATGGATTCGCCTGAACGGCCGTAGGCTTGCGGCGTCCCACGGCAACCTTGCCCGCGAGGCGCTTGGGCGTCTCGCCGTCGTCGAATTGAGTGCGATCGTCCTGGAGCGCGCGCTCGAGCCGTTTCCCGCGCCGGTCCGAGCCCTCGACGCGTTGCATCTGGCCACGTTGTCGTTCCTTGCCGGTCAGCGCCAGCGCCCGAAGCTGGCGACTTACGACCTGCGGATGGCGGACGCCGCGACGCGACTGGGCTTCGAGTTGCACCTGCTCTGAGGTTCCGTGCGCCTGGATCCGCTGCCGATCGACGCGCACGTCGACGCCGTCGTCGATGCGGTGCGCCGGCATCGCGCTGCGGTAGTCGTCGCGCCACCCGGCGCCGGCAAGACCACGCGGCTGCCGCCGGCGCTCGCCGCCGACGGGCCCGTGCTGGTGCTGCAGCCGCGCCGGGTCGCGGCGCGGGCCATCGCGCGCCGGATCGCCGAGGAGCGCGGCTGGACGCTCGGCCAGGAGGTCGGCTGGCACGTGCGCTTCGAGCGCCGCTTCACGGCGGCGACGCGCGTCCTGCTCGCGACCGAAGGCATCCTCACCGCGCGCCTCGTCGACGATCCGCTGATCTCCGGCGTCCGCACGATCGTGCTCGACGAGTTCCACGAGCGCTCCATCCACGCCGATCTCGGGCTGGCGCTCGCCCGGCAGGCGTGGACGGCGCGCGACGACCTGCGGGTGGTCGTGATGTCGGCGACGCTCGCCGCGGAGCCGGTGGCGCGGTTCCTCGACGGCTGCCCGATCGTGGAGGTGCCGGGCCGCCCGCATCCGCTCGACATCGCCTACGCGCCCGGCGAGTCGGTCGCCGATGCGGTGCGCACGGTGTGGCCGGGCTCGCGCGGCAGCGTGCTGTGCTTCCTGCCCGGCGCGCCCGAGATCCGCCGCGCCCACGGCGAGGTGGCGCACGCGGCGCCGGACGCGGAGGTCGTCGACCTGTTCGGCGGGCTCAGCGCCGAGGAGCAGGATCGCGCGGTCCGCGCTGACCGGTCAGGCGGGAGCCGGCGCGTGATCCTCGCCACCAACATCGCCGAGACGTCGCTCACCGTGCCCGGCGTCGACACCGTCGTGGACACCGGGCTGCACAAGGTCGCCCGCTACGATGCGGCGCGGGCCCTCGACACGCTCGACACGGAGCGCGTGTCCCAGGCCAGCGCCGACCAGCGGGCCGGCCGCGCCGCCCGCCTGGGCCCGGGGCGCGCCCGCCGGTTGTGGGACGCCCGCGATCGGCTGCGTCCCCATGGCGAGCCCGACATCGCGCGCATCGATCTGGCCGGGCCGCTGCTCGATCTGGCGGCATGGGGGACCGATCCCGAGGCGTTCGCCTGGTTCGAGGCGCCGCCGGCGGAGGCCGTGGCCGCGGCGCGCCGGCTGCTGCAGCGCCTCGGCGCCCTCGACGGCAGCGCGCTGACGCCGCTCGGCCGGCGGATGCAGGCCTTGCCGCTGCCGCCGCGGCTGGCCCGCATCCTGATCGAGGCGGGCGGCGCCCGCGACGCGGCGCGGGCCTGCGCCATCCTCTCGGAGCGCCAGCTCGCCCCGGCCCGCCGCGAGGCGACGACGTGCGACCTCCTCGGCTCGCTGGACGCGTGGGCGTCGCTGCCGCCGCACGTGCACCAGGTCGCGCGCCAGATCGAGGACCTGGCGTCGGGGCTCGCCTCCGCCGCCCCGCGTCGCGCCTTCGCCGAAGCGGACCTGCGGCGGGCGTTGTTCGTCGGCTACGCCGATCGCCTGGCCCGGCGCCGCGAGGCGCAGGGCACGACGCTCGTGCTGGCGACCGGGACGGGCGCCGTCCTCGGCCGCGAGAGCGGCGTCCGCGACGGGGAGTTCCTGGTCGCGCTCGACGTCCAGGCGCCGACGCCGCCCGGGCGATCCGAACGCGCTGGTCCGTGTCGCGAGCCGCGTCGAGCTGGAGTGGATCGTGCCGACCGCCATCGCCGTCGAGCACGCCTTCGATCCGCGCAGCGGCCGGGTGCGCGCCTGGCGGCGGGAGCGCGTCGATCGGCTGATTCTCGCGGAGCACGCGCAGGCGCCCGAGCCCGCCGCCGCGGCCGAGGCGCTGGCGGCGGCATGGCTGGCGCGGGACCCTGACGAGACCAACGCCGGCTGGATCCGCCGCGTCCGGTTCGCCGGCCTCGACGTCGATCTCCCGGCGCTCGTCCGGCAGGCGGCAGGCGGCGTCGCGTCGCTGGCCGAGATCGATCTCGGCGCGCAGGCGCCGTACGCGATGGCGCGCGAGCTCGATCGTCTCGCGCCGACGCACCTGGAGCTGCCGAGCGGGCGGCGCACGGCGCTGGCCTACGAGGCCGACGGCACCGTTTCGGCGTCCGCCAGGCTGCAGGAGCTGTTCGGGCTGGCCGAGACGCCGCGCGTCGGGCCGTCGGGCGCGCCGGTGGTGCTGTCGCTGCTCGCGCCGAATGGGCGGCCGGTGCAGACCACCCGTGACCTGCGCAGCTTCTGGGATCGCACGTATCCCGAGGTCCGGCGCGAGTTGCGCGGCCGGTATCCGCGGCACCCGTGGCCCGAGGATCCGTGGACCGCGACGCCCACCGCGAGGGCCAAGCCGCGCCCGCGTTCCTGAGCAGTCCCTGGCGACGAATCGCCCGTCCAGGACACCAGAGCTTTGCAAACGCCGGCCCGTCCAATAGACTGAGAGTTCGCCTTGCTCGCGCGGGGCGTCGAGGGCGGCCGTACCGCGGCCCGGACCTTGTGCAATGCCAGCCTGCGAACCGCGTCAGGACCGGAAGGTAGCAGCGCTAAGCAGTGTCTGCCATGTGCCGCAGGTCATCCGGGTCGCGGTAGGGCCGCTCTCGACGCGATCGCGTGACCGCTGCCACCTCGACCCCGACTGATCCGAGCTGACGTGTCGTACCAGGTTCTCGCGCGCAAGTGGCGGCCGCAGCGCTTCGACGAGGTCGTCGGGCAGAAGGGCGTCACCCAGACCCTTCGCAACGCCATCGCGACGCGGCCGCATCGCCCAGGCCTTCGTGTTCGCCGGCGCCCGCGGCGTCGGCAAGACCACGACCGCCCGCATCCTGGCCCGCGCCCTCAACTGCGAGAAGGGGCCGACGCCGGACCCCTGCGGCGTCTGCGACACCTGCGTCGAGATCGCCGAGGGCCGCGACCTCGACGTGCTCGAGATCGACGCCGCGACGCACACCGGCGTCGACAACGTCCGCGAGGTGATCATCGACGGCCTGCAGATGCGGCCGGCGCGCGATCGCTACAAGATCTTCATCATCGACGAAGTCCACCAGCTCTCGAGCTCGTCGTTCAACGCGCTCCTCAAGTCGATGGAGGAGCCGCCGCCGCACGTCGTCTTCATGATGGCGACGACCGAGCTGCACAAGATTCCCGACACGATCCTGTCGCGGGCGCAGGTCTTCGAGCTGCGCACGATCGGGACGCGGGCGATCGTCGATCAGCTGCGCCGCATCGCCGACGCCGAGAAGGTGACGATCACCGACGAGGCGATCGCGCTGGTCGCCCGCGCCGCCGAAGGCAGCATGCGCGACGCGCAGAGCGCGCTCGATCAGGTGATGGCGTTCGGCGGCGCCGAGATCGACGCGACCACGGTGTCCGAGGTGCTCGGCCTGGTCGAGCGCGACGTGCTGCTCGACCTGCTCGACGTCGTCGCCGACGAGGACGCGGCGCGCGGTGTTCGACGTCGCCGGCCGGCTGGTCGAATCGGGCCACGATCTGCGCCACGTCTGCCGCGAGCTGGCGCGCCTGGTGCGCGACCTGATGGTGCTGCAGGTCGACCCGGCGCGAACCGAGGATCCGGAGTTCGCGATCGAAGGCGACGGCGAGCGGCTGCGGGCCATCGCGTCGCGCTTCTCGCGCGAGGATCTGCTGCGCGCGTTCGAGCTGGTCGCCAAGCTCGAACAGGACGTCAAGGTCGCCGCGCAGCCGCGCTTTCACCTCGAGATGGCGCTGCTGCGCTGGGTGCACCTGCGCAAGCTGGTGCCGCTCACGGCGCTGCTCGAGGGGCTGCCGGGCGGCGCCGGATTGCCCGCGCCCGCGCTGGCGCCGAGGTCCGCGTCGCCGGCGCCGGCCCGTCCAGTGGCGCGTCCGCCCGGGGGACCGTCCTCTGCGCCGCCTCCGGCTGCCGCGGCGCCGAGCCGGCCGCCCGTGCCGCCGCGCACGTCGTTCGCGTCATCATCCAAGCCGGCTGCCGCGGGGACCGCTGCGCCCGCGGGCCCTGCCGGATCCGAGGCGCCGGGACCGCCCGCGCCGCGCAACCTGCTCGTCGAGGACGTGTCCGAGTCGGCGCTGGCGAAGTTCCGCGAGGCCTTCCTCGGCGAGGTCAAGCGATCGCGCGGCCAGGCTGACTGGGGCATGGTCTTCCTGCCGGCGCGGCGGGTCGAGGTCGCCGTCGGATCCGTGACGTTCGTCTACGAGTCGCAGCCCAAGCTGATGGCGACGCGCTTCGAAGCCCTGCGTCCGGGGCTGAGCGACCTGGCGACGAGCCTGGCCGGCCGTCCGATGGTGGTTGCCTGCCGCGTCGAGAGCGGCCCGGCCGTCGCCGCCCCGACGGCGCAGCAGAGCGAAAAGGATCGGCTCAAGGCCGCGGCGATGGCCGAGCCCGCCGTCCAGGCGCTGCTCGACGTGTACCCGGCCGACATCCGCGACGTCGAAGAGGTGAAGGAATGAACATCCAGCAGATGATGAAGCAGGCTGCCAAGATGCAGGACCAGGTGCAGAAGCAGGCGGCCCAGGCGCGCGCCGAAGGCACCGCCGGCGGCGGCGCGGTCACCGTCGTCATCAACGGCCTGAAGCAGGTGCAGTCGCTGACGATCGATCCCGAGGTCGTCAACAAGGACGACGTCGAGATCCTGCAGGACATGATCATCGCCGCCCTCGTCGACGCGCAGAAGAAGGTCGACGAGGACATGAAGAAGCAGATGGGCGGCCTGCTCGGCGGCATGGGCCTGCCCGGCTTCTAGGCTGGTCCGCCAGCGGAGTCCGCCTCCTCGATGGCCCTACCCGAATCGCTCCAGGCGCTCGTCGCCGAGCTCCAGCGCCTGCCCGGCATCGGCGCCAAGAGCGCGCAGCGCCTCGCCTTCCACCTGCTCAAGAGCCCGCGCGAGCACGTCGATCGCCTGACCCAGGCGATCGTCCTCGTGAAGGACCGCGTGGCGCACTGCTCGGTGTGCCACAACATCACCGACAGCGATCCGTGCAGCTACTGCACCGGCGCCGACCGTGACCAGGGCCTGATCTGCGTGGTCGAGGATCCGCAGAACGTGTCGGCGGTCGAGAAGACGCACTTCAAGGGCACGTATCACGTGCTGATGGGCGTGCTGTCGCCGCTGCAGGGCATCGGGCCCGACGATCTGAAGATCCGCAGCCTGCTGACGCGGGTGGGGCAGGGCCACGTCCAGGAGATCGTCCTGGCCACGAACCCCACCGTGGACGGCGAAGCGACCGCGATCTACCTCGCCAAGCTGATCAAGCCTCTCGGCGTCCGGGTGACGCGCATCGCCATGGGCGTCCCCGTCGGCAGCGACCTCGAATATGCGGATGAAGTGACCATGGGCAAAGCCATGGCCGGCCGCCGCGAGGTTTAGCAGCCCGTGGTGGAAGTCCCGCTGCATTCGACGGGCGATGCATCCCGGCGCTCGGCGTTGCTCGTCGGTTGAATATTCCCGATATTCGCCCTCCTCGCGCCTTGATCGCCGGGCGCCTCGCCCGTCTCGGTGCGACGCGGCCCTTCCACCACGGGCTGCTAAGCGTCGGCGCCGCGCCAGCGGGCCAGGAAGAACACCCCGACCGCCGTCCACACCAGCATCCGGACCTTCCGGACCAGCGCGAGCGTGGCGCCCGTCGCGCTCGAATAGCCGAGGACGGTCGTGAGCAGCGCGGATCCGGCCTCGTCGACCCCCAGCCGCATCGGCACGAACTTGAACACGACGTTGGTCAGGCGGTTCGCCGTCTCGAGGATGAAGGCGATCAGGAGCGTCGGCGGGCTGGTGATCCAGGCGAGCGTGACGAACACCTCGGCCACGCCGGCGGCGTGATACGCGCCCTCGAGCGCGACCACGCTGAGCAGCCGGGCCGGTTCCTGGCGGTGGAAGCCGTAGACCGTGTCCTCGAGCGTCCGCAGCTTCTCGAGGCGCCCCGCCAGCGCGTGCGGCGCCAGCGAGCGGCGGTGCAGCCAGTCGAGGAGGCCGGTCATCACCTTGATCTGGCGGCCGACGATCCACGCCGCCGCCACCAGCATGAGCAGCATCGCGCCGACCGACACCAGGAACACGACCTCGAGGCCCTGCGACACCCTGAAGCTCGAGAGCAGCGCGAGCGTGCCGCTGACGATCACCACGGCCACGGTCATCGTGTAGATCAGGTTCTCGATCGTCAGGCCCGGACACGGCCGTGGCGAGCGGCACACGATGCCGGACGTAGACGGCCTTGGTCGCCTCGCTGGCGAACAGGCCGAGCGGCGTGAGGTTGCCGAGGGCATCGCCGGTGAGGAAGGCGGGGAAGGTGTCGCGGACCCGCAGCCCGGCGTCGGCCGGGGTGCAGAGGGTCCAGGCCCAGGCCCGGACGAACAGCCGGAGGCCCGACAGCAGGATGATGACCAGGAAGCCCCAGCCGACGCTCTGCATGCCGGCGACGACCTCGTCCAGCCGCGTCTGCCGCAGAGTCAGCGCGAACAGTGCCGCGCCGAACAGCGCGGCCGCGACGCTCCCCGGCGTGACCCGCCGGCGCTTGCGTTCGCCAGGCTGGGGCCCGCCGCGGTCGTCCACGCTCACGCCCGTGATCGTGTGCTGCGCCGTTCCCCGCGTCAACTTGCGTTTTCTGAAGCCGGCCGCGGCAGGGCGCCGTCTATAATCGGCCCGTGCTCCCCGCCGTCTACCAGCTCCCGGCCGCCGTGCTCCTGCTCGGCGGAGGCCTGCTGGCGTGCTTCGTCGGCCAGCGGCTGTTCCGCGTCGTGCTCGGCATCTACGGCTTCGTCACGGGAGCCCTGATCGCCGCCACCATCGTCGGCCCGTCCGCGACCGGGACGCCGATCCTCGCCATGCTGGCCGGCGGCGCCGTTGGCGCGGTCGTGCTGATCCTGGCCTACTTCGTCGGCGTGGCGCTGGTCGGGGCCGCGCTCGGCGCGGTCATCGTCCACGTCATCGCCGCCCAGCTCGCCCGCGAGCCGCATCCCGTCGTCGTCATCCTCGGGACGGTCGTCGGCGCCGTCGCCGCGATGGCGTTACAACGCTACGTCATCATCGTCGCGACCGCCTTCGGCGGCGCCTGGTCGGCGCTGGTCGGCGCGATCAGCATGATCGGCAGCCGCGCCGCGCAGGTCACCGACGGCTGGGTGCTCTATCCGCTCCGCGTGCCGGTGGGGCACGAGTGGATGTGGGTCGGCTGGATCGTGCTCGGCGGCATCGGCGCCGCCGTCCAGTTCTCGAATCGCCCGCGCACCGCCAAACGCTGACGGCGGCCGCCGCGGGTCCTTCTCGGACCGAACGCTTCAAGGAGATCTCGAAATGTCAGTCTTTTCGCGCAAGGTGGACGTGCTCTGGAACGGCGGGCTCATGGACGGCAAGGGCGAGGCGAAGGCCGGGACAGGGGCGTTCGCGCTGCCGGTGACGTTCCCGTCGCGCATCGGCGAGCCGGCCGGCTCGACCAGCCCGGAAGAGCTGCTCGCCGCGTCGCACGCCGCGTGCTTCGCGATGGCGTTCAACGCCACGCTCGGCCGCAACAACGCCAAGGCCGCGACCACGCACGTCACGGCGACGGTCAGCGCGGAGAAGACCGACGCCGGCATCAAGGTCGTGTCGTCGGCGCTGGAAGTGGTCGTCACCGGCCTCGAGGGCACGGACGCGGCCGGCCTCGCCGAGCTCGCCAAGAAGGCCGAAGGCGGCTGCCCGATCTCGAACGCGATCCGCGGCAACGTGGCCGTGACCGTCAAGACGAGCGTCGCGCAGAGCGCGTAGCGTGGCCTGGTGGGCGGCGCGCTTTCAGGCGCGGCCGCCCAGCCCATGATCGTCATCATCTTCGGTGCCAGCGGATCGGCCGGCGGCGGCGTCCTCCAGGCGTGCCTGTCGACGCCGGCGGTCACCGAGGTCCGGGCCATCGCGCGGCGGCCGCTGGCCGTCGCGCACCCGCGGCTCCGCACCATCCAGCACCAGGCGTTCGACGACTACTCGACGATCGCGGACGCGTTCGCCGGCGTCGACGCCTGTCTCTACTGCCTGGGCAAGTCGTCGACCCAGGTGTCCGGCGAAGCCGAGTACCGGCGCCTGACCTACGACTACGCCCTGGCCGCGGCGCGGGCGGTGTGGCGCGGCAGCCCGGACGCTGTTTTCCAGTTCATCAGCGGCGCCAGCACCCGGATCGACAGCCGCTACATGTGGGCGCGGGTGAAGGCGGAGACCGAGCGCGACCTGCTGGCGGACGGGCATCCGGCGAACTGCTGGCGGCCGGCCTCGATCGATGGTGTTCCGTCGGCCAGTGAGCCGCTGCTGTTCCGGCTGGCGCGGCCGGCGATGCGGCTGCTGAAGCCGTTCCGCAGCCTCTACGTCCGCGCCGAGGACATCGGGCTCGCGATGCTTGCGGCGACGGAGCAGGGGATACGCGGGCGGATCTTCGAGAACGCCGAGATCCGGGACCTCGCGGACCGTGCCCGGACCCATTCGTAGCCGCAAACCTGGGACGAGACGGTAAAGAGTCGGTCAGGGAAGACGATTGTTTGGGTTGCGCCGCCAGCCCAGGCCCGGCTAGAATCAAGGGTCTGCCGCACTTGCCGGTCCGGTAGATACGCAAGGCCCAGCGATTTTCAAGGGCTTGGCGTCCCCACCCACGTTCCTCGGTAGCTCAACGGCAGAGCATCCGGCTGTTAACCGGAGGGTTGCTGGTTCGAATCCAGCCCGAGGAGCCAATCTCGCCTTCGGCGAGATTCGGCTCATCGGGCTGTCTTCTAGGTCAGTACGCCTCCGGTCAGCTGCGCTGACCTCGGCGTTCAGACGCGAATCCAGCCCGAGGAGCCAATCTCCAGTTTCACTCCCCTTCGCGACCACGTCGAACGGCTTAACGTAGGTGGGAGAAAGACTTCCGCGATCGAATGCGGAGTTCGATACCAGCGTTTTGATCAATCGCGCCTGTTCGTGGGGACTATTCGCAACATACGAGGAATAGGCGGTTTGCGCGAGTTCTAGAATCTGGAGTCCCGCCGCCTCGTACGCCTGACTGGCGACCTCGTGGCGCTCCATCTCGGTTCGCACCTGGCGAAGCTCGTCCTGCAGCGCCGCTGATTTCGAGTTCCAGAGTTCCTCGGGAATCGCATCGCTGAGCCGGTCCTCGTAAACACGATCGAGTTTCGAGCGCAGAAGCATCTGTTGCTGCTGGAGGCGAAGCATGGAGGTCCGAACGAACTTCTCCTTGTCAGTCTGGCTGACAGCGAAAGGTCAGCAGATCCTCGACGGTAATCGGCCGCCTGGCCGGCACCGTGTCGTCCAGTCGAGCGCGAAGCAGTCTAAGACTCGTGGCGGCGAATCCCCGAGATTCTTTCCTTGCGCTGCCTCTGACGAGCATCGCCGCAATTGCGGTCACCCTTGGTAAGCAGAGTGCGACGGTCGATTTCTTGTCGGCCATCTTGCCGGTGCATCGTCTGCCTCCTTGTGAGCGGAAACCGCGAGATCGACGACTTCATGACCGTCCCACGCTCGCGCCCAGGGTGAGGAGAAGCTCGTCCAGTTGCGCGAACGTCTCGACCATCGCATCCGCCGCCCCGGTGCCGGCAGCGTCGAGAGCTTCCTTCGAGGAATAGAGCTCGTGCATGACCAGCAGCGTCTTGCCACGCTTTTCCTCGAATGTCACCGTGGTGACAGGCCCACCCTCACCACCTTCCTCGTTGGTCCACACGAGGCGCGAGTGCGGTGTCACTTCGAGGTACGTGCCGAAGAACGCCATAGCATCGGGTTCGAACTCGAGACGGTACTTGCCCCCGACACGAACATCCATCTCACAGGAACGCAGGGACATGCCCATCGACTTCGGCACCCACCACCGCCTGAACAGCTCGGGCGTGGTCCACGCCTCGAACACGATGCGGGCCGGGCCGTTGAAGGTTCGGGTAACGACTAGCTCACGCTCGGACTTCCGCTCCACCGTCGTGCGGTTCTTCATGGGCGTGGGCTCACTCTCTCTTCTTGCGTCCATCAACCTTCTCCTTCCGTTTCAGTTCCTCGACAACCTTGTCCAGCTCGTCGAACCGTGCATCCCAGAGCTGGCGGTACCTCTCGATCCATGCCGCCTCTTCATCCAGTCTGCGCAGGCCGAGCCTGCAGGTCCGCACGCGCCCGACCTTCGCCGTGGTGACGAGCCCCGCCTGCTCCAAGACGCCGACGTGCTTCTTCATGCCCGTTAGGGTCATGTGGAACTTGTCGGCAAGGTCCGTGATCGAAGCGTCTGCACGCCCGAGCTGCTCCAGAACACCGCGTCGGGTGGCGTCCGAGAGCGCGGCAAACGAGGCATCGAAGCGGGTCCACGCATACTGAACCATATGGTTCAGTATATAACATCCGGATTGGCGGCATGCAAGGCGAGGCGTCCACCCGCCTCGGCTTCACCGACTACTTCCGCGTGGAGCTCGCGTGGGCCAAGCTCCTCGGGGCGGTGCTGTTGCTCGCGCCGGTGCCGGCGCGTCTGAAGGAGTGGGCATACGCCGCCTTCGCCATCACCCTCGGCTCTGCGCTCATCGCCCACCTCTCGATCGGAGAAGGCCCGCCGAGGCGTGGGGCTGGGCGGCGGGCACCGGGCGTGCTCTGGGGACTCTCGCACTTTTGTGGCGTCGGCTCGAGGGCGCGGGCGAGCGCCGGACCGCTCGAAATAATGAACAACGCGCGGGTGATCCTGCGGATCCAGCCCACGAGCCCGGCGCGTGCGGGAACATAATCAACATGGTTATCGTATACATGTATAGTACTGCCCATGACCCCACAACGCGTGCAGACCGTCGGATATCTCCTGTGGCACCTTTCGACGAAGTGGCGGGTCGCCGTTGACCGGGCGCTGAATCGGTTCGGGCTGACGCACGCACATTACCTCCTGCTCGCCTCGCTGCACGAGTTCTCCCGGAGTGGCGCGCTGCCGAGCCAGCGCGAACTCGCAGACTTCGCTGGCCTGGAGGTCATGTACGTCTCGAAGCTCGCGCGTGCGTTGGAGCACGCCGGCCTGCTGCGGCGCGCTGATCACCCCGACGATCCGCGCGCCTTTCAGCTGGAGCTGACCGCACGCGGCGCCGACCGGGTGGTGGACGCAGCGGCGGTGATGCGAGAGCTCTACGACCAGCTCTTGAGACCCATCGGCGGACGCACAGGCAAGCGACATGCGGCACTGATGCAGACGCTTGAGACGCTGCTGGACGAGGCTGAAGCGTTCAACCGGGCGAACGGGACACAGGCTCCAGAAGCCTCCCGGCGACCTGCTCAACGTTCGAGAAACAAACGCCCGTAAGCCTCCGTGACGCGTCCATCGATTCGTTCCTCGGATCGTGATGGAGGACCTGCAGGACACCGCCCGGCTCCTGGATCAAGCGCAGGAGCTGGACGACACGCCGCGCACGCGGCAACTGAGGCAGTTCGTGGCAACTGCCGCACAGCTTCACCATGAAGCCACGGAGCTACGAAAGAAAATGTGCGCCTTGTTCTGCTGGTTGCGAATTCACTGGATGCGGCATCGTCTGACCATCGGCAATTGCGTGGTCGAAAGCTGCCGGTGCGGCGCGCTGAGGATCCGATGAACCTGCCGGAGAGCCACCTGCCACCCTTCAACCGAATCGTGGTACGGCTTCGCAAGACCGGGACCGACACGACCGTGTGGGGTGTAGCGCTCCAGTACTTCTAGAAGCCGATGAAGGATCGGATGACTCGAAGAAAGAGTCGCCTCCGCACCTCCATGGAGTTCATCAAGCAGGAGGGCGCCTACGACCCCTCGTTCGTTCCCTGGGTTCTTGGGTTCCTCGGCAACTCTCACAGCAAGGATGACGGTTGGAGACCATAACGAAGACGACGGCAATGGTGATGATGGCGGGGCTCATGATGGCGGCCCCGGCCTGTGCTGACGAACAGCTCACGAAGTCGAAGACGGTGCCAACACTTCGCCCAGCATCCGCTGACGCGGCACATGTCACCGGACCGGGCAGGGAGCCACCCGCCAGCCGCCCTGTGAGCGGCCGCCAGGGGGATCTGGCCGCGCCAGAAGGGCGTGTGTCTTCTAAGTCACTGAACTCTGGTCCGGTGCGCGGACCAGGCTAAGGGTCAGCGCCTCTCGCTATCGAGCGAGGTCATGTGCGCGCTTGGGTAGCGTGTGCCGGCGATCGCACCGCGCGGTGCGATGGCTTCGACCTCGGCGAGTTGCTCGGCGGTCAGTGGCTTTGCGGCGAGCGCCTCGTCGAGTTGCTGGAGCGTACGCATGCCGAGGGTCGGCACGAACTGCGGCTGCCTTCCCAGCACCCAGCCGATCGCGAGCTGACTCGGGGTGATCCCCCACCGCGTCGCGAGGCCCTGTAGACCCGTCACGAGCTTGGCGTTCGCTTCGCGATTCGCTCCGCTGAACCGCGGCATGTGTGCGCGCGCGTCACCGGCTCCGATCGGGCTGGCCGAGAGCAGCCCGCGCGACAGCACTCCGTACAACGTCGCGCCAATGCCGAACTCCGCAAGCGCCGGAAAGATCGCATCCTCTGGATCGCGGCTCGCGATCGAGTACTCGATCTGGAGATCAGCGATCGGATGGACCTTCGCCGCGCGCCGGATCGTCTCGGAACCAACCTCGGATAGCCCGATCGATCGCACATAGCCGGCCTTCACCAAATCGGCGATGGCGCCTATCGTGTCTTCGATCGGCACCGCCGGATCGAGGCGCGCCGGACGATACACGTCGACATGATCCGTGCCGAGCCGGACCAGGGAGTAGGTGAGGAAGTTCTTCACCGCCACGGGTCGCGCGTCGATGCCCCCAATGCTGTTGTCGGGGCCGCGTAGCATGCCGAACTTGACTGAGAGCTGAACGTGGTCGCGGCGGCCGGCGATTGCCCTGCCGACGAGGAGCTCGTTGTGTCCCGACCCGTAGAAGTCGCCGGTATCGAGAAATGTCACGCCACGCTCGATCGCGGCGTGAATGACGGCGATGCTCTGTGCGTCGTCCGTCTTCCCGTAGGCACCGGACATTCCGAGGCAGCCGAGTGCGATTCTCGGGAGCACGGAGTTGGAGGTGAGCGGTCTGTCGTTCATGATCCGATTCTGCGATCGCGCGACCCCATGCGCTTGTCGGTTCTTGGCGCGATCTCTCCGCCAAGAATGCACAAGCGGCCGACGGGCTCCGGGCTGTACACTTCCGAGATGGAGATGGAGCGCTCCGTCGAGCTTCCTGTCTCATTACCTGGTCTCCGCGCGGTCCGCGGGACGACCACGTCGCTGCGTACGGGGATCAAGGAACACTACGGCGTCGGGCGCATCGAGCATGGCGACACCGAGTGGTGGGGCGGCGGCAGGGTCTGGCGCTCCGCACCAGGATGCATCCTGGTGAAGCAGCCAGGGGACGTGGTTCGCCACCTCGGCCACAATGGACCGACGACGTTCACAGCCGTGACGCTGCCAATGAGCGACGTCGCTCGAGTTCGGGACCAGGGTAGAGCGGTGGTGATCCCGCAGCTCGAAACCCACGACGAACGCGCGGCACCGTTTCACCGCCTGATCGATGCCGTATGCGCAGGGGGGGACCGCCTCTCCCTCGAGGTCGCTGTCGCGGAAGCCATCGGCGCCTTGGCGCTCATCAGCGACGCGCATTCCGGCCGTTCACGTCCTGTCCGACGCGCGGTGGAGTATCTCCGTGAACGACTCGGCGACTCGATCACGCTCGACGATCTCGCGGACTACGCGGACTTCGACAAGTTCCATCTGTGCCGCGCCTTTCGTGCGCAGGTCGGAATGCCGCCGCACGCCTATCTGACGCACCTTCGCATCGCACGTGCGAAGGAGTTGCTCCTGCGCGGCGTGCGAGCGTCCGACGTGGCGCCTCTCGTTGGCCTCTACGATCAGGCGCAGCTGACGCGCCATTTCCGGCGGCTCGTGGGCACGACGCCGGCGCGTTACGGGAAATCTCCACACCCCAAGCGCGAGGTACTCCAGCTTTCACGGCAATAGCAGGCGCCGGCGGCCAGCGGCCCGCAGCGACTATTTCAGTCCGGTCCGCTCCCGCGCTTCACCGGTGGCGGCGCCCACGTGCCGTCGGCGACTTCCTTCTTTGGCGCGTAGAGCCGCAGCGCCAGCTTGAACCCCGCGTCCTTAGGGGCGGGCAGCCAGTTGCTTTCCTTGTCCTTAGCGGGCGAGTCGCTTTGGATGTACAGCGTCAGTCCGCCGGCAGCATCGAACGCCAGGTGACTACGGTCGCCGAGCGCGTAGCGGTTGAGCGGGTTGGCGACGAGATAGGCATCGTCGTCGTACATCGTCAACGACCAGAACGCGTCGACCGGCGGGATCTCGGTCTTGGTGAAATAGAGGCTGTACTTGTCCGCCGGCGTTGTATGGTGCCCGGATGCGCTGTCGCGTGGACTACGGCACGAATGGACTGCATGTCACCCTTCCCGACGAGCGGGTGACGATCATCGAACCTCTCGGCGGCCCGGCGGTCTCCGATCCCGTGGAGGCGATCGTTGCCGCGCTCCGCGCGCCGCGCGGCGGCGGCCCGGCGCTCGCGACGCTGGCCCGGCCCGGCCGGTCGATCGCCATCTCGGTCTGCGACGTGACGCGCGCGCAGCCGCGCCGCGAGATGCTGACCGCGCTCTTCCGCGAGATGCCGGACGTGCGGCCGGAGGACGTGACGATTCTGATTGCGACCGGCACGCATCGCGCGAACACGGAGGCGGAGCTCGAACGGATGCTCGGCCGCGCGATCCTGAATCGCTATCGCGTGATCAATCACGACGCGCGGGACGCCTCGATGCTCCTGCCTGCCGGCCGCACATCGACCGGCGTCCCGGTGTTCCTCAACCGTTTCTGGATTGGCGCCGACGTGCGCATCACCACCGGCTTTGTCGAGCCGCATTTCTTCGCCGGTTTCAGCGGCGGACCGAAGATGGTCGCGCCCGGCCTGGCGGGGCTGGACACGGTGATGACACTCCACGATGCCGCTCGCATCGCGCATCCCCGCGCCGTCTGGGGCATCACCGAGGGCAATCCGATTCATGAGGACGTGCGGGAGATCGCGCGCATGACCGGCGTCCATTTCGCCGTGGACGTCACGCTGAACCGCGACCACGAGATCACCGGCGTGTTCGCCGGCGATCTGTTCGACGAGCACGCCGCTGCCTGCGCCGCCGCGAAGCGCAGCGCGATGCGCGCCGTGCCGGCGCTCTTCGATGTCGTGTTGACGAGCAACTCCGGCTATCCGCTCGATCAGAACCTGTATCAGGCCGTGAAAGGCATGTCTGCCGCGGCGCGCGTCGTGAAAGCCGGGCGGGACGATCATCTGTGCCGCCGAGTGCCGTGACGGCTGGCCGTCGCACGGCTCGTACCGGCCGCTGCTACAGTCGCAGCCGACGCCCGCGGCGCTGTTGGCGATGATCACGGCTCCGGGCTACGCGCAGCCGGATCAGTGGCAGGTGCAGATCCAGGCGCAGATCGGGTTGAAGGCGCGCGTGCTGGTCAAGGCCGAGGGACTGACGCCGGACGAGCTCCGGGCCGCGCACGTCGAGCCAGTCGCGGATCTCGATGACGCTGTGGCCAGCGTGCTGACGGCGGCGGGGCCGGAGGCGACGCTGTGCGTGCTACCCCAAGGTCCACAGACCATTCCGTATCTCGCCAACGAATGAGGGGATGCACGGTCTCCACAGCCAGACGAGCGATGAAGGCAGTCGTGGCAGGCCTGTCGCGATGACGAGCCAGTTGCGGCAATCGTCCCTTCGGGGTTGGCTCCTGCACGCTTCAGAACATCCGACAGGCGCGCGGATTGGCCACCACGTCGGCCTGTTTGGCTTCTTCCGGCGTCATGTCGACCGCGACCACGTAGCGAGTGAAGTCGTGGCGCAGCTCGCGCGTCTGGCAGGTCGCTTCGGTCACCGACTTGACCTCAACCACTGATTGTCCGGTAAGCCGTTCTTCACACTCCGACTTCCCGGGGCACGGGTAAGGCTCGGCATCGGAGACGCTCGCCGCGGAGGCTGACTACTTCGTCGGCGGCTCCGGGCTCGTCGTGCGGCGAGCGCGCCGGCGGCGACGGATCAGCAGCCACACCGCCATCGTCCCGACGACGACCCAGGGCAGCAGCGCGCCCACGACGGTGACGAGGGTCACCGTGCTTTCCACGACGGCGACGATGAAGTCCGCGAAGGCGAGCCGCAACGGCTCGAACGTGCCGCCCGCCACCACGCGAGCGCTCGACCCGTACTCGATCGTCAGGGCGGACATCGCGACACGTGTCCGCATGGCGGTGAGGTTGGATTCGGTCGAGTCGATCTCTGCCTGGACGCGCGACAGCTCCCGTTCGACACCCAGCAAGTCCGCCAGGGAGCCCGGCCGCGTCGCGAGCAGCTGTTGCAGCCGGTCGCGCAGGGCGCGCTTGGCGCGGAGCGTCGCCTCGGTATCGACGATCACGCGGGTCAGGTCCTCGGTGGTCGTCGATTGCGACGTCACGCGTCCCGCGGCGCCGATCGCATCGCTCTGCACGCTCTTCATGAAACGCTGCAGCCACTGAGGCTCGGCGCGCAGCGAGAGTGAACCGCTCAGCGTGTCCTGAGGGTCGCCATCACGCCTCGACGCGACCAGTTGGCACACGCGGAGGCCCGCGTCGCGGCACGCCGCCGCGTGTCCGTCCATCACGCCGATGAGTCGATCGCCTGGGAGTTCGAGGCTCATCCCGTAGGCATAGGCGAGATACGAGACCGGATCGACAGGCACGCCCGGGCCCGGTCGACTGGGGCTTTGTGGCACCCCCACGGCAGCGCCGGCGAAATGCATGGCGGGAGCCTGCGGCGACGCAGAAGCCGTGAACGCCATCCCCTGGGACGCGATGCCGACGTCCCGGTCAGCGGTTGCCTTGTTGGACCCGCAGCCCGCTGAAACGAGCACGATTACGAGCGTCAACGCGTGTCTGTTCATGATGGGCATCCTGGGACGTCGTGCCGCATGACGGTTGGTAGTCAGCGCTGGGGAGGGCATCGATCAGGCTCCGTGGTACTGAGACACCGTGAGAGCCCGGACGGGCCCGGCCACAGGTGTCAATCAGTGAACGGAGCCGCCGCGATGTTCTTGCAGCCGGCCACCACGACCTTCCAGGAGTCGAACAGCGCGACGTCGTCGACCAGAAACCTTTGCGGGGACGCCGGCCGGCAGCGTCAGCTCGCAGGTGCGGCCGCCGTCGAGCGGACAGCCCGTGGAAACGACGCTAGCCTGCGAACGCCCTGGCCTTCAGTCGATCGATATATTCGCGGGCCACGCGCATGCCGACCTCGGGATCGGCCGGCAGGCCGAAATTCTCGTCCGACGCCTGCGTGAGCTCGTCGCGGCTGTTCACGCAGGGGAACGGACACGTGGGCACGGGTACCTCGAGGAACGCGCAGAGCGGCCCCCAGCCATCCTGCGGCGAAAACACCAGCAACCGCCCGGGCGGCAGGGTATCGATCACCTCCTGGTTTCTCCGCAGGTACCAACTGGTCATGAACGCGCGGTCGGTGATGGGGCCGCCGCTCACCTCGAGGATCGCGGCTCCCATCAAGGCACCCATCGGCGAACCGGACAGCGAGCCCTGCAGCCTGTCGGAAAAGATCGTCTCGCTGGCCGAATCGAACCAGCTGTCGGCGTTACGTACGGTGAGTACGACTTTCGCCTCCGGGTAGTATTCGGCCAGTTCGCGCCAGTAATTGCAGGCCGGCGTATCGACGGTGGCATGGAAGCCGTCGAAGACCGCATCCCAGTCAGGCCGGCCGGCAATCACGTCGAGCCACTGCGACACCTTGCGTTGCCCCCCAGCGAAGATCTCAGCAAAGTGGTGACAGGGCCCGAAGCCCAGGTGTTCGAGTGCGAACTTGAGCGAAAAAGTCGCAGTGCGCGAAAACCCCGCACCGATGACCTCGAGTGCCATGCCTTTCCTCCCGACGCCGCGTCCGTCACTCATTGCAGCATGTCAGCGTTGGGCGGCGCCACCCCGCGCCGGCAGCTGTCCCAATTGTCGCAACGTACCGAGATCATCGCGCGCGGCCCAGCTCTCGACAATCTTGCCGTTCGAGAACCGGAAGATCTGAATCGCCGGCGTTCGCACGGCCTTTCCGGTCGGCGGCATGCCCATGTAGCCAACGGTGTCGGTCGCGGTCGCGGTGTAGCGGCTGACGACGAAATCGCCTTCGGCGATCATGGCGTCCACGCTGATGCGAAGGTCGGGCAGCATCGACCGCAGCATCCCGACAATCCGCTTCACGTCTCCCGGACCCCGCGCCGGAAATGGATCGCCCGGATCGTGGCGTACGTAGTCGGGCGCGACGATCTCGTCGGCCACCGCGAGATGGCCCTTGCTCCACAGCTCCTGGCTCCAACGAAGTGCCACGGCCTTGTTCTGTTCGGTCGTGGTTGCTCCGGTCCGCATCCACTGCTGCGCGGCGACGTTCGCGGCGACCGCGACGGCAAGAAGCGCGATTGTGGCCGCCGCAGCCGGCCTTCCTTTACAACAGGCTGTCTGACGTGTGGTGATCATGGTTGTCCTCCGCCACACACGTTAGTGGCTGGATGCGGCGCCAGCCATTGATCTGGATCAAGAAGCGAAGTCGCGCGGAAGCGCGCCGCGGATCTACTTCCGCGACAGGTCTTTGCGGATGCGGCTGATGGTCTCCGGCGAGACACCCAGGTAGGACGCCACCATCCACTGCGGCACGCGCTGCGCGACTGTCGGAAACGTGCTCATGAAGTCCAGGTAGCGCTCCGCCGCGGTTGCGCTCAGTGCCTTCACGATTCGCAGATCCTTGGTCGCGGCATGCTTCTGAAGGCCTGTGCGCATCGCCGCCGAGTAGCCTGGGACGCGGTCGACGATCTGCTGGTGCGCCGGTGCATCGATCAGCAACAGATCGGAATCCTCGATCGCGGCGAAGAAATACTGAGACGGGGTGCCGGTGTCCAGGCTGATCGCGTCCGCGAGCCACCATTGCTCAGGTGCGAACTGGACGACGTGCTCCTTGCCCTTCCCGTCGATGACGTAACTGCGCAGACAGCCGCGCGCGACGAACGCCGCATGGCGCGCCACGTCGCCAGCACGCTGGAGGAAGTCCCCCGCCGCCAGGCTCCGGGGTCGGAACATCGTCCGCACGAATGCGAGCTCCTCCGCTGAGAAGGATGCGCGAGCACGGAGGTATGCCTCCAGCACGTCGAACGGCGAGTGGCTGTCCGCCATGACCCATTCTGGTCCAGATGAAATCGCCAGGAAATCGCCCAGACGTGCCTCGACCAGGCAGGGTGGGCCGCGAAACTCGGATCGCCGGTCTACGAGACCCTGAGCAGCTGTCGTAGACTCGGGCCGATTTCTCGATCTACGTTGAGAGCCGTGGAGATCTTCCGAGCGGGCGCCACTCGCTCGCCGGCTTCGATGGCCCGCTCGGTCTCGTCCTCGTCGCCCGGCTGCGTGATGCCCGAGCGGTTGTGACTGGCCTTTGCGCGAGGTCCAAGTTACGTTACTCGGTTGTGATACCGCCACGCCACCGTACGTGACACGGACGGGAGCGCGCCGCATACGCTGATGTCGACAAGACTGTCGTCGAATTATGAAGCTGACCGACTTGCGGGGCATCCTCCAGTACGTGCCGCAGTTTCGCGAGAAGACGTTCATCCTGGCGGTTGACGGTGGAATCGTCACCGATGACAATTTCGGGACGCTGCTCCTCGACGTCGCTCTTCTCTGGTCGCTCAGCATTCGCGTCGTGCTCGTGCACGGCGCGGCTGAGCAGATCCGGTCGCTCGCCAACGAGCGTCATGTCACGGCCTCGGATCTCGACGGCACAGGGGTCACCGACGCGGCGACACTGGACCTGGCGCTCACGGCGGCAAACCGCCTGACGCACGAGATTCTCGAAGGCCTCTCGGCGAACGACCTGCGCGCCGCGTGCACGAACGTGATCGTCGCCCATCCCGTGGGCATCCTCCAAGGCGTGGACCAGCAGTTCACCGGAAAGGTGGAGCGCGTCGACGTGGAACTGCTCCAGTCCCTTCTGGCGCAGGGCGTCGTCCCCGTCATCCCACCGCTCGGCTTCGACGGCGAGGGCAAGACCTATCGCGTGAACGCCGGCCGTGTGGCCGTGGCGGTTGCCGCGCAGCTCAAGGCGATCAAGTTGATCTTCGTCACGTCTCAGGACGGCCTGATCCATCACGGGCATCTCATCCGCCAGATGCTGGTGGAGGAGCTGGCGCGCCTCGTTCAGCACGATGCCGCGGGATTCGCCGCGGAGATGCTGGCGAAGGCGCAGCATGCCGCCGCCGCCGGGCACGCTGGCGTACCTCGCGTGCACGTCATCAACGGCACGCTCGACGAAGGCCTGCTGGGAGAGGTGTTCTCCAACCACGGCCTTGGCACGCTGATTTATGCGAACGAGTACGAACACATCCGGGCGGCGAAGAAGAAGGACGTGCGCGCCATCAGCCTGCTCACCCGGCAGGCGGTCGAAGCCGACGAATTGGTTCGGCGCACGAAGGGCATGATTGAACGGCACCTCGGGGACTACTACATCTTCGAGATCGACAGGAACCCAGTGGCCTGCGTCGCGTTGCATGTGTATCCCGAGCAGAATCAAGGCGAGCTGGCGTGTCTGTACGTCAGCTCGTCGCACGAGAACGAGGGCATCGGCCGCAAGCTGATTCAGTTCGTGGAGAACCGGGCGCGCGAGCTGGGCCTGCGCGAGCTTCTGGTGCTTTCCACCCAGGCGTTCACGTACTTTCAATCCAAAGGTGGTTTTGTCGAAGGCAGGCCAGACGACCTGCCACCCGAGCGCCGTGAGCGATACGAGCAGAGCGGCCGCAACTCCAAGGTCCTGGTGAAGAAGCTCACGTAGCGACGATGGCGTCGCAGGTAGACAGCGGAGGCAGAATGAAGACGTTCACCCAGCGCATCCTGTTCGTCGGTTTCGGCGCCGTCGCACGGTGCACGCTGCCGATTCTCATGCGGCACATCGCCGTCGATCCGCGGCGGGTCACGATCATGGACTTCGAGCCCGACGAGAAGATCCTCGCGCCGTGGATCGAACAGGGCATGACGTTTGTCAAGAACCAAGTCACGCCTGAGAACATGGGCGCGCTGCTCGGCGAACATCTGTCGGCCGGCGACCTCCTCATCGATCTGGCCTGGAACATCGACTGCTGCGAGATCGTGCAGTGGTGCCACGATACCGGCGTCCTCTACATCAACACGTCGGTGGAGCTCTGGGATCCCTACGCGGGAGGGGAAAACCTCCACCCGACCGAGCGCACGCTCTACTGGCGCCACATGAATCTGCGCCGGATGGTGGCGTCATGGACGGAGCCGGGGCCGACCGCCGTGCTCGAGCATGGGGCGAACCCCGGGCTGATCAGCCACTTCACCAAGCAGGCGCTGCTCGACATCGCCGAACGGGCGCTGGCCGATCGGAAATTCGACGGGGCAGCGGCCGAGCGCATCGCCCACCATGCCGCAGCGAGGGAGT
The DNA here is from genome assembly GCA_963844435.1 of Vicinamibacterales bacterium. Taxonomy (GTDB): domain Bacteria; phylum Acidobacteriota; class Vicinamibacteria; order Vicinamibacterales; family Vicinamibacteraceae; genus JBDSLU01. Next base: position 394,502 of record CAWJOG010000002.1, on the reverse strand, counting down.
TCAACCACCTGGCTCACCAGCTCGGCGTCAAGGTCATTCATTGCAGCGAGCGCGACACCCAGGTCACCGACAAGCCCAAGGAAGTCGACGAGTTCGTGAACACCTGGAGCGTCGAAGGCTTCCGCGAGGAGGGCACGACCACGGCCGAAATGGGCTGGGGCACTCACGAGAAAGAGCTGCCTCTACTCGCCTACGAGCACGCCGACGGCCCCCGGAGCCAGATCTGTCTGGCACGCATGGGGATGAACACGTTTGTATCGACCTGGGTCCCGCCGGCCCACCACGTCATCGGCATGGTGGTGCGCCACGGCGAGGCCTTCACGATTACCGAGAAGCTGACGGTGTGGCAGGACGGCAAGGCTGTGTACCGGCCCACGGTACACTACGCATACTGTCCCTCTGACTGCGCCATCGTCTCACTCCACGAGCTGCGCGGTCGCGACTACGTGCTGCAGCCCCGCATCCGCATCATGACCGATGAGATCACGAGCGGCGCCGACATTCTGGGGGCGCTGGTGATGGGCCACCCCTATCAGTCGTGGTGGTGCGGAACGGATCTCGACATCGAGGAGTCCCGCCGCCTGGTCCCTCATCAGAACGCGACGACGATGCAGGTCGCCATCTCGGTGGTGGCCGCCTGCATGTGGATGCTCGAGAACCCGCGCCGCGGAGTGTGCGCACCCGACGATCTGCCGCACGACTTCATCCTCGACATCAGCAAGCCCTACCTGGGCAAGTTCCTGTCGCTGTCGTCGGACTGGACGCCGCTGAAGCACTATACGAACGCGTTCCCAACGTTCAATCGGCCTCAGCTCGACCAGTCGGATCCCTGGCAATTCAAGAATTTCCTGATCAGTGAGGGCGACTGACGTGGACGAAGGAACGCTCCTCGGGCTGGCGGAAACGCACGGCACGCCCCTCGTGATCGTCGATCACGAGGCGTTGCGGGAGAACTACGCGCAATTCCGCAAACACCTTCCACGTGTCCAGGCGTACTACGCCGTCAAGGCCAACTCCGCGCCGGAGATCATCAGGACCTTCTACAAGGCCGGCGCGAGCTTCGACGTCGCGAGCGTTGCCGAGTTCCTGGCCGTGCACGAAAACGTGACCGACCTGGCGGAGGAGGAGCGGCAGGCTTTCATCTGGGATCGGATCATCTACGCCAACCCCATCAAGGCCAACGAGACGCTGGTTCAGCTGGATCGCTACAAGCCCCTCGTCACCTACGACAACCACGAGGAAGTGATCAAAATCGCCAGGCACGCGCCACGAGCCGGGCTCGTGCTGCGGCTGCGCGTGCCCAACACCGGCTCGATGGTCGAGCTCTCGAGCAAGTTCGGGGCGCTCCCCGGCGAAGCGGTCGATCTCATCGCCTTCGCGCACAACAACAAGCTCGAAGTCGAGGGCTTGAGCTTCCATGTCGGGAGTCAGTGCACGAACATCCAGAACTACATACAGGCCCTGCATCTCTGCCGCGAGCGTCTTCTCCGAGGCCAAGGCGCGCGGGTTCGACCTCAAGCTCCTGGACATCGGCGGCGGCTTCCCGGCGCACTACGACGAAACCGTGCCGGCCTTCCAGAAGCTGGCGGAGGCCATCAATCCGGAACTCGACAGGCTGTTCCCCCCGCCTGTCGAGATTCTCGCGGAGCCCGGCCGGTTCCTGGTGGCGTCGAGCGCCACGGCGGTGGTGAAGATCATCGGCAAGGCCATTCGCGGCGGCAAGCTCTGTTACTACGTCGACGATGGCGTCTATCACACGTTCAGCGGCGTGATTTTCGACCACTGCCAGTACCCGCTGAAGAGCTTCGCGAAAGGGCCGACGCAGATCTGCTCGGTGTTCGGCCCGACATGCGATGCCCTCGACACCATCAGCCTGGCTGAACAGCTTCCCGATTTGGAGCTCGGGGATCTCGCTCTATGCGCCGAACATGGGCGCCTACTCGGCGGCCAGCAGCACGCACTTCAATGGATTCCCGCCGGCCAAAGTGGTGCACATGAACGAGTGAGCCCGCAGGAGCGCCGCCGCCGCGACCGATCAGAGCTCTCCCGAGTAGCGCCGCATTCCACCTTCATGCTCCGAGGGCTCAGCGGTCGATTGCCGATGATCAGACGGCGATGTGACGCGATAAAAGGCTTCGACATCTGTCGCTAGGCCTTGTTATCATCGTCACGTTGTCGACCCATGAACGTTTCGCTGACGCCGGAGCTCGACGAGCTCGTCAACGAGAAGGTTCGCACCGGCCTCTATCAGACAGCCAGCGAGGTGATCCGCGACACGCTGCGACTACTCAAGCAGCGCGACGATGAGGCTCTACGTGCGGATCAACGTGTCGGACTGACGGAGGTCGGTCCGGAGGGCCACGGGGACGGAGCTCCGGCAGTGGCGGTCGGCAACGCGGACGGCGTTGACCGCATCGACCGGACCTCACTCACAATTGGAGGACGGGTGGCGCGGGCAGACCGAAAAGCAGCGGTGATTCCCTATCGCGTCCGCAGGGATCGTCTCGAGGTCGCGTTGGTGACGACCAGCGGCGGGAAGCGTTGGATTGTCCCCAAGGGTTGGGTCGATGAAGGTGAGCGACCGCGCGACGCGGCGATCCGCGAAGCCGAAGAGGAGGCTGGCCTGCGGGGCGTGGTCGCTCGGAAGCCGCTCGGTCGCTATCTGCATGTGAACGGCAATGGCTCCTGTCGGGTCGATGTGTACCTGATGCGCGTCACCGATGTGCTCGATCACTGGGGCGAGGCGAAGTTTCGTCGGCGCCGCTGGATGCCGGTTTCGGATGCGGCTGCCTGCGTGCGCGACGAGCTACGGGAGTTCGTCCACGGCATCGAACACCTGGTCGGAGAGCACTCTTGAGCGCATCACTAGGCATGCGCGCCGATGCGTCGACCGCCTTCGAAACCACGTGCATCGTTCACAACGGGGCGTCCCCTGACGCGATCACGACGAGCCTGCAGGCGCTCCTGCCAACGCGGTATCACCCAATCGGCCGAAGGCGGTTCACCCTCCTCGACACCTTCGACGGGCGTCTCCGGCGAGCTGGCGCCCGCTTGACGCGAGGTGGGAGGGATCCGTTGACGGTTGCGTGGCAACACCGGCCGGCCGGGACGAATCTCACGCTCCGGCTCGGCGCGCCCGCGAGCTTTGCCTGGGACCTGCCCGAAGGGCCGCTGCAGCGGGCCGTGGCGCCGCTCATCGGCGTCCGCCGGCTGCTCCCCCAGGCCGACATCGACGTACACGGGGCGCTGCTCGACGTGCTCGACGCGCGAAACAAGACGGTCGCACGCCTGCGCATCGAATCGGGCCGGGCGCGGCTGCCGATGGCGCGCCACGACTGGCGGCCGCTCCCCACTGTGATCACCCTCACCGCTCTGCGCGGCTACGAAGATGTCTACCGAACGCTGGTGCCGATCGTCGAGAGTCGTCCCGGCGTCGAGCCGTGTCGAGAGGGTTTCGACGGCCTGATCCTTCGGCAGTTGGGGTCCCAGCTCTATGTCGGCCCATCGCCCGAGCTCGACGTCCTGCCGACCGTTGCAGCGGAGATCGGCGCGCGACAGATTCACCGGGCCCTTCTCGGAATCCTGGTTGCAAACGAGCCTGGCGTGCGTGCGCGTCTGGACACCGAATTCCTCCACGATTTTCGCGTTACCGTCCGGCGGACACGCGCCTTGCTCGGTCAAATCCGGCGCGTGTTTCCGCCCGACCTGCTGGCGCACTTCGCGGTGGAGTTTTCGTGGCTGGGCCGCCTGACGGGCCCGCCGCGCGACATGGACGTCCTCGTCCTCTCGCTCAGAACGCAGCGCGACGAGGCTCGGGCTGACGACGTCGAAGCGCTGACAGCATTTCTCGGCCGCGCCCAGGAGCGGGAGCACCAGGCCCTGATCGAAGCGTTGGACAGCGAACGCTATCGGCGGCTGCTCGACGTGTGGGCGACGTTCCTGGAACGATCGGCGCCGCCGCATCCGGACGCCCACAACGCCGAACGTCCCCTCGCCGACGTGGTCGCGCAAAGGACATGGCGGCTGTGCCGGCGCATCGCCCGCGGCTCGGAGACGGTCGATGCGCAGACGCCGGCCGAGCGTCTTCACGAGGTACGTCTCGACGCCAAGAAGCTTCGCTACCTGGTCGACGTCACACCGGCGTTCTACGACGCAGCGGATCTTCACTGCATCCTGAGCGCGCTGAAGAAGCTGCAGCGTGTGCTCGGTGAGTTCAACGATGCGCAGGTGCAGGAGCGAGTGCTCGAGTCTGGGCGCGAATCGGTCGTAGCCGACGGGCCGACCGAACGCGCGCTCGGTCGCCTGGCCGATCGCTGTCGCGAGCGCCGCGACCGCGTGCGCGAACAAGTTTCAGATGGACTCGCCGGATTTCGTTCTCACGCCACCCAGGCTGCCTGTCGGCGGGCGTTCCGACGGTCGAAATCGATGGAGCCTGCCAGATGAACGTCATCGTGCTCTACAACATCAAGGGGGGGGTCGGAAAAACCACGTCGGCAGTGAACCTTGCGCACCTCGCTGCGGCCAGCGGGCAGCGGACGCTGCTGTGGGATCTCGACCAGCAGGCCGCCTCGAGCTTCGCGTTCCGCGTCCGCGCGCGGGTGCCGGGTTTTGGCAGAAAGAGTCTGCACAGCGGCCAGGCGCTTGCCTCTGCCATCAAGCAGACCGATTACGACAACCTGGATCTGCTTCCCGCTGATTTTGCCTACCGCAAGTTCGATCGACTGCTCGGAGGTCTCGAGAAGCCCAAACGCGTGGTGACGGAGCTCCTCGATACGCTCGGCAGCGACTACGACTTCGTGTTCCTCGACTGCCCGGCAGGATTCTCCCTGCTGACCGAGAGCATCTTCGCCGCGGCGGACACGCTGCTCGTCCCCACGATTCCGACCGTGCTCTCACTGCGGACCCTCAGCCAGGTGCTCAAGTGGGCCGATCGCTCTGGTTCACGCTCCGACGTGGCTGCGTTCTTCAGCATGGTCGATCGCCGGAAGTCCCTGCATAGCCGCACGTGCGAATGGTCGGCGAGCCACACCAACATTTTTCTGACGTCACAGGTGCCCTACGCGAGCGTCGTGGAGCAGATGGCGATCAAGCGAATGCCCATCGCCGTGTTCGCCCCGCGCGACCCCGCGACGATGGCGTTCGCAGGGATCTGGGCGGAGATCCAGACCCGCCTTCGCCTGCGAGGCGCATCCAAAAGGGAGCCGCAGGCCGGTTGGCTGTCTCGAGTGCGGACGATCGAGTCGATGATCGCCCGGCTCGAATCAGCGGAAGCGCAGGAGACCCGGATCTCGCGGCCGACGTCGATGGTGCCCACTGCCGTGGCGGACAACTGCTGGACCGGCGACAGCGATGATGCGCCGCGATCACCCACGCCGGTCACGGACGAGGCCCGCGGGGCCGGAGCGACCGCAGGGACGGACGCACCCGGGGTGGCTGTCCACTTCGTCCACAGCTTCGACACTGATAATCGAGACCTGCAGCGATGTGGCTATGCCCTCGAGCTGCACGAGCGTGCAGGGAGCTTTACGATCGTCGCGCGATCCGATCGAGATCCCACCCAGCATGATGTGACCGCTGACGCGACGATGCCAATCGACGTCGCATGGGCGACACAGATTCTCTCTGGCGCGATGTCCCCGCTCGGGGTACTCGAGCGCAGGCTGGGCTCCCTGACACGGCTGTTCGACGACGTTCGAGCCATCGTTGGGTCGGGACGACTTCGGCGTGTCGGCTCCCGTGTCTATCAGCTCGAGCAGTTCCACGCATATGTCACGGGGCCTTTCGCAACAGCACCTCGGGAATGAGACTGCCAAGGACTTGACGGCGCGCTTCGATCTCGAACGTGGAACTCGACGTTAACGGAATCGTGAAAGGGACCAAGTCCTGCTCGCACAACGTGCCGGAGGGTGGCGGCACGCCGGTGAGCAGATAGCTCGTAACGGCGACGGTTGCGCACTGCGACAGCAGCAACGACGTGTGGCCCCACGCGTGCAGCGTCAGAAGGCTGGAGTTCGGCAACAGCTCGTGTACCGTCACCGCGCCTTCGTAGCGCGTGGCGGGATCGAACTGATTGCCGACGACGAGCACGGGATGCGGCGTCGCGGCATTGAAGGGACCCAGATAGCGATCCGGGGCAGCGCCCGGCCAGCCCACGCACGGGCTCGACACCCAGGTCCAAATGCGGCCGAAGTGACCGAACTGGGCCTCCGAGGCCGCCGCTGCATCCGACCACGCCGCGAACGAGCCCGGATTCTCGGTATCCGTGCAGAATACGGTCGTCCCTCCTTCGGGACCGTTCCTGTAGCGCGGGAACCCGCGCTTGGTGATTAGCCCCAGCTCGCGGTGTAGCAAGGCAAGCTGTGTGCCCAGCACCGCCGGTTCGGCGCGCGCTTCGATGTAGGCCAGGAACGTCGCAAACGACGGCCAGGAGAACGAGTCGTACATCGCGCTCAGCGCATTGGCGATGAGGTCTGCGTATGAGAACGGCACGAGCTGCCCGGTGGCAGGGTCGAGGACGACGTGCGGTTCTGCGCGCAGGCGAGCGGCAAGCGCGTCAAACCGCGCCGCGGCGTTGGGTGCAAAGGCACAGGCCGGCCCGCCTGCGTCGCAGAGCCGGAGGAACTCGCTCAAAGTAACCGCGGCGCCGGCATCGCTCCGCACCCGCGTCGAGAAGGGCAGCGTCGCCGCTTCACCCGGCGCTCCCGTCGCCCACGCCACCGGGTCGAGGACGCCGTCGACAACCAGCGCGCGGAAGCGATCCGGGAACAGGTTCGCGTAGGTGACCCCGAGGTACGAGCCGTACCAGTAGCCGACGTACGAGAGTAGCTCGTCGCCGACGGCCTCTCGCAGCAGGTCCAGATCGCGCGCGGCGTCCGCCGTCGACATGTGATCGATAATGCTGGCTGCGCGCTGATCGCACGCGCCGATCAGGTACTGATCGGCCGCCGCCCAGACCGTCTCCTCGGCGGCGGTGACGGGGAACGGGAACGGCGTCAGGAAGCCGGCCCATTGACCGGAGTTCCCGAAGCAGCGGACCGCCGTGCTTCGTGCTATGCCGCGCGGGTCGAAGCCGATGAGATCGAAGCGAGCCCGCAGCGGCGGCGGAATGAACGGCGCGAAGCCGAGCAGGAAGTCGACGCCCGATCCCCGGGTCCGCCCGGATTGAAGAAAAGCGATCCAATGCGAGCGCCCGGCCCGGTCGCCGCGAGTCGAACCAGCGCGATGGAAATCGCCGCCTCGGCCGGCCCGTCGTGATCGAGCGGTACCTGGACCGTACCACACTCGAACGGCAGCCCCAGATCGCGATAGCAGGGGCTCCACGACACTCTCGGCGTGCCGGGCGCCGCGCGGACAACGCTGACGGGTGGAGACGACCAGAGACCCAGGATCGCGACGCTCGCGAGACACGCGTGCGCTGCCACAAAACGACGTCGCATGGAACACCTCCGTCGCCGGTGATCGAGTGAACAGATATCTGGGGGAGTGGATCATTCGCTCCGGCACGCGTCGAGTCAAGTGGATTTCGCAGCGCTACTCGGCACGCGCGTTCACCACCCCAGCCGTGGTTCGTGCGCTCAGTCGATGCGGTGCTGCACCTGCTCGCGCGCTACGCGGGCTCCGCGGCCGCGCGGGAGGTCGCCCACATGTTCGCGCTGCAGTGGCATCACGAGGGACTCACGCCGTACATCGTGTTCGACGGCCGGAGCGACCACGGAGACGCGGACATCGAGAGCGCCCAACGGTGGTTGAGCAAGCACTTCTCGGTGGCGAATCCCGTGGAGGCCATGCTGAAGCGCTCGACGCTCGCCGAACGCACCTTCAAGCGGCGCTTCGTGAGCGCGACCGGTCTCGCGCCGATAGCGACCTGGCCGGTCAGCCGGTCATGGCGCTGCGGGCCCGTTGCGCCAGGGTCGTGTCGGGCGACGCGCTGCCCTTGAAATAGAAGGCCCCAGCCGCGAGCATGCGCGCGCGACACGACGCCGCGAGCGCCGGCGCGTCGTCGAGCACCGCGGAGCTGTACTTGTAGTCGTGCGAGTCGGTGCCCTTGAGGAAGATCAGGCGGCGGATCGCGTCGGCGAGCGGCCGCACGTCGCCGCCGGCCTCCAGGAAGCCGAGGACCTTTCGGGCCGCGACCCCGCGCTCACGCGAGACCTCGGCGAAGATCTCCTCGATTGCGGCGGGACCCGTCGAGCGGGGCGGCAGCGGCTCGAAGCGTGTCGATCGCGACGCCGCGGACAGGCCCGCCGCGGAACAGCGGCAGGAACGACGCGTTCTGCAGGAGGAGCAGCCGGCGCGTCCCGTCGTCGCGGCAGCGCTGCCACGCGTAGCCCACCGCGTTGGTGAACGTGGTCGCGTGCAGCGCGAGGATCCCGGGGCTGCGCATCATGAGCTCGGCGGAGGACTCGAAGCAGGCCTCGAAGATCGACTGGGGCGCGACGCCGCGGTTCAGGAGGTCGATCGCCAGGGTGCTCGCGGCCTCCGGCGTCGCCTGGCGCAGCGCGTGGAGCATCTCGCGCGCGCCGTCCGCGCTGGCGCGGCCGTCGGACCAGCCCGCGCGAAGGCGCGTGGCCGATTGCTGGTTGAGCCGGTACGGACGATCCGCCGGCAGGTCGCTCGTCGACGGGTTGCCGGAATCGCCGTCCTTGTCGAGCAACGCGTACGCGAGCGAGCGGAGCACCGGCTCCGCGTGCTGCCAGCCCACGACGTCGAGGGTGCGGAAGCTGTTCGCGACGTAGATCGCCTTGTGTCCGATCTCGCGGAAGTCGCGCGCGCCGTAGCGCGCGAGGACCTCGAAGATCTCGCCGGGGCGTGCCGTGCGCGCGAGCCCGGCGATCGCGGCGTCGGCCGCTGGCTCGTCCCAGCGATCCATCGCGGCGACGAACGCGGCGCGTGCCTTGTCCGCGGCCGGGACGGCGGCCTCGTCGACCGGCCCGAGGGTCCAGTCGCCGGCGCGCTCATCGGCGGCCTGCGAGCTCTTGAACTGATCCACGGCCCACAGGAGCGGCAGCCAGCGATCCGACGCGGGCGACGCCAGGCTCGCGAGGTGCGCCGAGTTCACGACGAGGACGGCGTGGAACTTGAACCCGACGGGGCGCGGCTGGATGTTCCTGACGCCCGCCAGCAGGAGCGCGGCGAGCAGGTCGGGGTAGGCGAGCCCGCGGCGGATCCTCGCGGCCACCTCCTCGAGCACGCGCTCGCGCGGCGTGTCCTCGAGCAGCCGGACGAGCGGCTCGATCTCGGGGCGCAGACGCACGCGCGCGGGATCGACATTCGCCTCCGCGCTCGCCACCGGCGGCAGGTGGCCGAGGAACCCCAGGTCGCCGAGCGCGGCGAGCGTTCCGGCCGCCGAGAGACCGAGGAACCGGCGCCGCGGCAGGGCGGCTCGAGTGGACGTCATCGCACCCTCCTGAGATCTACGATAGGTCGAGAGCGGGCGCTTCGCGCCATCGTCCGACCGCCATGAAATACCGCTGGCAGCGCCTGTTCCTCGCCTTGATGCTGGCGCAGGCCGCGCATTCCGTGGAGGAGTACGTCTTCCGCCTCTACGAGGTCTTCCCGCCGGCGCGGTCCCTCAGCGGGCTCATCAGCGCGAACCACGCGGTCGGCTTTGCGATCGGGAACACGCTGCTGGTCTCGTTCGGTGCCTGGTGCTACGTGGCCTGGGTCCGGCGGGACCGTCCGGCCGGTGTCCTCTGGGCCTGGTTCTGGACCTGCCTCGAGGCCGCCAATGGCGCCATGCATCTGCTCATCGCGGCTTCCCGCGGCGAGTATTTTCCGGGCGTGGCAACCGCGCCGCTGCTTCTTGGCTTTGCCTCAGCACTGGCCTTTGCCCTGGCTGGCAGAAACACCACATCGGAATCGAGATCGCGCGCGCACCTCACGTGAGGTCGTGGGAACGAGCCAACGCGATCGCGTCCGCAGAGCCCATCGCCCGCCCTTCCTTCCACGCATCGCGGAAGGCGTGATCGTCGTCCAAGCGCTCGCGCGTCGTCGCGATGGCTTCATCCGTTGCCGCGATCCAGTAGCCGGATAGCGTCAGGCCCGTTCGCTCCCGCAGCACTTCGGCGGCGCCCCACAATCGCGTGGCTGGCAACAGGTGGCCTCGGGCCGCCAGCGTGCGAGCGAGCACGTCGATATTCCATGCGACCGCCGGTGTGTCGTTCTCGTTCGCGAGCTGGAGTCCCTCCGTCGCGAGGGCTGCGGCTCTGACGAGATTGCCGCGCCGTTCCTCGGCTTCCGCAGCGTCCGCCAGGGCTGCCGCGCAGAACCAGCGTTCTCCGCAGGCACGGACTGCGTCGCCTCGTCCCCGAAGCACTGCGCCGCGCGGTCGTAGTCGCATTGCGCGCGTCTGACGAGTCCCACCGTCCCCAGCGCCGTGCCGGCGTAGAATGCCGTGCCCATGCGCGTCGCGATCTGGAGGGCCTCCGCCGCGGTCGTGTCGGCCTCGGCGATCCGGCCTTCTTCTATGAGGCCATGCGCGATCATCCGAAGCGTCCAGACCGACAACGCGTCGTCTTCCAGCTCCCGCGCCAGGCGTAAGCCCTTGGTGAGGTGTTGGACTCCCTGCTCCGGCGCCCCAAGCAAGACCGTGACGAGTCCCAGCGCGGAGAGACACTCCGCCGTCAGCCGCCTGCCCTCTGCCACGTCCGGTGAAGGCCGGTCCAGCACGGACGAGAGCCAACGCCGGGCCTCCCCCAGATGCCCCTGCATGAACCAGAACCAGTGAAGGCTCGCCGCGAGCTCGAGGGCGGACGCGAGTGACTCGGGTTCGGTGAGGCCCGATGCCAGGGCGACGCGAAGGTTGTCGTGCTCGCGGCGAAGCCGTCCGACCCAGGTCGACTGACCGCCGCCGAACAGCTCACCGCGCGCGGTTCTGGCAAGCGCACGGAAGTAGTCGCGATGGCGAGCGAGCGCGGCCTGTTCCTCGCCTGATTCGCGAAGGCGGTCGCGGCCGTACTCGCGCATCGTTTCGAGCATCCGGTAACGCCGCCCCTCCGGCGCGTCCTCGCTGCCCAGGACCAGCGACTTCTCCAGCAGCGAGGACAACAGGTCGATCGCGTCGAACTCGTCCTGCGTGTCGAGGCACACCGCCGTCGCGGCCTCGAGCGACCACGTGCCCTGAAACACCGACAACTGGCGGAAGAACCGGCGCTCCGGCTCGCTCAGTTGCTCGTAGCTCCAATCGACCGTTGCCCGCAGCGTTCCATGGCGGGGGAGTCGATGGCCGCCTCCGACGAGCAACCGGAAGCGATCGTTCAGGCGCGACGCGATCTGTTCGACGGTGAGGACGTTGCCACGCGCCGCCGCCAGCTCGATCGCGAGCGGGACGCCATCGAGCCTGGTGCAGATTTCCCTGATGAACCTGACGCTCTCGTCCGACGGCACGAGTCGAGGCTCCACGAGGCCGGCTCGTGACACATACAGCTTCACCGCGTCCGCGGTGAGGATCTGCTCGGGACTCGCGTCTGGCGGCGGCAACGCCAACCCCGGCAGGTGCAGGACGCACTCACCCTCGATGGCCAGAGGCGTGCGGCTCGTCGCCAGGACCGCGACGCCGGCACACGAATGAAGCACCTCGGTGACGACCGTCGCGCAGGCGGTCAGGAGGTGCTCGCAGTTGTCGATGACCAGCAGCATCGACCGCGTGGTCAGGAACTCGATCAAGCGCTGCTGCAGGGGTCTGGCGCCATCGGCTCGGACTCCAACCGAGGTGGCCACCGTGTCGGCGACGAGCTGCTCGTCGGTCAACGACGCCATGTCGGACCACCACACACCGTCGCGGAAGAGGACACGCTGGCGGCGCGCGGCCTCGAGGGCGAGCCGTGTCTTTCCGCATCCGCCCGCCCCTACGAGCGTGACGAGCCGGTGGTCGCGCAGGAGCGCCGCCACCTCCGTCAACTCGTGCTCGCGTCCGATGAAGCTCGTGAGCGGCTCCGGCAGGTTGTCGGTCGTCCGCTTGGGAAACGTGAGCACCGCACCGCGGGGCGGAGCCTCGCCTTCCGGAGCGCCTCCGGCATGGGGAATGTCTGCGGCGGCTGGGGAGGGCTGGGACTCGAACCCTCCCGGCTCGACCGGCGCGTCGAAGATGTAGCCGCGGCGTGGCACGGTCTTCACCAGGCGATGTCGTTCGTCATCGAGCGCCTTGCGAATCTCCGTGATGCACTTGGTCAGGGAATCGTCGGAGACGAACGTGTCGGGCCAGATCGCGCGGGTGAGATCCTCTTTGCCGACCAGCCGGCCGTGTCGCTCGATGAGGAACACGAGGACTCGGAAGGCCTGGCGTCGGAGCTTCACTTCCTGGCCTCGACGGAGCAGGCACCCGCGGTCGAGGTCGAGCACGATCTCGCCCGCGGAGTACGTGCGATGGGAGCGTGTCAACACTCGATGACCCCCGACGCGGCCGTTTCCGTGTTTTTTCCGTGTTCTTTCCGGACTTCCGAAAGACCCGCGCCCTATGCTGACGCCGCTCGCATTCTACAGGTGACGCCGACACTCATGGTGTCTCGTCCCGGGCGGGCAAGGAGGTCAGCATGGTCGGCACCAGGTCCAGCAGATTCGGCCTGATCGGACAGCTCTCGCTCACGATGGCGCTCGTCATGTCTGTGGTCGCCGCACCGACGGAGGTCGCCGCGCAGGGCACTCCCAACGGTGGCAAGACCGTGGTCGGCGCGTGGTTCAACACGGTCACGCCCACGTCGGTGGCGCCGTTCGTGGGCCTTGGAACCTTCAGCGCCGACGGCGGCGTCACCAACATCTCCTCGGTGTCGCTGGCCTCACCGCTCGAGAGCCCCGGATACGGGCAGTGGATCATGACTGCGCCTGGCACTTACGCCGTCACGTTCCTCACGATCACGGCCGACGCGGCCGGCCACCATATTCTGACGTCCAAGGTCCGCGCAAACCTCCGGATGGGCGCCAGCGGTGATGAGTTCACCGGCGACTTCCAGGTGGACGTCTTCGATCCGAGCGGGCTGCTCCTTGGCTCCGATACAGGGATCGTCACCGGAACGCGGATCAAGGTCGAACCCTTGCCGTAGCTGTCACACGTGAGCGAGCCGCTGCGACGCGGCTCGCACGACTGGCAGCTAGAAAACAAGCGCACCGAGGCCCGACCAGGCAAAAGCCTTCGGGGCGCAGCCGATGACCGTCCCGATCGCGAAGTCCCGCAGCTTCAGCAGGGTGAGCCCGGCCAGCATGTTGAATTCGCTGAAGGGTCCCGGCAGGAGTCGCGCGCCCGCCACGGCCAACACGCCGCGCCGCTCCACCATCTGGTTCACCCGCACCAGCCGCGGCAACCGTGGTCTCGATCGATCTCGCATTTACGGTCCTTCACCGCGCTCGGGAAAGATATCGATAGGCCACGACGACGGCGATTGCCAGGGCTGCGCCGGCGAGCGCGTCGAGGACGTAGTGGAAGCGGCCGTACACCGTGGCGATCATCACGCTCCCGGCGATCGGGACGAGCAGGTACGCGAGCCGCGGCTGATGCCGCCAGGCGACCAGGCTCACGACGACCGCACCCGACACGTGTGCGCTGGGAAATGCGCCGCCGCGCGCCCCGCCGCGCGCGGATACCTGATGAACGAGATCGAAGAAGAAATGGCCGGCGAGCGGCGGGCCAAGGCGCTGCGACAAGTAGTACGGGCTGTCCACCGGCAGCAGGATGAAGAACAGGTAGCTCCCCAGCATCACGGTCGACAACAGCAACAGCAGCTCGCCGAAGGCTGCCCGCTGTCCGCTGACGTACCAGTACGCGGCCACTGATGGAATGAGAAGCACGTAGGACAGGTAGCAGAAGTGGAGGAACTCGGACAGCGGCACGAACGCCAGCCGTTCGCTCAGGTACAAGCTCGGCTGTCCGCCGAACAGCGCCGACTCCCAGGCTGGAATCGCCGCGGTCAACCGCCAGTCGCCGATGCCCCCGGCCAGCAGCTCCACTTCCTTGTAGAGGAAGGGAAACAGCATCAACGGATGCCAGTCGCGAATCACGCGGAGGATCCCGGCCGCCGGCCTCGCATGGTTCAGGATCAGCAACGAGGCGGCGAGCGTCACGTGCAGCACGACCAGGCTCGCGCGGCCTGGGATGGTGTGGCCGAGGACCGCTATCAACGCGGCCGTGATCGCCAGATACGACGCTGTCAGGGTCGTCGTCCACCGCGCACACTCCACGGGCGGCATCCGGCATTATGATCCGGGTATGCAGCGGCCGCGGCGCATGTTCCGAACGTTGGACCGCCGGTGGAGAGAGACCAGGATGCTGGCGCGCGGCTTCCAGTCCGCGAGTCATCCTGTCCTGGCGCAGATCGTTCCGATCCGCCGCTGCAACCTGGCCTGCGCCTACTGCAACGAGTACGACAAGCACTCTCCGCCGGTGGCGCTGGCGACCATGCGCGAGCGCATCGACCACCTGGCGCGGCTGCGCACGGCGAACATCGAGATCAGCGGCGGCGAGCCGCTGCTGCACCCTGACCTCGACGAGCTCATCCGGCACATCCGCGGCACCGGCGCGCTGGCTGGACTGATCACGAACGGATACTTGCTGAACGAGAAGCGCGTCGAGGGCTTCAACGACGACGGGCTCGATCACCTCCAGATCAGCATCGACAACGTGACGCCCGACGACGTGTCGATGAAGAGCCTGAAGGTGCTCGACGCAAAGCTGCAGATGCTGGCGAAGCGCGCCGCGTTCAGCGTCAACATCAACTCCGTGCTCGGCGGCGACTTGAGCAACCCCGACGATGCGGTGACGATCGCGAAGCGGGCGATCGAACTGGGGCTGACGCGCGACAGTCGGCCTGATCCATAACGGTCACGGCCGCCTGCTGCCGCTGACGCCGGAGCAACGGCGCGCCTACGACGAGATCACCTCGCTGACGGCGCCGTTCTACTCGGTGCAGAAGCAGAACGATTTCCAGCGGAACCTCGCGTTCGGCCGCGCGAACGACTGGCAGTGCGGGGCCGGTGGCCGCTATCTCTACATCTGCGAGGACGGCCTGGTGCATTGGTGCTCACAGCAGCGCGGGCATCCAGGCATCCCTCTGGCCGAGTACACCACCGAGGATGTGCGGCGCGAGAGCACGAGCGAGAAGAGCTGTGCGCCGCTCTGCACGGTGTCGTGCGTGCACCGCGTGGCGCTGCTCGACCGCATTCGCACGCAGCCACTGCAGACGCTCGACGAGATCATGCCGGCCAACGCCGGCGGCGCCGCCAGCGTGCGCGTGCTCCGCTGGATGTTCGTCACCGGCCCGCATCACGACCGCTTCCGCGCCGTCGCCGCGCGCCTGCTTCGGTCCGCTCGTAGCCTGTGCGTGCGCGTGCCGCTGCGAACGCGGCTTGCGCCGCTACCAGATGCCGGGAAGCAGTCGATAGCGGACGCGCGCGGCGTACTCGCGATAGCCGGGCAGGTGTGCCGCGAGGAACCGATCCTCGACCCACACGCGCCGGAACCCGAAGCCCACGATCACGCTGCCAGGCAGAAACGCCCACCACGAGCCGAGCGCCAGCGGCATCGTCGCCCCGAAGAGCAACATGCCGACGTAGCCAGGATGCCGCACGCGCGCGTACGGACCGCTGTCGATGACGTGATGGCCGCGCTCGTCCTGGATGCGCACCACCGACGAGAAGAACCGGTTCCACGACATCGCATACACGAACATCGCGAGCCCGGTGAAGAACGTGACGAGCCCGAGGATGCGCCACCCGGCGGGCATGGGTGCCGACACGTGCCATCGCCCGCTATCCAGGAGCGCGAAGACGACCGTGGCGAAGATAATCAGGCGCACCCAGCGCAGCGTCGTGCCATCGAGGCCGGGGCTCGGCGGGTGATAGCGCTCGCGCGCCAGCTCGGGGCTGACGGTGTGGACGGCATAGAGCGCCACGGCCGAGCAGCCGGCTGCGAGCGCCCACAGATAGGCGGAGCCGACCTCGCCGGCAATGGCCATGGGAATGACGGCGGCGAGCAGGCTGAAGAAGGCCCAGCGGGCGAGCTTCATGCCCTCGGTCGGGTGGATGTACGGGGCGGTGGGGACGGGAGGCGCGGCGGCGGCCATTTCTCGTTACTCCTTGTATGGGAACCAAGTTTGATTAATCAAAATTAATACTTTAGTCTATAGGAAGTCAAACGTTCCCGGCCTCGTAACCGCACAGCCATGCGGAGGCACGATCCAGGGCCGAGCACTGCCAGCCAACAGTGGCCGGGTGCGACGGGCGAAAGTGACTGCGGTATAGAGTGGCGCCTGTTGCGAGGTCCGCATGGCCACACTCCTGCTGCTGCTCCTCTCGCTCGGGCAGCCTGCGCCGCCGCAGACCGACCTGTCCGGGCCGTGGGCGGTCACCGTCGTCGACTTCGGCCGGCCGAACACGTCGCGCATGGTGCTGAAACACGACGGCAGAACGTTGACCGGGACGTACGGCACCCAGCCGCTCGAGGGGATCGTCAGCGGCAACGCCATCTCGTTCAAGGTCGCCAATCGCACGGCCACAGGCATGATTGCGGACGGCCGGCTGACGGGCGAGGTCACGCAGGGCGGACGAACGCTCCAGTGGTCCGCGGTGCGCGTGGCGCCACGGCCGGCGCAGGCCCGCACGCACACGTTCGAGCCGACGAAGTTCGAGCTGTACTTCACGTCGCGCGTGCCGCCGGTGCTCCACATCTCGCGTGGTGACACCGTCAAGACCTGGAGCGTCGATGCCGGCGGGACCGATCCGAAGGATGAACGGCGGTCGCCCGGCGGCAATCCACAGACGGGGCCATTCTTTGTCGAAGGCGCGTTGCCCGGGGACACGCTGGTCGTGCGGCTGAACCGCATCCGCACGAACCGCAAGTGGGCGAACAGCGGCAGCACGGTCATGTCGAACGCGCTCGAGCCGTCCCATCTCGCCGGACTGAAGTGGACGGATAACTTCAACAGCCGCTGGACGATCGACGCCGAGGCGGGCGTCGCGCGCCTCGAGCAGCCGCCCGACAGTCTGAAGGACTTCGTCGTGCCGCTGAAGCCGATGCTCGGGTGCGTCGCGGTGGCGCCGCAACAGGACTGGGCGATTCGCACGACCGACTCGGGCCGGTTCGGCGGCAACATGGACTACAACCAGATCGTCGAAGGCACGACGGTCTATCTGCCGGTCTACCATCCGGGCGCGCTGCTGTTCGTGGGCGACGGCCACGCGGCGCAGGGGGACGGCGAGCTGACGGGCGACGCCCTCGAGACGTCGATGGACATCGAGTTCACGGTGGATGTGATCGAAGGGCGCGGCGTCGGGCATCCGCTCGCCGAGAACGCCGATTACCTGATCAGCGTGGGCATCGGCGGCAGCCTCGACCAGGCCGTGCAGATGGCGACCTCGGGCATGATGCGCTGGCTCGAGCGGGACTACAAGCTGGCTGCGTCCGAGGCCGCCGTGGTCGTGGGGTTCGCGATGAAGTACGACGTCGTCGATCTCGTCGGCACGCAGGTGAGCATCGCCGCGAAGCTGCCCAAGTCCGCGCTGGGCATGCTGCGGAAGGCGTCTTGACCGGGGCCACAACTCCCGCCGCGTCGTGACCCGATGGAAACGCCCCGCCCCTACTGCGGATCGAAGACGATGTGTGCCTTGTACCGCTCGCGGACCGCGGCCAGTTCGGAAGGCGACAGCGGTGGCGCTGGCTGGCCCTCGAGCACGGAGGTCGCACGGAGATACTCCTCGTAGCCAGGGTGCGAAAAGAAGAATGCGAGGGCAAGCGGCTCGGCGCCGGTATTGCGGAGCATGACGCGGGTGGCTGGCGGAATGAACACCGTTGCGCCAGGCCCGACAGCGGCCGTTCGATCACCGAGCTCCACCGTGCCAGTTCCACGATGCACGAAGATGATTTCGTCCATCGTCGGATGTCGGTGCGCCTGAATCGCCTGTCCGGGCGGGAGCTCCTCGTAGCCCATCATCAGGTTGGGAGAGCCGCCATTCCGGCGGTCGACCTTCAGGATCGCCAGCGCGCCACCCATCACTCGACGGATCCGGCGCTCGCCGTCACCTGCGGAAAGAATCAGCGGCGTCCTGGCCATGTCAGACGTCGTGGCAGCGGGGGCCGGCGCGGCCGACTGCGTCGCTGGGCCAGAGTCCGCTCGCTGGGAACCGCCAACGCCGAGCGCGACCAACGCCGAACCGAGGGTACAAGCCACCGTAGACAAGCGCATGTCGCCTCCTGAAGACGTGGGCGCCACAACTACGTCGTCGCCCGTGCGAGCTGTCTCGAACGGCCCAGTCTAGTTCCACGCCGGAAAGAGAGACGCGCCAATCTCGCCTGCCCGCAGACCGTGACGCGCGTGCAAGATTCCCCGGGTTCCTCCAGGGGTCCGGTCCGCACGCTGAGGAGCGCGTCCTCAGCGCACGGCGACGTCGATGACGTCGAGCCGCAGGAGCTGTCCGTCCGGGGGCCGATCGACGACCCCCTGGATGATCTGCCGGCGGTCGGGGCCCGGCTTGCCGTTGTCGATCTGCCGATCGTTGCCGTCGACGACGCGGACGACCACGCCGCTGCCGCCGGCTACCGGAATCGTCGCCTCGAAGTCTTCCGCGTAGATCGTGTGCGAGACATTCGGATAGTGATTGAGCCAGTACGTCTGCCTGGGATTCGAGACCTCGATGTGCCAGGCGGACCATTCGCGTGCGCTGACCGTGCCGCCCACCTTGTAGTAGGGATGGCCCGGATGGGGTGTTTCGCCGCCCTCAATCGTGGTGGGCTCGAAGAGTCCACGAATCCTGAGACGCACGTCGTGAATCACGCCGGGCCTGCCGCCGAACGTGAACGGCTTCTCGGCCAACCGGCCGTGAAGGCACGTGTCCGGTTGCGGCGGGTAGTCGCCGGTGCACGGGTCGTGCAGAACGAGCGCGTGGAATCCCGCGGCTGCTGAGCGGACGTCGCTCCCGGATGGCGCCTGCGCGGAGCCCATGCTGCCGCCCGTGGCGCCGCTGGCCAGGACGGTCAACGCCGTCAGTGTCGGCAGCCACACGCGAAGCGACCGGGGCGGGATGCGGGGCATGGACGCTCTCGTCTGTGGGTCAGAGACTCTGCCATGTCCGGGCGGGAGTCAAGCGCGTGCCCGCGGCCAACGTTTCTGGCGCCGGGACCGTCCAATACGACGCCATGAACTCCGTCTTCGCCGACCTTCGCTACTGCCGGCCGATCGTGGGAGATCGGCCGGCGTCAGGTGACCGGCGGCATGCCGCCGGCCGGGCTACCGCTAGAACGACAGCTTCGCGGCGAGCTGCAGCTGGCGGGCGGGGAACGTCGACCGGATCGTGCCGAACGCGCCACTGTTGCGGTCGCCGTTGGGCAGGCCGAAGTTGGTCTTGTTCAGGACGTTGAAGGCTTCGGCGCGAATCTCGAGCGAGGCGCCATTGCGGATCGGCAGACCGAACGACTTCTGGATGCCCAGATCGAGCTGATAGAAGGCGTAGCCGCGGACGCTGTTACGTCCGGCGTTGCCGAACGGCGCCGTCGCTGGCGGCAGTACGACGTTGTCGCGGTTGAAGTAGTTGTCGATCGACCGCACGTCCTCGGGCGCGAGCGGATCGCCGATCACATTCGGCCGCAGCGCCACGCCGCCGAGGAACGTCGGCAGCCCGGACGTTACCGGGGTCGGGCCCGAGGTGGCGTAGCGCAGGTTGATCGTCCGGCCGCTGCGCATCGTGTTGATGCCGCTCACCTGCCAGCCGCCGAGGATGCCGTTCAGCACCGTGCCCATGTTCGTCCCGAACTTCTGGCCCTGCCCGAACGGCAGGTTCCACACGAAGCTGGTGACGTTCAGCAGCGGCACGTGATACCCGGACGGCCCGCGATCGTTGCCGATGTCGAAGACATTCTGCGGCGTGCCCGTGCTCCCGCCCGGCTCCTCGAGCACCTGGCTGACGTTGTCGATTGCCTTCGACCACGTGAACGAATTCAGCACGTTCAGGTCCGTCGATTTGCGGTATTCGACCTTGGCCTGCAGGGCGTGGTAGTTCGAGAACGCTTCCGGCAGCACGGCCGAGATCGTGCCGTAGCCCTGAATCGGCCGGCGCGCCGCCAGCGTCGCATTCGCGTTCTCGCCGGCGACCGGCGGCCGCGCCTGGTTGATGTCCGCGATCATCGACAGCTTGACGCCGTGATTGCCGACGTAGGCCAGGTCCGTGACGATGTTGTCCGTGACCTTCTGCTGCACCGACACGTGCCAGCTCTGGATGTAGCCGGACGGCGTGTCCGGCGGGACGTAGAGCGTGACGTTGTTGGGCAGATTCGGCGCATAGCCCTGCTGAGTGGTCCGGAAGCAGCCGGCGTACTGATCGCCGACGCACTGAATCACGCGGCCGTCGGCGCCGCGCGTCAGCGCCTGCGTCACCGTGGCGCGCGTGACGATCGGCGTGTTGGTGGCGAGCAGACCGGCGCTGGCGAGACGGTTGAAGTGGATGTAGCCGATGCCGTAGCCGCCGCGGACGACGGTGTCCTTCAGCGGCTGCCAGGCCAGGCCGAAGCGGGGCGCGAAGTTGTTGCGATCGGGCTCGACCAGCGCCCGGTCGGCGATGGACCCGTCCCGCGCCGTGATCAAGGTGGCGGTCGCCGGATCGAAGTTCGAGAGGCGGTTCTCGGCTTCGTAGTAGGGCGTCACGTATTCGTAGCGCAGGCCGAGGTTGACGGTCAGCGTCGAGCTGACGCGGACGTCATCCTGCAGGTAGGCGTAGGTGCCGCGCTGCCGCATCTTGGCGACGATGAGGCTGGCCAGCTCGTACTGGGTGCGGGCGCCGAAGTAGAAGTCGGCCAGGTTGTACTGGTTGTTCGCCGCCGCCCCGGCCGGCCGCGAGAACTGGCTGGTGTAGCTGTCGAGGCCGTAGAGCGGGTTGGTGTCCTGCACCTCGGTGTTGATCGCGGCGTACTCGAAGCCGACCTTGAGGCTGTGGCGCCCGAGCACGTGGGTGAGGCTGACGCGCGGGTTGAAGATGCTCGGGTTCTGGAACTGCGGGTTGGTGGCCTGGCGTCCGAGCTGCGAATACCCGGTGATGGTCTGCGGCGTCAGGCCGCCGGTCAGTTCCGGGTCGTCGGGTAATCCAGGAATCCCGTAGAGCTCGAACATGCCCGGCCCGCCGATGACCGGCGGCTTCTTGCCGGCGTCGGTGTGCGAGTAGCCGATGCGGGCATCGAGCACCGAGGCACGGCCGAGGATCCACGTGCCGCCGGCGACGACCTGGGTCGAATCGACGTTGATGAAGCCGTTCTGGTTGCTGCCGGACGGCCCGTCGATGTTCGGCGCCTCGAAGGCGTCGTTCTTCTGCTGCCCGAACCGCAGGAAGCCGGACAGCCGCTCGCCGAACTTGTGATCGAGGCGCACGTTCCACTTGTCGTAGTTGCTCTCGTTCGGCACGCCCTTCTGGTAGTTGTTGCTGGTCACCCCGGGCACGTTTGGCGCGGGCAACTCCGAGAGCACGCGGCGGGCGAACGCGGTCAGCGGCAGCGCCGCGCCGGCGGGGAACTGCTCGCCGGTCAGCGGGTGCACGACCGGCACCGTCAGCACGCCCTGTCGCTGCTCGAGCGTCGGGATGGTGGAGAAGACCAGCGTCCGCTGCTCCTGGCGGAAGCCCTCGTAGTCGGCGAAAAAGAACGCGTGGTCGCGCACGAGCGGCCCGCCGAGCACGAAGCCGAACTGATTCCGTTCGAGGGACGGCTTGCTGCCCCCGGTCGGCTGGAAGAAGCCGGTGGCGTTGAGCGCGGTGTTGCGGTTGAACTCCCAGAGGCTGCCGCGTATCTCGTTGGTCCCGCTGCGATAGGTGGCGTTGATCACCGCGCCGCCGCTGCGCCCGTACTCGGCGCTGTAATTGTTGGTCTGCACCTTGAACTCGGCGACGGCGTCGGGCGACACCTGGATCACCTGGTTGGAGAAGCCCTGGTTGCTGGTGCCGTACAGGTTGTTGTCGATGCCATCGAGCTGGAAGTTGTTGGCGGTGTTGCGCAGGCCGTTGACGTTGAACGAGCCCTCGCGGCCGCTGGTGCCGATGCCGTTCTGGTTCGACTCGAGGACGCCCGTTGAGAGCAGGGCCAGGCTCGAGTACGAGCGGCCGTTCAGCGGCAGGTTGACGATCTGCTGCCGTTCGATGACCTGGCCGCGCTCGCTCGAATCGGTTTCGAGCAGCTGGGCGCCGCCGGACACCACGACCTCGTCGGTGAGGCCGCCGACCTGCAGGCTGAAGTCGACGCGCTGGCGCGCGTTCACCGCGACGCCGACGTTCTTGGCGACCGACGGCGTGAAGCCCTGGCAGGCGGCGGTGACCTCGTAGGCGGCGCCGACGCGGACGTTGAAGAACTGGTAGTTCCCGTTCTCGTCGCTCTGGGTTTCGGCAGTGATGCCGGTGTCGACACTCTTCAGCGTGAGCGTCGCGCCCGGCACCACCGCGCCGCTGGCGTCGCGAATCGTGCCAAGGACGACGGCGGTGTCGAACTGGGCGTGGAGGGCCAAGCCGCTGACGCACCACAGCGTCAGACAGGCTCCGATCAGTTTGTACAGCGTGGACCGACTTTGATGCACGTGAGGTCTCCTCGGGCGGATAGGCGACGACCGCCGCGTGACAGAACCCTAGTCGCGGATGGTGTGCGCGAGGCGACGAACGGACGACGGCAGTGTAACGCGCAGCCAGGCCGGGTGCCTGAGAGAGGCGACGGGCGACAAAACTCGGCGTTCCTGTCTATGCTGGCACCGGGAGGCGCTGTGCGGAAGCCGAAAAGGTTCGTGTCGTTCGCTTTCATGGTGGTCGCGTGCCTGGCGGCCGTCTCGCTCTCGGCCAGCCCCCAGTCGGCGCCGGCCGGGCCGGCGGTGCTGCTGATTTCCATCGACGGCCTGCATCCGGGCAATGTGCTCGAGGCGGATCGGTACGGCCTGAAGATCCCGACGCTTCGGCGCCTCCTCCGCCAGGGGGCGCACGCGACGGGCGTCCGGGGCGTGCTGCCGACGGTCACGTACCCGAGTCACACGACGATGCTGACCGGCGTGTGGCCGTTGCGGCACGGGATTCCGACCAACGTGCCCTTCGATCCGCTCAATCGCAATCTCGGCGTCTGGTACTGGTATGCGGAGGACATCAAGGCGCCGACGTTGTGGGACGCCGCGCGCGCCGGCGGCTACGTCGTCGGCAGCATCAGCTGGCCGGTCAGCGTCGCCGCGCCGGGGATCGACTGGAACATTCCCGAGTACTGGCGGGCGATGAAGTCGCCCGAGGAAATCAAGCTGGTACGGTCCATCTCAACGCCGGGGCTGTTCCGGGATCTCGAGCCAGTCGCGGGCCGCTACACCAACGACCTCGACGACGTGATTCCCGGCGACGAGGCGCGGACGCGCTACGCCGTGGCGATGATCGGCCAGAAGCGAGTTCGCTTCCTGACCATCCACATGGCTGGATTCGATCACGTCGAGCACGAGGCCGGGCCATACAGCGCCGAGGCGTTTCGCGTGCTCGAGGCCATCGACGGGATGGTCGCCGAGATGGAACGGGCGATGCGCGCCGCCGATCCCAGGGCCATCGTCTGCATCGTGTCCGACCACGGCTTTGCCGCGACGACGAAAGAGACGCACCTCAATGCGGCGCTGGTCGAGGCCGGCCTCATCCGTCTGACACCGCCGCGGCCGTCCGTGCCCCAGACAGTTGCCGACTGGGACGCGGTCGCCTGGAACTCTGGAGGGTCCACGGCGATCATGCTGCAGAACGGAGCCGATCGAGCCGTGGCGACGAAGGTCGAGCGGCTCCTCCGCAGGCTCGCCGCGGATCCGGAGAACGGCATCGCCGCGATTCTCGATCCCGCGCAGGTTGCCCAGATGGGCGGAACGCCGGGCCCGGCCTTCGTCGTCGACTTTCGCCCCGGCTACGCGGCGGGCGGCGCGCTCACGGGACCGATCGTGCGCGATCGAAAGACGACAGGCGGCGCGCACGGGTATGCGCCGACGCATCCAGAGCTGTTGGCGTCGTTCATGATCGCCGGCCCTGGCATCGCGGCGGGGAAGGATCTGGGCGAGATCGACATGCGCGCCATTGCCCCGACACTCGCCCAGGTGATGGGCGTACCGTTCCCCACCGCCGACCTGAAGCCGCTGGACGTCCTGGAGCGTGCGCGCCCGCAGTAACGGCGATGTGTGGCCGCTACTGGGCAGCCGGCTTCGCGAATCGCGCCGGATCCACCTGTCACGTTGTGCTCGACCTTCGTGACGACGATGGTGAACGTCTGAACCGCGGATGAGCCGACCAGCTTGAACGGCATCTTGATGCCGTCGACCTCGCGAAAGTCGGACAGGAGCGTCGTCTGTTCGAGGGGCCCGGTTTCCGCCGTCTCGACGGTTGCCACCGTCTTCACGGGTGATACGTCGTCGCGTCCATCCAGAGGCGAGTCGGGGGGCCCTTCGCCGGGGTGATCAGCAGGGCGTACACGTCCTTGTCCCCCATCTTCTCCTTGCCGGTCAGCTCGATCTTCGTGCCGCGCGCCTTGTAGTCGAGGAACGGCGACGGAAAGATCGCGTTGCGCCACATGTCGACCTGGCTGCTCGTCACGGTTGTGTCGCCCTGCATGCTGTTCGTCGCGTACCCGTTCGTCCCGTCGAACCGCTGCTCGATGGTCATCGTGCCCGCGCCCACCGCCGACAGGTCCAGCGTGATGACCGTCTGCACCTTGTTCGGCGCCTGATTCAGGACCTCGATCGTTCCGGTGATGTCGCCGCCCGGCGTCGTCACCGTCATGGTGCCCGTCGTCGCTCGTGACGTCACCTTCGCGAGCGCCTCCCGGCCGCCGCCCGCGATGATGGCCTTCTCGATGATGTCGTCAGCCGTCTGCGCCGACGCGGCGGCGCCCATGAGGACGAAGGTGGTAACGAGTACTCCCTTGGCGATCACACGCATGGATCAGTCTCCGTTTCGCTGAGGACCCTCGACGAGCACGCCGGGGCCGCCGCTGCCGCCACCGGCCTGATTACCCAATTCTTACCACGCGCATAGGACTGAACCACGCCCGAGGCGTCACCCTCCGTCGTGAGTACACGACACGTGTGCCTCCTGGAGGGGGAGAGCCAACGACCATGCCACGACGATTTACATATACGCGCGTCGCCGCCGTTCTGTTCGTGCTCGGGACGGCGCTGTCTCAGGGTCACGTGTTCGTGCAGGGCGGGCAAGACGTGCCGAGGTTCGATGACGAGGAGACGGCGCTGACCACGGTGCTACGGCAGATCGAGGCCGACGTGACCCTCGCCGGCAGCGATGCCGCGTCACGTCGCACCAAGGTCCTTGTGGTGCAGGGCGCCATCAACTTCTTCCGGCCCTTCCCGGGCGGAAACGGCCGCGCATGCGCCACCTGCCACGATCCGCGGGACGGATTCACCCTCTCGCCGGCCAGGGTCGAAGCCCGGTGGCAGCGCCTGCAATCGGTCCGACGCGACGACCCGAATGCGACCGATCCGCTGTTCCGGCCCCTCGACGCCGACGATGGCGCGGACGACTTCACGCTGCTGCGGACCCGCGCGCTCTTCAAGGTGCGGGTGCCGCTGCCGTCACGCGTGCGGCTGACCGACGACCCGCTCGCGACGCACGTCACGCTGTCGCGCGCCGTCTCGCCGTTGAACATGCTGAAGCACACGGCGCCGTACCAGCAGGACCGTTCCGCCGGCACCCTCGAGGCCCAGGCCCTTGCCGCGGTCAACCAGCACATGGAGCCGACGATTCAGCCGTCGGCCGAGTTCCTCGAGAGCGTGGCCGAGTTCCAGCGTCACATCTTCTCGTCGGCGAAGGTGCGCATGCTCTCGGCGGCCATCGACGGGGGCGCGCCTCTGCCAAACCTCGATCCGCCGCTCACCGAGCTCGAACAGGTGGGGAAGGAGAAGTTCGACAATTTCTGTGGGCGCTGCCACGGAGGCCCGGCGCAGGTCCGGAACCTGGAGAACCGCATTTTCCCGCCCCACGATGGCTCCACGAACCCGGTGTCGATCAACGTGATCGTCTCCAATCCGCCGCCGGTGGGCTTTCCCGCGAGTCCCATCCAGGGCCCCGGCTTCGATCTCCCGACGCAGCGGTTCAGCGTCGATCTGCCAAACGGCACGACCGTCGTGCTCACGTCGAGCGATCCCGGGACCGTGCTCACGGACGCGAACGCCCTCGAGACGGTGGGCGGCAACCAGGTCTTCAACCGGTTCGACATCCCGCAGCTACGCGGCATCAACCGGACCGCTCCGTACTTCCACGACCATCGCGCCAGGACGCTGGAGGAGGTCGTGACGCACTACCAGGCCTTCAACTTCTTCATCAACGTCGTGCGTGGTTTCCCCCTCCCGCAGATCGCCGATGAGGACATCCCCGCGATCGTCGCCTACATGAGGAAGGCGCTGTGATGACGGTGAAACGGCAGTCGAGACGAACCTTCGTCGGGCGCCCGGCCGCCGCTGTCGGTACTGGGCTTCAGCCCGCTCCGCCGACAGTGGATCACGGACGTCCATGCGGAGGGCGTCGTGGACGTCGAGGCGCTCCCGCCGCTCGACGGCGTGCTGGCGCTCGACGACGCCTCGCGCGACGCCGCGGCGATCGATTTTCGGCCGTCTCGTGCAGGAGCGGCCGGTAGCCGTGCTGAGACCGGGATCGGTTCGCGACCTGGCTCGCGTCCTGCGGTTCGCACGCCGGCACGATCTCCGCGTCGCCGTCCGCGGCCGCGCCCATTCCGTTCACGGAGAGACGCTCGTCGAGGGCGGCATCGTCTTCGACATGTCCACGCTGAGGGAGGTCCATCGCGTGGCGAACGACGTCGCCATCGTCGATGCGGGCTGCAGCTGGAGCGACGTGCTGGACGCGACGCTGCCCGCGGGGCTGACGCCGCCGGTGCTGCCCGACTACCCGGGTCTGTCCGTCGGCGGCACGCTGTCGCTTGGAGGCATCAGCCCCACGACCTTTCGCTACGGCGCGCAAGTCGACAACGTCGTGAGCCTGCAGGTCGTGACCGGCGAGGGGCACATCCTCTGGTGCTCACGGACGAGGAAGCGGGATCTGTTCGAGGCGGTCCTTGCTGGTCAGGGTCAGTGCGCGGTCATCGCCCGTGCCGAGCTCCGCCTCGTGCCGGCGCCGGCCACGGTGCGCGTGTTCTCGCTGGCCTACGCCGATGTCGCCACCGCGATGAGCGACGCGGACCGGCTCGTGGACGACGGCCGGTTCGATGGTGTCGTGACGTTCGTCGCGCCCACCGGCGGACCGCCGCTCGTGATCCTGCTGGCCACCGCCTATTACAGCGGCCCGCAGGAGCCGGACAACGCGACGCTCCTGGACGGCCTGCGCCATCTGCCTGGGGCCGCGCAGATCGCGGACGTGACCTACCGCCAGTACCTGCGATCGCGTGCAGGGGCCGTTTCCCCCGCTTCCGCATCCCGCGCTCTCGCTCATCCTGCCGGGTTCGTCAGCCGCCACGTTCATCGAGCGGGCGCTGGAGCGGCTGACCCCCGGCGACCTGGGCGCGTTCGACGTGATCCAGATCTTCGACTGGCGCCGGTCGGCCTTCACACGACCGCTGTTCCGCGTGCCGGACGACCCACGATGCGTCGGCTTCGCGGTCTTGCGGTACGCGCGGACGCCGGCGATGGAACAGCAGATGCTGGCCGGCAACCGGGTCCTGCACGACGACACTCACGGGATCGGAGGCACGGTGTATCCCTTCAGCGCCGTTCCGCGATCGGCCGACGACTGGCGACGGCACTACGGGCCGCAGTGGCCAGCCCTGGTGAAAGCCAAGCGGCGCTACGACCCTGGCGACCGACTCGCGTCCGGTCCGGACGTGCTCGGCCGCTTCAAGGAATGAGCACGCGCCTGGTGATCTGGCCGTTGTTCTCCCAGAACGTCCGCCGGCTGGCGAGGAACGGGTCGTCAGGCGGGGGTTGCAGGTTCCCGGCGACGTCGTATGCACGCGACGTCACGCGGTGCTCTCCCGGCTGCGGCATCCCCCAGTTGAACGTCCAGAAGGTCCAGGCGAATCCGCGTGATCCGTGGTGGCTCGTGTCGGGACCGAAGAGCCGCGCCGGCATCCACGCCCCGTCGTCGATGCGAACCTCGACCGCCGCGATCGGTGCGCCCCATGCGACACCGAGCGCGACATAGCGGCCTTCCCGACGCACCACCTTGGCCGGAGCCGACTTCAGCCGATCGTGCCTCACCGTCGCGAACGTCCAGTCGTCTGGTTGCCTCTCGCGAATGGTGACGTAGTCGCGCGCCATGAACTGGCCGGCGTACCGCTGATCGATCACCTCGATGTGCGTCAGCCACTTGACGTTCGCGACGCCGTACCACCCCGGCGCGATGAGCCGTACCGGAAAGCCGTGCTCCGGCGGCAAGGGCACGCCGTTCATTTCGTAGCAGAGCAGGTTCCGCGGGTCGAGCGCTTCCTCCAGGGACATGCTGCGGGCGAACCGCTCGGTGATCTGCAGATCGAGACCGCCGCTGGAATCGGGCACGACGCTTCCGGAGTTCCCGCCGCTGAGGATGCCGGTGTTGTCGCGGATGGTGATCGTGCCGCGATCGACGCCGTAGAAGACGACTTCGATCGCCTCCTTTCGAAGCCCGGCCTTTCTCAGCAGTGGCGCGAGGGGCGTGCCGGCCCACCGGGCATTGCCGAGGAAGCCCGTGGCGAAGGGCGCTCCGCCATGATTGCCCGAGCACTCGAGCGTGAAGTCCACTTCGTGGCGCGGTCGGGCCCTGATGTCGTCCAGCGTCAGCGACATCGGGCGCTCGACGAGGCCGCCGATGCCGACCTGCCAGCGGGCCTCCTCGAGCCCGGCCGGTACGCCGAAGTGCGTGACGAAGTGAAAGTTGTCCGCTGGCGTGAGCCAGGAATCCAATTCCTCCCACACGAGGAAGTTGCCAATCGGACCCGGGAAGGGGTTCGGCGCAGGTTGATCGAGCCAGGGCAGCACCACGTCGCCGGGTTGTCCAAGCGTTTCCGACGGATTCGGAAGCCTGCCGCGTTCGTGGTCATCGTGTAGTTCCCCCGCCAATGCGTTCTGCGGGAATGCCACCTGCAGAACAGACAGCCCAGCTAACGCAGCCGCTCCACCCTTCAGGAGGCTGCGGCGGGGAACGTCTCGATTGTCCATGGTCTCCTCCCTTCGCACGCAACCCAGCGCGCGGCGTGCCGCCTATCTGCCCCACCGTCGCGGCGCTTGACCATTGGCTGAGGCTGTTTTTTGTATTGCATGCGAAGATGCGTCCTCTCAACGACTTCGCTGCGCACATTTCCTGCGAGGCACGTGATGGGCGAGCAATCCGCGCGCGTCGACGCTGCCGTCACCACGAATGGCAGACTCATCAGGTTCGGGACGTTCGAGCTCGATCCGTACTCTGGCGAGCTGACGCGGAACGGGAGGCGGGTGCCGCTCCAGGATCAGCCGGCGCGAGCCTTGTGCCTGCTGGCATCGAGACCCGGTCAGCTCGTGACGCGGGACGAGCTCCGTCACGCGCTCTGGTCACCCGACACCTTCCTCGAGTTCGACACGGCGCTGAACATCGTCGTCGCCAAAGTCCGGCACGCGCTCGGTGACGTCGCGGCCTCGCCGCGATTCATCGAGACGGTCCCGAAGCGGGGCTATCGCTTCATTGCGGACGTCCGCCTGGCGGTGGAGACCGTGCCGGCCACGAAGCCGGAAGACGACACCGGGCGGGTGGCGAGGCCTCGGTTCGCTGATGAGATCGACGGCTCCGCTGACGCCGGCGCGCGGCGTGTCAGTCGCGCCCGGCTCTCACGATGGCTCGCGGCGGCGCTGCTCGTCGCGGGCGCCGCCGTTGCGGCAGGCCGCTGGTGGCCCGACGTGATGACGCAACCGGTCGAGCTTCCGGTGATGCAGCTCGAGGTGAATCTCGGTCCTGGCGTGTCGCTTCGAACGGCGCCGGGGCCGAGCATCGCGATCTCGCCAAACGGCAAGCACCTCGCCTTCGTGTCCGACGGACGGTTGATGATGCGCCGCCTCGATCAACGGGATTCGATGGCCCTCGGGGCCACGGACGGCCTGACGAGCTTCTTCTTCTCTCCTGACAGCGAATCGGTGGCGTTCGTCGCCCACGGCAAGCTCAGGCGGCTCGCTCTCGATGGTTCGTCGCTTGTGACGATCACCGATGCCCCGGAAGGACGTGGCGGAAGCTGGGCCGAGGACGGCACGATCGTTCTCGCCGGGATCTCGGGGGGGCTGATGCGGGTAACGTCAAGGGGCGGGCCTGCGGAACCGCTCACGCGGCTCGAACCCAACGAGTTCACGCATCGCTGGCCCCAGTTCCTGCCAGGGGGACAGGCCGTCCTTTTCACCAGCAATACGACGCCGACATGGTGGAGCCACGGTCGGGTCGAAGCGTTGTCGCTCGCCGACGGCCGGCGGAGGCTGTTGCAGGACCGGGCCACCTTCGGCCGGTTCGTCGCCGATGCGAATGGCAACGGCTACCTGACGTTCATGCGGGGTGGCGTGCTACTCGCCGCGCTGTTCGATCCCCTGCGGCTGGAGTTGACGGGCCAGCCGTTCCCCGTGCTCGATGGTGTGGCGTACGACAACACCGGAGCGGCTCACGTCGATCTGTCGCGCACCGGCACCATCGTCGCCAGGACCCAGCCGCGATTCCGGCTGGCGTGGCTGCAGAGTTCGGGCTCAGCGCGCGTGTTCGGAGAGGCCGGGGATTACGAAGCGCCGGCCCTGTCCCGCGACGGCAGCCGCGTTGCCTATTCGTCAACGGGCGATCTCTGGCTGTACGACGTCCAGCGCGACGTGCGGACGCAAGTGACGAAGAACCTCGCCGTCACGCGCCCGAAGCACTGGACGCCGGACGATCGCTTCATCGTCTTCAGCACGCCAGAGGGCATCTGGAGGGCCCGTCCCGATGGCGCCAACCCGCAACTCATGGTGCCGGCTGCACCGCCTCGCGTGCGTGTGGCGTCGTCCAGCACGAGCGATCGGCACGGCAGCCGCCTCGCGTTTCACGAGGTGACCACGGGCACCGCTTCGATGTGGGACCTCTGGACTATTCTCGTCGACCACGTCGGCGTCCGCGTGGGGGAACCACAGGCGCTCCTCCGAACCGACGAGGACGAGCGGGAGCCCGACCTCTCGCCGGACGGCCGATGGGTCGCGTATGCCGCGAGTGAGAGGGGTGGACGCTTCGACATCTTCGTCCGCGCGTTTCCAGACGACGGACGCCGATGGAAGGTGTCCGATGGCGGCGGCGTGTATCCACGGTGGTCGGCTTCGCGGTCCACGCTCTTCTTCGTCGCTGACGGCGTACTGATGGCGGCGCCTTACGCCGTCAACGGCGTGGGATTCGCTCCAGGCAAGCCGCGCTTGTGGTCGCGCCAACCGCTTGCCGCCGAACCCGGACCGAACCCCTTTCCCTATTCCGTCTCTGCGGACGGCAGGCACGTCGTCGCGGTGGTTCCCGACGACGCGTCGGAACAGTACACCCGACGTCATGTCACGCTCTGGGTCAACGCCCTCACCGACCTCCGGCGCCGCATGCCCTCCGGTCGCTGAACCTCGAGGGAGCCAGATCAAAACCCGAGCGGTCGCGTGTCACGCGGTGAACGACAGGCCGCGGTCTGTTCCGATGCGTCGGGTCGCCACGTGGATCTCGTCGCCGAGCAGGAACGCCGCTAGCGCGCCGACGCCGAAGCGGCTGCGAAGGAGCATCGTGACGTTCAGGAAGTAGAGGAGCGTAGGACTGGTCGTCGTCAGCTGGGCCGCGGAGGCGCCGTTGTTGAGGACCAGCCGCGAGCGCCCGAACCAACGACGTCGATCCGCGGGCGGAGCCACCCAGGTGTGGCATTGGATTGACGTCGATGGCCGGCGCATTCGCCTCGTCGATGGCGACAACGTGATTGGGCGTGACCCCGACTCACGCATCTGGCTGGACGTGGCGAGCGTGTCCCGCCGTCACGCGCGAATCGTCGTCCGCGGCGGCGCCGCGCTGCTGGAGGATCTGGGCAGCAAGAACCGGACGACGATCGGCGAGGCGGTGCTCAGCGGACAGACCGGCCTGCGCGACGGCGATCGCATCGCCATCGGGCCGATTCGCCTCGTCTATCACACGTCTTCCAGCGGCATGCCGACCGAGACCCACGCCGATGCGTGATCGCGCGGCGTCGCCCCCCCGTCGTTAAGGCCGGATGGCGCTCACCAGCGGACAGCGGATTGGCCCCTACGAGGTGATCGCGCTCCTCGACGGGGGCGGCCAGGGCGAGGTGTATCGCGCCCGCGATACCCGGCTGTCGCGCGACGTGGCGCTGAAGGTGCTGTCGGACGAGTGCGTGGGCGAGCGCCAGCGCGCGCGATTCGAGCGCGAGGCGCAGGCCCTGGCGGCACTGAACCATCCCAACATCGCGACGCTCGTGGGGGTCGAGGAAGCAGCGGGCGTCCTGGCGATCGTCATGGAACTGGTGGAGGGCGAGTCGCTTGCGGCGCGACTGGCGGCCGCCAAGGGCCGGGGGCTGTCGACCACCGCACTGCCCATTGCCCGGCAGATTGCGGAAGCCCTGGAGGCGGCGCATGGGCGCGGCCTCGTGCATCGTGACCTGAAGCCGGCCAACGTGATGATCCGCCCGGACGGGACGGTGAAGCTGGTGGACTTCGGGCTGGCGAAATCGTCCCGGGACGACGGCGCCGGCGCCGCGACGATGACGATCACGATGACGGGCACCGGCGGCGCGGTGGTCGGGACCGCGGCCTACATGAGCCCCGAGCAGGCGCGCGGCGTCGCCGTCGACAGCCGCACCGACGTCTGGGCCTTCGGGTGCGTCCTCTACGAGATGTTGACCGGCCGCCGCGCGTTCGACGGCGAGACGACGTCCGATGCGATCGCCAGCGTGCTGACGCGCGACCCGAATCTCGACGCGCTGCCGCCGGACGTGCACGCTTCGATCCGCCGGCTCCTGCGCCGGTGCTTCGTCAAGGACGCGAGAAGCCGGCTGCGCGACATCGGCGATGCGCGGATCGAGATCGAGGAGGCGCTGGCCGCGCCGGGGGGCGAGGCCACGCCGGCGGCGCGCACCTCTCCGATCCGCGTCGCCTGGCCGCGATACGCCCTGGTGGCGCTCGCGTCCGCGGCGCTCGCGGGCGCGGTGGCGTGGCTGGCGCGGCCGTCCACACCGGACCTCCGCCCGCAGGTCAGCCGATCGTCGATCGTGTTCCCGGCCTCGGCTCCGTTCGCCACGCCCTTCTGGGGCAGCGGCATCGCGATCGCGCCGAACGGCGCTCGTCTGCAGTACCGCTCGACCCGCGGGTTCGCGATTCGCGAGCGCGATCGCCTGGACGCCAGGCAGCTGCAAGACCTCGGCACCTTCGCGCAGGGCGCCTTCTTCTCGCCCGATGGCGCATGGCTCGGCTATTTCGACGGGCCGGATCTGAAGCGCGTCCCGATTGCCGGCGGTGCGCCGCGGCGGCTCGCCCCCGTCGGTCCGGGCGCCAGCGGCAGCTGGAGCGCCGCCGGCATCGTGTTCGCGGACGTCTGGGGCGTGTTCCGGGTGTCGCCGGATGGCGGCGTGCCGGAGAAGCTGGCGATCTCGAAGCTGGAGGCCGGCGAGCAGGCGGGCTATCCCACCATCCTGCCGGGCGGACACGCGCTCCTGTTCACCGTGCTACCAACGCGGTCGATCACCATTGGCACCACGACCCAGGGAGCAGGCCCCCGCATCGAGGTGCTGGATTTCCGCAGCGGGACGCAGCGGACCGTGCTGCGCGGGGCGAGCCACGCCCGGTATGTCCCCACGGGACATCTGGTGTTCAACGCGGGAACGACGCTGGCGGCCGTCGCGTTCGATGTCGATGCGCTCGATGTTCGTGGCGCACCGGTGCCGCTGGACATTCCCGGCGACCGCGATTTCGCCGTGTCGGACGAAGGCACGCTGATCTACACGTCCGATACCGCCTCACCGCCGAGAACCCTCGTCTGGGTCGATCGCCAGGGGCGCGAAGAATCGCTGGGCGCGCCGCCGCGGGCCTACCTGTATCCGCGGCTGTCTCCTGACGGCCGGCGCGTCGCGTTGGATATTGCGGAGCCGATCGACCGCGATATCTGGATCTGGGACCTGCAGCGGAGGGTGCTCGAGCGGTTCACGGTGGATCCGGCCGGCAACCCGCTCGCGGCCTGGTCGCGTGACGGATCCCGCATCGCGTTCGGCAGCGATCGGTTCGGCGCCACGAACCTGTTCTGGCAGTCCGCCGACGGCGGCGGGTCGCCGGAGCGCCTTCTCGAAAGCGCCCGGATCCAGATGCCGCTCACGTTCACGCCGGACAACCGTCTGCTCTTCTCCGAAGAGATCCCGGGGGAGGGCCGCAACATCATGGCTTTGCGGCTCGACACCCGCGCCGTCGAGCCCGTCATCCGCACCCCGGCGAACGAGCTCACGCCGGAGATCTCGCCCGACGGGCGGTGGATCGCCTACGACTCGAACGAGTCGGGCCAGTTCGAGATCTACGTGCGGCCGTATCCCGACACCAACCGCGGCCGCTGGCAGATCTCCACCGGCGGGGGCCGGCAGCCTCTGTGGTCGCGGGACGGCCGCGAGCTGTTCTATCGCGACTTCAGCGGGGCCGTGATGGGCGTGCGCGTGACGTCCACGCCGGCGTTCTCGTCGGACGCGGTCACCAAAGTCCTCGACGCTTCCACCTACCCTGGAGGCGGGAGCTCCGGTAGCGCGCGAGGGTACGATGTCGCCGGCGACGGCCGCTTCCTCATGATCAAGCAGGGCGCGCGTGACGCCGCGGCGAGCCCATCGCTCGTCATCGTCCAGAACTGGTTCGAGGAGCTGAAACGCCTTGCAGCCGCGCGGTGACGACGCTCACGGTGGCGATCATGCCACGGCGTCCATTGGCGCTTCAGCGGGAACCGGTACGGTGCGCTCGTGTCGCCTGGCCATGTAGTAGAGGACGGGCACCGCCATGCGCGAGAGCAGGAGCGACGCCACCTCGCCGGCCATCAGCGAGATCGCCAGGCCCTGGAAGATCGGGTCGAACAGGATGACCGCGGCGCCGACGATCATGGCCGCGGCGGTGAGGGCCATGGGGCGGAACCGCACCGCGCCGGCGTCGACGACGGCCTGCTCGAGCGGAAGGCCCTCGCGCAACCGCAGCTCGATGAAGTCCACCAGGATGATCGAATTGCGCACCACGATGCCCGCGCCGGCGATGAAGCCGATCATCGACGTCGCCGTGAAGAACGCGCCCATCGCCGCGTGCGCGGGCAGGACGCCGACCAGCGAGAAGGGGATGGCGGCCATGATCACCAGCGGCGTCTTGAACGACTGGAACCAGCCGACGACCAGCACGTAGATGAGCACGAGCACGGCCGCGAACGCGAGGCCGAGGTCGCGGAACACCTCGATCGTGAGGTGCCACTCGCCGTCCCATTTCATCGCGTAGCGCGACGTGTCGAAGGGCTGGACCGCGTTGAAGACCTCGAGTCCGTAGCCCTCGGGCAGCGACAGCCGGCGGATCGGCCTCGTTCATCTGCAGGATGGCGTAGACCGGGCTCCCGTTCTTGCCCGCCAGGTCGCCGGTGACGTAGGTCACCGCCTGCAGGTTCTTGTGATACAAGCTCGCTCCTTCCTGCGTGGTCACGGCGCTCGTGAGCTCGCCCACGGCCACCGGCCCGGTGCCGCGAAGCCGGATCGACTGGACGGCCTCGAGACTCCGATCGTCGCGGGGAAGGCGGATCACGATCGGCACGTCCTCGCGCGCCCGTTCGTCGTGCAGCAGGCCCGCCGACTCTCCCGAGCCGGCCATCCGCACGACCGCCGCCACCGCCGCCGGCGAGAGGCCCGCCGCGGCGGCCTTTTCGCCATCGACGGCGAGCGTGATCTTCGCGTGCGGGGCTTCGACGTACCAGTCGGTATCGACCACGCCGGGCGTCCGCTCGAAGATCGACTTGATCTGCGCGGCCAC
Organism: Vicinamibacterales bacterium; assembly: GCA_963844435.1. Lineage (GTDB taxonomy): Bacteria > Acidobacteriota > Vicinamibacteria > Vicinamibacterales > Vicinamibacteraceae > JBDSLU01. Next base: position 358,590 of record CAWJOG010000002.1, on the reverse strand, counting down.
CGCCAGCCGCCGCGCCGGATCCGGCCCATAGACTTCCGCGACGACGGTCTGCAGCACGGGCGGGCCCGGTGGCACCTCCGCCACCTGGATGGTCGCGCCGAAGCGTCTGGCGATGGGGATCAGCCGATCGCGCACGCGTCCGGCCACTTCGTGGCTCTGTGCCTGGCGTTCGCCTTTCGGCACGAGGTTCACCTGCAGATCGGCGAGGTGCGGCGCGCGCCTCAGGAAGTAGTGCCGCACGAGGCCGTTGAAGTTGTAGGGCGCCGCCACACCCACGTACTGCTGGACGTTGACGACCGCCTCGTCGTCCAGGGTGGCCGACGCCAGCGCCGACGCGACGTGTGCCGTCGTTTCGAGCGCCGTGCCCTCGGGCATGTCGACGATCACCTGGAACTCGCTCTTGTTGTCGAACGGCATCATCTTCACCGACACGAGTCCGAGCGGGACGAGCGCGACAGCCGCCAGCAGGAGGACCGCCACGCCAGCGAGGAAGATCGCGCGCCTCCTGCCGCTGGCGACGAGCGGCCCCATCACGCGCCGATAGAGCCGCGTGAGACGGTCTTCTTCTCCGTGATCGCGATGCGTGGAGGGCTTCAGCAGCCGGACCGCGGCCCACGGCGTCACGACGAAGGCGACTACCAGGGAGAAAGCCATCGCCACCGACGCGCCCACCGGGATGGGCCGCATGTAAGGCCCTGACAATCCGCGGATGAACGCCATCGGCAGGATGGCGGCCACCACCGCGAGCGTCGCGAGGATCGTGGGGTTGCCGACTTCGTCGATGGCACGAATCGCGAGCGCGGCAAGCCCGCCACGGTGTTCGACGCCCATCCGCGCGTGGCGGACGATGTTCTCCACCACGACGATCGCGTCGTCCACCAGGATGCCGATGGAGAAGATCAGCGCGAAGAGCGTGATGCGGTTCAGGGTGTAGCCGGAGAGATAGAACATGAAGAGCGTGAGCGCCAGCGTGACTGGGATCGCGATCAGCACGACGGCCGCCTCGCGCCGGCCGAGGACCAGCCAGATCAGCGCCGAGACCGAGAGGACGGAGAGCAGCATGTGCCACAGCAGCTCGTTGCTCTTGTCGGCGGCGGTCTCCCCGTAGTCACGGGTGACGGTGAGGTGCACGTCCGACGGCACCAGCGACCCCTTCAGCGTGTCGAGCTTCGCGGCGACGCGGTGGGCGACGTCGGTGGCGTTGGTGCCCTTCCGCTTGGCGACGGCGATCGTGACGGCCGGTTGCGCGCCGGACGCCTTCGACTGGAAGGTGACATACGACGTGGGCTCGGCGTCGCCATCGACCACGTCCGCCACGTCGCGCACGAGGACGGGACGCCCGCTTCCGGACGTCACGACGGTGTTGCGCAGTTCATCGGCCGTGCGCAGGCGGTTCCCCGCCTCGAGGCCGGTCACGCCACCGCCCGCGACGGGGCCCGACGCGGTGCCCCGCACGTTGGTTCGTGCGATGGCCTGCTGAACCGAGAGCGGATCGAGATTGTAGGCCGACAGCCTTGCGGGGTCGATGTCCACGCGAACCTGCCGCGGGCGCCCGCCGATGATGGTCACCTCCGACACGTCGTCGACTTCGGCGATGGCATCCCGCAGCTGGACGGCGAGCGATCGCAGCTGATCGTCCGCGTAGCGCGCCGACCACACCGTGACGGCCAGGATCGGCACGTCGTCGATCGAGCGCGGCTTGACGATCGGCCCGATGACGCCTGGCGGGATACGGTCCGCATTCGCGGCCAGCTTCTGGTTGAGGCGAACGAGCGCGGCCTCCTGCGGCTCGTCCACCGTGAAGCGGACGACGACCATCGACTGGCCGGGGCTCGAGGTCGAGTAGACGTATTCCACGCCGGGCACTTCCCAGAGCACCTGCTCCAGCGGACGCGTGACCCGCTGCTCGACGTCCGCCGGTGTCGCCCCCGGCATCGCGACGAACACGTCGACCATCGGCACGATGATCTGAGGTTCCTCCTCGCGCGGCAGCGCGATCACGGCCAGGGCGCCAAGCGCCATCGAGGCCACGATGAAGAGCGGGGTCAGCTTCGAGTGGATGAACGCCGCGGCCATCCGGCCGGCGACTCCGTAAGTCCTGGCCATCACCGGCCTCCCACGCTGACGCGGCGTCCGTCGGTGACGCCGGCCGGCGGCGAAAGAATCACCATCCTCCGATTCCGAGCAGGCCCGCCAGGACTTCGGACTCGCGGAGGTTGACGAGACGCACGCGCGCCACGCCGTCGTCGACCACGAAGACCGACGTGACCTGTCCGCGGCGCACGATCGCGGCCGATGGAACGGTCAGCGCCCGTCGCGGCGTCCCGCCGAATCGCGCCTTGCCGAACTCGCCGGATCGAAGGCCTGGTATGTCGGGCAGCGCGATCTTGACGAGGAACGCGCGCGCGTCGGCATCCACCGCCCGGCTGACCTCGACCACCGTGCCGTCGATCGCGGTGGTCCCGCTCCCGAGGAAGACCGGGATGCTGTCGCCGTTTCGAATCCGGCCGATGCGCGATTCGTCCACGCGGACCTCGAGCCGGAATCCGCGCGTGTCTTCCAGGCGGAGAAGGGGCATGCCTGGCGACGCCATGTTTCCGGGTTCGACCAGCTTCTCGGTGATCATGCCGTCGAAGGGCGCGGCAATCGTCGTGAAGGAGTGCGGTGGTGCTCGCCTGGTCGCCGGCGGCCCGGGCGCTCTGGACTGCCGACGCGGCCTGCAAGGCCCGCGCGGACGCACCGGCGACACGCGCCTCGGCGCCCCGCAGCGTCGCCGTGGCGTCGTCGAGCTCCTGCGCGGTGGCGGACCGCCTGGCCTGCAGGCCGGCGATGCGATCGTGGGACGCGCGTGCGAGGGCCAGGCCAGCCTCCGCGGCCAGGAGCTCGGCTGCGGCCGCCTTCGACCCCTGTTCGGCGGCATGGGCTGCTGAGCGCGCGGCACGGGCGCCGGCGGCGAGATCGTCGCTGTCGAGCACGATGAGCGTCTGGCCCTGCCGGACGCTGATCGCCTGGCGACACGCGGACCTCGCGCACCGGCGCCAGGATGCGTGCCGTGATCGTGGCCGTGGTGCGGGCCTGTACCACGCCGCCCGCATCGATCGCGCTCGCCACGTCGGTCATCGCGACCGGGGCGGTGGTGACGGCGATGGATGCTGGCGCGCCGGCCGGAGCGGCGTCGGCCTGGCGAGGCGAGCAGCCGGTCAGCGCCGCGCTCGACAGGAGTGCCGCCGCCACGCCCGCAACGATGACGTGATGACTCGCGGTGATCGGTTTCATGGTCTTCCTATCGCTCGTTGGAGGGTCGCGGTTGCCGTGAGCACATTCACGCGCGCGGCGATCTGTTGGGCATCGGCCTGCTGCACGGCGTCGGCCGAGCGCAGCAGCATGGCCGCATCCGTGAGGCCGCTCTCATAGCGGTCCCGGATGATGCGGCGGCTCTCTCGTGCCCGATCGGCGGCCGCCCGTCCAACCGCTTCGCTCGCCCGCGCGGCCTCGAGCCGGGCGATCGCGATCTGCACATCGAGCCGCGCCATGGTCTCGGCCTTGCCCCTTTCGATGGCTCGACGCCTCACCTGCTCGCGCGCTTCAGCGAGCCGGGCCTTGTCGGCAAAACCATGGAACAGGTTGATCCGGACGACCGCGCCAGCCACCCAGCTCGACGACCGCGAATTCCAGGCGCCGCCGTTCAGTTCCCACCCGCCCTGCGCGGCCACGTGCGGCAGAAACGCCGCCCGCGCCGCGTCCACCGCGGCGGCCGCCAGCTGTTCCTGTTGCCGGGCGAGCGCGACTTCGGGCCGGTTCCTCAGGGCTTCCTCTTCGAGGCCCGCGGGATTGGTGATGTCGATGGCGATCGCCGGCGGCGTGAAATCGAGCGAGAACATCGTGCCCAAGGGTTCGCCCATCAACTGATTCAGCCGGGCGCGCGCAATGCGTTCGTCCGACGTCGCCTGCACCTGCCGTTCGAGTGCGAGCGCCAGATAGACGTCCAGCTGCAGGACATCCGCGTCGGTCACCCGGCCGGCGTCGCGGCGGTTGCCAGCCAGCTCGCGATCTGCCCGGGCGGTCTCGACGGTGGCCGCTGCCGAGCGGACCGTCGCGGCAGCGGTGAGGACGCGGCCGAACGCGTCGGTCACCGCCGCCGCCAGGTCATGGTCGACGAGTCGCTTGCCCGTGGCCGCCATGTCCCGCCCGATCGACGCGGCGCGGACATTCGCCGACGTGGCGCGATCGAACAGCGGCTGCTCGACGGAGACGGCCGTGCGGAAGTTGTCCGTGGCCTCGGGGTGGTTGAGCGCATCGAGGGCGAAGTCGGTCGCGCGTGAACTGCCGCTGCGCGAGCAGCGAGCTGAACACGAACACCGGGTTGTTGCCGCGCTGCCAGGACTCCGCGACGTCCACCTTGGGGAAGTAGCCGCCGCGAGCCTGCGTGACGCGTTCGGCCGCTTCCCGCTCGGCTGCCGCCGCCGATCCGGCGTCGGGGTTGTGGGCCCTGGCGCGCGCAATCGCCTCCGACAGCGACAGCGGCGACTGCGCAGAGGCCGGCAGCGCCACACACAGCGTGGCAAGGAGGACTGGAACGACGAGGTGAGCTACGAGTCGAGCCTGGGGCTCGAGGGCCTCGATGATGTGTCTGGCGCTCATGACAGGAGCGAGTCTGCGGGACCGCTCACGGGCTGGCCATGCCCGCGCGGTTGGAGTTCTTGACCGTCCGTCCGGCGAGACTAGAATGCTTTGCCGCGGTGTCACGAAAGTTTGCCGGGCGTCCGGAGGCAGATGGACGCGTTTTCAGAGGTCCTGAGCGGTATCCGCTTGAAGGGCGCGATGTTCTTCAACGCGGAGTTCTCGGCGCCGTGGCGACTCTCGATACCCCACTGCAGCACGCTGGCGTCGACGCTGGCGCCCGGCGCGCAGCACCTCGTGACCTATCACTTCGTCGTGGACGGCTCGGCCCGGGCACGGTTGGAAGGCGGGCCGGACGTCGAGCTGTCGCCTGGCGACATCGTGGTGTTTCCGCACGGGGATCCGCACCACTTGAGCGGCGGCTCCGGCGCGAACCGTGTCGAGAACGCCGCAGTCCTCCGGAAGATCGCGACCCGGGACATTTCGCCGATGCAGGCCGGCGGCGGGGGAGCGACGACCCGGTTCGTGTGCGGGTACCTGACCTGGGACCCGCTCCTCGGCGGCCCGATTCTCGAGAGCCTGCCGCCGATGCTGAAGGTCAACGTCAGGACCGATCGCGCCGGCCGCTGGCTGGAGCAATCGATCCTGCATCTGGTGGAGGAGGCCGCGTCGGAGAGTGCGGGCAGCGAGGCGATGCTGGCGAAGCTGTCCGAAGCGCTGATCGTGGATACGCTGCGGCGATACGTCGCCGGCCTCCCCGATCAGTCGACGGGGTGGCTCGCGGGCGCACGAGACCCGGTGGTGGGCAAGAGCCTCGCGCTGCTGCACAGGCGCGCGCAGCACCCCTGGACCATCGCCGAGCTCGCCGCGGAAGTCGGCGTGTCCCGCTCGGCGCTGGTCGAGCGCTTCACGCGCTATCTGTCGGATCCGCCGATGACGTACCTGACCGGATGGCGATTGCGTCTGGCGGCGCAGGCGTTGACGTCGTCCTCGAAAGGGGTCGCGGATATTGCCGCCGCCGTGGGCTACGAATCTGAAGCGGCGTTCAATCGGGCCTTCAAGCGCGCGTTCGGAGCGCCGCCAGCCCGCTATCGACGCCAAAGCCGGAACACTGCGAGCTGATCCGCAAGGAGGAAGACATGACGACGAGCCTGTTGACTTCGGCGGCGGCGCCCATCGGCACAGGCCTCGCCGTCTGTCTGGCGGCCTCGCTGCTCGGCGCGGCCCACGGTCAATCCCCTCGCGCGACGATCGCGATCGATCCCGACGACATCGGCGGCGTCGTCACAGGCGACCGCGGTCCCGAGGCCGGCGTCTGGGTGATCGCGGAAACCACGAACCTGCCCACGAAGTTCGTTCGCATCGTCGTCACCGACGATCAGGGCAGGTACGTCCTGCCCGACCTGCCGAAGGCATCCTACGCACTCTGGGTACGCGGCTACGGGCTCGTCGATGGTCCGCGGGTTCAGGCGGCGCCAGGCAGCATGCAGAACCTTCGCGCCGTCACCGCACCCAACGCGCGCGCCGCGGCGGAATACTACCCGGCCGGCTACTGGCTCTCGCTGATCCGCGTGCCGCCGAAGACAGAATTTCCAGGCACCACGGCCAACGGCATCTCCCCGAACATCCGCAGCCAGGCCGAGTGGTTGCGAAACCTGAAGTCGGGCGGGTGCACGGCGTGTCACCAGATGGGCACCAAAGGGACTCGCGAGATCCCGAAGGCCCTCGGCTCGTTCGAGTCGTCGCACGCCGCCTGGCAGCGGCGGATCCAGTCCGGACAGGCGGGCCCCGACATGGTCAACGGGATGGGCCGGCTCGGGCCGCGGGCGTTCACCCTGTTCGCCGAGTGGACCGATCGCATCGCGGCCGGCGAGACGCCGCCGACGCCGCCGCGTCCACAGGGCATCGAGCGCTCGGTCGTGATCACCGAGTGGGACTGGGCCGATCCCAAGGCGTACCTGCACGACGAAGTGTCGACCGACCGGCGCAAGCCGACGGTGAACGCCAACGGGCCGATCTACGGCGCCCTCGAGCTCAGCGCCGACTACGTGCCCGTGCTCGATCCCGTGCGGCACACGATCGACCGGATCCCCCTGACGGTACGCGATCCGAATACCCCGGCGACGTCGTCGACGGTCCCGCAGCCGTCGCCCTACTGGGGCAGCGAAGCGATCTGGACCAGCCGCAACAACGTGCACAACCCGATGCTCGACGGGCGTGGGCGGCTGTGGCTGACCTCCGCCGTGCGGCCGCCCGACAACCCTGACTACTGCAAGGAAGGCTCGACGCATCCGTCGGCAAAGCTTTTCCCCATCGCGAGGGCAGGCCGTCATCTCGCGATGTACGACCTGTCAGCGAAGAAGCTCACGCACATCAGCACCTGCTTCGGCACGCATCACCTGATGTTCGCCGAGGACGCGAACGACACGCTATGGACGAGCGGGGGCGGGCAGGTGGTCGGCTGGCTCAACACCCGGATGTTCGAGGAAACCGGAGACGAGGTGAAGTCGCAGGGATGGACCGCGCTCGTCATCGACACCAACGGCAACGGCAGGCGCGACGCGTACGTGGAGCCCGATCAGCCGGTCGACCCCGCGAAGGACAAGCGCTTCGGCGGCGGCTTCTATGCCGTCTCGCCGGCGCCCGATGGTTCGATCTGGGGATCGGCGCTCGGCTTCCCCGGCGCGATCATCCGGCTGAACCCCGGTCCGAACCCGCCGGAGACGGCGCTGGCGGAAGTGTACGAGCCGCCGGTCGACAATCCTCGAGCGCCCGTCCATGGCTTCTCGCCCCGTGGCATGGACGTCGACCGCAACGGCGTCGTCTGGGCGGCGCTGGCGAGCGGGCACCTTGCGAGCTTCGATCGCCGCACGTGCAAGGGCCCGCTCAACGGCCCTGCCGCCACCGGGCAACACTGTCCCGAGGGCTGGACCCTCTATCCGGAGCCGCTGCCGCAGATCGCTGGCGTCACCGACTCGGGGAGCGCCGAGGCGAGCTACTACACGTGGGTCGATCAGTTCGACACGCTGGGCCTCGGCACCAACGTGCCGATCAACACGGGCAACGCCTCCGAGGGCCTGCTGGCCCTGAAGGACGGCAAGTGGATCGTGCTCCGCGTGCCCTACCCGACCGGGTACTACACGAAGTGGATGGATGGTCGCATCGACGATCCACGTACCGGCTGGAAGGGCAGGGGGCTCTGGTCGACGGTCAGCACGCGGACCCCGTTCCACATGGAAACCGGCAAGGGCACGACCAGCAAGGTGGTGCGCTTCCAGCTGCGTCCGGACCCGCTCGCGAAGTGATGCTCCACCTGTGCGAACCACGGGCCGTGATCGTTCTCCTATTTGGAGGAGCGAGCCATGGCCTTACTCTACGGTGTGCTGCGCGGGCGTCCCGATCGGTTCAAGCGCGAGGACAACACGTCCAGCCCGCACCTGCAGATTCGCGTGCTGAGATGCGATCACAACGCCGGCGTGTGCTTCAGCGCTTTGCCATCCTGCTCGTCGCCACCCTCGGCACCACGCTGCGTCGACGCGCAGACGATCACCTCGGCGGGCGAGCCGGCGCAACTCGACGTGCGAGCCGCCGGCGAGGGAAGCATCCGCATCACGCTGAAGCCTGTCAGCTTCAAAGAAGAGTTCCCCGTCAACCCTGCGGTCGTGGCTCGCAGCGTACGCGGCCCCAGCGCTCTCGTTGCGGGCAGTCACGCGGCCCGTGCGCAGGACGGTCGGCGCGCTCTCGGTCGAGGTTCGGCCCAACCCGCTGACGCTGCGCATCACGAACCGCGCCGGCACCCTGATTCAGGAGATCGTCTTCGAGAGCGATGGGACGCTGTCGTTCAGGCTCGACGAGCACCCCGTGCTCGGCTTGGGCGAAGGCGGTCCGCTGCCGGAGAAGGACACGCCGTGGCGTGAGCAGCCGGTGCAGTTCGATCGCCGCGGACGGCTCGACACGATGCAGCCGCGCTGGCAGGCCGACATGTACGGCTCGCGGAACCCGGTCGCGATGCTGCTCGGCACGGGCGGCTGGGGCCTGTTCGTCGCGGCGCCGTGGGGACAGGTCGATCTCCGCAAGGCCGACCGCGGCGTCTTCATCCCCTGGAAGCCGAGCGACGCCGAACGCGTGCCGCAGAACGAGCGCAACCAGCAGCAGGCGCTGGCGAAGGGCCTGCCGCCGCCGGACGCCGTCGTCCCCGGATTGTTCGACGTCTTCGTGTTCGACGCCGCCGATCCGGCCGTGGCGCTGAAGGACTTCTCGGTGATCACCGGACCCGCGGCGATGCCGCCGCTGTGGGCGCTCGGCTACATGCAGTCGCACCGGACGCTCGAGGACGACGCGCAGATGGTCGGCATCGCCGAGACGTTCCGTCGCAAGCAGATTCCGCTCGATGCGTTGATCTACCTCGGCACCGGCTTCACGCCACGCGGGTGGAACACGAAGCAGCCGTCGTTCGACTTCAACCCGGACGTCTTCAAACGCGACCCCGCGGCGGTCATCGCCGACCTGCACGCGCGGCACGTGAAGGTCGCCGTCCACATGGTGCCGTGGGATCGCGACCGGCTCCCGACCCTGCAGGGGACCATTCCGGCGCGAGCGGGCGAACCGGTCGACGCGTCGCACCTCGCGACCTATTGGCAGCAGCACGTACCGCTGGTGAAGGCGGGGATCGACGCCTTCTGGCCCGACGAAGGCGACTGGTTCAACCTGCACGAGCGCATCAGGCGCCACCAGCTCTATTACCAGGGCCACCTCCAGACGACGCCCGAATGTCCGGCCGTGGAGCCTTCAGCGCAACGGCTACCCAGGCATTGCGCAGTGGGGCGGGTGGGTCTGGTCGGGCGACACCGAGAGCTCGTGGAAGACGCTCGAAGCGCAGATCGCCGTCGGCATCAACTACTCCCTCAGCATCGGTCCCTACTGGGGGTCGGACATCGGCGGCTTCTATCCGAACAGCGAGCTGACGGGCGAGCTCTACGCCCGCTGGTTCCAGTTCGCCGCGTTCTGCGGCTCGTTCCGCTCGCATGGCCGCACGTGGTGGACACGGCTGCCCTGGGGATGGGGACTGAGCGACATGGGGCCCCGCGAGCACAACAACACCAACGCGCCCGATCCCGCCGGACGACCGGCGCAACATCCTGCCGTCGGAGATGAACAATCCGGCGATCGAGCCGGTCGCCAGGAAGTATGCGGAGCTGCGCTACCAGCTGCTGCCCTACACCTACACGCTGGCGTGGGAAGCGCGCGACCGCGGCCTGCCGCTGATGCGGGCGATGTGGCTGCACTACCCGGACGACCCGCGCGTCGCGAGGCCTTGGGACCCAGTTCCTGTGGGGCCGCGATCTGCTCGTCGCGCCGGTCTTCACGAAGGGCGCCACGTCGCGTGAGGTCTACCTGCCGAACGGCGACTGGTACGACTGGTGGACGAACGAGAAGACGAAGGGTGGCGTCACCGTGACCCGCGCGGTCGATCTCGGCACGATGCCGCTGTATGTGCGCGCTGGTGCGATCGTGCCGTTCGATCCGGTGCGGCAGTACACCTCGCAGCCGGTCACGGAGCCGACGACGCTCAAGGTCTACACCGGCGCCGACGGCCAGTACACGATGTATGCGGACGACGGCATCACGCAGGAGTACCTCGCGGCACGGGGCACCTGGATCCGGATGACGTGGAACGACCAGGCCAGACAGCTCTCTCTCGAGCCTGGCGCGCCGAAGGGGGCGACGAACCTGCCCACGAAGCGAACGTTCCGCGTGCTCCTGCTGCCGGCCGGAACGACGAAGGACGTCAGCTACGAAGGGAAGAAGGTCACGCTCCGCTTTTGACCGGCTGCGCGGCGTAGAGCGCGTGATGCGTCAGGATAAACAGCGTGCGCTTGTCCTTGCCACCGAAGAGGAGCTGGAGCGGCCGCTCCGGCACGTCGATGCGGCCGACCTCCTTGCCGTCCGGCGCGTAGACGAACACCTGGCCGTTGGCGACGTAGACGCGCCCGTCCGGGCCCACGGCGACGCTCTCGCCGCCGCGGTTGGCGAACGGCTTCAGGTCGGTGATCGCGCCGCCGGCGCCGAGCAGGCCGCTGTAGGTCTTGATCTCGGATCCGTTGCTCACGAACACGCGGGTACCGGGCTTGGCCGTGAGGAATCCGTAGGTCTGCATGGCGGGCGACCAGCGCCAGCCTGGGCCCTGCTGGAGCGTGCGGTAGGCAGGAAGCGCGACGCTGCCGTCGGGTGAGACGTACTGGCGCGTGTTCGGCGCCGCGATGTCGCGGGCGAACATCTCGGCCAGCGTCGTGAACTGATCGGTCTTCGGATCGTACTGATCCTTGAACTCGCCGTTGTTCCAGTAGTTCGCCGGGATCGCGACCTCGATGCCGGGCTTCGCGGTGGTCTCGGTCGGCGCGATCACGCGTCATCTCGGTTTCCGGCGAGCCGGGCTTGAAGCTGTAGACCGTCCCCTCGGGCCCATCGGTGGAGAGCACCATCAGGTTGCCGGCCTTGTCGGCGACGAGGCTGACCGGATCGAGGCTGGCGTCGCGCTCCAGCGTGAGGCCTCGCGCGGCGCTCCAGCCGTAGATGCGATGGAACCTGCGCTCGACGAACCAGAGTGTGCCGTCCGGTCCGACGGCGCCGCCGGAAATCGACCAGAAGCCGTCGGCGAGCTTGTCGACCTTGGAGTCCTGCGCAGGCGGCGCCTTCGGCAGCGGCTGCAAATCGGGCGGCACGTCGAGCACGGCGAACTCGCGCTCGCGCACCTGCAGGCCGCGCGTCACGTCCACGATCGCGTTCTCGTACGGGAACTTGCTGGCGCGCAGGAAGGTCGTGCACCCGATGCTGTCGCAGGTGCCAAGTCCGCTCTCGGCGTTGACGTGGACGTTGCGGAAGCGAATCCCCGACGCGTGCTCGAGGCGCACGGCCATCGGGGCCGGCTTGAAGGTGCGGGTCACGCGGTAGCCGTGGTAGTTGGTGACGAGGATGTTGCGCGAGTTGCGGATGTCGAGGCTGAGCGCGTCGGGACTTTCGCCGACTTCCTGCTCGGTCTGCGGCGCGTGCAGCTCCCAGTTCTCGACCCGGTTCAGGCCGATCTCGACCCGGCCGTGGTGCTCGGCGGAGAGCTGCAGGATGCGGCCGGGCGTCGTCGTCTCCGAGACGTAGAAGCCGGACTGCGCGTAGGTGTTCACGCTCCAGACGTTGGTGAAGGTGCCGCCGCCGCCGTCGGTGACCCAGATGCTGTGGTACTGCGCGTCCCAGCGCTTGCGCGGATCCTTGTCGCCGGCGTGGTAGGGATCGTAGGGATCGAAGCGCGAGCCGTCCGGCAGGAACGTGCCGTGGCCGCCCTGGATCTTGACGTCGTCCACCAGCGACGTCGCCCCCGCCTTCCAGAGCAGGGCCGTGGCGCGCGCATTGATGCCGCCGGTGAACAGCCCGAGCCCGACGACGATGTTGTCGCCACCCTTGGGCGCCTCGATCAGCGCCTTGGGCGCGCCGACACCCTGGAAGCCCGGGCTGCTGTCGGTCAGGACGATCTGCGTGGTGCTCGGATGCAGGGCGATGAGCACCGTGTCCGGCCTGAGCGTCAGCGTGTCGGACACCTGGTAGAAGCCGCTCGGGAAGTAGAGGACCCGATGCGCGGCGATCGCCGCCTTGAGCGCGGCCGTGTCGTCGCTTTTGGCGTCGCCCTTGACGCCCAGCGACCTGACGTTGACCCACTGATCGACCGGCGGCAGATCGCGGATCACGTCGGGACCGGCCGCCGGCAGGCTCGCCAGCGGTTCGGCGTCGAAGCGCGTCTCGTAGCGGCCAAAGGCGCCGACCGCGGGAAGGGTCAGGCCGTAGGTGAACTCCTTGACCCGGTAGGCGCCGGCCCGGCCGACGGTCCGGCCGCTGTCGCGGAAGCGCGCGAAGACCGGCGTTCCGGCGGCGACCGCGTCGTCGAAGCTGACCTGGGTGAAGGCGTTGTCCTCGTTCGACACGATGACGGCGGCCTTCGACACGTTCTCGAACCGCACCCGCTGGCCGTAGAGCCAGTCGCCGTAGCCCCGATCGATCTCGATGCCGACGGGCGTGTTCCTGAACGTCACGTTGAGCAGCGTGAGCCCGGCCTCGTGCTCACGGATGGCAGCGTCGCGCTGGCCGTCGAACGTGCTGTCGACCAGCGTGAACGACCAGGCCGGCGAGGGCTTCTCGGTGACGATGCCGTAGCGCCCGCCGCGGAAGTGCAGGTCGGCGCCATCGTTGCCGACCATGTAGACGCCGGCGAAGGCCGTGCCCAGGTCGAAGTCCATGTGCTGCAGGTAGGCGTGCTGGGCGGCATGGAAGCGAATCGCCGCCGCGCCTTCGTTGCCCGCGCCGATCGCGATGTCGATGTTGCCCATCGCCGGATAGAACGTGCCCGGGTTGGCGTCGGCGACGTTGTCGTTGAACGGCACGCTGCCGGGCGGCGGGAACGGCGGCTTGCGCGCGAAGGCCGGCGGCGGCGGCTCGACGCCGCGCCCGGCGAAAATCACCATGTTCCTGACGCCGTCCTGGAAGCCCGGCGTCCTGTCCCCCAGCATCAGCACCGGCCGCGTCGGTCCGACGCCGAGCAGGCGCACGCCCGGCCACACGAAAATCGTGCGGGTGAGCCGGTAGCGGCCCGAGGGCAGGTAGACGATGCCGCCGGCGCCGCGGTTCGAGACGGCGTCGAGGGCCTGCTGGATGGCGGCGCTGTCGTCAGCCACACCGTCGCCAGTCGCCCGGACCGTGACGGCTTTCGGATCGTCGGGCGCGGTCAGGTAGACCGAGGGCCCGGCCCAGGCCGGAGCGGTCATCGTCAGCCAGGCCACGGCAACGGCGGGTCGAAGGTTCATCGTGCCTTGGTTCCCGGCGTGCCGATGGTCTTCGCCATCTCGTAGGCGAACACCAGCCCCTCGTCGAACGACTTCACCAGGATGCGTTCGTCCTTGCCGTGCGCGCGGTAATCGTCCGGATCGTAGGCGATGCCGGTGACGCCGTAGACCGGAATCCCGGCCTTCCGCAGGTACAGGCCATCGGTCGCGCCTGTATCCATGAACGGCGCGATCGGAACCTCGGGCGACGCGCCCCAGGTCGCGCGCGCGGCCGCTTCAATCGCCGACAGCGGCTCCGCCGCGAGCGATGATGGCGGACTGGGCGTGGCCGGCTTGATCGGTGCGACCGCGATCTGCGGATCGGCAAGCACCCGCACCAGCGTCGCCTGCACCGCCTCGGCCGCCTCTCCTGGGATGAGCCGGCAGTTGACGGTGGCCTTCGCCGTCTGCGGCAGCGCGTTCTCCGCGTGTCCGGCCTGCAGCATCGTGGCAACACAGGTGGTGCGGAGCAGCGCGTTGTGGAACGCCGACTTGGCGGACAGCCGGGCGGCCGCCGCCGCATCCGGCGTGGCCCGCGCCACCGCCTTCATGTCCCCGCCGCTCGCGCCCGAGAGCGGCGCCATCTTGTCGAAGTAGGCCCGGGTCACGTCGGTCAGCTGGACGGGGAACTCGAACGCGGCCAGCCGCTGCAGCCCGGCGGCGAGCCGATAGATCGCGTTGTCCTTCGGGGGCATCGAGCTGTGCCCGCCGGGGTTCGTGGCCGTCAGGGTGAACGAGGCGAAGACCTTCTCCGACGCCTGGACGTCCAGCACGGCGAGCTTTCCGCCGAGGATCTCGCCGCCGCCGGTATCGAAGTTCATCCCGTAGGCCGCGTCGATCAGGTCGCGGCGGTTGGCGAGCAGCCACTCGACGCCGTTGTCGTCGCCGCCCTCTTCGTCGGCCGTGAGGGCGAGAATCAGGTCGCGATCGGGGACGAACGACTCCTGGCGCAGGCGCAGGAACGCCGCGGCCAGCGTCGCGGCCCCGCCTTTGACGTCGATGGTGCCGCGTCCGTAGAAATAGCCGTCCTTCTCGGTGAGGACGAAGGGATCCATCGACCAGTCCTCGCGCCGGGCCTCGACGACGTCGATGTGGGCGAAGAACAGCACCGGCTTGCGGGTGCCGTTGCCGCGGTAGCGGACGACCAGATTGCCCCGAGTCTCCGCCGCCTTGCTGGTACCGCGCACGACGACCACGTCGGCCTTCGGAAACCCGGCGGCGACGAACCTGGCCGCCAGCTTGTCGGCGGCGATGGTCGTGCTGCCGCTCGAGTGGGTGGTGTTGGTCTCGATGAGCTCCTTGAGGAGCTCCCGGCCGAGGTGTTCGTGACTGGCCGGCGTCTGGGCGTCTACCCGCTGACACAGGAACGAGAATCCGATGGCCGTGAGGCAGAGGGCAAGGTGTCCCGCGGTGCGCGTCATGTTCGCGAAGGATAGCGCCAAAGGCAGCTCAACCGCCAATCGGGACGTCGCTCCTTGACGCGTCGCGACCGATCGCGACCCGGCTCCACTTGACACGCCAGTGAAGTCGGTGGCAGGCTTCACTGCGATGGCCAGTGAACGCGTGGAGCTGCTGCAGGGCACGCTCGATCTCATCGTGCTGCGCGCCCTCTCGACCATGGGGCCGCAGCATGCCTACGGACTCGCCGCCCGCCTCGAGCAGGTGGCCGACGATCCGTTTCCGCTGAACCAGGGGACGCTGTACGCCGCGCTCACGCGCCTCGAGCAGAAGGGGTGGATCAAGGGCACGTGGCAGCGGACCGAGAGCAATCGCGAGGCGAAGTACTACGCCATCACGAAGGCCGGCCTGCGCGCGCTCGGCGAGCAGGTCGAGCGCTGGCGCAAGCTGTCCGGACTCGTGAACAAGCTGATCGTCGGCCCGTCCTGAGGTCACCGTCATCATGTCGGAACCCCGTCGACTCGTCATGCGCCTGCTGTCGTTCCTGCGCGCCGGCCGCGCCGAGCGCGAGCTGACCCGGGAGATGGCGGCTCACCTGCGACAGCTCGAAGACGACTTCATCCGCAAGGGCCTGCCGCCCGAAGAAGCGCGCCTTGCCGCCCGCCGCGCTTTCGGCGGCGTCGAGCAGGCCAAGGAATCGCAGCGGGACGCGCGCTCGATCCGCTGGCTCGACGAGCTGCGCCAGAACGTGCGGTATGCGATCCGCACGCTCCGTTCCGCGCCCGGCTTCACGGCAGTGGCCATCCTCACGCTCGCCCTGGGCATCGGTGCCAACACCGTCATGTTCAGCATCATGAACGCGACGATGCTGCAGCCGCTGCCGTTTCCGGAGCCGGAGCGATTGGCGATGCTCTGGGAAGCGTCGGCCAAGGATTCGGACCAGGTTCAACATCGTCTCGATGCCGAACTATCGCGACTGGCTCGCGCGCAGCCAGTCGTTCGAGAGCATCGGCCTGATGGATTCGGCGGGCCAGGGCTACAGCCTGACCGGCCAGGGAGAGGCCGAGCGGATACCGGGACTCCGCGTCACCGCGAGCGTCTTCCACGTGCTCGGCATCCGGCCGATGCTGGGCCGCACGTTCCTGAAAGAAGAGGAGGACGCCGGCCGCAACCGCGTCGTCGTCCTCAGCCACGGGTTGTGGACGCGCCGCTACGCCGCGGACCCCGCGATCGTCGGCAAGACCATCCGGATCGATGGCGAAGCGCATGTCGTCGTCGGCGTCATGCCCGCGTCGTTCGTCTTCGAATACGGCATCCGCCGCCAGCTGTGGGTGCCGGTCGGCTGGACGGACGGCGATCAGAGTCGCGGGTCGCATTCGTTCATCGCCATTGCCCGTCTGAAGCCCGGTGTCACGATGGAACAGGCGCGCAGCGAGATGGACACGATCGGCCGCGCGCTGTCGGCGGAGTACCCCCTCGAGAACGTGGATCAGACCGCGAGTGTCGAGCCGATGAGCGAATTCGGCATGCAGCGGAAGCGGTCGCTGCTGTGGCCGATGCTGACGGTGGTGGGGTTCGTGCTGCTGATTGCCTGCGTCAACGTCGCCAACCTGACGCTGGCGCGCGCGGCGTCGCGGTCGCGCGAGCTGGCCACTCGCGCCACGCTCGGCGCCGGCCGCTGGCGCATCGTGCGGCAATTGCTGACGGAGAGCATCGTCCTCGCCTGCGCCGGCGGCATCGGGGGCCTGCTGCTGGCCTATTGGGGCACGCGAGCCATGTGGCCGCTGCTGCCGGCGAGCATTGCCGCCTCCGAGTTCCGTCCGGTCGATGCCATCGGGATCGACGTCAAGGTGCTCGCCTTCACGTCGGCGATCGCGCTCGGAAGCGGCATCCTGTTCGGCTTGGCGCCGGCGTTCGCCACGTTCCGCCACAATCTCGCCGGCCCGATGCGCCAGAACGGGCGCGGCTCGACCGGTGACGGCAAGAGCCGGCTGCGCTATGGGCTCGTGGCCATCGAGGTCGCCCTGACGCTGATCGTGCTCGCCGGCGCCGGGGTGATGCTCGTGAGCGTCGCCCGGCTCCTCGGCGTCGATCCGGGGCTCGATCCCAGGAACGTCCTGGTGTTGGGGATCTCGCCGCCGCAGAAGGAGCTCTACTACGGGCCGCCGGAGAACCCGCAGTTCTGCGCAGGGCTGGCGCGCGAGGTGGGTGCCGTGCCCGGCGTGATCTCGGTGGGCGCCGTCGGTCACCTGCCGCTGACCGGCGCCAACGCGGGCCGCGCGCTCAGCATCGAAGGCCGGCCCGATCCGGGATCCGGGAACATGCCTGCCGCCAGCTACAGCGTCGCGTGCCCCGGCACGTTCGCGACGCTCGGCATTCCGCTCGTCGCCGGCCGCGAGTTCAGCGCGCGCGATTCGCTCGAAGCGCCGGCCGTCGCGGTGATCAACCGGCGGCTCGCGCGAGAGATCTGGCCGGGCGAGCCGGCGGTGGGCAAGCGGTTCAAGATCGGGTTCCTGAACAGCGACAATCCGTGGATGACGGTGGTGGGCGTGGTCGAGAACTTCCGCCACCGCGGGCTCGACGTCGAGCAGTCGCCGTCGTTCTACCGGCCCTATCACCAGGCCGCGTGGCCGGTGATGAGCATCGTCGTGAAGACCGCGGCGTCGCCCGAGCTGCTGACCAAGGCGATCACCAGGGCTGTGGCAGTGGTCGAGCCGAATCAGGCCGTGTCCGGCGTGAGGACGATGGAGTCGGTGGTGGGGACGTCCGTGACGTCGCGGCGCTTCTCGACGTATCTGCTGAGCGGCTTCGCGGTGCTGGCGCTGATCCTCGCGGCGGTTGGCATCGCCGGCGTGGTCGGCTATTCGGTGGTGCAGCGGACCCCGGAGATCGGCGTGCGCGTCGCGCTCGGGGCGCGGCGCCTCGACGTGCTGCGGCTGATTCTGGGCCACTCGCTCGCCTGGGCGATCGGCGGCGTCGTGGCCGGCATCGCCGGCGCGATCTGGCTGCTGCGGCTGCTCGGCACGATGCTCTACGGCGTCACGCCCTACGACCCGGGCGTGCTAGGCTCCGTCTCGATCGTGCTCATTGCCGTCGTGCTCGGCGCCAGCTACCTGCCGGCGCGGCGGGCGATGCGTGTCGACGCGGTCACCGCGCTGCGGCAGAGCTGAAGCGTCTCGCGGCGGCGCGCAACCGCGGGCGCCGGATCCACGTCAAAGAGCCTGCCGAGGATATGCCCATGCGCCGGTGGCTCGACACGCTGAAACTGGATCTCGCTTACGGCTGGCGCTCGTTCCGGCGCAGCCCCGGCTTCGTGGCGGTCGCGCTGCTGTCGCTGACTCTCGGCACCGGGGCCACGTCCGCGATCTTCAGCGTGATCTACGGGGTGATCATCGACCCCTATCCGTACGCCGCCGCCGATCACATCTGGATGCCCGACGTGAGCGGTGTCGACGGCCGCGACGGGCACACCTATACCGTCGCCGAAGTGCGGGACCTGCAGGCGTCGCCGGCGTTCGCGTCGGTGATGGCCACGTCCGTGCAGCCCGTGCTGCTGACCGGCGAGTTCTCGCCCGAGAGCCTGACGGGCGTCCTGGTGACGGCGAACGCCTTCAACTTCCTCGGCGTACCGCCCGTGGTCGGGCGCACCATCCAGCCCTCGGACATCCGCGCCAACGGCGACGCGGAGCCGGTCGTGGTCTTGAGCCACCGCCTGTGGCTGCGGCTGTTCGAAGGCAATCCGGGAGCGGTGGGGAAGACGCTGCGCCTGAACGGCCGCCCGCACACGATCGTCGGCGTGATGCCGCCCCGCTTCGGCTGGTGGACGAGCGACGGCCTCTGGCTGCCGCTGGCGCCGATCCGCACCGACGTACCTTGGGTCAACGCGATCGTCCGGCTGGCGCCGGGCGTCACCGCGGCCGCCGCCGAAGGCCAGATGCACGCCATCAACCGGCGCCTGGCGGAGGCGCGGCCCGACAGCTTTCCGAAGCAGGGCTTCACGACGCGGCTGCGCAACTACATGGACGTCACCGTCGCCAGCGGCGAGATGCGCACCAGCCTCCGCCTGCTGCTCGGCGCGGTCGCCTTCCTGCTGCTGATCGCCTGCGCCAACGTCGCCAACCTGCAGCTTGCGCGCGGCGTGTCGCGGGCCCGCGAGATCGCGGTGCGGATGTCGATGGGTGCCGGTCGCCGTCGTCTGCTGCGCCAGCTCCTCACCGAGAGCGTGCTGCTGTCGGTGGTCGGCGGCGCGCTCGGCGTGCTCTTCGCGTTCGGCGCGATCCGCGCGATCGTCGCGCTGATGCCGACCTTCTACGTGCCCAACGAATCACGGGTCACCATCAACCTGCCGGTCCTCGGATTCTCGCTGGCCGTCTCGGTGATCACCGGCATCATCGCCGGGCTGGTGCCGGCGCTGCAGGCGTCGAAGACCGAGACCAGTCAGGTGCTGAGCGCGAGCCGCAGCACCGGCGCCGGCGGGCACGGCGCGCGCACCCGCAGCGCGCTGGTGATCGTCGAAGTGGCGCTCTCCGTGGTGCTGCTGGTCTGCGCGAGCCTGACCGTCCGCACCTTCATGGCGCTCCAGGCCATGGACCCCGGGCTCCAGGCCGATCGCGTGCTGCTGATGAGCGTGCCGCTGGCGCAGGACCGTTACGAGACGCGCGACCAGCGCAATGCCTTCGCACGCGAGCTGCACGACCGCGTCCGCAGCCTGCCGGGCGTCGACGCGGTGTCGTTCGGGTTCCCCGGCAGCGGCCGGCCCACCCCGTTCACCATCGCCGGACAGAACCAGGACGGCTCGCGGCAGCTCGGTGCGGCGTATGCCGGGGCCGATCACCTGCGGGCCTATGGCATCCCGCTGCGGCGCGGACGGATGTTCGATGCGGTGGAAGTCGAGCGCGGCGACCGCGTGGCGGTGATCAACGAGGCGGCCGCGGCGTTGTGGCCGGCGGGGCAGGATCCGGTCGGCACCCGGCTGCGGCTGGGCGTGCTCGAACAGCCGCCCCCCGGCACCCAGATCGACGTCAGCCGCGGCGCCGACGTCACCATCGTCGGCGTCATCGCCAACACCCGGAACGCCGGACTGCGGGCCGAGCCGGCCCCGGTGGTCGTCCTGCCGTATTCGATCGTCGGCGCGCCGCAGCTGCTGCTCGCGGTGCGCGCGGCGACCGGCGATCCGACCCAGCTGCTCAACCCGGTGCGCGCGGAAGTGCGGGCGATCGACGCCGAGCAGCCGCTGGGCCGGCCGATCACGCTCAGCGAGGTGCTCGGCCAGGAAGTGGTGCAGCCCCGGTTCACGATGGCGATGTTCAGCACGTTCGCCGGGCTCGGGCTGGTGCTGGCTGCGGTCGGCATCTACAGCGTGCTGTCGTTCCACGTCAGCCGTCACACGCACGAGCTCGGCGTCCGGATGGCGCTCGGCGCCCCGCGCCGCCTGGTGCTCGGGCTGATGCTCGGCATGGGCGCGCGGCTGGTGCTCGCCGGCCTCGCGATTGGCCTCGTCGCCAGCGTCGCGGCAACACGCCTGCTGCGGAATCAGCTGTTCGGCGTGCAGGCGACGGATCCGCTCGCCTACGTCGCGATCGTCCCCGTGCTCGGCGCGATCGCGTTCCTCGCCTGCTACCTGCCGGCGCGCCGCGCCGCCGGCGTCGATCCGATGGTGGCGCTGCGGCAGGACTGAGCGCTGCCAGCGCGC
The DNA here is from genome assembly GCA_963844435.1 of Vicinamibacterales bacterium. Lineage (GTDB taxonomy): Bacteria > Acidobacteriota > Vicinamibacteria > Vicinamibacterales > Vicinamibacteraceae > JBDSLU01. The sequence goes on along the minus strand of CAWJOG010000002.1, from coordinate 338,016 downwards.
GCTGGCGGAAGCACGTGGGTCAGCGGCACTCCGGATGCTGGCAGCCGCATCGCAATTCGATGACGTCGCCGGCCTTCCGGCAATGGTCGCTGCAGTACTTGCCGTACTCGCCCTTCTTGTCGACCATGCATTGACACGCCGGGTGTGCACACTTTTCCATGGCGCTCTCCTTGTGCCGTGGTGCCGTCGCGATCGGAAGCGCGACGCGGGGCCCACCTACGCGGCTCTCGCAGCGTAAGGCAACTTCAGGACGCCCGCAACGGTCTCGCCGCGGTGTCGTCGTTCAGCGTGCTCGGCATCTCGACGATGCCTCGCGCTGATGAGTCAGTAGACTGCACAGGTTGAGACGAACGTTACACAGCCGATCCTCCCAACGACGCCCTTCCACCGATGTGCAGTGGCATGGATGGTGCTGCGACGCACGTGAACCACGGCGTCCTTCGTTGGGACGGAGGGGTATATGAAGCTCGTCAATCGAAAGACCAGGAAAGCGATCGAGAAGAGCGTCCGCAAGGCGATGAAGAGGCACGGCCCAGCCATGATCGCCGGTCTGGCAAGCGGCCTCGCGGCCACCATCGCGACCCTGGGCAAGACCGAAGCGCCGCACGGGCACGGGAAGTCGAACCTCGCCGACATGGTCGAGCAGGCGAAGGACTCCCTGACCGATGGCAAGAAGTCGCGCCATCATGGTCGTGAAAAAAAAAGGATGCGCCGGATGGCGGAGCACACGGAGCGGGCTCAGCCCTCGGTGTCATAGACGTGCAGCCGAGCCGAGGCGCCAACGGGTTCCAAGGTTTGATGCGCGGCTCGAAGGACACCGCGCTCGCCTTCGGCGTGCGTACGCTGCTCAATAGCCGGCTGAGCGCCATCGGCAAGATCACCGATGTGACCGTCGATACCGCGGATCGGCGCGCTCGGCTCCGGATGGCGCTGCGTGGCGAGCGGGGCGCGATTGACCTTGCCGACCTCAGATACGACATCCATCGCGCGGATGGGAGCGACTGGCTGACGCTGGTCGATGCCGTCACCTCGCGGGAGTGGCTGACGGCCGCTCTGAAGCAGTTCGCCGTCGGGCGGCCGTTCCAGATTCCACCCTACGGGGCCAGGGTCCTGCGGCTGTTGACGTAGGCCGTCCGCTCGTCGGGAGTACATGTCGGGCGGCCCGCGCGGGCGAACGGCAGAGTTAAAGCCTGAACTCACGCACGCTCCTCGACACTCTATCCGTGCGCGTCGTGATCGTTCCAGATGTCTACGGTGTAGCCGCGCGGCATGTGGTCGAGGAGAAAGTCCGGCGCGCGCCGCATCGCCCCCGCCTGCAGCGCCTGGACGACATCCTGCAGGGGGCCGACACCGCCGAAGATGTCCCGGACGAAATGCGCCAGCACGGGCGCCTGAGCGGTGATCAGGCCGTCGGGCGTGATCTGTCGCAGTTGGCCGACGTGCGCGTAGGGGAGGGGAAACGGCGTCGGGACGTGCGTGACGATGTCCGCGTCGTTGACGTAGCGAGCGGCGCGCGCGCCGAATCGCGCGTCGAAGGCGGCCGCGAACGTGCGATCGCCGACCCGGGGCGATCCGATCGTGCACACGCCAGCGGTCGTCGGGAGGCGGTCGGCGGCGAGGGTGGCGAGCGCCGCGCCGAGGCTGTGCCCGCTGAACCAGACCGTGCGCGACGCGGCCAGCGGCGTCAGCCTGGCGAGGAGCGCTGTCCAGACACGGTCGAGCGCGTCCCGGAACCCTTCGTGGACCGAGCCGTGCGTCGCGCGCACCAATCCGAAGCGGGCGTCGTCGAACGCATCCCCGAGCCGATCCTGCTCGGTGCCGCGGAAGGCGACGATGACGGCGCCCGGCATCGAGGCGACGTACGCCTGCGTGTCGCCGTTCTCGACGAGCTCGGCCGCCAGGCCGGCGGCGGTGAAGCGCTGCCGCGCCTCGTCCGGATCCCAGTAGGCGAGCAGTGCCGCTTCGGCCAGCCACCAGGCGTTGGCTCGCGTCACCGTCGCGGCGCCCGGGTCGAACGGCACGGCCTCGTGGCCGTCGAAGTGGCGATAGCCGGCGTCGGCCTCGGGATGGAAGACGAACTGAAGGTCGGGATTGGCGCGCGGTCGCTGCACGGGTGACTCCTCCCCCTCGCTATAACGCTCGACCTGCCAATCCGGAACGGTGGCGCGGCCGGCGCTGGATCTCAGCTATCGTTGCGACCGTGACGCTGACGTCGGCGACGGCATCGGGCGCGCCGGGTGCGGACCCGCGGCCGCGCCTGAGATCGTTCGTCGCCGTCGCCTCGATCCTGGTCGCGCTCTTCTTCATCGACGCCGCCTCCGGCCGGGTGCTGTCGCAGGCGGACATCCTGCTGCCCTTGAGCCCCTGGGCCGAGAGCGGGCCTCCCGGCGCGGTGGCGACGAATGGCCAACGCCCCGGGAACCCGCTGCTCGGCGACATCCCGGTGTTCGTCTATCCGTCGCTGCAGTTGACGCGGGACAGCCTGCGGGCGCTCCGCTTTCCGGTCTGGAACCCCGACATGTACGCGGGGCAGCCCTTCCTGGCGTCGTATCAGACCGGCCTGCTGTCGCCGTTCGTCGTGGTGAGCGTCCTCCTGCCACCCGCGGACGCGCTCCTGGCCCATGCGGTGCTGCGCCTGCTGATTGGCGGCGTCGGCATGTTCCTCTTCCTCCGGCGTCTGGGCCTGGCGACTCCCGCCGTGTGGTTCGGCGCGCTGACGTTCCTCCTGAATCCGTTCACGGTGGTGTGGCTGGAGCATCCGCCGTCCGCGGTGTCCTGCTGGCTGCCCTGGCTGTTGTGGTCGGTCGATCGCAATCGGCACGAAGGCGGCCCGGGTAACGTGGCGCTGCTCGCGGCCCTGACCGCATTGACGCTGCTGGCCGGGCATCCCGAGACGGCCTTCAAGGTGCTCCTCCTGACCGGCGCCTACGCGGTGGCGGTCTGTCTCGTCGGCACACACCGCGGCCGGCTGGGCTCGGACTGCCTGCTCCTCTTCGGTCGGCTGCTGCCAGCCGTCCTGCTGGGCGCGGCGGTGGCGGCGGCGCAGATCGTGCCCTTCCTCGAGTACATGGGCGAGAGCGGCATCGCCGCGATGCGGCGGACGTTCACCGTCAGCCCGATGGTCGTTCCGCCACCGTCCGCGGTCGCGGCGTTCGTGCCGGATGTCTTCGGGAACCCGTCCCGGGGTGTCTGGCTGACCAACTACTGCGAGCAGCAGACGTATCCCGGCAACGTGGCCTGGATCCTGGCCGCCGTGTCCGTGGGCGTCGCGGCACGCCGCTGGCGGGTGGCGTTCCTGGCGGGAACCGCGCTCCTGGCCGCGGCGCTCATGTACGGGGTGCCCGGCGTGAGCCGGCTGTTCGCGCTGATTCCCATGGCCGGGCTGTCGGCGCCGTCGAGGTTCGGCCTCCTCACGATCTTCTCCGTCGTCGCCCTGGCGTCGATCGGGCTCAGCGCGATGTGCGAGTCCGATCGGCCCGCCGCCCGGGCATGGTCACGACCGGGCGATGCGAGCGGCGCTGGCGGGGCTGGCGATCATGACGGCCGTCGTGGTGGCCTTGATCTGGTGGCAGTGGCCGACGTTCCGGCAGGCGGCGTTCGTCCGCGAGATGGCGCTCGCCACCGCGTGGAGCGGCGCGATTGCGTGTGCCACCGTCGCCATCGTCGTCGGCTGGGTGAAGGGCGCCGTCACGCCCAGGATCGCCGTCGCACTCCTGATCGTCGTGTCGGTGGGCGATCTCTTTGCCGTTGGCTTCCGCTTCCATCCCATGCTGCCAAGAGCGCAGGTCTTTCCGCCGCTGCCCTCGATCGACGCCATCGCCGCGGATCCGACGCTGTTTCGCGTGGTCGGCTTCGGCGACAGTCTGCCGCCGAACACGGCCATGGTCTACGGGCTCGCCGACCCGCGCGGCTACGATGGCGTGGCGCCGCGGCGCTACACCGACCTGCTCGGCCGGGCGTTCGGGCCGGCCATGGCGCACCGGATCGATCAGCATGGCGCCTTGCCGGTCGTGGACCTGCTCAACGTCAAGTACGTCGTCGGGAAGGGAACCGCCCGGGTGCCCGTCGACCACTGGGTCCCGGTCGCGACGGCACCGGTCGCGGTGTATCGCAACGACCGCGCGTTTCCCCGCGCCTGGCTCGTCGACCGCGCCGTGGTGAGGGACGACGCCTCGACGCTCGACTGGATCGTCGCCGCCACGTCCGACCTGCGGCACGAGGCGCCGATCGCGGAGGCGTTGAGCGCCGATCTCAGCCCCGAGCAGTCCGCATCCGGAGACACCGGTGAGGTGGCGATTTCACGCTACGAGCCGACGGAGGTCGAGCTCACGACCCGCGCGTCGGGTCGCCGTCTCCTCGTGCTGGCCGACGCCTGGTATCCGGGGTGGGAGGTCTACGTCGATGGCAGGAAGGCCGCCATCGTCCGCGCCTACCACGCCCTGCGGGCGGTCCCGGTACCAGCCGGCCAGCACGTCGTGCGCTTCTCTTACGAGCCGGCGAGCCTGCGCATCGGGATGGCGGTGAGCGCCGCCGCCCTGATCGCGTTGAGCGCGCTCATCATCGTCGCCGCGAGACGGCGCTGACCAGTTTGCGTCGTGACGCCAACCCGACCTCCTGGCGTCCGTCGGGCGCGCTGGCGCTTCTGCTGCTGGCTGCCGGTGCCGTTCCGCTGCGGGCCCAGGCCCCGGCGACGGTTGCGCCGGATGCGCGAATCGCGCCACCGGGCTCGTGTACGCACGTGGTCGACGGCGACGGGCGCCCATCTGCGCAAGGCGTGGCTTGGAGCTCGCGGACGAACGTCCGCGAACGACAGGCCCTCGATCGCCACTGCCGCACGCTCGGGTCGATCGTGCTGATGCCCAGGCGCACGACCGCGGCGCCGCCTGCCACTGACAGCATCGCCATCGTGGGGTGGAACGTCCATGTCGGCGGCGGCGACCTCCTCACGCTGCTCGATCGCCTGGAATCTGGCGGGCTGACCGGCGAGCCGGTATCGCATTACGTGCTGCTGATTCAGGAGGCGTATCGATCCGGAGGCGACGTGCCTCCGGTCGAGCCCGGCATCGGCGTTCCGAAGAGAATCGCGCCGCGCGCCGCCAACCGCGCGCGCGAGGACATCGTGAGCATCGCGCGCAGGCGCGGCCTGGCGCTCTACTACGCGCCCTCGATGCGGAACGGGGACGACGCCCCGTTCGAGGATCGCGGCAACGCGATCCTCTCCACGCTTGCCCTCGAGGAGCTGGCTGCCGTGGAATTGCCGTTCACGCGCCAGCGCCGCGTCGCGATCGGCGCCCGCATTCAGGGACGACGCCGCGATGGCCGGCCCTGGAGCGTGCAACTGGCCAGCGTGCACCTCGACACGCTCGCGGGGGCGAGCCGGCTGTGGATCTTCGCGGCCGGGTGGCGGGGCGCTCAGGCGAAGACCGCGATCGCCGGCCTGGGCGAGCGCGATGCGTCCGTGGTCAGCGGTGATCTGAACACGTGGCTGCTCGGCAGCTGGGAGAGCGCGGTGCGGCGCTTCCGCGACAGCCACCCGCAGACGCGGACGGCCGAGACGCCGCCCGGCGTCTCGGCGCACGGGCGGCTGGATTACGTGTTCTACCGCCTGCCGGCGCCGTGGACGAGCGAGGTCCGGAAGCTGCGCGACAAGTACGGCTCGGATCACGCGCCCCTGGTCGGCGCGATTCGGTTCGCGCGGTAAATCGGGCTGGTGCTACTGCGCGCCGAGGCGGCGCAGCGCGGCCTGCATCGTCGCGTTCCCCGTGGCCATCTCCAGCAACGTCTTGCCGCCGCCGTTGCCCACCGCGGTGATGTCGGCTCCGGCGGCCACGAGCCGCTCCGCGACGGTGGGGTAGTCGGCGCCCGGGGCGCGGCGATGCACCGAGCCGAACGCGGCCCAGCCGAGGAGCGTGCTCTGGTGCGTGGGGTCGCGGGCGTCGAGCGGGACGCCGCCGTGCGCGAGCAGGCGATCGACCATCCGCACGCTGCCCACCCAGCACGCGGCGTGCAGCGCCGTCCCGCCGTCGATGCCGGGGCCGGACGGATCGAAGCCGAGCCGCAGCATCAGATCGGCCGCGTCGAACAGCTCGTGGAAGATCGCGTGGGCCAGGTGCCCGTGCTCGTGAGGCGTCAGCGATGGCAGCAGCGACGGGTCCTCGGCGATCACCGCCTTCGCCGCGGGCTCGTCCGCGGCGAGGAGGGCGTCCAGGAAGCGGACGCGCGCCGGGCTGCGGGACGCCAGCAGGGCATGGACATCCGCATGTCCGAACCGCGTCGCCACGGCGTGCGGCGACAGGCCGAACCCGAGCGACCAGCAGTAGATGTTGAAGGGCGGCACCGCCGCGTAGCCGGGCTCGTTGATGCGGGCGGCGGCGCAGCCCGGATCGGCGTCGAGCAGGCGCGTCGCGAGCGCGCCGTCCCCGAGGCGGGCGGCCATGAAGATGTCGGGCGTGGCGCCGCGCTCGAGCAGGCGCCGGCAGACGTCGGGCCGATCGGCGAGCGCGTACTGCGCCGGCGTGGACTTGTGATCGATGCAGGGCACGTCGATCCCGGCGCCGCGGTCGAGCAGCCAGTCGGCGATCTCGACCGTCTTCGCCTCGTGCAGCGGCTGCTGACCGTCGCCGCCGCGGGCGTGGACGAGCGCGGGGTCGGCATCGACGAGCCGCCGCAGATCGTCCAGCCACCCGAGTCGCGCGGCGACGTTCGGCGTCAGCGTCGCGCCCCGTTCGATGAGCCATCGCGCCGTGTCCTCGTCGGTGTTGTCGAGCACGGTGTAGGGGCCGTTCTGCCAGTCGCTGCGCAGGTTCACGTCGGCGCCCGCGCCCATCAGCACTTCCAGCAGCGTCACGTTCTTCGCCGCGGCATGCGCGGCGCGCTGGCCGAAGTCGAACATCGGATCGTTGATGCGCGCGCGCACGTGGTCCAGCGCGACGAGCTGCTGCGTGCGTGGGATGTCCTTGCTGCGCACCGCCGCGCAGAATGCCTTGACGTCGCGCTCCTGGAAGTCGGCCACGAGCTTCGGCCACGACGGGAAGCCGGCCTCGCGGGCGACGGCGAGCTGGGCGTCGGCGAGCGCGAGCGGTCGCGAGGACTCGCCGGCGTCGGATCGCACCGCGCGGATACGGGCGAGCGCGGCGGGATCGCCGTCGCGAGCCGCCTGGATCAGATCCTTGGCGAGCTTGTGCTGCTGTTCGAGGTTGACGGGGACGGGAGAGGAGTCAGGCGTGGACACGGACGACCTCCTTCGCAATGCGCCCGTGTCCGCATCATGGGCTGAAGAAAGGTCGGTGCGAAGATCGCAGTTCGACCGTGACAGGTGGGCGCCGCCCTTCCCGCGGACCGGAGGCGTCCTGCACACGCCGGTCCGAGGGTAGACCAGTCCGAGCGACGGGTGCAACGCGGCTGGAACTTCCGGCGGCCGGGGTCGTCATAAGCATTGTGACGCAAGGTATCGTGCGACACGAGGCACATGATGACGATCTCGACTGACTCCTGGACCGAGCAGATGCGGCGAGGCGGGCTCGAGCTGGCCATCCTGCTCGCCGTCGCGCCCGGCACGCGCTACGGCCTCGAGATCATCCGGCACCTCCAGGAACTGACCGACCTCGTCGTCACCGAAGGCACCATCTATCCCATCCTCGGCCGGCTCACCCGCGACGGGTGGCTCCAGGCCGAATGGCAGGCCTCGGCCGCACATCCGCGGAAGTACTACCGCCTGACGTCCCAGGGCCGGCGACGGCTTCGGCTGATGGTCGAAGAGTGGCGGACGTTCGCGGCCAAGATCGACCTTCTGGTCGACGCAGCAGACAAGGGAGCGACGCATGAACCTCTCTGATGACGGAGAGTCGAGAATCCGGGGCTACCTCTTCATGCTCGAGAGCTCGCTGCGGACGTTCCTGAAGCGCGACGTCGTCGCCGACGCCGTCCGCGAGGTGGAATCGCACGTCCGCGAGCGCGTGCGGGAGACCGAGCCGATGCCGAACGAGCGCGACGCGCTCAACCGGCTGCTCGACGCGATTGGCCCACCGCACCGGCTGGCGCGCGCCTACTCCGCGGAACTGGCGGTGGACGAAGCGGTGTCGAGCGGACGGCTGTGGTCGACGGCCCGGGCCGTGTTCGCCCTGGCGCTGAATACGACCGAGGGCTTCGCGGTCGGCGTCGCGCTGCTTCTCCGGCTACCTCACGTCGGCCGCGTTTCTCATCGTCGCGCTGGCGAAACCGATCTTCCCGGACAACGTCGGCGTCCGCTGGGTGGACGGCGAGTTCCGCGGCGCCGGCTTGGAGCTCTTCGTGGAGCCCGGGACGGTCGATGACGCACGGCTGGTGGGTGATGGCGATCTGCGCCGTCGTCGGGTCCCTGCTGCTCTGGCTCACGCATCGCGGCACCCGCCGCTACCTGCGACGCGTCAGCGAGCGCCGCCTGCGCGCGGCGTTCGGGTAGGGGTGAGACGCCGTCTCGTCCGTTGATGATATGTTCCCCGGCATCGACGCTGCGGGGGCGTGACCATGACCGACATGCGCGGGCACGTGCGTTGGGTTCGGATGTGCCACGGGATCGTGGCGATCAGCCTGCTCGTGCTGGCCGCGACCGGGTTCGTCATCCTGATGGCGCACCCGCGCCTCTACTGGGGCGAGGCCGGGAACAGCCTGACGCCGGCGCTGTTCGAGCTGCCGATCAGCCGAAACTACCGCCACGCCGGGTGGAGCGCGCCGACGCCGATCGGCGACGCGGCCGGCGCGGTGAGCGCGTCGCGCACCTACGAGATCTTCAACCAGAACGGCTGGGGCCGGAGCCTGCACTTCCTCGCGGCGTGGTGCCTGGTGCTGCCCGGCCTGTTCTATCTGATCGAAGGCCTCGCCGGCGGCCACTTCCGCGCGCACCTCTGGCCGGCGATGCGGGAGCTGCGCCTGGATCGCCTGCGGCAGGCCGTCGCCGATCACCTCCGGCTCCGCGTGCCGCCCGGGACCGGCCGCCCGGACTACAACGTGCTGCAGAAGCTCGCCTATTCGTCGGTGATCTTCGTCACGATCCCGCTCACGGTCCTGAGCGGCCTGGCGATGTCGCCCGCGATCGGCGCGGCCGTGCCGCTGCTGCCGCGGCTCTTCGGCGGCTTCCAGTCGGCGCGCACGGTGCACTTCTTCGCCTTCGTCGTGCTGGTCCTGTTCGTCGTGACGCACATCGTGATGGTCGTCGTCTCGGGCTTCCGGAGACAGATCCGGGCGATGACCTGGGGAGAGTGAGATGACCAGGAGCCGTCTGATCACGCGCCGCCGCGCGATCGTCGCCGGGCTGGCCTCGGTCGGCGGGCTCGTTCTCGCCCGCGCGCCGAAGGAGCTCCCGCCGACGTACGGCCACCTGCTCCGCATGGGCGACACGCTGACCTACGCGGCGCACCGCGCGCTCCTGCCCGGCGAGGCGCTCGCGCGGGAGTTCGAGCGGTCGGCGATCACGGCGTTTCCGGCCATCGGCACGACCGATCCGGGTACCAGCGTGAAGGGCGCGCCAGGACAGCGCTACAAGGCCCAACAGGCCGCTGCGTTCGCCGACTGGCGGCTGTCGGTCGAGGGTCTCGTGGCGCGGCCGCGCGCGTTCTCGCTCGCCGAGCTGAAGCAGTTCGCGTCCCGCAGCCAGATCACGCGTCATACGTGCGAGGAAGGCTGGTCGGCGATCGCGGAGTGGACGGGCGTGCCGCTCGGCGTCGTGCTGCAGGCCGTCGGCATCCTGCCACACGCGCGGTTCGCCGTCTGCAGCACCGTGGACGACTGGGTGGACAGCATGGATCTGTTCGATGCGCTGCACCCGCAGACCCTGCTCGCCTACGGCATGAACGGCCGGGACCTGCCGATCCCGCACGGCGCGCCGGTGCGACTGCGCGTCGAGCGACAGCTCGGCTACAAGAGCCTGAAGTTCGTCCAGCGGATCGTCGTCACCGACAGGTTCGACGACGGCGGCGCCAGCGGCAGCATCCAGAACGGGTGGTCCTGGTACATCGGGCATCTGATGCCGTTGCCGCCCGCCGGCATCGGGCGTCGCGCCCGACGCGGCAGGGCTTCCAGGATCGACTGAATGGTTCTTAAACGGTTCGCTGCTGTCACCCTCTTAATTGCACTGACGTTGCCCAGCGTCACATGCGCTCGGACACCTGGCGTCGAAGCCGGCGGGGAAACTGCGACACCTCTTGTACTTCAGCCGGCTGACGGTGAGCACCGCATGCGGCGACCACCTCCGGCGTCACTCTCCACCCTTGCGGCCCCGTTCATCATCAAGGTGGATGAGCGAAACGGAGGCGCGAAGGACTTCGTCCTCTTCACGGAAGATGTGCCGCCAGGACAGACGATATTCCCTCATCGCCACCCGCACTCGGAAGAGATTCTTCTCATTCATGCGGGAACTGGCACGGCGTGGCTCGACGGCAAAGAGGCCAGGATCGGACCTGGCTCGATCATCTTCATGCCAGTGAACATTGGAGTACGTCTCACGAACGATGGCAAGGAGCCTATCTCTCTGGTCGCGATCTTTTCACGCCCGGGGTTCGACAAATACCAGCGCGACATCTCGGTTCCTGCTGGTGAGCCGGCGAAGCCGCTCACTGTTGAGGAGCTTACGGCGATACGTGCGCAGCATGCCGGCGCCGTGATTTACGGCAAGTGATCTCAAGAGGAAGGTCTGTTGCGACATCGAGGATAGGGAGGCGGATCGACTAGACTGGGATCCAGGCCGTGCGTCGTGCGGCCCTCCACACAGGCCATGGTGACCTCGCACGAATCGCGGGCGCGGACGCGCGCGCCGCTGGCGTCGTTTCATCCCATCGTCCAGCGCTGGTTCACGGACGAGATCGGGACGCCGACGCCGGCGCAGTCGCGCGGATGGGCGGCGATCCGCGACGGCCGGCACACCCTGATCGCGGCGCCGACCGGGTCCGGCAAGACGCTGGCGGCGTTCCTCATCGCCCTCGACGACCTGCTGCAGGAGGGCCTGGCTGGTCCGCTGCCGGACGAGGTGCGCGTCGTCTACGTGTCGCCGCTCAAGGCCCTGAGCAGCGACATCCACAAGAACCTCGCCGAGCCGCGCGCCGCCATCGAGCGGCTGGCGGCGGAGATGGGCCTCGACGGCCCGCGCATCACCGCGGCGGTCCGCACCGGCGACACGTCGCAGGCCGCAGCGCGCGGCGATGCTCCGCAAGCCGCCGCACGTCCTGGTGACGACTCCGGAGTCGCTCTACCTGATGCTGACCGCCGGGCACAGCCGCGATCGGCTGCGGCACGTGCGCACGGTGATCGTCGACGAGATCCACGCGGTGATCGGGACGCGGCGCGGCGCGCACCTGGCCCTGACGCTCGAGCGGCTCGGCGCATGTCAGCGCGCATCCGGTGCAGCGGATCGGCCTCTCGGCCACGCAGCGGCCGGTCGAGGACGTGGCGCGCTTCCTGGTCGGATCGGCGAACGTCGGCGCCGACGGGTGTGCCGACTGCGTCGTCGTCGACGAAGGCCATCGCCGCGCCACCGACCTCGCCCTGGAGCTGCCCGGATCGCCGCTCGAGGCGGTGATGTCGCACGAGGTGTGGGACGAGTACTACGATCGGCTGGCCGCGCTGATCGCGCGAGCATCGGACGACGCTGGTGTTCGTCAACACGCGCAAGATGGTCGAGCGCGTGGCGCGGCACCTCTCCGATCGCGTCGGCGCGGACGCCGTCGCCGCGCATCACGGCAGCCTGGCGAAGGAGCGCCGCCTCGACGCCGAGCAGCGGCTGAAGCGCGGCGAGCTGAAGGTGCTCGTCGCGACCGCGTCGCTCGAGCTCGGCATCGACATCGGCCACGTCGACCTGGTGTGCCAGGTCGGCTCGCCGCACCGCATCGCGACGTTCCTGCAGCGCGTCGGCCGCGCCGGGCACACCATTGCCGGCACGCCGAAGGGCCGCCTGCTGCCGCTGTCGCGCGACGATCTGATCGAGTGCGTGGCGCTGCTCCGCGCCGTCCGCGACGGCGAGCTGGATCGCCTGATCGCCTACGACGCGCCGCTCGACGTGCTGTCGCAGCAGCTCGTTGCGGAGACCGCCGGCGACGAGTGGCGCGAGGACGATCTGTTCGCGCTGGTGCGTCGCGCCTGGCCGTACCGCGACCTGGCGCGCGCCGACTTCGACGCGGTCGTCGGCATGCTGGCGAGCGGCTTCACCACACGCCGGGGCCGGCGCGCCGCGCTCGTCCACCGCGACGAAGTCCACGGACGCCTGCTCGCGCGCCGATCCGCCCGGCTGACGGCGCTCACCTCGGGCGGCGCCATCCCCGACGTCGCCGACTATCGCGTGCTGCTCGAGCCCGACGATCTGCCGATCGGCACGCTCAACGAGGACTTCGCGATCGAGAGCAATGCCGGCGACGTGTTCCAGCTCGGGAACAGCTCGTGGCGCATCCTCCAGGTCGGCTCGGGGGTGGTCCGCGTCGCCGACGCGCACGGGGCGCCGCCCACGCTGCCGTTCTGGCTGGGCGAGGCGCCGGCGCGCAGCGCGGAGCTGTCGTGCTGCCGTGAGCGATCTCCGGCGCGAGCTCGCGCCGCGCCTCGGGCCCGACGCCGGGGACGCCGCGGCCGCTGTCGAGTGGCTCGTCGCCGCTGCCGGTGTCTGCGCGGCCGCGGCGGAGCAGGTCGTCGCGTACCTCGCGGATTCGCTGCGCCTCCTCGGCACGCTGCCCACCCAGGAGACGCTCGTCCTCGAGCGGTTCTTCGACGAATCGGGCGGCATGCAGCTGGTGCTGCACGCGCCGTTCGGCAGCCGCGTGAACCGGGCCTGGGCGCTGGCGCTGCGCAAACGCTTCTGCCGGCAGTTCAACTTCGAGCTGCAGGCGGCCGCCACCGAGGAGGGCCTGCTGCTATCGCTCGGCCCGCAGCATTCGTTCCCGCTCGCCGACGTCTTCCGCTACCTGCACCCGGGTACCGTGCGCGACGTGCTGATCCAGGCGTTCCTCGACGCGCCCGTCTTCCAGACGCGCTGGCGGTGGAACGCCACGATCTCGCTGGCCGTGCCGCGGGCCCGCGCCTCCGGCCGCGTCCCGTCGCCGCTGCAGCGCATGCAGGCCGAGGATCTGCTGGCGGCGGCGTTTCCGGACGCCGCGGCCTGCCTCGAGAACATCCCCGGCGATCGCCAGATTCCCGACCACCCGCTGGTGTCGCAGACGGTGCGCGACTGCCTCGAGGAGGCGATGGATCTGCCGCAGCTGACGGCGATCCTCGAGCGCATCCATCGCGGCGACATCGCCTGTATAGCCCGCGATACGCCCGAGCCGTCGCCGCTCTGTCACGAAATCCTGAACGCGCGGCCCTACGCGTTCCTGGACGACGCGCCGCTCGAGGAACGGCGGGCGCATGCGGTGCAGACGCGGCGTGCCACCGACGCCGCAAGGGGCGGCGAAATGGGCGTGCTCGACGCGAGCGCGATCGCCCGCGTCGTCGCGGAGGCATGGCCCGATCCGCGCGACGCCGACGAGCTGCACGACGCGCTGGTCACCGCCGGCGTCTTCACCGGCGCGGAGGCTGCCGCCGATCCGCGCTGGCGCGGTTGGCTCGAATCGCTCGCGCAGGCGGGCCGCGCGACGTGCGCGTCGACGGCGCCCGGCAACGAGCCGCTCTGGATCGCGGCCGAGCGCCTCGCCGAGCTGATCGCGGCGTTCCCGGCGCTGGACATGCGGCCGCCCATCGTCGCGCCGCCCGGCCGTGCCGCCATGCCCTGGACGCGCGACACCGCGCTCGTCGAGCTGCTGCGCGGGCGCACCGCGATCCTCGGTCCGTCGACGGCGGCGGCGTTCGGCCGTCCGTTCGGCCTGGCAGCGGACGAGGCCGAGCGCGCGCTGCTCGCGCTGGAATCGGACGGGGTCGTCCTGCGCGGCGCGTTCACGCCGGCGCCGGACGGCGTCGAATGGTGCGACCGCCGGCTGCTGGCGCGCATCCACCGGCTCACGCTGAACCGGCTGCGCGCCGAGATCGAGCCGGTGTCGCCGGCGGACTTCATGCGGTTCCTGTTCGCCTGGCAGCACGCCGCGCCGGAGCATCGCGTCACCGGGCCGGACGGCCTGCGCGCCGTGCTCGAGCAGCTCGACGGCTACGAGCTCGCCGCCGGCGCGTGGGAGCGGCACGTGCTGCCGGTCCGCGTCGAGGGCTACTCGCCGTCCGTGATGGACGGTTTGTGCTTCGCCGGCGTCGTCGCGTGGGGGCGCCTGTCGATCGGCGCCGCATCCAGCCGGCCCGGTCCGGCCTCGCGCCCGGTGCGCTCGACGCCGGTTGCACTGTGCCTGCGCGAACGCCTCGATACCTGGCGGACGATCGCGGTAACCGCCGACGCATCGGCGGACGACGCCGCCTTCAGCGCGGACGCGGCACGCATCCTCGACCGGCTGCGGCAGCGCGGCGCGTCGTTCGTGCCCGAGCTGATGTCGGCGCTGTCGCTGGCCGCCGACGACGTGCAGCGCGCGCTCGGCGAGCTGGTGGCGGCCGGTGCCGTGACCTCGGACGGCTTCGCCGGCCTGCGCGCCATGTTCGTGCGCCGGCAGGACGCCGTGGTGCGCACCGGCGGATTCGTGTCGCGCCGCAGCTTCGTGTCGGCGGCGGCGGCCGGCGGCCGATGGTCGCTGCTGGGCGGTCAGGACGACGCTGGCATCAGCCGCGAGGCCGCGGTGGAGCTCTTCGCACGAACCCTCCTCACACGCTACGGCATCGTGTTCCGGCGGCTGCTGACGCGCGACGTCCAGGGCGTCTCGTGGCGCGAGGTCGTCGCCGTGCTCCGGCGCCTCGAGGCCCGCGGCGAGATTCGCGGCGGCCGGTTCGTCCACGGCATGTCGGGCGAGCAGTTCGCGCTGCCCGACGCGATAGGGCTGGCCCGCGAGATCCGCCGGACACCACACTCCGGCGCCATCGTGACCATCAGCGCTGCCGATCCGCTGAACCTGGTCGGCATCGTGACGGGCGACGATCGCGTCGCCGCCGTCGCGAGCACGCGCATGGCCTGGCGCGACGGCGTGCCGCTCGCGGTGCTGGAAGGCGACTACGTCCGCCCGCTGCACGACTACGAGCCGGAGGCGGCGCGGGCGGTCGCCAGCGCGCTCACCGGACGTCGTGCGCCAGCCGTCGTCAGCGGCTTCGTCGGCGCGCGCTGAGCCGCGTCAAGACGGCGCCGGCAGCCGCGGGCCTCGTGGAGGAGCGCCAGCAGCGCGACGCACGCGGTGTCCGTGCGAAGGATGCGCGGTCCCATGCTGACAACGTCGAACCGGTGCCGTCTCAGGAGCTCCAGCTCGAAGTCGTTCCATCCGCCCTCGGGCCCGATCGCGAGCAGCACGCGCCGCCGCTGCGATTCGCCCGCGATCGCGAGCAGCGAGCGGTGGCCGCCGGGGTGGGCGACCAGGCGTGCCGCGTCGGTGGACAGGGCGTCGAGCTCGTCTTCGACGAGGATTCTGAACTGCCGATGGATCGACACGAGCGGGAGCCTCGTGTCGCCGGCCTGCTGCAGGCCCTCGATCAGCAGCGGTCGATACGTCGACGCGTCGAGGACATGCGTGTCGAAGTAGTGGCGCTCGACACGTGAGGCGTTGGTGAGCACGATCCGCCCGACGCCGAGCGCGGCCAGCTGGGCCCACAGGCGCCGCAGCACCTTCGGGCGCGGGAGAGCCAGCAGCAGATCGACGCCGGGCGCCGCCGGCACGGTCGCGTCGAGCTCGGACCGCAGCACGACCTGGTGCTCGTCGAGCGCGATGATCTCGCCCTGTCCCCTGGGGCCATCGACGACGCCGATGCGGATGACGTCGCCGGGGGTCGCGCCCAGCACGCTGCGAACGTGCGCCCCGCGCGCGCCGGTCAGGGTCACGATGCCGTGCGCATCGACCTCGTTCGGTTCACACAGGATGAGGTTCATCGGCGACTGGCCAGATCCTAACAGCCAAGGTGAGCGTGCGGTGCTCAGGGAAAAGCCCTGATTACGCGATCGGGCGTGGAATGTTACAAGCCTGAGGACGCGGGGCGCGACATGACGAACGAACGCACACTCGGCGCGAGCGGGCTGACGACCCCGCCGCTGATCCTCGGCGGCAACGTGTTCGGCTGGACGGCCGATCGGCCGGCGTCCTTCGCGATTCTCGACGCGTTCGTCGGCGGCGGTGGGCGGATGATCGACACCGCCGACAGCTACTCGACCTGGGTGCCGGGCCACCGCGGCGGCGAATCGGAGTCGATCATCGGCGCGTGGCTGCGCCAGCGCGGCCGGCGCGACGACGTCCTGATCGCGACGAAGGTCGGCGCCGAAGTGGGCGGCACCAAGGGGCTGGCGCCGGCGCGGATCGCCGCATCGGTCGAGGGATCGCTGCAGCGGCTCGGGACCGACCGCATCGACCTGTACTTCGCGCACTACGACGACCCGGCGATGCCGCTCGACGACACGCTGGAGGCGTTCGATCGGCTGGTCCGTGACGGCAAGGTGCGGGCCATCGGCGCGTCGAACCACGACGCCGCGCGGCTGCGGCAGGCGCTCCACATCAGCGCGGCCCGCGGGCTCGCCAGCTACACGGTGCTGCAGCCGCACTTCAACCTCGTCGAGCGGGCCCGCTTCGAAGGGCCGCTGCAGGATCTCTGCGTCGAGCGCGGCATCGCCACCGTGCCCTACTTCGCGCTGGCGTCCGGCTTCCTGACCGGGAAGTACCGCCGCGCGGCGGACGCCGGCGGCGCGGCGCGCGGCGGGGCGGTGAGCCGCTACCTGGACCCGCACGGGCTGGCCGTCCTGGCGGCGGTGGACGCCGTGGCCGCGGACGCCGAGGCGACGCCGGCGCAGGTCGCCCTCGCCTGGCTGGCCGCGCAGCGGTCGGTCGCGGCGCCGATCGCAAGCGCGACGAGCGTCGCGCAGGTCGACGAGCTGCTCGGGGCGATGCGACTGGTCCTGACGCTGCCGCAGCTGGCCGCCCTCGATGCGGCCAGCCGCGTGGAGGCGTGACCGATGCAGGTGCTCCTGCTGCGGCCCGTTCCGCGCAACGAACGCTTCGGGCTGGGCCCGTTCTTCCGCATCGAACCCCTCGGGATGGCGTTCGTCGCCGCGGCCCTCGAAGCCGCCGGCCACACGGTGACGCTCGCCGACCTGCGCTTCAGCCGCACCGTCGAGCACTACATCGCCGCCTGCCGGCCGCGGGTCATCGGCGTCGCCTGCATGCACGCGCTCGAGACCGATGACGCGCGCGCGCTGGTCGAGCAGGTGCGCCATCTCTCGCCCGAGGCCACCCTGGTGCTGGGCGGGCATGCGGCCGCCGCGTTCCCGGAGGCCTTCTCCGACACGTCCGTCGACGTGATCGTGCTCGACGATGGCGAGCGCGCCATGCCGGCCGCCGTCGAGGCCGTCGAGCGCCGCCGCGCCCTGACGGACGTCCCCGGGCTCGTGGTCCGGACGCCGGACGGCTTCGTGCGCACCGCGGATCCCGGGCCGGGCGTCTCGCTCGACCTGGTGCCCGTCCCGTCCCGCCGCCACGTCGAGGGCTGGCGCCGGCAGTACGCCTGCCTCGCGCACCGGCCGACGTTCCTCATCGAGACGGCGCGCGGCTGTCCGTTCCGGTGCTCGTTCTGTTCCGTCTGGCAGATGTACGACCGCCAGTTCCGCGAGCGCAGCATCGACGCCGTCTGCCGCGACACGGCGGCCGTCGGCGATCACGTCTTCATCGCCGACGATCTGTTCTGGCACCATGGCGCGCGCAGCGAGGCGCTGGCGACCGAGTTGATCAGGCGAGGCCTGCGCAAGCAGTGGGTGCTCGTCCAGAGCCGTGTCGACACGGTGGCCCGGCAGCCCGGGCTGCTCGAGACGTGGCGGCCCTTCGCGCGGGAGTTCGACGTGTTCTTCGGCCTCGAAGCGCCGACCGACGACGGCCTGGCCAGGCTGAGCAAGGACACGACCGTCGAGTGGATGCGGGAGGGCATCCGCGTCGCCCGCGACGTGGGCCTGGGCGTCACCGGCAACTTCGTGATCGATCCCGCGTGGGGCGAGCACGAGTTCGAGCGGCTGTGGGCGTTCGTCGCGCAGGAGCGCTTGTGGCAGGTCGGCTTCACGATCCTGACGCCGCTGCCCGGCACGGCCTACTTTACGCAGGTGCAACCGCACCTGCGCGCCAGGGAATGGGCGCAGTTCGACATGCACCACTTGCTGTGGGAACCGAAGCTCGGCGCCGAGCGCTTCTTCGAGCTGTATTGCGAGACGTGGCGCCGCTCGGTGCTGAACCTGCGCGGCCAGAAGCGATGGTGGCACTGGCTGCGGGAGGTCGAGATCCGCAACGCGTGGTTCCTGGTCCAGGCCCTTCGCCGCAGCCAGAAGATGCTCGACCCCGGGCACTACCTGGCCGAGCATCGGCTGGCGCCGTTACCGGGTTTCCCGATGACGGCCGCGGCGGCGGCCACCGCCGTCAAAACACGACCCGGACGCCCAGCTGCATCTGCCGCGCCGACGTGATCGTCGTGCGGATCTGGCCGAACGAGGCGAGCGGCGCCGTCTCGGTGCCGGTGCCGCTGAACGCGACCAGCGACGGCGGCCCGAAGTTGACGTGGTTGAAGAGGTTGAAGATCTCGACCCGCAGCTCGACGTGGCCGCCGGCTCCCGAGCGACGACCACGGCACGGCCTTCGTGAACGCCAGATCGGTCGTCTTCAGATCGGGTCCGATCAGGTCGTTCCGGCCGGCGTTGCCGAGCGTGCCGATCGGCTGCAGCACGAACGCCGTCGGATCGAACCAGCGGTCGGGATCGCCGGTGACGGCGTCCTCGGGGCCGCGCCCGGGCGCGTAGCTGGGGCGATCGGGGCCGGTGCCGGGCCCGAGCGACGGCGCCCACAACGAGCGCGAGCGGTTGGTCTGCACGAACGCGGTCAGCGGGTTGCCGCTGCGCATCCGGACGATCGTCGCGATCTGCCAGTCGTTCAGCAGGGCGCCGGCGACGCTCTCCGCGATCGAGCCGGGTCGGCACCTGCCAGATCGCGCTCAGCACCCAGTTGTGCTCGGCGTGGAAGTCCGACAGGCCCTTGTTGTAGCCGGGGATCACTTCCGGCATCGCCGACACCGAGCCGGTCGTCGAATCCGAGAAGAACGTCGCGTTCTGCGTCGTGTCTTCCGCCTTCGACCACGTGTACGACGTCTGCACCTGCAGCCCGCGCGTCCACTGCCGCCGCGCCTCGAGGATCAGGGCCTTGTACCAGGAGTCGCCGTCGCTGGCCTTCAGCTCGATGGCGGAGAACGCCGGGTTCGGGCGGGCGAGCCCGGCGGCGTAGAACGGCGTCCCGTCGGCCAGGATCGCCGGCGCCGGCACGTTGACGTCGGCGTTGCGCCACAGGTGCCGGCCGCGCGCGCCCGCGTAGCCGACGCTGGCCACCCAGCCGTCGCCGAGCAGCCGCTGCACGTTCACGTTCCACATGTGCGTGCGCGGATACTCGATGTCGTCCTGGATCGGGCCGCACCGAGATGCCGCCGGCCCGCTCGAACGGCGGCACCGGGAACGTCGGCGCCCCGATGACCACGCGCGGCGTCGCCGGCGGGTTGGTGACGGTGACGATCAGGTCCTGCTGGTTGTTGAGCGTGTAGTAGAGGCCGTAGCCGCCGCGGACGGAGGTGCGATCGCTGCCGCCGACGCTCCACGCGGCGCCGATCCGCGGCGAGAACGTCGCGCCGGGATTCTGGTAGAGCGGCCCGATCGTCGGCGCCGGCGCCAGCAGATCCGGCATGTTGACGTCGCGCGGATCGACCGGCATGGTCGCCGCCTCGAGGCGCAGGCCGGCGTTGATCGTCAGGTCCCGCCGCGCCGCCCAGTCGTCCTGGATGTAGCCGCCGGCCAGCGTCCAGTCCCACGCGCGGTTCACGTCGCCCTCCGGCGTCAGGCCGATGAACGACGCCGCGGTGCCGGCGAGGAAGGTCTGCAGGCTGGCGAAGCGGTAGACGCCGCGGCTGAAGGTCGGGTTGAACTCGGCCGCGCTGTAGCGCTCGACGAGGCCGCCCGCCTTGAGCAGGTGATGCCCGCGCGCGTGCGTCACGTCGAACTGGCCGCTGAAGACGTCCTGCCCGAGCACGAGATCGGCCGAGAGCTGCGGGCCGAAGCGTGGCAGGCCGCCGATGTCGATGGCGCCCATCGTCGGCCGGCCCGGCACGAACGGCGTCACCGCCTGCGTCGTGTTCGACTCGACGGTCTGCGCGATGTGCGTGCGGCTGAAGCCGAACCGCGCCGTGGCGAACGTCGCCGGCGACAGCGCGGTGCGGTACTCGGCGGTCAGGAACTGGTTGGTCGAGACGAAGGCGCGCGGGAACTGCGGGTAATCGGTCGGCAGGTCCTGCTGCGGCGTCGTCGCAGCGTGTAGCGGACGAAGAACTGCGAGCCGGGCGACGGCACGGCATCGACGCGACCCTGCACGAAGTTCTGCCGCAGCCGCTGATCGAACCCGAAGCGGTGCTGCGCCAGCCCGCCGCCGAGCGACGGCCCGTTCGCGACCGGGAACTCGAGCAGGTAGGGCAGGGTGTTCGGGCTGATCGGGACGGTGCCCGTCGGCAGCACGCCGCGCCGCGCGTTGTCGTCGGGGACGGTGGTGACGATGGTGCGGCCCAGGTTCTCGAACAGGCCTTCGTAGCCGCCGAAGAAGAACAGGTGATCG
The DNA here is from genome assembly GCA_963844435.1 of Vicinamibacterales bacterium. Lineage (GTDB taxonomy): Bacteria > Acidobacteriota > Vicinamibacteria > Vicinamibacterales > Vicinamibacteraceae > JBDSLU01. The sequence goes on along the minus strand of CAWJOG010000002.1, from coordinate 317,383 downwards.
GCGCGGAGCGGGCCGCCGACCGTGCCACCCGTCTGGTAGCGGCGGAAGTCCGGCTTCTCGTCGACGTCGAAGTAGTTGCGCGCGTCGAGGGCGTCGTTGCGGTGGAACAGGAAGCCCGTCCCGGAGAGCTGGTTGGTGCCGGACTTGGTGATGACGTTGATCTGGCCGCCGGCGGCACGGCCGTATTCGGCGCTGTAGCTGTTCGAGGCGAGGCGGAACTCGCGGATCGTCTCCATCCCCAGCGCGGTGCCGGCGGCGCTGCTGGCCGGGCTGTTGGTGAAGTCGTTCTGCAGCGTGCCGTCGAGCAGGTAGACGTTGGTGCGCGGGTTCTGGCCATTGACGCTCATCGCCAGGCCGTGCGCCACCACCGAGCCGTTGTCGCGGTGCGGGAACGCGTTGACCGTCGGCAGCAGCTGCATCAGGTCGGTGTAGTTGCGGCCGTTGACCGGGATCTCCTCGATGGTCCGCTGGTCGGTCAGGTAGCTGAGCTCGCCGGTCTGCGTGTTCACCCCCGACGTGCCGCGCACCGTGATTTCCTCGGCGGTGCCGACCTGCAGCGTGAGCGTCACCGCGGCGCTCTCGCCGACGGTGAGGCGCAGGCCGGTCTGCACCAGCGGCCGGAAGCCGTCGAGCGACGCGCGCAGCTCGTACTCGCCGGCGGACAGCGCGGCGGCGTTGAAGCGGCCTTCGCTGTCGGTGATCACGTCGCGCGCGACGCCGGTCTCGGTCTGCCGGATGCGGACGCTGACGCCGGGGAGCCGGCCGCCCTGGGCATCCTGGACGACACCGACCAGCGTGGCCGACGTTTGCGCCGCGGCATGCGACGCGGCGAAACAGATGAGCAGGGCGATCGCGACGAGTCTTTGGATCATGGTCGTGGCCGGCGCCGGCGGGCGCGTCTCTTCCTGTTACGCCAGCGCGTCGATGATCGATGCCTTCGGCGCACCCGGGACAGGGGGTGGGGAATCGTCGGCGGGAATTCGCGTGAAATCGGTCGGAGGACGATCGTCGACCTGTTACTACTTTATCACTAGCCGCGCCGCGAAAACAGACTGCCATGCGCGCCGCATCTTCCGTAGACTGGGCGGCCCCCGTTCAGGGACTTCGGTTTCGTCCATCCGTTTCCCGGAGGTCGCATGCAGAAGTTCACCGGCAGGAGCGCGCTCGTCCGCGGCGATCGGCGCGGCCTGCTCGATCGCATCCTGGAGACACCGCAGCTCGCCCAGGTCGTGCCGCGGCTGCCACCCGAGCTGCTGCACCGCGTCATCGAGCGCTGCGGGCTCGAGGACTGCGGCGAGCTCGTCGCCCTGGCGACGCCGGCGCAGGTCGCGCGCGTCCTCGATCTCGACCTGTGGCGGAGCCCGTCCGCCGGCCTCGACGAGCAGTTCGACGCCGATCGGTTCGGCGTGTGGATCGAGGTGCTGGTGGAGCAGGGCACCGACGTGGCGGCGCGGACCGTCGCCGGGCTCGACGCCGATCTCGTCGCGGCCGGTCTCGCGCAGCACGTGCGGGTGTACGACATCGCGGCGTTCGCCGGCTACGTCACCAGCGACGGCACGGAGATCCCCGCGGTCATCGAGCCGGACGGCGGCCTCACGTGCGAGCTCGCCGGCCGTCGCCTCGTCGCCCGCCGCCCGGATGCCTGGGACGCCATCGTGGACGTGCTGCTCGCGCTGGAAGAAGGGCATCACGCCGCGTTCGCGCGGCTGATGCGCCGCTGCCTCGCGCTGTCGAACTCGCGGCCCGAGGTCGACGAGCTTGACCCGCTGCTCACGGGAGCCGAACAGGCGATGTTCGACCTGAGCGACGAGCGCGAACAGCGTCGGGAGGCATTGGGCTTCGCGTCACCGGCGCAGGCGCGGGCGTTCCTCGAATTGTCGCGGCGTCTGCGGCTCGACGCGGCGGTCGCGCCGGCCACGAGTCTGCGGGCGCGCGCCCAGGCACCGGCCGGGGCCGTTGCATCTGGCGCATCGACCGCGGCGGTGATCGATCTGCTGCGCGAGGCCGGGCTCGTGAGTCCGGTGACAAATATTCCGGGCGCGGCGCCCGGATCGCAAGGCGCGAAGAGCGAGTTCATCGGGCATAAACGAGCGATGAGCAACGCAGCGAGGCGGGATGCCCCGCGCGGAATATGTCGGCGAACTTCTGGTTCGGGACACTAGTTCAGGCCCTTCGTTCGTCCATCCGTTTCCCGGAGGTCGCATGCAGAGTTCACCGGCAGGAGCGCGCTCGTCCGCGGCGATCGGCGCGGCCTGCTCGATCGCATTCTGGAGACGCCGCAGCTCGCGCAGGTCGTGCCGCGGCTGCCACCCGAGCTGCTGCACCGCGTCATCGAGCGCTGCGGGCTCGAGGACTGCGGCGAGCTCGTCGCGCTGGCGACGCCGGCTCAGGTCGCGCGCGTCTTCGATCTCGACCTGTGGCGGAGCCCGTCCGCCGGCCTCGACGAGCAGTTCGACGCCGATCGGTTCGGCGTGTGGCTCGAGGTGCTGGTGGAGCAGGGCACCGACGTGGCGGCGCGGACCGTCGCCGGGCTCGACGCCGATCTCGTCGCGGCCGGCCTGGCGCAGCACGCGCGCATCTTCCACATCGCTACCCTGGACGGCTACGTCACCACGGACGGCACGGAGATCCCGGCGGTGATCGAGCCGGACGGCGGCCTCGCCTGCGATATCGCCGGCAACCGGATCATCGCGCGTCGCCCGGACGCCTGGGACGCGATCGTCGGCGTGCTGGCCGAGCTCGATGCCTCGCACCCCGCCGCGTTCGCGCGGATCATGCGCGCCTGCCGAGCGCTCTCGAACTCGCGATCCGAGCTCGATGGGCTCGACGCGCTGCTGAGCGGCGCCGACCAGGCGATGTTCGACCTGGCCGACGAACGCGAACAGCGCCGCGAGGCGCTGGGCTTCGCGTCGCCGGCGCAGGCGCGGGTGTTCCTCGAGTCGTCGCGGCGTCTGCGGCTCGACGCGCCCGCCCCGCCGCTCGCAAGTCTACGGTTGCGCGTCCAGGCGCCGGCCGACGAACCGACCGCGGCCGTGATCGACCTGCTGCTCGAGGCCGGGCTCGTGCCGGATCAGCCGCGCGGGCCGCTGGCCGCGGCGCGGCACGAAGAGCTGGCGGCGCTCGCCAACGTCCTCGTCGCCGGCTGCACCCACGACGGGCGTGCGTTCACGCCGCAGGAGGCGTCCGACGCCGTGCTCGCCACGTGCACGCTGGGGCTCGAGTGCTGGCCGGCGCGATGGCGCGACGCCGGGACGCTGTCCGACGACGTGCTCGTCGAGCACGACCTCGTCACGGTCTTCCAGGTCGGGTGGACGGTGCTCCACGACGACGTCTGCATGGCCACGGTGAGCCGGCTGCTTGGCGTGCTGGCCGGCCTGCCCGAGCACGACCCCGAGACGCAGGCGGGGCTCGATGCCCTCCGCCTGGAGCTGACGCGGCACTGGCGCGCCGGCACGCCCTGGCAGGCCCGCGAGGCGCTGGACGTCCTCGCCACCCTGGATCTGCCAGCTTGGACCACGCTGCTCGGCCTGATCGCCGAATGCCCGGTCGTCGCCGCAACGATCGCTGCCGGGCGGCCCGGCGGCCCGCGCAGGGTCGACCCGTCCGCGTTCACGTTCATCGCGCAGCGGGCGCAGATCGACGCCGTCGGCGCGTTCCTCGATTCGCTGCCGGAGTTGCTGGGAGGGTGAGCCGTGCTCGGAGCGTGCTCGGAGCATGCTCCGAGCAACTTGCAGAAACTGCTACCCGAGTTCCTGGCGTCGCTACCCGATCTGTTCCGCGGGTGAGTCGGTCATCATGTCGCGCATGCCCCCAGCGCCGACACCCATCCGGCCGGCTGCCGCCGGCGATCCGGTCCCGCCCGGCTGCCGCCTGATCGAGGTGCGTGTGGCGGAGCTGCGCCAGCTCTTCAACGCCATCGACCCGTCGCCATTCCAGGAGCGCGATCTCGACCCGAGGGCGGAGGAGTTCATCGTCGAGTGGAGCCGCGACCTGCCGGGATCCGCGTCTCTGGCGCTGGTCGTCCATCTCGACCGCGCGGCCGGTCCGCCCGAGGAAGCGGCCGCCCTGCGCGACGCAATCCACGAATTCTTCCACCAGCGGGCCGTCGCGTCGCGGCGTCAGCTGCGCGAGCTGTTCCGCCGCGGCCGCACGAGCCTGGCCATCGCGCTGGCGTTCCTCGCCGCCGCGATTGCGGCGAGCGACGCGCTGGCCATGTGGTTCGCGGAGTCGCATGTCAGCAGCGTGCTGCGCGAAGGGCTGTTGATCGTCGGATGGGTCGCGATGTGGCGGCCGGGCGAGGTGTTCCTCTACGACTGGTGGCCCATCCGGGCGGACGAGCGGCTGTACGATTGATTGAGCGCGATGCCGGTCCGGATCGAGTATCACGCCGCGACGGCCGAGGACGCCTGGCGATGGGACTGGCCGGCCAGCACGCCTGAGGCACACCATGACGACGCACCAGCACACGCCGGACGAAGAGCGCCGGATCCGCGAGGCGACGCTCGATCGCACGATCGAAGACTCGTTCCCGGCGAGCGATCCGCCGTCGACCGATCCCAATCCGGACGACGACACGGTCCTCGAAGAAGCGGCCGCGCCCCGGCGACGCCGTGCCCGCCCCGCCAAACGCGCTGAGCCGGGTCGCGGGAAGACTCCGGCGTCGTTCAGCGCCGCACCGCCTTGCTCAGCTCCCGCAGCCACAGCACCGAGCTGGCGACCGCCACGCAGACCAGCCAGTCGCGCGCCGCTCAGCGCCGACCGTCCCGAATGCGCTGCTGCAGAAACGGCACGTAGATGACCGCGACCTGCAGGGCGAGCGACAGCCCGACCGCCGCCCACAGCCAGCGGTTCGTGAACAGTGCGCTGAAGGCGCTCCGCTCGTCGGAGCGCGCGTTGAACACGTTGAACAGCTGGAACAACATCAGCGTCGTGAACGCCATCGTCTGCGCGTAGCGCAGCTCGCCCGCGCCCTCGACGAAGCCCGCCGGGCAGCGACGCGTCGAGCACGAGCAGCGTGCCGGCCGCCATGATCGACGCCGACGAACACGATGCCGCGCCACATCCGCGGCGTGATCACGCCCTCGCCCGGCGGGCGCGGCGGGCGCTCCATCAGTCCGTCGTCGGCCGGATCGACGCCGAGCGCAAGCGCCGGCGCGCCGTCGGTCACCAGATTGATCCACAGGATCTGCGTGGCCAGCAGCGGCAGCACGACGCTCGTCCCCGTCCGGCGTCGCAGGCCGATCGGCCTGGCCAGCAGCACGCCGAAGAACATCGTCATCACCTCGCCGATGTTCGACGACAGCAGGTAGCGCAGGAACTTGCGGATGTTGGCGAAGATCGCCCGGCCTTCCTCGACCGCGGCGACGATCGAGGCGAAGTTGTCGTCGGCGAGCACCATGTCGGCGGCCTCCTTCGACACGTCGGTGCCGGTGATGCCCATCGCCACGCCGATGTCGGCCGTCTTCAGCGCCGGCGCGTCGTTGACGCCGTCGCCGGTCATCGCCACGATCGCGCCGCTGCTGCTGCAGCGCCGTCGACGATGCGCAGCTTGTGCTCGGGGTTGACGCGGGCGTAGACCGACACCTCCGGACGATCGCGCCGCAGCGCCGTCGTCCGTCATGCGCGTCGAGCTCGGCGCCCGTGACGACGCGGCCGTCCGTCGGCGATGCCCAGCTCCCGCGCGATCACCGCGGCGGTGCGCGGGTGATCGCCGGTGATCATCATGCGGGCGGATGCCGGCGCCCGTGCGCGCGCGCGACGGCCTCCTTCGCCTCAGGCGCGCGGCGGGTCGATCATGCCGATCAGGCCCGGCGAACACGAGTTCCTGCTCGACGCGCTCGTCCGGATGGCCGTCGTGCTCGGCGAGCGCGTCGGCCGGCAGCGCACGGGCCGCGACGCCGAGCGTGCGCAACGCCTCGCCGGCGAGCGCTTCGTTCATCTCGCAGGATCTCGGCGCGGCGCGCGTCGCGTCAGCGGCCGGCGCTCGTCGCCGACGAGTTCGTGCGTGCAGCGGGCCAGCAGCACGTCGGGTGCGCCCTTGGTGAAGACGACGCCGCGTGCTCGCTGCTCGGCATCGCGGTGCACGCGTGCTCATCAGCTTGCGCTCGGACGAGAACGGCACCTCGCCGACGCGCGGCAACCGTGCCTCGAGCGCGTCGCGCGTCGAGCCCGCCTTGCGCGCCGCGACGAGCAGCGCGCCCTCGGTCGGATCGCCCTGCACCGTCCAGCGCCCGTCGCGCTCCTGCAGCGACGGCGTTGTTGGCGCGGTCGGCGACCGTGAGCGCCCGCTCGAGCTCGATACGCAGCGGCGCCGTCGATCGCGCCGCCGCCTTCGCGCTGCACCGTCGCCCTCCGGCGCGTAGCCCGTGCCCTCGAACGTGCACGCGGCCGCTCGCCGTCACGACCACGCGCACCGTCATCTCGTTCTTCGTCAGCGTCCCGGTCTTGTCCGAGGCGATCACGCTCGCCGAGCCGAGCGTCTCGACGGCGGCCAGGTGCCGGACGATCGCGTTGCGCCGCGCCATGCGCTGCACGCCGATCGCCAGCACGGCCGTCACCACGGCCGGCAGCCCTTCCGGCACCGCCGCCACGGCCAGCGCCACGCCCAGAATCAGCACGTCGAAGATCGCAGACGACACCGCGCACGTCCTCGACCAGGATGATCGTCGCGATCATCACCACCGCGATGACGACCACCACGATGCCCGAGCAGCTTGCCGGTGCGATCGAGCTCCTGCTGCAGCGGCGTCGTTTCGTCGGGCGTCGTCCTTCAGCAGCCCGGCGATGCGGCCCATCTCGGTCCGCATCCCGGTGGCGGTCACGACCGCCCTGCCATGCCCGTAGGTCGCGGCCGTGCCGCTGAAGACCATGTTGTGGCGGTCGCCGAGCGGCGCTTCGGCAGCGATGGCTTCCGTGTCCTTGGTGACAGGCAGGCTCTCGCCGGTCAGCGCCGCTTCGGCGGTCTGCAGCGGCTCGATTCGAGCAGCCGCGCGTCGGCGGGAATCCGGTCGCCCTTCTTCGATGAGGACGATGTCGCCGGGGACGAGGTCGGCCGCCGCCAGGCGTTCGCGCCCCGCCGCGCACGACCGTCGCGTGTGCCGCCGACATCGCGCGCAGCGCGGCCACGGCGGCTTCCGCCCGCGCCTCCTGGACGTAGCCCATGCTGGCGTTGAGCAGGACCACGGCGAGGATGGCGATCGCCTCGTAGGGCAGCGCCGCGTCGCGCTCGATCACCCACAGCCCGGCCGAGATCGCCGTGGCCACGAGCAGCAGCAGCACGAGCACGTCCCGGAACTGCGACAGGAACCGGCGCCACGCCGGGATCGGCGGCTCGGCCGCCAGCTCGTTGGGGCCGTAGCGCAGCCGGCGGGCCCGCACCTCCGTGTCGGTGAGGCCCTGCTGGACGTCCGTGCCGAGCTCGCTCGCCAGTTCGCCGGCCGACCGTCGGTACACTCCTGTGCATGAGCGTGTCCGCGATTCTAGACCGTGGGCCTTACGGCGTTTGCTGTCAGATGGAGCTCAGCCCATCATGCTGTTTGGCGTCTCCGCCGACCTCGTACCGTCGCCAGGTTCCCATCTACGGCTGATCCTGAACATCCAGGCACAGCGCACCCGCCTCACCTCCGCGGCCGTCAACACGTGCGCGTCGGTCAATGACAGAACGATCGTTCCGGCCGCGAGCATTTCGTCGCGAAAGGTCCCAGGGGGCATGGCCAGTTTCCCCAGACCATGCTTGATGGCGACCTCCCAGATACTGCCGACGGAGAGCTCGCAGTGTGAAGTGGCCACCAGTTCGCGCGATGCCTTCGACAGCCGGCGGTTCGCCGTCAGCCACCACAGAGCGATTTGGGTGTCGAGCAGCAGCCTCACGCCCGGTTCTGCAGCCGTCGCGCGACCTCGGCGTCGACTTCAGGCGTGAAGGCGTCGTCGACGCCGGCGGCAAGGTGCTTCAACCGGCCCCATCCGCGCAAGCGCCCTTTCCGGGCGACGGGAACCAGCCTGACCATGGGTTCGCCGTTGCTGGCGAGGATCACATCCTCGCCGTCGAGCGCTTGCTTGACCAGTCGAGAGAGCTGGTTCTTGGCCTCGAGCATGTTGACCTTCACACGGCCTCCACGCCAAGGGTAGCAGGCTTAGCCAGATTAGCCAAGGTCGACCGCCGACGACGGGGCGCCACCACGCGCGGTCCCGCGCGGTGGGAAGCCGAAATCCCCGAAGACTAGGGCAGGTCCGCGTAGATCGCTTCGACGTTCACCTTGGCGCGGCCGACGTTGTAGTCCTTGAACTTCTCCGGCAGCTTGAGCTCGGCGGCGGCCTGCTCGGCGGTCTTGCCGGCCTTCTTCGCCTCCTGCGTGGCGGTCAGGAAGGCCTTGTTGAACTCGCCGAACTCGACGAATCCTGCCAGGTCGTCACCGCGCTGTGGCCGGGGATGACCGTCTCCACGTCCTTGATGCCGGCGGCCGCCTTGGCGAGCGTCTCGGGTAGGCGACGCCGCTGCCGCCGTTGTTGCGTCGATGAACGGCGTGCCCTTGCACCGGGAAGACGTCGCCGGCGTGCATCACCCGCAGGGCGCGGAACACGACGAACGTGTCGCCGTTGGTGTGCGCCGGGCCGAAGTAGTAGAGGTCGATCGCCTCGTTGCCGCCGAGCACGGTCAGCTTGTCCGTGTAGGTCTTGTCGGGGAAGGCGTGCTTCTTCGCCGGGTCGGCGAACGCCGGCATCTTCTGCCATGTTCGTCGTCGACGTTGGCGTGCGCCACGATCTCCACGCAGGCCGGGAAGAACTCGTTGCTGCCGACGTGGTCGCCGTGGGTGTGGGTGTTGATGATGTGGGTCACCGGCTTGTCGGTGACGGTCTTCACCTTGTCCATGATCGGCTGGCCCCAGTCGGCCAGCTTGGTGTCGACCAGCACCACGCCGTTGGCGGTGATGAAGACGGCGGTGTTGCCGCCGCCGCCGGTCACCATGTAGAGGTTGTCCTTCACCTTCTCGATGGCCGCGACCTTCGGCCCGGCGGGCCGCTGCTGCGCGACGAGCGCGCGCCCCGCGACGGCCAGCACGGCCACCAGCACGATCGACGACAACACCAGCGTGCGTTTCATGCGATGCCCTCCTGGGAAGAAGACGCGCTGCACGAACCACTAGGCCCCGGCCAGCGCGACGACGACAGAGCCTACCATCGCGATACGTCCGGCGGCCACCGGCCGTTGACGCCGCAGCGCGCCAGCGCAAGGCGCCAGCGGCGACGACCAGCGCCAGCTGGCCCATCTCCACCCCCAGGTTGAAGCCGAACAGCGACCAGCCGAGCGCGGCGCTGCGGCAGCCCGAACTCGCGCAGCACGGCCGCGAACCCGAAGCCGTGCACCAGCCCGAAGCACGCCGGCCAGGAACGGCCGCAGGTCGCGGCGGGCCGGCCGCTCGCGCGCCGACCATCAGATTGTCCACGCCGACCAGCACGATGCTGAGCGCGATCGCCGGCTCGACGAGCGACGCCGGCGGGGTGACGAGGCCCAGGGCGGCCAGCGACAGCGTCACGCTGTGGCCGAGGGTGAAGGCGGTGACGATCAGGCCGAGCCGGCCGAGTGATCCGCCGAGGAGCAGCAGGCCGACCAGGAACAGCATGTGGTCCGGGCCGATCGCGATGTGGTGCATCCCGGCCGGCACGAACGTCGCCAGCACCGCCGCGACGCCCGGCCAGCTGCCGGCGTAGTAGTCCATCGCCGTGTGCCGCGGCGTCGAGGATCGCCTGGTGCCGCAGCGAGCCGTCCTCGTAGACGTTGACGAAGGTCTGGTGCAGGTGCCGTCGTAGGGGAACAGCGTCGGCGTCGACGTCGACGCGCCCGGGGCGGCCGGGCCCTCGCCGCGCGAGCGCGAACCGCAGCGCCTGCCGGTCCGGCACCGGCGTGACGTCCGACAGCGTCACGGCGACCTGCTGGCCGTCGACGCTCAGCCGCAGCCGGCGGGCGAGGAGGCTCGGCCAGTGCCGAGCCGTGCCGCCGCGCCGTCGTTGGATCGAGCAGCGGCGCGGCGTCCGCGAGTCCCAGTTCGTGCGCCGCGTCGAGGTCGTGGACCGTCAGCGTGCCGGCGACGCGCCCGCCTCGATCCGCAGATCGAGGAAGCTGAACGGCGCCGGATGCGCCTGACGCCTCGTGGCCACACCAGCAGGGCCAGCCCCGCCGCTAGCCCGATCCGCCACCGCAGCGGCGACGACGCCCTGCGCGAAGTCAAGGGCGAGCACCGGTGCGCCGATTCATTGATGATGCGCGCCTGCCTCACACTGCTGGTCTCCATCCTGCTCCTCTCGCCGCGCCCGGCCGCGGCGCAGGGGGCGGATGCCCTTCCACCCGCCATTCGGCGCGCCCTCGATGCCTCGCATCCCGGCTGGCGAATCGCGCCGATGACCGACGAGGTGGCGGCCACGTGGCGGCAGTCGTTCCCGGCGGCGCCCCCCAATGTTCTTCAGGCCGACTACGACGGCAACGGCCAAATCGACTACGCCGTGTTCATCCATCTTTCCGGCCGGTCCGAGGACGGACGGCCGATGGTTTCGGGAACGGCGCTCGCTTTCCTTCGGCTCGGCGGCCGATACCAGCCGATGACCGTGACCGGCCCGTTCGAGATTGTCGTCAATGAAGGCGCTCACCTTTGGCCCATCTCCAAAGGTGCCAAGGGATGGGACTACGAGGAGAGTCGCGCCTTCGTGTTCGAGCGCGACGCCAGCGCGGTGCACTCGACGGCCGCGGGCCGTGCTTCGACTTCGTCTATCGGCGCGGCGCGTTCGTCACCATCTGGTCCTGCGACTGATCGCCGGCCGCCGCCCCACGTCACGGCATCGCCCGCGACAGGTCGAGCGCCTGGATGCGCGGCTCGCGCGTCGGCGCGAGCAGCAGCCAGCCGTTGACGCGGCCGCGTTCGCAGCGTCCAGGTGAACCGGCCCGAGAGCGCGGCGGTCGGCGCGATCGGCGCGGCGGTGTCGCAGCGTGCCGACGCCGCCTTCAAGGCGGCGAAGTCACGCGCCCAGTGATCGGCGTCGCGATCCATCGGCATGTTCATCGCCAGCACGTCGCCGCCGGCGTGACCGATCCGGCCGCGAACATCCGGCCGGCCGCGGCGTAGGCGGTGGTCAGCGCCGTCGAGACCGGCACCGGTCGCGGCGTCAGCAGGCCGGCGCGTGCAGCGCCATCGCGGCGTCCCACACGGGCGGACGAGGGCCGGCGTAGGTGCGGTTCGCCAAGGCGAAGATGCCGACGCCGTAGTCGGGCAGGAGCAGCACGTGCGAGCCGTAGCCGGGATAGCCGCCGCCATGGCTCAGCGTGAGGCCGAGATCGCAGTCGGCCGCGGCGTTGAGGCCCATCGCGTAAGTCGAGGCCAGCCGGCAGGCCGTGGCGCCGGTGGCGCCGCCGCGCACGCGCAGCGCCGGGAAGTTGGCGCCGTTCGCCAGCTCGCGGACGCTGGATCGCCGCACCGGCCCGGCGTCCGCGCCGTCGCGCGGCGGCCAGGCGGACAGCAGGAACGCGACCCACTTCGCGTAGTCCTTCGCGCTCGTCTGGATGCCGCCCATCGCCCCGAACGCGCCGTGCGCCATCGTCGGCTCGAGCTTCCAGGCGTCGTCCTCCCAGCGGTAGCCGAGCGCGCGGCGCTCCGCCGGCGCGGCCGCGACGTCGTAGCCGGTCGACGTCATCCCGAGCGGCGTGAAGCAGGCCGCGCACGAAATCCTTGTAGGGCTGCCCCGAGACGTTGGCGACGATGCGGCCGAGCAGCGCGTAGCCGAGGTTCGAGTACTCCATCGCCAGGCCGGGCGGCCGCGTGAACGGCACGCCCTCTTGCAGCAGGCGCGTGAACTCCTCCTCGGGCATCGGCGTCTGCCGATCGCCCCACGGGTCGTCGGTCACGAAGCCGGCGGTGTGGGTCAGCAGGTCGCGCACGCGAATCTTCGGTGAGTCGTCGGTCGGATACTTCCATCCGCGCAGCTCGGGCACGTAGGTCTCGACCGGCGCGTCGAGCGACAGCTTGCCGTCGTCGCGCAGCTTCAGGATCGAGAGCGCCGTGAAGGCCTTCGTCATCGAAGCGATCCGGAAGAGCGTCTCCGGCGTGACCGGACGCTTCGCGTCGATGTCCTGGATGCCGGCGCCCTTGACGTGCACCAGCCGGCCGTCCTGCACGATGCCCCACACCATGCCGGGGATGTGCGCGTCGAGACGATACGCCTCCATCGCGCGATCGACTTCGGCGATGACGGCGGCGTTCTGGGCCCGCGCCGTGCCGGCGCCACAGGCGACGAGCGCCAGCGCCGCGGCGGCGACACCGGGCGCGCGAACGATGGCGGAACAGGCGATACGCATGGGCGTGAGAATATCCCGGCCGAGGTGCTAGAGTCCCCGCGGAGGCTCGAGGACGCCATGTCCGAGATCCGTGAGGGACTGGTCGAGGTCATCGGCGCGTCGATCCACTACCAGGTGTCCGGCCACGGCCCGACGCTGCTGCTGCTGTCGCCGGGCGACGGCGACGCCGACGTCTTCAGCGCCCTTGCGCCGCTGCTCGAGGGCTTCACCGTGGTCACCTGCGATTGGCGCGGCCAGGCGCGCAGCGCCATCGTGGACCCCGCCGAGCCGGTCACCATCGCGACGCACGCCGACGACATGGCGCGCGTCCTGGTCGCCGTCACCACCCATGGCGCCCGGGTCTTCGGCGCCGGCCTGGGCGCGGTCATCGGGCTCGAGCTGGTCGCCCGGCATCCGCATCGGGTGTCGACGCTCGTCGCCTTCGAGCCGTCGCTGCCGACGCTGCTCGACGTCGACGCCGACGTCGATCGGGACGACGCGCACGTCGTCGGCGACTACACCATCGATCCGGTCGCGTTGCGGGCGTCGCACGTCCCGATTCTGCCGGCGGCTGGCCGCTCGTCGCGCGGATCCTGGACGCACCGCGCCGCGGAGGTCCTGGCACGCCGTCTGGCATGGCCGCTGATTCGAGTTCCAGGGCGACAGCGCCGCCTTCGTCACGCGGCCGGCCACTTTCGCGGCGCAGCTCGCGGAGACGCTCCACGGCGTCTCGGCCCCGGACGGCACCGGATGACGACCCTGGCCTGCCGGACCTCCGCTTTTTTTTTTTTTTTTTTTTTTTTTTTTTTTTTTTTTTTTTTTTTTTTTTTTTTTTTTTTTTTTTTTTTTTTTTTTTTTTTTTTTTTTTTTTTTTTTTTTTTTTTTTTTTTTTTTTTTTTTTTTTTTTTTTTTTTTTTTTTTTTTTTTTTTTTTTTTTCCAATTCTGTGGTTCCCACTCCCCCCGCCCCGCCGCGACACCTCGGCGCGGCCCGCCGACGGCCCGCCGCCCCGGCCGCACGCCTGCGCCCGGCTCACGACGTGGCTCGTGCTCTCCGCCCGCCGATAGCAGCAGGCGCCCCGGCCTGCTCCCCGCGCCCCCCAGGGTGCCGTGGTGGCCCCCGTGACGTTCTGCGGCCGGCCCGTTGGCTGTGGGCCGGCGCTGGCTCTGGCGACGCACGTTGCCCGCTCACGCTTCTCGGCGCCGTCGTCGGCCTCTCGTCCGCTCCCCCTCCTCCGGCCCGGTTGCCCCCCCTGCGTGGCGCGTCGCGCCCGCTCCCCCCCCGCCCCTCGCACCAGCCCCGTCAGGGCAGGAAACGTGCTGGCCAGTCCGCCGAAGAGCGTGACAGCGCCAGCGCGCGCAGCCGTCGCGGCTGGGTCCGCGTGGCGCGGCCGACGATCGCGAACGCCGGCTCATACAGCGTCGTCGCCATGCAGGCCCCGAGACCGAGTCCACGCCGATGTACAGCGTCGGCACGCCTGGCATCAACGCCCACAGCCGCGAGCAGTGCCGCGGCCGTCCACCGCCCGCCTGCCATCAGCAGCGGCGCCTGACGCCTCGATCGCTCCAGCGTGCCGATCGAGCGGCGTCGAGACTGCCGACACCAGCAGCGCCAGCGAGAACGCGCCGGTCACGATCCACGTGGCCAGCGCCCAGCTCGCTTCGACACCGGCAGCAACGAGCACCGCGAAGGCGTAGTACAGCACGCCCCAGTTCACGCACTGGCCGATGCCCAGGCGCAATGACGGCTCGCGGACCGCATGGGCGAGCCGCCTTCGAACAGCAGCCGGCTGGCGGTGGCGCGCCTCGGCGACGACGCCCGGTCACGCAACGGCCACCGGCACCGGGACGCACCGCACCGCAGCAGCCGCCGAAGCCGGCTCCGACAGCGGTCCGGTCGAGCGAGCAGACGCCGGTCTCCGGCAGCACCAGCTCCACACGCCGAGCCGCTTCCCAGTCGCCCGCGATCGCGCGCCACCACCGATCGCGCCTGCTCGTAGCCGGTCAGCATCAGGAACGTCGGCGCCCGGCCGTAGCTCTTCATGCCGATGACGTAGAAGTCGCGCTCCGGATGCTTCAGCTCCTCGGCGCCGTGCGGGCGGCACCGTGCCGCAGCTGTGGATGTTCGGGATCGATCAGCGGCGCCAGCGCCCGCGGGCTCTCGACGGCCGGGTCGAGATCCAGCCGCAGCTCGCGAGAGGATCGACCAGTCCGGCCGGAAGCCGGTCGCGGCGATGATCTCGTCGACGGGCGGCAGCGTCGCGTCGCCGGCGCTCGACCACGACGCCGTCGGCCGTCATCGTCGACGCGGTCGACGCGGAAGCCGGTGACCAGCTCGAGCCGCCCGCGTCCAGGAGCGCCGCGCACCCGCGTCCCCAGCTTGCCGCGCTCCTCGAGTTGATCGTTGCGCGCGCCGCCAAGCAGCTGCCCGAGTGACTGGCCGCCGAATGGCCCACGACGATGTCGTGTGCTCGGGTCCTCGTCCGCCAGGCGTGCGCGAGATCGAGCAGCGCGTTGAAGGCCGAGTGGCCGCTCCCCACGACCAGCACCCGACGGCCCGGCGTAGCGTGCCGCGATCGGCGCCCAGCACGTCAGGGATGCCGTAGAAGATGTGGTCGGCGGCGGCCGCGTTCGCCCAGGGCCGGCAGGCCCGAGGCGCCGAGCGCGCCCGGGCGTCTCGATGGTGCCCGAGGCGTCGATCACGGCGCGCGCGAGCACGTCCTGCTCGCCGTCCGGGTCCGTCCACGCGCACCACGAACGGTGCCGCGTCGCGGCCGCGCGTCCTTCATCAGATCGTGGTCCTGCCGCGCGACCGCCGATCACGCGCGTGTTCACGGATGTGCGGCGCGAGCTCGGCTTGTGCCGGCCAGCGGCTCCAGTAGCGTCGACCAGATCGTGCCCCGTCGGGTAGTCGTCGCCGTCGGGCGTCGACCAGCCGTGCCGCTCCAGCAGCGCCGCGGCCGCCGTGTCCACGTTGAACTTCCACGGCGAGAACATGCGCACGTGTCCCCAGCGGCGGATGCCGGCGCCTACCGCGCGCCCGGCTTCGAGCACGAGCGGCGTGAGGCCGCGCGCCAGCACGTGGCCGCGCCGCCAGGCCCACCGGGCCGGCGCCGATGATGACGACCGGCAGAGACTACTGTGACCGGTCACTCCTTAGTGGGGGACGACAGACGTTCTCGGAAATGAGGCGCTCGACGATGACGACATCCATCCACTGGCCGTCGAGACGTTTTTTTTTTTTTTTTTTTTTTTTTTTTTTTTTTTTTTTTTTTTTTTTTTTTTTTTTTTTTTTTTTTTTTTTTTTTTTTTTTTTTTTTTTTTTTTTTTTTTTTTTTTTTTTTTTTTTTTTTTTTTTTTTTTTTTTTTTTTTTTTTTTTTTTTTTTTTTTTTTTTTTTTTTTTTTTTTTTTTTTTTTTTTTTTTTTTTTTTTTTTTTTTTTTTTTTTTTTTTTTTTTTTTTTTTTTTTTTTTTTTTTTTTTTTTTTTTTTTTTTTTTTTTTTTTTTTTTTTTTTTTTTTTTTTTTTTTTTTTTTTTTTTTTTTTTTTTTTTTTTTTTTTTTTTTTTTTTTTTTTTTTTTTTTTTTTTTTTTTTTTTTTTTTTTTTTTTTTTTTTTTTTTTTTTTTTTTTTTTTTTTTTTTTTTTTTTTTTTTTTTTTTTTTTTTTTTTTTTTTTTTTTTTTTTTTTTTTTTTTTTTTTTTTTTTTTTTTTTTTTTTTTTTTTTTTTTTTTTTTTTTTTTTTTTTTTTTTTTTTTTTTTTTTTTTTTTTTTTTTTTTTTTTTTTTTTTTTTTTTTTTTTTTTTTTTTTTTTTTTTTTTTTTTTTTTTTTTTTTTTTTTTTTTTTTTTTTTTTTTTTTTTTTTTTTTTTTTTTTTTTTTTTTTTTTTTTTTTTTTTTTTTTTTTTTTTTTTTTTTTTTTTTTTTTTTTTTTTTTTTTTTTTTTTTTTTTTTTTTTTTTTTTTTTTTTTTTTTTTTTTTTTTTTTTTTTTTTTTTTTTTTTTTTTTTTTTTTTTTTTTTTTTTTTTTTTTTTTTTTTTTTTTTTTTTTTTTTTTTTTTTTTTTTTTTTTTTTTTTTTTTTTTTTTTTTTTTTTTTTTTTTTTTTTTTTTTACCCCCCTCTCCCCCCCTTAGCCGCCCTCCAGCTCCTTGCGGGCCTTGGCGAACTCCGCGCGCGCCAAGGCTTCCTGTTCGTCGAACCGGCGATCGATTCCGCGCCGGCGATCGGCGAAGTCGGCGATGACGGCGGTGGCTCCGGGCAGCGCCGCGAGAGCCACCTGCAGCAGCCTGTCGCTTGCCTTCACGGATTGGCCGAAGACGTGTTCCGCAGCCGTCCGGCGGGCCTTGGCCGTGTCGCGGTTTTCCCTGGACGCCGTCAGCTCCTTGTTCACGGCCGCCCGTCGATCGTCCAGCAGCCGGTCCTGATGGGCCAGCCGGGCGTCGGAGAACGCGTCCTGCGCCGCGTCGATCGCCCAATCCATGGTCCGGCGCGCATCGGCGCGGGCCAGGACCTTCTCGCCGGGGGACAGATCACGGCGGTCGATACCGGCGACGGCGGCCTCGAAGGCGGCCTTCGCCTTGTCCTCGGCCGCGCGGCGTGCCTGCTCGGCAGCATCGTCGGCCTCGCGCAGCCGTTTCTCGGCCTCGTCCTCGTCGGTGCGGCGCCGGGTGGCGGCCAGCCGCTCCGCCTCGCGCAGGTCTCCCTCGACGTCGAGCAGTGTCTCGTCGCGCTCGTTCTGCGCCTCGACGATGGCCACCGCCTGGCGCTGCAGTATGGCAGCGGCGCCGGGAAGCGCGCCCATCGCCTTCGTGCGTTCGCCATCGAGCGCCGCCACGGCGGCCGTGCGCTCGTGCTCGTTGCGGTTGATGTCCTGCGACAGTTTCAGCGTCAGCTCGGCAAGCGTGGGCATGGTCAGCATCCACGACCAGATGCGCAGCGCGCGCCCGGTCTGGCTCATGGACGTCCGGGCAGCCGCCACGGGCTGCTACGGCGCGCCGCGCCTGATGAGGGGCGGGAAGAACGGCGCGGACGATCCGGCCGGCGACGCCGCGCACCAGTCCTCTTCCACCGAACCCCACGACGCCCCAATCGGCGCGCCGGGCGGCACCGTCGGCGGAGTGCCCGGCTTCGCCTGTGGATAGGGCCGCGCCAGGAAGCGCGCGATGTCGTTCTGGAGCAGCTGGCCGTGCGCGGCCTGCGCGTCGCCGGGCGCCACGACGACCTTCAGGCGCGCCGCGATCCGGCGCAGGCGCGACGTCGCGATGGCCCGCACCTGCGGCATCGGCGCATCGCCGGCCAGCGTCATCAGCCGATCGACGAAGGCGCGGGCCACGGCGCGGTTCACTTCCGCGGCGTAGGCCCCGGCCTGTCGATCCTCGAAGATCGCGATCGTCAGGCGATCCAGCACGTCGCCGAAGGACGGTAGCGTCGCGTCGTAGGCCGCCTGGGAGACGAGGCGCGCGGCGCGGGCCGGGTCGAGGACGGCGGTCAGCGTCACGTCGGCCGCGGTCAGGCCCGGCGTCACCGGATCGAACGGCAGGCCGGTGTAGCGGGGAAACAGCTCGCGGTGCATCTCGTAGCCGGTGGGCCTCGGCGCCAGCGCATCGAGGATGCGCGACGGCACGACCAGCTCCGACGACGCCAGCGTGGCCGAGAGTGCCTCGAGCGCAGCCTTCTGCTCGGCGGCCGGCACGGGCCGGCGCAGCGGCTCGCCGTCGCCGCGCAGCGCATAGCCGTAGTACTGGCCGCCCAGCGCCGACGCCGCGGCGTCCACCTGGTAGCGGTGGTGCAGGAAGAGCGGCACCAGCGCTTCCTCCAGGAGGGCCAGGGGCGTGCCGCGGGTGATGGTCGTCTCGCCGAACCGATCGAGCGCGGCCCGGCGGACGCGCATGATCCGGCGCAGCTCCGCCGCCGGGTCGGTGCCGTTCGCCCAGCGATCCGCGCGCGGGTGATACGGCGGATCCTGATCCGAGAGGAAGCGCAGATCGCGTGTCGCGGCGTCGGCCAGAATCGCCTGCCGCGCGGCGGCGCCGTCGGCGCCCGGCGGGAGCTGCCCGTAGGCGTAGCGCACGGCGACCTTGTCCCACTCGCCGATGCCGACCGCGTAGGCGTCGGTGAGATCGATCGTGCCGTCCGCCTTCAGGGTCTCGAGCGGATGCGGGTAGTCCATCACCGAGATGCGGCCGGCGCTGCTGTCGTAGTAGTTGTGGCCGAAGCCGAGCGTGTGGCCGACCTCGTGCGCGGAGAGCTGGCGCAGCCGCGCCAGCACCATCCGCGCCAGCTCCGGCGGCGTTTCGTCGCCGGTGCGATACGGCGACAGCAGGCCTTCCGCGAGCAGGTAGTCCTGCCGGGCGCGCAACGATCCGAGCGAGACGTGGCCCTTGAGGATCTCGCCGGTGCGCGGGTCCTGGATGCTGGCGCCGTAGCTCCAGCCGCGCGTGGCGGTGTGCAGCCACTGGATGACGTTGTAGCGGACATCGAGCGGATCGGCGCCCTCGGGCATCAGCTCGACGCGGAAGGCGTTGCGGTAGCCGGCGGCTTCGAAGGCCTGCGCCCACCAGCCCGCGCCCTCGAGCAGCGCCGAGCGGATCGGCTCCGGCGTGCCGCGATCGAGGTAGTAGACGATGGGCTGGACCGCGTCGCTGATCGCCGCCGACGGGTCCTGCTTGCGCAGGCGGTGCCGCACGATGAACCGCTTGATCAGCGGCTCGGCCATCGGCGCCGCGAAGTCGGCCCAGGCCGTCCCTAAGGCGCCGGCGCGCGGATCGAACGGCAGCGGCTCGTAGCCCGGCTCCGGCAGCCGCACGAACGAGTGGTGCTGCTGCACGGTGACGGCCGTCGCCGTCGGCGCGACGTCGGTGACGCGGCCGCCCGGCAGGCCGCCGCCGGTCTGGTAGACGCTGTCGCCGCTGCCGGTGAACGTGAGGATCGCGTCCAGTTCGGTGTTGCGCGGGAACGCCTTCGTCCGCCCCAGGTTCACCGCGCTGCGCGACGCATCCAGGCTGTAGCTCGCCGGTTTGAGGCTGCGGACGACGTCGTGCACGTCACGCAGGACGAACGCCGTCGCGTCGACGAGCACCCGGCCGTCGGTTTCGGCGGCGGCTTCAAAGCCCCACAGTACCGACGTCGCGAACGCCTCCGTCACCGCCCGCCGCTCGTCGGGGTTGTCGCTGCTGGCGCGAAACGCGTAGTTCGGCTCGACCAGCAGCACCTTCCTGCCGATCCGCTGGAAGCGCACGACGTGCGCCGCGCCAAGCTGGCCGCGATCGAGGCCGATGTCGTTCGAACCCAGACCAGCCGACAGGGAGGTGTAGTAGAGCAGTTCCGTGTCGAGCGCCGGGATCTCGAGCCAGATGGTGCCGTCGGCACGGTTCCAGTGGAGCGGGACGAAGCCGTCCTGCTTGTCGAATCCCTTGGTCTTGTCCGCGATCGAGGGTAGGGTCGCGGGCACGCTGGATGGCGGCGTTTGCGCGCGGACCGGCTGGACACCGATTGCCGCCAACAACAACAGCAACACCACCACCCATCTCGTCACGGTTCGCACGCACTCGCCTCCCTCCCGCGGATGCGGGATCATTGCGGCAGAGCCTACCGCATCCATCGGCATGCCCGCCTTCGATCCCAGCTCCGCCCCCGCCGCATCGACAGCGAGGGCGATCCGCGCGGCGCGGATCGCCATCGGTGGGCTGTTCTTCCTGTGCGGCGTCGCCTTCGCGTGCTGGGCCTCGCGGATTCCGCAGGTCCAGGAGGCGCTCGCGCTGTCGCCGGCGGCGCTGGGCGCGGCAATCGCGGGGCTCGGCGCGGGCTCGTTCGTGGCGATGCCCCTCTCGGGCTGGTTGACGATCCGGCTGGGAAGCCGCCGGGTGGCATCGTCGGCCGCGATCGCCTGCAGCGCCTCCTTGATCCTGCCGGCGCTCGCCTGGGACGTCGTCACGCTCGCGTGCGCGCTCACGGTGTTCGGCGCCGCCATCGGCGTCCTCGACGTCGCGATGAACGCGCAGGCGGTCGAGCTCGAGCATCGCGTCGGCCGCCCCATCATGTCGGGGCTGCACGCCCTCTTCAGCGCCGGCGGCATGACGGGCGCCGCCCTCGGCGGCGTCATCGCGTCCTGGGATGTCCCCGTCACGACGCACTTCACGGTGGCGGCGTTGGTGCTGGTGGCGACGGCTGCCGCCCTGCGGTCCTCGCTGATCGAGGCGCCCCGGCCCGAGCCGGGCCATGCCGGGCGTCGGCTGCGCTTGTCGCCTCCCCTCGTCGGCCTGAGCGTGCTCGCCGCCTGCGTGATGATCGGCGAAGGGGCGATGGCGGACTGGACGCCGGTCTACCTGGCCACCGTGATCGGCACGGGCCCCGGTCTCGCGGCCTCGGGGTATGCCGTGTTCTCCGCCGCGATGATGGTCTGCCGGCTCGTCGGCGATCGGCTCACCGAGCGCGTCGGCCGGGTGCGCCTGGTGCGGCTCGGCACGCTGCTGGCGGCCGCCGGCATGGCGGCGGCGCTGGTGCTCGGCACGCTGCCGGCCGCGCTCGCCGGCTTCGTCTGCGTCGGCGCGGGCTTCTCGGTCGCGGTGCCGCTGGTGTTCTCAGCCGCGGGCCGCCTCGACAGCCGCTCGGCGGGACCCGGTCTGGCCGCGGTGACCACCGCCGGCTACCTGGGATTCCTCGCCGGGCCACCGATCATCGGCGTCGTCGCGCAGGCGTTCACGCTGCCGCTCGCGATGTTCATCATCGTGCTGCTCGCGCTCGTCGGCACCGCCCTCGCTGGCGTCGTCGCCATCGATTCGTCCGTGCCGGACTGAGGTCGGGGCGCGCTCAGCGTTGCCACGACTACTGGCGGGTCTTGAACACGCGGAAGAGGAACCAGAGCGACGGGAGCAGCGCCGCGAAGCCGAACGGCAGGGTCCACGCGGTCAGCGCGAGCGTCGACGCCGGCGCCGAGGCGTTGACCACCGTCACGTCCGGATAGATCAGGTACGGCCACTGCGCGGCTGCCCAGCCCGCGAGCAGCGACACGATCTGCGCGACGCAGGTGTAGCGCGCGACGTTGAACCGTCTGCCGCGCAGCGCGGCGAACGAGATCGGCGCCAGCACTGATCCCGCGGCGATGAACAGCACGCCGGGCGTCGAGGTCAGCCCCGTCCACAGCCGCGACGCCTCCGATCGCGCCAGCAGCAGCACGACGATCGAGGCGACCCCGGCGAGCCACCAGATCGCCAGCGCGCGGCGGCGGAAGTCGTCGCGCAGCTGCACGTCGTGCGACTCCCAGGCGAGGTAGACGGCGGCGAGATAGGCGCAGATCAGCAGCGCGAGGACACCGGTGGCGACCGGAAACGGGGCGTACCAGCGATACGGATCGCCGGTCGACAGCGCGCCGAGGCACATCCCGAGCAGGATCGGCGTCACCGCGCTCGAGGCGCCGAACACGTGTCCCCACGCCTCGCGGGTCGCGTCGCTGCCGGCGGCGTAGGCGCGGAAGACGTAAGCGGCGCCGCGCAGCACGATCCCGATCAGGACGGCGTGCAGCGGCCAGAACAGCGCGACGCTCGCCTGCGCGTAGGCGGCGGGGAAGCACGTGAACAGCAGCACGATCAGGAAGATCAGCCAGACGTGGTTGGCTTCCCAGACCGGCCCGATCGCCTTGGCCAAGGCGGCGCGATGGGCGGCGCGCCGCTCGCCGCGCGCGACCAGGTCCCAGATGCCGGCCCCGAAGTCGGCGCCGGCGAGCACGGCGTAGGCGACCAGCGAAGCGAACATGACCAGCGCCAGCAGCGCCACCAGGCTCATGCCGCCTCCGATCGCCGCAGGCGGCGCACGAAGAACACCAGCAGCACGAGCAGTCCGGTGTAGACCGTCGTGAACAGCGCCAGCGATGCCCAGACACCGCGGACCGTCGTCGCGGCGTCGGCGGTGCGCATGACGCCGTAGATCACCCACGGCTGCCGTCCGACCTCGGTGACGACCCAGCCGGCTTCGAGCGCGAGGAAGCCAAGCGGGCCGCACAGGACGAGCGCGACGAGCAGCGAGCGGGGCAGCGGCGACGCGCGGCCACGCGAGCGCCACCACGCCAGCCAGTACCAGAGCGACGCGCCCAGCATCGTCATGCCGGCACCGACCATGATCTGGAACGCGGCATGGGTGACCGGCACGTTGGGCCACTGATCCCGTGGGATGCGGTCGAGGCCGATCACTTCGGTCTCGAGGCTGCTGCCGGCGAGGAAGCTGAGCGCGCCGGGAATCTCGATCGCGAACGACGTGTCGCGGCGCTCGACGTCCGGCCAGCCGCCGATCTTCAGCGGCGCGCGGCGCTGGGTCTCGAAGTGCGCTTCCGCCGCCGCCAGCTTGGCCGGCTGGTTATGGTGGGCGCGCTTGGCGAGCAGGTCGCCGGTGAGCGGGCATGGCGATCGCCGCCACGGTCGCCACCGCCATCGAGATGGTGAGACCGAGCCGCGCGTAGCGCGCGGCAGCGGGCTGGCGCCACAGCGTCCACGCATAGTTCGCGGCGGCCGCGAAGCCGACCGCCTGGTAGCACGACAGCGTCGAGTGCGCTGCCATCGGCGCCCACGCCGGGTTGGCGAACACCGCCCAGGCATCGACGTCGACGGGCGCGCCGGTCGGCGACGCCGTGAAGCCGACCGGGTGCTGCATCCAGGCGTTGACGGCCAGCACCATGATCGCGGAGACCGCGCCGCTGACGGCCACGGCGACGCCGCACCACCAGTGCTGCCGGGGCGGCAGGCGCTCCCAGCCGTAGAGGTAGAGCCCGAGGAAGATCGCCTCGATGAAGAACGCGTAGCCCTCGAGCGCGAAGGCCGGCCCGATCAGCGGCCCCGCGAAGGCCATGAAGCGCGGCCACAGCAGGCCCAGCTCGAACGACAGCGCCGTCCCCGACACCGCGCCGATGGCGAAGGTGACGGCGGTGAGCTTGGCCCAGACGTGCGCCAGCCGCCGGGCGTCCGCGTCCTGGTGGCGGATCCACCGCCACTCGGCGATCAGCATCAGCAGCGGCATCGCCACGCCGATCGCCGCGAAGATCATGTGGAAGCCCAGCGAGAGCTCCATCTGGATTCGCGCGGCAGTGAGCGGCGACATTTCCCGGCCAGTCTAACCAGTGTCGCGTCCCCGACGTCCTGCGACATTCGGCCGGCGCTGCATCCCGGGGCGCGTCGTTGCTCGTCGGTTGAATACCGCCAGTATTCGCCCTCCTCGCGCCTCGCGCGCCGGGCGCATCGCCGCCCTCGGTGTCAACAGGACTTCGGGGACGCGACACTCGCTTTGGATTTCGGCCCCGGCGGGAGAAAATGGTCGAATTCCCGGGTAGTCTGGTGTCGCGTCCCCGAAAGTCCTGTCACATTCGGCCGGCGCTGCATCCCGGGGCGCGTCGTTGCTCGTCGGTTGAATACTCCCGGTATTCGCCCTCCTCGCGCCTCGCGCGCCGGGCGCATCGCCGGCCTCGGTGTTGACAGGACTTCGGGGACGCGACACTGAATGGCTGTGATCGGACGCGGTTCCTCCTTCCTCGTCGGCAGCGCGGTGACCCTGCTCGCGACGTTCGCCCTGCGGGCGGCGCCGCGGCACGACGCCGCGCCCGTCCAACCCGCTCCGCAGGCGCCGGCCGCGGCGGTCGACTTCGCGCGCGACGTCCAGCCGCTGCTCGAGCGGCATTGCTACGAGTGTCACGGGACCAAGAAGGGCCGCGGCCGGCTCCGGCTGCACGCTCCCGACTACATCACCAAGGGCGGCCAGAGCGGGCCGGTGGTCGCCGCCGGCGACACCGAACAGAGCCTGCTGATGCGGCGCGTCCTCGGCCTCGACGGCGAAGACCGCATGCCTCTCGACGCCGATCCGCTGAGCGACGCCGAGCTGGCGACGCTGCGCGGCTGGATCGCCTCGGGCGCGGCGATGCCCGCCGGCCCCGCCCAGACCACCGCGACAGCCGACGTGGTCGAGCACTGGGCCTACGTCAAGCCGGTGCGGCCGGCGCTGCCGGCCGTCTCGCGCCAGGCCTGGGTGCGCACGCCGGTCGATCGCTTCGTCCTCGCGCGGCTGGATCACGAGAAGCTGTCGCCATCGGCCGAGGCCGAGCGCCAGACGCTGCTGCGGCGCGTCACCCTCGACCTCACCGGCCTGCCGCCGGCGCCCGCGGAGATCGACGCCTTCGTCGCCGACACCGCGCCCGGCGCCTACGAGCGCGTCGTCGATCGCCTGCTCGCCTCGACGCGCTACGGCGAGCGCTGGGCCCGGCCGTGGCTCGACCTCGCCCGCTACGCCGACACCAACGGCCACGAGAAGGACAAGCGCCGCGACATCTGGAAGTACCGCGACTGGGTCATCGACGCGCTCAACGCCGACATGCCGTTCGATCGCTTCACGGTCGAGCAGATCGCCGGCGACATGCTGCCCGACGCGACCGAGGCGCAGCGCATCGCCACCGGCTTCCACCGCAACGCGATGACCAACGAGGAAGGCGGCGTCGATCCCGACGAGTCGATGTACGAGGTGCTCGTCGATCGCGCCAACACGACGTCGACGGTGTGGCTCGGCACCACGCTGGGCTGCGCGCAGTGCCACAACCACAAGTACGACCCCTTCAGCCAGAAGGACTACTTCCGCCTCCTCGCGTTCTTCGCCAACCCGGCCTTCGAGAAACAGGTCTCGGGCGACGGCACCCGCTTCTACGAAGCGACGCTGGATCTGGCGACGCCGGAGCAGGTGGCGAAGCGGACGGCGCTGCAGGCCGAGATCAAGCGGCTGGAAGGCGTGCTCGCCGAGACGACGCCGGAGCTCGCCGAGCGGCAGCGCGCCTGGGAAGACGAGATCCGTGCCGCCGAGCGGGGCTGGACGGTGCTCGTGCCGCGGGACGCCACCGCGACCAACGGCGTCCGCCTCACTACGCAGCCGGACGGATCGATCCTCGCGTCCGGCCCGAACGCCGAGCTGACGACTTACACCGCCACCTTCGAGACGAAAGGCGAGGGCCTCACCGGCCTGCGTCTCGAGGCGCTGCCCGATCCGAGCCTGCCGCGCGGCGGCCCCGGGCGCGACGCCTACGGCCACTTCCGCGTCACCGGCCTGGCCGTGTCGATCGCGCCGCTCGCCGGCGGCCCTGGTGGAAGCCCCGGTGGAAGCGACGAGGCGCCCCTCGAGATCGCGACGCTCCAGGTCGACGACGCGGCCGGCGCGTTCGAGCCGATGGATCTCCTCGCCGGCGCCGGCGCTCACGCCGGCGGCTATGGCAAGCGGCGCGCGTGGGGGATCAACGCGCTGCGCGAGACGCCGCGCCTGCCGCGCCACGCGGTGCTGAAGGCGGCGCGTCCGTTCGGCTTCCCCGGCGGCACGCGCGTGACGCTGCGCATCGCGCAGGAAGACGGTTCGATCGGCCAGGGCGTCGGCCGCTTCCGGCTGGCCGCGACGGCCGCCGCCGATCCGCTGATCGGGGCGAAGCTGTCGCCGCCATCGCGTCGTGCGCTGGCGCGTCCCGCGGCCGAGCGCCCCGTTGGCGGCGAACCCGATCTCGCCGCCGAGTTCCGGCGCTCCGCGCCGCTGCTCGCGCCGACGCGCGAGGCGCTCAAAACCGCGCGCAAGGCCCTCGTCGATCTGCAGCTTCCGAGCACGCTCGTGATGCAGGATCGGCCCGGCTTCGAGCGGCCGTCCTACGAGCTGCGGGAGCGCGGCGCCTTCACCTCGCGCAGCGAGCGCATGTACGCCCGGACGCCGCTGGCGCTGCCGCCGATGAAGGACTCGCTGCCGGCCAACCGCCTCGGCCTGGCCCGCTGGCTGGTCGACCGCGACAACCCGCTGGTGGCGCGGGTCCAGGTCAACCGCCTGTGGGAGCAGCTCTTCGGTCGCGGCCTGGTCGAGACGAGCGAGGACTTCGGGACGCAGGGCCAGCCGCCCTCGCACCCCGAGCTGCTCGACTGGCTCGCCGTCGAGTTGATGGATCGCGGCTGGAGCCAGAAGACACTGCTGCGGACGATTGTCACGTCCGCGACCTATCGACAGGCTTCGGCGGTGTCGCCGGCGCTCGCCGAGCGCGATCCCTACAACCGCCTGTTCGCGCGTGGGCCGCGCTTCCGCCTCGAAGCCGAGATGATCCGCGACGGCGAGCTCGCCGCGAGCGGGCTGCTGAGCCCGAAGATGCACGGCCCCAGCGTCTTCCCGGCCCAGCCAGACGGCATCTGGAACATGCCCTACAACGAGGATCGATGGGTCGAGAGCGAGGGCGAGGATCGCTACCGCCGCAGCCTCTACACGTTCCTGCGCCGCACGTCGCCGTATCCGATGCACATGACGTTCGACGCGACCAGCCGCGAATACTGCGCGGCGCGGCGCGTGCGCACGAACACGCCGCTGCAGGCGCTGACGCTGCTGAACGATCGCGCCTCCTTCGAGGCGGCGCGGGCGCTGGCGGCGCGCGTCGCCAGCGTGCCGGATCCGCAGGGCCGGGCGACGCTGGCCTTCCGGCTCGTCGTCGCGCGCGATCCAAAGCCGGCCGAGCTCGCCCGGCTCCTCGCCTACGTCGATGCCGAGCGCAGCCAGTTCGCGCGGCAGCCCGATGCCGCCGCGAAGGTGGCGCCCGCGCCCGCAGCCGGGCAGTCCGCGGCCGACGCCGCGGCGTGGACGCTCGCCGCCAACGTGCTCCTCAACCTCGACGAGACGGTCACCAAGAACTAGTGTCCAGGCAACACCCATGTCCCCGACCAGCCGCCTGAACGCCGTCACCCGCCGCTTCTTCTTCGAGCAGGCCTACTTCGGGCTCGGCGGCCTGGCGCTGGCGTCGCTGCTCGATCCGGCCGTCGTGTCCGCCGCCCAGTCCGAGCGACTCCGGAGTCGTCAGGCGGCCGGCGCGCTCGCCAACCTGCACCACGCCCCCAAGGCCAAGCGTGTCATCCACCTGTTCATGGCCGGCGCGCCGTCGCAGCTCGATCTCTTCGATCCGAAGCCGGCGTTGACGAAGCACGACGGCCAGGCGGTGCCAGAGGAGTTCGTCAAGGGCGAGCGCTTCGCGTTCATCAAGGGCACGCCGAAGCTGCTGGCCAGCCCGTTCACGTTCGGCCAGCACGGCCAGTCGGGCGCGCAGATCTCCGAGCTGCTGCCGTGGACGGCGAAGCTCGCCGACGACATCGCCATCATCCGGTCGATGCACACGACGCAGTTCAACCACGCGCCGGCGCAGATCTTCATGAACACCGGGCACCAGGTCATCGGGCGTCCGAGCTTCGGCTCCTGGCTCAGTTACGGCGTCGGCACCGAGAGCGCCGACCTGCCGGCCTTCGTCGTCCTGCTGTCCGGCGAGAACAACCCCGATGGCGGCAAGAGCTGCTGGGGCAGCGGCTTCCTGCCGACCGTGCACCAGGGCGTCGAGTTCCGATCGGGCAAGGATCCGGTGCTGTTCGTGTCCAACCCGGACGGCGTCGACGCTGACGCGCGGCGGCGCAGCATCACCGCGATCAACGACCTGAACGGGCTGCACGCCGCCGATACCGGCGACCCCGAGGTGCAGACGCGCATCGCCGCCTACGAGCTGGCCTACCGGATGCAGACGAGCGTGCCCGAGCTGACCGACATCGGCGACGAGCCGGCCAGCGTCCACGAGCTGTACGGCACGGAGCCGGGCAAGGCCTCCTTCGCCAACAACTGCCTGCTGGCGCGGCGGCTGGTCGAACGCGGCTGCCGCTTCGTCCAGCTCTATCACCGCGGCTGGGACACGCACGGCGCCTCGTTCGGCGAGGACATCGTCGAGAAGCTGCCGCGCCTGTGCCAGCAGACCGACAAGCCGGTCTACGCGCTGCTCACCGACCTGAAGCAGCGCGGCCTGCTCGAGGACACGCTGGTCGTGTGGGGCGGCGAGTTCGGGCGCACGCCGATGAACGAAGCGCGCAACGGCTCGCTCTTCCTGGGGCGCGACCACCATCCGCGCGCGTTCACCATGTGGGTCGCCGGCGGCGGCGTGAAGAAGGGCGTGACCATCGGCGAGACCGACGACCTCGGCTACAACATCACGCGCGATGCCGTCGACGTCCACGACCTGCACGCGACGCTGCTGCACCTGCTCGGCATCGACCACGAGAAGCTGACTTACAAATTCCAGGGCCGGGACTTCCGGCTGACCGACGTCCACGGCAAGCTGGTGCCGGCGCTCCTCGCCTGACGCCTGTACGACGACTCCGGAGTCGTGGCGACTGTGCGACGACTCCGGAGTCGTGTCGTCGAGCCGACGGTCGGAGACGACGAGGGCGAGCATCCGGGCGACGCGGACCGAGCCGGCCGACGTCACGCCCGTCTCCTGACTGACTCAGAGCTTCAACTGCGTCGCTTCGTCGAGCTGGGCCTGGAACAGGTCCAGGTCGTCCTCCCTCGGTGCGCCCTTGCGGTGTCCGATCCAGGCGAGCGCGGCCCAGAGGGCGCCGAGCACCGCGAGGAGGACAATCGTGCTCGTGCCCCCCGCCAGGGCGAGCCACTCGATCCTCGACAGGACCAGCGACACGAACATGGCGGCGCCGAGCCAGATCGGCGCGACCTTCACCCGGCTGCCGGCGACGTAGGACGTGAGGAAGGGGAGCGGGTGCTCGGCGATGAAGCGCGCCTCGATCGCGATGAGCAGCAGGAGCACGCCGACGGCGAAGTGCGCGAGCGCCATCCGTGGCGGAAGGAACCACAGCTGGGCGACCAGCAGGAGCGCGAGCGCTGGTGTGCCGATGCCCACGACCAGGGCGCGCTTCACGCCGTTGACGTAGCCGCGGGCGTCGCCCGGCCACGCGAGCTTGAGACTCCAGGAGGCCGGCAGGTGCGCGGGCAGCCGCATCGCCTGTTCGCCGCCCGCAAGCAGGCAGGCCACGAACATCGTCTGCATCCACAACAGCGCCTGCACCGGCTCGTCGCCGGCCGGCGCTGCCCACCGCCCGGCCGAAGCCGATGGTCGCCACCGCCAGGCCGAACGCCGAGGCCACGGCCAGCGCCGCGCGATGCGGCACGCTGCGGCCGAGCGTCCGCAGCGCGAAGAAGAAGCCGGCCTGGACGGCGGGCGTCCGGGCCACCGTGACGGTGACCATCTGGACCCAGAGGGATCGCCGGGTCGGGCCGCCGCGCTGCGGCGTGCGGGCGCGAGCCGCCGGCCGCCGGGCGTTCCACAGGAAGGCCGCCACCGCGACGGCGAACGACGCGACCAGGGCCGCGAGCGCGGTGCGCGCGAGCGGGGCGGCGCCGGGCTGCGCCCGGTCGAAGAGCGCCGCCGACTGATTCTCCTCGGCCTGGACGCGCCTCGGCAGCGCCTTCGGCGGGATGTCGACGACGACGCGGCCGACGAGCACCTGGTGCAGGCCGACGAACCACATCGGCGGGTTGGCCGCGGTGCGCCAGTCGGCCGCCGCCGGGACGATGCGCTCGGCGACGCGTCCCAGCCAGCTGGGCATGAGCAGGAACGTCGTGGCCAGCACGACGATCAGCAGCGCCTGCAGGCGCGTCGACACCGCCGGCCACCAGGGGCCCAGGACGGCGCGACACACCTCGCGCAGCGCCAGGATGGTGCAGAAGCCGAAGGCGCCCGCCGCGCCGCAGGCGATCGCGTGCGCCAGCATCAGGCGCAGCGCGCCCGGGACGCTGACCCGCAGCTGCGCCACGACCGCGCTGGCGTGCAGCACGCTCGACGGGCCGTTGAGCGCGATGCAGGACGGCGCCGGCGAGCGCGCCCATCGCAGCCAGCTTGGCGCCCACGATCGTGGCGCGCGGAATCGGCAGCGGGCCGAGGATCGCCTCGTCGCGCGCGTCGAGGGCCAGGCCGTCCCAGGCGACCACCGCGACGAGCGCCAGCAGGATCATCGACACGCTGACGAACAGGAGCGCGTTGTCGATGGCGCCGACCGCGTTCAGGGCCGGCATCGGGAACGGCGTCAGGATGAACCGCGCCCCGCTCAGCACCGACACGAAGGCGCCGATCGAGAGCAGCGACGCCAGGCCCAGGGAGGCGCCGCGGTGCGCGTCCGCTTCCGGCGACAGCAGGTCGTTGTCGAAGAGCCGCGAGATGAAGTGCCGCGTCAGCAGCCGCCGGGGTGTCGCCGGCGCCCCGGGCGTCGGCGCGTCAGCCATGCGCCACCACGTCGGCGATCGATCGCGCCGTGCGCTCGGGATCCTCGTGGCGGACCAGCTCGGCGAAGACGTCCTCGAGCGACGTGTGCGATCGCAGCGCCCGCAGCGCGGTCACCGAGTCGTCGGCGACGACCTTGCCGCGGCGGAGCACGATGACGCGGCCGCACACCTTCTCGACGGCCTCGAGCACGTGCGAGCTGTAGATGACGGCCTTGCCGCGCTCGGCGAGGATCCGGATCAGGTGACGCACCACCAGCGCAGCGGTGACGTCGAGCCCGGATTCGGGCTCGTCGAAGATCACGACGTCGGGGTCGTGCAGGAGCGCGCCGGCGATCAGCACCTTCTGGCGCATCCCCTTCGAGTAGCCGCTGATCGACTGCTGCGCGGCGTCGCCGAGACCGAGCAGATCGAGCAGCGCGGTGATCCGCTCGTCGAGCAGGCGGGCGGGCAGCTCGCGCAGCCGGCCGATCAGCTCGAGGTGCTCGCGGCCCGAGAGGAAGGGATACAGGTGCGGCTCCTCGGGGACGTAGCCGAGGCGGCGCCGGAAGCCCACGAGGTCGGC
The DNA here is from genome assembly GCA_963844435.1 of Vicinamibacterales bacterium. Taxonomy (GTDB): domain Bacteria; phylum Acidobacteriota; class Vicinamibacteria; order Vicinamibacterales; family Vicinamibacteraceae; genus JBDSLU01. The sequence continues at coordinate 286,430 of CAWJOG010000002.1, read as the reverse complement.
CGTGATGAGCCGGCCCTCGAAGAAGACGTGGCCCTCGGACGGTTCGACGAGCCCGGTCAGCATCTGCACCGTGGTGCTCTTGCCGGAGCCGTTCGGGCCGAGGTAGCCGAGGACCTCGCCCGGCCGGACGACGAAGCTCACGTCGTCGACGACGCGGCTGCCCCCGTAACGCTTCACCAGGCGACGTGCTTCGAGCATGGGCGAGCCTCCCGAGGCCGCTGTCGGCCGACGCAATTTTGACACCGCGCCGCGCCCAGGGTTCCGGGCACGCGCCGCGTCAGCGAGTCGTCGGGGCCGGGGCCGGCGCCGGCCAGTAGCCGGATCGGGCGCGGACGTCGCCGCCGCTCTTCACCCGCACCTTCAGCGTGTGCCAGCCCGCGCGCTCCACGCCCGTGGGGTAGAAGCTGACCATGTAGCGGTTGCGGAAGCTCTCGAGGATCTCGCCGAAGCGCTCGGCGACGCGCTCCAGCGACGACTCCTTCACGAAGACGCCGCCGGTGAGCTCGGCCAGCCGGGGCAGCACATCGTCTTCGGTGCCGAGCGTGACGACGCAGACCACTGCGCCGGTGCGCTTCGCGGTGTCGAGCACCAGGTCCTCGGTGAGGACGCTGGCCGTGTCGTCGCCGTCGCTGAACAGGATCACCATCGACCGTCCTGGCGCCGACGACGCCAGCACCATCGCCACGTGCGCCGCGTCGTGGAGTGCGGTGTCGCCGCCCGGCATCCCGCCGCCGACGAGCATGCGGAGCCGCATCCAGTCGTCCGTGAACGTCGACTGGATCGCGACGCGCTCGGAGAACGTCACCAGCGCCGCCGTCTCGGTCGGGCGCAGGGCATCGATGACGCGCTTCCCGGCGGCGATCAGGTGCGGCGCTCGCGAGCGTCGAGGCTGGTGCTGCCGTCGAGCGCCAGCACGACGTTCAACGGCAGCGCGGTGGGCGACACGAGCTCGACCCGCTGCGGGACGCCGTTATCGAGGACCTCGAAGTCGCTGGCGCGGAGCCCGGTCACTGGCTTGTTGCCGCGCCGGACGTCGACGTCGACGCGGACGGCATCGACGCGCGCGGTGAAGTCCGCCTGCTGCGGGCGCGGGGCGGCCTCCACGGCGACGACGCCGGCGACGGCGGCCAGCGCCAGCAGCCCGTGGTGAAAGGGGCGCGAGGGCTGGACCATCACTTCAGACCTGCCCGCCAGGCCTCGAGCAGCGTGTCGGCGTCCGGATCGTGCTGCCAGTACCGACAGCCAGGGATCCGACTGCTCGGTCGCATCCGGGCCGACGACGTCGACGAGGATCTTCAGCGCGTCGGGCGCCCGCCCCTGCGCCAGCGCGACGCGGCTGCGGCCGATCTCGGCCGACGGCGCGCCGGGGAAGCGCGCGGCGGCGCGCGCGTAGGCGACGCCCGCCTCGTCGAAGCGCCCGAGCTGTTCCTCGCTGCGCCCGAGGATCAGCGCCGCGTAGAACTCCGAGAACGGCGCCAGCGGCGCCTCCAGCGCGGGCCGGACGACCTCGACCGCCTCCCGATCGTCGCCCAGCCGACTCAGGACGTGCGCCAGTCGGATGCGCGCTTCGTGCAGCGTCGGGTCGAGCCTCACGGCACGGCGCAGCTCGCGCCTGGCGACTCCGAGCTCAACCCTGGTCGCGTGCGCTGTCGGCACCGGGCCGAGCCCATCCGATGACGATCCAGTCGCGCCGTGGCGGCTCGCCAATGGCGGCCTGCCCAGGCCCTCGGTCGAGCCGCGCTTCCGCAGGTAGTCGTAGAGTCGCGGGTCGCCGAAAACCTGGCGGAGCGTGCCCTGGTACAGCGCGAGCACCGGGTCGTCCACGAACAGCGTCTGGCCGGCCTCGAGGTGCATGCCCAGCAAGTCGAGGGCGCGCCATTCCTGCATCAAGGCGGCGGTGGCGCGATACCACGCGGCGACGCGCGGGCCTTCGCCAGGCCGCGCCGCCAGGTCCGCTGCAATCTGCCGCGCGATCTGCCAGTGGGCCGAGCGCCCGATGTAGCGGGTCACCTGGCCGTCGACCAGGACGACCGCGTCGGGCCTGTCTATGGGTCGATAGCGCTCGGCGATCGCGATGTCGGTGTGGAGCGACAGGCCCCGCATCAGCGTCCCGGCGTCCGCCTTGGGCGAAATCAGCTGCAGCACCAGGGCGACGTGCTCGGGCGGCCAGCCCGCGATGGTCTTGACCGGTTCGTCGGGGGTTCCGGCCGTGTGGGCCCGAACGGCGTTGATCCACCCTTCGACCCGCATCTTGGCGAACGACGGTGTCACGCCCTCAGCCGTCGTTTCCTTTTTCGTGCGTGGCGCCGTCTGTCCAGCCGCGACGACGGACGTGACGAGGGTCAGGATGACAACGGCTCCGAGGTGACGCATGGCGACCATGGGCATCCGCAGCAGACACCAACCCTCACGCCGGCCCAGGCACCGGCGCGATGCAGCTAGAAGGGGGGCTCCAGTATAGACGGCCGGCTGCATGCGGCCCACGCCGCCCGAGCACTTGGGCTACGCCGCGACGTCGTCGGCGAGCCAGGATCACTTCACACCTTGCCCGCCACGCCTTGAGCAGCGTCTCGGCATCAGGGTCGTGCGATGCAAGGAGTCGAGCCAGGGATCCGGCTGCTCGGTCGAGTACGGGCCGACGACGTCGACGAGGATCTTCAGCGCGTCGGCGGCCCGCCCCTGCGCCAGCGCGACGCGGCTGCGGCCGATCTCGGCCGACTGCGCGCCGGGGAAGCGCGCGGCGGCGCGCGCGTAGGCGGCGCCCGCTTCGGCGAAGCGCCCGAGCTGTTCCTCGCTGCGCCCGAGGATCAGCGCCGCGTAGAACTCCGAGAACGGCGGCAGCGGCGCCTCCAGCGCGGGCCGGACGACCTCGACCGCCTGTCGATCGTCGCCCAGCCGGCTCAGGACGTGCGCCAGGCGGATGCGCGCCTCGTGCAGTGTCGGGTCGAGCGTCAGGGCGCGGCGCAGTTCGCGCTCAGCGACGCCGAGCTCGACGCGGGTCGCGTTGGACAGGCGTGCCGTGGCTGTCGGCACCGGGCCCTTGCGGCTCGCCTCCGGCGGCAGGCCGAAACCTTCGGTCGAGCCGCGCTTGCGCAGGTACTCGTGGAGCCGCGAGTCGCCGAAGAGTCTGACGGAGCGTGCCCTGGTACAGCGCGAGCACCGGGTCGTCCACGAACAGCGTCTGGCCGGCCTCGAGGTGCCTGCCCAGCAGGTCGAGGTCGCGCCATTGCTGCATCACGGCGGCGGTGGCGCGATACCACGCGGCGACGCGCGGGCCCTCTCCCGGCCGCGTCGCCAGCTCCGCGGCAATCTGCCGCGCGATCGGCCAGTGGGCCGAGCGCCCGATGTAACGGGTCTCCTGGCCGTCGACCAGGATGACCGCGCCCGGCCTGCCCATGGGCGCTTGCGAATTGCGCTGGGCGATGGCGATGTCGGTGTGCAGCGACAGGCCCCGCCGCAGCGCGTCGGTCAGCTCCGCCAGCTCCTGCGAATTGACGACATCCCGGACCTCGAGAAGCCGGTGCAGCCGCTCGACGACCCGCCGCACCACCATGGTGACGTGCTCGGGCGGCCAGCTCGCGACGGTCTTGAGCGGCTCGTCGAGGGTTCCGGCGGCGTGGGTCCGAACCGCGGTCGTCCACGCCGCCTGCCGCAGCGCCGCGAACGCCGGGGTTGCGGTACCTGGGTCTTCGGTTCCGGGCGTGGCGCCGTCTGGCCGGCCGCGACGAGGGACGGGAAGAGCGCCAGGATGACGACGGCTCCGAGGTAACGCATGGCGACCATGGGCATCCGGCGGCAGGGGGCTTCAGTATAGACGGCCGGGTACACTGCGGCCCATGCCGCCCGCGCTCTATGCCGAACTGACGCCGTGGTATCACCTCGTGGATCCACCCGAGGATCACGCCGACGAGGCGGCCTGTTTCCTCGAGGCCTTTGCCGATGCCATCGTCGGTCCCTCGACCACGCTGCTGGAGCTGGGCTCTGGCGCCGGTAACAACGCCTGTCATCTGAAGGCGCATTTCGTCTGCACGCTCACCGACATCGCCGAGCCGATGCTGGCGCTCAGCCGCGTGCGCAATCCCGGGTGCGAGCACGTTGCCGGGGACATGCGGACACTGCGGCTCGGCCGGACGTTCGACGCGGTTCTGGCGCACGACGGCATCACCTACATGACGACGGAGCCGGACCTGCGCGCCGCGATCGAGACGGCCTTCGTCCACACGCGGCCCGGCGGTGCCGCGATCTTCACGCCCGACGATCTCGCGGACACCTTCGTCGAGGGCGCCCAGCTGCTCGAGGGCGACGACGGCGATCGATCGCTGCGCTACATCGAGTGGTCGTGGGATCCGGTGCCGGGCGACGACAAGGCCCGCGTCGAGTACGGGCTGCTGATGCGCGAGCGCGGTGAGGTGCGGTCGTTCCACGATCGCCACGAGACCGGGCTGTTCCCGCGGGCGACGTGGCTGCGGCTGCTACAGGACACGGGTTTCACGGCCGAGATCGTCAGCCGGCCGATCGGCGACGGCGAGACCGACGAGGTCTTCCTGTGCCGCCGGCCAGACGGCGGGCGAGCCCTGAGCGCCTGGCCGCGTCGTCCGCGATCAGGGCAGCGGCGTCGCGGTGGCGTTCGTGCCGATGCCGAACACCTGCGTGCCGGCATCGCCGTAGAGCGAGCGCTCGACCACGATCGGCACCGTCGACGTGATGTCCGCGCCGAAGGACTCGTCGGCCAGCTCCGGCACGGTGCTGCCCGCCCCCGCCACCGCGACGTTGAACCGGCGGCCGGCCGCGACCGCGAAGGTCCGGGTGACTGGACGGCCGTTTTCGCGCAGGAAGCGTGACCGTCACGGTCGCCGGCGTCGTGCCCGGGTTGGCGAGCAGGATATAGGTCTGATAGTTCGCCGGCGGCATGCCCGCGGGGTTGCCGACGCGGCCCTCGGCCAGGCCCCAGTGCGTCCGCGGCACGTTCACGCCGAAGCTGTTGTGCGCTTCGTACCAGGCCGACGGCGGGCCGGGCCAGGTCCTGCGCCCGCTCGGCGACGATCGGCAGAGTAGCGGTGACGACGGTCGCGACCGCGGCGTTCGCGAGCTCCGGCGCCGCCGGATTCAGCCCCTCGATGTTGACGGTGAGCCGGCCCGTCCCGGGGACGGTGACGGTGCGCGTGACCTTCGACGCCGGATTGCGGTCAGGAACCGCAGCGTGGCCGTCGCCGCGGCCTGGTTCGGGATTGCCGAGCAGGATGAACGTCTCGAAGAACGGCCCGGTCGCGCCTTCCGCCAGGACCCAGCTGCGTGGCCGGCGCGTTGACGCCGGCCGAGTCGTGCCCCGCCTTGAACAGTACGTCTGGCGGCGCTGCCGAAATACATGGCGCGCTCAGCCACCGCCGGCTTCTGCGAACGTGACGACGATGCCGAAGGAACGCCCGGCCAGCGCCGGCGTCGGCGCCGGCGTCGATCGTGGTGCGTGAGTTCGGCGCCAGGTTCACGATACGCCGCTGCGCGGGCGCCCCCTCGATGCAGCCAGTCGATGGTCGCTCTGTTGGCACGGTCGTGCCGGATTGGCGAGCAACAGGTAGGTGAAGAAGAAGCCCTGCGAGCCCTCCGCGAAATACCACTTCCGCGCGGCGCCGGCCGTGGCCTTGTCGCCGTGCGCGCCGTACTGCGGATCTTCGTGTGCCGCCGGCCGATGTCACGCTGACGCGTCGTCGTCGAGCAGGAACGCGGCGAACCGGTCCAGCACCCGGACGGTGGCGGCGAGATCGCGCGCCGACGTCGCCGTGAGCAGCGAATCGGCCGCCGCTTCGACCGTCCCGGGCCGCGGCACGTCCAGGGCCCGACCCTGTCGCGTGAGACCGAGCGTGACCCGCCGCGTATCGATCGGGTCGCGCCGCCGTTCGACGAGGCCCCGGGCCTCGAGTCGTCTCACGCTCGCGGACAGCGTGCCCGGATCGATGTGCAGGGCGCGGGCCAGCTGCCCGGCGGTGACGCCCGGGAAGCGGCCCAGGAAGCGCAGGACCAGGCGCTGCGGGGCGGTCACGCCGATCGCCTTCTCCATCCGGCGCGAGCGGCGCTCGAGGGCGTGGCTGGTCCGCCACAGGCATTCCAGGAACTCGAGCGAGCCCCGGACGGGAATGGGCGTATCGGGGCGGGTGGTCACGAACGTGCTCCGCCGCGCCGCCCCCGCCGGACCACGGCGGCGACGCGCAGCGCCACCAGGTGCTCGAGCAGCGCGTCGATCTCCTGCTGCTGGCGCAGGTAGTAGCGCGCCGCCGACGTCCGCGATCGGCCGATGCGCACGGTGAACAGGCGGCCCGGCTGATCGAGGCGGAAGACGTCCTCGTCGGTGACGTCGTCGCCGACGTACATCGCGACGTCGGCCTCGGTGCGATCGCGCAGCGCGATCAGCGCGTCGCCCTTGCTGGGGGCCGCTTCCGGCACGACGTTGATCACCAGTTTGCCGGGGATGATCCGCATCGGGACCGGCAGGGCGGCGACGGCGCGCCGGATCGCCTCCCGCGCCTTCGGCTTCTCGCGGGCGCGGCGGTAGTGCACGGCCAGCGAGTAGCGCTTGTTCTCGATGTCGATGCCGGCGACGCCGTCGAGCGCGGTGTCGAGCAGCGGATGCGCCTGCACCACCTGCCGCTCGAACGTGCCGAGCCGCGTCCCCGGCTCGAGCCCGTGGTTGCCAATCAGGTAGCGGACCTTGGCCCCGTCCAGGCGGCGGGCGACGTCGGCCTTGGCCCGCCCCGAGATGACCGCGCTCGGGTAGCGCTCGCAGACCGTGGTGAACAGCCGCGCGGTGCGGGCGCGCATCGCCGCCTGGTGGCGGTTGGCGACGATTGGCGCCAGCGTGCCATCGAAGTCGAAGGCGAGCAGCACGTTCGACCACGCCAGCTGGTCGAGCAGCACCCGGTTCTCGCGCGAGAGCAGCGCCTTCATGATGCGTCGCGGGCGCCGCGCAGCGTGAGCAGCGACGACAGCCGGCCCGTGATCCGTTCCTTGCGGCGCAGTTCGGCGGCGTCGACGATCATGCGCCCGGCCCAGCGATACACGTTGAACTCCGACACGAGGCGGCGCATCGAGCGCATCCGCTCGCGCTGCTCGTCCGGCGGCATCCGCAGCGCCAGCGCCAGCGCGTCGCTGGACTGGCCCATATCGTAGGGATTCACGATGAGCGCCTCGGTCAGGTCGCGGGCGGCGCCGGTGAACTGGCTCAGCACGAGCACGCCCTGTTCGTCGTCGCGGGCGGCGACGAACTCCTTCGCCACCAGGTTCATGCCGTCGTGGAGGCTGCTCACGTAGCAGAGATCGGCGGCGCGATAGTAGCGGAACACCGCCGCCGGCTCGTGGTGCGTCTGGAGCAGGACGATGGGTCGGTAGGTGCCGACGCCCCACGTGTCGTTGATCTGCTCGGCGATGGCGCCGACGCGCTCGTTCAGCTCGCGGTAGCGTTCGATCTTGGTGCGGCTGGGCGCGGCGAGCTGCAGGAAGGTGAACCGGCCGCGGAACTCCGGGTTGCGGCGCAGCAGCTCGCCGACCGCCAGCAGGCGCTCCTCGATGCCCTTGGTGTAGTCGAGGCGATCGACGCCGACGCCGAGCAGCGCGTCGGGGGCCAGGCCGAGCTCGCGCCGGACATCGACCCGCGCCTGATGGACCGGCGCCGCGTCTTCGAGCCAGCGTACCGGCCACTCGATCGAGATCGGATACGGCCGCACCAGCGTGCTGCGGCCGCCCTGCACCACCGCGTGCGCTTCGCGATCGATGCGGCTCTCCATGAAGGCGTCGACCGAGTCGATGAAGTTGTTGCAGTGGAGCTGGGTGTGGAAGCCGATGATGCTCGAGCCGAGCATGCCCGAGATCAGCTCCTCCCGCCACGGGCAGATGCCGATGCGCTCGGCGTTCGGCCACGGGATGTGCCAGAACATGATGATGGTGGCGCGCGGCAGCGTCTCGCGGATCATGCGCGGCGCCAGGGCGAAGTGGTAGTCCTGCACCAGCACGATCGGGTCGTCGCGATCGACCTCCTGGCACACCGCGTCGGCGAACTTGCGGTTGACCGAGACGTAGTGGGCCCAGTCCTCGGAGCGGAACACGGGGCGAGTGTGCGCGACGTGGCAGAGCGGCCACAGGCCCTCGTTCGAGAAGCCGTAGTAGTAGCCCTTCTCCTCCTGCTCGGTGAGCCAGACGCGCCGCAGCAGGTAGGACTCCTCGCCCGGCGGCACCGGGATCGCGGTCCTTGATGTCGACCGTCTCGCGATCGGCGGAGCCGCTGCCGTGCGCGACCCACACGCCCGAGCAGGCGCGCATCACCGGCTCGAGGGCGGTGACCAGGCCGCTCGCCGGATGGATCACCTTGATGCCGCCGTTCGTCTTCACGTGCATGTACGGCTCGCGGTTGGCGAGGATCACGATGCGCTCGCCCTGCAGGAACTGGCGCAGGGTCGCGCGCAGGCGGGCCGGGCTCCACACGCCGGCGACGCGCTCGCGCTCCTGCGCCAGCCGCTCGGCCAGCGCGCGGACGTCGCGCATCAGCGGCTGGAACGCGCCCTTGGCGTCGCCCGACAGCGCCTGGCGCAAGCCCTCGGTCCAGTCGATCCACGCGAACCGCGCGGCGATCACCGTGATCAGCGCGGCGCCGCAGGCGAGGACGAAGAACGACAGCAGCAGGAAGTTGCGGGTGGTCGCCTCGCGCGCGCCGAGGTAGCGCAGGTCGTGCACCAGCACCACGAAGCCGACCGGCTGGTCGCTGCTCTGGACCGCGGTGACGGTCACGTGCACCCGGCCCGAGGGCAGATCCGGCGTCATCGACCACGATGTCGCCCCCGGCACCTCGGCGCGCATCCGGGTGAGCAGCGATCGGCAGGAGAACTCGGTGGGGTAGGCGTCGGTCGCGGCCAGCAGCTCGCCGCGCGCGGAGCAGGCCGCCGCGCCCATGACGCGTTCGTCGCGGGTGATGCGGGTGAGCGCGTCCTTGATGCGCGGCCGGCCGTCCGGCCACTGGCCGTCGAAGCTGTCGTTGGCCGCGGCGACGGCGAGGCGCGAGCGCAGCGCCAGATCGTCCTCCGACCAGGTGCGCATCATCCCCGTGAGCAGGGCGTAGCCCACGATGGTGAGGGCGGCCAGCCCGGCCACGAGCACGAGAAGGAACTTCGCCGAACGGGCCATCGCTCCCGACTTCTATCACATCGGGAGATGGTTGGAGGCCCAAGGATGGTGTGCTATACGTGCGGGGCATGTCCCTCGCGGATCTCGGGCTCATCGGCAATTGTCAGCTGGCGGCTCATGTGCGGCGCGACGGCGCGATCGTGTGGTGCTGCATGCCGCGCTTCGACTCGGCGCCGATCTTCGGCGCGCTGCTCGACGACGACGGCGGCCAGTTCACGATCGGGCCCGCGACGCCGGGCATGGGCGTGCAGCGCTACCTGGCCAACACCAACGTCATCGAGACGCGTTTCGAGGCACCGGAGGGCGCGTTCCGGGTGCTGGACTTCGCGCCGCGGTTCGTCCAGTGGGACCGCAGCTTCCGGCCGACAAAGCTCGTCCGTATCGTGGAGCCCCTGGCCGGCACGCCGCGGATCCGGGTGTCCTGCGACCCGGTGCTCGGCTGGTCGAAGGCGCGGCCGCAGCGCGAAATGGGCTCGCACCACATCAGCTATCGCGGCTTCCCGTCCGAGGTGCGGCTCACCACCAACGCCCCGCTGTCCTACCTCGATGGCGAGCCGTTCGCGCTCACCGAGCGGAAGCACTTCGTCTTCTCCTGGGGCGCACCGGTCGAGGAAGCGCTGGAGCCGTTGTGCGAGCGCTTCCTCACCGAAACCATCGCCTACTGGCAGATGTGGGTGAAGCACTGCGACGTGCCGTCGATCTTCCAGGAGGAAGTGATCCGCTCGGCGCTGGTGCTGAAGCTCCATTGCTTCGAGGACACGGGCGCGATTGTCGCGGCGCTGACGACGTCGATCCCGGAGTCGGCCGGGTCGGGGCGGACGTGGGACTACCGCTACTGCTGGCTGCGCGATGCCTACTATGCCCTCGGCGCGTTCCGCCTGCTCGGCCACTTCGAGGAGCGCGAACAGTTCATCCACTTCCTGCTGAACGTCGCCTCGGGCGCGCCCGGACTCGATCTCGCGCCGCTCTATCGCATCGACGGTCGTACCGATCTGGAGGAGTCGATCCTCACCCACTGGCGCGGTTACCAGGGCGAGCAGCCGGTGCGCGTCGGCAACGCCGCGGCACTCCACAAGCAGCACGACGTGTTTGGCGAGATGGTGCTGGCGCTGACGCCGCTGTTCCTCGACGCGCGCTTCCGCGAGCAGGTGACGCCGCCGGTGCTCGATCTGGTCACGGAGCTCACGCGGCGGGCCATCGCCGTCGCCGGCACGCCCGACGCCGGCATCTGGGAGCTGCGGACCGAGTGGCGTCCGCAGACCTTCAGCTCGCTCATGTGCTGGGCGGCCGCGGATCGCATGACGCGGATCGCGCTGGAGCACATGCCGGTACTGGTGCTGGAGTTCGCCGAGGCGGAGGCCAAGATCCGCGAGGAGATCCTGACGAAGGCGGTGCACCCCGAGCGCCGCTGCCTGGTGGCCGACTACGGCGGCCGTGAGGTCGACGCGGCGCTCCTGCAGGCCGTCACGCTCCGGTTGCTGCCGCCCAAGGATGTGCACGCGCTGCCGACGGTGCAGGCGATCCGCGAGGATCTCGACGACGGCGGCTGGTTGAAGCGCTATCGCACCGACGACGGTTTCGGCCGTCCGGACGTGGCGTTCTCGCTGTGCACCTTCTGGCTGATCGAGGCGCTGGCCCGGCTCGGTCTCGACGCCGACGCCCGCGACGCGCTCGATCGCGTCCGCGGCATCAAGTCGCCGCTCGGGCTCCTGTCCGAGGACCTCAAGCCGTCGAGCGGTGAAATGTGGGGCAATTTCCCGCAGGCGTACTCGCACGTCGGCCTGATCCACGCGGCGTTCGCCGCCGCGCCACGCTGGGGCGAGTACGGATCCTGAGACGGTGCCGATTACACTGGAGACTCACTGGAGGCTTCCATGATCCGCCGCGCGCCGCTGGCGCTGTCGCTGCTTGTCGGCCTGGCGTCCGCCGCCCAGGCCGGCCCGGCCCGCCAGTGCGTCGATCAATCCGAAGCCCTCGTCGGCCAGCGCGCTCGGCTCGTGGACAAGGACTTCGCCGCGCCCCGGCGGCTGACCAGCGATCCATTCGACTATCCGACCCGTCCCGGCGCGACGAAGGCGTCCGGTGTCTGGGTCGGCGAAGCGCTCGTCGACAAGGCCGGCAAGGTGCGCCAGGTGTGGACCATCCGCGGCTTCCACTTCGAGCCGGCGTGGCCGGAGTTCGACGACGCCATCGCCGCCGGCATCCGCAGCTGGACCTACGAGCCGGCGATGGTCGACGGCGCCGCCGTGCCGGTGTGCGTCACCGTGTCGGTGAACATCACCTGGAAGTAGCCGGGCCGATCCAGCCGATCCGTCGATCCAGCGGATTCTGCGCCTCTACTCGGCGCGCAGCGCGTGGATCGGGTCGACCGACGCCGCCCGGCGCGCCGGGATCACGCTGGCGATCAACGCCGCCCCACCCAGGAGCGCGGCGACGGTGACGAGCGTGGCCACGTCCCACGGCGGCGTGTCGAACAGCAGCTTGCGCATGAAGGTCGCCGCGGCGACCGCGCCGGCGAGGCCGACGACGATGCCGACCAGCGCCAGGCCGCCGGCTTCCCGCAGAATCAGGCGATACACCGCGCCGCGTCCGGCGCCGAGCGCCATCCGCACGCCCATCTCGCGTGTCCGCTGGCTGGCCGAGTAGGCGATGACGCCGTAGAGCCCGACGACGCCGAGGATCAGCGCGATCGAGGCGAAGCCGCCCACCAGCCACGCCGACGAGCGCTGCAGGTAGGCCGCGGGCGAGGTCTGGATCCGGTCGGCGATGACCGCCTCGCCGAAGATGCCGAGATCGCCGTTGAGCTGACGGATCGCCGCCGCCAGCGCCGGCACGATGCCGGCCGGGGCCTGCGCCGTGCGCACGACCACGGCGAAGTCGGTGTCGGGGCTCTGCGCGATCGGGAGGTAGACCGCCGGCCAGATCTCCTGGTTGAGCGCGCCTTCGCGGACGTCGCCGACGACGCCGACGATCTCCTTGATCGAGGCGGGCGTCAGCGAGGTGTCGCCGATGCGCTGACCGATCGGGTCCTGGTTGGGGAAGTACATCCGCGCCATCGCCTGATTGATCACGACGACCTTCGGCCTGGTGGCGTCATCGTCGGCGGTGAAGTAGCGGCCGGCGACCAGCCGCGCCCCGAGCGTGGCGAGGTAGCCGGGGCTGACGTCGCGCTGGTTCACCTCGTTGTGCTCGCCGTGGTACGGCCGGCCGACGAAGCGGACCCAGGTCGTGTTGCCGTTGAAGCTCACCGGCAGGACGCTGGTCAGCCCGACCGCCGTGACCCCGGGCAGCGCGGCCACCCGCCGCTCGACATCGAGCGCCAGCCGCTCCGCCGCCCCAGGCTGGCCGAAGAGCACACCGGGCGCCGCGACGCGGACGGTGGCGAGATGATCCGCCCGGAAGCCGAGCTCGACGTTGAGCAGGCGATACAGGCTGCGACCCAGGAGACCGGCGCCGGCGAGCAGCACCATCGCCGTCGCCAGCTCCACCACGACGAGCTTCGCGCCGATCCGGCGCCACGCGTGGCCCGACGCGCCACGTCCGCCGTCGGCCATGCCGGCCCGGACGTCCGCGGCCGAATGGACCAGCAGCGGGCCGAGCGAGAAGATGCCGAGCGCGACGAGCGCCACGGCCACGGCGCAGGCGATGACGGCGCGATTGAGGCCGAGGCCATCGAGGAACGGCAGCGTGGCCTGCATGTCCGCCGGGATGAGGCCGGCCATGAGGCGCATGCCGGCGTCGGCGACGACGAGCGCGAGCACGGCGCCGATGGCGACGAGGACGCCCGCCTCGGTGACGAAGTGGCGCGCGATGCGTGCCCGCGACGCGCCCAGCGCCAGCCGCACCGACAGCTCGCGGCGCCGCGACTCCGTCCGCACCAGCAGCAGGCTGACCACGTTGATGCAGGCGATCACCAGCAGCAGCGCGGCGCCGCCGAGCAGCAGCCACAGCGTCGGCCGGATGTCGCCGACGATGGCGTCCGCGAGCGGGCCGACGAAGGCGCCCTGGTCCCGGTTCGAGTCCGGATACTGGCGTTCGAGCTGCCGCGCGATCACGGCCATCGCCGCGCCGGCTTCGGCAATGGTCACCCCAGGCTTGAGCCGCCCGACGCCGTCCAGGCTGTGGCAGCTGCGTCGTGCCAGGCAGCCGCCGGTGGCGTCGATCGGCGTCCAGAACTCCGCGCCCTCGCTGGGCGCGAACTGAAACGTGGGCGGCAACACGCCGATGACGGCGTAGCTGGCGCCGCTCAGGATGACGCTGCGGCCGACCACCGTCGGATCGCCGCCGAAGCGCTCCTGCCAGGTTCGGTGGGTGATGACCGCGACCTTGGCGCCCTCGCCGCCGGACTCGGCGGCGTTGAAGTCGCGGCCGAGGGTCGGACGGACGCCGAGCGTCCGGAAGAAGCCGCCGCTGACCTGCATCCCAGGCACCATCACGGGCCCGCCCGGCGTCCCCAGCATGTGCCCACGCTGCCGGTAGGCATCGAGGCTGCTGAACACGCGGTTCATGGACTGCCAGTCGCGGAAGTCCTGATACGACAGGTTCGATCGCGGGAACTGCGGGTTGGTCTCCATCACGTCGACCAGCCGTTCCGGCTCGGGGTAGGGCAGCGGCCGCAGCAGCGCCGCTTCGACGAAGCCGAACACGGTCAGGCAGCCGCCCATGCCGAGCGCCAGCACGAGGATGGCGGTCGCCGCCAGGCCCGGGCTCTTCGCCAGCTGGCGGAGGGCGAGCCGGATGTCCTGGACGGTGTGCTCGACGAACGGCACCGTGCCCTGATCGCGATACGCCTCTTTCATCGCTTCCCCTCCCAGGGCGAGGCGCGCCTGGCGCCGGGCCTCGTCCGGCGTGAGCCCGCGACGCAGGTTGTCGTCGATGTGCAGCGCGAGATGGCTCTCGATCTCGGCGGCCAGCTCACGCTCGCGGGCCCGGTGCCGGAAGAGGCCGCCCAGCCGCGCCAGCGTCCGCCGCCCCGTTCTGACGATCCCAATCCTCATTCCGCACGCTCCGGGGCGAGGAAGCGGGCGAGGATCGCGGTCGTGTCCTCCCAGCTGCGTTCTTCCCGTGCGAGCAGCCGTCGTCCGGCGCGCGTCAGCGTGTAGAACTTGGCCCGCCGGTTGTTCTCGGACGTGCCCCACTCGGCGGCGATGGCGCCCTCCTGCTCCAGCTTGAGCAGGGCGGGGTAGATGGTGCCGTAGTTCACGCTCAGCTTGCCGCCGCTGGTCTGTTCGATCCGCCGCGCCAGCCCGTAGCCGTGCTGCGCGCCCATCGTCGCGAGCGTCTTCAGCACCATCAGGGCGAGGGTGCCCTGCCAGACGTCTGTCTTATCTCCCACATTGCCTCCGGCCCGCGTCGTATGGCCAGGCCATACGATACCCTATGGCCACACCATAGGACGGAGCCGGAGCCGGAAAGGTTTACGCGACGGGCGAGGTGGCGGTCCGGGCGCGGCGGTGGTCCCGCCAGAGCTCGATGACGATGGCGAGTGCGGTGAGGCTGCCGCCCGTCATTGGCGCCCCAAGTGATGGAGCAAGCCGATGGCCGCCACCCAGCTGGTCATGCCCAGAACGATGAAATGCAGGGCCATCCGGACGTGGGCGTCGCCGGAAGCGGTCCGGCCCCAGAATCGGCCGGTCGAGGAGGGCGGCCGTTCCGAGGACGACCAGCAGCAGGCTCAAAGCCAGCCCGCCGGACCAGAGGACGACGTCGAAGGGCGACCGCCTCGGCTCCATCAGAAGATTGCGAGCCATGGGGAAGGCGCAGACGGCGAAGACGAGCGTGGCAAACGCTCGACCGGCCAGTTGGACGTTGCGACGGGGCGACGCCGACGGAGTCGTAGTCATTGGACCTCCGTCCTCAGGAATGCTGCGGCACAGCGCGCAGCTGGCGTGACACGAGCCACAGCATGCCGCCGTTGACGGCTGCGACCAACGCGCTTATGACGGCCGCACTCCACTGGCTGGACAGGGCAGCGGTGACGGCTGCCCAGACGGCGACCGCCTGGATGATCAGGATCGCCAGCCCCTCAAGGCGCCAGAGGGCCCGGCTCAGCAGTGGCCCGCTCATCAGGGCATTCACCACCAGCACGCAGGTGTAGAGCCCCAGCACCAGCCCGGCGGTCCAGAGCACGACGTCGAACGGCGACCGGTGCGGCCAGTCCAGGCTGTTGGCGATGGCCCCCGCCATGATGGCGAGCATGCCGGCCATCCGGACTGCGACCCAGGCGGGCTGATGCGACACTGCGGGAGACACCGTAGTCATGAGGAACCTCCACCCATTCGAACGTCGCCCGACCGTGTTGTGAACACCCACGGCGGGACGCGGGACGGCCCGGCAGGGTATGATGATGAGTTGCGCCGGCGCCTTACAGGCCGGCAGTGAGGATCTGAGCAGATGATCGCGGTCTCCGGGGTATCCATGCGGTACGGGTCGAAGGTGCTCTTCGACGAGGTGACGACGACGTTCTCGGCGGGCCGCCGCTATGGCCTGACCGGGCCGAACGGCGCCGGCAAGTCGACCTTCATGAAGCTGCTGTCGGGCGACCTGCAGCCGCAGAAGGGCAGTGTCAGCCGGCCGGCGCGGCTAGGCAACCTGCGCCAGGATCAGTTCGCCTTCGACGCGCATCGCGTGGTCGACACGGTGATCATGGGCAACGCCGTGCTGTGGGCGGCCCTCGAGGAGCGCGACCGGCTCTACGCCAAGCCGACGCTGTCCGACGAGGACGGCATGCGCCTCGGCGAGCTGGAAGGCATCATCGGCGAGCACGACGGGTATTCGGCCGAGAGCGACGCCGCCATCCTGCTCGCCGGCCTCGACATCCCCGATGCCCTGCACGAGCGGACGATGGCCGAGCTGCAGGGCGGCCAGAAGGTGCGCGTCCTGCTGGCGCAGGCGCTGTTCGGCCGGCCCGAGGCGCTGCTCCTCGACGAGCCGACCAACCACCTCGACCTCGACTCGATCCACTGGCTGCGCGAGTTCCTCGTCCGCTACGACGGGACGCTGGTCGTGATCTCGCACGATCGCCACTTCCTGAACGCGGTCTGCACGCACATCGCCGACATCGACTACGAGACGATCATCACCTACACCGGCGGCTACGACGACATGGTCGTCGCCAAGACGCAGATCCGCGTCCGGCTGGAATCGCAGAACGAGCAGCGCGAGAAGAAGATCGAGCAGCTGAACGACTTCATCGCCCGTTTCTCGGCCGGCACCCGATCGAGCCAGGTGCAGTCGCGGCGCAAGGAAGTGGAGCGGCTGCAGACGACGGACCTGGCGCGGTCGAACATCCAGCGCCCGTTCATCCGCTTCCAGATGCAGCGGCCGTCCGGACGGATGGCCTTCGAGTGCGCCGAGGTGACCAAGACGCACGGCGGCCACGCGGTGGTGAAGGGGTTCGAGGCGATCGTCAACCGCGGAGAGAAGGTCGTCCTCGTCGGCCGCAACGGCCTCGGCAAGACGACGCTGCTCAAGGCGCTGCTGGCCGACGCGCCGGGGCTGCCGGCGTCACCGGGCGACGTCGATCGCGGCACGGTCCGGTGGGGCCACGAGGTGTCGATCGGCTACTTCCCGCAGGACCACACCGGCTCGATCGCCAAGGGCCTGACCGCGGCGGAGTGGCTGCACCAGTTCGACCCGGCCGCCGCCCGCCAGGACATCCACGGTCTGCTCGGCCAGATGCTCTTCAGCGGCGAGGAGGGTCACAAGCCGACCGAGGCGCTGTCCGGCGGCGAGACCGCGCGCCTGCTCTTCTGCCGGATCATGCTGCAGAAGCCGAACGTCCTGGTGCTGGACGAACCGACCAACCACCTCGATCTGGAGTCGATCAACGCGCTGAACATCGCGCTGCAGCGCTACGAGGGCACCGTGCTCCTCGTGACGCACGACCAGGATCTGATGGAGGAAGTCGGGACGCGCGTCTGGCACTTCGATCGGGACGGCGTCCACGACGTCAAAGGCACGTACGAAGAATTTGCCGCATCCCAGGTGTAGGATTCGGGACCATCGTAAGTAACTCCGGGAGCAACTCCGGGAGTAACTCCGGGAGCGGCTTGACGCCGAGGCGATCGCGCGCGAGCAGCAGGCGCCGACGCGGCGCGTCTCAGATGGCGAACGCGAACATGCCGCGGAAGCGCTGGACGCAGTCGTCGCCCCACCGTTCGTAGGCGTGGACGATCGTCTCGGTGTCCGACCGCGTGTGATAGCGGTGCCCGGCCGCCGCCGGCGAGGTCGACGATGCTCAGGCGGCGATGACCGAGCGCGGCGCGTTCGTCGGTGAACACGCCGGCCCATCCGGGCCGCGATGGGCCAGGACGTCGCGCATCCGCAGCACGCGGCCCTTGTCGTCACGCCGCAGCGCGTGAGTTGCGACGATTCCCGCGATTCCACACACGAGTCTCGATCTCCGCGAGGTAGATCTGTTCGAACCGCTCGACCATACGGTCGATGGTGTAGTGACGCTCGACGTCGGCGCGAGCGGCGCGCCCAAGCGCGGCGGCCGCGGCCGGGTCGTCCATCAGCGCGAGCACGGCATCGGCGAGGACGCGCTCGTCATTGGGGCGGACCAGCAGCCCGCTGCCCGGCCGGACGACCTCGGGGATGCCGCCGACGTCGGTCGCGACGACGGGCAGCGCCGTGGCCATCGCCTCGATCAAGGCGTTGGGGAAGGCCTCCGAGCGCGACGGGAGCACGAACAGGTCGTGCCCGGCCAGGATGGGCGCGACGTCGCGGTTCTCGCCCATGAATCGGACGCGCTCGCTGATCCCCAGCGCCCGCGTCAGCAGCTCGAGCGCTTCCCGGCGCGGTCCGTCGCCGACGAACGTGAAGCTCGCGTCGGGATACCGCGCCAGGATGCGCGGCGCGGCGGCGAGCAGCGTGTCCTGCCCTTTCTCGGGGCGCAGGTTGGCGACCATGACGATGCGCCGGATGTCCGGCCGCGGCGTCACCGGAACGAAACGGCGGATGTCCAGACCGTTGGCGATGAGTCGGAGTTTGTCGGACAGGACGCCTTCGCGCGCGAGTTGATCGCCCGCGGCGCTCGAGTTGGCCACCACGGCGTGCGCGGCGCGATAGGCCAGGCGCTGCGCACGCAGCTTCGCGGGCGACTTGTCGCCGGTGAGGATCTCGCGGCGATTGGCGATCCGCACGGGGACACCGGCCAGCGCCGCGCCCGGCAGGCCGAAGATGTTCGCGTAGAGGTCGCAGGTGTGGACGATCGTCGGGTCGATCGACCGGCACCACGACACAAACTTGATGAGACGGCCGACCGCCGCCACGTTGACGAACCCGCGCACCGGGAACTCGCGGATGGGGATCCAGGGTGGGACCTCGTCGAGGAGGGGGCCCTGCCGGTGGAAGCACGCGAGGTGCACACGGAAGCGCGACGGCTCGAGCCGCCTGGCGAGCTCGACCATCTGCTGCTCCGTTCCGCCGATGGCGAAGCTCGTGAGCAGCAAGACGACGTCAACGGGACCGGACATGCGCTCATCTGAGCAAGTCGAGTGCCGACGTCTAGGGCGACGCGTGCGCGACTAGCGAACTCGCGCCGCCTTAGTCGCGGCAGGGACCGCTGGTAGAAACTGCCATCGACGATCGCGATGTGCGCATCCGGCTGCGCGGCTCGTGTGTGCGGCACCACAGCAGTGCCGCATCGCTGTCGAGGTGGCCGGCGGTGACCCCGGCGTCGCATGCTCGGCATGTCCGACCGCATATCGTTACCCGCATATCGTTGCCCGGTGTCGTCGATCCAAACACGACGGTATCGCTGACGTCGCCGATGGACCAGGCAAAGCCCAGCAGCCGTTCGATCGACGTTCCGTCGCACCGCACCGTCAACGCCTCGATGGACGGGCGCTCGGTCGCCTCGATCAACACCGTCACCAGCGTGAAGGGCGCGGCATCGCGGCGGACGAGCCGCAGCGTCGTGCTGGGCACGACGGGCCGTAGGCTGGTGCGATCCAGCCGAGGCCTGGATCGCGGCCGCTCTGCCGCCGCGCCCGATCTCGAACTCGCCGTCCACACTCGTCATCCAGACGGGTGCGAGAAGGGGAACACCGAGTAGACGTGGCCGCCGAGCGGGTGATACCGGGTCGGCCCGAACGCCGCCAGTCCCCGGCCGCAGCAGGCCGCGCATCTGCGCCAGCGCGCCGGCCGGATCGGCGAAGTGCTCGAACGAGTCGAGCGATACGATCAGATCGACGGGAGCGCTCCACTCGCGCGCGAACGTTCAGCGATCGGCGACGCGGCGCGCCGGATTGAGCCGTGGCCATCCGCGAACGCGCCGCCGCTCGAAACTCGATCGACCACCGTCGGCCGTGCTCTGCCCTCGCGCAGCGACTGCGATCGCCCGGCCGATGAGTCAATGCCTCACTCGCCGGACCAAGCCCGAGTGATGCGCGGTTTCTGATACCGTGTCGCCCGTGAAGGGCGCACGTCTGGGCGGCCTGCTTGCGCGCGGACTGATCGGCGGCGCCGCTGCGGTCATCGTCGTCGTGGCTACGCTCCTCACCTGGCCGTGGTCGGTGGACGCGCCGTCGCCCGACCAGCGCCGGATTGCGGATCTGCAACGGCTGGCGCACGCCATCGACGCGTTCCGCGCGCGCCAGCACGTCCTGCCCGCGTCGCTCGCGCGCCTGCCCGTCGAACCCGCCGCTCCTGTCCACACGCTCGATCCCATCACCAACCGTCCGTACGACTACCGGCCTCTCGGCCCTCTCGCGTACGAGCTGTGCGCCCGCTTCGACGCGGCCGGCCCCGAGGAACAGCGGGGCTTCTGGTGGCACGACGGCGGCCGCTACTGCTTCTCGCTCGAGACCCGCGAGGAACCGAAACGGCCGCCCGCGCTGCCCAGCCAGGCGGCGCCAGCACCGTCCGCGGAGCCTGAGCCGGCCGTGCCGGCCCAGACACCGGGCGACGACGCGATGCCAGACACTGGCGCACCTCCGCCGCCTGCACCTTCCGCGCCACCGCCCGCTCCACCTGCGGGCGGCGGAGCTGCCGCACGGCCTGGTGCATAGCGGAAGCCGCTGTCGAGATAGATCTGGAAGGCGGCCGCGCGTGACAGCGCGGCCGCAAAACGAATGCCGCCCGCGGGCGGACGCCGCGGCGCGCCCAGCGCCGCGAATAGCAGGACGCCCGCCCAAAGGGCGGCCCGCGGCCGCGCGTGAGAGCGCGGCCGCAACAAAACTCAGTGCGGCGCGGGGAGCGCCGTGTTGCTGACGAACGCGATCCGCTTGCCGTCCGGAGACCACGACGGCACGTTGATCGTGCCCTGGCCGCCGAAGACGTAGGCGATCACCTTCGGGTTCGAGCCGTCCAGCGCCAGGTGCCGCAGGTAGACGTGCTTGTAGAACGGGTGGTCGCCCGACGCGATGTCCTCGCCGTAGGAGATGATCACCATCGACTTGCCGTCCGGCGCGATGTGCGGGAACCAGTTGTTGAAGCGGTCGAACGTGATCTGCTGCTGGTCGCTCCCGTCCGGCTTCATCCGCCAGATCTGCATGTGGCCGGAGCGGGTCGAGTTGAAGTAGATCCACTGGCCGTCCGGCGTCAGCTCCGAGCCGTCGTCGACGCCTTCGGTCGTCGTCAGCCGGATTTCCTCGCCGCCGTCGACGGCGATCTTGTAGATGTCGAGCTCGTTGTTGCGCTGTCCCGGTGTAGAACAGCCACTTCTTGTCGAGCGACCAGCCGTGCAGGTACGACGGCGAATTGGGCGTGACGCGCTTCGGCTCACCGCCGGTCGCCGGCAGCACCTAGATCACCGAGCGGTTGCCGTCGGCCGGATCCTGGCTGGCGCTGCTGATGCCCAGCATCGTGCCGTCGAACGACAGCACGTGGTCGTTGTTGTTGCGCGTGGCCGATCCCGTGTTGCAACTCGGCGACGGCCCGGGTCGCGAGGTCGAACGTCCACAGCTTGCCGCTGCCGTTGAAGATCAGCGTCTTGCCGTCGGTGGTCCAGTTCGGCGCCTGGATCGAGATCGGCGACGTGTGCAGCACCGTGCGGTGCGCCGGTCTCGATGTCCATCACCTCGAGGTTGCTGCCGATGTAGTCGCGATACGGCACCCAGCCGACCTTGGGCGGCACGACGATGCGGACGTTGGTGAACGTCGGCCGTCTCCTTCACTTTCGGGTTGTGCGAGCAGGCGAACAGGCCGACGTGGACGTCGTGGCCCGAGGTCCGGGCCGTAGAACTCGGTGTGGACCATCGGCTCGCCGAACTTGGCCACGCCCATGATGTACCGTCGGCCTTCGCGCTTCAGCTCGATCACGTCGGCGTGGGTGATCGCGCGCGCTGATCGTCGCCGTCGGCCCGCCCGCGACCTGCCGGTGCTGCAGCGAGGTGAGGCCGTCGCCGTGCACCGTCGCGTCGACGTACGGCGAGTCGGCTTCGAGGCCCTTGCGGACGATCACGCCGATCTTGCGATGCGGGTCGGTGCCCGCGCCGACGAACCTCACGTGGGTGCGGATGAGGAAGTCGCCGGTCATCTTCCGCCACGCGAACTGGAACTCGTCGCGCGCGCCCCACATGTTGGTGCCGCCGGCGGACAGCGTGTAGGTCTGGGTGGCGGCGTCGTAGGCGGTGGAGCCCTTGATGGCCGGTGCGCCCGAGGTCCGCGGTCGCTTCGAAGTAGCCGACGGCCGGTCCGACGGCCGTCGGCGGTGCGTTGTTCACCGGCGCTGCGGGCGCGGCCGGAGCAGCCTGGCCCGCACCATTGGGACCGTGCGCCCGCAGCGATGCGAGCGGCCCCATGCCGAGCGCGGCCGCGAGCGCCGCGCCGGCACTCGCGAGCGCGACGCGATCGCGCGCGCTCACTTCGCGTCCGCCTTCTTCGGCTTGGTCCCGAGGGCGGCCCAGTTGACGACGTGGTAGGTCGCCGGCACGGTCCCGGTGTTGCGGACGGTGTGCGGCACCATCGAGGCGAAGAACATCAGGGACCCGGTCGGCGCCGGCTTCCATTCGCCGTTGATGTAGGCCTCGACCGCGCCTTCCTTGATGATGATCAGCTCCTCGTTCTTGTGGGTATGCGGCGCATGGGGCGAGCCACCCGGCTTGAGCGTCGTGGTGTGGTACTCGAGTTCGTCGAGCGTCGCGGTCGGCGCCGCGAAGACGCCGCGCCGCGCGCCTTGCTCGGTCGGCGTCTCGGGTACCGACTCCCACGTGAACAAGGCCGACTTCATCAGCAGGCCTTCCTTGTTGCCAGTCGATTGGGTGGCGACGGCGGCCGCCGCAGCCATGACGACGGCCGCGCCGAGCGCGGCGGTCCGGACAATTCGCATCGATCCTCCTCGTGTGAGGGCCGAACTATAGCATGCAGAGGTATGACCAGTTTTCCGACTCGGCTAAGCTTGGCGCGTGGCGCGACATGTACGAGCCCGGCCACGTGCCTCCTCGCGGAGCCAACTGGAAGCCTGACGTCGGCATCGTGCCGTGAGCTGACGCGGCGCCCCTGCGCCCGTGGCGTGGCGGTCGCTACCAGTAACCGAGTGTCTGCACGATCCTGACGGCCGGACCCAACAGGGCCGCGAACACCACTCATCGTATCGCTGGATGGACGTGGTCGCTCGACGGCAGACGGGCACTACGACTCGGGAGTCGTCCTCGGCTGCCCGCGGCCTTGAGCTAGTCGTCGCGGGAGGGGCGGCGCTGGCGGGCGGCCTTCACTTCCGAGCGCTCGCGCTTCTCGCCGAGGCGCTGCTCGCGCTGACCCTTGCCCGGCCGCGTGGCGCGGCGCGATTTCGGCCGGTGCGTCGCCTGTTCGACGAGGGCGATGAGGCGGGCGCGGGCGGCCTCGCGGTTCATCGCCTGGGTGCGGTGCTCGCGGCTGTCGATCACCAGGACGCCTTCGGTGGTGAGGCGCTTGCCGGCCAGCGCGACGAGCCGCGTCTTCACTTCGGCCGGCAGCGACGACGCCCGGACGTCGAAGCGCAGCTGCACCGCCGTCGACACCTTGTTGACGTTCTGTCCGCCGGGGCCCGAGGCGCGGACGAAACGCTCCTCGATCTCGCGCTCGTCGAGCGACAAGGTCGGCGTGATCTCCAGCATGCCGGCGCTACCGCAGGACGATCGGGCAGCGGTCGTCGAGGTAGCGTATCGACGTGGCGTCCATCACCGCGATGCCTTCCGAGATCGGCGTCCGCGCCGACTGCATCGGATCGCCGGAGCGGGGCGCGCCGATCACGACCCGCGTGTTGCCGACGCGCGCGCCGGGCGCGGTGTCGCGCAGGTCGTTCTTGCGCACCAGCCCGACGATCTCGACCAGGTCGCCGTCGTGCGTCTTGACCAGGTCGATGAGCTTCCGCGGCCCGTTCAGGCGGAAGCTGCGGCCGGTGACGTTCGGCCCGCGGCGCATGAAGTCCTCGCGCGGCTGCGTGGCGGTGAACACGCGTCCCTTCAGGCAGCCGGTCGTCGCGATCTCGACCGAGTCGTCCGGGATCTTCTTCTCTTCGGGATTCTGGGACGGGGGCGGTTCCTGCGGCGCCTGGGCCAGAGCGGCAATCGGCAGCAGGACGGCGATGAACACAGCGCGGGCAAGGGTCGACATGGAGTGGCTCTGGGCAGGGCACCCGCTGGCGCGGCGCCCCTGCCCAATCTACCACTCAGACGCGGCGTCCGACGCGCCGGCCGCGGCGGGCGCACCGGCCTCGCCGCCGTGGCGCTCGTGCTCGAGGATGGCCGCCTTCCGATCGGCGCCCCAGCGATAGCCGCCGGACTCGCCGTCGGCCCGGACGACGCGATGGCAGGGCACGACCAGCGCAACCGGGTTGGCGGCGCAGGCCCGCGCCACGGCCCGCGCCGCGGTCGGCCGGCCAATCGCCTGAGCCACCTGCTGGTAGGAGCGCACCTCGCCATACGGAATGGCCCGCAGCGCGCGCCACACCTGCTGCTCGAACGCCGTGCCTCCCACGTCGACCGGAGGGCCGTCCGCGGTGCCCGACGCCAGTTGCCGGCGGATCGCGGCGACGTGCGCGCGCAGACCGGCATCCGCCCCGGCCAGCTCGGCGCGGGGAAACTCGGCTGCGAGATCGGCTTCGAGCGCGCCGGCGTCGTCGCCGAGCATCACGCGGCAGACGCCGCGTTCGGTGGCGGCGACGAGCAGCTGGCCGAACGGCGTCGGCGTCACGACGGCGCGGATGCGGACGCCGGCGCCGCCCCGGCGGTAGGCGCCGGGCGTCATGCCCAGATGGCGGCCGGCCTGTTCGTAGACGGCGCGGCTCGAATCCGTAGCCGACGTCGTAGGTCGCGATGGTCACGGGGACTCCTTCCTTGAGGCGCGTCCGCAGCCGCGCCGCCCGGCGTTCGTCGGCGTAGGTCTTCGGCGAGGCGCCCACGATCCGGCGAGAACGCGCGCTGCAGGTGGAACGGGCTGACGCCGCAGGCGGCGCTCAGCGCGGCCAGGGTCAGGCGGCCGTCGCGGTCGGCGTCGACGTGCGCGTCGATCAGCCGGCGGGCGCGTTCGACGGCGCGGATGGTCGCCGACGGGGCGGCGGCACCGGCCGGGTGACAGCGGCGGCAGGCGCGGAAGCCGGCCGCTTCGGCGTCGGCAGGGTTGCGGAACAGGCGCACGCGATCGCGGCGCGGCCGGCGCGACGGGCACGACGGGCGGCAGAAGACGTGCGTGCTGGTCACGCCGTAGACGAAGCGTCCGTCGACGCGCCGGTCCCGCGACTCGATGGCGCGCCAGGTGGCATCCGGGATGGCGGCGGCAGCGCGCGGCATGACGTCAGCGTAGCCGACGGGTCCCGGACCCCGCATTCCGTTTCTTGCGCGCGAACCCCCGCTCTTTTGCGCGAACCCCGCCGCCCGGCCGCGCCGCCGCCCGCGCCATGGCATGATGCCGCATGCGTCCAGGCGCTCCCGTGCTGGCCACCGCGCTGTTCCTGGGCGCGGCCGCGCCGCTGCACGCCGACGAGTGGACGCTCATCGACGTCAAGGCCCGCCTCACCAACGACGCTCGAGCGACCGTCGTCGAGACGCACGACATCGTCCTCGAGACCACCGGCCGCAACACGTTCCACACCTTCGGCCTCGGCGCCGACCAGGCGATCCGCCTCACCGCGATCACACGGATCGGACCGGACAGCGAGCCGCACCGGCTCAAGGCGGTCGCAACGGTCAACGGGCCGGACGAATACCGCTACTACTACCATCAGGGCCACGTCCATTTCTCGATTCCGCCGCTCGGCGAGCGGGTGGCCGTGCGGTACCGCTTCGATACGCGCTGGTCGGCGCAGTGACGCCGGCGTGGGCGATCGCTGCCGGGCCCGGCTCGCGCGCGTCCGACGAGCTGGGGCTCGCCTGGCTGTGGGAGCGAATCGGTCATGTCGGCGATCGGCCGCTGATCACGACCGCGCACTTCA
This sequence comes from Vicinamibacterales bacterium, assembly GCA_963844435.1. Taxonomy (GTDB): domain Bacteria; phylum Acidobacteriota; class Vicinamibacteria; order Vicinamibacterales; family Vicinamibacteraceae; genus JBDSLU01. Next base: position 260,908 of record CAWJOG010000002.1, on the reverse strand, counting down.
CCGGGATGTCGGCGGCGCCGTGGGTCGGTCCGAAGGGGTGGGCCGACTTGCTCACGGTCTACGCCGACGACGAGGACGACGACGAGGCGGTCGGCGACGAGCACGCCGCGGCGGATGGCGGCACCGGGCGCGACGGGGACCGGTCGTGAGCCGCGACGAACGCGTGACCGGGATCTGGCTGGTGGCCGGACTGGCGATGGTGTTCGCCATCGACTCGCTGTTCCCGCTGGGTGTCGCGTCGGGGATGCTCTACGTGCCGCTCCTGCTCGTGTGTCAGCCGGCGAACGGCCGGCGCTGGCTGCTGCCCGTCATCGCCGCCAGCACGGTTCTGATCGTCCTCGACCTCGCGCTCGGGATCGGCGGCGCCAGCAGCCCGCGATGGGTCTACCTGACGAACCGCGCCGGCTCGTTGAGCGTGTTGTGGACGATCGCGCTGCTGCTCCGCCGCCGCTTCCACCTGGAGGCATCGCACGACGAAGCGGTGGCGCGGGCCGCGGCCCTGGCCGAGCGCCGGGTGCTGAGCGGCATGCTGCCAATTTGCGCCGCGTGCAAGCGGATCCAGCGCTCGGACGACGCCTGGCTGTCGCTCGAGGCCTACATCCAGGCGCACTCCGAAGCCTCTTTCTCGCACGCGCTGTGCCCGTCGTGCCTGCACTCGCTCTATCCCGAACCGCGCGTGCAGTAGGCCGACCTACCGACCAGCCCGAGGACGCGGTGCCGCGGACGATCAGCCTCGAGCCGTCGCTGGTCGTGCGCGGCACGACCGCCCGCGCGCGTAAGTGACGACTCCGGAGTGATCGGCGGACGACTCCGGAGTCCCTGGCGGAGGACTCCGGAGTTTCTGACGCGGGATTCCGGAGTAATTGGGCAGAAACACTCCGGAGTGGTCGGCGGACGACTCCGGAGTCGTTGGCGGAGGACTCCGGAGTCGTCCGCTCAGGACTCCGGAGTGGTTGCAGTTCCTGCGATTACGCGAGCGCGGCCGTGATGAACTCGAGGCACTTCTTGACCTCGGCGACCGGATCCCCGCCGCGGTACTCGGTACTCGATGTTCACCGGGATGTCGTACTCGTTCTTCTTCAGCAGCTGCAGCACGTCCTTGATCGGCGTGTCACCCTCGCCCCACGGGACGTTGTCGCCCTGATCCTTCTTGCGATCCTTGATGTGCAGGTTGGTGATGCGCTCGTGGTTCTTGGTGATGTAGTCGACCGGGTCGAAGCCGGCGGCCACGAAGTGGCCGATGTCGAGGTTGATGGCGAAGCGCTTCGACTGCGCCAGCGCCGTGGCGAAGCTCTCCGGCGTCGCGAACTCGTTCGGGTCCTTCGTGTTCGAGTGGTTGTGCATCGCCACCGTGATCTTGTACTTCTCGACGAACGGCACCAGGCGCGGCACGGTCTTCAGGTTCGACGACGCGGTGATCAGCTTCACCCCGAGCGTCCGGGCCTGATCGAAGCCCTTCTCGATCTCGAGGTCCGTGAAGCTGTCGTTGAAGCTCAGGTTGTAGGCCTGCAGCACCACCCCGGCGTCCTTGAACGACTTCTTGACGTCCATGAAGCGGACCGCCGGCGCGGTCACGCGCCACGTCCGGAGCTCGTCACGCCAGCCTTCGGGCGGACGCTGCCGGCCATCCGGCCCCGCCACCATCGTCGGGCGCGGCTCGAGGTGACCGGACCAGAGCTCGCACTCGGCCAGGCCGATCTCCTTCATCGCCTTGAGCGCGTCCTCGAACGGCAGCGAGCGGAAGCTGTACCGACTGCACGCCGATCCGCACCTTGTGGGCCGCGAGCACGGCGTTGGGCCAGGCCAGGGCGCCGGCGCCGCCGGCGAGGGCGAGCTGGCCGAACTGGCGGCGGGAAAACGGCCGGGATTGTCTGGACATGATTGTGAAGGTCTCCAGCGTCTGAAACGGGCGGCGGCCGAAGGCCGCCAACGACCATACGCGCCGACAGGAGCCGCCATTTCCCCGTGCGGGCGGGCCTCCGCCGGCCACAATTTATCGGTCCCAGCCACCGGCTACAGCAGTGTCGGCCGGTGGTGCTGGCGTGCGGCCGCGGGGCGTGTCACACTAGACCACTAGGGGACTTCCGCGATACCGCCCCGATCCCTGCCAAAAAACGACGTCCGCTTGACTACATCTTCCACCCAGACCCGTCGCCGTCCGCCCCGCCGCCGTACCCGCGCGCCCCGCGCTTCGGAATCGGCCGCTTCCTCGACGATTTCCGCGCCCTCGGTCGAACAGGCCAGCGAGTTCACCGTCCCCGACACCGAGCCGCTCGCCTTCGAGACGCTCGGCTTCCATGAGGACCTGATCTCCGGCGTCCGCGACCGCGGCTTCGCGCACACCACGCCGATCCAGTCGGCGGTGCTGCCGCTGGTGCGCGGCGGCGGCGACATCGTCGCCTGCGCCGAAACCGGCACCGGCAAGACCGCCGCGTTCGTGCTGCCGCTGGTCGATCGGCTGCTGGCCGCGGCGACCGCCACCCACGCCGCTGGTTCGCCACCCGAGGCGGCCCGCACCCGGGTGCTCGTGTTGACGCCGACCCGCGAGCTCGCCGTCCAGATCGACGACGACGTGCAAGGCTTCGGCTATCACGCCGGCGTCAGCAGCATGGCCGTCTACGGCGGCGCGCCGATGGAGCCGCAATCGCGGGCCCTGGCGGCGGGCATCCCCTTCGTCGTCGCCACGCCGGGCCGCCTGATGGACCACATGCGGTCGGGCACGAAGTTCGACGGTCTCGAGACGCTGGTCCTCGACGAAGCCGACCGCATGCTCGACATGGGCTTCTGGCCGGACGTCCGGCGCATCGTCGACGCCCTGCCGGCCAAGCGCCAGACGCTGCTCTTCTCGGCCACGATGCCGAACGAGATCCTCGGCTTCGCGCGCGCCATCATGACCGACCCGGCGCTGATCCAGGTCGGCCGCCGCAACGCCGCCGCCCGCACCATCAGCCACGCCGTCGAGCACGTCCCGACCGGCGAGAAGACCGACTGGCTGGCGAAGTTCCTGCGCGGCGCAGCCGGCCCGATCCTGGTCTTCGTCCGCACCAAGCGCGGCGCCGACAAGCTGTCATCGGCGCTGGCCTCGCGCGGCATCCGGACGGCGGCGCTGCACGCCGACCGTTCGCAGAAGGATCGGCTGTCGGCGGTCGAGGGCTTCAAGTCCGGCCGCATCCGCGTCCTGGTCGCGACCGACATCGCGGCGCGCGGGCTCGACATCGACGGCATCACCCACGTCGTCAACTACGACGTCCCGCACTCGGCCGAAGCCTACGTCCATCGCGTCGGCCGCACCGGCCGCGCGCTGGCCACCGGCCACGCGCTGACGCTCGTGTCGCCGGGCGAGGAGCGCGCGCTCAAGGCCGTCCTGGCTTCGCACGCGCCCGCCACCGCCGCCGCCGGCCGTCACCGCACCCTAGCTTTTGCTGCCCGCGCTCTCGCGCGGGCGGCGGGTGTCCGCGATGGCGCCGCTCAATGGGCGGGCGGCCGCCCTGCCGATGAGTTGGTGGTCGAGCTCCGACCGCAGGACTGACGATGGGTGGCCAGGCGAAGCTGATCTTCTTCTGCGGCAAGATGGCTGCCGGCAAGTCGACGTTGTCGAAGGCGCTCGCCGAGCAGGAGCAGGCGGTGCTCCTGGTGCAGGACGAATGGCTCTCGCACCTCTTTCCCGGCGAGATCCTCGACGTCCCTGACTACATCAGATGCTCGGCCAGGCTCAACGCGGCCCTGACGCCGCTCATCGGGTCACTGCTGTCGAAAGGGATCCCGGTCGTGCTCGACTTTCCCGGCAACACCACGAAGCAGCGCGCGTGGTTCCGCCAGCTGTTCGAGGCCGCCGGCGTGGAGCACGAGCTCCATTTCATCGATGTGCCCGACGACGTCTGCAAGCGGCAGCTGCGCGAGCGCAGCGCCGGGCTCCCTCCCGGAACGCCGTGGACCACGGAGGCCGAGTTCGACGCCATCACGTCCTACTTCCAGCCGCCGACAGCCGACGAGCGCTTCAACGTGATCCGGCACGAGCGCGCCTAGACCGGAACTCAGTAGCTGCGGGAACATCGCGCCTGACGGCGGTGGCGCTCAGTCCTGGCGCAGCGCGACCATCGGATCGACCGACGCCGCCCGGATCGCGGGGACGAGACACGCGACGAGCGCCGCGGCCAGAAGCGTCAGCGTGACCGCCACGAACGCGGCCGGCGCCAGCTCGCTGACGCCGAACACCAGGTCGCGCATCGCGCGGACGACCCACCAGGCGCCGGCGGAGCCCAGCACGGTGCCGGCGAGCGCCGTCAGCATCCCCTCGCGCAGGATCTGCCGGAGCACCCGCGTCCGGCCCGCGCCGAGCGCCATGCGCAGGCCGATCTCGTGCGTCCGCTGGGCCACCGCGAAGGACATCACGCCGTAGATCCCCAGCCCGGCGAGGATCAGCGCGGCCGCGGCGAAGCTGCCGAAGAGAAGGGTGTTGAAGCGGTCGCCGACCATCGCCTGCGCGACGACCTGCTCCATCGTCCGGACATTGCCCATCGGCAGGTCCGGATCCAGTCCCTGGACGATCCCGGCGATGCTCTGCTGGATGGCGCCCGGCTCGCCGGCCGTCCGCACGACCATCCGCGCGCGCGGCCAGGGCCACTGCGCGAACGGCACGTGGATCTCCAGCCGGATGTCCTGCTTCGGCCCGCCGCTGCGCACGTCCCTGGTGACGCCGACGACCTGATAGGTGACATCCGCGCCGGGGGCCGGAACACCGGGCCTGCGCCGCTCCATCACGATGCGCTGCGTCAGCGGATCGGCATCGCCGAAGAACTGCCGGACCAGCGTTTCGTTGACCAGGGCGACGGGCTGCGTGCCGGCGCGATCCTGGGCGGTGATGCCGCGCCCCCGCGTGATCGCGATGCCCATCGTGGACAGGTCTCGGCGGTGACCATGTTGACGCGCGCGTTCGGCCGCTGCTTCCGGTCGGCGACGGGCCGATCCGCGACCGCGAACGGCGACCTGAACAAAAACTGGAGCGGCAGGCCGGTGGACACGGCCGCGGACACCACGCCCGGAAGCGCGCGGACCCGCTCGACCAGCGGGTCGTAGAACTGGGTCGATCGCGTCGTCGCCGCGAAGCCTGTCCTGCGGGATCGGCAGCGCGAAGGTGAGGAGGCGCTCGGTCCGGAAGCCCAGCTCGGTGCGAGCGAGCGTCGTGAAGCTGTAGAGGGCGAGGCCACCGCCGGTCAGCAGCGTCAGCGCCAGCGCGAACTCGAGGACCACGAGGGCCCGGCGCAGGCCATGCCGCCCGCCGTGGACGCCGCGCCCGGCTTCCTTCAACGTCTGGTTGAGATCGGCGCGGGCCGCCTGCCAGGCCGGCGCGAGGCCGGAGATGATGCCCGACAGCCCGCACGCCGCGACGGTGAAGAGCAGCACCGGAAGGTTGAGCTCGATCACGGTCTCGGCTGGCAGCATGAACGGCGGCATCACGGCCACGACCACGCGCATCAGCCCGGCCGCGAGGGCCACGCCGCAGGCACCGCCGAGGGCGGCCAGCACGAGGCTCTCGACCAGCAGCTGCCGCGCGATCTCGGCGCGCGACGCGCCCAGCGCCGTGCGCACGGTGATCTCGCGCTGGCGGGCGGTGCCGCGGGCCAGCAGCAGGTTGGCGACGTTGGCGCAGGCGATCAGCAGCACGAAGCCGACGGCGCCGAGCAGCAGCCAGAGGGAGCTCGTGGTGCCGCGGCTCAGGAAGTTGTTGCGGAACGGCTCGACGCTCACCGTCCAGCCCTGGTTCGACGCGGGGTACGCCCTGGCCATCCGCGCCGCGATCGCGGCCAGGTTGGCGTTGGCCTGCTCCACCGTGACGCCGGCCTTGAGCCGGCCCAGGACGGTGAGGAAGCGGCTGCCGTGATCCTGCGGGTCCGGGAACGTCAACGGCACCCAGAGGCGGTGCTGGATGTTGTCCCCCGGTCCCGCGCCGAGGACGCCGACCACTTCGTACGGCTTGCCGTCGAGGCGGATCGCCCGGCCCAGGATGCCGCGATCGCCGCCGAACCGCTCCTGCCAGAGGCTGTGGCTGAGGATGACGACCTGGTCCCGGCCCGGCGTGCCCTCCTCGGCCGTGAAGACCCGGCCGAGGGTCAGCGGGTGCCCGAACCCGAGCATCGGCAGGAAGCCCGGCGCGGCGACCCCCGTGTCGACCTGCAGCGGCGTGCCGCCGGAGGCCAGGCTCATGGGCCCGGCAGGTCCACGCGTTCAGGTCCTCGAACACCGTCGCCTCGCGGCGGAATTCGAGATAGTCGCCTGGGGACATCGTGCTCCGGCCCCCGCGCCTGCGACCACACCATCGCCAGCCGGTCGGCCTCGCGATACGGCAAGGGGGCGAAGAACGTGGCGTGGACCACGCTGAAGATCGTGGTCGTCGAGGCAATTCCCAGGGCCAGCGTGAGGACCGCCACGGCGGTGAAGCCGGGGCGCATCAGCAGCAGGCGGAAGCCGAAGCGGGCGTCGCGAAGCAAGTTGGTCATCGACGTGCTCTGCCGCGCGTGCCTGCCAGCCGGCGACACGCGCGCACTCCGCTTGGACGGCTGGACCCGCCCGGTGGTTGCCGGCGCGGCCCGGGCCAGGTCCAGCGGGGGCGCGGGTTTGCAGTGAGCACGGGGTTACTCTGGCTCCCAGCCGCAGACCGCCAGCAGCTCGCCGAGCAGCATCGCCGTCGCGCCCCAGACCTGGTGGTCGCCGACCGCGAAGTACGGCGCGTCGATCTCGATGCCGCCGCGGGCGCGGCGTCCGCTGCGCAGCGTCGCGGGATCGGCCAGCAGGGTGAGCGGCACTTCGAGCACCTCGGCGACCTCCCCGGGCGCCGGCACGAACACCGGTGCGGTGTCGGCGAGCGCCACGATCGGCTGGACCGTGAAGCCGCTGACGGCGATGTGGACGGGTGTCAGCCGGCCGGCGATGGCGAGGCCGGTGACGTCGACGCCGATCTCCTCGACGGCTTCGCGCAGCGCCGTCTGCTCGGCGGTCTCGCCTGGCGCCGGGCGTCCGCCGGGCAGCGAGATCTGATCGGCGTGGTGGGGGAGATCGGCGCCGCGCACGGTGAGCACGACGTGCGGCACCTCGTCGCGGGGGAACAGCAGGATCAGCACCGCCGCCGGGCGATCGCGGCCGGCGTGCGCCGGCAGCGATCCGTCGAGGAGCCGCGGCGACAGGCGATCGTGGATCCGCGCGCCGGGCAGCGGCCCGGCCAGCGCCGCGGCCAGGTGCGCGGCGAGATCCGGCAGGCGGCGCAGCGGATCGCGCACGTCAGGGCAGCTCGACGTCGAGCGACGGCGCCGCCACGGCCGGCGACAGGATGCGGGTCATGGTCATACGATACAGAAGTCCATGACGCCAGACGATCCGATCGCCCGCTTCGCCGCCCTGTTCGAGCGCGCCGGACAGGATGCCCCGTTCGATCACACCGCGATGTCGCTCGGCACCTGCGGCGCCGACGGTCAGCCGGCGGTGCGCATCGTGCTGCTGCACGGCTTCGACGAGCGCGGCTTCACCTTCTACACGAACTACGAGAGCCGGAAGGGCCGCGACATCGCCGCCAACCCGCGCGCGGCGCTGACGTTCTACTGGCCGTGGCTGGACGAGCAGGTGCGCGCGGAGGGGACGCTGGCGCCGATCGCACCCGAGGAATCGGACGCCTACTTCGCGACGCGTGAGCGCGGCCGCCAGCTGGGGGCGTGGGCCTCGGCGCAGAGCCGCCCGGTCGCCTCGCGCGAGGCCCTGATGGAGCAGGTTGCCGACGTGGACGCGCGCTTCGCCGGCCGGGACGTGCCGCGGCCGCCGCACTGGGGCGGCTATCGGCTCACGCCGGCGCGGATCGAGTTCTGGAAGAACGGCGCGTTCCGCCTGCATGACCGCTTTCTGTACTCCCTGGAGCGCGGTGTGCTGGACCGTGACGCGCCTGAGTCCGTAGGCCCTTTGCCGGGTTGCCGCCCTCGCGCAAGCGCTCGGGCCGGGTCTACACACCTCTTCTCGCCGGGCGCTGGGCGCGCCCGGCCGTCGAGCGGGCTTTCCCTGTCGGTGCGTGACTCGCCTGAGTCCGTAGCGGACACCGGGGACGTTCAGCGGGCCTGTGGCTTCTTCCGGGTCCGGTTCTCGAGCAGGTACAGTCCGCTCTTGCCGGCGCAGACGAGGTCCACGTCGCCGTCCGCGTCGATGTCCACCGCGGGAATCTGCATGCCGCCGCCGACCTGGCCGCCGTAGGCGATCACGTGACGGATCCATTCCGGCCGACCCTGGGCATCCGGTCGGAACTGATACCAGTAGAGGCCGAGCGGCTCCTTCTCGCCCGGATCCTTGCCGTTGTGCGCCATGAAGCGCTTGCCGGTGACGAGGTCGGCGCGGCCATCCGCATCGAGATCGACCAGCGTCGAGGCGTGCGCCTGTGACCAGCTGTCGTCGATGACGCGCTTGATCCAGGCGCCGTCGGCCCCGCGCTCGTAGTAGTGGATCCCGTAGTCGTGGCCGGCCATCGTCAGGATCTCGACCTTCCCGTCGCCGGTGAGATCGATCGTGTGGAGGAAGCCGAGCTGCTGCGCGTCGCTCCAGTCGGCGTGGTGCGTCCAGCCGCTGCCGCGCGGGTCGGCCGGCGCTTCGAGCCAGCCCTTCGGCGTCAGGATGTCGGTGCGACCGTCGCCGTTCACGTCGCCGGCGCCGATGCCATGGCCGAAGCCATTGGGCGCGGCGACGTGCTTGACCCACGTGCCGTTCTTCGCCTCGTACCACGTGAGCGGCGCCTTGGCGTCGCCGAACTGCGGCAGCACCTCACGCGCCTTGCCATCGTTGTCGAGGTCGGCGAGGATCGCGAACTCGACCGAAAAGCCGCTGTCGACCGTGGCGTCGACCACACGTTGCATCGGTCTTGCCCGGATTGCGATACCAGGCGATGCGCTTGGCGAACCAGCTCACCGTGACGAGATCGGTGCGGCCGTCGCCATCGACGTCGAGCGGGAGATCGCTGAAGGCGTCGACGTAGTTGCTCGTGTAGGGAATCTCACGAAAGCGGTGCGGCGTCCATGACGGGGCTTGATACCAGAAATCGCCGGACACGATGTCCAGACGGCGATCGCCGTCCACGTCGAAGACCGATGCCGTCTCGCTGGCGCCGTTGTCGATCTGATGGACGACGAACGGGACGTTCGGCGGTCGGCCCGCGCCGAGGCTGACGACCGCGACGAACGGCACGAGGCAGAAAAGGGTTGTACGCATGCGGAGGATCAGGTCGTTAGTGAGCGTGCTCGCCCGCCGGGTGCGCCCAGCACCCGGCGAAAACAAGGTGTGTGGACCCAGCCGAGCGCTCGCGCGAGGCTGGCAACCCAGCAACGCTTACGAGCCGGCGACCTTGGCGCGCTCGCTGGCGCCGTGCAGGAGCAGGGCGTGCAGCACGCTCTTGAGGTCCTGCGAGAGGAACGGCTTGTAGAGCGTCTCGAAACCGTAGCTGTCGCAGATCGCGGCTTCCTCGGTGTGGAGCGCCATGCCGCTCATGACCACCACCGGCAGCCGGGCGAAGCGCTTGCGCAGCTGCACGGCGAGGTGGACGCCGTTGCCGTCGGGCAGCATGACGTCGATCACCGCCGCGTCGGGGCGGATCTTCTCGACCGCCTGCGTCGCGTCCTGGAGCGCCGCGAACACGACCGGCTGGAAGCCGGCCGCCTTCAGTTCCTGCTCCAGCCACGTGAGCAGGCCCTGGTTGTCGTCGACGACCATGACGATCGGCTCGGTCGGCACCGGCTCGCGGCGGCCTTCGCCGGGCGTGATCGTCAGGCTCTCGGCGGGTTCCTTCCACGTGACCACGACCTGCGCGCCCGGCTCGACGTCGCCTTTGGCGACGAGCGCGGCCAGCGGCTGCGTGAGGTGGCGGTGGATCGTGCGCTTCAGCTCGCGCGCGCCGTACTCGGCGCTGGTGCCGCGTTCGAGCAGGAACTGCTTCGACGGGGCGTCGATCTCGATCTCGAACGAGCGGCTGCCGAGGCGCGTGTTGACGTGCTTCTGCAGATCGTTGATGTGCTGCTCGAGGATCGCCGCCAGCGCCTGTTCGTCGAGCGGCTGGTAGGTAATGACGACGTCGATGCGGTTGACGAACTCGGGGGAATAGCGGCGCCGAACCGCGGCCACGCCGATGTTCTCGAGTTTGCTGGCGAGCTCGACGGGGTTGCGCTCGCCGCTGCCCTGGAAGCCGAGGTCCGGCTTCATCTCCTTCATCATCTCGCGGGCGCCGAGGTTGCTCGTGAGGAAGATGAGGCTCTGCTCGAAGTTGACGGTGGTGTTGTCGCCGAGCGTCAGCGTCGCGCGATCGAGGATGCCGAGCAGCAGCGTCGACAGCGCCGGCGCCGCCTTCTCGATCTCGTCGAACAGCACGATCGAGACGGGGCACTCGGGTGAGATCGCCTGCGACAGCTTCTCCTGCGTCAGCACCGGCTGCGTTTCGCGGTGTCCGAGATAGCCGGGAGGGGCGCCGATGAGCTTGGCGACCTCGTGGTCCGACTGGAACTCGCCGCAGTCGATCTTGACCACTTTCTTCTCGCTGCCGTGCAGCACTTCGGCGAGTGCTTCGACGGTGCGCGTCTTACCAGTGCCGGTGGGCCCGAGCAGCAGGAAGATGCCGACGGGGCGCCCTTCCGGGTTCAGCCCCGCCTGGTACATCTGGATGTAGGGCACGATGCTCTGCATCGCGGTCGTCTGCCCGACGACCTTGCGCGTGAGCATGTCCACCAGGTCGCGGTCGCGCGGCATCTCGCGGCCGGTCGGAACGGAAGCAGGCGTTTTGTCCGAGGTCATGAGTGGTGTCCCGACTCCAGACTAGCACCGAAATGGACGGGCGGCGGCCCGGCGCCGCGGCCCGTGCTGAACGGGCTCCTACTCGCCGTAATCCTGTGGCAGCGGCTTCGTCGAATTGATGAACAGCCAGCAGATCGCGCCCACGAAATACAGAACGCCGGTGAGGTAGAACGTCGAGCTCACCAGGTGTTGGCCTCGGACTTCCCTGGTCCAGTCGACGATGAAGCCGATGCACGACCGGCGAGACGAACCCGCCGAAGTTGCCCATCATGTTCATCGCGCCGGACACGGTGCCCGGTGAACTTGCCGCCGATGTCCATGCAGGTCGGTCCACGCGCCCGGCATCGTCGGTCGTTGAAGAAGCTGGCCAGCGCGATCGCCAGCGACGGCGTAGGATCGGCTGTCTGGAGGAAGGTCGCGCCGACGAGACAGCAGCCGGCGAGCGCCTGCCCGACTGAACCCGAGGATCGCTCGCGTCGTCCGCGCGATGCTGCCGCGTCATCCGGGTCAGCGCCGGGCGTGATGTAGCCGGCGAACAGCGAGCCGAAGCCGCCGAAGAAGAGCGGCACGCCGGCCATGAGCGCGCCCTGGACCTTGAGGTCGTACTGTGGGAACCTGTTCAGGTAGGTCGGGAACCAGGTGACGAAGAAGTACCAGGCGTAGCTCAGGGTGAAGTACTGGAGCCAGCAGCAGCCACAGCGAGCGGCGACGAGAACATCACGCCCCACGGCACGTGCGGGTGGTCGGACTCGCCTTCCTTCGAGCTGGTCGGCATCAGCGCGAGCTCGGCGGCGTTGACCTTCGGGTGGTCGGCCGGTTGATCGCGGAACCAGCGGTACCAGAACGACGCACCAGAAGACGCCGAGCAGGCCAGAGCAGAACGAGCCCGCAGGCGCCGGCCGCCAGTTCACGTCACAGCTGCAGCACGCAGGACGAGCAGCAGCGGCGCGATCGCGCCGCCCCAGCGCGCGCCATCCAGAGGATGCCCTGGGCCCGCACCCGCTCGTCGGCGGCAGCCATCGGCTGAAGGCGCGGGCGATGTTCGGGAAGCACCCGGCTTCGCCGACGCCGAAGAGGAACCGCACGATCGAACAGCGACAACCAGTTCCAGACCCAGCCGGTCGCGGCGGTGAAGAACGACCACCAGAGCACCACGCGGATCAGCACCCGGCGGGCGCCCATCCGGTCGCCCGAGGTACCCGGTCGGGATCTCGAAGAGCGCGTAGGCCAGCGTGAACGCCGCGAACACCAGGCCCATCTGCTCCTTGTCGACAGCCCGAGATCGAGGCGGATGAGCGGCGTCGACCAGCGAGATGGCGACGCGGTCGATGTACTGGATGATCGCCAGGACGACCGCGAAGACGATGACGTAGTAGCGGGTGCGGGACGGCGCGCCGAGCGCCGACGACCCGGGGCGTTGAGCAGGCGGAACAGGATTGGACATCGGGCGGAAACCGGGCGCTGGCCTCTATTCGCTGGGGAACCCGGCGAGTATGGTTGGCGCCCCATCCGCAGGTCAAGCCGGCATTTACGGCCGGGGGCGGCCCGTGGGCGGCCTCAGAGCCGCCGCTGCATGAACACCAGGTCCAGCCAGCGCCCGAACTTCCACCCCACTTCCTTCAGATGGCCGGTCTGCTCGAAGCCGAGGCGCTCGTGCATCCGGATCGAGCCGCCGTTGTCGGCATCGATGCCGGCGACCATGACGTGCTTGCCGAGCGCGCTGCCGCGCTCGATCAGCACCTGCATCAGCGCCGTGCCGATGCCCTGGCCGCGTCGGCCGTCTGCCACGTGCACCGAGTGCTCGACGGTGAAGCGGTAGCCGGGCCAGGCGCGGAAGTCGCCGAAGGTGGCGAAGCCTGCCACGGACGCGTCGTCGGTCCGGGCGACGAGCAGGGGATAGCCGTTCTTCTTCCGGGTCTCGTTCCAGGCCTGGCGCTCCTCGAGGGTGGCCGGCTCCTCGCGATAGATCGCCGTCGACGTGCGCATCACGTCGTTGTAGATGGCGAGGATGGCAGGCAGGTCGTCGTCGCGCGCGTCTTCGATCCGCATGCGCCGGAGTGTGCCATGATAGGGGACGGATGTCCACTATAGTGACAGACGTCACGGGGCCGCTGGCGGCCCGGCTGAAGACCGAGCGCGAGGCGCGCGGCTGGTCGGTCGCGGAGCTGGCCGAACGCTCCGGCGTGTCGCGCGCGATGATCAGCAAAGTCGAGCGGGCTGAGGCGAGCCCGACGGCGGCGCTCCTCGGCAAGCTGTCGGGAGCCTTCGGGTTGACGCTCTCGGCGCTCCTGGCGCGGGCGGAGCAGGCGAGTGGCCGGCTGGCGCGGCGCGCGCAGCAGCCGCACTGGACCGATCCCGAGACGCACTACCGCCGCCGCACGGTCTCGCCATCGACCGGCGGCCCGCTCGAGATCGTCGAAGTGGAGTTGCCCGCCGGTGCGTCCGTCGGCTTCCCGGCCGCGGCCTACACCTTCCGCTACCACCAGATCCTCGTGCTCGCCGGCACGCTCACGCTGATCGAGGGTGAGATTGCGCACACGCTCGGCAAGGGCGACTGCCTGGAGCTCGGCCCGCCGGCCGCGTGCACGTACACGAACCGCACGGTGCGGCCGTGCACGTATCTGGTGCTGCTGGTGCGGGCCTAGTCGCCGGTCGCCTTTGGCAACCCGAAGCAATAGAGTGTGCCGCGTGTCCTGACGTAGATGCGTCCGCCGCTCAGCGCCGGCGTCGCGTGGATCTCGTCGCCGAGATCGTTGACGCCGAGGACCTCCCACTCGCGTCCGGCCTTGAGCACGGTGACCTTCCCGTTGACGCTGGCGAGGAACACCTTGCCGTCGGCGGCGATCGGTGACGCCGTGTAGTCTCCGGGCGCGTCCTTGCTGCGGCCTTCCTTGATCGCCTGCGCCGGTGGCTGGATCGATCGCGGTGATGATGCCGCCGGTCTTCACCATGTAGAGCAGGCCGTCGTAGACCACGGGCGTCGGGACGAACGGCAGGTTCTTCTTGAAGCGCCATGCGGCGGCGTTCGGATCGACCTTGCCCTTGAGGCCGGCGGGCTTGATCGCCGCGACGCCGTACTCGCCGATGGCCATCGCGCGGGCGTCGTCGTACTCCGCTTTGTCGACGATGTCGTTGCCGTCGGCATCCAGCCACCCGAAGTGCTCGCCGAAGCCTTTCTCGGTCGCGTACTCCGCCCGCGACAGCTTGCCGTCCTTGTCGGTGTCGAAGGTCTTCAGCGCCGCCTCGAACGGTTCCATCCACGGTTCGTTGGCGCCAAGCGTCGCGACGATGACCATGTCGCCGTGCGCGACCGCCGTGCCGATGGCGCCCTGCGACGTCAGCGGCATCCACCAGCGCGGCTCGCCCGTGGCGAGGGTGTAGCCGTCCAGCCGCGTCGAGCTGAGGACGATCAGCTGCGGGTCGGCGCCGCCGCCCGGCGCGAACACCATTGGCGTCGTCCAGGACACGGTGATGCCGGGACGCGGGCGGCGCCAGCGCTCGCGGCCGGTCCGGCGATCGAGGGCGACCATGAACGACCCGCTCATCTGGTCGCAGGCCAGGATCACGGCGTCGCCGGCGATGATCGGCGAGCCGGCCATGCCGTAGAAGTTCTTGAACGGCCCGAGCGGAACGCGCCAGCGCTCGGTGCCGTCGGGCGCGTAGGCCACGAGCCCGACGTCGGCGAAGAAGACGACGACGCCCTGGTCGTCGGCGACCGGGGTCGGCGACGCGGGATCGTTGGCCTTGTACAGCGCGGCCGAGCGGTCTGGCTTGATCTCCCGCCGCCAGCGCTCGCGTCCGGTCGCCGCGTCCAGACACACCGTCAGCAGCCGCCCGCCTTCGCTGGCCGTCACGTAGAGCTGCGAGCCGACCACCACCGGGGAGGACTGGGCGAAGGGCAGCGCCGCCTTCCACACGACGCGCTCGGTCGGCGAGAACGCCACCGGGTAGCCCGTCGCGGTGTCGACGCCGGCGCCGTTCGGGCCGCGGAACTGCCCCCACTGCGCCGCGGCCGGAGCGGCCGCCGCGAGGCCGACGCAGGAGCAGCCCGAGTCCAGCCGATGCGCGTGCCTTCATCATGCCGGCGATTCTACTCTCCGCGTAGCGCGTCGACCGGATCGACGCGGGAGGCGCGCAGCGCCGGGATCCAGGTCGCCAGGAACGCGACGGCCGCCAGCAGCACCGGCGCGCCGATGAAGACGCCGAGGTCGCGCGGCGTCACGGAGTAGAGGAACGACTCGATGAAGCGCGACAGGCCGTAGGCGCCGGCGATGCCGATGACGATGCCGATCGCGGCCAGGATCATGCCCTGCTTGACGATCATCCGCCGGACCGCGCCGATCTGGGCGCCGAGCGCGATGCGGATGCCGATCTCCTGGGTCCGCTGCTCGACCGAGTAGGCCATCAGGCCGTAGATGCCGATCGCCGACAGCAGCAGCGCCGAGCCGCCGAACACCGACATCAGCAGCATGTTGAAGCGCTCGCGCGACGTCGATCGGGTGACGACCTCGTCCATCGACCGGATGTCAGAGACCGGGAGGCCGGTCGACTGGCGCAGCACTTCCTGCACCTGCGCGCTGACCGACAGCGGCGGCACCTTCGTCCGGATCACCCACGCCACCGGCGTGATGCGGACGTTGAGCGCGTTCACCAGGTCGGGCACCTGCGGCTGCGGGATGTACATCTTCGGCCCGGGGTCCTGGTTGAGGCCGTTGTCGCGGACGTCGCCGACGACGCCGATGATCTCGCGCTCGGGCTCGTCCGCGAACTCGCGCATCACGCCGCGGCCGATGATCAGCCGCTTGCCGATCGGGTCCTCGTCCTTGAAGGCGTCGCGGACCAGCGCTTCGTTGACGACCACGACCTGCGTCGACGACTTGGTGTCGCGGTCGGTGAAGACGCGACCTTTCTTGACCGGGATCTTGAACACGTCGAAGAAGCCGTAGGACTGCGTCGCCCAGCCGCCGCCGCCATGGAAGCGCTTGTCGGGCGGCAGCGCCCGGCCGACGACGATGAACGGCAGGCCGTAGCCGCCTTCGAGCGGCACGCAGCAGGTCGCGGTCGCCTTCTCGACGCCGGGGATCGCCTGGAGCTTCGGGATGGCGTCGCGGACGGCGTCTTCGACGCCCTGGGACTTCAGGTAGCGCGGATCGGTCAGCGACATGCGCATCGTCAGCACGCCGCTGACGTGTCGTAACCGGGGTTGACCGAGCGCAGCGCGATCATCGTCCGGATCAGCAGGGCCGAGCCGATCAGCAGCACCAGCGCGAGGGCCACCTCGGTGACCACGAGGATGCCGCGCGTGACGTTGTGGCGCGCGCCGGTGCCGGTGCGGCTGCCGCTCTCCTTGATCGTCAGGCCGAGGTCCGTGCGCGAGGCCTGCAGCGCCGGGATCAGGCCGAACAGGATGCCCGGTGCCGAGCGACACGCCGACCGTGAACAGCAGCACGCGCCAGTCGAGGCCGACGACGCTGCCGTCCTCGCCGACGCGCGGCAGGTCGGCGGTGTTCACCGCCAGCAGCGCCTTCATGCCGACGACGCCGAGCACCAGCCCGCAGGCGCCGCCGATCGCCGACAGCAGCACGCTCTCGGTCAGCAGCTGCACGATGATGCGGCCGCGGCCGGCGCCGATGGCCGAGCGGATCGCGATCTCGCGGCGGCGTCCGGTGGCGCGGACCAGCAGCAGGTTGGCGACGTTGGCGCAGGCGATCAGCAGGACGAGGCCGACCGCGCCCGACCAGCACGTAGAGCGTGGTCCGGACGTCGGCGACCAGCTGCTCGCTCAGGCTGCGGACGTCGAACGACTGGTTCCGTGTCCAGCACCTGCGGGTACTTCTGCTTGTACTCCTCGGCCGCGACCTTCAGGCGCGCGGTGGCCTGCTCGATCGACACGCCGGCCTTCAGCTTGCCGGCCACCTGGAAGTAGTGGCCCTGATCGCTGGTGTTGGGATCGAGCTGGAAGGGGACCCAGACGTCGGGGTTGGCGCCGAACTCGCTGACGTCGAACGACTGCCCGACGATGCCGATGACGGTGTACGGCTTCGCCGCTCAGCGAGATCGAGCGGCCGAGCATGTTCGGGTCGCTCTGGAAACGCCGCTGCCAGAGGCGCTCGCTGACCAGCGCGACCTTCGGCGCGTTCGGCGAATCCTCGGCCGCCGAGAAGGCGCGGCCGCGGACGATCGGGACGCCGAACAGCTGGAAGTAGTCGACGGAGACCTGGCTGGCCCGGAACTGCTCGGGCACGCCGCCGCCGGCGAAGTTCATGACGTTGTTGCGGTAGGCGGAGACGTCCTGGACGACGGTGCTCTGCGCTCGCCAGTGCTGCGAACTTGGCCGGCGAGCCGGCCGCGCAGCCGTTGCCGTCGGCGTTCGCCTGCCGGAACACGACCAGCCGGTCGGCCTCGGGGAACGGCAGCGTCTTCAGCAGCACCGCGTTGACCACCGAGAAGATCGCGGTGTTGGCGCCGATCCCCAGGGCGAGCGCGGCGACCGCGGCGAACGTGAACCCGGGGCTGCGCCGGAACAGGCGCAGCGAATGCCGGGTGTCCTTGGCGAGGTCGGCAAACGAAATCACGGGCGTTCTCCAGCAGGGCCCCGACGGCAGGGACCGGCCGGGGACGAATCAGCGGACGATGGCGTAGTCAGGCCAACAGACGACAGCTGTAGGCAGATCGTTCACTTCGACGTCAGGACTCCGGAGTCGGCCGGACCTGGCGCGGCTGGACGCCGAAGACCACGAACGCGCCGCGTTCGGCCACCGGCCGCCAGGCCCGGCCCTGCGGGCTGGCGAGCCACGCCGCCCCCCGATTCGTGTCCAACTCGGCCCGCGTGAGCATCAGGTAGTCACACGGCGCGGCGTCGTCGAGCGCGGCGGCGCCAGCCTGGCGGACGTCGAAGACGCGCGTGGAATAGGGAAGCGTCTGCAGCTCGAGCGGCACGTCGAAGCGGGACCGCAGGAACACGCGGCGGCCCGGACACGTGGCGCCGCGGCGCTGCTCGTCGGCGATGAGCGCCGCGAAGATGGCCCGGTGCGCGCCCACGTCCGCGTCCAGGCCGGCGGCGGCGCAGCCGACCTGCCGGGTCTGCTCGCGCCCGGGATCGACACGCAGCGCCGCATCGTGCGCCGCGAGGCGGGCTGCCACCGGCCAGGTCATGCCGGCGAGCACGGCGACGCCCGTCCAGCGCAGCGCGGGCCACCGGATGGCCGCCGTGACGACGACGAGGCCCCCGGCCGCGATCGCGAGCGACAGCGTGTCCAACCCGGGCACCGCGTCGGGTAGTGAGGCCGGCAGCGCCGCGCGGCTGCGCAGGAAGATCGTCACAGCCAGGCCCGCGAGGATGGCGCCGCCGGCGCCGGCGGTCACCGGGTCGTCGTACCAGGCGAACTGGCGCGGGAAGAGGCCGAGATAGGCGACGAACGCGGCTCCAACGAGGATCGGCAGCGCATAGCGCAGCGCCAGCCCGTCCGTCCAGTCCAGGCTGGTCCACGGCGCGTGTACCAGCAGCCAGAGGAAGACGACCGTGACGGCGGCGAATCCGACGATCAGGGCGAGCCGGAGGTCACGCTCGACTGGCGCCTGTCGACGCCAGCGCGTCGTCGCGACGTCTCCCAGAAGGAGGACGAGCAACAGCGCCGTCGGCCCGGCGACCGGTCCGAGCCATCGCCTGACGAAATATGAGAGGCGGGCGCCGAGGGGATAGCCGCCCGGCCTGGCGAGGTCGCCCGCGACCGAATAGTAGCTCGCGCTCTCGGCGATGGTCTCGCCAGGAAAGATCGTGACGCCGAGCACCCGCAGCCCGCTCGGCGCGATCGGCGACCCATAGCGCACCTGGTTGCGCACCAGCCACGCGCCGCCGCCGGCGAGCCAGGCGGCCAGGCCGATCGCCAGGAGCGCGAACGCGGTCCGCCGCGCCGGCCGCGGTTCAGCGGGGGCGCCGGCGAGCGGAGCGTGACGGCGCCACCGGCCGACCGCCCATCCAGCGACGGCGACCGCCAGCAGCAGCACGGCCGCGGGCGCCCCCGTGGTCTTCACGCCGCAGAGGAGCCCGAACGCGAGCCCCAGCCTGATCGCGTCCCGCGTGTCGATGGTCGGCGGCGTCCGTGCGCCGAGCACGAGGAGCTGGGCCGCCGCCGCCGCGAAGGCGGCCGCGAAGGAGAGGTCCGAGGAGAAGAGCGTCGCCAGCTGGAACAGGGGTGGCGACAGCAGCGCGAGCAGCAGCCACGGCGTCCACGCCAGCCCGGGGCGGCCCGTCACGGCGGAGAAGGCCCGCGCCAGGGACGCGGCGAGCAGCGCCGCGTAGGCCAGCATCGCGACGTCGATGAGCAGCGGGTCCGAGAAGGGGAGGATGAACCAGGCGCCGAGGAGGCTCGTGCCCATCGGGTAGAGGTGCGGCGTCGGCAGCAGATCGAACGGGCTGGTGCCGAGCGCGAGGTTGACCGCGTGCGGCACGTGGTAGTGCGCGGCGTCGCTGCCGGACACGTGCAGCGACCGCGCCGCGACCCGCAGCCACGAGACCGCGAGCGTGGCCAGCGCCAGAGCACCCGCGATCTGCAGCACGCCGGCCACGACGCGCAGCGGCGTTCGCGGCGGTGGGCTCGCGGACGCGACGACATCGCCGCGCGTCGTCGGTCGTGTCGCCGCCAGCGCCACGGCGACGATCGTGTCGAAGACCGCCACCCATGCGACGCCGCGCGGATGCGGTAACCCGGTCGTGGCGCTTGCCAGGAACAGCACGCCATGGAGCGTCCCCACCGCGAACAGCACGGCGTCGAAGAAGCGGGCATCGACCGCCGGTCCCGGCGAGCCGTGAGGGCTGCCGCGCGACGCCCACCAGGCGCTCACGAGCAGGTGCGCGAGCGTCACGAGCAGCCAGAGCGCGACCGGGCCGGAAGGGACAGCCTGCGTGGGGACCGGCGCCGGCTCGTCGCGGATGACGACGGTGTGCCGCAGGACGCTCGCCGCGTCGCGCGCGCCGAACCACGCGTCGCCTTCTTTGACGAGCTCCCAGTCGAGGCGCAGCGGCCCCGGCGTGTCGGGGGCGACGACCAGGGCGCACACGCGGATGGTCCCGCCCGGCGGCACGGCGGCCGGCAGCGGCGTCCGCGGACTTTCGAACCCGGCGTCCGCGCCGTCCGTCTGCCGCCAGTGATACGAGAGCCGGACCGCTCCGCCGGCGGGCCAGGACTCCGTGCCGGTGTTGTGCAGCTCGAGGATGGCGGTCGCCGCCTCGCCGCGCGTGAGCGCGGCTGGCGGGTCGATCGCCTGGAGGCGCGCCGAGAGGCGCGCGGCCGGCGGCACCTGGCCGAACGCCGCGCCGGTCAGCGCGGCGACCGCGCAGGCGGCGATTGTCGCGATGCGACGCGCGGCGCTCACCGGCGCGGCGAACCGATGGCGTAGTCAGGCCAGCAGACGACATCGGCAGGCAGATCGTTCACTCCGCCCTCGTCGTCGGTGATACCGCTGAGGCTGTCAGACGCCGGACGCGGTCCGCTGGTCGTCGCCGCGGCCTGCACCGTCGGGTCCAGCGCCCGCTGGATCAGGGCCCGGGCGTCGGCGACGTGGGCCCGCGTGACGCCGTCGGCGCCGCGGCCCGACGCGGCCTGCAGCTGCGCGTCGAGCAGGCGCAGTTCCTGGCGGAACAAGGCCCGGGCGTCGTCGGACGCCGTCTGCCGGCCGTTCACCCGCTCGGCCAGCGTCTCGAGCCAGGCCCGCTGCAGGTTGCGCCGGAAGGCGTCGATCTTCACGGGCGCCGCGCCGGCCAGCTCGGTCCACACGCCGCGGCGGACGTCGGCCAGGAAATCGGTCGGGCCGTACGCGCCGGCGCCGTCGATCGCCTCGCGCTCGACCAGCCGCAGCACGCGGGCGCTGGAGAGCAGCGACGACAGCACGCGCTGCTGCGCGGTCCGGAGGCGATCGAGCGCGCCGGCCGGTTCGATCCGGCGCAGCACGTCCGGTCGCACCAGGAACGCCGGCGTCTGGAAGGCGTGCGCGTTCAGGAACTGGACGGCCGCCACCTGCCGCGCCTTCGGGATCGGCGTGAACAGCACGCCGGCCTGGCCGCCGTGCTTCTGCTGCGAGTCGAAGCCGCCGACGATCGCCGAGACGTGGTTCATCTCGAGCACCCACTGTCCGAGCAGCCGCGTGTAGGCCAGCTGCAGATCGTCGTACGGCTCGCCGGGCTTGACGGTCGCGGTGAGCAGCATGCCGCCGACGCGCTCGAGGTTCTTCAGGCCGAGCGTCGTCGCCTGGATCGCGTCGGCGTCGCCGACCGCCTCGGTCAGCTCGCCGGGATCGGAGCCGGCGCTGTTCGACGTCGAGAAGCGCAGCCAGGGCGTCTGATCCTGCTGGCGCGCCCACTCGTCGAGCGTCTTCTTCTCGGCGTCGGGCGAGGTCGCGCCGGCGATCGGCTGATAGCCCCACTTGATCGCGAACAGGTCGTAAGGGCCGATCTTCGGGATCAGGTCGGCGGCCGGGACGCCGTCCTCGGGCTGCACGACGTAGTTGAAGCGCGAGTAGTCCATGATCGTCGGGGTGTGGCCGTTCTCCTTCAGCCACTTCGGATCGCGGAGCTTCTCGAACGGATAGAGCGAGCTCGCCTTCATGTTGTGCGGCAGGCCGAGCGTGTGGCCGACTTCGTGCGCGACGACGTAGCGCACCAGCTCGCCCATCAGCGGATCGGGCAGCGGCAGCGTCTTCGCGCGCGGGTCGAGCGGGCCGGCCTGGACGAAGTACCAGTGCGTCAGCAGGTTCATGACGTTGTGGTACATGAGGATGTCCGACTCCAGGATCTCGCCGGATCGCGGATCGCGGATGTGCGGGCCCTGCGCGTTCTCGATCGTCGACGGCAGCCACCGGATCACCGAGTAACGCGCGTCCTCGGGGCTCCACTCCGGATCCTCGGCCGGCGCCGGCGCGTCCCTGGCGACGATGGCCGTGCGGAAGCCGGCGGCTTCGAAGGCCCCCTGCCAGTCCTCGACGCCGCGCTTGATGTACGGGACCCACTTCGCCGGCGTCGCCGGGTCGATGTAGTAGACGATCGGCTTGACCGGTTCCGAGACCGCCGCCGCGGGGTCCTTCTTCTCCAGTCGCCAGCGCGTGATGTAGCGGCGCTCCGGGGCGCGGTGCTCGTCGACGCCGAAGTCGCGCTGCATCAGCGAGAAGAACCCGACGCGCTCGTCGTGCAGCCGCGGCTGCATCGGCTTTTCCGGCAGCAGCACCATGCTGTAGGACATCAGCACGCTGGAGCTGCCGGGCCGCGCGGCCGTCGCGTTGGGGCCAGGCGCGGGGGCCGGACCGCCGCCGGCGGTCGGCGGCTCGTTCGGCGTCGTGAAGGTGTGGATGGCGCGGACCTCGACGTTGGTCGGGAACGCCTTGACGCGCTCGACGAAGGCGCGGTTCGCATCGAAGCCGCGGGCGCGGAGCCGCGCCCGGACGTTGAACTCGGGCACCTCGGTCGTGAACAGCGGCGAGACCTCGATGACGGGCGCGTCGTTCTTGCCCATCGTCACGATCGGGAAGACCATCAGGATCGTGTCGAAGTTGGCGGCGGTGACGGCGCGCGCGATCGGCTGGGCCCGGTCGGCGACCATGTCGTACGACACGCTGCGCAGGAGCACGCGGCGGTCGCGCCGCTCCCAGCGCACGACGCGGTTGCCCGCGGCCTGGCCGCCGAATCCGGCGCCCGGCGTCGTCGACGCGATCTGGCTGACCCACAGGAACTCGCGCCCGAGCATGTCCTTCGGGATCTCGTAATAGACGCGGTCGCGGATCCGGTGCACGGTGAAGACGCCGGGATCGGACTTGGCGTCCTTCGTGATCACGCGATCGTAGGGCCGCAGCTCCGGCGCCTCGCGGCGCTCGGTGCGGCCCGGTCCGGCGTCGTCCGCGGCGGCGGTGTCGCCGTCGCCCGGGGCCGGACGGGCCGGCGTGGGCTGCCCGGCGGGCGTGACCGGGGTCGTCGCGGCGGCTGGCTTGGCCGCCGCAGTCGGGGCGGGTTTCGCGGGAGCGTTCGTGGAGCCGGCGCAGCCCGCGACGAGCAGCGGGAGGCAGGCGAGGAGCCCGAGGTGAAACGCCCGCGACGCACCGAGACGGGCGAGGCGCGCGCCGATCAAGGCGCGAAGAGGGAGAATATCGGGAATATTCGACCGATGAGCAACGCCGAGCGGCGTGATGCATCGTCCGTCGAATGCCGTGGGCGTTTCACCTCTGGCTCCTGGGCTGGCGGTGCGCATACCGCCATCCTATGACCCCTGAAGCTGGGCTGCCAGCCCGATCGCCGGCCCGCGTGAGGCATGACGAATGGCGAGGACGGAGTCCGGAGCCATCGTCTGGCCGACGCGCGAAGGCGCGTCGGTAAATAGCAGGACGCACGCCCCAGGGCGGCCCGCGGCCGCGCGTGAGAGCGCGGCCGCCAACAATCAGACCTTCTCGATCGTGACCTTTTCCATGATCACGGGCTGCGATGGTCGATCCTGGCTGCCGGTCTTGACGCGGCCGATGTTCTTGACGACGTCGAGGCCCTCGACCACTTCACCGAAGACCGAGTGGCGGCCGTCGAGGTGCGGCGTGGCGCCGAGGGTGATGAAGAACTGGCTGCCGTTGGTGCCGGGGCCGGCGTTGGCCATCGACAGCATGCCGGCGCGCGCGTGCCGGGCCTGCGGCGAGAACTCGTCCTCGAAGCGGTAGCCGGGGCCGCCGGTGCCGGTCCCGAGGGGGCAGCCGCCCTGGATCATGAAGCCGTCGATGACGCGGTGGAACGTCAGGCCGTCGTAGAACGGCCGGTTGACCGACTGGCCGGTGACCGGATCCTTCCACGCCTTCGTGCCATCGGCGAGGCCGACGAAGTTGGCGACGGTCTTGGGCGCGACGTCGTCGAACAGCTTGACGACGAAGGTGCCCTGGTTCGTGGTGAAGTGCGCGTAGGTGCCTGGCTCTCTGGACATGGAGTACGGAGCTTATGCGCAAGCAGGGCTCGCGTAAAGCGCGGCCGGGGCAGCTACAATTGCGCCACTCATGATGAGACGGATGCGAGGACCTCGACGATGAGCGCAACTGGATCGGGCGCCAGCCCGCAGCTCGCCGACCACACCCGACTCGGCCGCACCGTGGTGCTCTCGGCGATGCTCCCGCACGACGCCTCGGGACGCGTCGTCGCCGGCGGCATCCGCGAGCAGACGGGCCGCGCCCTCGACGGCTTGCGCGAGGCCGCGACACGCGCCGGCGTGTCGATCGAGCGTGCCGCCGCCGTCCAGGTGTATCTGCGCGACGCCGCCGACTTCGCGGCGATGAACGAGGCTTACGCCCCGTTCTTCCCCGTCGATCCGCCGACCCGCACCACGGTGGTGGCGCCGCCCACGGATCCCGCGGCGCTGGTCGTCGATCGCGGCGACGGTGATCCCCGACGACCAGCCGCGGGACGTGGTCCACCCGGCGGGGTGGAAGCGCTCCGCCCATCCCTACAGCTACGCGATCCGCAGCGGCGACACGCTGTGGCTGTCCGGCCTCGTGTCGCGGCGCGGGTCGGATGGCAGCGCCGTCGACGGCGACGTCGCCGTGCAGACGCGGGTGATCCTCGACAACGCCCGCGACCTGCTCGCCGCGGCCGGGTTCTCGTTCGCTGACATGGTCGCCGCGCGCGTGTTCATTTCCGCGGCCGGCGAATTCGCGGCGATGAACGACGTCTACCGCGAGGCCTTCGCCGCGATGGCGCCGCCGGCGCGCGCCACGGTCGTCGCCGGCCTGATGCAGCCGGCGCTGCGCGTCGAGATCACCTTCGTCGCGGTCCGCGATGCCGGCCGCGTCGCGGTGGGGCCACC
This sequence comes from Vicinamibacterales bacterium, assembly GCA_963844435.1. GTDB lineage: Bacteria > Acidobacteriota > Vicinamibacteria > Vicinamibacterales > Vicinamibacteraceae > JBDSLU01. Next base: position 236,288 of record CAWJOG010000002.1, on the reverse strand, counting down.
CGGCCCGCTGCCGTTCAGCCCGGCTATCGCGGCCGGCGGCTGCCTGTTCCTCGCCGGCGTCCTCGGCAACTCCGCCGGCGCCCGTGTCGACACGACCACGCAGACCCGCGAGATCGTCGCGCGCGTCGGCCAGACCCTCGCCCAGGGCGGCTCCTCCTGGAGCGACGTGCGCGAGGCGTTGATCTACGTGACCGAGCCCGGGCTCGCCGCCACCGTGCTCGGCGAGCTGGCGCGCGTGTGGCCCGACGGGCTGCCCGCCGGGGCCGTCGTCCAGTCGGCGCTCGTCGCGCCCGACGCCACCGTCGAGATCATGGTCACCGCCGGGAAGAGCACCGGCCGGCCGTGATCGGGCGCGCCGCCGCGATCGCCGCCGTCGCGGCATCCGCGGCGGTGTCGGTCGTCCTGGTGTTTACCGCTGACGCGCGACCGCAACGGTACGCCGCCGCGCCGGCCGCCATTGCCCCTGTTCCCGATGTCGGCCTCGTGCCTGCCCGAGGCCGCGGCCGACGTCGATCTCGGCGCGGCCTGGCTCCTCGTGCGCGCCGCCGCTCCGGCGCGTGCCGCGTTCGACCGCGCCGTCGATCGCGATCCCGACTGCGCGCTCGGCTACTGGGGACAGGCGTTGGCGCGCTTCGACGACGCGGCTGCCGGGTCGACCCCGATCGTCACGGCCGTCGAGGCGACGATCGCCCGCGCGGCCGCGGTCCCGGCCCGCACCCCGTTCGAACGCGCCGCGGTCGCCGCGCTGGGCCGCCTGCGCGCCCGCGAGGCCGCGCCCGGCGTTCCCGCGGCATGGCCCGCGCGGGTGGCGGCGTACCGCGATGGGCTGTGCGCCGAGGCTGCCGCCGATCGCGTCGTGCGCCTGTGGTGCGCGCGCGCCCTTGCCGACACCTGGACGTCGTTGCCAGTTCCGGGACTCGTGCCGGGCGTCGGGGCCGACGTGCCGGCGCTCGAGCACGTCGTCGAGCTCGCCCGCACGCAGCCGCTCGAGGTCGGCGCGGCCGTGATCGTCCTCGAGGTCGCGCCGGATCCGCAGGCGCCGATCGTCAGGCGCGCCCTGGAGGCCATCGCGACGGCGAATCCGCCGGCCCCCGTGCCACACGCCCTGGCGGCGCGGACGGCGATCCGGCGCGGCGAGTGGGCCACCGCCGTCACGGCGGCGGAACGCGCGCGGGCCGCCGGGCCCGAGGATCCGCGTGCCGTGGACGCCCTGCACGCGCAGCTCGACGCCCTGCTGCAGCTTGGACGCCGCGGCGAGGCCTACGCGCTGGCGCATCGCGCGCTGTCGGCTGGCGGCGCGAGCGCGGCGATGGGCGGCGCGCCGGCGGAGATGGCGGCTCGCCTCTACGCGCGCGTGGTCCTCGGCGATCGCCGCCTCGACGGCCGCGGCCTCGGCGATCGCGCGGCGCTGCCGCTCGACGAGCGGACGGCGGCGCTGTGGCCGGTGGTGTTCGTCGCCGGCCTCGACGCCGCGCTGCGCGCCTGGCCGGGCCCCGACGCCGCGTTGGTGACGCGCGCCCGTGCCGCGTCCGCGCAGCTCGAATCGCTGGCACCCGAGGGCCGGCCGTCGGAGATCGCGTGGGCGCGCACGCTGATCGACGCGGCGGTCGCGGCGAGCCAGGACGAGCACCCTGAGCTGGCGCTGCGCCTCGTGCACGCGATCGACATGGAGCGGGCGCTGGCGGCCGCCGATCCGGCGGCGCTGCCGCTGCTGCCGGCGCGCGAGCTCGGCGCCGAGCTGTGGCTGCGGACGTATCGCTACGACGACGCGCGCCGCGACGCCCGCGCGCTGCTCGACGCGCAGCCGCAGCGGATCAGCCCGTTCGTGGTGCTGGCCCGCGCCAGCGCCCGCGTCAAGGACACGAGCGCCGAGGCCGAAGCGTGGCGGCGCGTCCTCGAGCTCCGTGCCACCGCCGACGCCGATGACACGCTCCGCATCGAGGCGCAGCGGGCGCTGGAGCCGGCGCGGTGACCGGCGTCGCCATCCGCCTCGCTCGCCCCAAGGAGATCGACGCGCTCGTCGCGATCGACGACGACGCATGCACGCTCGACGCCGAGGCGGGCCTCGTCATGGCCTTCGACGCGTCGCATCCGTTCGTCGTTGGCGAGCGGGCGCGGTGGGTCGCCGCGATTGCCGGCGGCCGGCTGGAAGTGGCGGAGACGCCGGATGGTGCGCTGATCGGGTTCGCGGCCCGCGGCCGCGTCGATGGCGAGCCGTACCTCGATCAGCTCTCGGTGCGGCGCGCGTGGATGCGGCGCGGCATCGGCACGAGCCTGCTGCGCCGCGCGATCGCGTGGGCCGCCGCCGACTCGAGCGGCCGGCTCTGGCTGACGACGTGGGCGCACGTGCCGTGGAACGCGCCGTTCTACGCCCGCCATGGCTTCGTCGCGTACCTGGAGGCCGCGTGCGGGCCGGAGCTGCGCGCGATCCTGCGGCGCCAGCGCGAGGTGCTGCCTGACCCGGATCGGCGGATCGCGATGGTCCACCCCGGCGGCGGTGCTACGCCTCGGGGAAGCCGGGCGCGCTCTTGATCTCGACGACCTGCGCGGTGTGCCGCGCGCTGTGCAGGGCCATGAAGTAGACCCATTCCTCGAAGTCGAACTCACCCAGGAAGCGGTGGGGCAGGACATGCTCCAGAGCCTCGGGGCCGGCGGCCTCCGCGGCGGCGATCGCCTGGTCGCGGGCCTCGATGAACGCGGCAAGCGAGACGACGGGGCTGGCCCAGGTGCCTTTGGGCATCAGCATCTCGGGCGCGGTGATCCGCTTCTGGTCGCGACCCGGGATGGCGGTGTCGAGCCGGGCGAACCGGGCCGGGCCCCGCGTCTTCGCGGCGCTCGGGGCCGGCGCCTGCGGCAACTTGGTCGTGATGAGGTCGAGAATCCGCAGCTCGGCAAGCGCGACGTGCTCGACGATCTGACCGATCGACCAACCGTCGGGGTTGGGCTTGAACTGGTATTGCGCCTCGCTGAGTTGGTGCGTGGCGGCGACGAAGGCGTCGCGCGTGCGCTGCAAGTCTTCGACGACGCGCCTGTGCGCGTCGTCGGCACGATGGCTCCGGACTCCGTCCTCGCCATTCGTGGCGACGTCCATGTCTGCTCCTCGCTCGTCGGCCACGCCCATTGCCGGTCCCGCCACGGGGTGCCAGCCGATAGTATGGCCTGATCGTATGCCGCTCCACCCCAAGGTCCAAGCTCTGCTCACCGCGCAACGCCTGTCGGGCGCACCACCGATCCACACCCTCACGCCCGAGCGGGCCCGCGCCGATCTGCGTGCGCAGGTACCCGCGGTGTCGGGCGCCATCGCGACCGTGGCCCGCGTCGACGATCGCACCGTGCCGAGCGCGGCGGGCGCCGTGCCGGTGCGGATCTACACGCCGCCCGGCAGCGGTCGGTTCCCCGGGATCGTCTACTTCCACGGCGGCGGCTTCGTCATCGGCGATCTCGAGACGCACGATCCGCTGTGCCGTCAGGTCGCGGCGCGCACCGGCGCGGTCGTCTGCGCCGTGGACTACCGCCTCGCGCCCGAGCATCCGTTCCCCGCCGCGGCCGACGATGCGCTCGCCGCGGCGCGCTGGTTCATGTCGCACGCGGACGATTTCGCCGTCGATCGCGATCGGCTGTTCGTCATGGGCGACAGCGCCGGCGGCACGCTGGCGACGGTGACGGCGCTGGCCTTGCGCGATCAGGCGAACCCCCACCTCCGCGGACAGATCCTCGTCTATCCGATCACCGACCACGTCGACGCCGGCGCCGCCTCCTACGCCGAGTTCGCCGAGGGCTACGGGCTGACGCGCGACGGCATGCGCTGGTTCATGCGCCACTACATCGCCGACCCGGCGGACGCCACCGACACGCGTGTCTGCCCGGTGCGGATGCCGACGCTGCGCCGCCTGCCGCCGACGTTCGTCGTGACCGCCGAGTACGACGTGCTGCGCGACGAGGGCGAGCGCTACGTCGAGCGGCTGCGCGAGGACGGCGTCGACGTGACCTTCGAGCGTGCCGCGGGCCTGCACCACGGGTTCATCCGCCTGTTCGGGATCCTCGAGGAGCCGGCGCAGTGGCTGGATCGCATCGCGGCGTGGATGCGTCGCATCTGAGCGCCGGATGAAGACCGCCCTTGCCCTCGCGGTGTCCACGGTCGCGGTGATCGCGTTCACCCGCTCGCCCCAGGCGCCCACGCCGGCTGCGCCGCCGTCCCCGCACGTCGTGCTGGTCGGCGATTCGACCGTGACCGAGGGCTCGGGCTGGGGCCACGGCTTCCGGCAACTGCTGGCGCCGGAGGTGCGGGTGACCAACACGGCGCAGAACGGCCGCAGCTCGAAGAGCTTCCGCGACGAAGGCCATTGGGCCACGGCGCTCGCGGCGAAGGGCGACTACTACCTGATCCAGTTCGGGCACAACGATCAGCCGGGCAAGGGACCGGAGCGCGAAACCGATCCGGCGACGACGTTCACGGCCAACATGGCGCGCTACGTCGACGAGGTGCGCGCCATCGGTGCCACGCCGATCCTGGTCACCTCGCTCGTGCGCCGCACGTTCAGCGAGACCGAGCCGGCGAAGCTGACCTCGACGCTCGGGCCGTGGGTCGAGGCGGTGAAGCGTGTCGCTGTGGAGAAGGGCGTGCCGCTCGTCGATCTCGACGCGTCGAGCCGCGCGCTGTGCGAGCGCCTCGGACCTGGAGAGACGGCGCGCTTCAACCTGCGCACCGAGGCCGGCACCTGGGACACGACGCACCTCGATGCCGCCGGCAGCCTGGCCTTCGCGAAGCTCGTCGTCCAGGACCTGCGGCGCGTGGTGCCGGCGCTCGCGCCGGTGCTGCGCGACGAGGTTGCCGTTGCCCTCGAGGAGCCGCCGGATTTTCCGCCGCCGTTCCCGTTGCTGGCTGGGACGGTCCTCAGCAAACCCGAGGAGCGCACCGCGCCGATGGGCCGCGTCTACACCCGTGCGCTTCGACTCGAGCGGCACGCGCGGCGCCTGGCGCACAACGGGCGGCAGCCGGATTTCGCCGCGCTGCCGCCCCTCGTGACATCGCCGGCGATCATCGTCGCGTGGGACTACGTGCCGCGGCAGCCGCCGCCCGGCGTCGTCTGCGAATTCGCCGAGGAGGCGCCGAGCCTCGTCCTCATCAACCTGCCGGCGATGCGCCGAGGCAGGTGCGGCCGGAGTTGCAGCCGCTCACCGTGACCTTCGATCGGACACGGATCAGGGAACTGCTCGAGCCGTTCGAGACCGACATCGCGCGCGTGCGCTGGCTTGCCGTGCTCGACCCCGCGCGCCTGCGCGCACTCTCGGTGCTCCGCTGGATACCAACGGTCAAATGTCCGGACTCGCCCGGGACGAGCCCGATGGAGACCGGGGTGGTCATCCACGCCGACGACGTCGCCCGCTGGCTCACCCCCTCGGCGCCTGCCCGGTAAAAGTTCGAGATTAAGCGCGGACGGCGAGTCCGTCTGTGCGCGATCCGGGCTTGCTCCGCGCCCGGCTGCGTAAGATGATGCGCGCCATGGACAGACGACGCTTCCTCGAAGCGGCGGCGGGCATGCTCGCCGTCGGGGCCACGCAAGCCGCGTTCGCGGGCCAGGCGCCACCGGCGTCGGCGCCGCCGCTCCCGCCACGGCTCCGCCCCGTCCGGCGTGGAGCAAGAAAAACGCGTTCAAGCTGAAGTACGCGCCGCACATCGGCATGTTCGCGAACGCGGCGGGGAAGGACCCGCTCGATGAGCTGCGCTTCATGGCCGACCAGGGCTTCACGGCGTTCGAGGACAACGGCATGATGCGCCGCACCCCGGAGCTGCAGCAGCAGATGGGCGACCTGATGGCGAAGCTCGGCATCGCGATGGGCGTCTTCGTGATTCAGACGGGCGGCAACGGCAGCGCCGCTTTCACCAGCGGCAAGCCGGAGGACGCCGGGAACTTCGCCAAGGCGTGCACGGAGGCGGTGGACGTCGCCAAGCGCTGCAACGCGAAATGGATGACGGTCGTGCCGGGCAACTTCGATCGACGGCTGCCGCTCGACATGCAGACCGCGCACACCGTCGACACGCTGCGCGCCGGCGCCGATGTCCTGGCGAAGGCCAACCTGGTGATGGTGCTCGAGCCGCTGGCCGACACGCCGGACCTGTTCCTCCGCTTCGCGTCGCAGGGCTACATGATCTGCCGCGCCGTCAACAGCCCCGCGTGCAAGATCCTGTTCGACATGTACCACACGCAGCGCAACGAAGGGCACATCGTCCGCAACATCGATCTGACGTGGAACGAGATCGGCTACTTCCAGATCGGCGACAACCCGGGCCGCAAGGAGCCGGGCACCGGCGAGATGAACTACAAGAACATCTTCAAGCACATTCACGGCAAGATGCAGGCCGACAAGCGGGACTTCATCTTCGGGATGGAGCACGGCAACGCGCTGCCCGGCGTCGATGGTGAGCGTGCGCTGATCGAGGCCTATGTCGCAGCCGATGCGTTCTGACCTTCGCGGTCGGCGCGCGTCGCGGATCGCCGGCCTGCTGATGCTGGCGGCGGGCGACGGTGGCGGCGCAGGCGCCCGCCACGCCGGTCTCCTTCCGCGCCGATCTGTCGCCGGCCGAACGGCTCGACGCATGGACGCTCGACGGCTCCGGTGCCTGGACGATCCGGGACGGGCTGCTGCTGCTCGAGAAGGCCGGCGTGCCGGCCGGGCCGATCCGCCGGCCAGGGCGCTGGCGGTCCTGAAGACGCCGGCACTGGGCGACTCGTCGATCGAGGTGGAGCTGCGATCGGACGCGCCCGAGGACGTCATCCACCGCGACCTGCTGCTCGTCGCCGGCTGGCAATCGACGACAAGAGCGACCGTCCGGCGCTGAAGGACCGCGCCTGGCACACGGCGCGCCTCGTCCGGACCGCTTCCACGGGCCGGCTGGAGGTCTTCGTCGACGGCGAGACCATGCCGATCATGACCGCCACGGACCGCGCGATCCCCTCCGGACGGCTGGGAGTGGGGTCGTTCGACGATGCGGGCGCCTTCCGGGGCATCCGCGTACAGGGTGTGCCAGCGGCGCCCTGATCCCGCGATCGACTCGACCCGCCTGCCCGATCGAGCGACCAGACTGATCCGATCGACCCAAAACGTTCCGCCGGCACGGCCGATTTTCCGCTACACTACGGGGTTACGTTGACCGAATCGGCGCCCGTGTGACCTTCCGGGCGCTTTCGGCGAGAAAGCGGAGACTGGAACTGTATGAGTGATGCTGGTGAGGGACTCGTCGACGCCGAGGCCCGGTTGCAGGAGCAGATGGATGCCCGCGAGCACGATCGCAAGCGCCGCGGCCCGAAGGTGGAAGACCCCGAGAAACACCGCGCGACCGAGAGCCTGAAGCTCGCCCGCGCCGACATGGCACGCCAGCTGGAGCTGACGGCGCACCCGATCCGCAAGGAACAGATCGCCGCCGCGCTGAAAGAGATCGACAAGAAGCTCGCCAGCATGTGACGTGACGCGCGCCATCGGCGGCTACTTCGTCCACGCCTATACGGCGAGCGGTGTCGGCTGCGGATGGCTCGCGCTCGTCGCGGCGATCCACGGCGACGCCCGCACGTCGCTGCTGTGGCTGGCCGCGGCGACGTTCATCGACGCCACCGACGGCGCGCTGGCCCGGCTCGCCGACATCGGCCGGACCGCGCCGGCGATCGACGGCGCCCGTCTCGACGACATCGTCGACTACGTCACCTACGTCCTGGTGCCGGGCGTCCTCGTGTGGCGCCTGGACCTCCTGCCGTCCGCCGCTGCGCCGTGGGTCATTGGCGCCACGCTCGTCGCCAGCGTCCTCGGCTTCGCGCGCCAGGACGCCAAGACCGACGATCACCTCTTCACCGGTTTTCCCTCCTACTGGAACGTCGTCGCGGTCTACCTGATCGCGCTGCGGCCGGCGCCGCCGGTCGCCGCCGGCATCCTGCTCTTCCTCGCCGCACTCGTCTTCGTGCCGATCCGCTACGTCTACCCATCGCGGACCAAGACCCTGCGTCCGCTCACGGTGTCGCTCGGCGCGTTGTGGGGCGTCGCGTTCCTCGGGCTGATCTGGCAGCTGCCCGATCCGCCGGCCTGGCTGGTATCGGTGGCGTCGATCTACCCGGTCTACTACGTCGCGCTCTCGCTCTGGCTCACCGCCCGGCGCTGATTGCCTCAGCCGGTCTGTCGTCGTGGCTCACGAAGCAGACGGTTCGATGATCTGCAGAAGATCGGGGCTTGCGTCGACGATCGCGCCGACCGGGATGCTGCGGTCCAGTGTCGCGAGTTGACCGCCCTTGGCCTGGGCCAGGCCCGCGAGACAGACATCCGTGATCTGCCGGTGGCCGCGCATCGACATCGGCCGAACACGCGCTCGTCCGTCAATGAGACGTCATCGGCCCAGAACACATGCCGGCCTGCGGACTTCAGCACACGGAGGCGAGCGGCGACGTCCGAAATCGTGAGCGCCGTATGGGCTCGCGGATTCGACAGGCCGCGGACGAGGCCGTTTTCCGTCAGCGGGCAGGTCGCCCAACCTGCGCCGCGCTGCTCGGCAAACCAGTCGTGGGCGAGGTCGTGGTGGACATGGTCGGGGTCAAAGAACCCCTGCCCGCCGTCGTGCCGTTCACCGACGCCATTTCCTTCGCGGCCTGGAGGATGTCCGCATCGAGATCGAGGGTCGTGCGCACGATCTCAGCATCGCGCATCACGCATCAGATGTCAACGGAAGGGCCCGGCGCGCGGCGCCACGGCGATCCCCACGAGCATCGCGACGACGAACACGCGGCCGCTGCCGTTGCTGCCGAAGAGCGCGGTGACCGCCGGTCCCGGGCACAGGCCGACGAGGCCCCAGCCGATCCCGAACAGCGTAGTGCCGACGAACAGGCGGCGGTCCAGCGGCCGCTCCTCCGGCACGCGCAGGCTCGCGGCGACGAGCGGCGCTTCGCGCCGGATCGCCAGCCGGTAGAGCAGGCCGAAGGTCGAGGCCGCGCCGGCCATGACCAGCGAGCAGCGAGGGGTTCCACGCGCCAGTGACGTCCAGGAAGGCGAGCACGACGCGGGGATCGGTCATGCGCGCGATCGCCAGGCCCGCGCCGAAGAGGAGCCCGGCGGCGAAGCCGATCACGATCCTCACGACCGTCCACCGTATCGCACGACGAACACCACGATCATCGCGACGGCCATGAACGTCGCGCAGCCGACGATCGAGCGGCGCGACAGGCGTCCGACGCCGCAGACGCCGTGCCCGCTCGTACAGCCGCCGCCGTAGCGGGCGCCGAAGCCGACGAGCAGGCCAGCGACGAGCGCGAGCGGCCAGGCCGCGGACGGACCGACCACGGTGCCGGGATCGACGCGTGCCGCGACGGCGCCGGCGACGACGAGTCCGACGACGAACGCCGCGCGCCACGACCAGCCGCGAGCCGGCGCAGGCCAGGCGTTGGCGAGGATGCCGGTGACGCCGGCGACGCGACCGAGGAGCAGCACGAGGAGACCTGCGGCGGTGCCGATGCAGATGCCGCCGATGAGGGCACGGAGCATGTCCGGAGCATCGCTGGCGCGGCGGGCCTTGTCAAAAGATCGAACCGGCGGGTTCGGTCGCTGCGAATCGGCCGTTCTGGGTAGTGGCGACTGCGCGCCGGCCGACCGCCGTCGCTTTCGTCCGGCGTAAGTGCTTTCCGGCGCGGTAAGGATCGCACTCGTAAGAGAACGGTAAGAGCCTTGATTTCATTGGCGTTTTCTACACTTTCGCCGGGTGTCGCGCGTGGCCGCGCGCTTGCACTACAGCGCCAGCGTGACCGGTCCCCCCGCCCGGCAACACCTTGAAGGAGAACGCTCGATGAATCGCATGCACGCTCGCTTCCTCTGGTCATGGCCGCTCGTCGCGGCCGCGGTGCTGATGACGCCGCAGATCGCGTCCGCGGCGGTCACGGCCGCTGTCGTCGGCAACCAGCTGCAGGTCACCGGTGATGGCGCCGACGACAGCATCACGCTCCGGCTCCTCGCCGGTGACGCCACCCAGGTCGAGGTCCTCGACGGAGCCGTCGTGCGCGGCACGTTCGCGCGGGCGACGTTCGCGTCGATCCTCGTCCAGGGCGCCGCTGGCAACGACACGATCCTCATCTCGGATGTCAACGGCGCTTTCACCGACACCCACGTGACGGTGATCGATGGCGGCGACGGCAACGACACCATCACCGGCGGCGCCGGCGCAGAGGCCCTCTCGGGCGGCGCCGGCAACGACATCATCAACGGCGGCGCCGGCAACGACACGCTCATCGGCGGCCCCGACGCGGACACGCTGACGGGCGGGCCCGGCGTCGATCCGCACCTGGGCGGCGACGGCGACGATCTGATGATCTGGAGCCCGGGCGACGGCAGCGAAGCCGTGGACGGCGAAGCCGGCAACGACACGTTCCAGTTCAATGGCGCGGACGTCGACGAGGTGATGACCTACGCGGGCAACGGCCAGCGGGTCACCTTCTTCCGCAACCTGGGCAACATCACGATGGACATCGGCACCACCGAGACGTTGTTCGTGAACGCGCTCGGCGGCAACGATCAGGTCACCGGCGGCGCTGGCCTGAACGGGCTGATCACGGCCCGCGTCGATGGCGGCGACGGCGACGACACGCTGAACGGCGGCGACGGCATCGACCAGCTCAATGGCAACGCCGGCAACGACACGCTGAACGGCAACGCCGGCAACGACACGCTGACGGGCGGGCCCGGCGTCGATCCGCACAACGGCGGCCCTGGCGACGACCTCATGGTCTGGAACCCGGGCGACGGCAGCGAGCCGGTCAACGGCGACGCGGGCAACGACACGTTCCAGTTCAACGGCTCGGACGGCGACGAAGTGATGACCTACGCGGGCAACGGCCAGCGGGTCACGTTCTTCCGCAACCTGGGCAACATCACGATGGACATCGGCACCACCGAGACGCTGTTCGTCAACGCGCTCGGCGGCATCGACAGGTCACCGGCGGCGCCGGCCTCAACGGCCTCATCGTGGCGCGCGTCGACGGCGGCGACGGCGACGACATCCTGACCGGCGGCGACGGCGTCGACCTGCTCAACGGCAACGCCGGCAACGACACGCTGAACGGCGGCGCCGGCAACGACACGCTGACGGGCGGGCCCGGCGTCGATCCGCACAACGGCGGCCCTGGCGACGACCTCATGATCTGGAACCCGGGCGACGGCAGCGAGCCGGTCAACGGCGACGCGGGCAACGACACGTTCCAGTTCAACGGCGGCAACGGCGTCGACACGATGAACGTCACCGCCAACGGACAGCGCGTCACGTTCTTCCGTCAGCCGGGCGCCATCACCATGGACATCGGCACGACCGAGACCGTGTTCGCCAACGCCCTCGGCGGCGACGACGTCATCACCGTCGGGCCCGGCCTGGCGGCGCTCACCGCGGTCCGCGTCGACGCGGGCGCCGGCAACGACACCATCGCCTCGACGGCATCGAGCACGCTGACGCTCGACGGCAGCACCGAGCTCGACACGCTGAACTTCAACGGCGAGGGCCAGGCCGTGCAGTCGCTCGGCGGCAGCATCGTCGTCGGCGGCACCACGCGCGTGTCGCACCAGAACGTCGAAACGGTGAACGTGGCCAACGCGGCGGGCACGCCGCCGGTCATCACCATCACCTCGCCGACGGCGGACCCGACCTTCACCTCGGCGGCGTCGAGCATCACGCTGGCGGGCACCGCCACCGACGACACCGGCATCGCGTCGGTGACCTGGGTCAACAACCGCGGCGGCAGCGGCTCGGCGATCGGCACCACGAGCTGGACGGCGTCCGGCATCCCGCTCGCCGGCGGCGTCAACATCATCGCCGTCACCGCGACCGACCTGAACGGCAACTCGACGACCGACACGCTCACCGTGACGGTGACGCAGCTGACCTATCTCCTCGCCGAGGGATCGACCGGCGCGTTCTTCGACCTCGACGTGCTCATCGCCAACCCCAACGCGCAGGCGGCGCCCGGTGGTCGTGACCTTCTTCAAGGAGAACGGCACCACGGTCACGCAGAACCTGACCCTCGCGGCGACGTCGCAGCTGACGCTGCACGTCGACCAGATCGCCGGGCTCGAGGCAACCGCGGTGTCGACGCTGGTGACGTCGACGGCCGGCCTGCCGCTCGTCGTCGAGCGGTCGATGTTCTGGGACAGCAGCTACTACGGATCGCACGGCGCCACCGCCGTCGACGGCGCGCGCACCCGGTGGTACTTCGCCGAGGGATCGCAGGGCTTCTTCTCGACGTTCCTGCTGCTCGCGAACGCGAGCGCGCAGCCGGCGACGGTGACGGTGTCGTTCCTGACGGAGTCGAACGGCACGGTCCAGCGCACGTTCCAGGTCGCGCCGACGGCGCGCCTGACGGTGGCGGCCGGCCTGATTCCCGAGCTCGTCAACCGCTCGTTCGCCATGGTCGTCGACTCGAACGTGCCGATCGTCGCCGAGCGCGCCATGTATTTCGGCACGGCGCGGTTCTGGGACGGCGGTCACGAGTCGGCGGGCGTCTCCGAGCCGTCGGCGGCGTGGTTCCTGGCGGAAGGCGCGACCGGCTCGTTCTTCGACACGTTCGTCCTCGATCGCCAACCCGAACCCGACGCCGACCGACGTCGCCCTGAGGTTCCTCACCGACCAGGGCCAGTCGATCGTCCGCAACTACACGGTGGCGGCCAACGCCCGGCTGACGGTGAACATGGAAGATCGAGAGCCCGCTGCTCGCCAACGCCGCGGCGTCGACGACCATCGTGGCCAGCCAGCCGATCATCGCCGAGCGCGCGATGTACTGGCCGGGCAACGGGCTGGAGTGGAGCGAGGCGCACAACAGCTTCGGCGTCACCGCGACGGGCACGAAGTGGGGCCTCGCGGAAGGGCGTGTCGGGACCGACAAGGCGTTCGCGACCTACATCCTGCTGGCCAACCCCAACTTGACGACCGCGGCGCAGGTGCGCGTGACCTACCTGCGAACGGCTGGGGCGCCCATCGTGCGGACCTACACGGTGAACCCGACGTCGCGCTTCAACATCGACGTGAACAGCCGCGTGCCGGAGCTCGCCAACGAGTCGTTCGGGGCGCTGATCGAGGTCACCAACGGCGTCGGGATCGTCGTCGAGCGGTCGCTCTACAACGACGCCCTCGGCCAGGTGTGGGCGGCGGGTACCAACGCCCTCGGCACGCGCCTGCCATAACTCGTTGATTCGTTTCGGGTAAGACGGACAGGCCGGACGCGAAGCGCGTCCGGCCTGTTCGCGTTGTGGGGCCTTCTCCCGGCCTCTTCCCGGCCTCGGCCGGGCCTTGACCCGGCCTAAGCTCAGCCTTGATACCTGGGCCGATTCGGGTTACACCTTCCGGCCATGATCATCAACCGCGTTCGCCCGTTGTCGGTCGGGAAGATCGCTGCGTTCCTCTACGGCATCATCGGCCTGTTCATCGGCGCGGTGATTGGGGTGTTCGCGCTGTTCGGCGGCCTGATGTCCGGCGCCGCCGGTGCCGCCAACGACGCGGAGGCGCCCGCGGCTGCGTTTGGCGCGCTCTTCGGCGTGGCCGGTGTCGCGGCGATTGTCATCGCGCCGCTGTTCTACGGCTTCATGGGCTTCATCAGCGCGATCATCATGGCGGTCATCTACAACGTCGTGTCGCGCATCGTCGGCGGGATCGAAGTCGACGTCAGCTAGTGCCGGCGGCTGCTGCCCTCGGGTGTCTTTCGGACCCGGCGTCGGTCGATCTACGATCGGTGCAAGCCCCGGGGAGCGGGGCGTTGTCCGCACCATGCGCGTTGCCTGCGTCCTCCTGCTCGCCGTCGCCCTGTCGGCCTGCTACCAGTCGACGCTTCCGCTCGGCCCGCCCGAGCGCGGCACCATCGACTCGGCGCTGGTCGGCTCGTGGTCATGCGTCGATCCCCGGGACGCGACGAACCGCGCCGTCGTCACCTCGGTGCCGATCGATCGCCACCGTTACGACATCGAGTGGCGCGAGGCGCCGGACCACGTCACGCGCTACCGCGCCTACGCGACGAAAATCGGCACGGAGGCGCTCCTGAACGTCGAGGAAGTCGGACCGCCGCGGACCCCGCCGCGGTTCCTGTTCCTCCGCGCCCGCCCGACCCCCGGCGGTGGACTGTCGATTGCCGTCGTCCAGGAGGAGGCGCTGAAGGGGCGGACGGGCACGAACGCGATCCGCGAAATCACCACGCGCGTATCCGATCCCACGCTCTACGGGCCGTTCGCGACGTGCACGGCCACGGTGCGCCGGCCATGATGATGCAGCTCCTGCGTCAGGGCGGCGGGAGTGACATCCACGATCCCGATGTCCGCGACACGCCGGGCGGCGATACCGGCGGCGCCCGGATCCGGTGTCCGCGATGTGCGTGGGAACCGCGGCGCGAGGACACCTGGGCGTGCGCCTGCCTGCACGTCTGGAACACCTTCGAGACCGGCGGCGTCTGCCCGGCCTGCCAGCGCCAGTGGCTCGAGACGCAGTGCCCGCGTTGCGACGCCTGGTCGCCGCACCTCGCCTGGTACGTGGACGAGTCCGGCGCCGGTCCGAGCTGATCGCGTTCGCGGCTAGCGGGCGTCCGGCAGGGCCCGGCACCACGCGGCCACCGTGTCGAGGATGCCCTCGAGGACCGATCCCTGCGTGCCGCGCGGCAGGCCTGTCACCTTGAAACTGTGATCGCCGCGATCGATCGGATGGATCGTGGCGCGGGCGCCGAGCGGCGAGAGGTGCGTCGCGAGCTCGTCCGGGCTGCCGAAGTCGTCGCGCGTGCCCTGCACGACCAGCAGCGGCGTTCGCAGCGTGGCGAAGTGCGCGACGCGCAGCTGCTCCGGCCGTCCCGGCGGGTGCAGCGGATACCCGAGCGCGACGACGCCGGCGATTGGATGCGCCACGGGCTCGGTCCCGGCATCGGCGCCGGCGGCCACCATCGTCGCCATCCGGCCGCCCATCGACTTGCCGCCGATCACGAGCCGCCGCCCGGCCAGCCATCCGCGATCCGCGAGCGTCGCGATCAGCGTGCGATAGCACGCCTCGAGCTGCGGCGCCTTGTTAGGCGCCTTGGCGCGTCGCTCCATGTACGGGAAGTTGAATGTGATCGCGTCGACGCCACGCGCCGCGAGACCGCTGGCGCAACCGACGAGGAACGGATGCGTCATCCCGGCGCCGGCGCCGTGCGCCAGCACGATCGTGACGCCTGCCGGCGGCACGCCATCCGCGGCCCGATAGCGCACCGCGGATACCGGCGGCTCGCCGCTGGTGAAGGGCTCCTGCGCGATTGTGGGGGCGTCGGCCATGCGCGCGCTCGCTCTCCTGCGCCTTCCTGCGCCCGTTCAGGGCGTGCCGGACGACGTCGACGATTCGCCCATCCACGCCTTGCGGTGGGCGTGCTGCTCGGGCGTCGCGTCCGGCCGCGGCTCGAGGCGCCAGGTGTCCGAGGGCTCGCGGCCCAGCGTCACCGGGATCCGCACGAGCTCGTCGCGTCGCGCGACCAGCACCGTCACCGCGCGGCCTGGAGCGTACTGCTCCAGCCGTCGATCCAGCGCGTCGGCGCGGACGCGGAAGTCGTCGATGGCCAGGATCTCGTCGTCGACGTTGACGCCGGCCTGGTGCGCCGGCGTGCCGCGCTTCACCTGCGTCACGACCAGGCGGCCGCCGTCGTTCTTCGTCGTCGCGCCGAGCCACGCCTTGCCTGGACCCGCGCCGGGTGCCCGATCGACCGGCTTGAAGCGCAGGCCGAGCCACTCGAGCGCCTCGTCGTAGTTCAGCTCCTCGGTCGTCTGCAGCACCGACCTCCACCACGCCCCGAAGTCGCGCCCGGCGACTTCGTGCACGACGCCCTTGAACTCGGCCTCGGTGAAGCCCTTCTCGCCGGCGTAGCGGCTGTAGGCGAGCCGCATCACGTCGTCGAGGCTCTTCGCGCCGTTGGTGGCCTTGCGGATCCTGCGCATCGAGCACGAAGGCGATCACGGCGCCCTTCGTGTAGTAGCTGATCGCGCTGTTGGGCGTGTTCTCGTCGCCGCGGTAGTACTTGATCCACGCGTCGAGCGACGCCGTCTCGACCGGCTGTGTCAGCCGGCCCGGCGTGGTCTGCAGATCGCGGATGTCCGACGCGATCCCGTCGATCATCTCGGCGTCGGTCGTCAGCCCGGCGCGCCGCACCATCAGGTGCTCGTAGTAGGCGGTGAAGCCTTCGACGATCCAGAGGCTGGTCGTCGGGTTCTCGCGCTCGTAGTCGAACGGCCCCAGCTCGACGGGCCGCAGCCGCTTCACGTTCCAGGCGTGGAAGTGCTCGTGCGAGGCCAGCGTCAGCCAGTTCGCGTAGCGCCCGGCGCGTGCCCGTCGCCCAGCGGCTGGCCATCAGCACCGTCGAATTCCTGTGCTCGAGGCCGCCGCCCCCCGCTTCGTTGAGCACGTTGATGAAGGCGTAGCGCTCATACGGCAGGCCGCCCCAGAACCGCTCGTGCTCGGCGACGATCTTGGCGACGTCGGCCGCCGCCCGCTTGCCGTCGAACACCCCCGCTTCGCCTTCGTTGGCGAGCACGTGCGGCTTGCCGCCGACCTCGAAGCGATGGACGGTGGGATTGCCGGCGAGAATCGGCGAGTCGACCAGCTCGTCGTAGCTGGCGGCCTGGTAGCGATGCGCCTCGCCGGCGACCGGCGCCAGGCTGGTCACGCTGGTCTTCCAGGCGGCCGGCAGCGACAGCGCCACCACGTGCGGCCGCGTGACGCCGCGCTCCGCCAGGGTCAGGAACGTCGGCGCGCCGTTCAGCAGCGCGAATCGCGATTCGATCCAGTTGGTGCGCACGGTCATCTCGCGACCGTAGACCTTGTAGGTCACGGTGACGCGCGGCGCGCCTTTCGCCTCGACACGCCAGCGGTTCTTCTGCGTCTTGGTGACCGCGAGCGCGGCGCCGTCGGGCCCCTTGGCCGCGACCTGCTCGACGTGGCGCTCGTACTCGCGCACCAGGTACGAGCCGGGCGTCCACACCGCCATCATCAGCTCGATCGACGGCTGGCCGGCCGGGACGCTCGCCTCGACCTCGACGTAGTGCGTCTCGGGGGCGGGGAAGCGCAGGGTATAGGTAATCGGCTCCGAGGACATGCGTGGCTGGGCAGCGGCGGGCGAAGGCGTCAGCACGACGGCCGCCAGGGCCGCCATCAGCGCGGATCGAATCATGGGGTCACATCGTGTTCGCGAAGACCGCCGTGCCGTCGAGCCCGGCGTGGCGGTTGAGGATGATCGAGACGGGCATGTCGCGCATCAGCCCATCCATAGGGCTCCTTGGCGTTGAACGCCGTGATGAACGTCGGCGTGTCGAACGCCGGCAGGATCTTCGCCGGGATGCCGCCGCCGATGTAGACGCCGCCGGTGGCCAGCCCGGACAGGGCGAAGTTGCCGGCGGCCGCGCCGAAAATCGAGATCCACAGCTCGAGGGCCTCGACGCAGTGCGGGCAGCGTTGCTCGAGCGCCGCCTCGGTGATGCGCGCCGGCAGGTCGCTGGCGTCGCCGTCGCGGAAGACGAAGCTGCGCCCCTGGCTGGTGAACCGCGCGACGTTGACCACGCCGGGCCCGCAGACGATGTGCTCGGTGTGAGCCCGCCCGTAAAGCCGGATCAGCTCCTGGAGCAGCTCGATCTCGCGAGGCGTGCGGGGCGCGAAGTCGACGTGGCCGCCTTCCGACGGGGACGGCTGCCAGCCGCCGTCCACGCTGATGAGCAGCGCTTGACCGAGGCCGGTGCCGGCGGCCAGCAGCGCGCCGTTGCCGTCCGGGTGGCGCGTGCCCTTCTGCAGCACCAGCAGCTCGTCGTCGCGCAGCACCGGGACCACGTGGGCCATCGCCTCGAGGTCGTTGAGCAGGTGGACGTGCTTGAGCTTCAGCTTGGCTTGCAGCTCGCGCGCATCGACCGCCCAGTCGACGTTGGTCGGCTGCACGCGCTGGTCGATCACCGGGCCCGGGACGCCGAAGCAGGCGGCGTCGATGGCGTCCGCGGCGACGTCGACCTTCTGCAGGAACGCGGCGAGGATGTCGCCGGCGCTGGGGAAGTCCAGCGTCGCGAACTCATGTGTGACGACCATCTCCGGTCGCGCGGTCCCCGTCTGGCGAAAGAGCCCCAGCAGGGTCTTGGTCCCACCCAGATCTCCGGCAAGCAGCATGTCGCGTCATTGTAGTGGGTTGCCCGGGCCGCGCGTGCGGGCGCGGCCGCCAATATACTGGCGGAAGGATGGGAGATTTGGCGGCGCAGGCACCGACCGGCGACCCTGCCGGCAGCTCGAGCGGCGGCCAGACTTTGTACGGGTCGCGAGCCATCCGCGATCTGTATCCAGGACTGCGCGAGGATCGCCTCCGGTACCTGGAGCGCTGGGGTGTGATCCGGCCGGCCAGCGTCAGCGGCGGCGAGCGCTTCTACGCCTTCGCCGATCTGGCCGCGCTGCGCCATGCGAGCGCGGAGCTGGCCCGCGGCGTGCCGTTCCGGTCTGTCGTCCGCGATCTGCGGACGATGCGGCAGCGGCAGCTGGCGGACGCCCCCGGCGCGCAGCTCTCGTTCGACTTCCAGTCCTCGCGCGAGACCGCGCCGGCGAAGGTGATCGCGTTGACCGTGCGCCCGGCCGCGCCGGCGCCGGTCGATCCGCTGGCGCCGCTGGTGCCGGACGCCCCGGGCAACACGCGGCGCCGCGACTCGATGATCCGCAGCGGCTCGCGCGCGCTGCCGCCTGCTTCGCCGAGGGCGCGTCGCTCGATACCGGCGATCCGCAGTGCGACGCGGCCGCGATGGCCGCGTATCGGCAGGCGGCGTCACTCGATCCGGCGATGACCGCGGCGCTCGTCAACCTCGCCAACATCCACTACGCCCGCGATCGCGCGATCGAGGCCGAAGCGCTGTACGAAAAGGCGCTGACGATCGATCCGTCGGGTTTCGAGGCGCAGTACAACCTCGGGAACGTGCTGCACGATTCCGGGCGCTTCGAGGCGGCCGCGCGCTGCTACCGCGGCGCCCTGGCGATCGACCCGGCCTACGCCGACGCGCACTTCTACCTCGCCGTGACGCTCGAGAAGCTCGGGCGCTCGTCCGACGCCAAGCCGCACTGGGTGTCGTACCGCCGGCTGGCGCCGAACGGCGAGTGGGTGGAGCTGGCGCGCGAGTTCAGCGAATAGGGCTGCGCGACTACCGGCCGCGCCGCGTCGCCTGCCGCAGCCAGCCCAAGACACGGGTGAGCCGCTCGCCGGGACGGTCCGGGCGAGCGAGCCATGCGGCCTCCTGGGGAGGTTACCGGGCGCGGAAGGTGATGATGCCGCGGACGGGATCGTAGGGGGAAACGCCGACGGTGACACGGTCGCCGGGCACGACCTTGATGCGGAAGCGGCGCATGCGGCCACTCAACTGGGCCAGCACTTCCTGGCCGGAATCCGCCTGCACGCGATAGATGCCGCCGCTGTGCACGGCGACCACGGTTCCCTGGACGTCAATCAGATCGTCTTTACTCAAACAGCCACGCTCCAACCCATCACTGTACCAGAACGCGGACCGCGTCCTCCACCTGTTTCGCCAGGGCGGCATAATCGTCGCCCTGCAAGCGCAGCGGCGCGCCAAACCGGATCCGGCCCGGCCCGGGCCTGGCCATCTTCCAGGTGTGGTGGAGGACCTGATCCAGGCCGGAAATGCCCACCGGTATGACCGGAACGTCGAGCCGGGCGCCAATCATCCCGATGCCGCCCCGGAAGGGATTGAGCTGCCCGTCGGTGGTCCGCTTGCCTTCCGGGAAGATGAGCAGGGAGTAGCCCTCCGCGAACAGGGCGCCGATGTACCGCAGCGTCTGGCGGGTGCCGGCCTCGCGCTGGGGCAGCGGGAAGGCGTTGAAGAACAGCGCCGACAGGTAGTAGTTGAGGCTGTTGGTCGCCCACGCCTTGCGGCCGTACTGCTCCGGGAAGAAATGGGCCTTGAAGAATTCCTTGGCCATGGCGATGGCCACGCGATAGCGCCAGCGGGGCGGCAGCGACCACAGGATCATCGGTCCGTCCAGGTGGCTCTGGTGGTTGGCGGCGAAGACGACGGGGCCGGGCAGGCCTTCGAGGTGCTCGAGCCCTTCCACCTTCACCCAGGCGAAGGCGCGGCCGATCGGCAGGATCCAGGTCAACAGGCTGGCGTTCCGCACCCACGTGAACGGCCAGCGCCGGTTCCAGGTGGGGAAGGTGACCGGGCCTTCGGAGGCTTCGCCGCGACTTCGCCGGCGAGGTGGCCGACGCTGATCCCGCCGGCTTCGGCACGGCTCCGGCGCTCCCGGCGTCGGCGGCCGCGCCTTCGCCCGACCAGCCTCGCAAGATCGGCGACCGTCGTCGCCTCCGCGAAGGCCGCCTCGTCGATCGTCGTCTGGGCGTGCTCCTCGAGCGCCATCAGCAGCTCGACGCGCTCGAGCGAGCTGAGGCCCAGCGCCTCGATCGTCGTGTCCGGTCCGATGTCGCTGCGGCCCGGTGCGAAGCGCTGCACCGCGGCGAGGACGCTGTCGGCGCGCCGATCGGCGGATGCCGGGACCGCCGACGCCGCGTCGCCGTCCACCCAGCGCTTCACCTCGCGCCGCTTCAGCTTGCGCGTGCCGTCCGTGCGCGGCAGCTCGGCGCCCGGCCACACCGACGCGCTGCGGATCTTCTGGTGATCGCCCAGCGCCTGGTTGGCGCGCTGCACGATGGCGTCGAGATCGACGCCGGGATTGACGCCGCGATCGGGGACGACCACCGCGTGGACGCGCTCCTCGCCGTCCCAGGTCCGGCCGACCACCGCCGCGTCCCTGACGCCGGCGATCGCGGTCAACGCGCGCTCGACGTCTTCGGGGAAGACGTTCAACCCCTCGGGCGTGACGATCATCTCCTTCTTGCGGCCCTTGATGTAGATGCGCCCCTGCTCGTCGGTGCCGCCGATGTCGCCGGTGTGCAGCCAGCCGTCCTCGAACGCTTGTGCCGTGGCCTCGGGCGCGCCGTAGTAGCCCTTGGTGACGTTGTCGCCGCGGACGAGGATCTCGCCGTCCTCGGCGATCTTCACCTCGACGCCGGCGATCGGCTTGCCGACCGATCCGCGGCGCGTCTTCAGCGGATGGTTGAGCGTGACGATGGGCGCGGTCTCGGTCAGGCCGTAGCCTTGCACCACGAGGAAGCCCAGGCGTCCCCAGTACTCTTCGAGACCCGGATCGAGCGGCGCCGCGCCGACGACGGCGGCCCAGAACTTCCAGCCGAAAGCGCGGTGCACCTGGCGGTACTTCCACCACCGCCTGGACCAGTGCATGGGACCGGGATCGGGCACGGCCGCGTGCGGGAACTCGCGGGCGACGTGCTCGCGCAGCACGTCGAGGATCTTCGGCACCGACACCAGCACCGAGATGCGCCGCGCCTTGATCTGCTGGACGATGTCGCGCGGCCGCAGGCTGCGCATGAACATCACTTCGCCCGACAGCATCGGCGGCACGAACGTCGCCATCGCCTGCCCGAACATGTGGCTGAGCGGCAGCAGGTTCAGGAAGCGCAGCGGCATGAACGGACGCGCGTAGCCGCGGTACTTCTGCATCTCGTGCTCGATCGGCACGATGTTGGCGAGGATGTTCCGGTGGGTGATGACCACGCCCTTGGGCTCGGCGGTGGCCCCGGACGTGAAGATGATCTCGACCACCGTGTCGCGCGTCACGCGCGCCGTCTCGAGCGCGGTGTGGGACGTCGGCGCTCCGTGGGGCCTGGCGATCGCGTTTAGACCGGCGAGCCGCCACACGGGCACGGCGTCCGCGACCGTACCGGCCGGCAGTTCCACCTCGTCGCCGACGAGCACGACACGGGCCTCGACGATACGTGCGACCTTGCCCAGGAAGTCGGGCGAGGCCCGATAGTCGATCGGCACGAGGATTGCGCCCCGCAGCACCGTCCCCCAGAAGGCGACAATCCACTCCGGGCGGTTCTCAGCCCAGACCACGACCTTGTCGTCATGGCCGATCCCGTGCGCCGCCAGCGTTCGGGCAAACGCCTCAGCGGCGGCCGCCACCTCCGCATAGGACCAGGATCGGACACGAAACCCGTCGTCGTGCACGAGAAACGTGCCAGTTATGCGACCGAGGTCAGTGAAGAAGTCGAGGAGGGTCTCGCGCGGCATCGAACGCTCAGGGGCGACGGCCGCTTCGACAAATCCGGCCTGACAACGGGATAGCTTATCCTCGATAATCATGGTCCCTCGGGTCCTTGGGGAATCTCTGCCCACGCAATGCGAATTTTCCTGACCGGCGCGACCAGCCTCATCGGCGCTGCCGTCGCCCCGGCGCTGGTCAAAGCCGGCCATCACGTGACCGCCATCCTGCGGCCGACCGGCCCCGTTCCGGCCCGGCTGAGGACGCAGGGCATCGACGTGCTCACCGGCGACCTCTCCGACATCGGCGCCAACCGATCGGCGCTGGATGGCTGCGACGCGCTGGTGCACTGCGCCCGCGACACGTCCGGGCGCGGCTCCGGGATCGACCGGCAGGTGATCGACGCGTGCCGCGAGGTGTTCTGGCGCGCCGGCCGCGGCGTGTTCGTCTACGCCTCGAGCGCCTGGGTGATCGGGCCGACGCGCGGCGCCGTCGACGAATCGACGCCCATCAACCCGCCCGAGGTCGAGCGCGATCGGGCGGCGACCGAGCAGGCGGTGCTCGAATCGCAGGGCGGCGGGGTGCGCGCGATCGTCGTGCGCCCGGGCCTGGTCTACGGCGGCGACTCCGGCGTGGTCTCCGACATGCTGCGCGACGCCTGCAACGGCATCGTCCGCGTCGTGGGCAGCGGCGACAACCACTGGCCGCTGATCTATCGCGACGATCTCGCCGACCTGTTCGTCCGGCTGATCGCCCACGCCGACATCGCCGGCGTCGTCCACGCCACCGACGGCAGCGACGACACCGTCAACGATCTGGTCGAGGCGATGAGCAGCCACGTGACGCACAAGCCAGAGGTGCGGCACATGTCGATCGCCGACGCCCGGCACCGGATGGGCGCGCTCGCCGAGGCGCTGGCGATGGATCAGGTCGTCCGCAGCCCGAAAGCGCTGGGCATCGGCTGGGCCCCCAGCCTGACCTCGGCGTCGCGCAACGTGCCCCGGCTGCTCGAGGAGCGGCGCGACCAGGTGATGGGGGCCGGGTAAGCGTTCCAGTAAGCGTTCGTGCGGCGCGCACGGTAATGGCGGCGGAGGAGATTCGATGTTCACCACTCGCCGCTTCGGGCTGGCCGTCCTCGCGACCGCCGCCCTCGCCGCCCCCGCCGCCGCCCAGGCGGCCGCCGATCACCACGACCACGCCGCGATGGCGCAGGCCGCGCCAGCGCAGCCGGCCCAGCCTGCCGCGCCGGCCCAGCCCGCCGCCCCCCGCAATCCGGCGCTGCCGGCGCCCGAGGAAGGCGCCAAGGCCGCCATCGAGAGCTCGCCGCGCCACGGCGAATGGGCCGAGGTGAAGGTGCCGGGCCGGGCCGCCCCGGTGAAGCTGTGGGTCGTCTATCCCGAGCGCAAGGACAAGGCGCCTGTGGTGATGGTCATCAGCGAGATCTTCGGCTTGTCCGACTGGATCCGCGGCGTCGCCGACCAGCTCGCCAAGGACGGCTTCATCGCCGTTGCCCCCGACTTCATCTCCGGCATGGGACCGAATGGCGGCGGCACCGACGCGGTGGCGAGCCGCGACGAGATCGTGAAGCTGATTCGCTCCGTCACCCCCGACGATCAGGTCGCGGTGCTCAACGCCACGCGCGACTACGCGCTGAAGCTGCCCGCCGCCAACGGCAAGATCGCCACGGTCGGCTACTGCTGGGGCGGGAGCGCGAGCTTCAACTACGCTACCGCGCAGCCGGCGCTGAACGCGGCGGCGGTGTTCTACGGCTCGTCGCCCGACGCCGCCAAGCTCGCCACCATCAAGGCGCCGGTGATGGGTTTCTACGGCGGTAACGACGCGCGCGTGAACGCCACGATCCCGCCGGCTGAAGCCGAGATGAAGAAGCTCGGGAAGGCCTACACGCCGCACATCTACGACGGTGCGGGGCACGGCTTCCTCCGCCAGCAGAACGGCCAGGAGGGCGCCAACATGAAGGCGTCGGAGCAGGCCTGGCCGGCGCTGCTCGCGTTCTTCCGCGCCAACCTGAAGTAAGCCTCACCCTCGCGCCATCGCGTCATGCCGAAGGCCGCCTCAGGGCGGCCTTCGTGCGTACGACGCGCAGTTACACGATCGCTGTCGGCTACGATCTCGGGCCCGAGCACGCCGAGGTGCCACGCCGCCTGCTGGGTGGCCGGCCACGGTCGATTCGGTCTGTCGCGACGGCCCGGCGGCACCTACTCCGATGGTGCTGTCGTGCCGATCGCACTCGAGCCAGGTCGTTCGCACGCTGCGACAGCGGTGCCTGGGACGAACACCGGATGCCGCCGATGCAGCCCGTCGCGGCTCGCTGACGACGCTGTGAGCTATTTGAAGCTGAGGCCCGCCGTAATCAGGAACATCCGCGACTTCGGCTGGAACGGCACCTCGGTGCCCTCCGCTTCCTGCTCCGGGATGCGGTAGAAGCGCATGTCGAAGGTGAAGGCGACGTGCTGGCTCATGAACCACCGGGCACCGCCGCCGTAGTGGATCCCCGTCAGGCGCGGCCAGTCGGCGACCTCCGCGTCGACGTCGCCGGTGGCGCGCCGCATGAACGCGATGCCGCCGCCGATGTAGCTCCAGCCCCGCGAGGTGCCGAAGTTCAGCGACACCTGCGGCACCAGCGCCGAGAAGCGCGTCTCGATGGTGGGATCGGTGGCGGCGGTCTCGTCTTCGGGATCGGGCGCCTTGCTGCCCGAGGCGCGCACGATCTCGGCGCCGATGCCGAGCGCGAAGTGACCGCTTGCGGACGGGATAGACGTGGGCCCCGACGTCGAGGCCCCAGCCGCGGCCCGGGAGCTGGTCGGTCCGCAGCCCGAGCGGATCGGCGAGCGAGCTGCCCGTGTTGAAGCTGGGCATCGCGAGCCGCACGTCGACCGCGAACGGGCCGGGCGGGCGGTCCGCGGTCGCCGGCGCCGCCGGTGGCGGCGCGGGCTGGGCGGTTGCGGGCGGCGTGCCCGCGGGCTGCGGCGCGCCCGACTGTCCGCCGGCTGCCTGCGCCGCCGAGGGCGCGCGCGTCGCGGCGATCAGCGTGAGCACGAGGAAGGCGAGCCGGCGGCAATCGAGCGTCATCGTCAAGCGGAGGGCAGTATACCGGTGGGGCGCGTCACGACGGCGCGAGCAGCGTCCGCGCGAACGCCAGCGCGCCGTCGAGATCGGTGAACGCGTTGTCCAGTTGGTGCTCGTAGGCCTGCCTCAGGATCACGCCCATCTGCGGGCCGGGCTTGACGCCGAGATCGAGCAGGTGGCGGCCGAGCAGGATCGGCGCCGGCGGCGCGTGCTGCACGCCGAGCGCTTCGGCGCGCTCGCGGAACCACGTCATCGCCGAGCAGTCGAAGCGGCCGGTGCGGCCTTCGCAGTCCGCCTCGGCGACGCGGGCCAGCAGCTCGAGATCGACGCGAGCGGCGAGGCGGCGGAAGGCGCCGTCGCCGACCGGTGTCGACGACTTGTGCCACATGCCGGGCGCCAGGTGATCCGAGACGATCGTGAGCACGTGCCTGCGGACGTCGAAGCCGTCGACAGTGTGGATGTTCAGGCGATCGAGGAACGCCGTCGCCGGCGCCACGCCGGCCGCCTCGTGGCCGCGCGAGCGGATGTGGCCGTCGATGAAGGCGGTGGTCGCCGGCTTGCCGAAGTCGTGCGTCACCGCGCCGAGCATCACCGTCAGCGCGCGACCGCGATCCAGTCCCTCGAGGCGCTTGCGCGCGCCGTCGACGACCATCAGCGTGTGCACCCACACGTCGCCTTCGGGGTGCCACTCCGGATCCTGCTCGCAGCCGACCAGCGCGTGCAGCTCCGGCCACAGCCGCTCGACGATGCCGAGGTCGAGCGCGAGCTGCAGGCCGAGCGACGGGTGCTCCGCCTGCAGCAGCAGCTTCTCGACTTCGCCCCAGACGCGCTCGGCCGGCAGATCGTCCAGCGGGATGGCGCGGCAGATCGCGAACGTCTCCGGCTCGAGCCGCGCGTCGAAGCGGGCGGCGAACTGGATCGCGCGCAGCACGCGGAGGCTGTCGTCACCGAACGTCCGCGGGTCGACGACGCGCAGCACGCGGTCGGCGAGGTCGTAGCGGCCGTTGAACGGATCGAAATAGGTCTCGCGCAGCGGATCCCAGGAGATCGCGTTGATGGTGAAGTCGCGGCGGCGCGCCGCCTCCTTGGGGTCGAGCGCGGGGTCGCCGATGACCTCGAATCCCTTGTGGCCGCGCCCGGTCTTCGACTCGCGGCGAGGCAGCGAGACGTCCAGGCCGGCCACCTTGTAGACCGTGAAGCTCTCGCCGACGGTGTTGACCGATCCGAAGCCGGCGAGCAGGTTCTTGAGGCGCAGCGGGTGCAGCCCGTAGACCTCGAGGTCGAGATCCTTGGCGACGCGGCCGAGCAGCCGATCGCGGACCCAGCCGCCGACGATCAGCGCCCGGCCGCCGGCGGCGTCGACGGCGCCGGCGATCGCCCGCGCCGCGTCGAGCGGATCCGGCGACGGCTCGGCGTCGCTCACCGCGCCTCCCCTTTGGCGATCGGCTTGCGGCCGAAGCGCCGGACGATGCGATCGGCCAGGCCCGGAAACGCGGCGCTCACGATCGACAGCAGCTTCGACGCGGCGTGCGGGTAGATCTCGGGGCGTCCGCTCTCGATGCCGCGCACGATGGCGCGCGCGACGTCCTCGGCCGACTGGCGCGGGCCCGTGCCCCTGACCTCGAAGCCCTGCTCGCGCGCCATCGCGTCGCGGAACTCGGTCTCGGTGCTGACCGGGAACACGATGCCGACGCGCACGGGCGTGCCGGCGAGCTCGACCCGCAGGCTCTCCGCGAGGCCGACCTGCGCGAACTTCGTCGCGGCGTAGGCGCTGCCCCAGCCGAGGCCGCGTCGGCCGACGATCGACGACACGATGATCAGGCTGGCGCGCGGGGCGCGGAGCAGGTGGGGGAGCGCGGCCCGCGCCAGCAGGAACGTCCCCATGTAGTTCAGGTCGAGCAGGCGCGCCATCGCGTCCGGCGACGTGTCGAGCAGCGACCCGTGGAAGCCGGCGCCGGCGTTGGCGATTACGATATCGAGTTTGCCGAAGGTCGCGAGGGTCTCGTCGATGGCACGCGCGACATCATCGTCGGCGGTGACGTCGCCCACGACCACGTGGACGCGGCCTCCGGCCGATCGGAGGCGATTGGCGACCGCGTCGAGCCGATCCCGCCGCCGCGCCAGCAGCGTCACCGCGCAGCCCTTGGCGGCCAGCGCCTCGGCCGTCGCCGCCCCGATCCCCGCGGACGCGCCGCTCACCAGCGCGACCCGTCCCTGCCAATCCGCCATCGGCCCAACAGCTTACCTTCTCGCTCCGCCTGCGCGGTGCGCGCGCGGCGTCCGGCTTGCGCCAGCCGGGCGCGATGGGCCAAGGTATTCGGTTATGCGATCCCGCGTTCACGTGTCCCTGAGCGCCGCCGGCGTTCTCGTTTCGGTTCTCTCGCTGGTGGCCGCGCCGCAGCCGCCGGCCAAGCCCGCCGGACCCATTGGCGGCCCGTCCGCACCCGAGCCGCGGCTGCGCAACGTCAAACAGCTCACGTTCGGCGGGGAAAACGCCGAGGCCTATTTCTCGCCCGACGGCAAGCAGTTGATTTTCCAGTCGACGCGGGACGGCGGCGGCTGCGATCAGCAGTACGTGATGAACGTCGACGGCAGCGGCATGCACCGCGTGTCGTCCGGAGCGGGGCGCACGACCTGCGGCTACTTCACGCCGGATGGGAAGCGGATCGTCTACGCCAGCACGCACGCGGGCGGCGCCGCGTGCCCGCCCAGGCCGTCCTACGCGCGCGGCTACGTCTGGCCCATCTACGACACCTACGACATCTACGTGGCGAACGCCGACGGCAGCAATTTGAAGCCGCTCACCACGACGCCGGGCTACGACGCCGAAGCGACGATCGCCCCCGACGGGCGCATCGTCTTCACCAGCGTCCGCGACGGCGACATGGAGATCTACTCGATGAACGGTGACGGCTCGGACGTCCGCCGCCTGACCGATCGCGTCGGACCGGACGGCGGTCCGTTCTGGTCCCGCGACGGGCAGCAGATTGTCTTCCGTGGCCGGCCGACCCCGCCCGGCAAGGAACTGGACGACTATCGCGACCTGCTGAAGCAGGGCCTGTGGCGGCCGACGTCGCTGGAGCTGTTCGTGATGAACCGGGACGGATCGGGGCTGCGCCAGGTGACCAAGAACGGGGCCGCGAACTTCGCCCCATACTTCACGCCCGATGGGCGGCAGATCGTCTTCGCGTCGAACGCCGCCGATCCGCGCGGCCGGAACTTCGACGTCTATCTGGTGAACGTCGACGGCACCGGCCTGGAGCAGGTCACCTTCAACGAGACGTTCGACGGGTTCCCCATGTTTTCGCCGGACGGCACCAAAGTGGTGTTCGCGTCGAACCGCTTCGCGGCCCGGGAGGGCGACACGAACGTGTTCATCGCCGACTGGGTGGCGTCCCACGCCAGGTAGGACGACCCGCCATCGACGGCCGTGTCCAGTGGTTGTACAACGGACGACCCGGGTGCAGCGATTCGAACTGCCGCGGCGGCGCCGCGGAACCGGGTCGATGGTGCGCTGACGGGCCTGTCAAGATCGCCCGTCGGGCAAGCCGCCTGCGTCGTGTCAGGCGGAGCGGCGGGCGGCGATCTTCATCGGGCGGAGCTCGTGGCGGCGGGCATCACCGGCGTAGCGCAGCGTCGGCGCCACCGTTCCGCTGATGTCCCATCCCTTCGAGGCATGGCCGCAGCGGCCGCATTCGAGCATCACGCGATCCCGCTCGTAGTGCCACAGCATTTCGTGGCCACGCACGCCACAGGCGATCTGCCCGACTCGCCGCACTGCCGATTCCATCAGGCCCGCCACGGTGATGCGGGTCTCGGTTGACGTCCGGGTATTGCGATCGCTCGTGACGAGTACCCTGGGGATAGTTCGTGACCATAAACGTGTCCTCTCTCCTCCTTTGACCGGCTGCCACCGGCGGCGCGAACGAGTGCCGGTGCCAGCGCACCGGCCTTCCCATTCCCAAGATGCGTGCCAGCCCCAGAGGTGGCCCAACCCCGTCACTCCTAGAACGCCTGCTCCGAGAATTACGAACCTGCACGGCAGAAAGCCGGTCAGATTCGGAAAAGAGTCGGCCTACGTACTGACTTCCCGGGTTATAAGCTCGTCCGTTCAACCTCAGCTAATCGGTTGACGGACCAGGACTTGAGGGAATGATGGCCATGCGGGGGCCATCGGCGGGCCTGGGCGGCCCTTGGCTCACCGTTCGCGCAGCAGGCTCTTGACGACGAAGGCGACGTTGGCGGGGCGCTCGCCAAGGCGTCGCATGAAGTACGGGAACCACTCGCGGCCGAACGGGATGTAGACGCGAACGCGATAGCCCTCCGCCGTGAGGGCCGCCTGCAGATCGCGCCGGACGCCGTACAGCATCTGGAACTCGAAGCGATCGGGGGCGAGTCCGAGCTCCGTGGCGCAGGCCCTGGTGGCGGCGATCATCGCCGGATCGTGGGTGGCGATGGCCGGATAGTCGGCGTCCTTCAAGAGCGTCCGCATGATGCGGACGAAGGCGTCGTCGACGTCCGCCTTGGTCTGATAGGCGATCGCCTTCGGCTCCTTGTAGGCGCCCTTCACCAGGCGGATGCGGCCGCCCTGCTCGATCACCCGCTTCGCATCGGCCTCGCTGCGCCGCAGCGCCGACTGCAGCACCACGCCGAGACGCCGGTGGCCGAGGCCCCACAACGTCTCCCAGATGTCGAGCGTCTCCTGCGTGTAGGGCGAGCCCTCCATGTCGATGCGGATGAAGAAGTCGTGGCGGTCGGCGAGTGCCAGCACCTTGCGCAGGTTGTCGACGGCGGTGGCGTGATCGACGTCGAGCCCGAGCTGCGTCAGCTTGAGCGAAATATTGCGCTCGATGCCGGCGTCGACGATGTCGCCGATCAGCTCCAGGCAGCCGCGCGTCGCGGCGTCCGCTTCATCGAGCGTGAGCACGCTCTCGCCGAGCAGATCGAGGCTGATGAACAGGCCGGCGGCCTGGACGACGCGGGCGGCGTCGATGGCATCCGCGGTCGTCTCGCCGGCGATGAAGCGGCGACCGAAGCTGGTGGGCTTGCGCAGGCCGTATTTCGAGGCCAGCCGCTGCAACGGCCGGTTCGTGGCGAGCGTGAGGAAGAACGCCTTCGACAGTGCGTTCAGCATGCGCTTACGCGACGGGGGCGGCGGTCTTGGGCAGCGGCGCGAGCAGGTGCCCGATCGAACGCGCGTAGTAGCGCAGCAGCGTGCGATCGCGGACGCGATAGATGCCGGCGTCGATGGCCATCGCGTCGCGATCGACGAGCAGCTCGGCGCCGCGCTCCATGATCTCCTGCGGGTCGGTGATGTCGAGGTTCGCCTGCCGTGCGCGCAGCCCGTCCACCAGGCCGGCGATGCGGGCGCGGAGATCGGCCGGCGCGCTCGACGGGCGCATCGCGGCCGCGACGAGCGCGGTCGGCAGCACCTTGTGCAGCGCGCTGATGCGCGCGCGCACCAGGTGGGCGAGATCGAGGACGTCGCGGCGCGAGCGGTGATCGAAGTCCTTGATCGCGACAGGCTCGCCGAAGCACGTGAACGATCGCGTCTGGTAGCCGACCGCCGATCCGACCATCTCGGCCAGCTCGCGGCTGAACGGGCGCTGACTCTTCTTGACGCCCTGCCGCGCCAGCGTCCGGTCCTCGAGCACGAGATCGTAGGCGATGGCCACGGGGATGATCAGGAGGTTGGCGATCTCGGCCTGCAGCGTCGCGTGCACCAGGCCGGTCTTCGGCGCCTTGAACTCGCCGGTGTAGCTCCGGCCGCCCTCGATGTAGAAGAACACGTCGTGGCGATTCAGGACCTCGGCGACGTAGGCCTTCAGCGTGACCAGGTAGACCGGGTCCTTGGTGTTGCGGCGGATCGGGATGGCGCCGGTGACATGGCGGTTGATGACGCCGAGCGGCCCGGCGAACAGGTTGATGCCGGCCGCGATCACCGGCGGCCGGATCTCGAAGTCCACCAGGGCCAGCGGCTCGAGCACGTAGTCGAGATGGCTCTTGTGGTTCGAGATGTAGACGACGCGGCCGGCCGCCGTCGCCTTCCGGATGTGGTCGACGCCCTCGGCCCGGCGATCGACCTTGCGCAGGATCGGGTAGAGCGGGTGCCGGAGCGCCTTGTAGATCGCGTGGCGCTGCGTGGTACGCATCTCGTCGAGGTAGGCCTCGACGCGCTCGCGTGCGGACGGCCCTTTCGACTCGCCGCCGGCTTGCAGGTAGCGGGCGACCTCTTCGCGGGCCAGGACGGCGTCGGTGATTTCGTCGTGAATCGACATGGCGGATCGGCCGCGCGCATCACGCGGCGGCGTCGATCTCCCGGCAGACGGCGTCGGTGAACGCCGAGGTGGTGGCGGTCCCGTTCAGGTCCCGCGTCAAGGTGGTGCCGGCCTCGAGCACGCGCATCAGGGCGGCGAGCACGCGGTCGGCGGCGGCGCCCTCGCCGATGTGCCGCAGCATCATCAAGCCGGAGAGCAGGAGCGCCGTGGGATTGGCCAGGCCCTGGCCGGCGATGTCGGGCGCCGAGCCGTGCACGGCCTCGAACACCGAGGCCTTGAGGCCGATGTTGGCGCCGGGCACGACGCCGAGCCCGCCGACGAGGCCGGCGCACAGGTCGGAGACGATGTCACCGTACAGGTTCGGCAGCACGATGACGTCGAACTTCTCGGGCCGCATCACCAGCTGCATGCAGGCGTTGTCGACGATCTTCTCGTCGTAGGGGATCTCGGGGAAGCCCTTGGCGATCTTGCGCGCGCTCTCGAGGAAGAGCCCGTCGCTCAGCTTCATGATGTTCGCCTTGTGGACCGCCGTCACCTTCTTGCGGCCGTTGGCGCGCGCGTACTCGAAGGCGAACGCCGCGATCCGCTCGGACGCCACCGCGGTGATGATCTTCAGGCTCTCGACGACGCCCGGCACGATGCGGTGCTCGAGGCCGGCGTAGAGGTCCTCGGTGTTCTCGCGGACGATCACCAGGTCGACGCTCTGGAAGCGCGAGGGCACGCCGGGCAGGTTGTAGACGGGGCGCAGGTTGGCGTACAGCTCGAGCGCCTTGCGCAGGCCGACGTTGACGCTGGTGAAGCCCTCGCCGACGGGCGTCGTCACCGGCCCCTTCAGCGCGACCTTGTTGGCCACGATCGAGTCGAGCAGCGTCTGCGGCAGCGTCTGGCCGGTCTTCTCGACGGCGGCGACGCCGGCGTCGTGCGTCTCCCAGTCGATCGCGACGCCCGACGCCTGCAGGATGCGGACGACGGCCGCAGTGACTTCGGGGCCGATCCCGTCGCCGGGAATGAGGGTGATGCGATGCGCCATCAAGGATGCCTAAGGTCGCTGAACCACGCGAATCGAGCGGAGGATCGTCTCGGCGGTGCCGCAGGCGTTGGCGGTCTGGCACGAGGCGAACACGCTCAGGTGGACGTCCGGGGTGAGGCGGGATTGCAGCTCCAGCTCGAACGGGCGGCCCGGCCGGCCGCCCGACGCGCGGTGCCAGCGGTGCAGCTGGCCCTGGGGGCCGTCGACGACGATCGACTCCGAGGTGACCGTGTCCTGGCCCTGCGCCGCCACTGAACGGACGCCGTCCGGACTCAGATAGACGTGGACTTCGAAGGTCTTGCCGTTCAGTGAGACGTTGGCGCCCTCGGTCGGATCGTGGGTCGCGACCTGGAGCTCGGGCGGCGCGGCGAACGAGACCTGGAGGCCGGCGAAATGCCGCAGCCAGCCGACGGGATCGCCGCCTGGGACAATCGGCGACGGCGGCAGCACCGCCGGGGCGGGCGGCGCGCCGGGCCCGGACGGCGGCGGCGCGGACGGTTCGGAGTCGGGCACCGCGCCCGGCGAGCGCATCACGCGGATCGAGGCGATGATGTCGGCGGCGACGGCTTCGTCGGCCGCCGCCTGCCAGCGGGCCAGTGCCGCCAGACGGTCGGCGCCGTTGCCGGCGTCCGGCACGAAGACCGTCATCTGCGATTCCCACAGCCCGCCCTCGGTCACGATGGCGTTGGCGCTGCGGCCGTTCAGCGAGAGGACGCGGAGCCGCTCGCCGCGGCGCAGCGGCCGATCGGTCGACGAGTCGCCCGGCGCGAGGTGCGGCGCCGCCATCAGCACGATGCGGACGCGGGGACCCTCGACGAACGCGGCGGTCACGACCGGAGACGGGTTCGGCGTGCAGGTGAACCCGGTCGGCAGCGCCACGCTGAGCACCTCGCCGCAGGTCGCGCGCTGCGCGGCCGGGGGGGGCGGGGGCGGCGGGTCGCTGCAGGCGGTCGCGAGCGCGACCACCACCGCAGCTCCGGCGGACCCCACAGTCCGGCTGTGCATGCGGCATTGTAGCGGAATGATGCCGGCGCCGGCCGCTGGCGAAGCTCTCGTTCGCCCTCCGAACGAGCCCAGGACGCTGTGGTACACTCCCGGTTTCCCGGAGGTAGATTGTGCCCGTAGACGTTCAGGTGAACACCGCTGCGCTCAAGAACATCGCCACCCAGCTCCGTATCGATTCGGTGAAGTCGACGAGCGAGGCTGGCAGCGGCCACCCCACCACGTGCTGTTCCGCCGCGGAGATCGTGTCGACGCTCTTCTTCGGCGAGATGCGCTTCGATCCCCAGGATCCCGCAGAGCGACCAGAACGACCGCTTCGTGCTGTCGAAG
Source organism: Vicinamibacterales bacterium (assembly GCA_963844435.1). Classification (GTDB taxonomy): domain Bacteria; phylum Acidobacteriota; class Vicinamibacteria; order Vicinamibacterales; family Vicinamibacteraceae; genus JBDSLU01. Next base: position 202,468 of record CAWJOG010000002.1, on the reverse strand, counting down.
GGCCACGCCGCCCCGATCCTCTACGCCGCCTGGGCCGAAGCCGGCCTCTTCCCGCGCAGCGAGGTCATGAAGCTGCGCGAGTACACGTCCGACCTGGAAGGGCATCCGACGCCGCGCCTCAACTTCGTCGACCTGGCGACCGGATCGCTCGGCCAGGGCCTCGCCGCCGCCGTCGGCATCGCCCTCAACGCCCGCCGCGTCGGCTCGCCGGCCCGCACCTACGTGGTGATGGGCGACGGTGAATCGGCCGAAGGCTCGGTGTGGGAAGCCGCCCAGATGGGCGAGTACTACAAGGTCGATTCGATCTGCGCGGTGACGGACGTCAATCGCCTCGGCCAGAGCCGGGCGACGCAGGTCGGGCACGACCTCGACCAGCTCGCGGCGCGCTGGCGCGCCTTCGGCTGGCACGCGATCACGGTCGACGGGCACGACGTCGACAAGCTGCTCGCCGCCTACAAGGAAGCCCGGGCGACCAAGGGCAAGCCGACGATGATCCTGGCCCGGACGCTGAAGGGCAAGGGCGTGTCGTTCGCCGAGGACAAGGACGGCTGGCACGGCAAGGCGTTCAAGAAGGGCGAGGAGCTGGACAAGGCGCTCGCCGAGCTCGAGTCGCAGTACATCAAGGACGCCGGGCCGCGCGGTCCGATCCCGATGCCCGAGAAGAAGGGCTCGGTCCCCGACCTCAAGCCGAAGGCGCCCGGCGAGATGCCGGCCCCGGCCTACAAGCTGGGCGAGCTGGTCGCGACCCGCGAGGCCTATGGCACCGCGCTCGCCAAGCTGGGCGCGCTCGATCCGCGCGTCGTCGCGCTCGACTCGGACGTCGGCAACTCGACGTTCAGCGACCGCTTCGAGAAGCAGTTCCCCGATCGCTTCTTCCAGGCGTTCATCGCCGAGCAGGGCATGATGGGGGCGGCCATGGGCCTTGCCAGCCGCGGCGCCATCGCCTTCCCGTCGACGTTCGCGTGCTTCCTCAGCCGCGCCTACGACTTCGCCCGCATGGCCAACATCAGCATGCTGAACGTCAAGATGGCCGGCTCGCACGCCGGCGTCTCGATCGGCGAGGACGGCCCGTCGCAGATGGCGCTGGAAGACCTGGCGATGATGCGCGCGGTCGGCGGCTGCGCCGTGCTGTATCCATCGGACGCGGTCAGCACCGAGCGCCTGCTGGCGCTGATGGCGTACCACCACGGCCCGGCCTACATGCGCACGTCGCGGCCGAAGACGCCGGTGATCTACGAGGCCTCGACGCCGTTCCGGATCGGCGGCTCGCACGTCGTGCGCTCGAGCGCGGCCGACAAGGTGACCATCGTCGGCGCCGGCATCACGCTGTTCGAGGCGCTCGGCGCCTACGACACGCTGCAGAAGCAGGGCATCGCGGCGCGCGTGATCGATCTCTACTCGCTGCAGCCGATCGACACCGAGACGCTGCAGCAGGCGGCGCGGGAGACCGGCGTCATCGTGACGGTCGAGGACCACTACCCGGCGGGCGGCATCGGCGAAGCGGTGATGAACGCCGTCGCCCCGATCGGCGGCAAGGTGCACCAGATCGCGATCCGCGAGCTGCCGCGCAGCGGCCGTCCCGAGGAGCTGGTCGACAAGTTCGGTCTGTCGGCCTCGCACATCGTCGACGCGGTGAAGTCGCTCCTTTAAGCAGGCACGGCGGTGCCAGCCTTCCGGCCGCTCCTCCCGATCGCCCTCGCCTCGGCCGGGCTCGCGGGAGGGGTGCTCGGGGCGCGCCCCGCCGCGACAGGGCAGCCGGCCGGCCCCACCCGGGCCGCGGGCGGCGCCGCGATCCTCGGCGCACACGATCCCGCCTGGTCGCCGGCTGGCCAGCGCATCGCGCTCTCGATCCGCGATCAGCTCTGGACCCTCGGCGCCGACGGCCGCGACCCTCGCGCGGTCGTGCGCTGGCCGGACCGCGCCGCCGGCTTCGAGCGCGACCCGGCGTGGTCGCCCGACGGGCGGAAGCTGGCCTTCGCCGCCAGGCTCGACGACAGCGGTTTCGATCTCTACGTCGTCGATGCCGGCGGCGGTGAGCCGCGCCGCGTCACCAGCCTGGCCGGCGACGAGCGCTGGCCGTCGTGGCTGCCGGACGGGCGCCTCGTCTTCGCGAACCGCGGGCACGGCCAGTGGGATCTCCACGCCGTCGATCCCGAGAGATCGTCGCCGGACGTCGAGCGGCTGACCGACACCACCATCGACGAAACCGAGCCGCGCGTCTCGCCCGATGGCCGCCTCGTGGTGTTCGTGTCGACCGCCGACGCCGCGGAAGGCGAGGCGGATCTCTGGCTGCTCCAGCTGAGCGGGCGCGCCGTCGCGACGGCGAAGGGCGTGACGCGGCCCGATCCGACGCCGCTGATCCGGGAACGCGGGGCCGAGTCGTCGCCGGCGTGGGCGCCGGACGGCGCACGTCTGGCCTACGCGGTGACGCAGGACGGCGCCGGATCGATCCGGATCGTCGACGTCGAGGCGCCCGAGGCCGGCGTCGGCCGCGCCGACGACGCACTCGCGCTGCCGATCGTCGTCTCGCGACACCCCGGCCAGGTCGCCTGGTCGCCGGACGGACGCACGCTGCTCGTCACGGATCTCGCCGAGCGGGATCCCGGCTACAACGGTCAGCCGCGCCGCGGCCGTGACTCGGGCGGGCCGACGTTTCCCGCGCCAACCGATCTCGGGGCGCGGTTCCTCGACGCCCCGGTACTCCCGGACACGACGTCGCGGCCGCTCCGCGCCGTGGTACCCACTTCGCCGGCGCGCCGCCTCGCCACCTTCGACGCGATCTGGGCCGCGCTCTCCGGCCGGGCCCATCCGGATGCCGCGAGCGCCGCCGCCTGGCGGGCGCTGCGCGACCGTCACCGGCCGCGCGCCGCCGCTGCCGCCGACGATGCGGCGCTCGAGGACGTCACGGATGCGCTCATCGCCGAGGCGCCGCCGATCGGGACGGCGATCACCAGCCGCGGCGGGATCGTCGTCTCGGGACACCCGCTCGCGTCCGAGGCGGGCGCCCGCGCCTTGCGCGCCGGCGGCAACGCCATCGACGCGGCCATCGCCGCGTCGTTCGCGCTGGGCGTGGTCGAGCCCGACGCCTCCGGCATCGGTGGCGACGGGATGGCGCTGGTGTGGCGGGCCGGATCGCAGGCGCCGATCGTCGTCGATTTCAAGGATCAGGCGCCAGCCGCGGCCTCGCTCGACAACCCGGCGGTCCTGCGCGACGGACGGCTCGTCGATCACGGCCCGGCCGCCCTCAACATCCCCGGCGTCGTCGCTGGCATGGACCACCTGCACAGCCACTACGGCAGCGGCCTCATCGCCTGGGCCGACCTGATCGCGCCAGCGGTCGACTACGCCGCCGGCGGCTTCGTGCTCGACGGCACGCTGCCCGCGACGGTCGCCGAAGGCCAGGCCATGGCCGGCCGTTACGCCGGTGCGCGGGCGCTGTTCCTGCCCGGGGGCCGGCTGCCACAGCCCGGCGATCGGTTCGTCAACGCCGATCTCGCCGCCACGCTGCGCGTCATCGCGGCACAGGGGGCCGGCGCGTTCTATCGCGGTGATCTGGCGCGGCGGATGGTCGACGACCTGGGCAGCCACGGCGGCATCCTCACGCGGGAGGATCTCGAGCAGTATCGCGTCGTCGAGCGGGCGCCCGTGCGCGGCACCTTCCGCGGCCACGTGGTGTTCTCGACGCCGCCGCCGGTCGCGTCCGGCACGGCGTTGATCGAGGTGCTGCAGACGCTGGATGGTCAGCCGGCGGTGCCGGGGGCGCAGCTCGCGCGCGACGTCGACGTCGCGCACCTGCTCATCGAGACATTCCGCCACGTCCACTACGTGCGGGCCGTGGATCCCGCGAAGTGGCTCGATCACAGCGCCGCGCATCTCGAGCCCGCGCACGCCGCCGACATCTTCGGCCAGATCGATCTGGGCCGGGCCTCGACGCGCCGGCCCGCCGCCGACGAGGACGGCGCCGCGGTGACGGGCAGCGGAGGGGGTGCCGCAGCCCTGGTTCCGGGTCCCGACGAGGCCGGGGACGTCCGGTCACGCCTCGGCCGCGGCACCTCTGCGCTGGTCGCTGCCGATCGTGACGGCAACGTGGTGGTGGTCACCCAGACGCTGAGCACCTGGGGCGGCAGCTTCTACGTCTCGCCGGGGCTCGGCTTCCTCTATAACAACCACCTGCGGATGGCGCGGGCGCGGCGCGGCGCCCCGGGCACGCTCACGCCCCGCGCGCGCTCGTCGTCGGCCAACGCATCGACGATCCTCTGCCGCGAGATCGACGGCCGGCTGGTGCCGCGGCTCGCGCTCGGCGCCGCCGGCAGCGCCTGGATCGTGCCGTCGGTCGTCGAGGTGATCCAGGGCGTCGTCGACAGCGGGCTCGGCCCGCAGGCCGCCGTCGAAGCGCCCCGGCTCCGCGTCGACGAGACCGGCGACGTGCAGATCGAGGATCGCTTCCCGCGCCGCGTGGTCAGCGAGTTGACCCGCCGCGGCCACGTCGTGACGCGGATCGGCGCCAAGGGCGAGCTGCGCTATGGCTTCGTGTCGGCAGTCGCCTTCGGTCCCGACCCCGGGGCGCTCGCCGCTGGTGCCGACCCGCGCCGTTCGCACGCGGCCGTCGCCGTACCCTGATCCTGGCCGGCTGTGAGAGGCCGGCCGCCAACTGGTAGAGTGCACGCTGTGCGTTCCGTCGTGTGCCTCGGACTCGCCGCGACCCTTCTGCTGCCGGTGTCCGCGCCCGCCGCTGAACCGCAGCCGGCCGACGCCTCCGCGGCCCCGTCGACGCGGGCCGAGGCCTGGCGGCGGTTACGCGCCGACAAATCGACGCGCCTCCACGCCTACGTGCCGAAGGGCGTCGAGAAGTTCGCGATCCGGTTCGAGGACAACATCCTGCCGCGGCTGACCACGCCGCGCAGTGGCTTCTTCCCGTACATCGGCCGCATCACGCCTGGCGCCGGCTTCGCCCTCGGTCCGGGCTACCGCCTGCTGGACGTCGCTGGCGGCGGCGCGTGGACGAGCTCGGCTGCGTTTTCGTACCGGAGCTACTGGCAGGTCGACACCCGGTTGACCTGGGTGAACCTCGCCCACGGGCGCGTCTTCGCCTCCACCTATGGACGCTACTACCGGTTCCCGCGCGAGGATTTCTACGGGATCGGGCCGGACAGCGACCGGGCCGACCGGACCGACTTCGACTATCGGCAGGGGGCGGTCGGGGTCACTGTCGGCACGCGCTTGAAGCCGTGGCTCACGGTCGCCGGCACCACGGAGTACCTGCGGCCGGAACTCGCGCCCGGTGGCGACAACCGCGTCCCGAACGCGCCGGAGATCTTCCCGCCCGAGGGGCTGCCGGGGTTTCTCGACGCTCACGACTTCGTGCGCGTCGAAGGCTTTGCCGACGTGCAGACGGCGCGGCCCCTCCTGAACCCGCGCAAGGGTGGCCGGTACCGGGCCGCGATCGCGCGCTACTCGGATCGCAGCGGCGGCCAGCAGGGCTTCACCCGGTACGACGTCGACCTGCAGCAGTACGTGTCGGTGCTGAACGAGCGGCGGGTCTTCGTAGTGCGTGCGCTCGGCTCGTTCAGCGACGTCGCCAACGACGCGCGGATGCCGTTCTACCTGATGCGCACGCTGGGCGGCAGCCATACCTTGCGCGGCTTCCGCGACTTCCGCTTCCGCGACCGCCACATGCTGGCGGTGCAGGCCGAGTATCGCTTCGAGATCTTCACCGCGCTCGACGGCGCGGTCTTCTACGACGCGGGCCAGGTGGCGCCGCGGCTCGACAACTTCCAGTGGCGCGAGTTCGAGCGCGACTGGGGCTTCGGGTTCCGCTTCGGCGGCAACGGCGGCGTCTTCCTGCGCCTCGATCTGGCCTACGGCGGCGAGGGGCCGCGCACCTGGCTACGCTTCGGGCACGTGTTCTGACGGGGTGACGATCACCGGCGCCTCCGCCGCTTCCGCGGCCTTGTCGTCGGTCAGCAGGATCGGCTGCGCCACCGGGATGACGTCGCCGAACGCCGTCCCGAAGATCTCCCACGAGGTGACGAACACCGCCGCCAGGATCGGCCCGATGATGAACCCCATCGGCCCGAACGCGGCGATCCCGCCAAGCGTCGAGAACAGGATCATCAGGTCGTGCATCTCGGTGTCGCGACCGACCAGGCGCGGCCGGAGCACGTTGTCGACCGAGCCGACGATCAGCGCGTTGAACAGGGCCACGCCGAGGGCCGACTGCCAGTGGCCCTGCACGCTCATCACGATGACCGCCGGCACCCAGACGAGCGCGCCGCCGACGACCGGCAGCACCGACAGGACGACCATCATGGTGCCCCAGAACAGGGCGCCATCGATGCCGGCGGCCCAGAACGACAGCCCGCCGAGTGTCCCCTGGACGATGCCGATGACCAGCGTGCCGCGCAGGGTGGCCCGCGTCACCGACACGAACTTGCCGAGCACCTCCTCCTTCTCGGCCTCGCGCAGCGGCAGGAAGCTGGTCATCTTGCGCAGCAGCCCCGGGCCGTCGATGAGCAGGAAGAACAGCGTGTAGAGCAGGATGAAGAACTGCAGGATCGCCGACGCGGTCCCGGCGGTCGTGGCCGAGATCGAGCCGACGGCGAAGTTCCCCAGGTTGCCGATCAACTCGCCGGCGCGCGCCAGGATCTGGGCTCGATACGGCACGATGTACTCGTAGAAGGGCAGCCGTGCCAGCAGCGTCGGCAGCTGGCTGGGGTTGGCGACGAGCTCCTGCACGCGTGGCGCCACCGCCGTCGAGAGCCGCAGCGCTTCGCTCGCCACGAGTCCGAGCACCAGCGCCAGCGGCACGACGATCACGACGAGCACGATCAGGACCGTGATCAGCGCTGCCAGCCAGCCGCGCGCGCCGACGCGGGCATACAGCCGTCGATACAGCGGATGGAACAGGCCGGCGAGGATGGCCGCCAGGATCACCGTCTTCACGAACGCCCACACCATCCACAGGAAGGCGGCGGTGATGCCGATGACCAGCGCCAGTACGAATCCGCGCCGGAAGCGATCGCCGTTCGGGAGCTGGTCGTCGGTCACGGCAGGCAAACGGTGGACATGGGTTGAGCCATGATAGTGCGTCGCGGCGCGGCCGCGCGTGTATCTGGGAGGGCAGCGGAATGAAGCGAAGAGAGCACCTGGCAGGCGCGATTGGCGCCATCGTCCTGGCGATCGCGGGGCTGGCGGGTTGCGGCAGCCCGGGCGGCACGGCCGGCGGCGAGGGCTCGGCGGGCGCGAGCGGCGCGACGAGCGGGGCGACGCCCCTGACGCTGGCGGTCATCCCGAAAGGCTCGACGCACGAGCACTGGGCCCGCGTCCGCATCGGCGCCGAGAAGGCCGCGACCGAGCTCACGGCCGCCGGGACGCCGGTCCGCATCGTCTGGAAGGGCCCGATCCGCGAGGACGACCGCGAGCAGCAGATCCAGGTCGTCGAAGGCTTCGTCAGCCAGGGCGTCCAGGGGATCGTGCTCGCGCCGCTCGACAGCCGGGCGCTGAAGCGGCCGGTCGAAGAAGCCGCGCGCGCGGGCATTCCCACCGTCGTCTTCGACTCCGCGCTCGAGCCGCCGCATCCGGCCGTGAGCTACGTGAGCACCGACAACGGCAAGGGCGGGCACCTCGCCGGCCGGCGCATGGGCGAGCTGCTGAAGGGCAAGGGCACCGTCCTGATGCTGCGCTACCAGGAGGGATCGGCGTCCACGGAGGAGCGCGAGGCGGGCTTCCTGGCCGAGCTGAAGAGCGGCTTCCCGGGCGTGACGGTGATCTCGGCGGATCAGTACGCCGGCCCGACGCGCGACACGGCGAAGCGGGCGGCCGAGAACCTGCTCAACCGCTTCGCGACGCGCGTCGACGGCATCTTCACGCCCAACGAGTCGTCGACCGCCGGCATGCTGCTCGCGCTGCAGGACATCGGCAAGGCCGGCGCGATCACCTTCGTCGGCTTCGACTACAGCTCCAGCTTCCTCGAGCCGCTGCGGAAGGGCGAGCTCAAGGGCTTCGTCGTGCAGAACCCGGTGAACATGGGCTACCTGAGCGTGAAGACGATGGTCGCGCACCTGCGCAAGCAGCCCGTGCCGGCGACCGTCGACACGGGAGTCGAGCTGGTCACGCTCGACAACCTCCAGGATCCGAAGATCCAGGCGGTCATCAACCCGAAGTAGCGGTCACGCCGGCAGGCGCTTCAGGACGGCTTTGGCGCGGCGGAACCAGGGGCGCTCGCGGCGGGCGAGGTAGCGGGGCATCGTCGCCCTCTTGTCGAGGACGCGCTGCGCCCACTGCCGCGCCTCCTCGGGCCGCTTGGCCTCCTCGAGAAACTCGGCGTAGTGGATCGCCAGCTCCGAGGCCGTGGACAGGGCGGTCGCCTGCTTGAACCACGCTTCCGCATCCTCGTGATGCCCGAGCCGGGCGCAGGTGTGGGCGAGGAGGCCGGCGGCGCGGTGGAAGTCGTACTTCGCGTCCTCGGTGACGACGCGCGAGAAGTCGGCGACGGCAGCGGGCAGATCGTCGAGCGCCAGCGCGGCGAGACCACGGCGATAGTACGGATCGATCGACGCGGTGCGCGGCGTGATCGCGCGGTCGTAGAGCTCACGCGCCTTCGCCGGCTTCTCGTCCTCGAGGTAGAGGTCGGCCAGCTCTTCGAGGTTTCCCGAGGACGGGTTGTCGATGATGGTCCGCTCGAGCTCGCGGATCCGCCGGCGCCGCGGGAAGACCTGGAACGTGCCGCGCAGCAGCCCGGCGTCCGGGATCACCTCGACCAGGATGTAGGCCAGCGAGCCGAGCGGGCCGAACATCAGGATGATCCACAGCCAGTAGGTGTTGGGCCTCCGGCGGACGAAGTGGATCACGCACCCGATCTGGAGCAGGATGCCCCAGTTGAAGTAGTAGCCGAGGATGTCACCCATGACGGACGGTGACGACGGAGACGTTCGACGCGCCGGCTAGGACGTGACGAGTTCCGTCGAATCGAGTGCCGCCGCCTTCGGGCGTGGCACGTAGTCGACGAGGCGTCCGTCCTTGGGAATCTTCAGCGCGACGGGAACCGCGCTCGGCAGCGGCACCGCCTTCTTCGGGTTGGCGTAGACGGCGTGCTTGCCGTGCGTCTTGTACCACTCCGCGACCGTCGCGTTCTTGTGCATGTGCTCGACGACCTGGCGCCAGCCCACCCCGGTGTTGTAGGCGCAGAAGGAGATCTCGCCCATCTGCGTCGCATACGGGATGATGCACATCTCGGTGCGGCGGAAGTCGTAGGTCCAGAGATCCTGGAACCACATGCCGGCGACGAACATCATCAGCCACTCGTCGCCCTTGCGATCGCCCTTGGCGTCCTCGTTCAGCCGGCCGCCGAGCGCGCCGCCGCTCTGCTTGTCGAACTTCTTCAGCAGGTGCTTGAGGGCGAAGCCCTCGGGCGCGCGCGACGGGTGGTAGTTGCGCAGCAGGCTGAGCGCCATCTGCACCTTGGTCAGCTTCGACGAGCGCGCCGTGTCGGCGATCGTCCGGGCGTCGGCGATGAAGCGCTCGACGTCGATGAACTCCGTGACCGGCTTCCATTTCTTGGTCTTCTTGCTGACCATGAACGCGGTGCCGATGCCGCAGTTCGGGTGGCAGCCGCACTTCATCGTGCCCCAGTCGGCTTCGACGCCCTTGAGCAGGTCGGTCACGTCGACGAGCGGCCCGATGGCCGACAGCGGAAACCAGTCGCGCAGCGGCTCGGTGGCGCCGGTCTGGCCCTTCACGTCCTGCGCGAGGTGCGACAGCGTGTAGCGCTGGCGGTGCCGATCGGCGTCCGAGATGTCCTCGTCGCGGCCGGTGAACGACACCGGCTGGAAGGACACGAAGCTGATCTTGTCGCAGTTCTCCATCGCGAAGCGGATGATCGGCCCGACCTGGTCGTTGTTCACCGTGTTGACGATGGTGACGACCAGGCACACGTCGATGCCCGCCTGATAGAGGTGCTCGATCGCGCGCAGCTTGACGTCGAACAGGTTGCCGACCTTGCGGTGGGCGTTGGCGTCCTCGCCGATGCCGTCGAACTGCAGGTAGGCGATGCGCATGCCGGCCGCCGCCGCGGCCTTGGCGAACTCCGGATCCTGCGCGAAGCGGATGCCGTTGGTGGCGGCCTGGACGCTGAAGTAGCCGACCTTCCGCGCGTAGGCGACCGCCTCGAGGAAGTGCGGCGAGATCGTCGGCTCGCCGCCCGAGAACTGCACCGTCATCTGCCGGCGCGGCTTGACCGAGATGGCGTCGTCGAGCAGCTGCTTGACGTCGTCGAAGGTCAGCTCGTGGACGTAGCCGACCTGATTGGCGTCCATGAAGCACGGGTCGCACATCATGTTGCAGCGGTTCGTCAGGTCGATCGTGAGGACCGAGCCGCGCCCGTACTGGATGGACGAGGTGCCGTGATTGTGGAGCGTCTCGGTGACCGCCTTGAAGTCGCGGCCCGGGAACAGCTGCTCGATGCGGGTGAGGAAGTTGGCGTCGATGGCCAGCGTGTCGGTGAAGGTGCCGTGGATCGGGCAGGTCTTCTCGACGATCACGTGGCCGTCGCGCTCGACGATCTGCGCCTTGATCTCGCCGACGTGCTCGTTGACCAGCGTTTCGACGGACTGCTCGCCGGACAGGATCCGCCGTCGCGCTTCCTTGACGCAGGTCGGGCACAGCGAATCGGTCGAGCGCGGCCAGCCCAGTGGCGGCTTGCTGCGCTCGTCACTCTTCATGAGCGGGGCCGGCGCCCACTTGGGCTGAAAGGTGCTGGATTCGAAGCGACGATTGACGGCCTGAAATGCGGGCCAGGCGAGACGCGCGGCGCTGGTCAGCACCGATTCGACGGGACGCCAGACGTTGATGCTCACAGGATCGTCACCCTCGCTCTGCAGGCCGGCTGCCACGAAAAAAGCCGGCGGAATCGGCCGAAATCACGCACGATTTCGGAGCGAAACTATACCACGCCGCCGGTTGCGGCCGGCCCGCCGACACTCAGGGACCACCCTGATCTCGCTCGGCATCGACGAGGGCTTCGAGCGCCTGCCGGCTCACTTTGCCCCGCTCGTCGCGCGGCAGCTCGGGGATCAGCACGAGCACGCGCGGAATCTTGTGAGCGGCCAGCCGATCGGCGCAGAAGGCCCGCAGCGCCACCACCCCGAGGCTGCCGTCGCGCGGCACCACACATGCCGCGATCTGCTCACCACGGCGCGCGTCGGGCATGCCGAACACGCGCGCATCGGCGACCAGCGGGTGCGCACGCAGGACGCCTTCGACCTCGTCGGGTTGGACCTTGCGGCCTGCGACGTTCACGAACGCCGAGACGCGGCCCTTCAGCCGCAGTCGCCCATCGGCGCCCATCGCGCCCAGGTCTCCGGTGAGAAAGCCGCCGCCGACGAAGGCGGCATCGTCGGCGCCCGCGGCGTAGCCGCTCGACACGGCCGGCCCCGTCACGTGAATCCGTCCGGTCCCCGGCATCGCTGCATCATCCGGCCAGAACGCGAGCGTCACGCCCGGCACGGGGCGGCCCATCGCCACGTCGCCGTCGGGATCGGGGTCGGTATCGTAGGTGATGCCGCCCGTCTCGCTCGTCCCGTAGAGCGAGTGGATGCGGCGGCCAGTGTGTTCAGCGAAGGCCCGTGCCGTCGCGCGATCGAGCGGCGCGCCGGCGGAGATCATCGTCTGCAGCGTGGCCGGCCATGGCCAGCCGTCGCGGAGCAGCGCCACCAGCCGATCGAACATGAACGGCACGCCAGCGAAGAGGCGTGCACCGACGCGCACCGCGTCGTCGAGGATCTGAGTCGGCACGAAGGCGTCGCGCAGCACGACCGGCGTGCCCTGCAGCAGCAGCGGCGCGACGATGTTGCCGAGCGCGTACGAGTGCGACACCGGGATCGCGCCGATCTGCCAGTCGTCGGGCCGGATGCCCATGATCTCGCTGAGGGCGTGCCCGTCGGCGGCGATCTGGGCCTCGGTCGTGACGGTCGACTTCGGCACGCCCGTCGATCCCGAGGTGAGCTTCAGCATGGCGACCGGCCCGTCGGCGGTGAGCGCGATCGGCCGCGACGGATCGGCGCGGCGGGCGAGTCGCAGCCCCGCTGGCAGGACATGCTCCCCGGCGCCCTCGCGGCCTTCCGGCACGACCAGCGCGGACACCTCGAACCGTGCCACCACCGCGGCCGCTTCGGCCACCGGCGCACTGCCGTCGATCGGCAGCACCGCCGCGCCGACGTCGAGGCACGCGAGCAGCAGCGAGAAATAGCCGGTGCGGTTGCCGACGTGCGCCGCGACCGCGTGCCCGGGACCGATGCCGAGCTGGCGCAGCGCGGCGGCCGTCGCGCAGGCGTCGGCGGCGAGCGCGCCAGCGGTCACCACGCGGCGCTCGGCGGGCGCGTCGATCAGCGGGGTGTCGGGCGTGTCACGTGCGCGGCGCCGGGCGGCGTCGACGAGCACCGGCATCAGCGCTCAGGCGCCGCGCACCGCGGCGGCGTCGTCGTCGATCGCGGGGGAGGCGGCGGGGCGATACACCAGGCCGAACAGAGGCGTCGCCATCAGCGTCGTGGCGAGCGTCATCAGCACGAGGATGGTGAACAGCGTCGGCGTGATCAGCCCGCGCTCGCGGCCGATGTTGAGGAGGATCAGCTCCATCATTCCGCGTGCATTCATCAGCGTGCCGATGCCCAGCGCCTCCGGCTGCGCGGCCCCGTTGAACCGTGCCGCCAGCCAGCAGGCCCCGCCCTTGCCCACACAGGCGACGGCGAAGATCGCGAGCGTGACCAGCCACAGCGACGGCGTGTCGACCAGCCCGACGTGCGTGTGCAGGCCCGAGTACACGAAATAGAGTGGCAGGAGAAGGCTCAACGTGACCGGGCCGATCGATCGCTGAAGTTCCTGAGCGAGCCGACCGCGGGGCACCGCGGTGCCGAGGATGAAGGCGCCGAAGACCGAGTGCACGCCGATCCGATCGGTGAACCACGCGCCGATCATCACCAGCATCAGGATGGTGCCGAACGCCGCCTGGCTGACCTCGCCGCTTTCGTCCGCCTGCCGGGCGAGCCGTCGCAACCACGGCCGAAGCGGCCCGTAGACCACGGCCGCGTAGGCCACTGCCCCGACGAAGGCGATCACCGCGATCGAGGCATCCCCCTTGAAGCTGGCGACCACGATCGCGAAGATCAGCCAGGCCGCGACGTCGCCCATCGCCCCAGCGGCGAGCGCCAGCGTGCCGATCGCCGTGCCGGTCAGGCCGCGCTCGCTGAGGATGCGGGCCAGCATCGGGAAGGCGGTGATCGACAGTGAGGCGCCGAGGAACAGCGCCGCCTGGCTGGCGGTCATCGACTCGCTGAAAAAGCCGCCGTTCGAGTGCAGCAGGATTCCCACGCCGCCGCCAAGCGCGAACGGCGCCAGGATCCCCGCCAGGGACACCGCTGCCGCCTGCCGGATGGAGCGCCGCAGTAGATCGCTCTCGAATTCGAGGCCGACCGTGAACATGTAGAGCGTCAGCGCGATCTGCGCCAGGCCGTAGACGCTCGGCATGGCGTCGGGGCGGAACAGCCAGGCCGACGCTTCGGGAGCCAGCCACCCGAAGAGTGAGGGCCCGAGCAGGAAGCCCGTCACCATCTCCGCGATCACCTGAGCCTGACCGAGCTTCCGGGCCACCACGCCCATGAGCTTGCAGGCGCCGATGATCGCCGCGAGCAGCAGGAATATGTGGAGCGCGAGCTCGGCGTTCGACATGTCGAGGGCGGCCAGTATACTCCCGGCCCATGCACGACTGGCTCGGCCTGCTGCCGCATCGGCCACCCATGCGACTCGTCGCCGAGGTCGTCGCGATCGAGCCCGGAATCAGGGCCGTTTGTCGACGTCCGACCGCGGCCGGCGACTGGTTCTTCGACGGCCACTTTCCGGGTGAGCCGGTCGTCCCGGCGATCGTCCTCGTCGAGCTGCTGGCGCAGGCCGGCGGCCTGGCGATCGGCAGCGGCGCGACTGCGGGTGAGCCGCTCGCGTTGCGCGTGGCGGCACTCGGCGGCTTCAAATTTCCAAGCGCCGCGACCGCCGGAGACGTACTCGAGGCCACTGCCCGCGTGGTCGGGCGGATGGGCGGGCTCTACAAGATCGAGGGCGAAGTGACGGCCGGCGGACGCGTCGTCGGCATCGGGGCCGTCACGCTGGCCGAGGCGCGGCGCTGAGGCCGCCTCCGCCAAGGCTACGGCGCGCCAAGCCGGCCGCGCTAGAGCGTGGCCAGGCCTTCGATTTCGACGAGCAGCTCGCGACGGCAGAGATCGGCCTGCGCGAACTCGATCCGCGCCGTCCGGCCGAACCGCTCGGTGACCATCTCGCGCAGGAGCGGTGCATCGATGTCGCGGACGACGTAGACGCGCAGCTCGGTGAAGGCATCGAACGCCGCCCGCGGTGCGTCGTGGCTCGCGCCCGCGCCGCCGCCGATCTGCCGGCGGGCCGCGGCCACCAGTTCGGCGAGGTTCTCGAACGTCTCGAGCGCCTGCTGCCGCGCGTCGCGATCGTGCAGCGAGTTCTCGCCGACGATGCTGGCGGTGCCGCCAACCAGGAGCACCGGGAGCGTCGGCGCCGTCACCGGGACGTGCCGGCAGGCCGCGCACGATCGTGCCGCGCGCGAAGCAGGGCGGGATCGGACCGTAGCGCGCCGAATAGCGGTAGGCCGGGACCTGGCGCGGGTTCTCGACCGGCAGGCCGGCATGACGGCTGCCCAACGCGTGGACGGCCAGCGCCCCCGAGCCGATTCCCACCGCCGACGCGGTCGGCACTGTCCGCGTGAACAGGGCCGCCTGTCCGAACCACGCCTCGAACGCGGCGTAACGGCCGGCGTTGAAGACCATGTAGCGGTCGAGCCCGCCGCCCATGTCGGCGTGGATGCCGGGGACGAAGTTCCAGAAGCGGACCGGATGATGGCCGCTGGCCCGCAGCGACTCGGCAATGGCGTGGTAGGCATCGCCGACGGCGCGTTTCAACGCCGCCGCGTCGAGCGAGGCGCAGTCAGGAATGTCCGCGCTGACGAGGCGCCAGTCGTCCAGGCCGGCGCGATCCCGGAGCGCGACCGCGAAGTGCTCGACGGCCCAGGCAGGAGGTTCCGGTGCGAGCGCGGCGAGGACGGCGCGCGAGCGATCGTCAGCGGGGAGATCGTTTCTCGAAATCGACATCTACTCCCCGGGAAGGCCGGGTCCCACAACACCGTTGCGTGAGCCTGACCCGCACACGGGCCATCGACAGGCCGACACCCCCGGCCGGACGGTGGCCATGATAACCGAAACGCCCGCGCCCGCCGAGACGCACGCCCGGCAAGGCGGACGGCGCGCAAACACTGCTACCATCGCCGCGCGACGCATGCCGAGCCAACGCCGTGTCAGGGCCCCGTCACGCCTGCAGCGTGTCGTCTACACGCTCCGCACGGAAGGTGGCTCGCGGGGCCAGGAGGCATGGGCGATCGGCCTTGGCGTCGCCGTCGGGTTCTCGCCGCTCATCGGCCTGCACCTCGGCATGTGCATCGCGCTGGGCTGGCTGTTCGGCCTGAACCGCCTCAAGCTCTACCTCGCCGCCAACCTCGTCAATCCGCTGATCATGCCTGCCGTCCTCTTCATGGAGGTCCAGCTGGGCTCGTGGCTGCGCCGCGGCGACACCTACGCGCTGTCCATGGACGCGTTCTCGTCGATGGACCCGTGGCACTTCGGGTTCGATCTGTTGTTGGGGGGGATGGTCCTCAGCCTCGTGGGCGGGCTCGTCGCCGGCGGCTTGACGTACGCCGCGCTGGGGCGCCGCCATCGCGATCCCGGCTTCACGCGGCTCACGGCAGCCGCGGCGGATCGCTATCTCGGCACGTCGCTGACGGCCTGGGAATTCGCGCGCGCCAAGCTGCGCGGCGATCCCGTCTATCGCGCGGTGCTGGCGTCGGGCTGGCTGCCCGCGTCGGGCGTGCTGGTCGACGTCGGGTGCGGACCGGGGCTGCTGCTGGCGCTCGTCGCGCAAGCGACCGAGGACGCCCACGAAGGGCGATGGCCACCGGACGGGTGGCCGGCGCCGCCGGCCGGGCTGCGACTTCACGGCATCGAGCTGCGTCCCCGCGCCGCGGATCTGGCGCGCTACGCGCTGGGCGACGCTGCCGAGATCCAGACCGCCGATGCGCGCGAGGCGCAACTGCCCGAGGCCATCGACCTGGCGGTCCATCTTCGACGTGCTGCACCTGGTCGACCGCACGTCGCAAGGTCCGCTGGTCGCCCGCATCGCCGCCGTCATGCGGCCGGGCGGAATCCTGCTGGTGCGCGAGGCCGACGCCGCCGCCGGCTGGCGCTTCCGCCTGGTCCGGCTCGGCAATCGCATCACGGCGCTGTGCCGCGGCCGCTGGCGGCCGACGTTCGCCTTCCGCACGGCGGCCGAGTGGCAGGCCGAACTGTCCGGTCTCGGCTTCGACGTGTCGGTGGCGCCGATGGGTGAGGGCACGCCGTTCGCCAACGTCCTGCTCGTCGCCCGACGTCTAGGCTGACGGCGACAGCTACGCCGACGGGCTCAGTCGACGACGGCGTCCTGGGACGGCCAGTAGGGATAGAACTGATACCAGGCGTGCGGCGTCTCGCGGATGCACGCCTCGAGTTGATCGGCGAACGCCTGCGCCGCCTGCTGCACCGCCGTGTCGCGATCGACGTCGTGTGACACGTGGATCGGCGTCCCCGGCCGGACGCGGAACAGGCCCGACGGCAGCCGCACCACCGAGCACGGCAGCAGCGGCGCGCCGGTCATATAGGCGAGCAGGGGCGGCGTGCGCAGGAAGTAGGCGCGGCGGCCGAAGAAGGTGACCGGCACGCGATCGCGATCGACGTGGCGATCCATCAGCATCGCCACGATGCGGTTCTCGGCCAGCCGCCGCCGGATCTGCAGCGCCGTATCCATCGACTGCCGCACCTCGATGGTGTCGGCGCCGAAGCGCTGCCGGAACTCGACGCGCATGCGGTTGATCTCGTCGCTCGCCTCGCGCATCGCGACGATCGTCATGGGCAGGTCGAGCGCGCGCATCAGCGCGCCGCCGATCTCCCAGTTGCCGAAGTGGCCGGTGACGAGGATGACGCCCTTGCCGCCCTCGCGCGCCTGCATGAACGCATGCCGTGCTGCCGCCAGTCCTCGAAGAGCTCGAGCGCCTGCTCCTGCGGCATCGACACCGAGCGGAACAGGTCGAGGACGTCGCTCGAGTAGCTGTGGTACGTGCGCAGCGTCAGCGCGTCGATCTCCGACGGCGAGAGGTCCGGGAATGCGCCCCGGAAGTTGTCGGCGACCGCGGCCCGGGTGGCGCGCAGGGTCCAGTAGGCGACGCGTGTGCCACCGGACGCGAGCGTGCTGGCGAGCGGCCGCGGCATGGCGGTGGCCATCCGGTACATCGACCGGAAGGCGACGCCGGTATTGAAGAAATGCCGGGTCCAAGTGGCCCGGACCGGCGCGGACGCGTCGGGTGGGTCGGGAAGGCCGGCGACGAAACGGTGAGGTGCGGACATCGGCAGGGCCGCCGCGCGACCCTGCCGAACAGTATAGCCAGAGTGCGCCTGCGGGAGCGTCGCCGCGGCGCGCCCTAGCGTCGCGAATAGCAGGGAACGCGTACGAGAAGCCGACGCCGCCGTAGAACTTGGTCGGGGTCGCGTCGTCGCCGTAGCCGACCGCCTTGACCGTGTCGTTCAGCCCGATCGACAGGTACATGGACGGGGGTGATCGTGAACTTGCCAATCGGAATCGCCAGCTTGACGCCGAGGTTCGCGTCGTTCCAGTCGTCCTCGGGGATCCACTGGCTGAAGTTGTAGGCGAACGAGAACATCGGCGTCAGCGTCGCCGCTTCGCCCAGCGGAATCGGCTGGCTGACGCCGAACTGCAGGTATGTGCCCTTCGACGGTGTCGTCGTCATCGCCGTCGACGTCGAAGTAGGCCTTGACGAACGGGTTGAGAAGCGTCGTGAACGTGACGCCGCCATACAGCTCGTTGGTCGCGCCGACCGCGTCGGCGGCCTCCGCTTCGTCGGTGCGATACGGCGGGAACAGGTAGTTGATGTAGCCCACCGACACCGTCGCCGCGCCGACCGGCTTGGTGTAGTCGAAGGTGAAGTCGTGCTCGCGGATGGCCGGGCAGTCGTCCGCGTTGAAGCATCCGGCGTCGGTCGACGACCAGCTGGACCAGGACGTGAACGTCATGCCCTTCGTGCTCACGAACACGGACGGCTGGAAGGCGAACCCGTCGGTGAGCGCGAAGCCGCGCCAGACGTAATGGCTGAACAGATCGACGTTGACACCCCCGGTCACCGTGGGGGCCGGCTCCTCGACCGGCGCCACCGCTGGGGCCGTCGCGGGAGGCGGCGTCTGCGCCTCGAGGACGATCGAAGCAGCGGCTGAGGTGGCCGCCTCCGTCACGGAGGTCGTCGTTGCCGTAGTAGCCGCGCTCCCGGTAGCCAGGCTCACGTTCGCCTGACCCGCATCGGCCTGAAGCGCGAGCAACAGGCCCAAGCCCGCGGCGGTGGTCAAGGTGAATGATCGGTTAGCCATTGTGCTCTCGTGTCCTCCTGGTTCGACACCCGGGAGCCGGGCGTCCCATTCTCTGGTGTAAACGGAAAATAGCAGAGTCCTCCGACATTAATGCATGCAAAGTTGTCATGTTGGCCAGAAATGGATGGAATGTCACAAGCATAGTGCCTTTCATGCACTTCATCCAGATCACTTTGCAATGTGGAGTAAATGTCAGCCAGGCCGGCTTCCGGCCGGCCTCCGGCCGTTCCCCGGCCTCCTCCCGGCCTCGGCCGGGCCTGGCCACGGCCCGGCTTGGGCCCGGCCTTTTTCTGGCCTCTGACAGACTTTTTCGGGCGTCTGACGGAAGTCGGCCTAGGCGGGTCCGGGCTCAGTTACGGCAGAGGAAGCGGTAGAAGAGGGCGAGGAAACAGGTCCGCGTGGTGTCGCGGATCGGGCGGAGCTTGCTGGGGGCGCCGTCGTAGGCGAGGGCGACGGGGACTTCGCGGACGACCGACCCGCGGCGGGCGAGCCGGATCAGCATTTCCGTCTCGATCTCGTAGCCGGTCGACGTCAGCGTGAGCGGCTCGAGGGCCGCCAGCCGGATCAGCCGGAAGCCGGATTGCGTGTCCCCGATGGGAACGCCGACGAGGCCGCCGAGCGCCCAGCTGCCGATGACGTTGGACCAGTAGCGCGACGCCGGCATCTGCGCCCGGTCGAAGGTCCGGGCGCCGACGATGACGTCGGCATCACCCGCGGCCGCCGCCGCGACGAGGCGCGGCACGTCCGACGGCCGGTGCTGCAGGTCGCCGTCCATCAGCAGGATGTGGCTGAAGCCGCGGCCGCGCACGGCATCGAGCCCGCTCCGCACGGCGACGCCCTTGCCGCGGTTGCCTGGATGCCGCACCACCTCGGCGCCGGCGGCCTCCGCCACGGCGGCCGTGTCGTCGGTCGATCCATCGTCGACGACGATCACCGCGTCGACGTGCGGCCGCGTCCCGAGCACCACCTCGCGGATGTGCCGCCCCTCGTTGAACGCGGCGATCACCGCGACGACGCGCAGCGGCTCGGACGCGGTCATCGGCGCGGCTTGAGGAGGAGCGCCGGCAGGACGAACAGCGATGCGGCGCCGAGCGCGACGATCGCGACCGTCGAGACGAGCCCGAGGAGGCTGAGCGGCGGGTAGGACGAGGTGACGAGCGTCCCGAAGCCGAAGAACGTCGTCAGCGCCGCCACCAGGATCACCGGGCCGAGGTGCGCCACCGCGTCGGCGCGGTCCGCCTCCGCGCCGTGCGCACAGCGGTGCACGAGATGGATGCCGTAGTCGACGCCGATGCCGACGAAGGTCATGACGGCGAACATGCTGAACAGATCGAGGCTGACGCGGGAGATCGCCAGCACGCCAGCCGTCCACGTCAGCGCGAGCGCGGTCGGGACGAGGGCCAGCACCGTGAAGTCCAAGCGGCGGAACGCGGCGACGAGCAGCACGAGCACGATCAGCGATCCGGCCGAGATGCCCTTGGCGAACTCCGGCGTGAAGCGCTCCGCCATCTCGCGGTTGACGGCCGGCAGCCCGGACAGCCGCGCCGTTCCGCCCGACGCGGCGACGGCTCGGCGCACGCCATCGACGGCGGCCGGCGAGCCGGGATAGAGATAGGTGACCACCGTCCACAGCCCATCGCGCTTCACGATCGAGCGATCCAGCAGGTCGCCGAGCCCGTGCCCCGCGAAGCCGTCGTAGGTGAGCCGGGCACGCGTGTCGAGCAGCACGGGCAGCGTGGCGGCGAAGCGATCGAAGGTGCCGGGACGAAACCCCGCGGCGGCGGCCGCCGCCGTCAGATCAGCCTGGACACGGGCCGGCGCGATGGCGTGGGCGGCGATCCGCGACGCCGCGGCCTGCTGCGTCCGCGCCGACGGGAGCAGCAGCGACGGCGCGTGCGCCGGGACACCGGGCGCCTCGCGCGCCAGCGCGGCGACGAGCCGTTCGTTGGCTTCGAGCAGCGGCTCGAGCGCGGAGCCCTGATCGACCACCAGATAGACGTCGCGTGGCACGCCGAAGCGCGTCGTCACCTCGGCCTCGAAGCCTGCCGCCGGCGACGTCGCGCGCAGCCGATCGAGCGACGGATCGATGCGCAGGCGCGGCGCGGCGATGGCTGCCGCAACGGTGATCACGGCCGCGGCGCCCAGGATCAGCGCGCGGCGGCGGATGACGAGGCGCGGCAGCCAGCCCGTCGTGAGCGCGGACACGGCCGGTGGCGTCGCGGGCAGCAGCGCCGGCACGAGCACCAGCGTGAGCGCGCCGCAGATCATCATGCTGTGGCCGATCAGCAGGCCCAGTTCCTCGAGGCTGGGGAAGTCCACGACAGCCAGGCCGTAGAACGTCGCCGCCGTCGTCCACATGCCGAGCAGCATGCTCACGGCGGGCCCGGACAGATCCTCGCGGCCATCGTCGGACACGACGCGCCCGACGCGGCGGTAGGCCACGAACAGCAGGACGACGCCATCGATGCCGAGCCCGAACTGCATCGCCGCGGCGCCGGCCGCCGCCGCCGACAGCGGGATGCCCAGCCAGGCGTAGGCGGCCATCACCGTCAGCACCGACAAGGCCGACGGCACGGCCCCCACCGCCACCAGCCACGGGCTGCGGAACGCGAAGTAGAGCAGCGGCAGGATCACGACGAGCGCGCCGATCGCGTTCCAGATCGACTCGCCGCGCATCAGCCCTTCCATTTCGAGGGCGATGGCGTGGCCGCCCGCGAAGCGGATGCGTGGCAGGGGCGTGTCGGCGCCCGACGCGGCGTGCGCACGTGCCACGTCGCGCTCGATCGTCGCGATGCGCGCGAACAGGGCCCGGGCGAACGCGGTGTCGAACGGCGGCCGCCGTGGCCGGGCGAGCAGCAGGCGGCTGCGGCCATCGATCGAGACGTAGGCGCCGGACGAGGCGTCGAGTTTCATCCCCGACGCGGCGCCGGCCAGCCGATCGCGCAGCGAGAGCAGCAGGCCGAGCGGGTCGGCGCGCACCAGCTCCGCCATCTCGGGCGACGGCAGGCTGAGGAGCTCGCGCGTCGACGCGACCTGCGCGGCCAGCCGCGACGGCTGGAAGCGATCGAGCAGCTCGGGCTGGGACGGCGTCACCAGCAGCAGCACGCGGTCCGAGAGATAGCGCCAGTCGCGGCCGCGATCGCGGGGCCCGGCATCGACGTGCGCGATCTCGGGAGCCTGACGCAGGGCCGTCGTCAGCGCCTCGACGGTCTCGTCGTAGTCGCTGAGCTCGGTCCCCTCGGGCGCATCGACGATCACATAGAGGTAGTCGACGCTGCCGAAGCGTTCGAGGTAGTCGCGGAACGCGGGCACCGCCACGCCGCCGCGCGGGAGCAGGTGCAGGACGTTGGCGTCGAACTGGAGGCGGGGCAGCGATGCCGCCGCCGCGATGGCGAGCACCGCCGCGGCCGCGAGCACCGCGACCCGATGGGCATGGGCCCAACGGAGAATCGGGCGGATCACGCCGAGGGCAGGCCGAGGTCGGCCAGCGTGATCGGCGCGTTCACCTCGACGTTCGTGAAGGCCATCGTCTTGGTGTCGCCGCCGGCGAAGGTCAGCGTCATCGTCGAGAGCATCGTGCTGCGCTGGTCGATCCACAGCTCGATCTTCGTCACGCCCTGCTGGATCTGCTTGCGCTTCGGCACCATCTCGAGGCGCCAGGTGCCGGGCCGCGCGCGATCCTCGGTGGCGGTGATCGCGAAGTGCTTGCGCAGTTCGTCGGGCGTCTTGTCGACGAAGTACTTCTGCACGCGCGCCTGGCTCTCGCGGATGTCGCGGGACTCGTGCAGCTTGCGATCGGGCCAGACGAAGCGCAGCGTCGTCGCGTCGATGCGCAGGAGCTTCTTCTCGGGCTTCGTGTAGTCGAGCAGGATGTCCGACGGCCGCACCGCCAGCAGGGTGCCTTCGGCGACGACCGGCTTCACCAGCAGGCTCGACGTCGTCGTCTCGGTGAAGTGGGCGCGGATGGTCTTGATCGACTGCTCCATCGGCTGGCCGCGCCGGTAGATGTCGTCGAAGAGATCGGCCGGCGCGCTGGCGCGCACCGTGGCGGACGCCGCGATCGCGAGCGCCGCGAGCACGGTCGCCAGCCCCGTCGTCAACCGGCGCCGACGCCCGTCGAAGCCCGCGCGCGCGCGTTGTGACCGCACAGACCGCATGGTAACGTACCGCCCCGTGGCGGGTCGGGTGGCGATCACGGGCCTGGGAAGCGTGTCGAGCCTGGGCGGGTCGGCGCCGGTCTTCGCGGAGGCGCTCCTCGCGGGCGCCGATGGCTTCCGCCCGCTCACCGAGTTCGCGCACGTCCCGTTGCGCACGCCGCGCGCGGCGCGCATCGCCGGGTTCGATCCCTCGCGAGCTGATTGCGCCGCTCAAGCTGCGGCGCATCGACGAAGTCGGGCGCGTCACGATCGGCGCCGCGCTCGAGGCGATGGAGCAGGCCGGCTTCCCACGCCGCGCCGAGGGCTACGACGATCTCGGCGTCGCGCTCGGCTCGTTCACGGCCGGCGTCCACGCCTCTGCCGAATACCTCGAGACCTACCTGCGCCAGGGCGCCGGCGCCTCGCCCGCGATCCTCTTCAGCAACACCGTCGGCAACGCGCCGGCCTCGGTCTGCGCGCTCGAGCTCGGGCTGCGCGGTCCCAACGCGACGCTGACCCACAAGGAAGCCTCCGGCCTGGCGGCGATCGAATTCGCGGCGCGGCTGATCCGCCGCGGCCGCGTGCCCGCGGTGCTCGCCGGCGGTGCCGACGTCCTCGAGTTGGTGTTCTACCGCGTCCACGACTGGTTCGCGGTGATGGCGCCGGATCACGAGCCCTGCCGGCCGTACGACGCCGGGCGACGCGGTTTCCTGCTGGGCGAAGGCGCGTTCCTGTTCGTGCTCGAGGACGACGCGCAGGCCCGCGCCCGCGGCGCCCGCATCCTCGGACACGTCACCGGCACGGCGTCGGCGGGATCGCCCGACCGGTTCAACGCCTGGCCGGCGGCGCCGGACACGCTCGTCCGGGTGATGCGCGACGCGCTCGCGCGGGCCGGGCTGACGCCCGACGCGATCGACGTCGTCTATGCCGCGGCCAACGGCAGCCCGGTGCTCGACGCCACCGAGGCGCAGGCGCTGCGCGCCGTCTTCGGCGATCGCGCCGTGCCGGTGGTGGCGATCAAGGGCGCGCTCGGCGAGTCCGGCGCCGCCGGCTGCGCCGGGATCGCGTCCGCGCTGCTGTTCGCGGAGCGGGGGATCGCGCCTCCCACGATCGGTCTGGCCACCCGCGGACCCGACACGCCGCCCGGGGCGCGCGCCGAGGCCCAGCCCGTCGGCGGCCGGCGGGCGCTGGTGCTGAGCGTCGGCAGCGGCGGCACGATCGTCGCCGTGGTCGTCGAAGCTGCCTGAGGTATTCTCGCTGCCCGTGTCGGACCACTCCCACCCCAACTCGGCCGAGGCCACCAGCCTCGCCGGCCGGGTCGCCCTCGTCACCGGCGGCTCGCGCGGGATCGGCCGCGGCATCGTCCTGGCGCTGGCGCGTCAGGGGGCGGCGGTGGCGTTCTCCTACCGCGAGCGCGAGGCGCCGGCGCGGGAACTGGAAGCCGAGATCCAGGCCGCGGGCGGCCGGGCCCTCGCCCTCGCCTGCGACGTGGCCGTCGAGGAGCAGGTCCAGGCGATGGCGGCCGCGGCCGCAGCTGGCCTGGGGCCGGTCGACATCCTGGTGAACAACGCCGGGGTCACGGCCGACGGGTTCCTGATGATGATGGACCGGGCCAAGTGGGACCGGGTCCTGCGGGTGAACCTCGACGGCGCCTACTTCTGCATTCGCGCGACCGTCCGTGCGATGCTGATGCGGGGCTGGGGGCGGATCATCAACATCACGTCGCCGTCCGCCACCTCCGGGCTGCCCGGCCAGGCCAACTACGCGGCCTCGAAGGCCGGGCTGATCGGGCTGACCCGGGTCGCCGCCCGCGAGCTGGCGCCCAAGCACGTGCTCGTGAACGCGGTGTCGCCGGGGCTGATCGAAACCGATCTGCTCGACGCCATGCCCGGTGCGGCGCGCGAGAAGCTGCTGGCGGCGGTGGCGCTGGGCCGGCCGGGGACGCCAGCGGAGGTCGGCGCGCTGGTGGCGTTCCTGGCGTCGCCGGCGGCGAGTTACATCACCGGCCAGGTGATCGGCGTGGATGGCGGCCTGCCCTGAGCGCCCGACCGCGCGGAGGCGCGGCGGGACAATATAGAAGAGAGCGATGTCCGACGAGTTGAAGAGCCAGATCAAGCACGCGATCGTCCGCAGCCTCAAGCTGCCGATCGACCCCCAGGAAATCGACAGCGCGGCGCCCCTGTTCGGCGCCGGCCTCGGCCTCGATTCCATCGACGCCCTGGAGCTCGTGCTCGAGCTGGAGCGCTCGTTCGGCGTCGTCGTCGGCGACGAGCAGACGGGCGGGCAGGTGCTGCGCTCCGTCGACGCCATCGCCGAGTTCGTCACGGCGCAGCGCGCCAGCGCCGCATCTTGAAGCGGATGGACGCGTGATCAACGCGTTCACCATCGACGTCGAGGAGTGGTTCCACGTCTGCGGCGTGCCGGCCCTGGCCGAGCCGTCAGCGTGGGACGGGCTCGAGTCGCGGGTCGTCGACGACACGCAGCGCACGCTCGACCTTCTCGACCGCTGCGGCGTCCGCGCCACCTGCTTCGTCGTCGGCTGGGTCGCCGAGCGGCATCCGCGGCTCGTCGCCCGCATCCGCGACGCCGGGCACGAGATCGGCAGCCACGGCCAGTGGCACCGGCGCGTCTACGAGCTCGATCCCGACGAGTTCACCCGTGATCTGCGGCTCGCCAACACCGCGCTGACGGCGGCCGGCGCGCCGCACCCGACGCAGTTCCGGGCGCCGGAGTGGTCGATCAATGGGCGCGCGCCGTGGGCGCTCGAGCGTCTGGCGGCAGAGGGCTTCACCGTCGATTCCAGCCGCGCGCCCCTCCGTGTCGTCGGAGATCCCATGTACCCCGCCACGCCGCACACGATTGCGACGCCGCGCGGCTCCATCGTCGAGGTGCCGCCGGCGGTCGAGCGGCGGCTCGGTCAGCGGACGCCGTTCGGTGGCGGGTGGGGCCTGCGCCTCGCCCGGCCGGGCCGCGTCGTCCGCGAGATCGCGCGGCGCAACGCCCGCGGCGAGCCGGTCACCTGCTGGATTCACCCATGGGAGCTGGATCCCGACCCGCCCCGGATGCGGTTTCCCGCAGGCGTGGCGTTCGCGCACTATTTCCGGCTCTCCGGCTGGATGGGGCGGCTCGAAGCGATCCTGCGCGATGCGCCATTCGGTACCATGAGCCAGATGCTCGCCGCGCTGCCGACCCTGCCCCGCCCCCTCTGACATGCGGCTGCAGCGGTTGATCGTCCGCGCCCTCGCGGCGTGCCTCGTCGTGGCGTCGACGTCGTCGTCAGCTGCCCAGCCTGCCGCGCCGGCAGCGGCCACGGAGGCGCCGCGCGCCCGCATCGCGATCGACGAGACCCTCGCGGCGCCGGCAGCGCTCCTGACCGGGCCGCGGCCGGCGGGCAGCGTGCCGCTGGCGGCGCGGCTGAGCGTCACGCTCGACGCGCTGCGGGACGCCGCGACCATCGATGCCATCGACGCCCGCGCAACCGCGCTGCTGGCCCGCGACGTCAGCCTGTGGCTCGCCGTGGAATCGCCGACGCCGGCGGCGGCCGACCTCGATGCCTGGGCCGCGTCGGTGAACGCGCTCGTCACGCGGCTGCGCACCCGGCTGGCGTGGCTCGAAATCGCGTTCACGAGCGCGGGTGAGCCGCGGCTCGCCGCCTTCGCGCTGAAGCGCGCCTCCGTCGATCTGCACAGCGCCGCGCCGGCGGCCCGGCTGCTCGCCGGCGGCCTGCCGGTCGGCGATGCGGCGTGGCTCGACCGCGTCTACGGCGAAGACGTGGCGTCGTACCTCGATGGCCTGGCCGCTGCCGTTCAAGACGGGAGACAGGGCCGCGCTCGATGCCGTCGCGAAGCACGATCCCGCAGCCAGCGTTGCCTGGAGCGCCACGCCGATCGTCGAATGGCAGGACGTCGTCGACTTCGAGCTGGCTCGCCTGGAAGACGGTATTGCGCTGGCATCCTACCGGGGCGAGCCCGATGCACCTGCGCCGCGGCCTGGCCGCGCTCTCAGGTATCAGCGACCTGATCGGGGGCGATGTCGTCCGGCTCGAGCACGCGGCCGCGTCGGTCACCCTGACTCCGGCCACCGGGCGCGCCACGCTCGTGTACGACACCGCGCGCTTCGGGACGGCGCTGATCTACGCGCGCGATCCCGCTGCGCCGGCGTCGCGGGCGGACACCATGGACGTGACGATCACGCTCCGCGCCGCCGGGGCGCCTTCGATTCGCGATCCCTACACCGGGACGCGCCGGCCGCCGATCAGCACGAGCCGTGACTCCGCCACCAACCGCACCATCGTCCGCGTGCCGCTTCGCGACAAGGCCTACATCCTCGACTTCGGTGACGGGCTCGCCGATGCGGTCACGGAGCGCAGCGACGTCACCGGCCGCGCCGAGCTGTCGGTGGCCGAGATCGTCGCGCGGCACCAGCAGGCGCGCGCCGCCGACGATCGCGCGCTCGAGCGCCACGTCGTGCTGGCGCGCATGGAGCAGCACTTCCGTCCGACCACCACCGATCCCGGCTTCGACGTGGTCACCGAGAACCGCTTCTTCGCCGATCGCGCCGGCGTCGAGTGGGAGGAACTGTCGTTCTCCGTCAACGGCACCAAGTGGGGGCCGGATCGGCCGGCGTTCCCGCTGCTGCAGGCGGAGAAGGTGCTGTCGCCGCCGCTCGACCTGCGGCTGGACGCCGACTATCGCTACCGCCTCGACGGCACCGAGTCCATCGACGGCGCCGCGTGCTACGTCGTCCGCTTCACGCCGAACGCCGACGTCGACGGCGAAGTCGCTGTACCGCGGCACCGTGTGGATCGATCGCGAGACGTTCCGCCGCCGCAAGCTGCAGGCGGTCCAGACCGGGCTGGACGCGCCCGTCGTCTCGAACGACGAGACGGTGCGCTTCGCGCACGTCGGCGAGACGGGCGGCCGACAGATCTTCCTGCCGATCGAGACCGTCACCCGCCAGATCGTGCTCATCGCCGGCCGCAACATCCTGGTCGAGAAGGCCACCCGCTTCAGCGAGTACCAGCTCAACCCGGCGGACTTCGAGGCGCGGCGCGTCGAGGCGCGGCGCAGCGATCGCGTGATGTACCGCGACACCGACAAGGGGATGCGGTACTACGTGAAGGAGGGCGACACGCGCGTCGTCAGCGACAAGGCCACGACCAGCGCCAAGGCGATGGCCATCGGCACGACGATCGATCCCTCGTTCGCGTTTCCGCTGCCGATCCTCGGCATCAACTATCTCGACTTCGAGTTCGGCAGCCCCGATTCGCAGCTGGCGCTGCTGTTCGGCGGCGTGCTCGTGCTCGGCAACATCCAGCGGCCGAAGCTGATCGGGCCGATCGACGGCAGCGTCGACTTCTTCGCCATCGCCGTGCCGGGCAGCGACAGCGTCTACGACGCCACCGGGCCGCGCGACGCGGAGAGCCTCCTGACGTGGCCGCTGTCGGCCGGGGGCAATCTCGGCTGGCAGTACACCAGCTACCAGAAGCTGCTGGCGAACTATCAGCTCGCGTTCAACGCCTACCTCAAGGACCGGACGACCGCCGAGGACTTCGTCGTGCCGCGCAGCACGATCACGCACGGCGTCGGCCTCGGCTGGGAGTATCGCCGCAACGGCTACTCGTTCGTCACCAACGGCACGTGGTACGGCCGCCAGGCCTGGGAGGCGTGGGGGCCGGCCGGCGCGGTGACCGAGACGCCGCGCACCTACACGAAGTACAGCGCGTCGGTGGCGAAGGAGATCTACCTGTCGCTGCTGACCAAGGCGCGCGTCAACGCCGCCTACTTCGGCGGCCGCGACCTCGATCGCTTCAGCACCTACCAGTTCGGGCTGTTCGACGACACCAAGATCCACGGCGTGCCGGCGGCCGGCGTCCGCTACGACGAGCTCGCCATGGTCCGCGGCTCCTACTCGTTCAACGCCTTCGAGCAGTACCGCTTCGACGCCTTCATCGATCGCGGCTGGGGCCGGCTGCGCGGCACCGGCGGCACCGACTGGGAAGGCATCACCGGCATCGGCGCGGCGTTCAACCTGCGCGCGCCGTGGAGCACCATCCTCCGCGCCGAGATCGGCAAGAGCTTCCTCGCGCCTCGCTATCGCGAGAACGGCTCCGTCGTCGCGCAGATCCTGTTCCTGAAGCCGCTGGCCAGCAAGTCGAAATAGTTCTTCCGGACGGCTGGAGCACGGGCGTCGAAGGCGGTAGAATCGGCGTTTCGCGCATGGGAACCTGCCGCCCGGCGACGGGTGTCTTCGAGAGGAGTCCGCATGTCTCCGTCATTGGTTCGGGCCGGCGTGGCGCTCGTGGCGCTCGCGGCGATGGTTTCCCACGGCGACGCGCAGTCCGCCCGGCCTGGAACGGCCACGGCGCGGCCGTCGAAGCAGTACACGATCGAACAGTTCATGAACGTGACGGGGGTCCGTGGCGCCGGCTTCTCGGCCGACGAGTCGCGCTTCCTGTTTTCCTCGAACAAGACCGGTATCTGGAACGCCTACTCGATCCCGGTCGGCGGCGGGGAGTGGGTGCCGATCACGGCGTCGACGGTCGACTCGACCTACGCGGTCTCGTACTTCCCCACGGACGATCGCGTGCTGTTCACGCGCGACCAGGGCGGCAACGAGCTGAACCACCTCTACGTGAAGATGCTCGACGGCCAGGAGAAGGACCTCACGCCAGGCGAGAAGCTGAAGGCCCAGTTCGCCGGCTGGTCGGGCGATCGCACGTCCTTCTATGTCAGCACGAACGAACGGGACCCGCGCTTCTTCGATCTCTACCGCTACGACGCGAAGACGCTGGAGCGGGCCGTCGCCTTCAAGAATGACCTCGGCTACCTGCCAGGCGGCATCTCGCGCGACGGCAAGTGGGTCGCGCTGGTGAAGCCGAACACGACCAACGACACCGACCTCTATCTGTGGAGCGCGGCCAGCGGTGAGGCCAGGCACATCACACCCCACACCGGCGAGGCGACGTACTACCCCGCCACGTTCGACCCGGCGTCGGCGTACTTCTACTACCTGACCAACGACGGCAGCGAGTTCACGCGCGTGCGCCGCTACTCGCTGGCGGCGGGCACGCACGAGGACGTCGAGAAGGCCGACTGGGACATCGCCTCGTTCGGGTTCTCCGAGCGCGGCACCTACCGGCTCGTGGGCGTGAACGAGGACGGGCGCTATGCGCTGCGCATCGTGGAGACGGCCTCGGGCAAGCCGCTGGCGCTGCCCAAGCTTCCCGACGGCAGCGTCACGGGCGGGAGCTTCTCGCGCAGCGAGAAGCGGCTGTCGTTCACGCTCAACGGGGACCGCTCGCCGAGCGATCTCTACACGCTGGCGGTAGGTCAAGGCGCTCCCGTGCGTCTCACGACGTCGCTGCAGAAGGACCTGGACGCGGCCGACCTCGTCGACACGCAGGTCGTGCGCTTCAAGTCGTTCGACGGGATGGCCATCCCGAACATCCTGATCAAGCCACATCAGGCCACGGCAAGTGCCAAGGCGCCGGCCCTCGTCTGGGTCCACGGCGGCCCCGGCGGGCAGACCACACGCGGCTACAGCGCCGTCCCGCAGTACCTCGCGAACCACGGCTACGTCGTCCTGGGCATCAACAACCGCGGCAGCTCGGGCTACGGCAAGTCGTTCCTCGCGGCGGACGACCAGAAGCACGGCCGCGAGCCGCTCTGGGACTGCGTCGAGGCCAAGAAGTACCTCGCGAGCCTCCCCTACGTGGACGCCGATCGCATCGGCATCATCGGCGGCAGCTACGGCGGCTACATGGTGCTCGCCGCGCTCGCCTTCAAGCCGGACGTCTTCGACGTCGGCGTGGACATCTTCGGCGTGTCGAACTGGCTCCGGACGCTCGAGAGCATCCCCGCGTGGTGGGAGGCGCAGCGCAAGGCGCTCTACGCCGAGATCGGCGACCCGGTCGCACAGAAGGAGATGCTGCGCGAGATCTCGCCCGCGCTCCACGGTGATTTGATCCGCAAGCCGCTGATCGTGCTCCAGGGCGCGAACGACCCGCGCGTCATCAAGGCCGAGTCCGACGACATCGTCGCCGCGGTGAAGAAGAACGGCGTCCCGGTCGAGTACGTCGTGTTCCCCGACGAGGGCCACGGCTTCAGCAAGCGCACCAACGAGATCGCGGGCTACGGCGCGATCCTGCGGTTCCTCGACGAGCACCTCAAGGGCAAGGGCAAGACCAAGCCGGTGGCCCCGTCCGCGGGACAGCCGCAGTGAGGCGCGACCGCTGGCTGCAGGCCGGCGGCGCCTCGCTGCAAACGGGGTGACGGCCGCGCGGCGGCGGCGGCATCATGCCGCCATGACGCTCACGACCAGGTTCCTCTCGGCCTCCGCGGCGATCTGGATGGCGACGCTGGCGGTCGGCGGCGCGGCCGTCGTGACCGCCGATCCGCCCGGTCGTCGACCCGATCCGCTACGACGCGGACGGCAAGCTGGTGCGGCCCGCAGTACCGCGAGTGGGTCTTCCTGGGCGCGGGGCTCGACATGACCTACGGGTCCCGGGCCGCCAGCGAACGGCCGGACCATCACATGTTCACGAACGTGTTCGTGAACCCGGCGTCGTACCGCGCGTTCGTCGGGTCAGGACGGTGGCCCGACAAGACGATCTTCATGCTCGAGGTCCGCCACACCGGCACCGATTGCCGGCCGAACCGCGCTGGCCTGTTCCAGGCCGAGGCTGTCGGACTCGAGGCTCACGTCCTCGACGCATCGAAGGGCGGCTCGCGCTTCTATGATTTCGACGGCAAGAGCTCGAGCAGCCCGTTGCCGGTGACGTCGTCGTGCAATACCTGCCACGTCGAGCACGGGGCCGTCGACAACACGTTCGTGCAGTTCTACCCGGAGCTGCTGACGGTTGCGAAGGCCAAGGGCACGCTCAAGGCCGGTTTCGACGCGAATCCCGCCGCGGCGACCCACTGATCGGACTCGGGTTGCTTCCGAGCCACCGGCCCGGGGACAATTGACCCGTGCTCCGGGCCGATCTCCACGTCCATACCTGGCATTCCGGCTACAACCACGATCTCCCGTTCCTCAAGAGCCGCGACTGCTTCGCCGACCCGCTGGCCGTCTACAAGGCAGCCAAGGCGCGCGGCATGGACCTGGTCGCCATCACCGATCACGACAGCATCGACGGCGGGCTCGAGCTGTTGAGTCGAGCGCCAGATGATCGCGACGTGATCCTCGGCGAAGAGATCTCGTGCTGGCTGCCGGTCGACGGCGCGACCGGCCCCCACAAGCGTGTCGAGGTCCACTTCGGCACGTGGGGGATGACGGAGACCGCGCATCGCGAGCTGCAGCCGCTGCGCGGCAACGCCCTCGAGGTCGCCGCCTACCTGCGCGCGGCCGGCATCTTCTTCGCCTTCAACCACCCGTTCCACTTCTACCAGGGGCAGCTGCCGCTCGAGCGCTACCTCGAGCTGCTGATCGACGCGGCGCCGGCCATCGAGACGCGCAACGGCGCCATGCTCCCGGAACACAACAGGCTGGCGGCGGCGCTGGCGCTCTCCCGCGGCAAGGTCGTCGTCGGCGGCAGCGACGCGCACACGCTGCGGCGTGTCGGCACGACGTGGACGGCGGCGCCCGGCGCGACGCGCGACGAGTTCCTGGCCAACGTGGCGGCGGGGCGCGGCCGCGTCGGCGGCGTCCACGGCGGCACGTTCCAGCTGGCCGGCGACATCTACGGCGTCATCGCGCAGTACCTGGCTGAGCCTGGTGGGGCTGCGCCGTCACGAGATCAGCGTGCCGCGGCGGATCCTGGGTGCGAGCTTCTCGCTGGCGACGCTGCCGGGCGAGTTCGTGCCCCTGATCGTCGCCACCCGCTCGAAGCAGCGCGAAGCGCGGTGGGTCGCGTCCTCGGCGGCGGCGCTCGGCGTCACGTCCATGGAAGCCGCGCCACCGCCGGTCGAGATCGAGCCGGAGCCCGGGATTGTGAGCGCGTCCGGGAGCGATCGCCGCGTCGCCATCACCGGCATCGGCATCGTCTCGTCGCTCGGCGCCGGCCGGGAGGCCAACTGGGAGCACATGGTCGCCGGCCTGTGCGGCCTGCGTCCGGTCACGCTGTTCGACGTGTCGGCGTTCCGCAGCCAGATCGCCGGCGAGATCGACACCTTCGATCTGCAGGCGCGCTTCACGCCGTACCAACGCCGCCGCTGGTCGCGCAGCGAGCAGCTCGGCGTCGTGGCCGCGACCGAGGCCTTCGACGACGCCGGCCTCCTCGACGGCCAGCTCGATCGCACCCGGGTCGGTGTGCTGCTCGGCGCCGGCACCGGCGACCTGCTGCGCAACGAGGAGTACTACTTCCAGCTGCTCACCGAAGGGATCGACCGGACCCGCCCGACCTGGATCCACCACCACTTCTCGAACGCGCCGGTCGACGTGCTGGCGCAGCACTTCGACCTGCAGGGGGCGCGCTCGTGCGTCGTCGCCGCGTGCTCGTCGAGCACGATCGCGATCGGCCAGGCTGCGGATCTGATCCTCGACGGCGAGCTGGACGCGGCGATCTGCGGCGGCACCGACGCCCTGGCGCGGCTCACGTTCAGCGGCTTCAACGCGCTGCGCCTCATGGATCCGGAGCCGTGCAAGCCGTTCGACAAGGCACGACAGGGGATGAGCATCGGCGAGGGCGCGGCGATGCTGGTGCTCGAGGACATGGCGCGGGCGAAGGCCCGCGGCGCCACGATCTACGCCGAGCTGGCCGGCTACGGGCTGTCCTGCGAGGCGTATCACGCGACCGCGCCGGAGCCCGAGGGCCGGGCCATCGGCGGGACCATCGCCCGCGCGCTCGCGAGCGCCGGCGTGGCCGTGGACGAGGTCGACCACGTCAACTGCCACGGCACGGCGACGCCGCAGAACGATCGGGCCGAGGCCCGCGGCCTGCACGTGGTCTTCGGCGACCGCGCCCGCCGCATCCCGGTCAACTCGATCAAGTCGATGGTCGGCCACTGCCTCGGGACCGCCGGCGCGATCGAGGCGGCGGTGCTCGCCCTGACCGTCAAGCGCGGCGTGATCCCGCCGACGATCCACCACGACACGACCGACCCCGAGTGCGACGTCGACGTCGTCGCCAACACCGCGCGCGAGGTTCCCGTCCGCTGCGGCGTCTCGACGTCGCTCGCCTTCGGCGGCAACGACGCGGCGCTGGTGATGCGAGCGGTCTGAGTGCGACGCTCAGCGGTACAGGTTGGACGAAGCCGAGCGCGGCCATCCGCTCGAAGTCGCCGTCGAGCGACCAGATCAGGCCCGTCAGTTCGTGGGCGAGCGCGGCGATCAGCAAATCGACGACCGCGAAGCGGTGACCGGCGTCGGCGGCGTCGTCGATCCACTGCTCGACGAGGCGCCAGGTATCTTCGCTGGGCACTGCAAGGGGCAACGCCGCGACGGCTCTGCGGAATTGGGTCCGCTGGGCGCGCGCGAATCCCGCGCTGAGTTCGAGCCGGACCGGCAGCGCGAGACATGCTTCATCGGCGTCGATGAGGCTCCTCAGGGTGGCGGCCGTCGTGCCCTTCGGGTCGCGAAAGGAAGCGACCCACACGGATGTGTCGACGACGATCACAATCCGGACCGGTCCTTCTTGCGCAGTTCGGTCGGATCGAATTCGAACTGGATCTTCCCGATGAGGGATTTCAGTTCGTCCGCCCGGCTCCGGCGGACCACCTCGCGCAATGCGTATACGACCGTGTCCGTCTTCGAACGGAATCCGAGGGCGGCGCGGGCCTCGTCCAGCAGGGCATCGGGAAGGATGAGCGTCGTGCGCATATGATTGAGCTTAAATCATATGCCTGAGAGCCGCAATAGTGACAGCGTAGTCGTATGCAAGCCGGCTCCCAGCCGTCCTTGCCGCCATCGCCATGATGATCGCGGCGATCGGCGAGCGCCAGACGTGACCCGCACCGACGCGATGGTCGCCGGACCGCCGGGGATCGCGATCTTCCTCCGCGAGATCGTCGGCCGATCGCCGGCGCCGAACGTCGCGCCGCTGCTGCTGGTCCACGACACACCCGCGGCGGGTCCGGCGTCGTTCGATCTCGGCGTGCCCGGCGGATCGCTGGCCGCCGATCTGGCGGAGGCCGGCCTCCGCGTCTACGTGATGGACGCGCGCGGCTACGGGCGGTCGAGCCGGGCGCCCCGGTTGAGCAGCCCGCCGCGTCCCGGTGTCCCGCTGACGCGAGCGTCGGAAGTGGTCGAGGACATCGGCGCCGTCGTCGACTGGATCCGCCAGCGCTCGCGAGCGCCGAAGGTCGCCCTGCTCGGCTGGGGCGCCGGCGGCCACGCGATCGGGCAGTTCGCCGCGCGCCGGTCGGACGTCGTCGCGGCGGTCGTCTTCTACAACACGCTCTACGGCGGCGGGCCCGAGCATCCGCTGGTCGGGAAGAGCTCGGACCTGGCCGATCCGGCGCGACCGGGGCGCGTCAACCGCGCCACCGTCGGCGCGTATCGCCTCTACGACGCGGCGGCCATCCTGAAGCCGTGGGATCAGTCGATCCCCGGCGCCGACAAGGCGGCGTGGCGGGACCCGCAAGTCGCCGCGGCCTACGTGGCGGCGGTGCTCGCCGCGGATCCGGGAGCGCCGCCGCAGCGGCCGCCGGCGGTGCGCGTGCCGACCGGGCCGCTCGCCGACGCTTTCGAGGTCACGACGGGCCGGCAGGCGTGGGACGCCGGCCTGGTGCGGGCCCCGACATTGATCGTGTTTTCGGAGAAGGACTTCTGGTCGCGGGCCGAGGACCGCGATCGCCTGCAGGCGCACCTGGTCAACGCCGGCGAGGTGAAGGTCGTCACGCTCCCTGGCGCGACACACTATGCGCACCTCGACCGGCCGGAGCGCGGGCGTCAGGCGTTGATCGATGCGCTGAAGACGTTCTTACTCAGGAGCGCACAAGCTCCGGCGCCTCGACCGGCGGGATGATCGTCCGCTGATCCGAGGGGTCCGGGGTGGTCGCCGCGAGCGCCTGGAACGCGGCGGCGAACTTCTCGAGCCAGGCGACGTTGGCCTCGAGCGTCGCCCGCAGCGAGGCGTCGTCGTGCTCGACGTCGAGCTCGTTCTGGAGCCGCCGCAGGTACGGCTCGTCGACGACGCTGGCGAAGCCCTCGACCAGCATCGTGGTGTCGCGGCGGTGCCACTCGCGCAGGTAGTCCTGCATGGTCACGTGCAGCGCGAAGAAGCGGCGCAGCAGCGGATCGATCGACTGGATGAACGCGTAGTCGCGGTACTTGCGCTGGAAGAAGAGCAGCGCCGACACGCCCCAGTAGCAGGCATTGTCCCAGGCGACCTTGGCGGTCATGACCCGGGCATGCCCGAAGATCTGGTACTGGTTCTCGTAGACCTTGGTGAACGCCTCGAAGAGGCGCAGGTAGATCACGTTGAAGGCGGCGGCGTGCCGGCGGATGTCGACGCCATCGCCGTCACGCAGGATCATCTCGGTGATCAGATCGTTGCCGATGCCGATGAAGTCCGAGCCGGGCGAGTAGAACGGGTCGGTGAAGACGCCGGCCTCGCCGGTCAGCGCCCAGCGCTCGTTCGAGAAGACGCGGGCGCAGCCGTGCGGGTAGTGATTGAGCCCGAGGAAGTCCTCGACCAGATCGTTGTGATCGCGGCAGATCTCTGCGGCCTGCGGCTCGTGCTCGTCGAGCCAGGCGTACGACCTGTCGAGCCGGTTGATCGTCGGGTACGGGTGCATCTCGGCATCGACCACGATGCCGACGCTGGTCGAACCCGACCCCAGCGGGATGAACCACACCCAGTAGCCCGGCCCCATCAGGTGGTTGGTGCTCAGCCAGCGGTTGCCGGTGTCGACGCGGCCCTGCCAGTCGGCGTCGGACGTCCAGTCGTCGAGCTTCAGCGGCTTGGCGACGCGCCACCACGTGGCGTTGGCCTTGTGCGGGCTCGGGCGCCGCAGCCCGAACTTGCCCTTCAGGAAGCCGCGCCGGCCGGTGGCGTCCACGACCCACCGGCAGGTGACGCGGTGCGGTGCGCCGGCCTGCGTGAAGTGGACGGTGTGGTGCGGGTCGCCAAGCACGACCTCGGTGGTGACGGCGCGATCGAGGACGTCGCAGCCCTGGCGCTGATCCTCCTCGAACAGGAAGTTCTCGAGCCGGCCGCGATCGAGCTGATAGCTCGGCACTCGCGGGAAGCGCCGCGGACCGAGCTCGTAGCGACGCGCCAGGTCGCGGTTCTGTCCGTCGTCGTAGAAGTAGCGGATGCCGAATTTCGGCAGCTGCCGGTCGGCCATGTGCGGGTCCAGGCCGAGCACCTGGCCGAAGTAGTGGGCGCCGATCTCGACGCTCGATTCGCCGACCTTGTGCGCCGCTTCCGGCGCCGGGTGGGTGCGCTTCTCGAGCACCAGCACGCGAAGGCTGGGCCGTTCCTGACGCAGTTGCCGCGCGAGCGTGAGGCCGGCCAGCCCCCCGCCGAGGATGACGACGTCGTAGTGTGCCTGCATTCCCGCCGGCAGCATAGTATTACGAACGTATGGGCCGGACGAACCCACCACTGCCCGCCCCTCTACTCCTCGGTTTTGCCTTGGCCGCCGCGTTCGCGATCGTCGCGGACGGCGGCCCCGTGGCCCTCGCCGCCTGGTTCCAGGCCGCCACCGGACCGCGCTTCTATCCGGACGATCCCGTCTGGGTCGACGACGACCGTGCCTTCGACGCGGCGAAGGCGCTGCCGACCGCGATCCGGCGACATCTACGACTTCGTCGAGCACACGTTCATGCCGCCCGGCGAGCGCGTCGATCGCCCGGCGCTCAACGTCAACACGCTCGACGAGGTGCCCGACTCGAGCTGGTTCACCAACCGCATCGGGCGGCAGCGGCTGTCGCGCGAGACGCTGGTGCGGGGCCCCGATCTCCGCGCCCGGCCGGATATCCAGGACTGGCCGATCGTGGCCGGCAAGGCCGAGGGCGCTCAGCCCGGCTATCGAGTCCAGGATCCCGAGAAGCACCTCTGGCAGATCGAGTTCGATCCGCCGGCGCATCCCGAGATGGCCTCGGCTGTCGAGGTGATCGGCACGGCGATCTATCACGCGCTCGGCTACCACGTCGTCGAGGTCTACATCACCGACGTCGATCCGGCGAAGATCCGGATCGCGCCCAACGCGCGGATGCGTGTCGTGACGGCCCCCAAGGGCGTCCGCTCGTTCGTACAGCGAGGACCTCAACGCGGTGCTGGCCCGGGCCGCGCGCCGTCCCGACGGCCGCGTCCGCGTCCTCGCCAGCCGCTTCGCCGGGGGATCGCCGCTCGGCAGCTTCCGCTACGACGGCCAGCGCCCCGACGATCCCAACGACGTCTTCCCGCACGAGCACCGGCGCGAGCTGCGCGCCAACCGGGTGTTCGCGGCCTGGCTGAACCACGACGACTCGCGCGGCCTGAACAGCCTCGACATGCTCGAGCGAGCCGACGGCAAGGCGTGGGTCAAGCACTACATGTTCGACTTCGGGTCGATCATGGGCAGCGGCACGGTGTTCGCCCAGAAGCCGCGCGCCGGCAACGAGTACATTTTCGACCTCAAGCCCGGCCTGCTCACCGCCCTGACCTTCGGCCTGTACTTCAAGCCGTGGATCACGATCCGTTACCCCGACGTGCCGGCGTCGGTCGGCCGTTTCGAGGGGTCGCGGTTCAAGCCTGAAGCGTGGAAGCCGGAATACCCGAACCTGGCCTTCCAGAACATGCGGCCGGAAGACGCCTTCTGGGGGGCGCGGCTGGTGGCGCGGTTCACGCCCGAGGACGTCGCGGCCGTCGTCGCCAAGGGCGA
This sequence comes from Vicinamibacterales bacterium, assembly GCA_963844435.1. Taxonomy (GTDB): domain Bacteria; phylum Acidobacteriota; class Vicinamibacteria; order Vicinamibacterales; family Vicinamibacteraceae; genus JBDSLU01. The sequence continues at coordinate 164,053 of CAWJOG010000002.1, read as the reverse complement.
GTACTCGGATCCGGCCGCGACCGCGTACGTCACGAAGGTGCTGCTCGAGCGGCGCCGCAAGGTCCTCGAGACGTGGTTGAACGGCGTGACGCCGCTGGTCGAGCCTGCCATCGTCGACGGCGTGCTGCGTGCCGTGAACGTCGCGGTTGCGGAAGGCGTCGCGGAGGCGCCGACGCGCTACACCGCCCAGTGGTTCACCTGGGACAACGCCGCCGGGACACGCCAGCCCGTCGGTGGTCAGGTCGAGCTGGCGGGTTCGGGCGACCTGGCTCTGCCGTTGCCGGTCGCGCTCGCCAGCCGCGAGGCGGGCGAGTACATTGGAGTGACCGTCGCCGGCGAGCACCCGGCCCACGCGGGCTGGGCCGCGCATCCGGTGACCTTCTCGTTCCGCCGCATTGCGGCAGGCTGGGAAGCGGTCGGGATCACTCGGGAACCACGTCAGGAGAACCCTCGATGAGCCGCGTGCGGTATCCGAATCGACGCAGCCGTGCGCTGCTCACCGCGGCGCTCGTCGCGCTGCCGCCGGTGGTGCCGAGCGCGCTCGGCGCCGACACGGCCGCGCCCATCGCCCGGAAGAAGCCGACCGTCCGCGAGCTGCACGGCGAGAAGTTCGTCGACGACTATTTCTGGCTGCGCGAGAAGGGCACGCCCGAGGTCAAGGCCTACCTCGAGGCGGAGAACGTCCACACCGACGCGGTGATGGCGCCCTACAAGGAGCTGCAGGAGACGCTCTACAAGGAGATGCTGGGCCGCATCAAGGAGACCGACCTCTCGGTCCCGGTGCGCGAGGGCGCGTACTTCTACTACACGCGGACCCAGCAGGGGCAGCAGTACCCGATCCACTGCCGCAGGAAGGGCAGCCTCGACGCGCCCGAAGAGGTGTTCCTCGACGTCAACGCGCTGGCCAAGGGCGAAGCGTTCATGGCGATCGGCACCACGAGCGTCAGCGACGACGGCAACCTGCTCGCCTACACGACCGACACCACCGGCTTACGTGAGTACAAGCTCTACGTGCGCGACCTGCGCACCGGCGAACTGCTGGAGCAGCCGGCCGAGAAGGTGACCTCGGTGGACTGGGCGGCCGACAACAAGACGCTGTTCTACACGACGACCGACGCCGCCAAACGGCCCTATCGGCTGCATCGCCACGCGATCGGCGCCGACGGCGGCGGCACGATGCTCTACGAGGAGAAGGACGAGCGCTTCAGCGTCGGCGTCGGCCGGTCGCGCAGCAAGGCCTTCCTGTTCCTCGAGATCGGCAGCCTGACGACGTCCGAGGTGCACTACCTCGCCGCCGACCAGCCGGCCGGGACGTGGAAGATCGTCGCGCCGCGCAAGGACGACCACGAATACGACGTCGATCACCGCGGCGACCAGTTCTTTGTCCGCACCAACCAGGGCGGCCGCAACTTCGCGCTGGCCGTCGCGCCGGTGAGCGATCCGTCGCCGGCGCAGTGGAAGACGATCGTGCCGCACCGCGCCGACGTGATGCTGCAGGCGGCGCTGGTCTTCGAGGGCCAGACGGTGCTGTTCGAGCGGGCCGACGGCCTGCCGCGGTTCCGCGTCGCCAAGGCCGGTGCCGAGGCATCGGACGCGTGGACGGCGCTGCCATTCTCCGAGCCGGCGTACACCGTGTCGCCGGCCACCAACCCCGAGTTCAAGACGTCGACCTTCCGCTATGCGTACCAGTCGTTCACGACGCCGCAGTCGGTGTTCGACTACGACTTCGCCTCCGGCCGGTCGACGCTGCTGAAGGAGACGGAAGTGCTCGGCGGCTACGACCGCACGAAGTACACGATCGAGCGCGTGATGGCGACGGCGCCGGACGGCACGAAGGTGCCGGTCTCGCTGGTCTACCTGAAGACGCTGGTCAAGAACGGCAGCAACCCGATCTACCTGACCGCCTACGGCTCGTACGGCTTGCCGAACAACGTCACGTTCTCGTCGAACCGCTTCAGCCTGATCGATCGCGGCGTCGTTTATGCGCTGGCCCACATCCGCGGCGGCGGCGATCTCGGCAAACCCTGGCACGACCAGGGCCGCATGCTGCAGAAGAAGAACACGTTCACCGACTTCATCGCCGCCGCCGAGTACCTGATCGCGCAGAAGTACGGCGCCGCGCACAGCCTGGCGATCGAGGGCGGCAGCGCCGGCGGGCTGCTCATGGGCGCGGTCGCCAACATGCGGCCGGATCTGTTCCGCGCGGTCGTCGCGCTGGTGCCGTTCGTCGACGTCATCAACACGATGACCGACACGACGCTGCCGCTCACCGTCGGCGAGTTCGAGGAGTGGGGCAACCCGGCCGCCAATCGCGCCGAGTACGAGTACATCAAGGGCTACGACCCGTACCGCAACATCACCGCGACGGCCTACCCGGCGATGCTGGTGAAGACGTCGTTGAACGACAGCCAGGTGATGTACTGGGAGCCGGCCAAGTACGTGGCCCGGCTGCGCGCGATGAAGACCGACGCGCGGCCGCTGATCTTCAAGATCAACATGGCCGCCGGTCACGGCGGGTCGTCGGGACGCTACGACAAGCTCAAGGAAGTCGCCTTCGACTACAGCTTCGTGCTGTGGCAGCTCGGTCTCGACTGCGGCTGCTAGGGCACCAGCGTGCGACGCCGCTGAGCGCGCCGTCGCCAGATGTCACTGGCTCGCCTGACCGACGACCCCCAGCGCCCACGCCGCCTGCTTCCGGACGTTGATTGTTGGCGACGCCGCTCTCGGCGGCGTCGCAGGCAGCCGCATGATCCGCGGCGAGGAGTCATCCGGCGCTGGGCGCGCCGGCTGACCGCCGCGGGCGGCTGCCGTCCGCTGGAGGCGTTACTGGCGCCTGACCACGACCCCCAGCGCCCACGCCGCCTGCTTCCGGACGTCGGCGTCCTTGTCCTGCAGGGCCGCCGTCAGGCCGTCGGTGGCGCGGCCGTCGCCGATCGCGCCGAGCGCCCAGGCGACCTGTTTCCGCACCGCACCGTGTGTGTCGTTCAGCGCGGCGATGAGGCCATCGACGGCCCGGCCGTCACGGATGGCGCCAAGGGCCCAGGCGACCTGCTTCCGCACGCCGCTCTCGGGATCCTTGAGGGCGCGCAACAGCGGCTCGACCGCCCGCCCATCGCGAATCGACCCGAGCGCCCACGCCGCCTGGTGCCGGACGTCGCCGTCCTTGTCCTCGAGGGCCGCCGCCACGCCCGTGATGGCACGCGGGTCGCCAATGGCGCCCATCGCCCACACGGCCTGCTTGCGCACCTCGCTCTGGCTGTCCCCCAGGACGCCGGCCAGGCCGTCGATGGCCCGTGGTTCGCGAATGGCGCCGAGGGCCCAGGCCGACTGCTTCCGGACGCCGTGGTCGCGGTCCTTGAGGGCGCGGAGCAGCGCATCGACGCCGCCGGCGTCGCGGATCGCGCCGAGCGCCCACGCCGACTGACGCCGCACGTCGGCGCTGTCATCCTGGCCGACGACCCGCGCCAGCGGGGCCACCGCCCGTTCGTCGCGAATCGCGCCCAGCGCCCAGACGACGTGCTCGCGCACCGTGGCGAGCGTGTCGCCGAGCTGCGCGACCAGGGGCGCGACGGCGCGCTCGTCGCGCATGGCGCCGAGGACCCAGGCGGCGTTGCGACGGGCGTGCCCGCCGCCGGCCGGCAGCACGCGCAGCACCGGGTCGAAGGCGACGGTGCCGATGCGCGCCAGCGCGCGCGCCGCTTCCTGGCCGGGCGTCGTCGGCTCGACGGCGTGCCAGCGGCCGGCGACGTCGGGCGCGTCGTCGTTCATCCACCATTCCTCGCGGCAGACGTAGGGGCTGACCGGCGCGTCGTCATCGAGCAGCGCCACCAGCGACGCGACGGCAGGTGCGGCGTCCGCCTTGCGCTCGGCCAGGGCGCACGCCACCAGCGCGCGCGCGGCCGGGACGGGCGAGTCGAGCTGGGCGATGAGGGATGCGAGGGTGTCCTGGCGCATCGTGGCGAGCGGGGCCGCGGCGGCGCGCTTCGCCGCGCCGATCGCCTCGTCGGCGGCGACCGCGGTGGGCGACGATCCGAGGCCGAACCCGACGGCCAGCACGAGCCCGGCGCAGGCCGTCGACAGGAGAGCAGGAGACATGCGGCAAACTCCAGCGTGAACGGATGCTAGAAAACCTGCATCAACGGTGAAAAGAACGGGGCGCACCCGCGCCCCGGGGATGTGACCGGCTGGTCGGCTAGTCGCGCTCGTGGGCCAGCCGGCCGAGCAGGTGAGCCGCCATGCGCCGCACCTCGGCGTCCTTGTCCTTGAGCGCCTCGATGGCCGCGTCCTTGCCGCGCGACGCGTCGATCTGGCCGATGGCGAACAGCGCCTGACGGCGGACGTCGGGGTTGGCGTCCTTGGCGGCAATGAGGAGCGGATCGATGGCGCGCGGGTCGCGCAGCTGGCTGAGGGCGAAGGCGGCGCGCTGGCGCACTTCCTCGTTGGCGTCCTTCAGCGCGATCGTCAGCCCGGGGATGGCGCGCACGTCGCGCAGCTGACCGAGGGCGAAGACCACGTTCTGCCGGACCTCGACGTCGGTGTCCTGCAGCGCCGGGATCAGAGCGTCGACGGCGGCCGGGTCGCGCATCTGACCGAGCGAGTGCGCGGCCTGCTGCCGGACTTCGACGTCGCTGTCCTTCAGCGCGCCGCCGAGCGCCGCGATCACGCGCGGGTCGGCCGGGACGGGCTCGCGACGGGCGCGCTCGGGGCGCGGCGAGCGGGTGCCGACCCCGACGGTCGGGTTCGGCGGGTTCGGGGTGGGCTGCGGCGTCGGGGTCGGCGGTCGGCGTCGGCGGTCGGCGTCGGCAGCGTCTGCTCGTCGACGTCGACGTTCGTGTTCACGTGCACCGCGAAGGCGGCGTCGTGGGCGACGCGCACCGCGACGGGGGCGGCCTTCCACTCGTCGTAGGCCGAGGCGGTCGGCGACGGCCGGTTCGACGGCGACGGCCACGTCGGCCACCTCGGTGACGTCAGCCAGCTCGGCCAGGTCGGGCAGCTCGGCGAGTGCCACGGGCGCGACCACGCCGTCGATCGGCGCGGCGGCCCGCGGCGCCACGACCGGCCGCGGCGTCTTGGGCGCCTTCGGCGTCGGTCCGGCGCCCGGCGGCACCGCGACGGCAGCCGGCTGCGCTTCGGCGGCGCTCGAGCGCCCAGGGGTCGAGCGCCGCCAGCGGCGCCACCAGGGCGAGGCAGAGGATGCCCGCGACCCCCGCGGCTCCGTAGGACACCGACTGCCGGTTGCGTGCGTCGTCGAGAATGGCCATGAGTCGTCCCTCCAGCTCGGAGCGGTGGGCCATCGCCACACCCCCCGACCACGTTGGTGTCGTGACGTGGCGCGCGGCGCGCGCGACGTCCAGCAGATGTTCGGCGTAAGTCGGGCCGGCAGTCCCCGCGGCCAGGACCGCGTCGTCACAGGCCCGCTCGCGCTCGCGCCGCAGGGCGCGGGCGGCGTACCACGCCAGCGGGTTCATCCAATACAGCGCGCAGGTGGTGCTGGCGGCGAGCTGCGTCAGGCAGTCGCGCCGGCGGATGTGGGCGAGCTCGTGGAGCAGCACCGACGTCACGCGCTCATCGGGCCAGGCGTCCGCCTCGGCCGGCAGGGCGACGGTCGGCCGCAGGTAGCCGGCGGCCATCGGCATGGTGATCGACTCGGCCCGCACGAACTGCGTGCGCGGGACGCCGGAGAGCCGCGCCAGGCGGCGGGCGGTGGCGACCCATGGCGCCGACGTGGTCGCCCGGGTCCGCAGCGCCCGGAACGTCACGAGGTTGGCGATCCCCAGGCGCCCGAGCAGCAGCAGCGTGCCGAGCGCCCAGACGCCGAACAGCAGGGTGGCCCAGGGCAGCTCGACGGCGGGCTGGCCGCTTCGCGTCGTTCCAGGCGTCGCGGCGGGCGGCGCACCGGGATTCCCATCCGGCTTGCCCCCATCGTCGGTCGAGTCGAGCAGGCCGGCCGACGGCAGGCGCGCGCGGAGGCGTGACGGAACCCGCTCGGCGATCCGGGACGGGACCCTCTCGGCCACGCGGGACGGGACCCTGGAAAGCACGCGCGACGCGGCGCGCGACGCCAGCTCCGGCACGGTCGATGCCGGTTCGAGCACGACGTCGGCGGCTGCAGCCACGGCTGCCGTCGATTCGGGCGCGGCCGCCACGGCCGGCAGCAGCGGCACGTGCCAGGTCGGCAGGATCCAGGAGAGGGGCGCAACTGCCAGGGCGCCGGCCAGGCCGCACGCCCACACCGTGTGTCGCAGGGCCGCGGATCGGCCGCGCAGCGCGGCGTTCGTCAGCGCGGCGGCCACGAGGACCGCCGACGAGCGAGCGAGAACGTCCCAGAGCAGCATCACGACCTCTTCTGCTTGGCGCGGGCGATCAGGCCCGACAACCGATCCAGCTCGACGTTCGACAGCCGCGTCGACTCGCCGTCGAGGAGCGCGGCGACGGCCTCCTCGGTTGAACCGTCGAAGAACGTGCGCACGAGGTGGGCCAGGGCCGACCGCTTGGCGCTGTCACGCGCGATGACAGGCACATATACGTATCGCGGGCCGTCTTGTTCATGGCGGACGTGGCCCTTGGTCTCCAGGATCCGGAGCAGGGCGCGGACCGCGGAGTAGCTCGGGGCGTCCGGCAGGTTCGCCTGGATCTCGGCGGCCGTCGCGCGCTCGCGCGCGAACAGGACGTCCATGATCTGGCGCTCACGCCGGCTGACGTCGAGGTGGGCAGGGCGGTCGGCAAATCTCGGCATATCGGAATCGGTCCACATGCTCAATTTCTAGCAGTGTGCTGGAAACTTAGCACCGCCCCGACAGCGTGTCAATACCTGCGATCTTCCGCGGGCTGGGCCCGGTCTGCGGTCCTAGGCTGAGCCGGCCTCGGGCTCAGTGGGGGAGGACGCCGAACGTCAGGGTGGCCCAGCGGGAGACGTAGTCGACGGATGCGCCGGGCGGGGCGTCGACCATGTGGACGAACGCGACGAACCAGTGCCCGTCGTGGGTGAGGCGAACGTTTGCGCGGCCTTCGCGGTCGGTCGTGAGGACCTGCGTCGGGATGGCCGTGGTGCTGGTGCCGATGGTGCCGCCGGCGCGGATCGTCCAGCCGGCCAGCGCGCGGCCGCCGACCAGCGCGCGCACCGGCAACGTCGCGCCGACGCCGACCGTGTAGGGATCGACGAGCGGCACGATCTCCGCGGCGTAGCCGCTGGCCACGAGCGCCGCGGACGCGCCGTCGCGTGCCGGCGCGGCGAGATGCCCGGCCGCGTCGGTGACGGCGATCAGCGTCTTCGCCGCCTTCGCGTAGGACTCGCGCGCGGGCTGCCCGAGGCGTCCCGTGGCCCGGCGGCGATCGAGGATCGGCGTGATGCCTTCCTCGGCGAGATAGCGATCGAACGCCGGCCCGTCGAGCGCGATCGTGCGCGCGCCGACCTCGACGCCGACGACGTAGGTGCCCGGTCCCGCCACCGTGACCCGCACGGTGCTGCGCGGATCGCGTTCCGTCCACGTCGCGCGATCGATCGGGGTCCGCCCGCCCGGCCCGCGCAGCGAGAGGTCGGTGATGCGCGTCCGCTCGATCGCGTTCTCGCTGGCGGCGAACGTGCCGTTCAGGACGGGCAGCGTGATGGTGGCGTGCGGCGCGACGTGAAAGCCGCGCGGATGGAGGAACAGCTCGTGCGCCGAGGCGAGACTCGCGACGGCCACGAGCGCCGCCCCGATCGCGGCACCCGCCAGCCGCCGTCGCGTCACACCAGTTCCTGCGCCGCCTCTGGCCGTGACGTGTCGCCGGCGGCGAGGTCCCACTCGGCGCGGCGGGCGCCGAACAGCGTCGCGAACAGCGAGTGCAGCAGGTCGGTGCGCTGGCCGAGGAGGTCGAAGAAGTCTTCGTGGCTGATGCGCAGGGCGCGCCCGGCCGCGGTCACGTGGATGTTGGCGCCGATGGGCACGCCCGCGCACGTTTCGAGGACGCCGAGCGTGTCGCCCGGTGCGATCGCGACGGTCTCGCCCGTCACCGTCCTGGCTTCGAGCTCGCCGTCGACGACCAGTCGGATGGCCGGCGCGTCGGAGGCGTGCAGCAGGACGCCGTTCGGCTCCAGCCGCTCCTCGTGCGCGATCGCCGCCAGTGCCAGCCGCGCCTCGACCGAGCTGCGCGCAAACAGCGGAACCCGCCGCAGCGCCAGGACGGCGTCGATCGGCCGCAGTGCCGCGGTCGTCGTCGTGCCGTTGGATGGCGTGGCCGGATCGAGCAGGGGAGTCGCCACTTCGCCCGGCGCGGCGCTGATGCCGCGCACGACCAGGCGGCCGGTGCCGAACGCCGGATGATCGAGCATCCAGCGGAACAGGCCCTGCACGAGGTCGGTGTTGTCTGCGAGCAGGCCGCGCGCTTCCTCGACCGACAGCTGCACCGCGACCGACGTTTCGACGGCGCGCACCGTTTCGGCGTGCGCGCGCTCTTCGAGCACTTCCTCGAGGCCGAGGGGTGCGGGGTGCGGTATGTCGCGCGTCTTGCCGCCCGGCGCCGTGGCCTGCACCTGGCCATCCAGCAGGAGGTGGACGTACGCCGGCAGCGCGCCGGCTTCGTAGAGCGTGTGGCCGCGATCGAGCCGGACCTGCCGGCCGGTGCGCGCCATCCGGAACAGCTCGTCGGTCGCGACCGAGGCGAAGATGGGGATGGCCCGCAGACGGCTGGCGATCTCCACGCTCGGCAGCGGCTCCAGCCACAGCGCGCGCCGCTTCGACGACTGCAGGCGCAGGCCGGCCAGCGTCCAGGACGCGGCCTCGAAGACGTGCCAGTCGCGCACGTCACGGTGGCCCAGGACGTGATCGAGGTCATCGGCCAGCGAGCGCAGCTCGAGCCGGCCGACCAGGTCGATCGCCGCCGCCGACACGACCTCGTCGTCGCTGTTGATCAGGATCAGCAGTGTCTCCTCGACGTCGCGCGGGCGCGTCCGCAGGATCACGTTGCCCTTGGTGACGCGCTCCTCGTCGGTCAGCTCCTCGAGCATCGGCATCAGCCGGCGGCGCAGCGGACCGGACAGCACGTTGTCGAGGTACTCGCAGGCCGACGCCTTGGCGCGGGCGTCGCCGTGCTCCAGCTCCCAGCGCGCCGCCATCACGTCGCGGCGTGGATAAAGGAGGGCGAGCATGAAGAAGACGCGCTCACGCGCCCGCGCCCGCTTTTCTTCGAGCAGCGACTTGAGCAGGCACGGCGTGGTGATGCCGCCGCGGGCGAACAGGTTGTGGTGGTAGGAGAGGAACTGGTAGAACTGCATCCCCTCCAGCCAGGCCAGCACTTCGATCGGCTTCGGATCGAAGGTCAGCTCCGGGTGCTCGCCATGCAGGCGGTCGATCGCGGCCACGCACTTGTAGCGGAGGAAGGCGTCCTTCTCGTTGACGAGCGCCGCGATCAGGACGTCCATCGACGCCTGACAGGGAATGCGGGACAGCGTCGACGGCACGTGCCGCCGCACCCAGATGTCTTCCTCGGGATCGCGGAGGAAGTGCGCCAGCGCCGGCACGACTTCCTCGCCGTAGCTGACGAGGACATCCCGCGCCGGGGCCTTGAGGCTGCGGTGGCGCAGCAGCGACACCAGCGTCGGCACGAACAGGAAGTCGCCCTGGCCGCGCTCGCGCACGGTACGCATCGCCTCGGCGGCGACGACGGGATTGGCGTCGTTCAGGAGCGGCACCAGCAGCAGGCTCGTGCGCGGATCGCGAATCTGCCGCAAGGCGATCGCCACCTCGCGCCGCGACGCGGCGCGGTCGCCGGACGCGCCGGAGAGCCGCGTCAGCGTGCGCTCGGCGAGCTCGCGATCCTCGTCTTTGCTGCTGCCGGCGAGCACCGCCGCCGCCGTCGCCGCGATGCGTGGGTTGGCGTCGTCGAGATATGGGCGCACCAGATCGGTCTGGGCCTCACCGCCGAGCGTGGCGAGGGCGCCGACGGCCGCCGCCCGCACCTCGGCGCTCTCGTCGCCGAGCATCCGCTGCACGCCCGAGCGCCATTTCGCGGCCACTTCGCGCGGCGCCGCCGCCAGCGCCGTGAGCGCCCGCGCCCGCACCTTCGGCGACTCGTGGTAGAGCAGCAGCGGCGTGATCAGGTTGCGCTTGTCGAGCGACTCGAGCACGTCGATGGCATAGCGGACGCGCGCCTCGTCGGGATCGGCCAGCTCGGCGACCAGCGTCTCGATCGTCGACGCGTCGGCGGTCGGCAGCCGCAGCGTGTCGGGCTCGACGTCGCCGCGGGCGAGGCCCTGGCGGAAGGCGTTGATGTAGCCCTGCTTGGCCTTGACGGCGGTGAAGATCCACAGGCCGCAGACGACCAGGCTGGCGTAGCTGACGCGCTGCCAGTCGAGGTTCAGGCCCCACGGCGCGATCAGCACGAGCGCCAGCAGGCCGCCGATGCCCTTCGCGGTGCGATCGACCGTGACGTCGACGAACGGCTTGGCCTGGCGCTTCAACTGCCCGGGCAGCGGCAGGAACAGGATCTCCCGCGTCGTCTTGTCGACGGTGTAGCGCAGCGACGTGTCGAACACGCGGGCGAGCGCCGGCGCCCACAGCACCGCGTTCGCCAGCATGATGGCGGCGCTCGTGCCGAGGCTGACCGGCAGGATCAGCAGCGCGAAGCCGATGCCGAGCAGCCGGTGGATGCGGCTGGTCAGCAGCATCTGGATCAGGAAGCCGGCCATCGAGGTGTAGAGCTGCACGGTGCCGAGGAAGGCGGTCAGGCTGTCGACGGCGCCGCGCCCCTTGAACGCCTCGGCCGCCATGTTCAGCTGCTGCTCGATCAGGTAGGCGCCGATGGCGCCGAACGCGATGACCAGCGAGATGACCTGCAGGTGCCGCGACTCACGCAGCATGCGGAACGCCTCGGCGCCGCCGACGCCCTTCTCCTCGCCGGCCTTGGCGATGGCCGCGAGCTGGACGGGGCTGCGCGCCTCGATGCTCAGCACGAGCACCGCGGCGACGCCGAGCAGGCGTCGCGCTCACCAGCAGCAGGTTGTTGGTGCCGAACGCGCCGACCGCGAACGCCAGCAGCGACGAGCCGGCGATGCCGCCCAGGCTGGCGCCGGCGCCGATGAAGCCGAACAGCCGCTTGGCCTGCCGCGCGTCGTAGATCTCGTTGGCCAGCGTCCAGAACTGGCTGATCAGGAGGATGCCCATGATCAGCCCGAAGAAGTAGAACCCGGCCGCCACCATCCAGTTCCCGGTCTGGAACAGGAACCAGAACATCACCAGCAGCCCGGCCATCGCACCCTGCGCGACCGGGATGACCCACCGCGGCGGGATGATGCCGGCGGCGCGGCTGTAGCCCTGCATGATCACGCCGATGGCGATGGCCGCCACCAGCGGGATGTACGGGATGTTGTCGGCGCCGAGCTGGGAGATGAACTGCGAGCGGGTGATCGGCTTGAGGATGTTGTACGCCGTCATCGCCAGGAACGAGTAGGCGAACATCATGACGAGCGTGACGCTTTCCTGTTCGCTGGCGTCGACGATCGGTCCAAGGAGGCGGCGGAGGAGGCGACCCATCGGGTCCGCATGGTACCACCGGCAGCGGCCGTCCGGCCGCCGGGGCCGAACGCGGTAGACTCGGCTCGATGCGGGGGCTCCTGGCTGCGGCCTCGAACGTGCTCGACGTGAGGCCCGGCGAGGGGCGCGCGGTCGTCCTGACGTTCCTCTACGTGGCCCTGGCCGTCGCCGGGTTCCTGCTCGCCAAGCCAATTCGCAACGGCCTGTTCCTGGCCGAGTACGGCGCCTACAGCCTCGTCTACGCCTACGTGGCGGTGCCGCTGGTGCTGGCCGTGGGCCTGCCGATCTACGGTCTCATCTCCGAGCGGGTCGGGAGCCGGGCGGTGATCACCGGGTCGCTCGTGTTCTTCGGCGTGAACGTCCTGCTGTTCTGGTGGGCGTTCCAGTTTCAGGGCAACAGCCTTGCCGGCGTCTTCTACGTCTGGGTGAACTGCTTCGGGGTGGTCGTGCCCGTGCAGGCCTGGACGTTCGCCAGCTCGGTGTTCGACGCCCGTCAGGCCAGACGGCTGTTCGGCCTGATCGGCGCCGGGGCCAGCGCGGGGGCGATCGGTGGGCGGCCTGCTCGCCCGTGAGCTGGCGCGGCGAATCGGCACGGTCAACCTGCTGCTGGTCCTGGCCGTCCTGATCTTCCTCGCGGCGGTCGTCGTCAACCTCGCCTGGTCCGAGCGGAAGGTGTCGCCGCCGCTCAAGAGACGCCGTGCGGCCCTGCGGCTGCCGGCCGCGATCGGCGTCGTCCGCCGGTCCCGCTACCTCACCGCGCTGGCGCTGATGGTCTTCCTCGTCGCCATCGTCACCCAGTGGACCGGTTTCCAGTTCAGCCTGATCGCCAGCGAGCACTACGCCGGCGACACCGACCGTCTGACCCGCCTCTTCGGCACCTTCAACCTCGGCATGGGCATCGCGGCGTTCATCATCCAGCTCGGCGCCACCGGGCCGGCGCTGCGCCGGTTCGGCGTCGGCGTCACGGTGCTCCTGCTGCCGGTGGCGCTCCTGTTCGGGTCGGTGCTGACGATGGCGGCGCCGTTCTTCGTCGCGGTGGTGCTGACCAACGCCTTCGACCAGGGCCTGCGCTTCTCGATCGACAAGGCGACGTTCGAGCTGCTCTATCTGCCGCTGCCGTCGCACGTGAAGTCCGGCGTCAAGGGCGCCATCGACGTGCTGGTCAGCCGCGTCGGCGACGGCGTCGGCGGCCTGCTCCTCGGCCTGGCGACGAAAGGCTTCGCCGTCGGCATGATTGCCATCCCGGGCCTCGGTCTTGGCCTGCGCGGCCTCGCCACCTGCTGCGCCGTCGGCTGCGCCGTCTGGGTCGGCCTGGCGCTGGTCCTGCGCCGCGGCTACGTGCTGGCGATCACGGACAGCCTGCACCAGTACCGGCTCGACGTGGAGCGCGCGGCCACGGCGTCCATGGATCGATCGGCCTCGGCGGTGCTGGCCAAGGCCTTCGACGCCGGCGATCCCGAGGCCATCCTGTACGTGCTGCGGGCCTTCGCGCAGAGCGGGCGGCGGCCGCCCCTCGACGCCGTGCGCGCGCTCCTGACCCACGAGACGCCCGCCGTCCGCGCCCGGGCGCTGGCCGCGTTGCGGGCCGCCCCCGACCTGACGATCCGGGCCGAGGCCGAGCGGCTGCTGCACGACCCCGACATCGAGGTGCGCACCGAGGCGCTGCTCTGGCTGGCGTACCACGCCCGTGTCGATCCGCTGGCCCAGATCGACGCGCTCGGCGAGTTCGAAGACTTCTCGATCCGCGCCAGCATGGTCGCGCTCTACAGCCGGCCCGGCCGCTACGAGAACCTCGAAGCCGCGCGGCTGCTGCTCGGGACGATGGCCAGCGAGCGCGGGCCGGAAGGCCGCCGCGCCCGCATCGAGGCGGCGATGCTGCTCGGCCGCCTGTCCGGCGACGTCGGCGCGGAGCTGGCCGATCTGGCGACGCTGATCGCCGACGAGGATCCCGAGGTCGCCTCGCACGCCGTCGCCGCGGCGGCCAAGGCGTCGCGCCTCGATCTGGTGCCGGCGATCGCGACGCGGCTCGAGGACGACGCCGTCCGCCGGGCCGCGCACGACGCGCTCACCGCGTTCGGCCCGCCGGCGCTGGCGCCGCTGGCGTTGCTGCTCGACGAACCGTCGATGCCGCTGGGGCTGCGCCGCGAGATCCCCGACATCGTGGCGCGGATCGGCACCGAGGCCAGCGCGCGCCTGCTCGTGAACCACCTGCTCGAAGCCGACGTCACGCTCCGGCTGCGCGTGATCGGGGCGCTCGCCACGCTGCGGGCGCGACAGCCCGACCTGCCGCTCGATCGCGCCGCCATCGAGATGGTGCTGATGGCCGAGGTGATGGGCCACTACCGGTCGTACCAGATCCTGGGATCGCTGGCCAACCCGATGCAGTCGACCGATCCGGTGGCGGTCGCGCTCGAGACTTCCATGCGCCACGAGATCGAGCGCATCTTCCGGCTGATGGCGATCCGCTGGCCGCGCTTCGACGTCGAGAGCGCCTACGTCGGGGTGATGGCGGACGACGCCGGCGTCCGTGCCAACGCGCTCGAGTTCCTCGATGCCGTGCTCCAGCCGCAGGTGCGCCAGCTGGTGCTGCCGCTGCTCGACCCGCAGGTGTCGCGGGCCGAGCGCGTGCGGCTGGCCAACGAGGTGCTCGGGACGCGCGTCGAGTCGCACGAGGACGCGGTGTCGGCGCTGCTGCGCAGCTCGGATCCGTGGCTGCGCTCGTGCGGCGTCTACGCCGTTGGCGCGCTCGGGCTGGAGCAGCTCGCCGGCGAGCTCGATCGCATCGACGTCAATGGCGATCCGCTGCTGCGCGAGACGGTGCGGCAGGCGCGCGCCAAGCTGGCCGGCGAGGAATCGCCGGCGCCCGAGCCCGCCGAGCCTACGCCGTCGGACGCGCCGCACGTCCACCAGACCTGGGCCCGGTCGGCCGACGAGATGGGCCTCGGGCTAGCCGCGCCGACCGGGTTCGCCCGTCGACGCGAATCGACTAACATCGCGCCCGATGCTCAAGGGCCTGCTTCGATCGATCGTGCGCCGCGTGTCGCGCTTCTACACCGTCAGCGTGGCCGACCGCCGCGAGTACGGCCGCGTGTGGGACAGCGTGGCGCAGACCCGGAGCGACGCGATGAAGGCGGTCGCGGGCCACGACAGCGACGCGGAGTGGGACCGCGCCGGCCAATCGACCGCGGAGGACATCGTCGCGGAAACCGGCCTCTCCGCCGCCGACACCGTCCTGGACATCGGCTGCGGCGCCGGCCGTGTCGGCGTCCATCTGGCGCCGCGCTGCCGCCGGTGGATCGGCGCCGACGTGTCGCGCGAGATGCTGGGCCACACGCGAGCCGCGCTCGGATCCGCCGGCAACGTGGAGCTGGTCCACCTGACCGGCGACGGCCTGCCGGCATCGCTCGACGGCACCATCGACGTCGTCTACTGCACGACGGTCTTCATGCACCTCGAGGAGTGGGACCGTTACCGCTATATCCAGGGCGCGTTCCGCGTCCTCAAGCCGGGCGGACGCCTCTACGTGGACAGCTTCAGCCTGCTGAGCGAGGACGGGTGGGCGTTGTTCGAGCAGATGGCCCGGCTGCCGCCGGCCGAGCGCCCGCCGCACATCAGCAAGGCGTCGACGCCGCAGGAGCTGCAGACGTTTGCAGAGAAGGCCGGCTTCGAGGCGATCCGCGTCCGCGGCGGTCAGCTGTTCGTGACCGTCATCGCCCGCAAGCCCGCTCTCGCCGACTAGCAACTAGCGGCGGGTAATCCGGCCGCGGGCCGGGGAGCCCGACTCGTCGCCCGTCGGCAGCCGCGTCGCCTGGGACTGGCCGTGCGGGCCCGGCGCGCTCGACCTCGGGGCCGGCCCGTCGTCCGGGTCGTCGTCTTCGGCCGCGTCCTCCTCGAGGATCTGCCGCAGCGCCGACACGACCAGCGGATCGAACTGCTGCCCCGACTGGTGCTCGATCTCGCGGATGGCGTCGTCCACCGGCCACGGATCCTTGTACGGCCGCTGGTGGGTCAGGGCGTCGAAGACGTCGGCGACGGCGACGATCCGGCTGACCAGCGGGATCTCTTCACCGCGCAAGCCGCCGATGTAGCCGTGTCCGTCCCAGCGCTCGTGATGGGTGAGCGCGATCTGCTCGGCCATCTGCAGCAGCAGGTGGGTGCTGCCCGACAGGATGCGCGCACCGATCGCCGTGTGCGTCTTGATGACGTCGTATTCGTCCTGCGTCAGCTTGCCCAGCTTCAGCAGGATGTTGTCGGGGACGCCGATCTTGCCGATGTCGTGCAGCGGCGCCGCGAGCCGCAGCGTCTTGACGAGGTCGTCCGGCAGGCCGAGCGCCTCAGCGATGCGCGCCGAGATCGCGCCGACGCGCTGCGTGTGCTGCATCGTGTCGTCGTCGCGGAACTCCGCCGTCCGGCCGAGGCGCTCGAGAATCTCGAGCTGCGCGTCCTCCAGCTCGTAGCGGCGCTGCGCGACCTTCTCTTCGAGCACCTCGTTCTGCCGCTGCAGCTCGACATAGAGCGAGCGGGCCTCGAGCAGGTTCTTGATCCGGAGCACCACTTCGAGCGGATCGAACGGCTTGCCGAGGAAGTCCTTGGCGCCGGCCGAGAGCGCCCGCTGCTTGGTCGTCGGGCTCAGGTCGCCGGTGATCACGAGGACCGGCACGTAGGTGCCCTCGGGCATGTGCTCGTTGAGCCGCTCCAGCACGCCGATGCCGTCCAGCATCGGCATGTGCAGGTCGAGCACCACGAGGTCGGGCCGGTACTGCCGATAGAGGTCGACGGCCTTGAGGGGATCGGTGGAGCTGACGAACGCCTTGTAGCCGGCGCTGCTCAGCACGCGCTCCAGCAGGCGGAGGTTGCTCTCCTGATCGTCGATGATCAGGATCGTCGCAGCTGTGGCGGGCGACTGGAGCATTCGGGATCTCGACGCCGGCCAAGCCTGCCGGGGACACGGCCGGGACGTTTGCCGAGAGTGTCTCAGACGGCCGGGGGAAAGTCACGTCGGGGCACTTTCGCTTCAGGCAGATCCCCTAGTGTCTCGATCGCGGGAGAGTCCGGCCAGACCAGGCGCGGCGGCGCGACGTACGACGCGTGCGCCAGCGCGGCCTGGAACAGCGAGGTTGCCGCCGCCGCGCTGACGAGCGCCGCAGTGATCGCCGTGCCGACCTGGATGGCGTCGAGGAGCCGCGCCAGGCCGACCCCGGGTTCCAGCGATAGCTCGGCGGCCGAGACGAGCGCCCAGGGGATCCCCGCGGTGGCGAACAGCGCCGCGTAGAGGAGGACGACAGGCGCCCGGTGCCGCCAGGCGAAGCGCGCGCCCGCCGTCAACGCGAACAGGGCGCTGCGCCGGCGCTCGACGACCATCCGTACCCGGCCGGCGTCGGTCGCCGCGAACAGCGCGAGCGCCGCCGCGAGGTAGGGAACGCGGAGCCCGAGCTCGAGCGCCCACAGCAGCGCCTCGCCGCGCTCCGGACCCGCGGCGGCGAGGACGGCCGTGGCGATCGTGTCCAGCACGAGGACGAGCACGCCGGTGAGGACCGAGAACAGCGCGCCGCCGATCGCGCTCAGCCGGATCAGGCGGAAGGCCAGCTCGCCCGAGACGCCCCAGAACGTGCGGGCATCGAGCGGCCGCTGCCGCGCGTAGCGGTCCATGACGCCGCCGGTCAGGACGACGCCGCCGATGACGACGACGAGCCACAGCAGCCATGGCGCCGACTCGCCGCCCAGGCGGCTGGCCACGTCACTGGCGTCGAGGGCCGCGGCGATGGCGCCGCCCATCAGCGCGGTGCCGAGCGGCTCGAACACGTCGAGGACGAAGGGACGCGAGGCCGGCGCGCCGTCCAGGCCGGCGGCCGTGATGAGGATGGTCGCGCCCGCCAGCAGGACGAGGATCCGGGGCGCCTGCCAGACCCGCACCCAGCCGTCGCGGTAGGCGGCGACCGCTTCTCTGAGGGCCAGCATCGGCCGAGATGGTACCGCATGTGTGCTCGCGGACGGCCCGCTCGGGCCGGACAGATATAATCCCGCCCGATATGCCGATTCGCGTGTTGCACGTGGGGCTGGGGCCGATCGGCCTCGGGGTGGTTCGCCAGGTCGCCGGCCGCAAGGGCCTCACGGCCGTCGGAGCGGTCGATCTCGATCCGGGCAAGGTCGGGCGGGATCTCGGCGACATCGCCGAGCTCGGGCGCAAGCTGCGCCTCAAGGTACAAGACGACGTGGACGCGGCGATCCGCGCGACAAAGCCGGACGTGGCCATCCTCTGTACGAGCTCGTCGATTGCCAAGCTGGTGCCGCAGGTCGCGGCGATCGTGAAACGCAGGGTGCCGATCGTCTCGACGACCGAGGAGCTGGCGTATCCGACCAAGGCCCGCCGGCGGTTTGCGCGGCAGATCGACGAGCTGGCGAAGAAGGGCAAGGTCGCCGTCCTGGGCACCGGGGTCAACCCGGGATTCGTGATGGACGCCCTCCCGATCATGCTGACTGGCGTCTGCGAGTCGGTCCAGAAGGTGCACGTCGACCGCATCCAGGACGCCCGCATCCGGCGCCTGCCGTTCCAGCAGAAGATCGGCTCCGGCCTGACGCCCGAGGCGTTCCAGGCCCGCGTCGACGCCGGCACCGTGCGCCACGTCGGCCTGGCCGAGTCGATCACGATGATCGCGGACGCCCTCGGCTGGACGCTCGACCGCGTCACCGATGACATCGCGCCGAAGATCGCCGAGAAGCCGGTGAGCAGCCAGTTCCTGAACGTCGAGGCCGGCCAGGTCTGCGGCCTGATCCAGGATGGCGTCGGTTATCGCGACGGCGAGCCGGTGATCACGCTGCACATGGAGGCCTACCTCGGGGCGCCCGAGTCCTACGACGCGGTGCGGATCGAGGGCACGCCGCCCTTGCGCATGAAGCTCGCCGGCGGCGTCCACGGCGACATCGCCACGGCCTCGATCGCGGTCAACTCGATCCCCCGGGTCCTCGCCGCCCCGCCCGGTCTCCACACCATGCGGAGCCTGCCGCTGCCGTCGTTCTTCGGCGGCAAACTGGCCTGACGTCACCGCCAGCTGGGCAGCGATTTCCCGCCGGAATCGCCACCTCGGCCGGCGCTTTCAGGCTTTTGCTGCTGAGCCGCCTTGAGTCTTGACAGGCCCCTGTGAGCGGGCCTTAGCCTGTCGCCGCTTTCAACCAAAGGAGCGGCTTCCATGCAGCAAGCAGGCAGGTTGGCTCTGGCCCTGTCGTTGGCCCCTCGTGGCGCCGCGCGTGGCCTTCGGCCAACAGGTTCCCGTTACCGTCGAAGCGGAGTCCGGTGCGTTCCGCGCCGAGTTACGTCAGGGCGTCGACGGCGCGACGACCTCCATCCCATGTCGCCTGGCTGCGACTGAACGTCGCGGCGGGCGGCGTCACGGTGAGCAGCCAGGGCCAGTTGGCCGGCCTCGTGCGGGCGCCGGCGGGCCAGGTGACGATCAACGCCCCGACGTTCGGGGCGATCGCCGCGGATCGGCCGATCGTCAACTCGAGCGGGCGGCTGGTCCCGGGTCAGTAGCAGCGATAGATCCCGTCGGCGGTGGCGACGACGTAGCCGCCGGCGGGATGCACGGCCACGCCGACCAGGGCCGGGCCTGACACGACCAGCTCGGGCTCGGCACTCGCCGGCTCCCCATGGCCGGGCCGCACGCGATAGATGCCGCTGGCGCCCGCCAGCGCCTCGGCGACGAGCACCGAACCGTCGGTGTCGACGGCCAGCCCCTGCGGACGCCCGAAGCCTTCGTAGACGGTCCTGATGTCGCCTTGCCGGCCGATCCGGTAGACGCGGTCGCGCGTCGAGATCGTCGGCCCGGTGACGTAGAGCGCCTCGTCGGCCGCGTGCCAGGCCAGGTGGTAAGCGGCGACGCTGGGCGGCAGCGACGCGAACGGGGTGGCGTGGCCGCTGTGCGACAGCCGGAAGATGGTGCCGGATCGATCGCCGACGTAGAGCACGCCGTCGGGATCGAAGGCGAGGCCGGTCGCGACGCCGAGCTCGGTGGCGATCGTCTCGGCGCGGCCCTGCGCGTCGATGCGCGAGACGGTGCCGTCGAAGCGGCTGGAGATGTGCAGCCGGCCCTCGGGATCGAAGGCCATCGACGTGGCGTTGGTGAGGCCGGTGACGAACACGTCGCGGACGCCGTCGGCGCCGATGCGATAGACCGACACGCTCGACTGCTGGCCGCGCGAGCCGCTGCAGGTGGCGTAGATGGTGCCGGCGGCGTCGACGACCGGGCTGTCCACCTGGTGGACGCCGGTGGTGATAGGCGCGCCGATCTCGAGGAACACGGATTGGCCGGGGACCGAGTCGAGGCGCAGCGGCACGTGTCCGGAGGCGGTGTCGGGCGGGACGACGAAGGCGACGCTGGTCGGCGACGCGAACGCCGCGCGGACCGTGTCCTCGCCGATGCGGATCTGCGGCAGGGCGACGGCCTCGACATCCAGGCCGGTCAGCGTCAGGCGCACCCGTCCCCCCGCCACGGCGCGGTGGGGCGACAGGCCGGTCAGCTCAGGACGAGCCACGGTGAGCGCCGTTGCCGCGAGCCCGACGCGACGACGTCAGTCGTCTTCGTCGAGCTCGACGTTCCAGTAGAGATAATCGCGCCAGCTCTCGGGCGTGTCGCGCAGGCCGATGGTGATGCGCAACGCGGGCGCTTTGTCCGGCCGGCGCGGGTGCCGGATGAGACGCATGTGGGCCTGTTCGGGCGTTCGCCCGCCTTTGCGCCGGTTGCACGTGATGCAGCAGGTGACGATGTTCTCCCAGTCCTTGCGGCCGCTCTGGGCGACCGGCACGACGTGGTCGAACGTCAGGTCCCCGGTCGGGAAGACGTGCCCGCAGTACTGGCAGGTGTAGTGGTCCCGCGCGTAGATGTTGGCCCGCGAGAACGGGACGTAGTCGAATTTTCGCCTGATCCGTATCCGGCGCAGTAGTCGAATGACCGACGGCAGCCGAAAACTAAAGGAGACCGAGCGCACTTCTCGGTCGTAGACCGAGATGATCTCGACCTTACCCTGCACCCACAGCGTCACGGCCTTCTGCCAGTGAACGATCTTGAGGGGCTCGTACGTGGCGTTAAGGAGGAGCGTCTGCTCCATGGCTCGTAGTCGGATTGTGGACCAACCTCTACGTCCGTGTCAAGCGTCGTACCGCCGTAACGCACTCTCGGCGAAGGGGTTAGCCCTGTGCCTGGCGGCCGTTGCGGCCGCCGGCTCAGCCGCCTGTGGTGGACGGTCTGCCGTCCCCCGTCCGTTTCCGACCCCGGGCGGCTCGTCGCGTTCCGGCGTAGCCAGCCCAGCCAGCCCAGTGGTCGAGGGGATGCTCCGGACCGCGACCGACCTGCTCGGGACGCCCTACCGGAACGGCGGCTCGACCGTGGACGGCTTCGACTGCAGCGGGTTCGTCCAGTACGTCTTCGCCCAGCACGGCGTCCGGATTCCGCGGACGGTGCGGAAGCAGGCCGAAGTAGGGGCGAAGGTCCGGGACGCCGAAGCGGGCGACCTGGTGTTTTTCAAGACCGACGGGGGCGGCCCGACCCACGTCGGCATCGCGCTCGGCCCCGATCGGTTCATCCACGCCCCGAGCTCGCGCGGGGTGGTCCGCGTCGAGCCCTTCTCGGCGCCCTACTGGTCGAGCCGATTCCTGGAAGCGAGGCGGGTGGCGATCGAGTAGGCCTAAGCGGCCTGCCGCTGCGAGGGGAATCGGCGGGTGCCGCGGGCGCTGAACTCGCGCACGACGACGTCGTGCTGGGTGTAGAGCCGCGGCTGCGAGACGCGGCGCAGGCGCACGATCTCGGGCGTCTCGGGTCCGTGCGGCTGCTCGGCCAGCGGGTCGAGATAAATCTGCGGATACGACGGGAAGTTGCGGAACGTCGTCGCCACCACCTGGCCGTAGCGCGCGGCGAGGCCGGCGAAGTCGTAACGCAGGAACTCGTAGACGGCCGGGTCCGGCTGCGTCCGCAGATACGCCTTCACGAACGTCGCGACGTCCAGATAAAACGCCGGCCCGTGGCACTGGCTGGACTGCCCGCCGTCGTCGCTGGCGAGCTGGCGGATGCCGGCGCCGGCCGGATCGATGTGATAGAGCTCGTGCACGATCGTATCGAGCTTGGCCAGCCACGGCTCGCCGTCGCCGTAGAAGGCGGCCTTGCGCGTAGCGCGCAGCCGCTGATCGGTGAAGCGTGGCAGCGCCACGGAGATCAGGTAGTCGACGCGCGTGGTGCCGACGGTGACCTGCGGCGTGCGCGGCACGAACCACTCGGAGCGCCGCGTCAGCTCGCCGGTGCTGGTGTCACGCCAGTAGTAGTAGCCCGGTTCCGATTCCGGCAGGCACAGGCAGTGGCACGTCGCGTAGGGGCCTTCGGCGCCGCTGCGCCCGAAGCGGCCGAACATCAGGACCGTGTTGGGATCGATGAATGACAGCGGTTCCACACGCGAGACGATGTCTCGCATCAACCGGGTCAAGCACTGGGTGTAGTTGATCATCTCGCGCTACGGACTATCGGCACACTGCGTCTGCGCGCGTGAGTCTACCGTAAGAGACTTGTGTCTCACGATGGATCTTTGGTGGGCGGAGGAGGCGCAGTCGAGTCGGGCGGCGGCGACTCCTCCGCCTCTTCCGTCTCATCCGGCGTCATCTCGGGATCCTCGTCCAGCGTTTCAAGCTCGGCCGGTGTTTCCTCGACCGGCGCGGCC
This sequence comes from Vicinamibacterales bacterium, assembly GCA_963844435.1. Lineage (GTDB taxonomy): Bacteria > Acidobacteriota > Vicinamibacteria > Vicinamibacterales > Vicinamibacteraceae > JBDSLU01. The sequence goes on along the minus strand of CAWJOG010000002.1, from coordinate 141,845 downwards.
GTTCGAGAAGGCGCCGCCGGGCGCGACTCTGTCGATGCGAGCGCGCCACCGCCCCCGCGCATCCGCCGCAGGATGATCGCCTGGCGCTGCCGCAGACGTCGCGGCGGTGCGCCCGGGCTGTAGCGGCGCGGGTTGATCAGCGAGCCGGCGAGCAGCGCCGCCTGCTCGGCGCTGAGCCCGGACGCCGGCACCCGGAAATAGGCGCGCGACGCGGCGTCGGCGCCGTAGACACCGTCTCCCCATTCGACGACGTTCAAATACAGCTCGAGGATGCGGCGCTTGGTCAACGCGCCTTCGAGCAGCCGCGTGATCAGCAGCTCGCGGAACTTGCGAGCCGGATTGCGCGAGGGCGACAGGTAAAGGTTCTTCGCCAGCTGCTGGGTGATGGTGCTGGCGCCGCGCGAGAAGTCACCCTGCTTCCACAACTCCGCCGACTTCTTCAGCTCTTCGTAGTCGAGGCCATCGTGATCGAAGAACGCGCTGTCCTCGGCGGTGAGGACGGCGCGCTTCAGGTTCAGCGAGATGGCGTCGTAGGCCACCCACCGCTGGACGCGTTCGACCGGGCGAGACTCCCGCGTCGCCTCACGCGCCCGCAGCTCGATGAACGCCGTGGTCTCGGGCGCCTCGGTGGCGAGCGGACGCACGTCGGGCAGCGTCAGGAAGACCGCGGTGAGATACACGTAGACGAACGCCGCCGCGGCGATCGGCCACCGACCGATCCGGGACAGGAGCGAGGACGACCCGCCGAAACGCTTGCCGTACTTCCAGCGGGCCACGCGGATCTCAGACGGTGGTGAGCGACGACAACGCGTCGCCGGCTGCCGCCGTGCCGGTCCCCGGGGACACCGCGAAGCCCTGCGCCCGCAGCGCCCGCTCGAGCCCGCTCAGGAACAGCAGGATCAACTGGCTGCTCGATCCGCTGCCCATCAGGCCGACGCGCCAGATGCGGCCGGCGAGCGGCCCGAGGCCGGCGCCGATCTCGAGGTTGAACTGCTGCAGCAGATACTTGCGCACGGCGGCTTCGTCGACGCCGTCGGGCACGCACACGGCGTTCAGCGTCCACAGGCGTTCGCCTTCGGGCGGCAGCAACTCCAGGCCCATCGCGCCGAGGCCGGCGGCGAGCACCATGTGGTGCCGGCGGTGCCTGGCGAAGCGCGCTTCGAGCGTCTCTTCTTCGACCGCGACCAAGGCCTCGCGCACGGCGTAGACGAGCGGCGCCGAGATCGTGTGGTGATACTTGCGGCCGCTCCAGTACGCCTCGAGCAACCCGAGATCGAAGTAGAAGCTGCGAGACTTCGCCCGCTCCCTGGCCCGCGCCGAGAAACAGATCGGCGCCATGCCGGACGGAGCTCCGAGGCCCTTCTGCGTGCAGCTGTAGACCGCGTCGAGCTGCCAGCCGGCGACATCGACCGGATGCGCGCCGAGCGACGTGACCGCGTCGACGAGCATCAGGCAGCCGTGCTCGCGCGCGATCTGAGCGACGGCTTCGACTGGGTTGAGGACGCCGGTGGACGTCTCGGCATGGACCATCGCGACGATGTCGGCCGGCGTCTGCTTGAGGGCGCGGCGCACCATCTCCGGATCGACGGCGCGGCCCCACGGCACGTCGAGGCGCCCGACCAGCGCGCCATAGCGCGAGCAGAGATCGGCGAGGCGCTCGCCGAAGTAGCCGCTGACGATGACGAGGACGTGCGTACCCTCGCGCACCAGGTTGGCGACGGCCATCTCCATGCCCGCCGAGCCCGTGCCCGATACCGCCAGGCTGTAGCCGTCGGCGGGCGCCATGAACACGCGGCCGAGCCGCGCGCGCAGGTCGTCCATGATCCGCAGCATGTCCGGATCGAGATGGCTCAGGACGGGCGCCGCCATCGCGCGCATGATGCGCGGCGAGACGGGGCTGGGACCGGGACCGAGGAGGAGGCGTTCGACGTCGGGCAGTGGAGGAGTGGACATGTGGATCAACTGACGGTCAGGGCTTCCGCCCGGGTGGACAGCGTCTCGAAGAGGCCGCGGATCTTGCGGCGATCCTCCTCGTCGAGCGGAGCGAGCGGCCGGCGCGGCTGGCCCGGCCGGTAGCCGGCCAGCGCCATTGCCGCCTTGAGGCCCGGCACGCCGAAGCCGGTGGTCACAGCGGCCGCGAGCGGAGTCAGCGCGCGCTGCAGGGCGAGCGCCTCCACGTGGCGATCCGCGCGGGCCAGCTCGTAGAGGCGGACGCAGAGGTCGGGGACGACGTTGGCGATGGCGACGATGCCGCCGGTGGCGCCGACCATGAGGCTGGCATACAGCGATGGCGCGGCGCCGACGACGACGGGGAAGTCAGGCGCGGCGCGGCCGACGAGGTCGGCGACGACCGCGACGTCGCCACTCGATTCCTTGATGCCGGCGATGTTCGGGTGCGGCGCGAGTTCCTGCACGATCGCCGGCGTCAGCGTGACGCCGGTCGCCTGCGGCATGTTGTAGAGCACGACCGGCACCGGCGAGCCGTCGGCGATGGCGAGATAGTGGGCGACGAGCGCGCCCGGCGTGAGCTGGCTGCGATAGACGGACGGCGTCAGCACCAGCACGGCGTCGGCGCCCTCGCGGGCGACGGCTCGCGACACCGCGATGACGTCACGGGTGGCCTGACGTCCGGTGCCGACCAGCAGGACGCGATTCTCCGGGACCGCTTCGCGCGCGGCCGCGACCAGCCGCACCGCCTCGTCGTCGCGGATCAGCGGCGCTTCGCCGTTGGTGCCGAGCAGGAGGATGCCGCGCAGGCCGGTGCGCATCCAGCGCTCGCAGTTGGCGCGCATGGCGGCGAGATCCACCTCGTCATCCACGAACGGCGTGGCGACGGGCGGCAGGATCCCGGCCAGGTCGAGGGGCACTCGCACATTGTATCGGTTCGCGAATGGGCCGGGGCGGGCGATCAGTGCGGATCGCGCCTCGGATCGATGGACAGGCTGGCGAGGTTGATCGCGAACACGACCGTGACCACCGCTCCGGCCGCGGCGAGCAGCCACGGGGCGTCGTTCAGCACCGCGATGTCGCTGGCGTCGTACAGCAGCGTGCCCCAGCTCGGCGCGTCCGGGGCGAAGCCGAGACCGGCGAACGAGAGCGTCGTCTCGGCGAGAATCGCCGCCGGCAGGAGCTGCAGGCCCTGCGTGCGCACGAACCCCAGCGTGGCCGGCGCCAGATGGCGCCACACCACCCGCGCTGGCGAGGCGCCCATGGCCCGCGCCGCGACCGCGAACTCCTGCAGCGCCTCGCGCGCCACGATCGCACGGACACCGCGGGCCACCATCGGCCACCCGAGCAGCGCCAGTACTGCGGTCATCAGCGTGAAGACCATCGATGGCGGGATCGTCGACGGCAGCGCGGCGCGGGCCGCCAGCACGACGTACAGGACGGGCAGCACCAGGACGAGCTCGGCGGCGCGCATTGCCGCGAGATCGACCAGGCCGCCGGCATAGCCGGCCACGACGCCGATGGCGAGGCCCAGCGCCAGCGCGCCGAGGCAGGCGATCAGGGCGACGCCGAGCGAGCGCCGTGCCCCCACGATCAGGCGCGCCCAGCCGTCGCGTCCGAGACGATCGGCGCCGAGCGGCAGCCACGGCCCGGCGTTCGCGTCGAGCGGAGCGATCAGCCGGCCGCGGACGAAGACGCCGAGCGGCACCGGCCGCGCGTGATCCTCGGCGAAGCGCCGCTCGAGACGATCGACGACGCGCAGCGGGTAGACGAACGGCCGCAGGTGCCAGCGGCCTTCCGTGTCGACGAGCCGCGGGACCATCGGCGGCGCCAGCACGTAATCGCGAAACTGCGTGGACGGATCGTTGGTCGCGAGCATCGGCGCCGCGATCGCGCCGACGCCGATCAGCGCGAGGACCAGCAGGCCGGCGCGCGTCGCCAGCCGCCGGCCCCGGCCGATCGCCGGCCCGCTGACGAGGGCGCTCACGACGCGGCCCCGGGGCGCAGCCGCGGATCCAGCCACCACGCGAGCACGTCGCCCACCGTGGTCCACACGGCGAGGAACACGGCTGCCGCCGCGCCGCAGCCGGCGGCGAGCGGGACGTCGCGCGTGGCCAGCGCCTCGAACATCAGGCGACCGAGCCCAGGCCACGCGGTGACGAGCTCGACGGCCAGCGATCCGCTGAGGAGCGTGCCCGCGGCCAGGCCGAGCACCGATGCCACCGGCGACGCGGTCGGCCGCCACAGCGCCCGCCACAACCAGCGGCCCAGGCCGACGCCACGCGCGCTCGCCGCGAGCACGTGCCGCGCCGTCGCGCCGTCCGCCACCGCCGCCTGCTGGATCCGCTCGAGCGAGGCCGCGAGCGGCAGGCCGAGCGCGAGCACCGGCACGATCAGGTGGTGCGCGATGTCCACGACGCGCGAGCCGGCATCCCACTCGTCGGCGCCGGCGCTCTGCATGCCGCCGGCGGGGGCCCAGCCGGTACGCACCGCGATCACGGTCAGCACGAGCGCGACCAGCAGCGGCGGCAGCGAGAACAGCACGAGCGAGATCGCGCCGACCACGCCGGCGAGGCGCGGGAAGCGGCCGCTGCCGGAGATCAGGCCGAACGGCAGGCCGATGGCGATCGCCACGAAGAGCGCCGTGCCGGCGAGCAGCGCCGAGTTCGCGGCGCGCATCGCCACCAGCGACAGGACCGGCTGGCCGTAGCGGAACGACGTGCCGAAGTCGAGCCGTACCGCGTGGCCGATCCAGCCGGTGACGCGGCCCAGCGCCGGACGATCGAGGCCGAGGCGAATGCGCTCACGCGCGATCTGCTCGGCCGAGGCGCCTTCGAGCCGCGTCTCGGTGGTGGCGTCGCCGGGCGCAAGGCTCGTCACCGCGACCATCGCCGAGGATGCGGCGAGGACCAGCGCGACCAGGAAGCACGCGCGCGCGACGAGGAAGCGCCACACGATGGGAAGGGCGGCCGCGTCAGCGCGGCCGGGCGAGGCGCATCGTATCAGCGCGCCACAGCAGGTACGGATGGATGACCGACGGCTCGACGCCGTCGACGCGCGTGCTGGTCGCCGTCACCAGCGACGGCGCCGCGAAGCTGATCGTCGGCAGCTCGGTGGCGATGATCTCCTGGACGCGGGCGAACCGCGCCTGGCGCTCGCGCTGATCGGTGAGGCCGGTCAGCTCGTGCATCAAGGCGTCGATCTCCGCTTCCCACGGCGTGGCCGGCGTCTTCTGCTTCGGGTGCCAGAGGTGGAAGCTGCCCGAGCTGAGCCAGTAATCGAGGTTGGCGGACGGATCGGTGTCGCTCGCCGAAACCGCGTAGTAGGCCGCGTCGTAGCTGCCCTTGGTCAGGCGATCGATCAGCGCCGGCACATCCAGCGGCACGACGTTCACCATCAGTCCGGCGTCCTTCAGATCGGAGGCGATGACCTCGGCGCCGCGTTGGCGGATGGCGTTGCCGCGCTGGGTGAGGAGCTCGATGGCCAGCGGCTTGCCCGTGGACGTCTCGAAGATGCCGTCGCCGTTGACGTCCTTCAGGCCGGACTCGCTCAGCAGCTGGCGCGCGCGCGGGACGTCGTGGTCGTAGCGGGGCAGCTTGTCGGAATACCAGGCGCGATTGCCTGGCGCCACCGGTCCGTCGGTCCGCACGGCGGCGCCAAGGTAAACCGTGTTCGCGAACGCTGCGCGGTCGACCGCGTGGGCGACGGCGCGGCGCACGGCGCGATTCAGCCACGGGCGAGCCGCGGACGCCTTACGGGCGTCGGGGCCGAGATTGAACCAGAGCGCGTCCTCGTCGACCGCCGGACCCAGCTCGAAGAGACGCACCTTGCCAGCCGCTTCCAGGCCGCGCATCGCCTTGAGGTCGTCGGGGCGGATGTCCGCGGCCATGACGTCCAGCTCGCCGGCCTCGACGGCCAGGCGTTCGGCGTCCTGCGACGGGATGATCCGCAGCGTCAGGCGCTCGACCTCGGGCTGGACGCCGGGCCCGCGCGCTCCGTACCGCGGATTGCGCACCAGCTCGATACGCTCGCCGGGGGTGTAGGAGCGGATCACATAGGGGCCCAGGCCGATAATCTCGGCGGGCGGCGTCGCGGTCGACCACGCCTTGGCGAACTCGCCTCTCGCCAGGGCATCGCGCAGCTTGTGCGCAGGCAGGATGGGCAGGCTGTTCAGGAGGCGCAGGCCAGGTCCATACGGGGCCGGCAGGGTCAGCACCACGGTGTGGGCGTCGACCTTCCTGACGGCGAGGGGTTGTCCGTTCACCCGCTGGCTGCTGGCGAGCGGGCCCTCCGACTTCGGGTCGTACAGGGCCTGGAAGGTGAAGACGACGTCGTCGGCCGTGAACGGCATGCCGTCCGAGAACACCACGCCTTCGCGGAGGGTGATGGTGTAGGTCCGGCCGTCGGAGTCGAGCGTCCACTTGGTGGCCAGCGCCGGCTCGATGTCCTGAGTCTGCTGATTGAGCTGCACCAGGCGAGCGTGGACGAGCATCGTCAGCGTCCACGTCGAGCGATCGCCGGCCACGAAGCGGTTGAACGACCGCGGCTCGGCGCGCATGGCGGCGACGATCGGACGCGCCGGCGACGGCGGGGGCGTCGGGCCCGCGCTGCGATAGCGGAGGAACACCGCTCCCGCGATGAGGAGGAGCACGATCAGCGCGGCGGGGAGCAGGCGACGAGACGCTGGCATAAGGGGCATTCCCTATCGAAGCGGACCGGTTTCACGCACGTCGGCCAGCCAGCGAGCCTGGGGGCATCGTGTCGTGATAAGGCGTGTCCGTGCAGCAGTTAGCGCTGTACGGGCGAGGGCCGTTCCTCCGGCAGGGGTGGCAGTCTCTGCCACGTCGGCCAACATCCGCCCGTATGAACGCACCCCTGCGGATTTGTCATCGGACGATCAAGGTAGAAACAAGAGGGCCACTCGAGCTGGCCCATTCTGTTCGGTTTAATCGGCACTATCGTTTCAACGCCTGCGCACCCGATCCCAATGCCCGGCGCAATTTCTGCGATCTGGCACAAGTCCTGCTCTGAGGCTCGACCATACGCGAGTGCTCCTCAGCGCTCTTGCTCCGAAAGATTGGGACGGTTTCGAATGGTGCGCGTCGCATTCCCCTTCGACAAACTTGCTGGCCTCCCCCTTGCGTGGAAGGAAGGCCGCACCTCCGCCTGCGTCGCGGTGATGGTGGCCGTGTGGGTGTTGTGGGCGATGGTGGGCGTGGCCATTGCGGACGGCCCGCGCGAGTTCCGCGCGCGCGTCGCCGCCGACGTCGCTCGACCGGGTGGCGCGCGGTGAGCGCACCCAGCTGATTCTGCCCGGCTCGCCGGATGCGGTGCAGGCGTTGATTGAGCGGCACGGGCTCCAGGTCGAGCGCCGGCTGCGATCGGGGGCCGTCGTCAGCGTGGACCAGGCCACGATGGCGTCGCTCTCGGCCGATCCGGCGGTTAGTGCACTGGCTGCCGATCGGCCGGTCTATTCCACGATGTCCGTGACGACGGAAGCCACCGGCGCGGAGCAGGTGTGGGCCGGCCTCGAACAGGTCGGCCGCCACACCGGGCGGGGCATCGGCATCGCGATGATCGACTCGGGGCTCACGGAAACGGGCCCGCTGCGGAGCCGCGTCGCGGTACACGTGGACTTCGTCGATGGCGCCCGCGGGGCCGGCCGCGACTTCTACGGCCACGGCACCCACATCGCCGGCATCATGGCCGGGAACAGCGGCCCCAAGGGCGACTTCCGCGGCATGGCGCCTGGCGCGCACATCATCAACCTCCGGGTGCTGGCGGCCGATGGCAGCGGCCAGTCGAGCAACGTCATCGAAGCCATCGACTGGACCATCGAGAACAAGGCGCGCTACGGCATCCGCGTGCTGAACGTCTCGCTGGGCCACCCGGCGATCGAAGCCGCCGCCGACGACCCGCTGGTGCTGGCCGTCGAGCGCGCCGTGCAGTCCGGCCTCGTGGTGGTCTGCTCGGCCGGCAACCTGGGCAAGCACCCGGTGACCGGCCAGCGCATCATCGGCGCCATCAACTCGCCCGGCAACTCGCCGAGCGTCATCACGGTCGGCGCCCTGAACACCAAGGGCACGCCCCAGCGCTCGGACGACGAAGTGGCCAGCTACAGCTCGCGCGGCCCGACCTACGGCGACGGCTTCGTGAAGCCGGACCTGGTCGCCCCGGGCAACAGGATCGTCTCGCTGGCCGCCCCCGCGTCGAAGCTGTGGCTCGGACACCCCGAGCAGCGCCGCGGACCCGGCTTCATCGAGCTGAGCGGCACCAGTCAGGCGGCCGCGGTCGTCGCCGGCGCCGCCGCCCTCGTCCTCGAGGCGAACCCGAACCTGAACCCGCGACAGGTGAAGTTGGCGCTGCAGGGCACGGCGTCCTTCCTGCCCCAGGCTGGCGTCGTCGCCGCGGGGGCCGGCAGCGTGAACGCCGCCGCCGCGGTGCGGATGGCCAAGCTCGGACCGGCCGCGCGGATCTCGACGCTGCGCATCGGCGGCGAGAGCGTCACGAGCGGAAGTATCGCTTTCCAGGGCGCCCGAAGCTGACTGGAGTCACTCCCGACAGCCTCGTCTGGGGCGACAGCATCGTCTGGGGCGACAGCATCGTCTGGGGTGACACGCTCGTCTGGGGCGACACCATCGTCTGGGGCGACAGCATCGTCTGGGGCGACACCATCGTCTGGGGCGACAGCATCGTCTGGGGCGACAGCATCGTCTGGGGCGACACGCATCGTCTGGGGCGACAGCATCGTCTGGGGCGACACGCTCGTCTGGGGCGACACCATCGTCTGGGGCGACACCATCGTCTGGGGCGACACCATCGTCTGGGGCGACAGCATCGTCTGGGGCGACTGAGCTACTTCGCCGCGCCTTGCTTGTTAGATCTTCTGTAAGTCGAAAACTAAGGAAATAAGAGTGAATCCCATCATTGTTTGGACCGATTACGTAGACGCCTTGAGGTCCGGGCACGTCCTTCCTTCTGGCCCGCGCTCTGCGCAGCGAAGGTGTGAGTTGTGGACTTCCGAGTCCGCGTCTACGTGTGGTGCGTCATCGCGCTGGCGGCGCTTGCCGTGCGGACGCGGGCTGCGCTGTAGCCCTGGACTTTCCCGGAATCCGAGTGGCTCGTCCTCGCTGCCCTCACGCTCATCAGCGGCACCGCCACCGTCAGGCTGCCCAACGTTAAGGCCGAGATCTCCATCTCGGAGACGTTCGTCTTCTCAGCGGTCCTGATCTTTGGGCCTGGCGCTGGGGTCCTCACGGTTCTCCTGGACGCCGCCATCATCAACCTGAAGATGGCGAGCCAGCGCAAGGCTCTACGGCTTGATCGAGCACTCTTCAATCTCGCAGCGCCAAGCCTTGCGGTCTGGTTGGGTGGAACGTGCATGTCCGTAGCGCGGCTGTCCCGCCGCGTCCACAATTGGCACGGGCGACGTCGATTGGCCTGCAGCGTCTGATCGGACCGCTCGTCGGCTTTGCGGTTGTCTACTTCGCCTTCAATAGCGGGCTGGTTGCGACCGGCGATTGGTATCGCGCAGCGTGTCTCGCCGTATCAAGGTCTGGCACGACCATTTCGCGTGGTTGTCGCTCAACTACTTCAGTGGAGCCTCGATCTCTTCGCTTCTGGTTGTCGTCTACCAGACGGAACCGGCCTGGACGTTTTTGGCGGTGGTTGGCCCTCTGCTGCTGATTCTCTACATGACGTTTAGAGAATCGATGGCTCGAGTGGCGGACGCCAACCACCATATCGGTGAACTGAATCAGCTCTACCTGGCCACGGTTCAGACGTTGGCCGCGGCGATCGACGCCAAAGATCAAGTAACGCACGGGCACATCAAGCGCGTGCAGAACTACGCGCGCGAGCTCGCCGTGGCGGTTGGCATCAAGAACGACATTCAGTTCAAGGCAATCCAGGCCGCCGCTGTCCTGCACGACACCGGAAAAATCGCCATTCCCGAGGCGATTCTCAACAAGCCTGGCCCTCTGACTACTGAAGAATTCGAGGTGATGAAGCAGCATGCCGCATGGGTGCTGACATCATCTCGTCGGTCAACTTCCCTTATCCTGTCGAACCGATCGTGCGATATCACCACGAGAATTGGGATGGGACTGGATACCCGACAGGCCTTGATGGGACCGACATCCCGATCGGCGCGAGGATTCTTGTCAGTCGTCGACTGTTTCGACGCGTTGACATCTGACCGGCCTTACAGACGGAGTCTCAGCGAGCGCGAGGCAATTGAGATCTTGTTGAGGAGGCGTGGCAACATGTACGACCCCTTGGTCGTCGACACCTTCTTGAAGGTCCATCGGCAGTTGACCCTGTCAGTAAGGTCGGCAGAAACGAAGCGCGGTTCCGTTGCCGTTCCTGAAGTTGCACTGTCTCTCTCGGCGGAACCGACTCCCAACTGAACTAGCATCGGCCACGTGTCAAAGACTTCCAGTGGAGTCGAACTAGCTCGCCGTCACCTAGCGGCTGGCCGGTTTGGTGAGGCGATTCGGGCTGCCCAGTCAGAAGCCTCACTGGACTCGCCGGAACAGTGTCTAGTGCTGGCCGAAGCACGTTGGAGGGTAGGGCAACTCGGCGCAGCGGCGACAGCACTTGACCGTTGCGCCGACGCTGATGGTCCGCTCATCGTCTGCAAGGCCGCTGAGATACGCGCGAATCTTGCTCGCGAGGAAGGCCGATTCAAGGAGGCGATCGCTCTTTTCAACCGCTGCATTGACTACGCTGAGACTAGTCACGACCTTTCTCAAGTGTGTCGGGCGCAATTGGCTCTGTTTGGCGTCCTGCTCGATCAGCATGGCTCTCAGGCTTGCGAGTCGCTTGCCACCGAGGTTCGACGCAACGTTATCCGCTCTGGCGAACCCTTCCTTTTCGGTTGGTTACACAGGCAGTTTGCGGAGTTCGAGGCCAGAGCTGGCAATAGCTCACGGGCATTCAGGCACTTAGAGGCCGGCTTTCAGACCGTCGCTCTGAGTCCGAACCCTTGGCTGCTCGGCTCGCTCTGGATCGTTCAATCTTCAGTAGAAGGTTTGAACGGATCGATTTCGGATGCACTACGAAGTGCCAGGAAGGCGCGCGAGTCCTCAAGGCTCTCTGGCCATGAGAAAACCCGCTGGGCCGCCCTCAGCAACATTGGCTACTTGAGCATATGGGCGGGCGACTTCGACCAAGCTCAGACCGCGTTCGATGAGCTAGCAGGCGGGCCTCCAAAGGGCGGGCAGTTGTGGCTGTCAGTCCTAGACTCACAGGCCCAGCTCGCTTTGGCACGCAGTGACTTGGAGCGATGCGACCACCTTCTCTTGGCTGGTGAGACCGAACTTCGCATTCGCGATCACGCCTTGGCGACATGGCCGCATGTCGAATTCCAGCTCGTTCGCGCCAGACGTGAATCCGCAGCAGGCAGGTACGAGGCGGCGATGGCACTCCTCCGGGAGACGCAGCCGCTTGTAGAAAGACGCGGTGACTCGTACCTCCGAGCCGAATGGGCGCTAGAGCGAGCCGTGCTGTCGATACGACTCCGCGACCTGGTGGGCGCTCGGCGAGCGCTCGATGATTTCGTTGGACTCAGCCAGGCAACTGACGTTGGTCGGCGCGGTGACGTCCATTGGCTAGCGGGTGAGCTGGCGCATTCTAGCGGGGAGAAGCTTCGGGCCGAGATAGAGTTCGCCCGCGCCGCAAGGATTTGGGAGGGGCTAGGGGGGCATAGCCCTTACAGGCAGATTCCGTCCGATGTCGCCGCTAGTGGCGAGGTGGGTGGCGATTGCGACGCAACCAGCGTAGCCACTCTCCTTGCGCTTGGAGGGCACCCAAGACTCCTCGGTCGCGAAGCGGCCGAAGCGATCGGCGTTGAGCGCAATGCCCGGCGCATTCGGGTTGTTGCCGGACCTCTTGGATCGCGTCGAACGATCTTTGACCGCCAGAGACCCGGCGCGGAACCCTCAAGAGTGCCCGAAGTAACCGTCTTTTTGGGCGATGACGACGGTGCGCCGCACCATTTGCAGATTTACACGTCCGATGATCCGGGCGCGCGGGCGGCCGTTTGTGCGGTGACGTCTATCGTTGAGGCTGCTGTCGGACTAGCCAGATTGCGGCGAGATGAGAAGTACCGTACCTCTCTCTGGCCCGTCGAAGAGGGCCTGATGCTCGAGGGCAACCTGTTCGTTGCCCCTCGGATGCGTGAGATCCACTCGATGGCGCGGCGAGTTGGGCCATCGGATCTGCCGGTCCTGATCACCGGCGAGACTGGCTCCGGGAAGGAGATCATCGCCCGCGAAGTCCATGAGTCATCGCCGCGCGCCAGCAAGAACTTCGGCGTGCTCGTCTGCTCCGCCGTGCCGCGCGACATGCTGGACAGCCACCTGTTCGGGCACCGCCGGGGCGCGTTCACCGGCGCCATCGACAGCTTCCTGGGGGTGATTCGCGCCAACGAAGGCGGGACGCTCTTCCTCGACGAGATCGGCGAGGTCAGCCTCGACCTTCAGGTGAAGCTCCTGCGCTTTCTCGAGACGGGCGAAGTGCATCCGCTCGGCGAGACGAAGCCCGTCAAGGTCGACGTTCGGGTGATCGCGGCCACGAACCAGCCCCTCGAAGCCCTGATCAAGCAAGGGCGGTTTCGCGAGGACCTGTTCTATCGGCTGAACGTCGTCCGCGTGCCGATTCCGCCGTTGCGGGACCGGCGAGAAGAGATTCTGCCGTTCTTCGAGCGTTTCCTGATGCGGGAGTGCGCGCGGATCGGCCGGCCGGTCCCGAACCTCTCGGACGAGGCCGTGGAGCATCTCCTGCTCTACACGTGGCCAGGGAACGTGCGACAGCTCCTCAACGAGGTCAAGCGCGTGCTCGCGACGCTTCCGGCGGGCGCGGAGATCACGCCGGCCACGCTGTCCTCGGACATTACCGAGGAGCGCCAGGCGGCCATCGCACGCGCGGTAGCGGCGTCCCCGAACCAGATGCTCGTACGGACCGACCAGCCTCTGGCGGCGGCCATCGAAGAAGTCGAGCGGGCCATGCTCAAGAGCGCCCTGTCCAGCAGTCCGGACCTCGAGGCAGCGGCTGAGAAGCTGGACATCACGCGCAAGGGACTCTTCCTCAAGCGTCAGCGTCTCGGCTTGGAATAGCCCTCGCCTGACTCGCGCTCGGAGGACGCGATGCGCCCCGCATCCACGGCTGGGGTAGGCTAAGCCCGCCGCGGACTCGGCCTCGGCTGTCCCAGGAAACCGACATGAGATTCGTGCAGCGAACCCTCTCGACCAGCCTCCTGGTCTCGGCCTTGGCCGTCGCGCCGCTGTTTGCGCAGCCCGCGACGGATCCCGTGCTCGTCATCCACGCTGGTGCGCTCCTCGATCGTCCGGGTCAGACTCCGCGTGGGCCGTCCACGATCATCGTCCGCGGCGGGCGCATTGAAGCTGTCCGTGACGGCCATGTCCCCCCGCCCGACGGTGCCCGGCTGATCGACCTCAAGGGCCAGTTCGTCCTGCCGGGCCTCATCGATGCCCACGTTCACATCTTCGCGGACGACGACAAGATGCGGGCGCGGCTCGAAGTCCTCAACCGCGACGTCGAGGACAACCTGCTGATCGGCGTCGACAACGCGCGCCGGACGCTCGAGGCCGGGTTCACGACGGTGCGCGACCTCGGCTCCGACGTCCACAGCGTGACGGCGCTGCGGGATGCCATCGCCTCCGGCCTCATTGCGGGGCCGACGATCGTCGCGGCGGGCTTCGGGATCTCCGGGACGGGCGGCCACGCCGATGCCGCCAACAACGTGAACCGCGACATCGAGGAACTGCGGCGGTCGCTCGCGTCCAACAACTGCAACGGCGCCGACGACTGCCGCCGCGCCGTCCGCCGCCAGATCTCCCAGGGCGCCGACGTGATCAAGTTCACCGCGACCGGCGGGGTGAACAGCAACGTCGCCGGTGGGCTGAACCAGCAGCTGTTCGACGACGAGATGAAGGCCATCGTCGACACCGCGCGCCTGTTCGGCCGCAAGGTGGCGGCGCACGCCCATGGCGCCGACGGCATCGCGGCAGCGCTGCGCGCCGGCGTCGACTCCGTCGAGCACGCCACCTACACGAACGCCGAGACCAACGCGCTGTTCAAGCGCTCGAACGCCTGGCTCGTGCCGACGATGGTGGCGCCGCACGCGGCCCTGGCCCAGGCGCGCGCGGGCGCCCGCAGCAAGGCGACGCTGGCGAAAGCCGAGGAAGCGGTCGCCGTGCACAACGACAACATCGCCAAGGCGATCAAGGACGGCGTGCGCATCGCCTTCGGCACCGACTCCGGCGTGTCCGACCACGGCAAGAATGCCAAGGAGTTCGCGCTGCTGATCAAAGCCGGCATGACACCGGCCGCAGCCATCCGCGCCGCGACCGTCGACGGGGCCACGCTCCTCGACCGTTCCAGCCAGATCGGCTCGATCGAGCCCGGCAAGCAGGCGGACATCATCGCCGTGGCGACGAGCCCCCTGGACGACGTCACCGTGCTCGAACGCGTGCGCTTCGTGATGCGGCAGGGTGTCGTGCACCTGCTCGACGGCGCCAGGCAGCCGTTTCCGCCGCGCTGAGAGCCCGCATCAATCCAGCCGGTCAACCAACCCGCAGATCTGTCGACTCCTGTAGCCGCCGACCGCGCCCACGCTCCTCGACCGGCCCAGCCGGGTCGGTGCAGGCGATAGCGGGAGTCTGGGTGGGTGATGCGTCCTGCAGAGCTCAGCGACGCAGGGGATAGGGAAGCGCGCGTACCCGCTCCTTGCTACGACTTCGGAGTCCACAGTCCCACTGGATCTCGAGGTTCACCGACGCGACGCGGCAGGCGGCGGCCACCCGGTTGCTGCCCGCGTATTGGGCAACACGATGGCGCAAGTCGCCTCCGGCGTACGGACGACGACCGCACCAAGGCGTTGGTCACCGCCGACGCCCCGCTGCGGGTGTTCAGCCAGCTGCACGATGCCCGGCCCGCACCCCTCAACCTCGGTCAGCCGGGCGGCTTCGACATCACGCCATGGGCAGATCGGGTTCCGTCGATCGACGCCAAATACCTGGGGACGTGGGAGCTTCCGGCGATCGGGGCGGTCACGCCTCCCACCGCCGTCCTGGTTCGGCCCGACGGATATGTGGCCTGGGTTGGAGGCCAGACCCAGTTGGGGCTCGCGGACGCGCTGACCACCTGGTTCGGACCGCCTGCTGCGCCGTAGCGCACCGGCAGGGAACGACGGCGCTCCTGCCGAGTTGGTCGGGCCACGCTGGGTTGCAGGTAGAATGGGAGGTTCGCGGTTGCCTGCCAGGCGCCGACAGAGCCTGACCCATGACCGATTGGATAGCCGTTCGCGGTGCCCGCGTCCACAACCTGAAGAACATCGACGTCGACCTGCCGCGCGATCGGCTGGTCGTCGTCACCGGCCTGTCCGGTTCGGGCAAGTCGTCGCTGGCCTTCGACACGATCTACGCCGAGGGCCAGCGCCGCTACGTCGAGTCGCTGTCGGCCTACGCCCGGCAGTTCCTCGAGCAGATGGAGAAGCCGGACGTCGACCTCATCGACGGGCTGTCGCCGGCCATCGCCATCGAGCAGAAGACCACCGCCAGCAACCCGCGCTCGACGGTCGGCACGGTCACCGAGATCTACGACTACCTGCGCCTGCTGTTCGCCACCATCGGCGTGCCGCACTGCCCGGACTGCGGCGAGCCCATCACCTCGCAGTCGCTGGAGCGCATCCTCGACCTGGTGATGCTGTATCCGGCCGACGAGCGCATCAACGTGCTGGCGCCGATCGTCCGCGGCCGCAAGGGCGAGTTCAAGAAGGAGCTGGCGGCGCTGCGCCAGAAGGGCTTCATGCGGGCCCGCATCGACGGTCAGCTGCGCGCCCTCGACGAGGACATCGCCCTCGATCGCCGCCGCAACCACACCATCGAAGTGCTGGTCGATCGGCTGATCGTGAAGTCGGGTCTCGAGAAGCGGCTCACCGACTCGATCGCCGTCGCCCTCGAGCTGGCCGACGAGATCGTCGTCATCAACACGCTCGATCACGGCGATCGCCTGTTCTCGCGGCGGATGGCCTGCACGACCTGCGGCCTGAGCGTGCCCGAGATGACGCCGCGCGCCTTCTCGTTCAACTCGCCGCAGGGCGCCTGCGCCACCTGCCAGGGCCTCGGCTCGACCTGGGACTTCGACCCGGCGCGCGTGGTGCCGGACGACACGAAGTCGCTCGCCGAGGGCGCCATCGCGACCTGGGCGGCGGGGGACAAGGCCCTGGTCGCCGGCGCGCTCGACCGGCTCGGCGAGGTCTATGGCATCGACCTGACCGCCCCGTTCGGCAAGCTGCCGAAGAAGCAGCGCGACCTGCTCCTGCACGGGCCGAAGCGCAACGGCGCCGCGCCGGCCCCGACGAAGAAGGGTGTCGCGTCCAGGCGGAAGAGCGATCCCTTCGGCGAGGGCTTCGAGGGCCTGCTCCCCAACCTGCGCCGCCGTTTCGACGACGGCTCGTGGACGGATCGGGAGGTGCTGGAGCCGCTGCGCGGCCTGAGGCGCTGCCCGGATTGCGAGGGCGAGCGCCTGCGGCCCGAGAGCCGTGCCGTCCGCGTCAAGGGCCAGACCATCGCCGAGTACGTCTCGCTGCCCATCTCGGACGCCCTGCGCGCCTTCGAGAGCTTCCAGTTCACCGAGCGCGAGAACCTCGTCGCCGGCCGGCTGCTGCGCGAGATCTGCGACCGCCTGCGCTTCCTCGACGACGTCGGCGTCGGCTACCTGACGCTGGGGCGCAGCGCCGCGACGCTGTCCGGCGGGGAAGGGCAGCGCATCCGCCTGGCGACCCAGATCGGCGCCAACCTGACCGGCGTCCTCTACGTGCTCGACGAACCGTCGATCGGCCTGCACCAGCGGGACAACCGGCGGCTGCTGGCCACGCTCTGCCGGCTGCGCGACCAGGGCAACAGCGTCATCGTCGTCGAGCACGACGAAGAGACGATCCGCACCGCGGACTACCTGGTCGACCTCGGGCCGCGCGCCGGCGAGCACGGCGGCAAGCTGATCTTCCAGGGCCGGCCCGAGAAGCTGATCGACGGCAGCGCGTCCGGCGTCGAGGCATCGTTGACCGGCGCCTACCTGCGCGGTGAGCGCCGCGTCGTCGAGCCGCGGACGCGGCGGGCGGCGACGCGCGGCGCCATCGAGATCGTCGGCGCCACGCACAACAACCTGAAGCACGTGAACGTCTCGTTTCCGCTCGGGGTGTTCATCGCCGTGACCGGCGTCAGCGGCTCGGGCAAGAGCACGCTGGTCAACGAAATCCTCTACAAGAAGCTGGCGAAGGAGCTGTACCGCGCCCTCGACGAGCCGGGCGCCCATACGCGCATCGACGGCCTCGAGCTGATCGACAAGGTGATCCAGATCGATCAGTCGCCGATTGGCCGCACGCCGCGGTCGAACCCGGCCACCTACATCGGGCTGTTCACCTTCCTGCGCGAGCTCTACGCGATGCTGCCGGACGCGCGGGCGCGCGGCTACAAGCCGGGCCGCTTCTCGTTCAACGTCAAGGGCGGCCGCTGCGAAGCGTGCCAGGGCGACGGCGTCACCGCCATCGAGATGCACTTCCTGCCGAACGTCTACGTGACGTGCGAGGCGTGCAAGGGCCGGCGCTACAACCGCGAGACGCTGGAGATCCAGTATCGCGGCCGCTCGATCGCCGACATGCTGGGGCTGACGGTGGACCAGGCGCTCCCGCTGGTCGAGAACTTCCCGTCGATCGCCATCAAGCTGAAGACGCTGCAGCGGGTCGGCCTCGGCTACCTCGAGCTGGGGCAGTCGGCGACGACACTCTCCGGCGGTGAAGCGCAGCGCGTCAAACTGGCGCGCGAGCTGTCGCGACGCGGGACAGGGCGCACGCTCTACATCCTCGACGAGCCGACCACCGGCCTGCACTTCGACGACACGAAGAACCTGCTCGACGTCCTGCACCAGCTCGTCGAGCAGGGCAACACGGCGGTGGTCATCGAGCACAACCTCGACGTCATCCGATCGGCGGATTGGGTGATCGACCTGGGACCCGAAGGCGGGGCTCAGGGCGGCAAAGTAGTGGCGCAGGGGCCGCCCGAGACCATCGAGGGTGTGCGAGCCTCCCACACGGGCCGATTCCTGCGAGAACACCGCGAAGGCATCGGCAACGCCAAGCTGGCATGAGCCGAAGCGTGGTGCCAGAGCCACAGCCTCGTGAGATGACACTGTGGCTGTGCAGCCACAATTGTAATGATGGGGTAGTTGACCGGTCGAGTCAGAATGGCGCTAACTAATTGCAAGCCATGAGGTTGATCGATTCAGGCATTTTTTGACATGCTACGGCCCAGGTCTTGCTTCTTCCTGCGCGGCTTGTGACCAGGCCATCCTCCCCGTGGCCGGGCACCATATCTGGGCGTGGAATGACACCACAGCGAACTCTTCGTCGCGCGACATCCTGTGCGGGCATCGGCCTCCACTCCGGTCACAAGGTTTCGCTCACCCTGCGACCCGCGCCAGCCGACACCGGCATCCGCTTCCGTCGCGTCGATCTCGGCGGCGTCGAAGTCCCCGCCCACGTCTCCCACGTCTCCGGCATCAGCTACGCGACGGTCCTCAGCGCCGACGGCGTCCGCATCGAGACCGTCGAGCACCTGCTCTCGGCCCTCGTCAGCCAGGGCATCGACAACTGCATCGTCGAACTGAACACGCCGGAAGTGCCGATCATGGACGGCAGCGCGGCGCCGTTCATCTACCTGATTCGCGAGGAAGCCGGCATCAAGAAGCTGGCCACGCCCCGCAAGTTCATGAAGATCACGCGCCCGGTCTCGCTGACCATGGGCGACAAGCACATCGCGCTCTACCCGTCCGACGAACTGAAGGTCACCTACTCGATCTCGTTCGACCACCCGCTGCTGCGCCATCAGGCCCGGGCGATCACGATCACTCCGGAGAGCTTCGTCGACGAGATCGCGCCGGCGCGGACGTTCGCGTTCCTGAAGGAAGTCGAGATGCTGCGCCAGCAGGGTCTCGCCCTCGGCGGCTCGCTCGACAACGCGGTGGTGCTCGGTGAGACCGGCGTCCTCAACAACGCGCTGCGCTACGAGGACGAGTTCGTCCGCCACAAGATCCTCGACGCCATCGGCGATCTCGCGCTGGTCGGCCACCCGGTGATCGGCCACATCGTGGCGCACCGCGGCGGGCACGCCCTGCACACCAGGCTCGCGGCCAAGCTCCTCGAGGAGCGAGACGCCTGGCAGCTTGTCGAGATGCCGACGCCCGAGACGCTCGTCCCCGCGGGTCTGCCCGCCGGCGTCCGCGTCTAGCCCCTCGCCCTTCCTAGTTCGCCTTCTCCTTCTCCTTCTTCAGCGCGGTGCCGGTCACGACGTAGGCTCCGTCGGCGAAGTCGATCTGGGCGCCCGTCTTGCCGTCGGTGCCGGGCGTCAGCGTGGCGACCGCTCCGACCTGGTTGCCCTGGTAGTCGAAGGAGTACTTGAGCACCAGGCCCTTGTCGGACTTGGTGATGTCGGTGATCGGCGTCGGTGCCATCTGCTCGCTCTTCATCTCGCCAACGACCTTGTCCGCCTCTGTCTTGATGACCAGATCGAACACCGCGGGGCCATTCGGGCCCTCCAGGTTCAGGGTCCACTCGCCGACGAATGGCGCCGCGTCAGCAGCGGTCGCCTGAGCGGCGGCCTGCACGGCATTGCGGCCCGCCTGGGCTGGCGCGACGACACACGTAATTAGCCCGGCAGTGAGGACCGTGGCAGCGATGCCCGTTCGAATCATCTGACCTCCAATCGATGGCGCGGCCTCGTGGCAGCGCTCGTGCCTTCACATGCTACATGGCTCGCGGTCGGGCGTGACGACCCTGACGCAGGTGACTGCGCGTGCGATCGTTCGACGCAGTCGCCGGCGCACTCGATGGCGTGGCGCCGCAGGCGGGACGGTCGCACCGCAGTCGTGGCCTGCTCGTCTGCTCGCACCGAGGTCGGTCTCAGGCAGCGGCTCGAGCCATGGAGCGGACGCGAAGGGGGGCCATCCAGCCGAGGCCCATCGCTGCCGCCCCCATGGCGAGCCCCAGGCCGCCCACCAGCCAGGTGGGCGCGGCGGCGACGGCCACGCCCAACGCCGCCCAGCCGGGCACCGCGGGCGCGAGATGGTATCCGATCCACTCGACCACGGTCGCCGCGCCGATGGTGATGAAGGGTGCCGGACGGTTCGGCTGCCACCGCCACAGCGCGGCTACACACGCCAGGATGACGACCATCGAGAGGTCGAAGCCCGGTTGAAAGGCGTCGGGCAATGGCGTCCCCTTGGCGACGAGCCCCAGAGGCAGCCGCGTCACGACCGCCATGAGCAACGGCAATGGGGTTGCGAGCAGGTAGCCGCCGTGCAGCGCCGGGTTCCGCCGGTGCGCCAGTGCCTGATGGCAGAGAAACGCGAAGGTCACCGTCGACACGCCATCGACCCACATCAGCCGGTCACCCATCGTGGCGCGAAACACGTCCGTCCGCTGCAGCATCGTCTGGACGACCAGGAATCCGCCCGCACAGAACAGCGGTACGAGTCCCAGCATGGCGCGCCCCATCCAGCGGTGACGGGCGCGATCGCGCCGATCGATCAACATGCTCTGCGCGATGAGCAACAGCATCCAGGCCAGCGCCGTCAGCCCGTGGAAGTGGTGCTGCCACTGCGACCTGCCGAGCCGGCTGAGATAGCCCGGCCAGAACGCCACGACCGTGAGCCCGATGAGGAACCAGACGGCCAGGTGCGCGTGACGGTAGGGCATGCGCGGCCATCATACCCAATTGAAGAGCTGGCTGCGGCCCTTCTCACTCGATGCGATAGACGTAGAGCGTCGCCTTGTCGTCGTCGGGCAGGAAGTAGGCGCGGACGCCGCCGCCTTCCGCGGCCTCGAAGAAGCTCGGGTTCCGCGTCAGGCTCTCGCCGGCCGGCGTGCTGAGCCCGACCGGCAGCTGGTGGAGCGGCGCCGCGCTCACCAGATCGACGAGGTCGATGCCCCCGAGCTGCAGCCGGCGCTCCCCGGCGCTGCGCGGCACGTCGGCGATGCCCGAGCAGAGCATGCGCTGTTTCCCGACGTACTTGCAGTCCTGATAGTCGACGTAGTGCGACCGGTTGCTCGCGCGCAACGTGGCGAGCGGGGCGTCCGCGTTCGTCGGGCGCCCTGACCGATCGAGGGCGAAGCGATAGATCCAGCGGGAGCCCCAGCTCACGGCGTGCAGGGTGCGGTCGTCCGTATTGCAGGCGACGCCGCCCAGGTGATCGCCGACGCGGAACACCTCCACGGCCTTTCGCGTCGTCGGATCGACGCGGTAGACGATCGATCGGCTGTTCGGCCGATACTCGGCGACGGGCACCCAGATGTCGCGGCCGTCGAAATCGAGGCCGCCAGGGTGGTACATCGTGCCTTCGCCGAGCACGACGTCGGCGACGAGCCGGCCGTCCATGGTGGCCTCGAACAGATGGCCGACGCCCCGGCCGGTGTCGCGATCGAACCCGTCGCCACCAGCGCCGCGGCGCGGGGGATTCGTCACCTCCACCGACGAGAAGAACAGCCGGTCGTCGATCTTGACCAGGCCCTGCGGATGGTGCGCCGGGAACGTCATCGGAACGGATCGCTCGAGCGTCCACGACGACGCGCGCGTCAACTGCAACACGCGATCGGCGATCACGGCGTCGGGCAGCGTGAGGAGCGGCGCCGCCGCGACCGCTGACAGCGCGAGGCCGGCCGTGATCGGTAGAACCTGCATCGCGGGCTCAGCGCGAGGCTGGGCTCTCGGCCGTCACGAGGTACACGGCGAACGTGCCCAGCCAGTGGCCGCCCTCGTAGTGCGCGCCGGTGACGGCGCGCAGGCCGGCCTCGCGATGGGCCGCTGCGGTCGCCCGCAGCCCGGCGAGCCGCGCATCCGATGTCGGCAGGCCGCGCGCCATGCCCAGCAGCATCCAGGCTCGGCTCAGGTTCAGGCCGTCGAGATGCGCCAGCTTGGGATCGCTGGGGTCGGTGACGATAGCGGGCGCAAGCCACGCGGAGGACCCGTCCCGCGGGAGTTGCGGCAGGAACGCGCCGAGCCACGTGGCGAAGCGATCTGGAGGCAGCACGCGACGCATCAGGTCGGCCTCGCCCAGGCACGGGGAGAGAAAATCCTGGCCCGACGGCTCGTAGTTCAGCGGGCAGGCGGTGTCCTTCGAGTAGTAGCTCTCGATGCGCGAGCGGAGCAACGTCTCCATCTCGGCATCGCCGGCGCCGCGCGCCCAGTCGAGCACGAGACCGAAGGCGAAGGCGGTCTGGTCGTGCTCGCCGACGCGGATCGGGTTCGTCAGCTTCGGCAACCAGCTTTTCAGGCGGAGCGCGGCCGCGGCTTCGAGCGGCCTCAGCGCCACCGACCAGCCGCGCGCCTGCTCGTCGTCCCAGGCCCGCAGCTCGGCGGCCAGCTGCAGCAGCCAGGCCAGGCCGTACGGGCGCTCGAACGACGTGCGCCCCGGGCCCCCGAGGTAGCGGACCTCAGCGGCGATGTGCTCCGGCGTCAGGCTGCGCGCCAGCGCGGCGCGCGCGCGAGGCGCGAACGCCGCCTTCGGGAAGGTTCGGGTGAGGCGCGCCAGGAGCCAATGCCCGTGGACGGACGAGTGCCAGTCGTAGCAGCCGAAGAAGGCCGGCGTCAGCGTGCGCGGCGGCAGCACGTCCTGGTCGCCGCTCAGGACGTGCGCGATCTTGCCGGGTACTCCTTGTGGACGCAGTCCAGAGCCAGGGCTGCGAACCGCTGCGCCGCCTCGGCGTCGAACGCGGCCGGACCGTCGGCCATCGCGAGCGTCAGGGTGGCGGCGGCGAGCAATGGGAGCATGCGGCATCCTAACGCTTGCGCGCCTGCGTCTTGAAGAACTCCCACATCGCGGCGGACGCGTCGAAGTCCCGCGTCGGCGGTGCGGCGCCTTCGCGGCCGGGCTCGCCGCCAGGCCACGCGTGCCCGTTGCCCAGGACACTCTGATACACGACCGGCGCACCGCTGGTGCACTGCCGCCACTCCATCCGGCTGGCGGTCTTCGCCTGCGTTCGCGTGGGTTCACCGCAGCCGTTGTGGCGCGCCCAATACGTGGCTTGTTCGATGGCCGGCGCGACGTCGCGGTCCGCCGACGGACGTCTGCCGAGGATGGTGGGCGTCCGTAGCGGTCCGCCCCCGGGCGGCACGATCTGGTCCTCGGCACCGACGATGATGAACGCTGGCACCGGCGCCCGCGGCGGCGGCTCGTCGCCGAACACCGCGCCCACGACCGGCGCGATTGCGGCGAGCTTCGTCGACAACTCGCGCCCCAGGCGGTGCGCCATCATGGCGCCGTTCGACATGCCGGTGACGTAGACACGGGCGGGATCCGCGCGTCCGTTCGCCACCAGGGCGTCGATGATGGCGCCGATGAACCCGACGTCGTCGACGTTGGCCTCCATGGCCGCGGCGCAGCAGTGCCCGGCGTTCCACGAAAAGAGGCCAATGCCCGGCAGACGCGCCGTGCCATCGGGATAGACGGCGATGATCCCGTCGCGGGTGGCGATGCGATCGACGCCGGTCATCCGCACGGCGTTCTCCGCGTTGCCGCCGCCACCGTGCAGCACGATTACGACCGGCGCCGGCGCCGTCCCGCGTCCGAAGTCGTGCACCAGGTAAGTGCGCTGCCGACCGCCATGGCGCATCGTCCGCTCGGCCGGGCCGGAGCCGGAGTCGGCCCGGATCTGGGCGTGGAGCGCCATGGTGCCGAGGACAACGGCGGCCAGCGCCAGCGCCGCGAGGGCGCCGGGCAGATCCTGGGTCCGCGGAGTAGATGGACGGGATGTTCGGGCTCCGGGCGGCATGTCGCTCACACGATTTTGGACCGGCGGGCCCGCTGCGTGGTTGAATCCGACGATGGACGTTCTTCGCCAGGATCTGAGGGCCGCCATCGCGGCCATGCGGCGCGCGCCTGCCGTGTCGTCGACGGCGGTGATCACGCTCGCGCTCGGCATCGGCGCGACGCTGGCATCGCTCGACGCGCCGCGCTTCGCCGCCGGCGCGATGGGATCGTTCGCCGGTGTCGCGACGCTGCTCGCCGGGATCGCGCCTCTACGGTGCGCTAAGGGCTGCTGTTCGGCGTGACGCCACTCGATCCCCTGGCGTTCGTGGCGGCTCCCTTCGGCCTGGCCGTGACATCGGTCCTCGCCTGCCTCGGCCCCGCACTGCGTGCGGCGGCGGCGGATCCCGTGGTCACGCTCCGGAAGTAGAATCGGGGCGGAATCTGCTCATGAAGTTCGGGGTGAACACCTACATCTGGGGCTCGACCTTCGGTCCGGCCGACTTTCACCTGCTGCCGCGCATCGTGGCGAGCGGGTTCGACGGCATCGAGGTGCCGATTCTGAATCCCGCGGCGTTCGAGGTGGACGCGGTGGGACGCGAGCTCGATCGCCTCGGTCTGGCGCGGACCGCCGTGGCCAACGTGCCGGCCGGCTCGAGCCTCGCGTCGTCGGACGGCGGGGAACGCCAGCGAGCGCGCGATCACGTGGCCGCGTGCGTCAAGGCCGCGCGCGATCTCGGTGCCGCGGTCCTGGCCGGTCCGATGTACACACCGGTCGGGTTCCTGACCGGCCAGCGTCGGACATCCGAGGAATGGAAGTGGGCCGTCGACAGCTGGCAACATCTGTCGCCTGTGGTGGAGGCTGCCGGCCTCGAAATCGGCATCGAACCGCTGAACCGCTTCGAGACCTACTTTCTCAACACCGCCGCCGACGCGGCGCGGCTGTGCGAGGAGATCGGCAGCCCGCGCATCGGCATCCTCGTCGACACGTTCCACGCCAACATCGAGGAGAAATCGATCGGCGCAGCGCTGCGACACGCGAGCCCGCACCTCAAGCACTTGCACGTCTGCGAGAACGATCGTGGCATCCCCGGCTCGGGGCACGTGGCCTGGGCAGAGTTCTTCAGCACGGTGGCCGAGCTCGGCTACGACCGCTGGATGACCATCGAGAGCTTCGGGTTTTCGCTGGGTGAGTTGTCGACTGCGGCGGCAGTGTGGCGGGACCTCGCGCCCACACCCGACGACATCGCTTTCGAAGGCGTGAAGTTCCTGCGCGCCCACGCCGCTGGCTGAGGTCGACGCCGTCACGAGTGCTACGAGGCTGCCAGGCCTTTCCGCCCCGCCTCGTGCGCCACATGGCGCAACAGCGCAATCAGCACCATGCTGACGCCGGCCAACTCCAGCGCCTCTTCGGTCGTCGTCAGCGCCAGGTAAGTCGAGTTGGCGCCGATCGCCTCAGGGGCGATCCAGCCGCCGATCATCTCGTACCAGCGCGCCCAGCGCAAGATCGCACCCCCATCACCAGGCGACGCCGGGTCGCGCCGATCGTCTGCGTGAACCGGCGGAGCGGAGCGCGATGACGACGGCGACGAACAACCCCGGCAGGATCAACGGATAGCGGAGCCACGTCTCGGATCCGAGGGCGGCGCGGAGCGGTTTCTGCAGCAGCTCGTGTCGAAACGAGATCGACCGTCGCGAACTGTCGAGTCCGCCGACGTTCGACGCGTGGCGGCTCAGTTGCCGCGATGGCGCGCCAGGGTCATGCTTGCCTGCAACTGCTGCGCGAGCACGGACGCGCGGGCGCGCGTCGACACCGCCGCGAGGCAGGAGTGGTGCGCACGTGATTCGCGAAGAGCTCGAGAACTTGGAGTCACTTCGCCGGTTCGCAGTCGCCGCGGTATTCGTGGTCTGTGCGCTTCAGTCGCCTCATGTCGAGGCGTGTGGGCCATCGACTCCGGAGGAGCGTGCGCGCTTCGTCGCGCTCGTCCGGTTGCTCGAGAAAGATCCGCTGGCTGAGAACGCGAATGCCACTCGGCAGCAGCTTCGGCAATGGGCTATGGACGTGCCCGACATCAGATTCAAGATGTGTCCCGACTTGCTCGGTGATGCCATCGTCGATGACTATCGCTACTCGCGCGAAATCAAGCTCCAGGTGGTGCTGTCGGGTGCGGTCCTCACGATCGAAGCTCCCGGTGAGGCCAGGGACGACGTTGCCGTGTATACGGCAGGCGTTGAAGGAGCCTTGCGCGCGTATGCGGCGCTGGTGAAGTCGGCGCCCGAGGCGCACCTGGCGGCGCTGGACGGTCTGATAGAGACGCGCGACCGGGGTGAGCTCGTCGATCTCATCGCCAGGCTCGCGAATGAAAAGTGCAAGAGGTCGAACGCGCTCTTGCTCGCCGCTCCGATCGGCGCAGCGGTGGGCCTGCTGCTGGCGCTGCCCGTTGCCCATTGGTTTGGCCGGCGCGGAACCCCCGTCCATGGGAACCCACCAGGAAGCATCACCACGAGGACTGCGTCGATCGCTCGAACAATCGTGCTCATCTGCGCCGCATACTACGCAATCGCTGGCATCGCACTCCACCTCCTCGAGCCCGAATACGACCCGCGATTCCACTTCATGAGTGACTACGCCTGGGGGGCCTACGGTTGGCTCATGACCACGACGTTTTTCGTCCTGGGTCTGGCGGTCCTCACGGTCGCGATCGGGGTACGACATGTCCATCAGTCGTCACGGAGCGCACGAGCAGGATTCGGGCTCCTGGTCATCGGGGCGCTGTTCGTCAGCCTGGCCGGCGTATTCAGGGGATTTCCCCTTCACGACGTCGCCAGCGCGGTGGCCATTCCAAGCCTCGTCATGGCGGTGCTGTTGTTGTCCTGGAGCTTCCGTAACGCGGCAGGATGGCAGGTGATCCATCCGGCCACGTTCCCAATCGCCCTTGGAATGTTGGCTGCGTTCGTGTCGATGGTCGTCGACGTCGGGATGCCGGGGTTGCAGCAGCGGGCTTTCCTTTGCCTGTTGTTGTCATGGCTCTCAATCGTTGTCCACCGCTTGGTTCGAGTGACAGCTGGTCGGAAGTCCGCAGGGCTCGATATGAGATAGCCTTCTACGCCAACGATAAGAAGGACAGTTTCCCGTAGGGGATGCCCCGTGTCATCTGATGATCGACGCCCGGTTGCGGGCGACGTCTTCTCGAAACGCGAAGCGATCCTGCTTGCGGTCGCGGCGATCACGGTCGCCGCAACTCTAACGGTGCTCTTGTCGCGCCTGACGCTCGATGATGCCTATATTACGTTCAGGTATGCGCGCCATCTGGCGGAAGGGTATGGACTCGGCGCATGGAACCACACTGGCGAGCACGTCGAAGGCTATTCATCGCTGCTGTGGACGTTGCTGCTTGGCGGCGTCGCGTGGCTCGGCGCAGACGTCCGGATAGCGTCGAAGGTGTTCGGGACTGCGGCGGCGCTGACCGTGATGGGCGTGCTCTTCCGGCGCCGCGACGATCGTCCCGCCGTACTGACCGGCGTCTTCCTCGCGCTGTACTTGCCATTCACGTTCTACGCCGCGTCGGGCATGGAGTCCGTGGCATTCACCAGCCTCATCACGCTCGCGCTGGTCGGTCCGGCGCAGTGGCAGCCGATCGTCGCGCCGCTCCTCATCGCGATGCGGCCCGAGGGCGCGCTCGTCGCGGCTGTCGACGTGCTGGCGCTCGCCTGGCGGCGTGAGCGCTGGCGATGGGTCGCCGCGACGGCGATCGCGGGCGGCCTGACGCTCATCGCCATCGCGCTTCACCGTTGGGTGGCATATGGCGCGCTCGCTCCGAACACGTACTACGCGAAGGTCGCGGGCGGCGGCATCGGACACGTGCGGCTCGGCGTGGTGTACGTGGGCAGCTGGATGCTCGCGCATGCAGTGGTCGTCGCTTTTCTGCTGATTGGGGCCGTTGCGGTGAGGCGCGCTGCCGATCGCCGCGGGTTGACATGCCTGGCGCTCCTCGTCGCGTACGTCGTCTATATGGCGAGCGCGGGAGGAGACCCGCCTACCGCATTCCCGGTGTGGCGCCAATTCATCCACGTGGCCCCGGCTTGGGTGCTCGTGTCGATGACCGGTGTGATCAGCATCGTGCGCGGCCGTCGGTGGAGACAGGTCGGTGCCACCGTCGGACTTGCGCTCGCGGCGAACCTTGGCGTGTTGCTGGTGCAGGGGCGCGGCGGTCCGCGACCTGGCAACGCGGCCTATCTTGCGTGGCTCGCGGCGGTGGCCAACCCCACGACGACGATCTCCAGCAGCTACGGAGGCGCGCTCCCGTTTACCGTGGATGCCGTCCACATCGACGCGCTTGGATTGAACACGCCCTATATCGCGAGGCACGGCACGTTCGATCCAGACGGCCCCCAGGACTCGAAGACCGACATGCGCTGGGTCATCGAGCAGCGCCCCGACATCGTCGAGGGATACCTGTCGGGCCTGGCGCTCCTCCGCGGCGCCGGCCCGGGTGAAATCATCGGTGGGCGACGCCGCAAGATGATTCTCGAGATGTTGTCGTCGCCGCGGTTTCAACGCGAGTACGTCTTCGTGCGCAACGCGCCGTACGATCGGATGGACCGCGCCGCCTTTCTGCGCCGCGACTTCTGGAAGGCCCATCCACGGCGCGACACGCTCGACTGCGTGCCGGTCGCCGAGACGCCGCTCGCGGCGTTCGCCAGCCAGTGAGCGTGCGGCCCCTCACTGCCAGCGCATTCAAGTCTCCCCGCCGGGGGCCGATTACTCGGACACGCGCCAGCTGCGAGACTCAACACCGGGCTCGCAGTCCGGCCCTAAACTCTGCTATTGTCCACGGCAAAGGTTGAGCTGGGTCCCGCGCCGTGGTCGGATCACGGGCGCCGGGCCTTTCGTGATCGGCAGTTTCCCGGAGGTAACCCTGCGTAAGGTGCCCGGCGTTTTCTGCACGTTATTGTTAGGTCTCACCACTTCTGCAGCGGCCCAGCAGCTGACGCCGGCCCCCGTCCCGCCGCCGGCCACCACCACGTTCGACATCGCTGCGCTCACGCCCGACCAGGATGGTCAGCTCGCGGCGTGGTTCTCCGGCATCGAGAAGTGGCAGAAATACGACGAGAAATGGCGCAACCGGCCAGTGCACGACTACTGGGAGCGCATCGTCGAGCGGAAGCCGCCGCCGGCTCCGCCGGCCTGGCTCCCCGGGCATTGCCAGTCGATCACGGCGGCCGGGATGACCGGGTTCGACGACAGGGTGGACTACGCGTGCCGGCTGGTTGACGATGCTCGCGCGCGCCCGCATCTGTCCGCCGGCCCCGCGCCCATCACCACGGAGAAGACCAGGCACAGCTCATTCCTCACGCGCGTCCATATCGATGGCCTGTGGACCACCACGCAGGACGGAGCCCGCTTCTACGGCATCATCGGCTCGCACATCAGCCTGGTCGACGTGGGCCGGGTGCAGGTGTTCGGTCCACCCGGCGTCATGCTGCTGACGGTCCCGGACGGGAACGGCGGCCGCAAGGTCTCGCTTGGCTACACCTGGGGGGTGAGCCTGCGCCTCGCCGACGTGGGGATCGGCACGCCAAACAAGAACCTGACCCTGTTCCTGAACGTCACGAAGCTGTTCGTGGCCGGCGGCGCCGTCGGACCCGAGGGCACCCAGGGGTACAACATCGTGGGACTATCGCTGGCGCCGCGGAAGGACCGCTAGCGGGCTGGGACGGGCATCAGCTCGCGCAGGCTGAGTACTTCCGCGAGCACCGCGGCCTTGATCGTCCGTTCCCGATCCGGCGCGAACAGCGGCGAGTGCAAGGAGGGCAGCGCGGTGCCGGCCTTCCCGGCGGCTTCGAACGCGGCGGGCTCGACGGCGCCGATCCTCAGCGTCAGGGTCGGCAGGCCGGCCCGATGGAGGCGCGAGAAGTCCTCGCTGGCCATCTCTGGCTCTACCTCCTTCACGCGCTCCGGCCCCAGCGCGCGCACCAGCGCCGCCGACACGCGCCGCGTGAGCGCAGGGTCGTTCACGAGCGCGTCGGTGCCATCGAACCGTTCGATGGCCGGCTCCTTGGGCGCGCGGCCGGCGACAGCTTCGGCCTTGACGATGCGATCGATCGCGCTCAGGAGGTGGGTGCGGACCTTGTCGGTGAGCGAGCGCACGGACAGCTCGATCCGTGCCTCAGCCGGAATGATGTTGGCCTTGGTGCCCGCGTGCATGGTGCCCACCGTGATGACGGCCGCATCGAACGGCGAGACCTCGCGCGAGACGATCGTCTGGAGCGCCAGTACCGTGCGGGCGGCGATGACGACGGGATCGATGGTGGCTTCGGGCCGCGCGCCATGGCCGCCGGCCCCGAAGATCGTGATGCGCACCGAGTCGCTGTTGCTGAGCACCGGACCGGCGCGGTAGCCGATGATGCCGGCGGGGTAGCGGGCGTCGTCGTGCACGGCGAGCGCGTAGTCCGGCCGCGGAAAGCGGGTGAGCAGGCCGTCCTCGATCATCCACTGCGCCCCGCGCAAGGTTTCCTCGGCCGGCTGGCCCATGAGCACCAGCGTGCCGGACCATCGGGCGCGATCGCCTGCCATGATGCGGGCGGTCGTCATCCACGCCGCCATGTGGACGTCGTGGCCGCACGCGTGCATCAGGCCGACATCGACGCCGTTGTCGTCCTTGGTGCGCGCCGTGCTGGCGTAGTCGAGGCCCGTCTTCTCCTCGATAGGCAGACCATCGAGTTCGGTCCGCAGCAGCACCACGGGTCCGGCCCCGTTCTTCAGGACGCCCACCACACCCGTGCGGCCGACGCCGGTGGTCACCTCATAGCCGAGCGCGCGGAGGCCCGACGCGAGCGTCTCCGCCGTTCGCTGTTCGTGGCCGGAGAGTTCGGGATGACGGTGGAGATCGCGGTAGAGCGCATCGGCGTGGACGTAGACGGCGTCGACTTCGCGTTCAGCATCCGCTGGGCGCGGCCCCTGGCTGCCCATGGCGCCGAGGATGAACGGCAGAAGCGCGAGGAGACCCAGGCGTCGCGGGAATGTGCTCATGAAGGGGGATGGGCCACGACCAGCTCGCGGACGCTGGCGCTGACCGATGTGTCGCGCACGTCGCCGAGCACGCGCTTGCCGTAGGGATCGGCGCAGCCGCAGACGACGCGGCCGTCGCACAGCATCACCGCCGTCTCCCAGGGCCAGGAGCAGCGGAAGCGCGTCGCCTGGAAGTTCAGCGACACACGGCCTACTCGTTGGGCAGCTTGCGGATCAGGGCGCCGAGCCGCTCGTTCTCGTAGGTGACCGTGTTGAGGAAGAGGCTCTCCACCAGGTACTCGGCCCGTTCCGCGTCGGTCATCTGGCCGACCAGGCCGCGGATCTCCTTCATCATGTCGTCGAACGAGCGATCGAGATCGAGCTGCACCGTCACGTCGTGATAGAGCGCCTCGATGACCGCGAGCAGGTCGTTGTCGAGCGGGATCGTCGTGCCGCGCGACGTGCGAATCGTCTTCATGCGGCGCCTCCGAAGCTGGCCAGCGCCCCGGCCTCGTCGGGGTGGGCCTGCAGGAAGTTCAGGGCGCCGGTCATCGTCAGCATCGTCTCGACGCGCTTCTGGACGCCGATCAGCCGGACGGCGCCTCCGGCCGCGTTCATCTGCCGGTAGAGGTCCATCAGGCAGCCGATCGTGGCGCTGTCGATGTAGCCGACGCCCGACAGGTCGATGACCACCTTGCGCGTGCCGCTCCCGATGAGGTTCGTCACGGCCGTCGAGAATTCGTTCAGGAGCGGATACATCATGCGGCTCTCGCCGACCCGCACGATGGCCACGTCACCGCGATTGTCCGTCGTCAACTTCATGCCCGTTCTCCGTCGCGCCGCATCGTGCCGACCCGCTCGCGCGGCACGCCGCCCGACTCCTGCACCTTGCGGATCTGCCGCGCCAGCTCCAGCCGGCCCCGGTTGATCCGCGATTTGACCGTGCCTTCGGGCACGCCCAGACGGTCGGCAATCTCCTGATACGACAGTTCGTGGATGTCCCGCAACATCACCGCGGAGCGCAGCGTCGGGGCCAGCCCGTCGAGGCCGCGCCGGAGCAGCTCGCGCCGGTCGCTGCGCTCGAGCACGACGAACGGGCTGAGGTCGCCGGACGCGGGCGTCAGCTCACCCGCGTCGACGTCGCGATCGACCGTCTCGCGCTCCTTGCGGACCCGCCGGTAGTGGTCGATGCACAGGTTGCGGCTGACGCTGATCAGCCAGGTCTGGAAATTGGCGCGGCGGTCGAAGGTGTCGAGCGACTTGAACAGCTTGAGGAAGATGTCCTGCGTCAGGTCCTCGGCTTCGTCGTGCTTGCCGACGAACTTGTAGGCGACGTTGAACACACGCCGGCGATGTTGCTGGACGATCGCTTCCCACGCCTGCTGGTCGCCGGCCAGGCAGCGCTCGATCAATTGATCGATGGGGGCGACGGTCAGGCTGGGATCGGGCTCGGTCACTTGTTGGGCAGCGGGTGTCACCGGCGCGGCGGAGGACGGCGGCTACATTAACAAAACCGGACAGGAACGCCAAAGGTGCCGGGGCATGCACCGTCGAGTCCCTGGCATACAATTGGCGGCGTGTCTCGTGGTCCCGTGACGTCCGATTCCGGCCCGCCCGCTGCGCCTGCCTCCATTCTCGACGCACCCATCGGCTTCTCGGAGCGCGACGGCGCCTGGCTCTGCGACGGCGTCTCGCTGGCGGCCATCGCGCGTGAGGTCGGGACGCCCTGTTATGTCTACAGCGCGGCGCTGATCCGCGCCCGCTACACGCGGCTGACGGCCGCCCTGTCCGGCTGCCGGCACAGCGTCCACTACGCCCTCAAGGCGAACTCGACGCTCGGCCTGGTACGCCTGATCCAGGGCCTCGGCGCCAGCGCCGACTGCAATTCGGTCGGCGAGATCGAGGTCGCCCTCAAGGCCGGCTTCCTCCCGCACCAGATCGTCTTCACCGGCGTCGGCAAGAGCGCCGCCGAGATCGCGCGGGCGGTCGCCCTCGGCCTCAAGGCCATCAACGCCGAATCGCGCGGCGAGCTGGAACGGATCGACGCCGAGTCGATCCGCCAGGGCCGGCGCACCCGGGTGGCGCTGCGGGTGAACCCCGACGTCGACGCCAGGAGCCATCCGCACATCTCGACCGGGATGCGCCGCAACAAGTTCGGCGTGCCGATCGGCGAGGCGCGGCTGCTGCTCGCCGACATGGCCAGGCGGCCCGGTCTCGAAGTGGTCGGCGTCCACGTCCACGTCGGCTCGCAGATCACGACGCTGGAGCCGCTGTCGAGCGCCGCGGAGCGGATGATCGCGCTCGTCGATGGCCTCAAGGCCGACGGCGTCGCCCTCGAGCACCTCGATCTCGGCGGCGGCCTCGGCATCAGCTACGACGGCGGGCCCGAGCCGGACGTCGAGGCCTACGCGACGATCGTCGCGGCCGCGGCGCGGACCGCCGGCCTGTCGCTGATCGTCGAGCCTGGTCGCTGGCTCGTGGGCAACGCCGGCGCGCTGCTCGCCGGAATCATCGACATGAAGCCGGCGCCGGACGACGTGTCCGACGCCGATGCCGCGGCGGGGCGCCCCGCCCGCCAGTTCGTGATCCTCGACGCCGGGATGACCGACCTGATGCGGCCGGCCCTCTACGGCGCCGTCCACCGCATCGTGCGCCTCGAGCCGGCGTCCGGCCCCGCGGTCCCATGTGACATCGTCGGCCCCGTCTGCGAGAGCAGCGACGCCTTCCTCGGCGACCGCAGCCTCGTCGACCCGCGCGTCGGCGCCTTCGTGGCCATCCTCGATGCCGGGGCTTACGGCGCGGCGATGGGCTCGAACTACAACCGCCGGCCGCTGGCACCGGAGGTGCTGGTCGAGGACGGGCGCTGGCGCGTGATCCGCCGCGCGCAGAGCGTCGACGACATGGTGCGCCTCGAATGCCCCTGATCGCGTTCGAGGGGCTCGACCAGAGCGGCAAGGAAACCCAGGCGGCGCGCCTTCGACTCGAGCTCGAAGCGGCGGGACGGCGTGTCGAGACGCTGACTTTCCCCGACGACACGACGCCGATCGGCAAGGAGATCCGGGCCGAGCTCGCCAGTGGGCATCGGTGGCAGCCCGACGTGATGCAGCTGCTCTACGTGGCCAACCGCCACGAGCGCAAGCCGCTGATCCAGGGCTGGCTCGACGCCGGCGCCGTCGTCATCTGCGATCGCTACCTGGCGTCGAGCGTGGCCTACGGCGAGGCCTTCGGCCTCGACGCGGCCTGGCTGGTCGACATCCAGCGGCACCTGCCGCAGCCGGATCTGACGCTGCTTCTCGACATCGCACCCGAGACGGCGGTCGCGCGCAAGCAGCAGGGCCGCGATCGCTATGAGCGCGACACGGCGCTCCTCGGCCGCGTCCGCGACAGCTATCGGCGGCAGGCGGCGACGACCGCGAACTGGATCCGCGTCGATGGCGAGCAGCCGAAGGATGCCGTGACCGCCGCGGTCAGCGCCGCCGTCCAATCACGGCTCGCGCTACGGTAACTGCCCGTACGTCGGCCGCGCCCGCCGCCCGCAGCACCGCCGCACACGCCTCGAGCGTCGCGCCGGTGGTGATCACGTCGTCCACCAGCACCACCACACGCCCGGCGAGCGCGTCGATGGTGGCGCGCTGCCGCGCCGCCGTGGACCAGCGCCCGCGACCGTAGGCGGCCGGCGCCAGCGCGAACGCTCCGCGGACGTTGCGGCGCCGGGCCGACGCCGTGAGCGCCGTCTGCGCCGTCGTGGCGCGGACGCGTTGCAGCGCGGCGATCACCGGCGGGCCGAGCATCGCGGCGAGATCGTGCGCCTGGTTGAAGCCTCGGGCGCGGCGGCGGGCCCGGTGCAGCGGCACCGGCACCAGGACGTCGGCGGCGGCGAGCACGTCCGCCGCCTGGGCCCGCATCAGGCCGGCCAGCGTCGGCGCCAGCGATCGGCGGCCGTCGTACTTGAAGGTGTGCAGGACGTCGCGCAGGCGTCCCTCGTACGGCCCGACGACGCGGACGGACAGCGCGCCCGCGATCCGACGGCAGCGCGGACAGACGTCCGCTGTCGGGCGCCACGCCGCGTGCGGCTGGCCGCAGCAGGCGCACCACGGCGGCGACCAGCGCGCCACCGCGCCCCAGCAGGCGTCGCACACGGCGCTCGCCGACGGACGGTCGAGGGGCCCGTCGCAGGCCGCGCACGGCGGCGCGAAGAGCAAGGTCAGCGCGGCATCGAGCCAGCGCCGCGCGGCGGGGATGGGATCAGGCCGGGCGCCGGCCTCCGCCGACGGCGGCGGGCTCGTCGGAGACTTCGACCCGGATGGCGCTGCCCCAGAGCCGCTCGAGCGCGTAGAACTCGCGTGACTCGGGGGTGAAGACATGGACGACGAAGTCGAAATAGTCGACCAGCACCCACTCGGAGCCGCGATAGCCTTCCACCGCGACGGCGCGCTGCCCAAGCGCCTTCAGCGCTTCTTCCACGCTGTCGACGATCGCCTTCACCTGCCGCGCGTTCTGGCCGGTGCAGAGGACGAAGACGTCGGTGAACGCCGACGTGTGGCGCAGGTCGAGGACCATGATCTTCTCGGCCTTCTTCGCCGAGGCCGCCCGCACCGCCGCCTGGACCTGCGCCGAGTAGTCGTCCAGGGTCAGCGTCTGTTCGTTCGGCTCCGGCGGCTGCCTCGCCACCTTCGGCTCTCCGGCTGCGACCAGCGACTTCTTCGTCGCGGCCTCCTTGCGGGCCGCCGTCTTCGCGGCTGGGGATCGCGCCGCGCTGCGCTTCCGGGTTCCTGTCTTGGGCGTCGCGCCCGTCGCGCGTGCGGTCCGCTTCTTCGGCGTCGATTTACTCATGCAAGGCACCTGCCGGTCGGGCGTCGGCGTAGAGGCCGTGCCGGCGAACATAACGAGCGACGGACGGCGGCACCAGGCTTTCGAGCGAGGCGCCGGCGCGGGCGCGGGCCCGGATCTCGGTGGATGAGACGTCGGGCGTGGGCGAATCGATCAGGAACACCCGCGGCGTCGGCGGCCAGTCGGTGATCGGCGGGGTGGTGAAACGGCCGGCGAGGGCCGGCAGGCGCGCCGGCAGCGACGTCACGCTGAGGCCGGGGCGGGAGACGACGGCGAAGTGGCAGCGCTCGAGGATGGCCGGATAGTACCGCCATGTCGCGATATCTGCGAACGCGTCGGCGCCGATGATGAACACCATCTGCGACGCCGCATAGCCGGCCCGCGTGAACTCATCGAGCAGCGCGCCGGTGTACGACGGCTCGGTCGAATCGAGGCCGAGCTCGCACGCGACCAGCGTCGCGTCGGTCTCGGCGGCGATCGCCACCATCGCAAACCGATGATAGATCGAGACGAGCGGGCCGGCGCGGTGCGGCGGGACGCGGGCGGGAGCGAGCTGGACGGTCGCCAGCCCGAGCGCCGCGCGTGCCGCGGCCGCCACGCCGAGGTGCCCGTTGTGGATGGGATCGAACGTGCCGCCGAGGATGCCGAACGGCGTCATTCGTGCGCGGCGCGTCGATCCGCGGCGGCTTTCCCGGCGGCGTGCGACCGGGGGCCGGGCTCCGGATTCGCCTGCATCGCCTGCTGCGCCGCGCGTCGCGCGGCGGCGGCCGCGGCCTTGCTCGCGGCGACGTGCGGCCACGCCGCTTCGAGCAGCGCGCCGACGCCCTCGCGGGTGACGGCCGAGATCGGGAAGCACGGCAACCCGAGGCCCTCGACGTGGCGCACGAGCTTCTCGAGCCGCTCCGGCTCGTCGAGCGCGTCGAGCTTCGACGGTGCGACGATCTGCACGCGTTCGGCGATCGGCGTGTGCCCGAGCTCGGCGCCGGCATCCGGCTCGTAGAGCGCCAGCTCGCGGCGAATCACCTCGAAGTCCTCGACGGGATCGCGGCCGCTGAGCGAGGACACGTCGACGAGGTGGATGAGCACGGCGCTGCGCTCGACGTGGCCGAGAAAGCGATGCCCCAGGCCGGCGCCGGTGTGGGCGCCTTCGATCAGGCCGGGGACGTCGGCGACGACGAAGCTGCGATCGTCGCCGAGATCGACGACGCCGAGGTTCGGGACCAGCGTCGTGAACGGATAGTCGGCGATCTTCGGCTTGGCGGCGGAGATCACCGAGATCAGCGTCGACTTGCCGGCGTTCGGATACCCGATCAGCCCGACGTCGGCGAGCAGCTTGAGGTGCAGGTGCAGGGAGACGAGATCGCCCGGCTCGCCGGGATCGGATCGCCGCGGCGCCTGGTTGGTCGACGACACGAACACCGCGTTGCCGCGTCCGCCGCGTCCGCCGCGGGCGACCAGCACCCGATCGCCGTCGTAGAGCAGGTCGGCGACGACGCGGCGCTCGCCGTGCTCGTCGACGACCGTCGCCACGGTCCCGGCCGGCACCTGGATGTCGAGGTCATGGCCGCTCCGCCCGGTGCGGTTCGAGCCTTCGCCGTTGCCGCCGCGGTTCGCCTTGAACTCCGGGTGATAGCGGAACGTGACCAGGGTGTTGAGGTTCGGCGCGGCGACGAGGTAGACCGAACCGCCCCAGCCGCCGTTGCCGCCGTCAGGACCGCCGCGCGGCACGAACTTCTCGCGACGGAAGCTCATACAGCCGTTGCCACCGTCACCGGCGACCGCGACGATGTCGACTTCATCGACGAACATGGCTGGAGTACTCCGCGGCCGACCGGTCCCGCAGGTGGGGACGGCCGGCCGGCGGGACAGGAAGGCTTACTCGGCCGGGGCGGCCGGAACGATCGAGATGAACCGGCCGTGCGCGCCGTGATCTTCGAACTTCACGGTGCCGGTCACCTTGGCGAACAGCGTGTCGTCCTTGCCGAGGCCGACGTTCTGGCCGGCGGCGAACTTGCGGCCGCGCTGCCGGACGAGGATCGAACCACCCGTGACGAGGTTGCCGTCGAACCGCTTCACGCCGAGACGCTGCGACTGGCTGTCGCGGCCGTTACGTGAGCTGCCCTGGCCTTTTTTATGTGCCATTGCTCAGTGCTCCTAGAACTCGATGCCCTTGATCTCGACCTTCGTGAGCGTCGAGCGGTGGCCGCGCGACACGCGCATGGTCTTGCGGCGGCGCTTCTTGAAGACGCGGATCTTGGGGCCGCGCGATTCGCCGGCGATGACGCCGAGCACCTTGGCGCCGGCCACGAACGGGGCGCCGGACAGCATGCTGCCGTCGTCCTTGCCGACGAACAGCACCTGGTCGATGGTCACCTTGTCGCCGGCGGCGAGCTGGACGCGGTCCACTTCGACGACGGCGCCTGGCGTCACCTTGACCTGGCGTCCACCGCTCTTGATGATCGCAAACACGTGAGCCTCCCGAAAAACCTGCTGTCCGCGACCCCGACCCGCCGGAGGACCCCTCCGGCCGGACCCTGAGCCACGGCACGAACCACCAAGCCTAGCAGGATCAGAGGCCTGGCGTCCAGAACCCGGTTGATCTGGGGCAATCGGCCGGTTCCAGGAGGGGAACGGCCGCTACTTGAGCAGGACGCGGGTGCCGCGGACCTTCTGCGTGCTCAGCACGTTCAGGAAGCGCGGGATGACGTCGTCCATCAGCTCGAAGTAGGACGACAGCGCCGGCACGTTCTGCTGCGACGGGTAGAGGCGCTCTTCACGGAACGATTCGGCGTAGATCCGGGTGCCCGTGCGGCCATCGATGAAGATGAACTTCGGGCGGAGGATGTAGCCCTTGCGCTCCATGAACACGCGGGTCGGGGTGACGATGCGGCGGCCGAGATTGTCGTAGGTCTCGCGCGTCTGCGACACCATGCCGCTCTTCGACTGCGGTGTGAACAGCACCGTCCCGGTCACGATCAGCGGCTGCTGGAATTCCTCGCCGAGCTTCTTCCAGTACTCGACGTTCGCGAAGATCGGCTCGAAGCTGGCCAGGCTCTTCTCGTCGCGGACCCGCGCCACGCTGGCCGCGGCCTGCGGACTGTGCCCGGCCGCGTCGACCGCCTCGGGCGTCGGCTTCACCGCGGGCGTCACCGGCTTCACCTCGGGGGTGGCCGGCTCCGTCGCCGGGGCCGCCGGCGCCTCGGTCGGGGCGCCCGAATCCTTGTTCATCTCCTGGGCGATCTCGGCGAGCGGGAGCACGTCCGCTTCGATCACGCGCAGGCCCGACCGCGTGCGGAGCTGGCTGCGGAGCAGGCGGACCGTCTCGAGGTTGGCGTCGACGTCGTCCGACCCGCCGGCGATGAAGCCGACGACGTGCACCCGCTGGAACGGCGACACGTCGAGCTTCGCGTTGATCGGCGTCTCGATCGGAATCTCGTAGAAGCTGACGCAGCCCGACGCGACGAGGGTGAGCGCGAGCGCCCCCGCCCCGAACGTCACCAGCCTGCGAGTGCTACCGGTCGCCGTTGCGGTTCGCCCGATCATTGATTTCTCGGAACAGATCGTAGTTCTGCTTGATGAGCACGTTGTTGGGCTCGAGCTCGAGCGCCTTCTCGTAGGCGACCCGGGCGTCGTCGAACCGCCCGTTGTGCTCGAAGGCGATGGCCAGGTTGTTGTACGCCGCCGCGTAGGTCGGATCGATCTCGACCGCGCGCTTCCAGCGGTAGAGCGCTTCCTTCCAGAGATCGCGCTGCGCCGCCTTGATCCCGAAGTCCACCTGGGCCTTCGAGTCGCTTCGCGCATCCGCGAACGCGGGGACAGCCGCCAGCGTCAGCCCCATTACCACGAACGCGGCTGCCAGTCTGGTTCTCGCCATGAGTGTGGATCCACTATAGTCCCGGCCCCAAGGGCCAGCAAGCGCTGAATTGCCCACCGCGGCACCGACAATTTCGGCCGCCGCCGCCCGCGTCCGACGCCTTACACTACGGCCGAGGGGTCGTTCCGGACGCATCGGCGTCGGGCGGCTCCTCGTGCGGTTTTCACGGGCACCCGGCCTCGCCGTCGCGTCGAGGAGGCCTCTGTGCTCGACCTGCCTGCTGCCGTCGCCCTCTCCGTCCTGC
Source organism: Vicinamibacterales bacterium (assembly GCA_963844435.1). Lineage (GTDB taxonomy): Bacteria > Acidobacteriota > Vicinamibacteria > Vicinamibacterales > Vicinamibacteraceae > JBDSLU01. The sequence continues at coordinate 102,116 of CAWJOG010000002.1, read as the reverse complement.
CCGGCGCCCAGGGCGCCAACCTGCTCCGAGCGTTCCTGGCGCGATCGCCGGCCGCGCCGCTGTCTGCCTTCCGGCTCGCCGCCGAGCTCGAGGAGGCGTGCCCGCACCGGGCCCGGTCGTCGCTGGCGCGGGCCGCGGAGGCCGCTGCGCCGCTGCTCGACGATCTTGCCGCCGGCCGCCGCCGCGCGATCGTCTTCGGCGGGGAGGCGTATCCGCCGCGGCTCGCCGCGATCCCCGATCCGCCGCCGCTCCTCTGGATAAACGGCGACGCGGCCTCACTCGCACAGCCGGTCATCGCCATCGTCGGGTCGCGCTACGCCACGCCGTCGTCCCTCGACGTCGCCCGGGCGCTGGCCCGCGACCTCGCCGGCTTCGGCTTCGTGATCGCCAGCGGCCTGGCCCGCGGCGTCGACGAGGCCGCCCACCGCGGCGCACTCGACGCGGGCGCGACCGTCGGCGTGCTCGGCTGCGGGCTCGACCGCATCTATCCGCCCGAGCATGGACCGCTCGCTCAGGTGATTGTCGCGAGCGGCGCGATTGTTTCCGAGCTGCCGCCGTCAGCCGAGCCGAAGCCGGAGCACTTTCCGCGGCGGAACCGGATCATCAGCGGCCTGGCGCTGGGCGTGGTGGTCGTCGAAGCGTCGCTCAAGAGCGGTTCGCTGATCACGGCGCGCTGCGCCGCCGACCAGGGCCGGGAGGTCATGGCGGTGCCAGGCACGGCCCTCGGACTTCGGCACAGGGGCAGTCACAGCCTCATCCGCGACGGGGCCGCACTCGTCGAGACCGCGGAGGACGTACTGGCCGCACTCGGCCTGGCGCTGCGCCCTGTCGCCCCGCCGCCGACGGGCGAAACGGCAGGAGATCGCGACGCCGGCCAGACGGCGACGGTCGATCCGATCCTGGCCGCGCTCGACGGCGGGGAGGCGTTGTCGCTCGGCCGGCTGGAGGCGGCGACCGGCTTGTCGACGGTCGAGCTGCTGGCTCTTCTGACGTTGCACGAGATCGCCGGCCGGATCGTCCGGGTGCCCGGCGGGGCCTTCCGGACGCCTCCGACAGCAGTGGTAAGGTAGGGGCGGCTTATGGCGAAACCCCTGGTCATCGTCGAGTCGCCGGCAAAAGCCAAGACATTGTCTCGGTTCCTCGGCGGCAAATTCCGGGTCGAGGCGAGCATCGGGCACGTCCGCGACCTCCCCGAGCGCGCGAGCGAAGTCCCCAAGGAGATTAAGGACAAGCCCTGGGGCCGCATGGCCGTGGACGTCGACGGCGACTTCACCCCGTACTACGTCGTCCCGCTGTCCAAGAAGAAGCGGATCAGCGAGCTCAAGGCCGCCGTCAAGGAAGCCTCCGAAGTCCTGCTGGCGACCGACCCGGACCGCGAAGGCGAGTCGATCAGCGCGCACCTCCAGGAGGTGCTGCAGCCCAAGGTGCCGACGCGCCGCATCGTCTTCCACGAGATCACCGAGGAAGCGGTCCGCGAGGCCATCGCGAACGCCCGGGACGTCGACGCCAACCTGGTGAAAGCCCAGGAAGGGCGCCGCATCCTCGACCGGTTGTTCGGCTACACGCTGTCGCCGGTGCTGTGGAAGAAGGTCGGCACGGGCCTCAGCGCCGGCCGCGTCCAGAGCGTCGCGGTGCGCCTCATCGTCGAGCGGGAGGAGGAGCGGCGGGCCTTCCACAAGGCGTCGTTCTGGGACCTCGAAGCCCGGATCGCCGCCGAAGGGCGAGAGTTCACCGCCACGCTGGTCCGCCTCGCCGATCGCCGGATCGCCAGCGGCAAGGACTTCGACGCGGCCACCGGCAAGCTGAAGGAAACGACGGCGCGGCTGCTGACGGAGGCGGACGCCGGGGCGCTCGCCGCCGATCTGCGCGGGCGGCTGCCGTGGGCGGTCACCGCCGTCGAGGAGCGGCCGCAGACGCAGCGGCCGTCGCCGCCGTTCACGACGTCCACCCTGCAGCAGGAGGCCAACCGCAAGCTGGGGTACTCGGCCGACCGCACGATGAAGGCGGCGCAGGGGCTGCACGACGAAGGCCTGATCTCGTATCACCGCACCGATTCGACGACGCTGAGCCAGAAGGCGCTCGGTGAGGCGGCCAAGGCGGTCAAGGACATCTACGGCGCCGAGTTCCACACCGGCACGCGCCAGTACCAGACCAAGGTCCGCAACGCCCAGGAAGCGCACGAGGCGATCCGGCCGACCGACTTCGACCGCCGGCCGCAGCAGATGTCGGGCCTCGACGCCGACGAGGCACGGATCTACGAGCTGATCTGGAAGCGGGCGATCGCCTCGCAGATGGCCGACGCCCGGCTGCTCCGCACCTCGGTCGAGATCACGGCGCCCTCCGGCCAGGGCGATGCCGTGTTCACCGCCTCGGGCAAGGCGATCCAGTTCGCCGGGTTCCTGCGCGCCTACGTCGAAGGCAGCGACGATCCGGCGGCCGCGCTCGACGATCAGGAGACGATCCTGCCGACGCTGTCGCGCGACCAGCCGATCGGCGCCGAGGGCGCCGATGGGGCGACGCTCGCGCGGCTCGAGTCGAAGGGGCACGAGACCACGCCGCCGGCGCGCTACACCGACGCGTCGCTGGTGAAGCGCCTCGAGGACGAGGGCATCGGCCGGCCGTCCACCTACGCGTCGATCATCAAGACGATCCTCGGCCGCGGCTACGTGTTCCGGCAAGGCAAGGCGCTGGTCCCCAGCTTCACCGCGTTCGCGGTCACGGGCCTGCTGAGGTCGCACTTCTCCGACTACGTCGACCTCGGGTTCACCGCGGAGATGGAGGAGGACCTCGACCAGATCGCCAGCGGCGAGCGGACGTCGTTCGACTTCGTCCGCGAGTTCTATCGCGGCACGGCCGGCCGCCCCGGCCTCGAGCAGCGGGCCCAGTCCGACGATCAGATCCCGTATCCCGCCGTCGACGTCGGCACCGACCCGCAGACGGACCTGCCGATCCGCGTCCGCATCGGCCGCTTCGGCCCGTTCCTGGCGCGCGGCGAAGGCGGCGACGGCCACACCGCGTCGCTGCCCGACGACGTCGCGCCGGCCGACTTCACCGTCGACCAGGCGGTGGACCTCCTCAACGCCAAGGCCGAAGGCCCGCGCTCGCTCGGCGTCCACCCGGCGACGGCCGAGAAGGTCTACCTGCTGACCGGCCGCTACGGTCCGTACGTGCAGCTGGGCGAGATGCCGGAGAAGGGCGCCAAGGGTGCCAAGGCGCCGAAGCCGAAGCGCGCCTCGCTGCCGAAGACGCTGTTCAGCGAGTCGACGCTGACGCTCGACCAGGCGCTCCAGCTCCTGGGCCTGCCGCGCCAGGTCGGCCTGCACCCGGACGACGGCAAGCCGATCGTCGCCAACTTCGGCCCCTACTCGCCGTACGTGAAGCACAACACCGACTTCCGATCGCTCGATTCGGAAGCGGCAGTGTTCGAGGTCACGCTCGATCAGGCCGTCGAGCTGTTCCGGCAGCCGAAGCAGAGCCGCCGGCAGAGCGTCTCGCGCACCGTGCTGAACGCGCTCGGCGCGAGGCCCGGCACCGAGAAGGCCATGCAGGTGCTGTCGGGCCGCTACGGTCCGTACGTCACCGACGGGACGACGCACGCGTCGCTTCCCAAGAGCGCCGACCCGGCGACGATCACCATCGCCGAGGCGGAGGAACTGCTCAAGGCGCGGGAAGCCATGGGGCCGCCCCAGAAGAAGGGCGCCCGCAAGGGCGCCGGCAGCACGCGGCGTCCAGCCGCCCGCAAGAGCGCGCCTCGCAAGGGCGCCTGATCGGCGATTCCATGGAACCCGTCGTCCAGATCGTCGGGGCGGGGCTGGCCGGCAGCGAAGCGGCGTGGCAGGTCGCCTCGCGCGGCGTTCGCGTCGTCCTGCACGAGATGCGGCCGGAGAAGCCGACGGCGGTGCACAAGACCGCCGGCTGCGCCGAACTGGTGTGCAGCAACTCGTTCCGCGGCGACAAGCTCGATAACGCGGTGGGTCTCCTCAAGGAGGAGATGCGCCGGCTCGGCTCGCTGATCATGCAGGCGGCGGAAACGGCACGCGTCCCGGCCGGGGCGGCGCTGGCAGTCGACCGCGATCGCTTCTCGGCCGAGGTGACCACCGCGCTCGCGGTGCATCCCCTGATCTCGATCGTCCGCGGCGAGGTGCCGGCGATCCCGCCGCCTCGCGCCGACGGTGGTCCCGTGATCATCGCGACCGGGCCGCTGACGTCGGACGCGCTGTCCGCGGACCTCGTCCGCATGGTCGGCGCCGAACACCTCTACTTCTACGATGCGATCAGCCCGATCGTCCTGGCCGAGTCGATCGACCGCAGCAAGGTGTTCCGCGCCTCGCGCTGGGATCGCTCACTGCGCGGCCCGGCTTCCGAGCCCGGGGCTGAGCCCGCGGCGCAGCCCGTGGCGGTTGGCACTGTCTGCGGCGTGGACGATGGGCAGGGCGACTACCTGAACTGTCCGTTCACGCGCGACGAGTACGACCGCTTCTACGATGCGCTGGTGGCGGCGGAATCGGCGACCGTGCACGACTTCGACAACACGAAGTTCTTCGAGGGCTGCCTGCCCATCGAGGTGATGGCCCACCGCGGCCGCGACACCCTGCGCTTCGGGCCGATGAAGCCGGCCGGGCTCGACGATCCCCGTACGGGACGCTGGCCGTACGCGGTGGTGCAGTTGCGGCAGGACACCCTCGCCGGTGATCACTTCAGCCTCGTCGGATTCCAGACGCAGCTCAAATGGAGCGAGCAGGCGCGGGTGCTGCGGCTGGTGCCTGGGCTCGAGCAGGCCGAGTTCGTCCGCTTCGGGATGGTCCACCGCAACACCTACGTGAACGGCCCGACGGTGCTGGCGCCGACGTGGCAGGTGCGGGCGCGGCCGGACCTGTTCCTTGCCGGCCAGGTGTCCGGCGTCGAGGGCTACGTCGAGTCGGCGGCGTCGGGGCTGCTCGCCGGCATCAACGCGGCGCGCCTCGCGCTCGGCGAGCCGCCGATCGTGGCGCCGCGCACGACGGCGATCGGGGCGCTCGCGCACTATGCCTCGCACGCCGATCCGGCGCACTACGATCCGACCAACATCACCTTCGGGATCATGCCGCCGCTCGATCGCCCGCCGCGCGCCAAGGCGGATCGCAAGCAGGCGCTTTCGGCGCGCGCGCTCGAGGATCTCGACGGCTTCCTCCGCGAGGCCGGCACCGAGCGCGAGCGCGACGGGCGCGCCTCGTCGGCCGCGCTGGGCTAGGCGCTCGCCCATGCCCGCCCCCCGTCGCGCCAGCGCCCGCGGCCGGACGGCCAGCCACGACGACGACGAGATCGCGGCGTCGCTCAAGGCGCAGCTCGCCGGCTTCCTCGATTTCCTGGCGCTGAACCGCGCCGTCTCGCCGCACACCGTCCGCGCCTACGACAGCGACTTGTCGCAGTTCCTCGCCCACGTCGCCGCCGGCTCGGGCCGTCGCCGCACCGACCTCGGACCGGAGGACGTGACCCTGGCCAGCCTGCGCGGCTTCCTCGCCGAGCTGCACGCGCGTGGTGTGGCCCGGGCCTCGGTGGCGCGCAAGATCTCGGCGGTCCGGACCTTCGCGCGCTATCTGCGGCGCGAGGGGCTGATCGAAGGCGATCCGACGACGCTGGTGACGGCGCCGCGCCTCGAGCGCCGCATCCCGAAGCACCTCGGCGTCGACGAGATGACGCGCTTCCTCGAGACGCCGGACACGTCGCATCCGCTCGGGCGGCGCGATCGCGCCATCCTCGAGCTGTTCTATGCATCGGGCCTGCGCCTGAGCGAGCTGGTCGGCCTCGACCTCGATTCCGTGAACCTCTCCGGGCGGATGGTGCGTGTCTTCGGCAAGGGCCGGAAGGAGCGCATCGTCCCGTTCAACCAGAGCGCCGCCGACGCCCTGCAGGCCTGGCTGCGCGATCGCGAGGCGATCTTCGACGGCCGTTTCTTCGCCGACATGCGCGAGGCGCGCCGGACGCGTCCGCGCGAGGCCGCCGAGGCGGCGGTCCCCGCGCCGGCGATCCGCGGCGGACGTGCCGGCGGGCGAGCCGTACCGCAGGTCGGACGCCGCCAGCGCCGCGACGACAGCGCGGCGCTGTTCCTGAACTACCGCGGCGGCCGCCTGACGACCCGCAGCGTGCACCGGCTGGTGACGCGCTACGTGGCGCGGTGCGCGCTGCGGCACGGGATCAGCCCGCACGCGCTGCGCCACTCGTTCGCGACCCACCTGCTGCAGGCCGGCGCGGATCTGCGGGCGATCCAGGAGCTGCTCGGGCACGTCAACCTGAGCACCACGCAGCGCTATACCCACGTCGACATGGCCTACCTCATGTCGGTCTACAAGAAGGCGCACCCGAAGGCCTAGCGAGTCGGCGCGTGCCTCAGGGCCGGCAGAGCGAGCGACGCGACAGCGCGAGCGCGGCCACGAACAGGGCCAGCCCGCCGAACGCGGGCGTGAGGTGGAGCGCGCTCTTGTAGCCGACCGCGTAGTGGACGCCGATAGCGGCCCGGCAACACTTGCGGGAATCCGGCAGTCGCGCCGCGCCGCTGCCGGATTGCCGGCGCTCCGGCGATGCGGCGGGCACCGAAGCGGCCCACGCGCTGCGGCACGCCGCGTGCAGCACCGGCGACGCGACCGCGTGTGCAGCAGCGGGTGCGGAGGGCCTGATGATCGACCGCGAGAAAGTGCTGACCGTGCTCGACCGCCGGTTCCCGGACGCGCCGCGCGTCGAACGCGCGGCTGCCGCCAATGCCATCGTCGGCCTCGAGCAGGAGTTCGATCCCGTGCCGGGCGAGACGGTGCACGGGTTCCGGTGCGAGACGGCGGACGGACGCTACACGACGCGCGACCTGACCGCCGGCGTGCTGCGGATCTATCGCCGCCGCGAAACCATCTAGGCTCCCGCTAGAGGACCGCTTCGGCGACCGCCGCGGCGGCGCGGCGCGAGCGCGGCAGCTCGATGCCGAGCACCTTGATCTTGTAGTTCATGACGCGCGGGCTGATGTGGAGCAGCTCCGCCGCGTCCTTCTGCACCCAGTTGGACATGCGCAGCGCTTCGACCAGCGCCTGCCGCTCGATTTCTTCGAGCGCGATGCCGGTCGGGGGCAGCTTGACCACGGCGGCGCCGGAGCCGTCGCCGCTCGAGGCAGCCTCGCCGAGGCGCAGATCGTCCGCTTCGATGAAGCGGCTGTCGGCGAGCAGCGCCGCGCGCTCGATGGTGTTCTCGAGCTCGCGGATGTTGCCGGGGAAGTTGTAGCGGAGCAGCAGCTTCTGGGCGTCGGGCGTGACGCCCTCCACCTTCTTCTTCAGCTCGGCGGCGTACCTGCTGATGAAGAACTGCGCCAGCGCCGGGATGTCCTCCTTGCGCTCGCGCAGCGGCGGCATCTCGATCGAGACGACGTTCAGGCGGTAGTAGAGGTCCTCGCGGAACTGGCCGTTGGCCACCATGTGCCGCCAGGTTGCGGTTGGTGGCGGTGATCAGCCGCACGTCGACGCGGATCGTCCGCGTGCCGCCGAGGCGCTCGAACTCGTGCTCCTGCAGCACGCGCAGGATCTTGGCCTGCGTGTTCGGGCTCATGTCGCCGACTTCGTCGAGGAACAGGCTGCCGCCGTCGGCCTGCTCGAAGCGGCCGATGCGCTGCTTGTCGGCGCTGGTGAAGGCGCCCTTCTCGTGGCCGAACAGCTCCGACTCGAGCAGGTTCTCCTGCAGCGCGGCGCAGTTCACCTTGACGAAGTTGCGGCCGCTGCGCGGCGAGTTGTGATGGATGGCGCCGGCGATCAGCTCCTTGCCGGTGCCCGTTTCGCCGCGGATCAGGATCGTTGCGTTGCTGCGCGCGACCTTCTTGACGACGTCGAGGACGCGCTGCAGCGCGCCGCTGGCGCCGATGATGCGATCGAAGTCGTAGATGTCGCTCTGCGTGTGGCGGAGGTAGTCGATCTCGTGACGCAGGCGCCGGTGCTCCAGCGCCTTGTCGATCTTGACCTCCATCTCCTCGATCTCGAACGGCTTCGGCACGTAGTCGAAGGCGCCGATGCGCATCGCCTCGACGGCGGTGTGCACCGAGCCGAACGCGGTCATCAGGATGACCGCCGTGTTCGGGTGCAGCGCCTTGGCCGTGCGGAGCACGTCGAGGCCGTCCGATCCGCCCATCTTGAGATCGCTGAGCACGACGTCGAACGCGCCCTCGTGCAGCTTCTCGATGGCGGCGTTGCCGTTGGGGGCCTCGTCGACGTCGTGACCGGCCTCGGTCAGGCCGCGGGCCAGACCGCGCCGCAGCGAATCGTGATCGTCGGCGATGAGGATGCGACCCATCGTCTCTAACCTCGTTCTGTGCGCGCGTCAGCGCTTGCGTGGACCGCCGGGGGCGCCGCCATCCTGGGGCACCGGAACTCCGTCCGATCGGGCAGGCCGTTCAGCGGCAGCACCACCCGGAACCGGGCGCCGCCCGAGGGCGGCGAGGCGACCGAAATGCGCCCGTCATGGGCGTCCACGATCTTGCGGACGATGGCCAGGCCGAGGCCCGAGCCGCGCGGCTTCGTCGTGAAGAACGGGTTGAAGATGCGATCCTGCAGGTCGTCGGGGATGCCCGCCCCGTCGTCGGCGACGTCGACCACGATGGTCGGCATCGAGGCCAGTGCATCGGCGCCGGGGCCATCGTCACCCGGCACGTACTGGGCCGTTATCGTTACCGTGCCGCGGCCGTCGAGGGCCTCGAACGCGTTCGACACCAGGTTCGTGAACAGCTGCCGCAGCTGGCCGCCGTCGCCTTCGATGGACGGCAGGGAATCCGGCACGTCGATGCGCAGCGCGGTCCCCCGGCGCGGCACCATCGCTTCGGCGCCGTGCACGGCGTCGTGCAGCACGCGCGCAACCGGCACCGGCTCGACCTGCAGGCGGATCGGCCGCACGAAGTCGAGCACCTCGATGACGATGGCGTTGGCCATCTTGGCTTCGTTGATGATGTCGGTGAGCGTCGCCTGGGCCTCGCTCTGGCCGGCCAGGCGGCGCCGCAGCAGGCCGGCCATCACCTCGATGCCGGCGAGCGGGTTCTTCACTTCGTGCGCGATCGCCGCCGCCATCTCGCCGAGCGCGGCGAGGCGGTCGCGCAGCCGCTCGCGCTCCTCGAGCTGCTCGACGCGGGTCAGGTCCTTGAAGAACAGCGTCGCGCCGCTGACCTCGCCGTCCTCGCCGCGGATCAGCGACAGCGTGTAGCCGATGACCCGGCCGGTCGACTTGAGCCGCAGCTCGGCGCGGTTCGGCAGGTGCTCCGCCTCGAAGGCGGCGTTGAGGATGCGGACCACTTCGGGCGCGGCGTGCAGCACGTCGGCGTAGTGGCCGCCGATGTTGGTCGCCCGCACCGGCACGTGCAGCGCGTGGCAGGCGACGTCGTTCATCACCGCGATGTGACCGTCGCGGGTGATGGCGATGACGCCGTTGCGCATGCTGCCGACGATGTCCCTGAAGAACCGATCGGAGCTCGTGGCGCTCACCATGATGGCCAGCGGTGGACGCGTGGACGGACGTTCGGCAGCGGACGTGCGGCGGATTGATCCATTCGACTGGCGACGTGCTGGGGGCCGAAGCCCGAGATCTAGCTCTCGCACCCTTCCCCTCGGCTCCTGGTCGGGTCGGCGTGCATTCCGAGCACCCGCCCGCACACCTCATCGCAAGGCCCGTGCCCAGCCCAACAACCGCCGATCGGGGCCGAAATGATTGAGGTTCAATCACTTGGGAGGCGCGCCCGATAGTCGGGGGTGTCGACGAATCTGTCAGCGAATCACCAAATTGTAATACGAAGTTGGAGAAAAGCGGCACGTCGCCGCCGAGGCGCACACTTCGGCGGCGAAAGCTGAACCGCACGCTCGAAACCGGTAGGACCGGTCAGCGTGGGGCGAAGGCGGGGGTGCCTTCTTCGGCAGCGTCATCGGTGAGGCGCCGGACGTCGCTGCCGTCGGCGCGCATCACGAAGATATCGGTGGCGCCCTGTCCGCCGCCGCCGCGCGCCATTTCATCCTTGAAGCCGCCGCGGGCGCTGCCGAAGGCAATCCAGCGGCCGTCGGGCGACCACGCCGAGTGGGCGTCGTTGCCGTCGCTCGTGGTCAGGCGCTTCAGGCCCGTCCCGTCCGGGTGGATGCCGTAGACCTCCCAGTCGCCGTCGCGGCGGCTGGTGAAGCTGATCCACTGGCCGTCCGGCGACCACGCCGGCAGGGTGTCGGTGCCCGGACCGGCATCGGACGTCAGGGGTGACAGCGTCCCGGACGCGACGTCCAGGATCGTCAGTCCTTTCGACTCCGGACGGGCCGAACGGAAGACCAACCGCTTGCCGTCAGGCGACCAGCTGGGAAAGTGGTAGTTGGCGGTCTCGCCGCCAGCGAGCGCCTGGCGACCGGAGCCGTCGGGCGCGACGGCGACAATCGAGGCGGGACCCATGTTCCCGGGCCGCGGCTGATTGAGGCCGACGCCGAACGCGATCCGCGATCCGTCGGGCGACCACGTCGCACCGAGCGCGCCCAGGCTGTCGTCGGCGAAGATGTCGCGCCGCCCGTTGCCACTGGCATCCGTCACATAAAGGAGAGTCGGGGCCAGCCACTGGCCGGTCGGGGGCTGATGGCCCAAGCCGAAGAGCCGGAAGCTGCCGTTGCTCGCCGCCAGCCGGCGGCCATCCGGCGAGTAGCTCGGGAACGTGCCCGTCTGCACCAGCCGGAACATCGGGTCGCGACTGTGGACGCGGGCCACGGCCGGAGGGGCGTCCTCGTTCCACCGCTGGAAGACCATCCGCGTCCCGTCGCGCGACCAGCGGGCGCCGGCGTAGAGCCCGGTCGGGCCGGGCCGGCCGTCGGTGAACCTGATGGTCTCGCACCAGTAGTCGCGGGCGCGATAGCCCTGGCCGGGCCGCTCCTCGATGTCCGATGCCTGGTAGGCATCCGACCATCGGGCAGCCACTGTGGTGAGAGCTTGCGGCCCGGACCGCGGGTCAGCGGTGTCCGAGCGCCCGTCGCGACGTCGACCTGCACGATCTGCGATTCGACGACGCCGCCGGCAGGGAAGGTGCGGCTGAGGACCTGCCAGTGGTCCGGCGTCGCCTCGAACACGGCCAGCGAGCGTCCGTCGGCAGACCACGACGCGCCTCCCACCGCCGTCGTGCCGCTCGTCACCCGGCGAGGCGCCGAACCGTCGGCGCGCATCACATAGATCTGCGTCCGCTGCAGCGGCGCGAAGCGGGCCCCCGTCCGCTCGCGCGCACCCGGCGAATCGCGATCCGAGGTGAACGCAATCCACTGTCCGTCCGGCGACCAGGCCGGGCGGTAGTCGCCGCCGTCGTGCGACGTGAGATTGCGCACGGCCCGCGTCTCGAGGTCGAGCAGCCAGATGTCGGCGTTGCCGCTGCGGGAGGACACGAACGCGATCCGACGGCCATCCGGCGCGACGGCTGGCTGATCGTCGTAGGCGTCGTCATTGGTGAGCCGCTCCAGCCCGGTGCCGTCGACCTGGACCCGATAGAGATCGACCAATCCGTGCCGCCGCGAGCCGAAGACGACCCATCGTCCGTCCGGCGAGAACGCCGGGTTGACGTCGTGCGCGGCGCCGGCCACCACCACGCGAGGGTGGCGGCCCTCGGCATCGGCGATCACGATCTCCGAATTCAGCGGCGAGAAGCTGGCGAAGGCGATCGTGTAGGGACCGTCGGCGTCGACCGCTGGCGCGACCGACGCGGTGACGACGACGATCGCGAGAAATACCGTTGTCCAGCGCTTGGGCATGTCCACCTCCGCCAGGACAAGCGGGAAACGGCGGACGAAACGGACACCGGGCCGACGACTACTCGCGACGCGGCGACAGCCAGTCCAGCACGAACTGGATCGTGTGCCGTTCGGTACTCGGCCGCCAAGGTCGGCTCGGTCAGGACGAGGCCGACGATGGCGCCGTCTGTGGCGATGTCGTGCGTCCGGCGCATGTCGGGCAGGGTTGGCTGGAATCCGCGTGGGATGGCGATCGGCTTGCCGAAGGTGAAGGCCGGCTGGGTGGACACCGGAATGCGTTCGAACTGTCCGAGCCGCGGCACCAGGTAGATCGCCCGCTGTCATCGGCCCAGAGCGGCTTGTGGGCCGCGTTCGTCGGCGCGTCCTTCGGCCAATCCTGGACCAAGGTGTAGCGTGCCCCCGTCGCCGGGATCGGCTGGACGACGAGGCTGCGGGACGACATGTGCACACCGCTCGCCGCGCCGTAGGCGAGCCAGTGCCCGTCGGGCGACACCACCGCGTCGATCGGCATCGTCGAACGGACGTCTCCGAACGGTGCCGTCCGGCGATCCGGCAGCGTGCACAGCCACAGGGTGTAGTCGTCACGTCCGCGGACGCTGAACAGGAAGCCGCGTCCGTCGGGCAGCCAGGCCTCCGGCCAATGCGACTCGCCACGGCCAGGCGTCGTCAATCGTTCGGGTGGGCGGCTGCCGTCGGCCGGCTGCCAGAAAATCGCCGCGTCACCGTCGCGGTCCGACTGGAAGGCCACCGATCGGCCATCCGCGCTCCACAACGGCGCGCGCTCGCGGCCGCCGCTGGTCAGGCGCTGCAGAGGCCCGGGGTGGACCGGATCGTAGAGGTAGATGGCGGCGTCGGCGCCGTCGTCGATGGCGATCGCGAGACGCCCGTCGCGGGCGGCCCGGACCTCGCGGTAGGCGCCGGGCGGCAGCGGCAAGGGCGTCAGGACCCCAGAGCGATCGACGACGACCCGGGTGTCGGCGCCCAGTTCGCCTGCCGGACCGCTCCGCCGGATTGCGCCCGGGACGTAGGCGATCGTCCCGGAGTCGGCGACCGCGAACTGCCACGCGCCCGTCTCGCGCCCGCTGGACCCGCGGACACCGGCCAGCGTGACGAGCGGCGATCCGCTGACGGCCAGCCGTCGGGCATCGAACGCGACGGCTCGCACTCCCTCGCTCGTCCCGTAGACCAGGTGACCCGTGGCCACGTAGCGGGCATCGGTGGCGCGTTCGATCAACGTGCGCCGCGAGCCGTCCGGCAGCTGCACGACCACGCGCGCCGTGTCCCAGCGATCGATCCCGCTGCCGCGTGCGATCGTGAAGATCAGGCCGCCGCCTGGCAGCCGTTGCGGGCCGTGCGCCCACTCGTCGCCGGCCACGCGGGCAACCACTGCCGGGCTCCCACCGATCCGCACGCGAACGATACCCCCGCGGCCGGCGCCCATGTAGATGGCGTCGTCGGCCCACGACAGGCCGAACGGGTTGTCGGCGGCCGCGACCGTCGTCGGGAGCCCGCCCTCGACGGGGATGGTCTTGATCGTCCGATCGCCGCCCGACCAGAACGCGATCGACCGTCCATCGGGCGAGAACGCCGGCTCGGTGATGATGCCGCCCGGCCGATCGGTGCCGGCGATGGCGACGGCGTCGAGGGCGCCGAGGGCGCGGAGGTAGAGGCGATCGCTGCCGACGTAGACGAGGCGGCGTCCGTCCGGCGACAAGGCGATGACGTGGTGCGGCGTCGGCGCGACCAGCGGCTGGCCTGGCGGCAGTGTCAGCGGGAAGCGGGTCGCAGGCCGGACGGCTGGCGAACGCGATTCGAACGGGATCGTGGCGAGGACCGCCGCGGCGGCGATGATCGCGACGCCGAGCACCGCCACCGGCCAGCCCGCCCACCGGCGAGTCGTTCGAGGCGGCGCGACGCTCGGCGCGGCGGCACCCGCGCCGGTGGCGACGTCGTCGAGGACGATGCGCGCTTCGCCGATGTCGCGCAGGCGCCGGCGCGGATCGCGATCGAGACAGCGCTCCAGCAGCCGGCGGACCGGAGCGGGCGTCGAGGCCGGCAGGGCAGTCCAGTCGATCGAGGCCGGACCGCCCGCGCGTTCGGCAGATCGATCCACGTCGGCCGGCGCCTCCCGGTCAGCATCTCGTGGAGCACGACGCCGAAGGCCCAGATGTCGGCCCGCTTGTCGGCCGGCCGGCCGGCGGCGTGCTCCGACTCAGATAGCCGGGCGTCCCGAAGGCCGGCATCGTCGCGTCAGGAGCGTCGGCCCGCCGCGCCGTGGCCAATCCGAAGTCGAGCAGCTTCACCGTCCCATCGGGGCTGACGCCGATGTTCGACGGCTTGAGGTCGTGGTGGACGATGCCGCGCTCGTGAGCGGCTTCGAGTCCCTGCGCCACCTGGCGCGCGATCGAGAGGGCATCGTCGAGCCCGAGCCCGCCGTCGGCCAGACGATCGGCGAGCGTCGGCCCTTCGACGAGTTCCAGCGCGATCGCCGAATGCCGCTCGTCGGTCTCGAAGCCGTAGATCGCCGCGATGTTCGGATGGTTCAGCGACGCCAGCACCTGCGCTTCGTGCTTGAAGCGCGCGGTCCACTCGGCATCGACGGCCAGGGCGGCGGGCAGGATCTTGAGGGCCACGGCGCGATCGAGATGGCTGTCGCGGGCCCGATAGACGTCGCCCATGCCGCCCGAGCCGAGCCACGCCTCGACGACGTAGGGGCCGAGGCGCTGGCCGGCGAGTTCGCCATCGGATTCGGGCGGCAGGCTCCGGGCCGCGACGTCGAGGGCGGTCGAGTCGAGCAGCTGCGCCCAGTGCGCGCGACGATCGTCGCCGGGGCCGCTCATCGGCCGACCCGCGGCGCATCGTCGGCGCTGAGGACGTCGAGCAGCCAGCTCCGCGCCTCCTGCCAGTCGCGCATCACCGTCTTGGCCGAGACCCCGAGCGCCTGCGCGATGTCCTCGTTGCTGAACCCGCCGAAGAATCGCATCTCGACGATCTGGCTCTGGCGTTCGTCGCGGCTCGCCAGGGCGCGCAGCGCGTCGTCGAGCGCGATCAGATCGCGGCCTGGTCCGGACGCGGGCTCGCTGCCTTCGTCGAAGCCGAGCGGCACGTGCGCGACGCGGCCGCCGCGCTTGGCGTAGTGCCGCGCTCGCGCGACGTCGACGAGGATGCGCCGCATCGTCCGCGCCGCCAGCGCGAAGAAGTGCTTGCGGTTCTGCCACTCCACGGCGCGGGCGTCACGCAGCCGCAGGTAGCACTCGTTGACGAGCGCGGTCGGCTGCAGCGTGTGATCGCCGCGTTCGCGGCGCATGTAGGCGCGGGCCAGGATCCGCAGCTCGGCGTGGACGAGCGGCGTCAGCGCGGCGAGCGCCTCGTCGTCGCCCTTACGCCACGCGTGGAGCAGGCCGGTGATGCGATGTGACGACACCGTGCGCTCGGAAGGACCAGTCGCATTCTACGCGCGCCCGGCCCGGTCTGGGCCTCAGCGTCCGGCGGCTTCGAGCTCCTGCTGGAGGTCCTCCCAGCGGTGCATCAGGTCGCCGAGCTCCCACATCAGCGCCTGGTGCTGATCGAGGGTCGGCTTCGACGTGTCGTGGTTCTCGTAGAAGCCGGGGGCGCTCATCGTCGCCTCGAGCGTCTTCATCGTCGCTTCCCGCTCGGCGATGGTCGCTTCGAGCGTCGCAATCCGCCCTTCGACGGCCTCCCGCGCGCGCTTGCGCCGCCGCTCCTCGGCTTCCTGCCGCTTGCGGTCTTCGCGTCCGTCACCCGGCTTGCCCGCGGCTGCTGGCGGGGGAGCGGCCGGCGTGGACTGTCGGCGCTGCTGCGCCTGCGGCGTCTCGGCCTTCGCCACGGGGGGCGCCGCTTTCGCGGGGGCGGTCTTGGCGGGCGCGGCCGGCTTGGCCGGCGCGGCCGCCTTGGCCGCAGCTTCCTCCTCGCGCTTGGCGAGGCTCCACCGGTAGTCCTCGTAGCCGCCCGGATAGACACGTGCCGCGCCGCCGCCGACGTCGATCACCTTGGTCGCCAGCCTGTCGATGAAGTAGCGGTCGTGCGACACCAGGATCAACGTGCCGCCGAAGTCCTCGAGCGCGTCGAGCAGGACGTCCTTCGAGTCCATGTCGAGGTGGTTGGTCGGCTCGTCCAGGAGCAGCGTGTTGGCCGGCCGCAGCAGCATGCGCGCCACCGCCAGCCGCGTGCGCTCGCCGCCGGAGAGGACCCCGGCCTTCTTGTAGATGTCGTCGCCGCCGAACAGGAAGCCGCCGAGAATCGTGCGGATCGCCGGCACCATCTGGACCGGCGAGCCGGCCTCGAGCGTCTCGTAGACGGTCAGTGTCGGCTCGAGGCGCGTCGCCTCGTCCTGCGCGAAGTACTGCATCACGACCTGGTGGCCCTCGGTCCGCGTGCCGGCATCGGGCGCTTCCACCCCCGACAGGATCCGCATCAGCGTCGACTTGCCGGCGCCGTTCGGGCCGATCAGCGCGACACGATCGCCGCGCTCGATCAGCAGGTCGATGCCATCGAAGACGCGCGTGGCGCCGTAGGCCTTGCGGACGCCCTTCAGCTCGAGGACGGTGCGGCCGCTCTTGGGCGCGGTGGGGAAGGTGAAGCGGACCCGCTTGCGCTCCGGCGGCACCTCGATCGGCACCACCTTGTCGAGCATCTTGATCCGGCTCTGGACCTGCGCCGCCTTGGTCGCCTGGTAGCGGAAGCGGTCGATGAACATCTTGACCCGCGCGACCTCTTCGTCCTGATCGCGCTTGGCCTGGCGCAGGCGCTCGAGCATCGCGTCGCGCTGCTCGACGTACTTGCTGTAGTTGCCGACGTAGTCGGTCAGCGTACGCAGGTTGAGATCGGTGATGCGGGTGACGACCGCGTCGAGGAAGTAGCGATCGTGCGAGACGAGGATCACCGCGTGCGGGTAGGTCGAGAGGTACTCCTCGAGCCAGTTGCGCGCTTCGAGATCGAGGTGGTTGGTCGGCTCGTCCAGCAGGAGCAGCCCGGGCCGGCCGAGCAGCAGCTTGGCCAGCGCGATGCGCATCTGCCAGCCGCCCGAAAACGTTTCGGTCGGCTTGGCAAGGTCTTCCTGGCTGAAGCCGAGGCCGCGCAGCACGGTGGCGATGCGCAGGTCGATGCTGTAGCCATCGTCGCGGCGGAAGCGCTCCTGCAGCTCGGCGTAGCGGACGAGCATCGATTCGTGCTCGCCCTCGGGCACGCTGTCGTCGCCCAGCCGGGCCTCGAGCGCGTGCATCTCGGCCTTCTGGCCCAGCAGCTCGGCGAAGGCCATCGAGGCCTCGTCGATCAGCGTCCGCCCGCGGTGGTTGAGGCCGTCCTGCGGCAGGTAGCCGACGGTGAGGCCGCTGGGGGTGACGACCTGGCCCGAATCGGGCTCGTCGATGCCGGCCAGCATCCGCAGGAGCGTCGTCTTGCCCGCCCCGTTCGGGCCGCACAGGCCGACCCGGTCGCGGTCGCCGATCTGCCAGGTGACGTGGTCGAAGAGGACGCGGTCGCCGAAGGTCTTGTGGAGTTGCGCGAGCTGGATCATAGGGGCGGCCGGGGGCCTCGGAACCCCATATTGTAGCCGGCGCAGCGCGTCCATGCCGCGCGCCGGCCCGCCCAGGGCCGCGCGATCGGAGCGGATCGGATCGGCGAGGCTGCGGCCGCCTGGCGCCTGCGGCGGCGTTCCAGGCGAGTAAACTACGTCCCGGCCAGCCAGCCGCCCGCGACGTCAAAGCATGTGACGACCATGACCTCGGACGAGGACCTCGTCGCCCGGTCGATCGACGGCGATACCGATAGCTTCAACCAGCTCGTCAAGCGCTGGGAGCGGCCGATCTATGCCCTGGCGTACCGCACGCTGGGGCGCGACGAAGATGCACGCGATGTCACCCAGGAAACGTTCCTCCGGGCGTTTCGCTCGATCGGCGGGTTCCGCGGCCAGGCGAAGTTCTCGTCCTGGCTGTATCGCATCGCGCTCAATCTGTGCCGCGACTGGCTGCGGAAGGAGCGCCGCGCCCCGGTGGTCCAGGCGCCCGAAGGCGTCGACATCATCGAGATGGCGTCGGAGCCGGATCCGGGCGAGTCCATCGAGGACGTCGTCGCCCGGAAGAATCTGAGCGCGCACGTGCAGCGCGCCATGGCGCGCCTCTCGGAGGAGCAGCGCAGCACCATCATCCTGAAGGAGTACCAGGGGCTGACCTTTCAGGAGATCGCCGATCTGCAGGGATGCCCCCTGAGCACGGTCAAGACGCGCCTCTATCAGGGCCTCACCGTCCTGCGGCGCGAGCTGGACCGCCAGGGCATCGAATCCCTGGCCGGCGAGAAGGCCGAGCGCCCGGCGCCGGTCCCCAGACCCGTCATCAGCCCCGCGAGGACGACACGGGAGTACCGCCTGGTGCGGCCCCTGCCTGAACCGACATGAGTACTCTTCGAAACTGCCCGGGCGGCGACGCGCTCGTGAGCCTGCTCTACGACGACTTCGAACCCGGCGCCGTACCATCGCGCGACGACCTCGAGGCGCATGTCCGCGTCTGCGCCACCTGCCTGGCGGAGTTCGAGGCGCTCGGCGGCGTCCGCGCCCAGCTGGCGGCCTGGACGGCCCCCGATGTCGCGCTCGGCTTCGAGGTGGTCCAGACGGGTGCGCGCGCCCCGCTCGGCTGGCGCCAGACCTTCGCGGCGTGGTCGGCCCGCAGCGCACGAGCCCTGCCAGCCGCGGCGGCGGCCATCATCGTCCTGGGCGGCGCGATGGCGCTGGCCCGCCTGGACATTCACTACGATCAGGCCGGCCTGACCGTTCGCACGGGCTGGGGCCATGCGGCCTCGCCGTCCAGCCCGGCGACGGGCGGCGACGCGGCCGCGCTCCGGCAGGAGCTGGCGTCGCTGCGCGGCGAGATCGCGCGCCTCGGCGCGGCGCAGGCCACGACCGTGACCGCGACGTCCGCGCCGCCGGCCGGCGATGGGCCCGCGGTGGCCACCCCGGCTTCGACCGGAACCGTCGCCGACGGGAGCCTGACCCCCGCGCAGAGCGCCGCGATGATGCGCAGCTTCCGCCAGGCGCTCGACGAGAGCGAGGTGCGGCAGCAGCAGAACCTGCAGCTGCGCATCGCCGAAGTGACGCGCGACTTCGATCTCCAGCGCCGGCAGGATCTGGTGCAGGTCGAGCAGGGCTTCGGCCGGCTCGACACGCAGCGCCAGCAGATGCTCGACGCCATCCGCCGGGTTTCGCTGGGAGTTCCGCAGCAGTGATCCGAGTGGTTCGTGGCCGGCACGTGCTCATCGGCATCGTGGTGGTAGCGGCATCGGCGCCCGGTGCCAGCCTCGCGGCCGGCCAGGTCGCGCCGCCGCCGGCTGCATCGGCGCCGTCCACGCCCCTGTCGCCCGAGCGCGGCCGGCAGCAGGCCGCCGACGCGCGCTACAAGGTCAGGGTCATGGAAGGCGTGCTCGAGAAGTCGGTGCAGCAGGCGGCGCTGCGCCTGAACGAGCAGCTGCAGCGTGTCTCGCCCGATCTCATCCAGCTCGCCGGCGCGGCCCACGCGCGCGGCTACCGGCTCGAAGGCTACGGGCTGTTCTTCGACGTCGAGGTGCCGGCGGCGATGCGCCAGACCATGGGCTGGACGGCGCGCGTCATGCGTCAGCAGCACGAAGGCGTGGCCGAGGCGCTCGGCTCGCTCAAGCGGATCGCCGGCGAGCTCGATCCGAAGGCCCGCGCCGAAGCGGAGCGCGCGATGCGGCAGATCGAGCTGGCCGTCCGCCCGGTGCCGCGCGGCGTCCGCCCGGCCGAGCGGCCGATGGTCACCGCGCCGCCGCCCGGCGGCGCGATGGAGGCGTCGACGTCGACGGTGGCCGCGCCGGCCCCGGCCGCTCCCGACGGCGACAAGCCGATGGTCGTGGTCGCGCCGCCGCCAGAGCCCGACGCCGCGCTCTGGCGCAGCCCCGATCTGGCCTACGAGGATCAGGTCCGCGAGGCGCTGATCGGCGCCATGCTCGACTGGGGTGCGCTGCTGCCGCTCGGCCCCGACGAGTGGCTGACCGTCGCCGCGCGCGACAACCAGGACGTGGTCATGCCTGGCGCCGCGCCGGACGTGGTGACGATCATCCTCCGCGTCAAGGGCAGCGATCTCGCCGAGCGCCTCTCGGGTCGGCTGCCGACCGACGAGCTCCGCCGCCGCGTCGAAGTGCGCGAGTTCTGATTGTTGGCGGTGCGCACCCTCAGCGCGCATCCGCGGCGCGGAACCTTGCATGCCCCTGCGGATACAATGACGGCATGCGCCGCGCGTGGCTGCTCGTCGTGCTCCTGGCCGGCCTCGCCGGCTCCGTCTCCTGCGGGTCGGAACCGGACGCCAAACAGGCGCTGCAGGTGACCGACGTCGTCACCGGCTGGCTCGACAAAGGCATCGTCGATGGGCAGAACAAGCTGGTGCCGACGATCTCACTGAAGATCAAGAACGGCGCCGATCGGTCGCTGTCCTACCTGCAGCTGAACGCCGTCTTCCGCATCATCGACGACACCGAGGAGCTTGGCTCGAAGGTGATCTGGGCCACCCAAGGCGCGGAGTTCGGGCCCGGCACGAGCCTCGGCCCATTCAACCTGTCCAGCGATCTCGGCTACTCCAGTCCCGCCGCCCGCACCCAGATGCTGCAGCACTCGATGTTCAAGGACGCGAAGGTCGAGCTGTTCGTGAAGCACGGGTCGCGGCAGTGGACGCGGCTTGGCGAATTCCGCGTCGACCGGCAGCTGTTCACCAAATGACGGACGGTCGATGACGGGCCGCCCCCCCGCGGACCCGTCGAAGGGCGCCAGCCCAGATCAGGAAGGGCGGCTCGAACGGCGGCTTGGCACCGTCGACGCCGCCGCCGTCGTCGTGTCCAACGTCATCGGCTCGGGCATCCTGCTGATGCCGGCCATCGTCGCGCGCATGACGCCCGACTACTGGGCGTTGATGTCGGTGTGGCTGGTGGGCGGCCTGCTCGCGTTCGCGGGGGCGATGGCCTACGCCGAGCTGGCGACGATGCGGCCGCGCGCCGGCGGCGAGTACGTGTATCTCCGCGCCGCCTACGGCCCGCTGCCCGCCTTTCTTACCGGGTGGACGTCGTTCGTGGCGGGTTTCGCCGGCGCCATCGCCGCCGCCGCCGTCGGCCTGGCCGGCTTCCTCGGCGTCTGGGTGCCCGTGCTCGGCGACCGGACGCCATGGGTCTCGCTCCCGATTGGCGCGCTGTCGCTGACGCTCTCGTCGCAGAACCTGGCGGCGATAACGATCATCGCCGTCTTCAGCGTCGTGCACGCGATGGGCCTGGGCCCGGGCCGCGTCGTGCAGAACACGCTCGCGGCGATCAAGGTCCTCGGGCTCGCCGCGTTCGCGGTGGCCGGGCTCACGTGGGGCCAGCCGCCCCCCGTCACCACGGTACCGACCGCGGCGACCGGCGACGGCGTGACCCTCGGCGGCTGGCTGCTGGCGCTGGTGCCGGTGATGTTCAGCTACTCGGGCTGGAACGCCGCCGCCTACGTCGCCGAGGAAATCCGCGACCCGTCCCGCCGGCTGCCGCGCGCGCTGGCGCTCGGCACGGCGATCGTCGTCGTCGTTTACCTGGCGATGAACGCGTTCTATCTCCACGTCCTGCCGATGGCGATCCTGAAGTCGCTCGAGCTGCGCGTCATCGACGCCGCCGCCGAGCGGCTGTTCGCGGGCGCCGCGGCCGGCGCGCTGACCGGGCTCTCCGTCCTGATCACGGCGGGCACCATCAGCGCCATGGTCTTCGCCGGGCCGCGCGTCTACTACGCGATGGCGCGGGACGGCCTGTTCCTGCCGGCGGCGGCGCGCGTCCACCCGCGCTGGCGGACGCCGGTCGTGTCGATCGCCGCGCAGGGCGTGTGGAGCTCGATCCTCGTGCTGTCGGGGACGTTCTCGCAGCTGGCCAGCTACACCGGCTTCGCGATCGTGCTGTTTGCCGGCATCGCCGTGGCCGGGCTGTTCGTGCTGCGCTGGCGCGAGCCCGACGCCCCGCG
Organism: Vicinamibacterales bacterium; assembly: GCA_963844435.1. Classification (GTDB taxonomy): domain Bacteria; phylum Acidobacteriota; class Vicinamibacteria; order Vicinamibacterales; family Vicinamibacteraceae; genus JBDSLU01. The sequence goes on along the minus strand of CAWJOG010000002.1, from coordinate 80,375 downwards.
CCCGTTCCGCGCCTGGGGCTATCCGCTGGCCCCGGCGCTGTTCACCGCGATGAGCGCGGCGATGGTCGTCAACGCGGTGTGGCGCGATCCCGGTCCGTCCGCCGCCGGCCTGGTCGTGATCGGCTGCGGAGTGCCGATTTACTTCCTGCTCCGCGGGCGATCGGCAGTTTCCTGACCGCACGGCGGGCGCGGCGCAGCCGTGCCGACGTGTTGCCGCCCGCGATTGCGACGGGTCCCGCCTTTGGATACAGTTCGGGCGTCCTCCACTATGGCCACTGAGCCCGCCTCGCCGGGCCACCCGCCCGTTCCCGTGAGCGAGCACGTCCGCGTGCTGCTGGTGGACGACGACGAGTCGACCGCGATTCTGGTCCGCTCGCTGCTCGGCAAGCTCAAGGCCGCCAAGTACAAGCTGGAGTGGCGCGGAACCGCCTCCGAGGGCCTCGCCGCCCTGCTCGGCGAGCGCTGGGACGCCTGCCTCCTCGATTACCACATCGGTGACGAGAGCGGCTTCGACGTGCTGCGGACGGCAGTCCTGCGCAACGTCACCACCCCGATCATCATGTTCACGTCGGATGCCGGCACGGACGTCGACCTGGCGACGGTGCGCGCCGGCGCCGCCGACTACCTCCTCAAGACCGAGCTCAGTCCCAGCCTGCTGTCGCGCACGATCCGGTACGCCATCGAGCGCTCGCGGCTGCTCAACGAGATGCGGTCGCTGGCTCGTCACGATCACCTGACCGGTCTGCTGACGCGGCGCGAGATGGATCGCGTCCTCGAGGAGGAGCTGGTCCGGAGCCATCGCTACGGCCATCCCGTGGCGTTGATCCTCCTCGACCTCGATCACTTCAAGCAGGTCAACGACACCTACGGCCACGTCTCGGGCGACGCCGCGCTGCGCTGGGTCGCCGCCGTCGTCAGCCAGTGCGCCCGGGACACCGACCGCGCCGCGCGCTACGGTGGCGACGAGCTGGCCGTTCTGCTGCCGGAGACCGATCACGTCGGCGGCTGCGTCCTGGCCGAGCGGATCAGGGCCAAGGTCGCCGCCGCCGGCGTCGAGCCCCCGCCCGACACGTCGGTCACAGGGACCATTCCCGTGACGCTGAGCGTCGGCGTCGCCTCCCTGCCGGGGTCCACGGCGTCCACGCCCTCCGAGTTCATCGCCCGGGCCGACGCCGCCCTCTATCAAGCCAAGCGGAGCGGCCGGAACCAGGTCGTCTGCTCCGGCTAGCGCCCGCGTCGCCCGCGCCCGTCGGACCGTCACGCGCTTCGCGCGAGCGCGATGATGACGGCGTCCGCGAGCGGGCCCGGTCCTCGCGCCATCGAGCTAGGAGTCACGGCGATTGCCTGCAGGCCCCGCAGGTCCAGCTGCGTCGCCGACCGTCTGAGCTGTGGGTCGGCCTGACGCGGGCCAGCGAGGGGCTCGGACTGCTCGGGCCCGCGCTGCTGATGCGCAGGCTGCGCGCCGCCGGCGTAGCTCGCGTGCGCGCGCATCGTCGAGCGCCGTGCCGAGGGCTCGCGCCGCAAGGGCAACCCGGCGTCGGCCGATGCCGTGCTGATCGCGACGATTCCCGCGGCCCACGGCCGCCGGGAGGCGGCGTGATCCCCGTCTGAGGGTGCGGCGGCTCATGGGGGAACCGCCGCCGTCATCGTCCGCGCTAGCGCTCGCGGAGCTTGCCCTTGTAGGTCACCGTCTGGCCGTCGACAATCAGCACGTCGAAGCGCAGCGGCTCGTAGCCGTCCGCCTGGAGCTCGACCTTGTGCGCGCCTTCGTCGAGGCGCAGCTTCTGGAAGTTGCCGTCGAAGTCGTCGACCGTGCCGGCGAACGTGCCGTCGACGAGCACCTTGGCCTCGCGCGGCTTGACCCTGATGCGCAAAGCGCCCTGGCCCTCGACTTCGTCGTCGTCCGGATCGCCGCCGGCATAGCCTCCGCCGCCGCCGTAGCCCGGATCGCCGTAGCCCCACGGCCCGCCGAAGCCATAGCCAGGGCCGAACCAGAACGGATCCCAGATGTAGCCCAGGCCCCAGACGCTGGCGCCGAAGCCGTAGTAGTAGTACGGCGCATAGCGCGAGTAGTACCACGGCGAGTAGTACCAGTTCGTGCCGCGCGGATAGTAGTAGTAGTCGCCGCCGGGGCGGCCGGGCGGCACGACGGTGCCGCGGGGCACGGCGTAGCCGGTGATGGGCCGGCCGTCACGCGTCCGGCCGTCGGTGGTGCCGCCGACGACGCGATCGGGGCCGGACCCCGATCCCGAACTGGAGGCGCCGCCTGGCGAACGCCGGCTGGCCGTGGAGCCTGAGCCGTCGCCGCGCGACCGGCCCGCGGACGACGAGCTGCCGGGGTGGCGGGGTGGCGACCAGGTGCTGCCGCTCCCGCCGGACGAACTCGAGCCGCCGCTCGACGTCGAGCCACCGCTGGACGTCGAGCCACCGCTCGAGCCGCCAGAACTGCCACCCGAGCTGCTCGAATCGCCGCCGCCGCTCGAGCCACCGCCACGAGGCACCGCATGCTGGCTCTCCGCAGGCAGCGGGGCCGCCAGGCTGGCCGTCACCGCGAGTGTCCAAATCAGGTGCTTCATCAGTTTCTCCGCGAGTCCCGTCCTCACGAGGCTGCAGGTTGCTCGGTCACCCGAGCTGGGTGCAACACCCTTGCCACACGACGAGTGTACGACAACGTGGGAAACGCGGCCTGATCCCGTGCAAATGTCCTCGCGGCTGTCCTCCCGATCGGGCTGTCGCAATCGCCAAGCATTGACAGACTGCGCCGTCGCGGCCAACGATTGCCGGCTGATGTCTGGTGGTCCGTGGTGGAAACCGCGCCGCATTCGACGGGAGATGCATCCCGCCGTGCTGCGTTGCTCGTCGCGCCAATATTCCCGATATTCTTTCTCCTCGCGCCTGGCTCGGCGGGCGCCTCTCCCGTCTCGGTGCGAGGCGGGCCTTCCACCACGAACCACCCGGTCCCTCATCGCGCACCGCGCGATCGTCGTCGTGCTCCTGGCCCTCGCGGCGTGCGGCAAGAAGGGGCCGCCGCTCGCTCCGCTGCGGGTGGCGCCGGCGCGTATCGACAACCTGGCGGTGGCCAAGACCGGCGAAGAGGTCCTGGCGCGCTTCACCGTGCCGTCGGCCAACGCCGACAAGACCACACCGGCCGACCTCGTCGCGGTCGAGGTCTATGCCATTTCGGGCAAGCCCGAGGATCCGGCCGGCAATTCGCTGGCAGGCCCGCAGTTCGTCCGGTTCGGCAAGCTGGTCGGCCGCGTCCAGGTGGCGCCACCCGAGACCCCTGGCGAAACGCCGCCGGACCCGACCCAGGGCTCGGTGGCCGAGCGGGCGCGCGCCGCCGCGGAGATTGCCGCCCGGCAGACCCAGCCGGCTCAAGGCTCGACGGCCACCGTCGTCGAGCGCCTGACGCGGGACGACTACACGCCGTTCGTCCATCCCGATCGTCGCGCCAAGCCCCCGACGCCGCCGGCCACGACGGTGCTCGTGCGTCCGCTCGGTCCGGCTCCGGCCGAAGAGCTGTTCTCGCGCACCTACATCGCCATCGGCGTGAGCCGGCACGGCACCCAGGCGCCGGACTCGAACCGCGTCGTCCTGCCCCTGGCCGATGCGCCGGGACCGCCGTCCGCGGTGACGGTCACCCACGCCGAAGCCAGCGCGACGATCGCGTGGTCCGAGCCTCCCGGCACCTTCCGCCGTGTGCAGCGGCCGGCCGCGCCGGGCGAAATCGAAGCGCGCTCGCTGGCGCCGGCCGTCATCCCCACGACCTATAATGTCTACCGCGTCGGGCGGACGGCCGGCAGCGAGACGGGGCCGGCGCAGCCCGTGAACGCCACGCCCGTCGAGGGCACGACGTTCACCCAGGGCGCCATCACGCTGGGCCAGGAGGCGTGCTATCAGGTGCGGGCGGTGCGCGTGTACGGCAACGCGCGGCTCGAGAGCGCGCCATCGGAGACGGCGTGCACGACGTTCGTGGACACGTTCCCGCCGCCGCCTCCGAGCAACCTGGCGGCGGTCGGCAGCGAGGGCGGCGTCAGCCTGATCTGGGATCCGAGCCCCGGCACCGACGTCGCCGGGTACGTGATCCTCCGTGGCGAGATCGGCGCCGCCGGGCCGCCGGCGACGCTCGCCCCGCTCACGCCGCAGCCGATTCGCGAGAGCACGTATCGCGACGACACGGCGCGCCAGGGCGCCCGGTACGTCTATGCGGTGGTCGCGATCGACGGCGCGACACCGCCCAATCGGAGCGTCGAATCGAACCGGGTCGAAGAAGGCGCCCGGTGATCAGCAGAAAGCGACACCCATGAAGATCTTCATCGACACAGGCAACTTCAAGGAGATCGAGGCGCTCGTGCCCCTCGGCATCATCGACGGCGTCACCACCAACCCGACGCTGATGGCCAAGGAAGGCGGCGACCCGAAGCAGATCCTCAAGAAGATCTGCGACCTCGTGCAGGGCCCGGTCAGCGGCGAAGTCGTCGCCACCGACTACGAGGGCATGGTCCGCGAGGGGCGCGACATCCAGCGCAGATCAGCGAGCACATGGTCGTCAAGGTGCCGTTCACGCAGGCCGGCGTGCGCGCCTGCAAGACGCTGTCGAGCGAGGGCTCGCGCGTCAACGTGACGCTGGTGTTCTCGCCGACGCAGGCGCTCATCGCGGCCAAGGTCGGGGCGACGTTCGTCAGCCCGTTCGTCGGCCGGCTCGACGACATCGCCACGTCGGGCATGGACCTGATCGAGCAGATCGTCGAGATCTACGACAACTACGACTACACGACCGAGGTGCTCGTGGCCAGCGTGCGCGGCCCGCAGCACATCGTCGAGGCCGCCCGCATGGGCGCCGACGTCTGCACGTGCCCGGGCAAGGTGATCGAGCAGATGTTCAATCATCCGCTCACCGACAGCGGGCTCGAGCGGTTCCTGAAGGACCGGGAAAAGGCGCAGGCAGCCGCGACCAAGGCGTAGGCGTCCAGTTGCGTAGTCCGCTCCTCGTGACCCGTCGGGACACCCTCGCGGATCTGGAACGACGGGCCGAAGCCGGCGGCGGCGCGGCCCGCGTCGAGCGGCAGCACGCCGCCGGCAAGCTCACCGCCCGCGAGCGCATCGCCGAGCTCTTCGACCGCGGCACGTTCGAGGAGATCGACAAGCTCGTCACCCATCGCTGCCTCGACTTCGGCATGGCCGACGAGGTCGTGCCGGGCGACGGCGTCGTCGCCGGCGCCGGCCGCGTCGACGGCCGCGTCGTCCACGCCTTCGCCCAGGACTTCACCGTCTTCGGCGGATCGCTGTCGGAGACCAACGCCGCCAAGATCTGCAAGATCATGGATCTGGCGGTGAAGCTCGGGACCCCGGTCGTCGGGCTCAACGACTCCGGCGGGGCGCGCATCCAGGAAGGCGTGGTCTCGCTCGCCGGCTACGCCGACATCTTCCTCCGCAACACGCTGGCGTCAGGCGTCGTGCCGCAGATCTCCGCGGTGATGGGGCCGTGCGCCGGCGGCGCGGTCTACTCGCCGGCCATCACCGACTTCACCGTGATGGTCGAGGGCACGAGCTACATGTTCGTGACCGGGCCGGACGTCGTCCGCACCGTCACCCACGAGGACGTCACCAAGGAGGAGCTCGGCGGCGCGCACACGCACAGCGTGAAGAGCGGCGTCGCGCACTTCGCCGTGCCCGGCGATCGCGAGGCGATCGCGCTGGTGCGCGAGCTGCTGGCGTTCCTGCCGTCGAACAACCTCGATCCGGCGCCCCGCCTCGACGTTGTCGATCCCGTCGATCGCGAGGACGACGCGCTCGACACGCTGGTTCCAGAATCGCCCAACCAGCCGTACGACATGCACACGCTGGTGCGGACCGTGGCCGACGACGGCCACTTCCTCGAAGTCCACCAGCACTACGCGCCCAACATCCTGGTCGGGTTCGTGCGCCTGGCGGGCCGATCGGTCGGCATCGTCGCCAACCAGCCGGCGCACCTCGCCGGCACGCTGGACATCGCCGCCTCGGTGAAGGCGGCGCGCTTCGTCCGCTTCTGCGACGCGTTCAACATCCCGCTGGTCACCTTCGAGGATGTCCCCGGCTTCCTGCCCGGGACGGTGCAGGAGTACGGCGGCATCATCACCCACGGCGCCAAGCTGCTCTACGCCTTCGCCGAGGCGACGGTGCCGAAGGTCACCGTCATCACCCGCAAGGCCTACGGCGGAGCCTACTGCGTGATGTCGAGCAAGCACCTGCGCACCGACGTCAACTTCGCCTGGCCGACCGCCGAGATCGCGGTGATGGGGGCCGAGGGCGCCGTCAACCTGCTCTACCGGCGTGAGATCGAGGACGCCGACGATCCAGCCGCCGCGCGCGCCGGGCTGGTCGCCAAGTATCGCGACAAGCTCGCCAACCCCTACGTCGCGGCCGCGCGCGGCTACGTCGATGAGGTGATCGAGCCGCGCACCACGCGGCGGCGGCTGATCGCCGCGCTGGCCCGCCTGGAGACGAAGCGCGATCGCAACCCGCCGCGCAAGCACGGCAACATCCCGTTGTGACCGGTCGGCACCGACCCACGCCGTGAAGAAGATCCTGATCGCCAACCGGGGCGAGATTGCGGTGCGGGTGGCCCGCGCCTGCCGCGATCTCGGCCTCGCCAGCGTCGGCGTCTACGCGCCGTGCGATCGAGACGCGCCGCATGTCGCCGCCGCTGGCGAGGCATGGCCGCTCGCCGGCGACGCGCCGGCGCAGAGCTATCTCGACATCGCCCAGCTGATCGACGTCGCCCGCCGCGCCGGCGCCGACGCCGTGCATCCCGGCTACGGCTTCCTGGCCGAGAACGCCGCGTTTGCCGAGGCCTGCGGCCAGGCTGGCCTGACGTTCATCGGGCCGACGCCCGAGGCGATCCGGATCATGGGCAGCAAGACCGGGGCGCGCCAGGCGGCGATCCGCGCCGGGGCGCCGGTCGTGCCCGGCACCGAATCGCCCCTGCCCGCCGACGCAACCGACGCCGAGATCGCGGCGGTGGCGGCGGGTGTCGGCTACCCGGTGATGCTGAAGGCGGTCGCCGGCGGCGGCGGCCGCGGGATGCGCGTCGTCGACCGCCCGGAGCAGCTCGCCGGCGCGCTGCGCGCCGCCCGCTCCGAGGCGGCGACCGCGTTCGGGTCGGCCGAGGTCTATCTCGAGCGGCGGATCGTCGGTCCGCGGCACGTCGAAGTGCAGCTGCTCGGGGATCACCACGGCACCGTCGTGCCGTTCGTCGAGCGCGAGTGCTCGATCCAGCGCCGGCACCAGAAGGTGGTCGAGGAGTCGCCGTCTCCGGTGATGACTCTGCCGCTGCGGGCGCGGATGCTCGCCGCCGCCGCCGCGGTCGCCGAGAGCGTCGGCTACACCAACGCCGGCACCATCGAGTTCCTGCTCGACGCCAGCGGCGCGTTCTACTTCCTCGAGATGAACACGCGCCTGCAGGTCGAGCACCCGGTGACCGAGCTCGTCACCGGCATCGATCTCGTCGAGTGGCAGATCCGCATCGCCCGCGGCGAGCGCCTGACCATCGATCGCGCCCGCGCCGCCGTGCCGGCCGGACACGCCATCGAGTGCCGCGTCTACGCCGAGGATCCGGACGCGCGCTTCATGCCGGCGCCGGGACGCATCACCCACCTCCGCCAGCCGTCCGGCCCCGGCATCCGCGACGACAGCGGCGTCGCCGCCGGCTTCACCGTGCCGGTCCACTACGACTCGATGATCTCGAAGCTGGCCGCCTGGGGCAGCGACCGCACGCAGGCGATCGCCCGCCTCCGGCGCGCCCTCGACGAGTACGAGGTGCGCGGCATCCGCACCACGCTGCCGTTCTTCCGGTGGCTGGTCACGCAGGACGACTTCGCCGCCGCCCGGTTCGACACGACGACGCTGGACGCCGAACTGGCGTCGCGGCAGGGACGCCCCTTCGTCGAGACGCCGGCGGACGCGCTGCGCACCGCGATCATCGCGACCGCGCTCGAGGTCCGCGCCCGTGCCGCGCGGCCGGCCGCCGCCGCGCCCGTGACCGCGGCGGTCAGCCGGTGGTCCGACGTGGCGCGCCGCGAGGGGCTGCGATGAGCGCGTCGCGCATCGAGGTCGTGGCCGGCGGCCGCGTCCACATGGTGCAGATCGAGCCAGCCGACGGACCGACCCGCGTCCGCGTCCGCGTCGACGACGGCGACCCCATCGTGTTCGACGCGGCCATGGTCGGGTCGCCCAATGGCGCGACGACGTGGTCGCTTCGCGACCTCGCCACCGGCATCGTCTCGACCGCGGCCGTGACGCTCGCGTCGTCGGGCGAAGGCGAAGCGGTCGTGGCCGGTCACGCGGTGCCGGTCGCGCTGGCGAATCGCCGCCGCCGGGCCCGGGAGATTCTCGGCAGCGGCAACGGCGACCAGCGCGTCGTCGCGCCGATGCCCGGCAAGGTCGTGAAGCTGCTGGTGGCGGTCGGCGATAGCGTCGAGGCCCGCCAGGGCCTGATCGTCGTCGAGGCGATGAAGATGGAGAACGAGCTGACGGTGAGCCGCGCCGGTACCGTGGCCAAGATCGAGGTCACCGAAGGCACCTTGGTCGAGGCCGGCCGGCTCCTGATCATCGTCAGCTAGCCGACACAGTCATCGCCGCGGCCGCCGCGCTGCTCGGCCGACGCGCCCAGCGTCGGCCGAAACCGCAGCGCGATTGCCAGGCCGCCCGCGACCGCGCTGAGGGCGCGGTCGCTGACGAACAGCGCGATGAAGATGGAGAACGAGCTGACGGTGAGCCGCGCCGGTACCGTGGCCAAGATCGAGGTCACCGAAGGCACCTTGGTCGAGGCCGGCCGGCTCCTGATCATCGTCAGCTATCTCCAACCTCCAACTCCCAAGACGATCCTGCTGACCGCGGGGGCAAGCCACCAGTTGGGAGTTGCGAATTGGAAGTTGGAAGTTGACGCGAGAGCCGACACAGTCATCGCCGCGGCCGCCGCGCTGCTCGGCCGACGCGCCCAGCGTCGGCCGAAACCGCAGCGCGATTGCCAGGCCGCCCGCGACCGCGCTGAGGGCGCGGTCGCTGACGAACAGCGCGATGAAGATGGAGAACGAGCTGACGGTGAGCCGCGCCGGTACCGTGGCCAAGATCGAGGTCACCGAAGGCACCTCGGTCGAGGCCGGCCGGCTCCTGATCATCGTCAGCTAGCCGACACAGTCATCGCCGCGGCCGCCGCGCTGCTCGGCCGACGCGCCCAGCGTCGGGCGAAACCGCAGCGCGATTGCCAGGCCGCCCGCGACCGCGCTGAGGGCGCGGTCGCTGACGAACAGCGCGATGAAGATGGAGAACGAGCTGACGGTGAGCCGCGCCGGTACCGTGGCCAAGATCGAGGTCACCGAAGGCACCTCGGTCGAGGCCGGCCGGCTCCTGATCATCGTCAGCGAGGGGGCGGCTACGGGCCTGACCGGCGATCGATCTGCACGTCCATCGCGGCCGGCTCGCCGTCGAGCGCCGTGGACGAGGCCTCGATGAACAGCAGGCCCGTCCGCGGGCCGCGCCACTCGAGGCGCCGCTCCGCACCGGGCTCGATCACAGATCCCTGGACGATGGCGACGCCGTCGATCCGCAGGTCGATGCGAATCGGCGCCGACCCTGGATTGCGCAGCGCGACCTCGAGGCCGGCGGGCGAGGTGAGGACGTTCGCGCCGCTGGCGCCGCTGACCTGGGCGACCGTGCCGGCACCGGTGAGCGTCCACCGCGGCCCGTAGTTGGCCCGGGCGGCAGCGGTCCGCGCGATCTGCGGCACCATCAGCAGCACGGCCGCGACCGATCCGGCGAGGCCGAGGGCGATGGCGACCGGACGCCGCGGCCTGGGCCAGCCGCCGGCGACCACCGTGGTGGCGAGGAGCGCCACGTGGACCTCGAAGGGGCAGCGGAGGCGCGAGCCACCGAAGCCGGTCAGCGCGGTGAGCCCGAGGTTGAGCAGCGCCCACCCGGCGAGGATGCACGCCGCCGGCCGGTTGCGCGCCACCGCGACGCCCAGCGGCGCCAGGACGATCGCGAAGAGCCACGGCGCGTCGATGAACGCGTGCGCCGCCACCTTCCAGACCGCGGCCGACGACGCCGAGGCGGCGAAGACGGCATCCTGCAGGTAGCGCCCGCCGATCAAGGGCAGCAGCGAGCGCGCCTGGTCGAGCGTCACCTGGATGAACGTCACCGGTGACGTGGCGAGCTCCTGCAGGATGGCGCCCGCCACCCGTCCGAAGCCCGGCGGGGCGAGGCGGTTGCCCCCGTGCAGGTAGCGCGACGCGACCAGGATGCCGCCGTGGTTCTCGATCAGCGTCGCCTCGCCGAGGTGGATCGACAGGGCGAGGCTGTAGGGCAGGGTCAGCGCCGCGAAGCCGCCAACGAGCGCCAGCGCTTCGCGCGGTCCGGCCCTGCGCCAGTCGCGCAGCACAGCCGCGACAGCCACCGCCGTGACGAAGTAGATGGGCATCGAGCGACAGAGGGCGGCGAGGCCGAAGAGCGTGCCGGCGAGGGCGAACGGGCCGGCGCCGCGGCGATCCCACGCGCGCACCAGCGCCAGCGTCGCGGCAATCACCAGCGGCAGGTAGAGCGGCTCCTGCCGGACCTGGCCGAGGCCGACGATGTCCGAGCCCCAGCAGGCGTAGAGCAGGCCGGCGACGAGGCCGGCGGTCAGGGAATGCAGCCGGGCGCCGAGGCGGACGATCAGCGGGATGGCCAGCGCGTTCAGCACCGCGAGCCCGACGAAGGCGTTGAACGGATAGCTCGCGAACCGCGCGAACGGGGCGAGGTAGATCGAGAACAGCGGAGGCAGGGCGTAGACGCGGCCGCCCCACGGATACGCCACCGCATCATAGGTCCACCGGAACTGGCCGGCCTCGACCAGCCGCGCCCCCTTGGCGAGATAGCCGTCGGCGTCGTGCCAGACGAAGTCCGGGCCCAGGAGGTAGAACAGGCAGGCAAGGCGCAGCGCCAGCGCCAGAGCCACCAGCCCGCCGACGGCGATCCACGGCCAGCGCGCCGACCTGGCGTCGGTGGGTGGGGCGGTCACGATGAGCGGAGCAGGGAGGGCGGAACTCTCGGCGGGCACGGTGCAGACCTATTGTCGTGACTCGTCCGCGCTGATTCAAGGCCGCAGCCGCGCACGGCCTCGCGTGGTGAGCCGGACAGGCCTGAAATCCGTGGTGTTTCTGCTACAGTGAGGGGTGGCCTGCCCGGCACCAGCGTCCGACGTGTGACTGTGGATCCAGCCGAGCCCTCCCGCGAGCTGCCCGACGCGTCTCCGGACGCGTCGCCCGACGTTCCCCGCCGCCGCTTCCCCCGCCTGCGGCGGCTCGTGCGATTGACGCTGGCGTCCGTCGCGGTCGTCCTCGCCGTCGTGCTCGTGACCCTCTTCAGCGTCGACCTCGGCCCGTGGCTGCGCGGCCAGGCGGAGCAGCGCGGCGCCGCCTTCCTCAAGCGCGACTTCCGCATCGGCGGGCTGTCGGCGCGGCTGCTCAGCGGACGCTTCGTCGTCAGCGACCTCAGCATCGGCGGGCTGGAGAAGGGCGATCGCCCGTTCTTCAGCGCCAGGCGGATCACGGTGCAGGTGCCGTGGTGGACGATCGTCAGCCGCGACCTGATCGTCGAGGACGTCGAGATCGCCGACTGGCACATGACGGTCGAGACCTACAAGGACGGCCGTCACAACTTCCCCAAGTTCACCCGTGACGGCCCCAAGGGCCCGAAGCGGTTCGTCACGACGGTCCGCTCGGTGAGGGCGACGCGCGGGACCTTCGAGCTGCAGGACCACGGCGCGCCGTGGTCGATCGTCGCGCCGAACCTCGAGGTGGTGATCCGCAAGGCGGAGACCTACCGCGGCACCGCCGACTTCGACAAGGCGACGATCCGCATCGCCCGCTTCGAGCCGATGTGGGCCCGGGCCACCAGCCGCTTCAAGATCGACGGCGCCAAGATCGTGATCGAGGGCATCGACCTGGTCACCGACGGCGCGGTGTCGCACGCCGTCGGCGAGGTCGACACCGCGCGCTGGCCCGAGCAGACCTACGCCGTGCGCTCGCGGATCGACTTCCCGCGCATGAAGGAGCTGTTCTGGGCGCGCGACAAGTTCACGCTCACCGGCACGGGCGAGTTCGCCGGGACCTACCACCTGTTCAAGGGCGGGCGCGAGCTGTCGGGCCGCTTCGCCAGCCTCGAGACGCGCCTGAACGACTGGCGCTTCGCCGGCATGGAAGGATCGCTGGTCTGGACGCGCGATCGCTTCGAAGTGACGAAGATGCGGTCGGGCTTCTACGGCGGCAAGCTGGCGATCGACTACTCGATGAAGCCGCTCGGCGATCCGGTGCGGCCGGGCATCGCCCGCCTCGAGACGGGCTACGAGGACGTGGACGTCGCCGGGCTGATGGAGGCGCGCGCGTTCGCCGGCCTGCGCCTCGACGGCCGGGCGACCGGGCGCAACCTGCTGACGTGGCCGCTGGGCCGGTTCCGCGAGCACACCGGCGACGGCGAGATTCGCGTCGCGGCGGCGACGGCCCTGCAGGATCGGACGCAGCCCGCCGCGATCCCCCCGGGCGGCGAGGCGGAGCTGCCACCGGCGTTCACGTCGCCGCCGCGCGTCATCAACGCCAAGGGCTTCCCGATCACGCCGCGTCGCCAGCCGCCGAGCTTCCCGCTCGTGTTCACGACGCCGATCGGCGGCGCCATCCGCTACACCTACGATCCGGAGTGGGTGACGTTCGCGCCCGGCTGGATCGCGACGCCGTCGACGTACGTCGAGCTGCAGGGCAGGACCGCGTGGGGCGATCGTTCCTCGCTGGCCTTCCACGTGAGCAGCGGCGACTGGCAGGAGAGCGACCAGTGGCTCACCGCCGTGATGACGGCATTCGGCAGCCCGGCCCGGCCGGTGCCGGTGGGCGGCGCCGGGCGCTTCGACGGCCGGATGCTCGGCGCGTTCCGCCGCCCCCGCGTCGAGGGCCGCTTCGCCGGCGAGCGGATGCGCGCCTGGGACGTCGAGTGGGGTGCCGCGGCGGCCGACCTCGTGATCGAGAACAGCTACGTCGACATCGCCGGGGCCCGCATCACGCGCGGCGCCTCGACGATGGACATCGACGGGCGCTTCAGCCTCGGCTTCCCGCGCAAGGATCGCGGCGAGGAGCTGAACGCGCGCGTCCGCATGACCGGGCGGCCGGTCGACGATCTCAAGCACGCCTTCGAGCTCGACGACTACCAGGTCGATGGCGCGCTCTCGGGTGAGTTCCGCATCTACGGGCCCTACCGCGGCCCGTTCGGCTTCGGCCGCATGCAGATCGACGCCGGCTCGTCCTACGGCGAGGCCTTCGATACCGCGTCGGCGGCGCTGCGCTTCGAGGGCACGGGCGTCCGCCTCGACACGCTCGACGTGCGCAAGTCGACGGGCAGCGTCACCGGCGCCGCGTTCGTCGGCTGGGACGGCACCTATTCGTTCAACGCCGACGCCCGGCGCGTTCCGGTCGAGAGCCTGGCGGTGGCGCGGTTCCCGACCTTGCCGCTGACCGGCCTCCTCGACTTCTCCGCGACCGGCAGCGGCACGTTCGACGAGCCGCGCTACAGCGTGCGCGGCCGCGTCGTCGATCTCTTCGCCGCGGAGGAGGGGCTCGGCCAGCTCACCGGCCGCGTCGAGGTGCGCGGCGACGAGCTGAGCATCGCGCAGCTCGAAGGCGCGTCGCCGCGCCTGGCCGTCTCCGGCGGCGGACGGATCACGCTGTCGCCGACCCGCGACGCCGACCTGACGCTGCGCTTTTCGCGCACGTCGATCGATCCCTACGTGCGCCTCCTCGAGCCGCGGCTGTCGCCCTTCACCACGGTCGTGGCGAGCGGCGGCTTCCGCGTCGTCGGGCCGCTGCGCGACAGCGCCCGGCTCAGCGCGCAGGGCTCGATCGAGGACGTCGACCTGCGCCTGTTCGACTACCACCTGAAGAACGACGGGCCCATCGTCCTGTCGCTGAAGGACGACGTCGCCCGCATCGAGAAGCTCCGCGTGGTCGGCGACGGCACGACTCTGGAGCTCGTCGGCGACGCCCGCCTCACCGAGGACCGCCTGCGCGTCCGCGCCCTGGGCGACGCCAACCTGAGCCTGCTGCAGGGCTTCTTCCGCGACATCCGGTCGTCGGGGTCGGCCAAGGTGCAGGCCGAGATCACCGGCCCGACGCGCGGCCCGGTGGTCACCGGCAGCGCCGTGCTGACCGACGGCCGTCTCCGCTACTTCGGCCTGCCGCACTCGATCGACGGCGTCAACGGCCGGGTCGAGTTCGATGCCGCCGGCCTGCGCATCGACACGCTGGCGGGCCGGATGGGCGGCGGCGAGGTCCGCTTCGGCGGCCGCATCGGCATCCGCGACGGCACGCTCGAGAGCTACAACCTCACCGCGGTCGGCCGCGACATGCGCATCCGCTATCCGGAGGGCTTCCGCTCCCAGGTCGACACCGACCTGGCGCTGCGCGGCCCGGTCGGCGCGCCGGTCCTCACCGGCACCGTGCACGTCAAGGACGCGCTCTTCATCAAGTCGGTCGACACGGAAGGCACGGGGCTGTTCGGCCTCGCCGCCTCGGCCGGTTCGGCCACCGCCACGCCGACGGCGGCGCCCTCCGGCTTCCCGCTGCGCTTCGACCTGAAGATCGACGCGCCGTCGGCGCTGCGCATCGACAGCCCGTCGGCGCGCCTCGTCTCGAGCGCCGACCTGACGCTGCGCGGCACCTACGATCGGCCCTCGCTCATGGGCCGCGCCGACATCGACCGCGGCGAGCTGCTGCTCGAGGGCAACCGCTATCTGGTCACCCGCGGCGCCATCGAGTTCACCAACCCGACCCGCATCGATCCGTTCTTCGACATCGAAGCGGAGACGCGGGCCCGTGCCCCGGGCCAGACCTACCGGGTGACGTTCCGGGCGTCGGGCACGCGCGATCGCTTCGCGTGGGACTTCTCGTCCGACCCGCCGCTCTCGACCGTGGACATCCTGGCGATGCTGTTCGGCGACCTGCGCGATCCGCGCGACGCCGAGCTGAGCGCGCTGCGCCTCCGCGACCAGACCGAGCAGGAGCTGCTGGTGGCGCGGGCGACGCGCCTGCTCGCCAACCCCATTTCGTCGGAGGTCGGCAAGGTCGTGCGCAAGACCTTCGGCGTCGACACCGTGCAGATCACGCCGTCGCTCGGCGACTTCTCGAGCCTGCAGTCGGCCCGCCTGAACCCGACCGCGCGGCTGACGATCGGCAAGCGCCTGTCGAATCGCCTGTTCGTCACCTACGCCCAGCCGCTGACCTCGTCGCGGCCGGAGCAGCTGCTTCTCATCGAGTACAACCAGAGCGATCGCCTCGCGTGGATCCTGTCGCGCAACGAAGACGAGACCTACGCGATCGACGTGCGCATGAGGCACGTGTTCTAGTGAGGCGTCGGCGCGACAGACAGCAGCGCTGGCACGCGGCGGTGGTCTGGATGTTCGCGGCGCTGACGTTGGCGGCGCCAGCCGGGGCCCAGCCCGGGGCCCAGCCCGCGGCGAGCCCGGGGCTCAGCCCGCGGAAGTCGGCAAATCCTTCACTCCGGACGGCGTGGGCCGGCCACACCGTGCTCGAAGTCGCCGTCACGATTGCCGGCGCGGCGACCGTCGAGCCGCGCTGGGTGTCGCTGGTCGAGACGCCGCCCGGATCGCAGCTCTCGCTCGTCGACCTGCGGACGACGCTGCTGCACTTCTTCAACACCGGGATGTTCCAGGCGGTCGACGCGACGATCGCGCCGGTCGGGGACGCCGGCGGCATCCGCCTGACGTACCGGCTGACGCCGGCCCAGACCGTGAGCGGGCTGACGTTCCGCGGCGATCTCGGCCTCGACGCCGGCGAGCTGCGCCGGATCGTGGTCGATCGCTTCGGCCCGCAGCCGGCGCCCGGCAGGGCGGAGGCGGCCGCGGAAGTGTTGACGGCGCAGCTGGCGGCCCGCGGCTTCGTCCAGGCCCGCGTCACGACCGCGATCGAGACCGACCCGAGCGGCCGTTCCACGCTGCGCTTCGACGTCGCCGCCGGCCGGCGCGCCCGCGTCGGCAAGGTGTCGATCGACGCCGAGGGCCTGTCGCCGCGCATCCGCAGCGAGCTCGACGTGAAATCCGGGGAGATCTACGACGGGCCCGACATCGAACGGCAGCTCGATTCCGTGCGCACCCGGCTGCGGCGCGACGGTCACTACGAGGCGTCGGCGCTCGTCCGGCCGGCGCCGGCCGGCACGTCACCGGCCGGCGACCCGCTGGTCGACGTCGCCATCACGATCGTGCCGGGGCCGCTCGTCACGCTGCGCTTCGAAGGCGATCCGATCCCCGAGGCGCGGCGCGCCGAGCTGGTGCCGGTGGCGCGCGAGGCGTCCGTGGACGAGGACCTGCTCGAGGACTCGCTGCGCCGGATCCTCCAGTTCCTCTACCAGCAGGGCCACTGGAAGGCGACGGTCGGCTATCGCCGCGACGCCACGCCCGGCGGCTTCGCCGTGACCTTCACGGTTACCGCCGGCGAGGTCTTCCGGATCGGCCGCGTCGACGTGGAAGGCATCCAGGCGATGACGCACGCCGACATCGCGACGGTGCTGCGGGCGGCGCCGGGCGACGTCTTCGTCGAGAGCACCGTCGACAGCCAGACCGCGACGCTGCGCGAGCGTTACCGGCGCGCCGGCTATCGCGACGTCCGCATCGAGCTGGTGATGGAGGAGCGCGATGCCGACACGGCGGCGTCGCGGGCCGGCAAGGGCGGCCTCGTCGACGTCCGGCTGATCGTCGACGAAGGGGCGCAGGTCAAGGTCGGGACGGTCCGCCTGGCCGGCCTCGAGGGCGTGCCCGAGGCGGACCTGCGGCCCAAGCTGACTGCTGGCGACAGGCGCGCCCTTTTACGAGCCGCTCGTCGCGACCGACCGCGACGCGCTCTCGGCCGCGCTCTTCGACCTCGGCTACGACCGGGCCCGCGTCGTCTCGACAGTGGCGCCGGTCGCCGGCCAGCCGGCGGTCGACATCACCTACGACGTCGCGCAAGGGACGCTGGTGCGGGTCGGCCGCATCCTCGTCGTCGGCAATCGCCGCACCGCCACCGACACGATCCTGCGGGCGCTGACGCTGAAGCCGGGCGACCCGCTCGGCCTGGCCGAGGTCTTCGAGAGCCAGCGCAGCCTGCGCGCGCTCGGCCTCTTCCGCCGCGTCACCATCACCGACGTCGGCGAGGGCGGCGAGCCGCGGCGCGATCTCGTCATCACCGTCGAGGAAGCGGCACCGACGTCGATCGGCTACGGCGCCGGCGTCGAGGCGGGACGCTACCTGCGTCCGGAGACCCCTGGCGGGCAGGCCACCGAGAAGTTCGAGCTCGCCGGGCGCGGGTTCTTCGAGGTCGGCCGCCAGAACCTCTGGGGATCGAACCGGTCGGTGAACCTGTTCACCCGCGTCACCCTGCGTCCATCCGGCGTGGCCGAGGCCGGCGGCGGCAGCGATTTCGGCTTCAACGAGTACCGCGTCCTCCTGAGCTTCCGTGATCCCAGCGTGTTCGACGTCGCCGACACGCGCATCACCGGCTATTTCGAGCAGGCGGTGCGATCGAGCTTCAACTTCGTGCGGCGCGGCGTGCTGGCCGAAGCGGGGCGGCAGCTGAAGGATCGGATCACGGTGATCGGCTCCTACTCGTTGAGCACGGTGCGGCTGTTCGACGAGCGGATCGCGCCCGAGGATCGGCCGGACATCGATCGCCTGTTCCCGCAGGTGCGCATCTCGAAGTTCCAGGGGGCGGTGCGCCGCGATTCGCGCGACGATCTGCTCGATCCGACCCGGGGCCTGGTGACCGGCCTCGACTCCGACCTGGCCCTGCGGGTGCTGGGCTCGCAGGTGGGCTTCATCAAGGGGTACGGCGAGCTGTACACCTACCGCACGATCTCGACCCGGCGCCGTGTGGTTCTCGCCACCGGCGTGCGGCTTGGCTTGGCGAAGGGCTTCGAGCGCGAGGTGATGCTGGTCGACGACGCCGGGAACCCGATCCTCGACGAGAACGGCGAGCCGATCGTCGACGCCGTCACCGATCTGCCAGCGAGCGAGCGGTTCTTCACCGGCGGCGAGAACACCGTCCGCGGCTTCGCCCGCGACAGCCTCGGCGACGTCGGGACGCTCGATCCCAACGGCTTCCCGACCGGCGGACATGCGCTCACCGTCCTGAACGCCGAGCTGCGTGCGCCGCTGTGGCGCGAGCTGGGCGGCGTGGTGTTCCTCGACGCCGGCAACGTCTTCCGCCGCGTCAGCGATCTCGATCTCAGCGCGCTGCGGCCGTCGGCCGGCTTCGGCTTCCGCTACAAGTCGCCGGTCGGCCCGGTCCGTGTCGACTTCGGGTTCCGCCTCACCAGCCGCCGCGGCGACGTGCCGGACGAGAGCGAGCCGAGCTACGCGATCCATTTCAGCATCGGGCAGGCGTTCTGATGGGAATTCCACCGCTGCTGGCCTGCGCCACTGCCGCCGTCGCGCCGGCCCAGGCCGTCGTCGCGGATCGCCTCGTCGCCGTCGTGTCCGGCCAGCCGATCATGGCCTCCGATCTGCGGGCGGCGCGGGTGCTCGATCTCGTTCCGGGCGCGGCCGCGCTCGCCGATGCCGCGCTCCTCGACGGCCTGATCGTCCGCGAGCTGATGCGAGCCGAGGTCGAGCGCTTCTCGACCGCCCTCACCGACGTCGACCGCGGCGTCACCGGTCGCGCCGACGCCGAGGCGCGGACCGCCCGTGCCGGTGGCGAGGCCGGCCTCGCCGCGCTCGGGCTCACGCCCGGCCGGCTGCTGGCCTGGCTCGAGGACGACGTCCGGATCGAGCGCTACATGCGGCAGCGCTTCGACGCCGCCGCACTGCCCTCCGACGACGAAGCGCTCACCTGGTTCCAGATCCACGAGCGCGACTACCTGCGCGACGGTCGGCCGCGACCCTTCGCCGAGGTGCGCGACGAGGTCCGCGCCCGCCTTGCCGCCGAGCGGCGGCAATCGCTGGTCGACGATTGGGTCGCCGGTCTGCGGCGCCGCGCCATCGTCGTCCTCGTGCCCGCCCCCTCCCAGCCATGACTGCCGCCGCCGGCACGGGTGCCGCGCGGGTGCTCCGCGCGGCCGGCACGGCGCTGCCAGTCGGGCTCGGCCTGGCTGCCGGCGCCGGCGCGATCGCGTTGCTCGTCCATCCGGACGGCTGGACGGTCGTCACGGTGGCCGCCGGCCTGACGCTGGGTGCGCTCGCCTGGCTGCGTCCGGTCCTGGCCGTTGCCCTGCTCCTGGCGGTGTCGCCGATCTGCGGCCAGCGCCCGACCACCGGGCCGTTCGTCGCCTTCGTCGCGCTCACCGCGTGCGCCGTGCCCGGATGGCTGGCGCGCCTGTGCACACGCGATCGCGCCGCGCTGCTGGACGTGCTGGGGACGCCGATTGGCTTGGCGCTGACGGGCTATCTCGGCGCGTCGGTGTTCAGCCTGAGCAGTCTGCCGCTCTACGCGCCCGCCGACATCGTCGGTGCCGCCACGCTGGGTGAAGCGCTCCGCCTGCTGCCCGGCGCGCTCGCCACTGCTGACGTCACCGCGGTGATCTATCCGGTCCTGACGGTGGTGCTGACGCTGCACGCGGCCGTGGCCGCGCTGACCGTGACGGTCGCGATCGCGGCTGGGGTCCGGGCCGGGACGGACCGCGCTCGCGGCACCCGGTGCGGACGCCGTGCTGCTCGTGACCGGCGGCATCCTCGCCGGGCTCGTCCTCACCATCGCCGCCGGGGCCCTCGACCGGCTGGGGCTCCTCGATCTGCGCGTGCTGCGCGCCACCGATCCGTTCACCAATCTCACTGGCGCGGAGCGGCTGCAGGGTACGTTCGGCCACGCCGGGTGGCTGGCCCAGTACATCTGCTTCGCGACGCCGGCGATCCTGGCGCTATGGCTCTGGCCGTCAGGCGCCGAAGCCGGGGCCGGCTTGGCGGACGCAGCCGGTCGCGAGCCGCGCGCGCGCCGCCTCGTCCGGCTCGTCGCGGCCGCCGGCCTCCTGGCCATCGCGCTCGTCGCCATCGTCCTCAGCTACCAGCGCGGCGGCTGGATCACGTGGGCGATCGTCGCCGCCGGCGTCGTCGCGGCCATCGTCCGGCTCGTGATCGCCGGGGCCGGACCGGCCGGCGCCACGCTCCCGCTGCGCCGCCTCGTGGCGGTTGCTGCCGCGGCCATGATCCTCGCGATCGGCGCCGGCCTGGTCGTGATCCGCGTCGCCGGCGGTCCGGGCGCGATGGACCGATTCGCCGCGCGGGCCCGGACGATTACGCATGGTCTCCGACCGCCAGGCGCACGTGACGGCGGGCCTGCGGCTCGGCGGGCAGCTGCCGATCCTGGGCGGCGGCAGCGAGTCGTTCGCCATGCGCTACGAGCAGCAGTACCTCCGCAGCGGCGGCGCCTACTACGCCCGCGGCTACTCGCCCGTGCTCAACATGTACGGCAGCGCCCACAACGTGTTCGCGCAGACCTTCGCGGGCAAGGGCGCGATCGGGCTGATCGCGCTGGTGCTGGTGGTGCTCACGGCGGCCGCGGCCGCCCTGCGGACACTGCGCCGTCCGGACGCCCCGCCCCGCGCGCGCGTGGTGGCGATGGTCGCGCTCGGCATGGTCGCGGCGTTCGCGATCTACGGACAGGTCCAGGAAGTCTTCTACGTGGCGCCGCTGCAGCTCATGGTGTTCGCCGGATTCGGGATCGCCGCCGCCCTCGAGGCGCCTGGACCGGCCGATCGGTCGCGCCGTCGGCTGGGGATCGTCGCCGCGCTGCTGGCGGCGGGGCTGGCGGCACACGTGGTCCACGCCTACGTCGTGCCCGGGCGGCTGGCCGACGAGTACCGCGATCGCGAGATCTCCCGCGCCGGCGAGCGGCTGTCCGCGCCGGTGCTCGATGCCGACGGCCAGTACTTCCAGTGGACCGGCGCGCGGGCCGTGATCACGGTGCCGCGCCAGGCAACCGAGCTGTCGTTCGATGTGCGGCAGCCCGGCGCGGCGGCGCGCGACGTCGAGGTGCGGTTCGACGGGCGCACCATCGACCGCGTCCGCCTCGAGGACGGCGAGTGGCGCCATGTCGTCTACCCGCTGCGCCGCGTCAAGACGCTGCCGCGGCGGCTCGAGATCGTCGTGCTGCCGGGTGGCGACGGTGCCGCGGGCGGTCGTGGTGTCGCGGTGCGCCGGATCCGCTGGGGACTGCCTGAGGCGCCCTAGGATTCGGGATCGGATCGGCTGAGCAGCGCGGCGTAAAGCGCCTCGAGCTGCGCCGCCACCACCGGCCAGGCGAACGCCTGCTCGACCAGCCGCCGCCCGGCTGCGCCGAAGCGCGCCAGCGTCTCGGCCGGCTCGGCGAGCGATTCCGCGAGCGCACCGGCGAGCGCCGGCGCGACGCCGGGTTCGACCAGCCACCCGGTCTCGCCCGGCCGCACCTTGTCGGGAAGCCCGCCGGCTCGCGTCGCGACAACCGGCTTGCCGTGCGCCATCGCCTCGAGCGTCACGAGCGAGCTGCCTTCGTACAGCGTCGGATGCACGAACACGTCGGCGGCGGCGTACCACCCGGCCAGCTCGCTGTCGGCCACGCGTCCGGCCAGGTGGACGTGCGAGGTCAGCCCGGCGGCGTCGATGGCGCCGGCGATGCGGGGGCGGTACGGGCCGTCGCCGACCAGGACCCAGCGCCAGCCCGCGCCACTGCCCGCGCGCGCCCTCAACTCCGCGAGCGCGGCCGCCAGCACGTGGAAGCCCTTGTTCTCCTCGAGCCGGCCGACGCTGAGCAGCAGCCGCTCGCCTGCGGCCAGCCCGAGCCGGCTCCGCAGCGTCGCGGCGGTGGCGGGCGCGGACGCGCGGGCGCGATCGATCGTCTCGAGATCGACCGCGTTCGGCACCACGTGGACGCGCGCCGGATCGACGGCGAGGTGCGTGCGCACCGGCGCCACGAGCGCGTGATCCGTCGCGAGGACCGCGTCGGCGGCCTGCGCGCAGCGCCGCACCGCCGCCTGCAGCGGAGTGTAGGCGAGCCGCTTGAGCCGGGCGAAGCCCGGGTGCGTGCCGCCGAACTCTTCGAGCCCCTGCGGGTTGAAGACGAACGGCGCGCGGCACTCGCGGACGGCCGCGGGCCAGCGCGTAGCCGAGGCCGCTGGCGCCGAGCGCGTGCACGAGATCGACCTCGCCCGCGCCGGACCATCTCCGCGGCGATGCGCCCGGCGCGCCAGCCGAAGACCGGATAGGCGGTGGCGCGATCGATCACCGTCGTGCCGCGCCGTCCCGCGCCGGGGAACGTCACGTAGGGCACGGTCCGCAGCACGATCCGCCCCGGCGCGCCGGCGGCGAACAGCGCCGAGACGTCGCCCTCGGCGCCGAGCGCTCCGGGCGTCGTCGGCGGCTTCGTGATCAGCGTGATCGTGAGGCCGCGCCGTGCCAGGTGATGAAGCAGATCGTAGACGTGGCGCTCCAGGCCGCCCACGCCGTGCAGCGGATGGACGGAGCGCGCCAGGATCGCGACGCGCAGCGGGCGCAGGTCAGCCACGGCGTCGCGTCTCCGCGATGAGCGTGTCGTAGAGGGCGCCGACGCGCGCGACGACGGCGGTCGTCGCGAAGGTGGCGCGGATGCGGATCTGCGCCGCAGCGCCGAGGCGTGCCCGCAGCGCCGGATCGGCGACCAGGCGGGCGACGTCCGCGGCGAGTCCGGCCGGCGACGTCGACAGCAGTCCGGTCTCGTCCGGCACGATGACGTCCCGCGTGCCGCCGGTATCCATCGCCGCGACCGCCACGCCGAGCCCGCCGGCCTCGAGCAGCACGCGGCTCAGCGACTCGGGGCCGTGCGACGGAAAGACGAGCAGCGCCGCGTGCGCGACGTGCGCCAGCGTTGCGGGCCGATCGAGCCACCCGGTGAAGCGGACGTCGAGGCCGGCGCCGCGGGCCGCGGCCTCGAGCGCGGGCCGATCGGGACCGTCCCCGACGACGACCAGCGGCCACGTGAGCTTCGCCGCGAGGGCGGCCGGCACCAGGTGCTGCACGCCCTTGTTGAAGGCGAGCTTGCCGACGTAGATGGCGTAGGGGCCGGCGATGTCAGCGAGCGCCGCGGGGCGGTCGGTCCGCGCCGCGGCGTCGAGCGTCGCGACGTCCACCGGGTTGGGGATCACCTCGACGCGGCGGCCGGCCAGCGCCGGCGCGCGGGCGACGAGATCGCGCGCCATCACGGCGCTGACCGCGACGATGGCGTCGGCCTCGGCCAGGCGTCCGGCCTTCCATCGCAGGTTGGCGCGCATGTAGGGGATCGCCGGTAACGCGGCCGGCCAGGCGGCGCCGGCTGTGCGGCGCGCACGCAGCGCGTCATCATGCCGGCCGAGCACGCCGGGCACAGTGTCGCGCTCGATCGATCGTGGATCAGATCCGACCAGTAGCAGACCGGCCAGTAGTCGCGGATGGTGGCGACCACCGGGACACCGGCGGCGTGCGCGCCGGCGATGGCGCCGGGGATCGAGAGCAGGTGCTGGCCGTGCACGATGTCGATCGCCCGCTCGCGGACGAGGTCGCGGACCACCGGCGCGAGCCGCCGCGCGAGCCGCTCGTTCTTGACGTAGTTGCGGACGAACGGGATCGGCGGCGACGGGCCGCCCAGTTCGTGGACGTCGAAGCCGTCGAAGGCGTCCGAGACGACGCGGAGGCCGGCCGGGGTGCCGGGCCGCGGCCGCAGCACGGTGACGCGGGCGCCGTGCGCGCGCAGCCCGCGGGCGAGCTCGTAGGTGCTCCAGCCGCTGCCGCCCGAGACGGGCGGGAAGGCGTCGGTGACGAGCAGCACGTGACGGTCGGCAGCCATCGTCATTCCGCGTGCCCGGGCGGCGTCGCGCGCATCGCCGCGATGGCCGCGGCCAGCGCGCGGCAGTGCGCCGCCCAGCTGAAGTGCTGCTCGGCGCGGGCCCGTGCGGCGGCGCCCAGCCGGCGCCGGCGGTCGGCGTCGTCCATCGTGTCGAGCGCGGCGGCGAGCGCGCCTGGCGCGGCGCCATCGTAGAGCACGCCCGCCTCGCCCTCGCCCCCGCCCGCGCCGAGAATCGCCCGCAGGCGGGGCAGGGCCGGCGCGACGACCGGCAGGCCCGAGGCCATGTACTCGAACACCTTCAGGGGCGACCAGTAGAAGCCGCGCCGGAGCGGCGCGTGCGCGTCCGGATCGAACGGCGCCACGCCGACGTCGGCGGCGGCGAGGGCGGCGGGCATCGCGTCGTAGGGCAGCGATCCGGTGAACGCGACGCGGGTCAGGCGTTCGGCGGCAACGCGCGCCTCGAGCCCGGCGCGCTCCGGGCCGTCGCCGATCAGCACGGCGCGCCACGGGGATCCACGGCGCTCGAGCGCCGCCATCGCCTCGACCAGGTGTCCGACGCCGTGCCAGGCGCGGAAGGCGCCGGCGAACACCGCGATCAGCTCGCCGGGCTGCCGCGCGAACGGCACCGGTCCGACCGCGCCGGGATGGAAGCGCACGGTGTCCGCGCCCCACTCCGTCTCGATGACCTTCGCGGCCGGCGTGTCCGGCGGCAGGATCGCGCGATCGGTCGTGACGATCAGATCCGCGGCGCGGCACTGCCATTCGCGCCAGCGCCGCATCGGTTCGGCGACGAGCAGGCGATCCACGGTGCGCTTGGGCGAGCCGGGATAGTCGACGACCGGCGCGTTGACCTCGAGGACGGTGCGCGCGCCGACCGCGCGGGCGGCGAGCAGGCCCTCGCCGCCGAAGTTGTGGTAGCGCTCGATGACCACGTCCGGGCGACAGCGCCATCGCGAGCGCGCGCACGCGTCCACGCCGCAACAACCGCAGGTTCGGCGATCCGAACGGCGTGCCGATGTCGTGCCACGTCGCAGCTGCTGCAGGCCTTGTCGGGAGAGACTCCCGACGACGATTGGGAGCGCCGGCGCGGACGGCGACGTGGACATCGTGGCCCAGGGCGGCGAGGCCTTCGGCGACGGCCTGGACGTGCGTCGAGCCGCCGAGGGTGCCCGGCACGACCTGATCGATGGCGGCGTAAAGGATCCTCACGGCGCTCAGCGCTTCTCGAGCCGGGCGAAGAACGGGCCGGAGCGGATCCGGCCGAACAGCAGGAGGTCGATGTCCATGAGCACCGTGACGCCTTGCAGCACGCGGACGAGCGGCCCGCCGCGGGCGAGCCGGGCCTTGGCGCTGAGGCGTGCCTCGCGCAGTCCTGCCGCTGCATCTGGCGCAGCGGCGGACTCCGGCGGCCCAGGCGTCGACGCGATGCGCTTGCGGTCGGCGCGGCGGGCGAGGGCGCGCTCGGCCATCCGCATCAGGATGTTCTCGACGAAGCCGCCGACGATCGGCGTGTAGTAGCGGATCCGCGCGATGCGCAGGCCGGCCCGATCGACGACCGCTTCGAGGTGCGGCACGTCCTGCAGCGGGTTCAGGTGGTCCGACTTGCGCAGGCGCTCCTGCGTCATGTCGATCAGGCCGATGCGCTCGAGTCCCCGCGCGAGCGAGTTGATCGCGCGCAGCCCCTTCGCGATCGGCGCGTTCTTGCGGACGTGCGAGTAGACGACCAGCGCGCCGCCGGGCGCGAGGACGCGGGCGGCCTCGGCGAGCATCGCGTCCAGCGCCTCGGGCGACAGGTGCTCGAGGACGTCGAGCGCATAGGCCTTGGTGAAGGCGCCGTCGGCGAACGGCAGCTGGCGCAGATCGCCGAGCGCGAGATCGGCGGTGGCGCGCGCTTCGTGCGCGAAGAATGGGCTGACGTCGACGCCGGTGAAGGCGGCGCCGCTCGCCGCGTTCCACAGGATCGAGCGTCCGCTGCCGCAGCCGAGATCGATCACGCGATCGCCGGGCGCGAACTGCAGGAAGCGGCGCAGCTGGCGCTGCCGCACGCCCGACTGCAGCAGCGGCGGCGACACCGATTCGTGCCGCGCGTCCTGGTGCAGCGCTTCGTCGAGATACTTCGTCTGCTCGGCGAACGCCGTCCGCGGCCGCAGGTCCAGGAAGTCGCCCGACGGTTGCGGATACTGCAGATCGCAGTTTCTGCACCACAAAACGGGGGGGTGGAGGAGACCATCGGGAGCAACACCGGGAGCAACATCGGGAGCGGCACCGGGGGACAGCGGACCTCGGCAGGCGGGGCAGCGGACGAGGGCGAGCAGCGTGGGCGAGATCATGCGGACGCGGTCGGCGACAGGGCGCGGGCGAGCACGACGTCGAGCCGCTCGGCGCGCCGCGCCCAGGAGTATTGCTCGGCGTCGGCGAAGGCCCGCGCGGCGAGGCGCAGCGCCAGCGCCGGATCGGCGATCAGCCGGCGGATCGCGTCGGCCAGCGCCGCCGGATCCCCCGGCGCCACGAGCAGCGCGTTGATGCCGTCCTCGAGCACCTCGGCCAGCGCCGGCAGCCGCGAGGCGACGATCGGGCGCCCGGCGGCGAGGTATTCGAACAGCTTCAGCGGCGACGTGTAGCGCGCCGACACCTCGGTCGCGGTGTTCGGCAGCACCAGGATGTCGGCGTCCGCGATCGCGCCGGCGACGTCCTGCGGCGGCAGGAGCCCGGTGAACTGAACGCGCGCGCCCAGGCCGCGCGCCGCCGCCAACGTGGTGACGCGCTCGAGATCGGGCTCCCGCGGATGCCCGCCGACGATGCGCCCGTCCACGTCGGGCAGCAGCGCCAGCGCCTCGATCAGCACGTCGACGCCCTTCCACGGATAGAGATGTCCGGCGTAGGCGACGACCGGACGCTCGGCGTGCGGGCCGGTCCACGCGAACGCGCGCTCGGCCATCAGCCGCGTGCCGTCGGGGACGACGGCGACGGCGCGGCGCGGCCCGAACCGATCGGCGAGCTCCTCGGCGTGCGCGGTGGTCAGCGTCACGTAGCCGTCGGCCGATCCCCAGACCCGCCGCTCGCGCCGCTCCAGCCGTGCCAGCTTCGCCGCGGACGCCGAGGCGGCGCGGGCGTGCAGCGTCGGCATCAGCGCCGAGACCGTCGGCGCGTAGCCGTGCGACTCGTAGACCAGCGGCGGACGCCCGGCCCGCGGCAGCCGCGCCAGCAGCGACGCCACGCCGAGGTCGCGCGTGAAGACGGCCGTCGGCTGCGGCGGCGTCAGGCTGTGGCGCACGGCCGCGGCGAGATAGTGCGCGCGCCGCAGCGGCGCCGGCCCGGCCACCGGGACGCGCGCGATCTCGAAGCCGTCGATCGGGTCGAGGCCGTAGAAGGCGAGCGGGTCGCGCGCGTCGGCAGCGGTGTCGGGCCGGACGAGCAGCGTCACGCGATGCCCGCGCGCCGCCAGCGCGTGACACGTCGACACCGTCTGCAGGCCGTTCGCGCGCTCGAGCGGCAGCCGGATGTCCGCCAGATAGAGCAGGTCCACGGCACTATTGAGGTGTCGGCGCCGGCGCCGGCGCGGTCGACGATGGCGGCGCGTAGAAGGAGTGCCGCGCGAAGACGTAGCGGTAGACGAGCTCGGGCAGGCGCCGCGGGACGGTCACGAATGTATGGTACGCGTTGTCGGCCAGCGTGAGCCGCTGCCGATCCATCAGCCCGCCGCCGAACTGCGCCATCAGGCCGAGGTTCCACCACGTCCCCACGACCAGCAGCGCGACCACCGCCATGCGCGTCCGCGCCGCCCCGCGGTCGCCGCGGTAGTGTGCCATCGGCCACAGCCCCGCCAGGCCGACCAGGATGACCGCGGACAACCCGACGAAGCGGCGTTGCCCGAAGGCGCCGGCGACCGTCCACGACTCGACGCTGCCGGCGACGTAGACCTGGGACGCGAAAGCGAGCAGGAGGCACAGGGCAATCCACGCCGTCGAGGCGCTCTCGCGGCGCCGCGTCAACGTGGGTTGCGCCGCCCACCCGAGGCGGCCTGCCATCCCGGCTGCGAGCCCGATGATCGCGAGCAGCACCAGCGGCGTCCAGAACACGAGCCCGTGCTCGGGCGACGCGACCACGCCGCCCGCGTGCGGCGCGAACCAGTTCAACTTGCGCACGACCAGGCGCGAGGGAAACGGATAGCCGTTCAATGCCTGGTAGGCCAGGAGCTGCGGCGCGTAGCCGATCGCGAAGGCCGCGCCCCCCGCCAGCGCGTGCCGCACCAGCCGCCGTCGCGGCGGGCCGAGCGTGTCCTCCGGCGCGCGCCACCACGCCAGCGCCCAGTCCAGCGCCGGCGCGATGATGATCAGGAGGTCCTGCTCGCGCACCATCACCATCAGCGCGGCCGCGGCGCCCAGCGCCACGCCGCCGCCGATCGTCCAGCGCTCGCGCACGAAAAGCCACACGAACAGGAAGGCGGCTACGGCGAAGGCCTGGCAGGCGTGCGCCATCGGCGGCGCGACGAACATGTAGAAGATCAGCGGCGTCCCGAACCACGTGGCGAGCGCGGCCGCCAGGGCGCCGCGGCCCAGGCCGAGGCGGTGCGCCATCGCCCAGCCCATCACGATCGCGAGCCAGCCGTAGACCGCCGAGCCGAACGCCACGGCGCGCACGTAGGGCGGGCCGTAGCCATCGCGAATGCCGCCGCCCGCGAGGCCCAGGCCGACCAGGGCGTCGGCGACGGCATAGAACGGGCTCCACAGGATCGCCGTGCCGATCGTCGCGAAGCTGATGCGGCGGCCGGTCTCGGTCTGCCGCTCGAGATACGTCTCGTGGAACCCCTGGCTGCGCGCGATGTTCGCGTCCCAGAAGTGCTGGTACTCGTTCTCGAACGAGACGTCGTGGTCGAACCACAGCGATCGCAGGTAAGCGAAGTACTGCACCTCGTCCGAGGCGTAGATGCGCGGCGTGATCAGCGGCAGGGTGATGACGAAGGCGGCGGCCAGCACCGCGAGCTGTCGCCTCATGTCAGCAGCCCGAAGCCGATCACCTCGATCAGGTTGAACGAGGCATGGCTGACCATCGGCGCGATCACGCTCCGCCGCAGCACGTAGACGACGCTCCACAGCATGCCGAGCAGCGCCGTGATGATCACCACGCTCCAGCCCTGGACGTAGTGGCCGAGGCCGAACAGGACGCCGAAGGTGAGCACCCCGACCAGCGCGCCGCCGAGGCGCTGCTCGAAGCGGTGCAGGATGAACGCGCGCTGGATCTCCTCGCGCACGCCGCCGGCGAGGACGGCGACGAGTGCCAGCAGCACGAACTCCATGCGCGTCGTGGCCAGCGTCGCGAACGGGTTGGGTGAGAAGAGGCCCGGCGCCCAGCGCATCAGCACCATCCCGGTGCCCACGGCCAGCAGGAACACCCATGGCACGAGGCCGAAGCCGCGCAGCACCTCGCCGGTCACCGGCCGCGTCCCGAGCAGCACCCGGCGCGGCGACTCCCCGCCGACGACCAGCAGGGCGACCACCAGGCCAACGAGGATCAGCGTGTCGAGGCCGGCCAGGAAGGCCAGCAGCTGGAGGGTGATTTGCCCGTCCGCGCCCGCGCGCAAGCCGAACAGCGCCAGCAGTCCCCCGACCAGGAGCTGCGTCGGAGCACCGGAGCAGAGGCACACCTCCAGCAGCGCTTGCGGCCAGGGCGGCCCCGGATTCATGCCGCGGAATGTACCAGCATTTTCGTCATCGGCCTGGACCAGGTCGGCTGTGGGCATATTTCGCGTGGTCGTGCCGATTTGCATGTAAAAAATATATTGCCCGATGCTATGCTGCCAAAAGTTGCACGGTCGAGCCGTCGCAGCAACCTCTTTCTTCACCCTGCTGTCCAGCCACGAGGCAGCGACGACCTTCGTAGAGGGCCAACGCTCATGCTCGAACTCGAATCCGCCGCGTCGCCCAGCGGTGAACCGCCGTCGCTCTCGGAGCGCGTGCTCGTCGTCGAAGACGACCGGGCGACGCGTCTCGGGCTGACGGAACTGGTGCGCTCCTGGGGCTACGTCGCCGAATCCGCCGCCGACGGCGAGGAAGCGCTGCAGCGCATCACCACGTTCCGTCCCGGCATCATCGTCTCCGATGTGGTGATGCCGCGCATGGACGGTCTCGCGCTGCTCAAGGCCTTGCGCGATCAGATGAGCGACATCTCGATCATCCTGCTCACCGCGCAGGGGACGGTCGAGACCGCGGTCGAGGCAATCAAGGAAGGCGCCTACGACTACCTCACCAAGCCGGTCGAC
Source organism: Vicinamibacterales bacterium (assembly GCA_963844435.1). Taxonomy (GTDB): domain Bacteria; phylum Acidobacteriota; class Vicinamibacteria; order Vicinamibacterales; family Vicinamibacteraceae; genus JBDSLU01. The sequence continues at coordinate 50,306 of CAWJOG010000002.1, read as the reverse complement.
ACGCGGCGCCTCCAGATCCTGATCCAGAAGGCCGCCGAGCGGCAGGAGACGCTGCGCGAGGTCCGCATCCTGCGCCGTCAGCTGCGCGAGCACGGCAGCTTCGGCCGGATCATCGGCAGCACCTCGGCCATCCGCCAGATCTATCGCGTCATCGAGCAGGCGGCGCCGACGGCGGCGTCGGTGCTGATCTGGGGCGAGTCCGGGACGGGCAAGGAGATGGTGGCGCAGACGATCCATCAACTGAGCCAGCGCGCCACCCAATCGTTCGTGCCCATCAACTGCGCGGCCATCCCCGAGACGCTGCTCGAGAGCGAGATCTTCGGCCACGAGAAGGGCTCGTTCACCGGCGCGGTGGAACGCCGGCAAGGCTGTTTCGAGCTCGCCCATCGCGGCACGCTGTTCCTGGACGAGATCGCCGAGATGATGCCGGCGACGCAGGTCAAGCTGCTGCGGGTGCTGCAGGAGCGCAAGTTCCGCCGCCTCGGCGGCCGCCAGGAGCAGGAGGTCGACGTGCGGATCATCGCCGCGACCAACGTCGATCCGGCCGAAGCCGTCCGCCGCGGCAAGCTGCGCGAGGATCTCTACTACCGCCTGAACGTCTTCACCATCGAGCTGCCGCCGCTGCGCGATCGCAAGGAAGACGTCGCGCTCCTCGTCCAGGCCTTCCTGAACGAGTTCAACGCGCGCAACGGCAAGGCGGTCAAGGGCGTCGACCAGGACGCCATGCGCCTGCTCGAGAACTACGCCTGGCCGGGCAACATCCGCGAGCTGCGCAACGTGATCGAGCGGGCGACCATCCTCGCCGGCGGCGACCTGATCGAGCCGGCGCACCTGCCGCCGACGCTGACCCACGCCAAGAAGGACGATCCGGCGGCGACGGTGCTGCTGACGCCCGGCATGACGGTCGACGAAGCCGAAACCCGGCTGATCCGGCTGACGCTCGAGCACACGCGCGAGAACAAGACGCGCGCCGCCGAGATCCTCGGCATCAGCCTCAAGACGCTGCACAACAAGCTCAATCGGCTGAAGGCCCAGGAGGCGGCGACGCCGCCGCCCGAAGTCAGCGCCGAAGGGTAGACGGCGGGTCCGGGACAAGCGTCGCGAGGCCGGGTCGCCATGCGCTTCAGCATCAAGACGAAGCAGGTCGTCGGGGTCGTGCTCCTGGTCGCGCTCGCCGTGACCGCGCTGAGCGCGATCTACACGGCGCTCGTCGCCGGCGTGCTGCTCACCGAGACGCAGTCGCGCGGCGAGATGCTGCGGACGTTCGTCTTCGAGCGGGCCCAGCGCGTCATCACCTCGCGCGAGGACGCCTACACCGCGCTCCGCAACGACAGCGGCCTGCGCTCGCTGCTCGAATCGTCGATGGCGTATTCGCGCCACGTCACCTACGCGGCCCTGGTCGATCCGCGCAACGTCGTCATCGTCCACAGCTCGCCGGTGCTCGAAGGGCAGGTGCTCGAGCCGCAGGCGCAGCTCGAGCCGCTCCTCGGCGAGGACCCGTGGACGCAGATCCAGGCGATCTCGTCCGAGGGCACGTTCGAGGTCAGCGAGCGGCTGCTGCTCGGCAGCGAGGGCGAGAACGAGTTCGGCACGATCCGCATCGGCATCTCGACGGCGCTGATCTGGGAAGACCTGCTCACGACGATGCGCACGGCGATGCTCGTCGGCCTGGCGGCGCTGGGGGTGAGCACGCTGGTCGCCCTCCTGCTCGCGCAGTGGACGCTGCGCCCCGTCCACGTCCTGCAGAGCGGCTTTGCCCGCCTCGGTCGCGGCGAGTTCGGGGTCAAGCTGGATCTGCCCGCCGGCGACGAGTTCAGCGAGCTGGGCGCCTCGTTCAACAAGCTGTCCGCGGAGCTGTCGTCGGTGCGATCGCAGCTGGCGACCGATTCGGCGGCGCCGGTCGAATCGGTGGTCGATCGCCTCGAGGACGCGGTGGCGATGGTGAACCCGGACGGCCAGGTCGTGTTCGCCAACGCGGCGATCCGGGCGGCGCTGCCCGAAGCCGCGGCCGGCTCGAAGCTGACGGCCTGGCCGCAGCTGCACCCGTATCGCGAGGTCGTCGAGCGCGCGCTGGCGACGCGGCAGTCGGTCGGGCCGCTGTCGCGGCGGCTGACGCTGTCGGGCGACGGCGAGGACGACGAGACGGAGCAGTGGCTGATGGCCCACGCGCTGCTGCACGCCGACCAGCGCTTCATGGGCGTGATGCTGGTGGCCCGCGACCTGGGCTACATCGGCCGGGTGCAGTCGACGCTGCGTTACTCGCAGAAGGCCGCGGCGCTCGGCCGGCTGCTCGCCGGCGTTGCGCACGAAGTGAAGAACCCGCTCAACGCGATGACCATCCACCTCGAGCTCCTCAAGCAGAAGCTCGGAGGGGGAGGCGTGGCCCGGCCGGTGGCGCGGGCGGCCGAGGGGGGCGGCGGCGTGCGCGTGGCCGATGCGCCGCCGACGCAAGTCACCGTCGAATCGTCGTCGGTGCTCAACCACGTCTCGGTGATCGGCAGCGAGATCCGGCGCCTGGACGAAGTGGTACAGGGCTTCCTGAAGTTCAGCCGCCCCGAGGAGCTGGCCCTCGAGCCGGTCGATCTGGCGGCGCTGGTCACCGACGTCGGCGAAGTCGTCGGCCCGCAGGCGAGCGCGGCCGGCGTCCGCCTCGCCATCGCGCCGGTCACCGACCTGCCGCGGGTCAGCGCCGACAGCAGCCTGCTCCGGCAGGCGCTCCTGAACCTCGCCTTGAACGCCGTCCAGGCGATGCCCTCGGGCGGCGTCCTGCGCTTCGAGAGCCGGCGCGCCGCCGACCGTCAGGTCGAGCTCGTCATCACCGACACGGGCGTGGGCATTGCGCCCGAGCACCTGTCGCGCATTTTTGACCTGTATTTCACCACCAAGGACGCCGGCAGCGGCATCGGGCTGTCGATGGTCTACCGAACAATCCAGCTGCACGACGGGCACATCGAAGTACCAATCGACCCCTGGCCGCGGTACGACTTTCACCATCCGGCTGCCACAGGCAGCCTGACGTCCGAAGAGACGTGCCCTGCCACGCTCGCCGCTTGCCGATGAGTCTGCCTGTTCCAATCCGGATGACCCCGTCGCGCGCGGGCTGGCCGACTGCCGTCGTGGTGGCCGCGCTGTCGCTGACGGCGACCGGGTGCACCAGGAAGGTGATTGCCGCCGCCCCGCCCCCGGTGCCCCTGGCGGTGCCGAGCGTGCCGCCGCGGATCGTGGGCCCGGTCGTGGTTCCGGACGAGCGGCCGCAACCGGTGGCCGAGGCGCCGGCCACCCCGACGCAGCGACCGGCGTCGCGGCCGCCCCGCCCGCGTCCCGATCCTGCCGCCGAGACGGCCGTCGAGGACCCGCAACGGGCCCGCGCCGAAGGGGCCGAGCCGGCCGCCGCGGCCGTGACGCCGGCGCCGCTGCTGCGCACGCGCGACACCGCCAACGACGTCGAGGCCGCGAAAAAGGTCCAGGAAGTGCTGCGCCGGGCCGAGCAGAACCTCGCCAAGGTCAACTATCGCGGCCTGAGCGCCAACGGCCGGAAAGATGCCGATACCGCGCGCCGGTTCATCACCCAGGCGGGCGAGGCCCTCGAGAAGCGCCAGCTCGTCTTCGCGCTCTCGATGGCCGACAAGGCGGAAGCCCTTTCGACGTCTCTGGTTAACCGCTGAGTCAGCCCGCCGCGAACGCCCCATCTTGCGTTCGCCCTAGAACCCAGGCACAAGATGTAGTGAGTTTGGCGTTGACATACGCCCGTCACAGGCGCATCATTCCGCCCGCGTATTCGTGCATTGGTGACGCTCTGGACGACCCAGCGTCACGCGTCTCGACTCCGCCGGTTTTCGGTGGCCGTCAGACGTGTGAGCTTCACGTAGGCACGGGATTTTTTCTCTGATTGGCGCGGGGCGACGGGCCGCCAGGGCAGCGGTTCGACGTCAGGACGAGGGGGCAGCAGTATGCAGAGGGGCACGACGGCCACGGACCGTGGCACGGGGCAGGTAGCAGGCGCATCGCGGGGGCTCGTGGGCACGACCCCGGCGGCGTCGATCGAGACGGCCGGCGAGGCCGTCGAGCGTCGCCCGACCACGGCCACAGGCCTCGAATACGCACGCGTGTTCGCCCGCGAGGGCGTCGACCCGTTCGACGAGATCGAGTGGGACACCCGTTCCGCGGTCATCGGCACTGAGAAGGGCGAGCTCGTCTTCGAGCAGCGCGACGTCGAAGTCCCGAAGTTCTGGTCGCAGCAGGCCACCAACATCGTCGTCTCGAAGTACTTCCGCGGCACGCTGGGAACGCCGCAGCGGGAACGCAGCGTCAAGCAGCTGGTCGGCCGCGTCGTCGACACGATCACCGGCTGGGCGCGCAAGCAGCGCTACTTCGCCAGCGAGGACGACCTCCTCGCGTTCTCGGACGACCTGAAGCACCTGCTCGTCTACCAGAAGGCCTCGTTCAACAGCCCGGTCTGGTTCAACGTCGGCATCGAGCCGCACCCGCAGTGCTCGGCGTGCTTCATCAACGCCGTGCAGGACACCATGGACTCGATCCTCGGCCTGGCCAAGACCGAGGGCATGCTGTTCAAGTACGGCTCCGGCACCGGCTCGAACCTGTCGCCGATCCGCTCCTCGAAGGAGCTGCTCGCTGGCGGCGGCACGGCCTCCGGCCCGGTGTCGTTCATGAAGGGCTTCGACGCGTTCGCCGGGGTCATCAAGTCGGGCGGCAAGACGCGCCGCGCCGCCAAGATGGTGATCCTCAACGCCGAGCACCCGGACATCGTCGAGTTCATCAACTGCAAGGTCGAAGAGGAGCAGCAAGGCCTGGGCGCTGATCGACGCCGGCTACGACGGCTCGTTCACCGGCCCCGCCTACGCCTCGGTGTTCTTCCAGAACTCGAACAACAGCGTCCGCGTGACCGACGAGTTCATGCGCGCGGTGCTCGACGACAAGCCGTGGCAGACGCGCTCGATCACCTCGGGCGAGGTGATGGACACCTACAAGGCGCGCGACCTGATGCACATGATCGCCGAGGCGACGCACGTCTGCGGCGACCCGGGCATGCAGTTCGACACGACGACGAACGACTGGCACACCTGCCCGAACACGGCGCGCATCAACGCGTCGAATCCGTGCTCGGAGTACATGTTCCTCGATGACTCGGCGTGCAACCTGGCGTCGATCAACCTGATGAAGTTCGTCGACGATCAGGGCGAGTTCGACGCCGCGAAGTTCGGCGCCGCCTGCCGCAACCTGATCACGGCGCAGGAGATCCTGGTCGACAACGCCAGCTATCCGACGCGCGTCGATCGAGCGCAACAGCCACGCCTACCGTCCGCTCGGGCTGGGCTACGCCAACCTCGGCGCGCTGCTGATGTCGCGCGGCCTGCCCTACGACAGCGACGCCGGCCGCGACTACGCCGCGACGATCACCGCGATCATGCACGGCGAGGCCTACGCCCAGTCCTCGCGCGTCGCCCGCGATCACGGCGGCCCGTTCGCGGGCTACGAGATGAACCGCGAGCCGATGCTGCGCGTCATGCGCAAGCACCGCGCCGCGCTCAAGGACATCGACCGCACGTCCGTGCCGAAGGAGATGTTCGACGCGGCCAAGGGCGTGTGGGACGAGTGCGTCGAGCTCGGCGAGCAGTTCGGCTACCGCAACGGCCAGGCCACCGTGCTGGCGCCGACCGGCACCATCGGCTTCATGATGGATTGCGACACCACCGGCGTCGAGCCGGACATCGCGCTCGTCAAGTACAAGAAGCTGGTCGGCGGCGGCATGATGAAGATCGTCAACCAGACGGTCCCGTCGGCGCTGCAGCGGCTCGGCTACTCGGCAGACCGAGATCGCCGAGATCATCGAGTACATCGACGAGCACGAGACGATCGAGGGCGCGCCGCACGTCAAGGACGCGCACCTGGCGGTGTTCGACTGCGCCTTCAAGCCGTTCCAGGGCCAGCGCTCGATCCAGTACATGGGCCACATCAAGATGATGGGCGCCGTGCAGCCGTTCCTCTCGGGCGCGATCAGCAAGACCGTCAACGTGCCCAAGGACGCGACGCTCGAGGACATCCAGGAGGCCTACGTCGAGTCGTGGCGCCTGGGCGCCAAGGCGGTGTCGATCTACCGCGACGGCAGCAAGCGGACGCAGCCGCTGAACACCTCGAAGGACAACGGCGCCGCGGCGCAGGCGGCGGCTGCCGCTGCGACGGCGGCGATGCCGACCCGGCGCCGGCTGCCGGACGAGCGCGCCTCGTTCACGCACAAGTTCGACATCGCGGGGCACGAGGGCTACATCACGGCCGGCCTCTACGAGGACGGTTCGCCGGGCGAGATCTTCCTGGTGATGGCCAAGGAGGGCTCGACCATCTCGGGCTTCGCCGACGCCTTCGCGCAGGCGATCTCCTACGCGCTGCAGTACGGCGTGCCGCTCCAGGTGCTCGTGGACAAGTTCAGCCACGCGCGCTTCGAGCCCTCGGGCATGACCAAGAACCCCGAGATCCGCTTCGCCAAGTCGATCGTCGACTACGTCTTCCGCTGGATGGCGGCGAAGTTCCTCTCGGCCGAGGCCAAGTACAACGCCGGCCTCAACGTGCCCGAGCCGGTCGCGGCGATCGCGGACGAAGCGGTCACGCAGGCGGCCCTGCCTCTTCAGGGACTGGGGCCGCTGGCAGCGCCCGTCAAGCCGGTGCCCGGTCGCGCGGCGTTCGCGGCGATGCAGAACCAGGAAGACGCGCCGCCGTGCTCGACCTGCGGCTCGATCATGGTGCGCAGCGGCGCGTGCTACAAGTGCGCCAACTGCGGCACGACGAGCGGCTGTGCCTGATTTGAAGAGGCGCCTGATCGCAGGCGCCTTGGGATCGTGAGCGAAGGGCCGGGGCAACCCGGCCCTTCGTGCGTACAGGTGAGGCGACGTACCAATGCCCGGAGTACACGGTCCGGATGAACGCGCCCTTCGTCGCCCGCATCGCTCTCTATCCCATCAAAGGTTTTGACGCCGTCGCGGCCGAGTCGGCGAGCGTCCTGCCGTCCGGCGCGCTGGCCGGGGATCGCCGCTGGGCGTTCGTCGACGGCAGGGACCGGTTCGTCAACGGCAAGCAGTTTCCGGCGATCCATCGCATCCGCACCCGGATCGATCCCGACGCCTCGACGGCGGTGTTCGACGACCTGTACTTCCGGCTGGCCGGCGATGCGACGCCGCTCGAAGACTGGGTGTCGGAACGGCTCGCCACCCCGGTGCGCCTGCGCGAGAACCCGACCGCGGGCTTCCCCGACGACACCGACGCGCCCGGGCCGACGCTGATCGCGACCGCGACGCTCGAAGCGGTCGCCGCGTGGTTCGACCTGACGCTCGAGCAGGCGCGGGCCCGCTTCCGCGCCAACATCGAGGTCGGCGGCGTGCCGGCGTTCTGGGAGGACGCGTTCTACGGCGGCACGTGCCGCATCGGTGCAGCCGCCGCCGACGGGCCGGGCGTGGCGTTGATCATGGTCAACCCGTGCGCCCGTTGCGCGGTGCCCTCGCGCGACGCGCGCACCGGCGAGCCGATCGCCGGCTTCCAGAAGCGCTTTGCCGAGCAGCGGCGTGCCACGCTGGCGCCCAGCGTCGATGTGACGCCGTTCGACCACTACTACCGCCTGGCCGTGAACACGCGCCTGGCGCCGGGATCGATCGGCGGCGCGATCCGCGTCGGCGATCCGATCCACATGAACGCCGCGGTCCTGGCCGCGCCCGGGGAACGCGTCTCATGCTGACCAGGATGGTCGGCTTCGTGACGACCACCGCGCCGGCGCGGGCCAGGGCGTTCTACGGCGATACGCTCGGCTTCCGCTTCATCGAGGACGACGGCTTTGCGCTGTCGTTCGACGCCAGCGGGACGCTCCTGCGCGTCGCCAAGGCGCACAGCTTCACGCCCTCCCAGGCCACCGTGCTCGGGTGGGAAGTCGACGACATTGCCGGCGCCGTCCGCGAGCTCGCGTCGCGCGGCGTCGTCTTCGAACAATTCAACCTGCCGTTCCTGGTCCAGGACGCGCTCGGCATCTGGACCGCGCCCAACGGCGACCGTGTCGCCTGGTTCAAGGATCCGGACGGCAATACGCTTTCTGTCTCATGCCACCAGTCCCGACCGTGAGCGGCGCCGATCGCCTGCGCGAGCTGACCGCGCTGCTCGAATCGATTGCCGCCGACCGCCGCGTCCTCGACGAGCTGCCGGACGAGGAGCGCGATCGGCTGCTCCGCGCCATCGCCTACGTCTACAGCCCGGACCGCTACGAGCGCCGGCGCCAGTCGAAGGCCGAGACGCGGGAGCGCAAGGCGTCGCGGGCCCAGCACCACGACCGGATCAAGGCGACCGCGGCGATCCGCACGCTGCACCGCAAGCCGGCGGTGACGACGCCGAACGTGTTCCCGCCCGACGGCTTCGAGCCGCGTGATGTCGATCGCGACGCCGACGCCGCTGTGGACGGCGGCCCCGGATCGGAGCCGCGTGAGTCGGTCGAGCCGCAGCACTGCTACGTGTGCAAGGCGCGCTACACGGTCATCCACCATTTCTACGATCAGCTGTGCCCGGCCTGCGCGCCGTTCAACTTCGCCAAGCGCACCGAGCTCGCCGACCTGCGCGGGCGGGTCGCGCTGCTCACCGGCGGGCGCGTCAAGATCGGCTACCAGACCGGCCTCAAGCTGCTGCGCTGCGGCGCCCACGTCATCGTCACCACGCGCTTTCCGCGCGATTCGGCGATGCGCTACGCCCGCGAGCCGGACTTCCACGAGTGGGCCGATCGCCTGGAGATCTTCGGCCTCGACCTGCGGCACACGCCGAGCGTCGAGGCGTTCTGCCGCGAGCTGATCGCGACCCGGCCGCGCCTCGATTTCATCGTCAACAACGCCTGCCAGACGGTGCGGCGGCCGCCGGACTTCTACGCCCACATGATGGCCGGCGAACAGGCGGCCGTCTCCGAGATGCCCGAGGAGGTGCGACGCCTGGTCGGCGCCTACGAGGGTCTGCGGGGCTACCACCTGCTGCCCGAGGGCGGCGCGCCGGCGAGGTCGCGTCGCTCGATCGACGGCTTGCCGGCGTCTCGGGGCTGGACGTGTCCGGCCTGACCCACGCCGCGGCGCTGTCGCAGGTGCCGCTCCTCGCCGAGGAGCTGCAGGCGCAGCGCGACCTGTTCCCCGAGGGCCGGCTCGACGCCGACCTGCAGCAGGTCGACCTGCGCGGCCGCAACTCGTGGCGGCTGGTGCTGCACGAGGTGTCGGCGGTCGAGCTGCTCGAAGTGCAGCTGGTGAACGCGGTGGCGCCGTTCGTCCTCAACGCGCGGCTCAAGCCGCTGATGTTGAAGACGCCCGAGCGCGACAAGCACATCGTCAACGTGTCGGCGGTGGAAGGGCAGTTCTACCGGACCTTCAAGACCACGCGGCACCCGCACACCAACATGGCCAAGGCGGCGCTCAACATGATGACGCGCACCGCCGCCACCGACTACCACGCCGACGGCATCCACATGAACAGCGTGGACACCGGCTGGGTGACCGACGAGGATCCGGTCGAGATCGCGGCGCGCAAGACCGCCGATCACCGCTTTCATCCCCCGCTCGACATCGTCGACGGCGCCGCCCGCATCGTCGATCCGATCATCAGCGGCTTCAACACCGGGACGCACGTGTGGGGCCAGTTCCTGAAGGACTACCAGCAGACGCCCTGGTGAGCGCCGCCGCCGGGGATCGCGTGCGCGACGACCCGCCGGACGCCGTGCTGCGCACGCCGCGGCTCGTGCTCCGCCACTGGCGTCCGTCCGATCGCGCGCCGTTCGCGGCGATGAACGCCGATCCGGCGGTGATGGCGCATTTTCCCGCGCCGCTGACGGCCGCCGAGAGCGACGCGCTCGCCGACGCCATCGCGGCCCATCACGCCGCCCGCGGTTTCGGCCTGTGGGCGCTCGAGATCCCGGGCGTCACGCCGTTCGCGGGGTTCGTCGGCCTCAGCGTGCCGGGCTTCACCGCGCCGTTCACGCCGTGCGTCGAGATTGGCTGGCGCCTGGCCGCAGCGCACTGGGGCCACGGCTATGCCACGGAAGCGGCGCGCGCCGTGCTCGCGCACGCCTGGGACGTCCTCGGGCTCGACGAGGTGGTGTCGTTCACGACCGCCGGCAACGATCGGTCGCGGGCGGTGATGACGCGGCTCGGCATGCGCTACGATCCAGCTGACGACTTCGATCACCCGAGGCTGCCGCCGGGACACCCGCTGCGGCGGCACGTGCTCTACCGTGTCGCGCGCTCGTGACGCGCGATGCTCGCGGAGGACCACCCGATGCCCCGAGAACTGTTCGCCACCGGCACCCCCTGGGAGCCCATCGTCGGCTATTCGCGCGCGGTGCGCGTCGGCGCGCACGTCTTCGTGTCCGGCACGACGGCGACCGACGACGCCGGCGTGGTCGTCGGCCGCCTCGATGCCGCCGTGCAGACGAAGCAGGCGCTTGCCAACATCCGACGCGCCCTGGAGCGCGCCGGCGCGTCGCTCGCCGACGTCGTCCGCACGCGCATCTACGTGATCAACATCGAGCGCGACTGGGAGGCGGTCGGCCGCGCGCACGGCGAAGTCTTCGGCGCCATCCGCCCGGCGACGGCGATGGTCGAGGTGAGCGGGCTCATCGATCCCGACATGCTGGTCGAGATCGAGGCGGACGCGATCGTCGGCGACCACGGCGCATGAGCGCGCGGCGCGCCACGCTCGCGGGGATCGCGCTGCTGGCGGCCATCGCGCTGGTGGCGGCACGGCCCGCCGCACAGGCGCCGGCACGCCCGGCGCCGGCCAGCCGGCCGCTGCTCGTCACCGTGGACGATCTGCCGATCGTCGGCGCCGCGTCGCGCGGCGACGCCGCCGCCCGCCGGGCCACGACCGAGGCGCTGCTCGCGGTGCTGAAGAAGCACCGCATCCCGGCGATCGCCTTCGTCATCGCCGGCAACGTGAAGACACCCGACGACGAGGCGCTCCTCCAGCGCTGGCTCGACGAGGGGCATGAGATCGGCAGCCACTCGCACACCCATCCGAGCCACACGGCGCTGACCACCGATGCCTACCTCGCCGATCTCGCGTCGGCGCGGAAGACGCTCTCGGCCTGGCTGACGCCGCGCGGGCGGACTCTCCGGTTCTTCCGGTTCCCGTACCTGCAGGAAGGCGACACGCGCGAGAAGGTGATCGCCGTGCGAGACGCGCTCGCCGGCGCCCGCGAGCGCAACGTCCCGGTCACCATCGACGGGCAGGACTGGTCCTTCGATCGGCCGTGGGCCGACGCGGTCGCCGAGCGGCGACGCCGCGGCCATCGACGACGTGCGGCAGAACTACCTCGCCGCGGTCCGCGTCGCGGCCACGCGGACGGAAACGCTCGCCGATCGGCTGCTCGGACGGCCGGCGCCACAGGTGCTGCTCATCCACGCCAACGGCGTCGGCGCCGCCAACTGGGACGCCATGTTCACCTGGCTCGCGGCGCACGGCTACCGCTTCGCCCCGGCCGACGAGGTGCTCGCCGACGACACCTTTCGCGATCTGCCGATCGATCCCGCTCACTGGGGGTATGGCCACTACCATCGGCTGGCGAAGCTGCAGCGGGCGGCGGAGGCGCGCGCCGAGCTCGTCTCGGTGCTCCAGACCCAGGCGGCGGCGTGGAATCGCGGCGATCTCGAGGCCTTCTGCAGCGTCTACGCGGCCAATGCGGCGTTCGCGTCGCCGAGCGGCCTGACGCGCGGCCGCGATGCGGTGCTGGCGCGCTACCGGGAGAAGTATCCGGATGCCGCGGCGCGCGGCACGCTGTCGTTCGAGATCGTGGAGACCGAGCTGGCCGCGGGCCTGGAGGTGACGCCGTTCAACGCGGCGCTGCCCGGCAACGTCCACGGCGGGTCGGTGCTGGCCCGCTGGACGCTGACCTACGCCGGCAAGCCGCCGGCGACCGGACTCACGCTGATCGTCTTCCGGACGCGTCCCGGCGCGGCCGAGGGCACGCCGCGCTGGGAGATCGTGCAAGACGCATCCATGTGACGAGTCGGGACGGGCTTCAACGCCTCCGGGGGCGCCCGGCTGCGGAGGTGATCTCGATCTCCGACAGGCGGCTTGTCGCCACGGCAGCTAGTCGTTGCGGAGCGCGGTCATCGGGTTGACACGCGAGGCGCGCATCGCCGGAATGAGCCCGGCCGTGAACGAGACCAACACCAGCAGCGTGGTCGACGTGACGAGCACCATCGGGTCGTAGCCCTTGAGATCGTACAGCTGCGACCCGGCGGCCGTCCCGAGCCCGATCGCGGCGAGCAGGCCGACGCTCGCGCCGACGAGCGTCATCCAGCCGACGCGCCCCATGATCAGCCGGCGAACGCGGCCGGCGTCGGCCCCGAGCGCCATCCGCAGGCCGATCTCGCGCGTCCGCTGCGCGACCGTGTAGGCGAGCACACCATACAGTCCGATCGCCGCGAGCAGCGTCGCGACGATGGCGAACGCCGCCGAAAGGATCGTGATCACGCGATCGACGCCGATGTTCTGGCGAATCTGCTGGTCCATCGAGCGCAGACCCTCGACGGGGAGGTTCGGATCGAGGCGGGCGACGAGGCGCGGGATCGCCTGGAGCAGGGCCTTGTCGTCCAGCCGCGTGCGCGCGTAGAAGGTCATCTCGCCGACCTCCTTGTCCTGCCGGTACGGCGCGAAGTAGACCGGAGGAATCTCGCGTTTCACACTGCTGTACTTGGCGTCCTTCACCAGGCCGACGATCTCGGTGTCGAGCTTGGCGCCGTCGCCGCTGTCGGACGACATCCGCGAGCCGACGACGTGGCCGGTCAGCCGGAACTTGCGCGCGAACGCCTCGTTGACGATCGCCACCTTGGGCCCCCCCTCGATGTCGCTGCGCGTGAAGTCGCGGCCGTCGAGGAGCCGCATGCCGACGGTGCCGAAGTAGCCGGGGCTGACCTCGTTGTACATCGAGTCGTTGTCGGTGTCCGGTCCCGACGGGAAGCCCTGCACCGAGACGCCGTTGCCCCAGTTGCTGCCGGCCAGCAGCGGCACGAGCGCCCCGGCGGCGCCGCTGACCCCCGGCACCGCGGCGAGTTCGTCCTCGACACGCTCGAACAGCGCCTTCGCGCGCTCGGACGTGTAGCCGTTGCGTTCGGGTGACAGCCCGAAGGTGACCAGCCGCTCGGTCTCGATGCCCAGTTCGACGCGGCTGATGTTCATCAGGCTCCTGGTGAACAGCCCGGCGAGGATCAGCAGCATCGTCGATAGCGCGATCTGCGTGGTCGCCAGGGCGGTCCGGAACCGCGAGGCGGCGCGGGCGCCGGACGGCTGGCCGGCCGTGCTCTTGATCGCAGAGACCAGATCGGGCCGGGTGCTGTGGAGCGCCGGGAACAGCCCGAACAGGAGGCCCGTCGTGATCGCCACGGCCGCCGTAAAGATCAGCGTGGTGGGATCGAGACGGTCGCTCATGAAGGAGGTGTCCTCCCGCGGGATCAGGGCGATGATGCCGGTGAGCGACCAGCGCGCCACGACCAGGCCGAGCGCGCCGCCGATCGCGGCGAGCAGGGCCGATTCGGTCAGGAGCTGGCGGACGACCTGCCACCGGCTGGCGCCGATCGACAGCCGGACCGCCATCTCGCTGGCCCGTGCCGCGCCGCGCGCGAGCAGCAGGTTGGCGATGTTGGCGCAGGCGATCAGCAGCACGAAGCCGGTCACGGCGAGGAGCAGGGTCAGGGCCGGGCCCGCGTCGCGCGTGACGTTGCTCTGGCCGCGGGCGCCGGGGTCGACGGTGACCCGCTTGGCCTTGAAGCGGGCCAGCGTCGCCTCGCTCATGCCCTTCTGCAGGCCGGCCTCCACGTCGTTGACGATCGCGGCGTAGGGCACGTCGACGGCGGCCTTGGCCTGCTCGATGGTCGTGCCCGGCTGCAGCCTGGCGAAGAGGTAGACCCAGTAGCTGCGCCGGTTGTCGAAGCCCTTGAACCCGGCCACGAGGCGCTCGCGCATCGAGATCGGGACGAAGATCTGCGGCGTCGCCCCGAGCGTGGTGCCGGTGAAGCCCTCTGGCGCGACGCCGACGATCGTCATCGGCACCGCGTTCACGGCGATGATGCTGCCGACGACCGTCGGGCTCATCGCGAACCGTGTCCGCCAGTAGGCGTGGCTCAGGACCGCCACCTGGTGCGCCCCCGGGGTGCGATCGTCTTCAGGGCCGAGCAGGCGGCCGGCGGCGGGCGTCAGGCCGAGCACGCCGAAGTAGCTGCCGGAGACGAGCATGCCCAGGCCAGACGAGGTCTGCCCCTGAAACGCCAGATTGGCTTCGAGCTGGCGGTGGGCGGCGATGCCGCTGAACCTCGTCTTCGCCTTCTCGAGGTCGCGGAACATCGGGTAGCTGAACGTGTATTCACTGCTGCCCGCGTTGTTCGAGGACTGCGACCCGTGCTTCGGCCCCGGCGCGCCCAGATTGACGAGCCCGTGGGGCTCCGCCACCGGCAGCGGCCGCAGCAGCATCTGGTTGTAGAGCGAGAAAATCGCGGCGTTGGCGCCGATGCCGATGGCCAGCGAGAGGATGGCGATGCCGGTGAGGGCCGGGGTGCGGAACAGCATCCGCAGCGCGAGACGGAGATTGGGCATGGACGCTCCTGGACGTGCGCCATGGTAGACGGTTTTTGCCGGTTCGTGGTTCGCAGCCGCGACGGGCTGCCTCAGGGGCGCTCGCCGGCGCCCGTCAGCACCTGCTCGATCGCGGCGAACAGCCTTTGTGGCCTCCCGGCCGGCCGGCGACGCGGACTGAGCGGGCCGCGCCTACGCGGGCGCGTTGGCCGGACTCATGTCCGATTCGGTCGTGGCGTTCTTGAGCGCTTCCGCCTGGTAGTGCGACGTGACCACGTCGATCAGTTCGCCGAGGTCGCCGTCGAGCACCGACATCAGCTGGTGGGTGGTGAAGTTGATGCGGTGGTCGGTGATCCGGCTCTCGCGGAAGTTGTAGGTCCGGATCTTCTCCGAGCGATCGCCGGAGCCGACCTGGCTGCGCCGGTCCTTGGCGATGGCGTCGTGCTGCTTCTGCATCTCGATCTCGTAGAGACGCGAGCGCAGCACCTTGAGGGCCTTCGCGCGGTTCTTGATCTGCGACTTCTCGTCCTGCTGCGACACGACGAGGCCGGTCGGCAGGTGGGTGATGCGGACGGCGGAGTAGGTGGTGTTGACGCTCTGCCCGCCGGGGCCGCTCGAGCAGAAGGTGTCGATGCGCAGGTCCTTCTCCTGGATCTGGATGTCGACCTCTTCGGCTTCGGGCAGCACCGCCACCGTCGCCGTCGACGTGTGGATGCGGCCGCTCGCCTCGGTCGCCGGCACGCGCTGGACGCGGTGGACGCCGCTCTCGTACTTCAGGCGGCTGTAGACGCGCTTGCCCTCGATCAGCGCGACCACGTCCTTGATGCCGCCCGCGTCACCGATGCTCTGCGACATGATCTCGAGGCGCCAGCCCTGGCGCTCGGCGAAGCGCGAATACATGCGGAACAGGTCGCCGGCGAAGAGCGCCGCCTCGTCGCCGCCGGTGCCGGCCCGGATTTCGAGCAGGATGTTCTTCTCGTCGTTCGGATCCTTCGGCGTCATCAGGACGCGCAGCGAGGCTTCGAGGTCGGCGATGCGGGCGTTGAGCTGCGTCAGTTCCTCGCGCGCGAGATCGGCCATGTCGGGATCGCCGGCCAGCTCCTCGGCCTGCCGCTTCTCGTCGATCGCGCCGCGATAGAGGCGATACGTCTCGACGGTCTCCTGCAGGTCGGACAGCGCCTTGGTGTGCGTGCGATACGCGGCCGCATCCGCTTGCACCGCCGGATCGCTGATGAGGCTCATCAGCTTCTCGTAGCGGGCCTCGACGGCCTGGAGTTTGTCCAGCATGGTCCTGATTCAGTCCTGTGCGTCGTCCTGGAGGAGTCAGCCGCCCGACACCGGCGGCATGAACGCAATTTCATCGGCCTCGGCCACCGCCGTCGACAGGCGGGTGTATTCGAGGTTGCGCGCCGCCGACATCGAGCCGGCGTACGGCGCCAGCGCCGGATGCCGATCGACGAGGCCGGCCCACACGTCGGCGATGGTGGCGCCGGGCGGGACGTCCGCCGCCAGCTCGCTGGTGCCGGCGATGTCGCGGAGCCGGGCGAAGAGCCGCACCGTCACGCGCATGCTAGTGCCCCGAGCCGGAGATTCGCTGACATGTTCCGGGCGGGGCATCCCGCCTCGCTGCGTTGCTCATCACTCACTTATGCCCAATAAGCTCGCTCTTCGCGCCTGGCGATCCGGGCGCCGCGCCCGGATCATCCGTCACCGAATCTCCGGTTCGGGACACTCTCTCCGCCTGCGCCCGCGCCGCGTCATCGTCCGCCGCGGCCACCGCGCCTTCGATCCACACGTCGCCGCCCTCGAAGTACTCGTGCTTCCAGATCGGCGCGATCTGCTTCACCCGTTCGATGGCGTAGCGGCACACCGCGAACGCGTCACCGCGATGCGCCGACACGGCGACGATCACGATGCTCGCCTCGCCGATGGCGACCGTGCCGATCCGGTGATGGAGGCCGAGCACCGTCGACGGCCAGCGCGCCGACGCCTCGGCCTCGATCTGCGCGAAGGCGCGGAGCGCCAGCGGCTCGTACGCTTCGTAGTCGAGCCGGGTGACGCGTCGGCCGCCGTTCTGGTCGCGGACCAGGCCGACGAAGCTGGCGACGGCGCCGGCGCCCGCGGCGCCCGTCCGTGCGGCCGCGGCGCCGTGCGCGTCGACCACAGCGGCGGTCAGCGGGGCCGGATCCAGCCGGGCGGCGGTGATGGCGAAGCGCTCGGCGGGCATCGAATTGCCCATTATAAGCCGCGTCACAAAGCCGGCGCGGCGGCCGCCCGCGTCCGCCAGAAGTGGTCCAGCGGTCCGTGGCCGCGGCCCAGGCGCGGGGCGTGGGCAATCGCCCCGGCGACGTAAGCGCGGGCGTCGATCACCGCGGCTTCCAGCCCAGCGCCGCGGGCCAGCCCGGCGGCAATCGCCGAAGCCAGCGTGCAGCCGGTGCCGTGCGTGTGGGTGCTGGGGATCCGCGCGCTGCGGAGCTCGTGCACGTGATGCCCGTCGTAGAGCAGATCGACGACCTCGCCGCCGGGCAGGTGGCCGCCCTTGACGAGCACCGCCTTCGGACCGAGGGCGTGGAGGCGCAGCGCCGCCTCGCGGGCGGTGGCGACGGAGTGCACTTCGTGGCCGGTCAGCGCCGCGGCCTCGGGCGCGTTCGGCGTCAGCAGGTCGGCGCACGGCAGGAGCCACTCACGGACCGCCGCCACGGCGTCGGTGTCGAGCAGCGTGTTGCCGCTCTTGGCGATCATCACGGGATCGACGACGACCGCCGGTGGGCGATGGGCGCGGAGGGCGTCGACGACGGCGCGGACCACCTCGACGCTGCCGAGCATGCCGGTCTTGACCGCGTCGGCGCCGATGTCGCCGAGCACGGCGTCGATCTGGGCGCGCACCAGGGCGCCCGGCAGCACCTGGACTGCCGAGACGGTGAGCGTGTTCTGCGCCGTGATTGCCGTCAGGGCCGACGCGCCATAGACGCCATAGGCGGCAAAGGTCTTCAGATCGGCCTGGATGCCGGCCCCGCCGCCCGAGTCGCTGCCGGCGATGGTGAGTGCGCGCCGCATGGTAGAATCCGCCGCTATGTCGACCGGTGCCGCTGCCACGTTGGTCGGAACGCTATCTGGTCTGCTCGAATCGGGCTCCGGACTGCGCACCCGCACGGTTGCGGGCGACGCCCGGACCGCCCGTCAGGTGGACGCGTTCGAAGGCACGATGCTCCGCGTCGGCGCCGTGCTGTTCGTCACGGTGCTGACCGCGCTGGGCGCGCAGATCAGCATGCCGCTGCCGTTCACGCCGGTCCCGTTCACGCTGCAGCCGATGATCGTGCTCCTCGGCGGCGCCGCCCTCGGCGCCCGCCTTGGCGCGACCGCGCAGGCGCTCTACCTGCTCATCGGGCTCGCCGGCCTGCCCGTGTTCGCCGCCTCGCCGGTGCTGCCGCAGGGGGCCGCTCGGCTCATCGGCCCGACCGCCGGCTTTCTCGTGAGCTACCCGCTGGCCGCGTTCGTCGCCGGCTGGCTCGCCGAGCGCCGCTTCGATCGGAAGTATCTCACGTCGCTCGTGGCGATGGCCGCGGGGCTGGCCGTGATCTTCGCGGGCGGCCTGTCGTGGCTGGCCTACGGTCCGACGGCGCTCGGCCTGTCGGGCGCGGTGAACGCCGCGCTGACACCGTTCCTCGCCGCCGACGTCGTCAAGCTGTGCCTCGCCGCGGGCGTGCTGCCAACCGTGTGGCGGTTCGTCGGCCGTGACGCGTAGAGCCGCCCGCGGGACGGCGCCGCCGCGCGCCCAGCGCGGCGAATAGCCAGCCGGCCCGCCAAGAGGGCGGCCCGCGGCCGCGCGTGAGAGCGCGGCCGCCAACAAGACTACTTCCCGAAAATCAGCAGGTACTGGAACAGCAGCGGGGTGGTGCGGTTGATCACCCGCAGCCCTGCCGCCGTCGCGTCCTTGACGACCTCCGCCTCGTCGACTCGTTCGTCGAGTGGATCGGGTCCGGGCCCGAACCCGTCCTTTCGGAAATCGACGACGCCGATCCGCCCGCCGGAACGCAAGACGTTGCTGACGTTCTTCAACCACTCCACGGGCCGATCCACTTCGCCGTAGACGCCCACGATCAGCACCGCGTCGACCGGGGCGGGCAGCTTCGGATCGTCCTCCGTACCCAGCACCATGGTCACGTTGGTGAGCCCCTCGCGCCGGATGCGCCGCTCCATCGACTCGATCATGGGCTTCTGGACGTCCTGGGCGTAGATGCGGCCGTTCGGGCCGACGCGGCGGGCGAGGCGCACGGTGAACCAGCCGCCGCCGGCGCCCAGGTCGGCGACGCTCGAGCCTTCGTGGATGCCGAGCGCATCCATGATCACGTCGGGCTGCTGCCACCGCTCGCGATCCGGGCCTTCGAGCTCGCCGAGCTTGTCGGGCGGGAACTGCCGTGAGTGGCGGCGCTGCTGCGCCAGGGTGAGGCCGGGAATGGCGACGAGCGCGGTCAGGGCCGCCAGGCATGATCGGCGCGTCGGAGACACGAGGCCATCGTCGCCCGGCAAGGTCGCGGCGTCAATCGCGGGGTCGCGCGAGCCGGCCCGGTGGGCCGTAGCCCTTGCTGGCGTCGTCGAGCACCAGCACCCAGTCGAGGGCTTCGCCAGGATCGGGCGGCGTGAACCGGTGGTCGGCCGAGGTGTCGAACGTGCCGGCGTCGGCCGCCGTGCCGGTCCGCGGGTTGAACCACCACGCCCGCGCCTTCGCCCCGGCGATCGCGCCGAGGCGCACCGTGAACGGGCCGGCCCGCCGGGACGTAGACCATCGCGTAGCTGCCGGCCGCGTCGCGCGTGGCGACGGCGGCATAGCGGCCGGCGCCGGGCACGCTCGTGACGACGCGATCCGGCACGATCACGTCGGTCGCGGGGATCCGGGTGAGGAAGGGCCGTGATTCGAGCAGCGCCCGCGCGTGCTGCATCTGCGCCGCGCCGGGCTGGTCGATGGCCTCGTTCCACGGCAGCAGCGGATCGTTGATCGGCTTCCGCCCGGGCTGCCACATCTGCCACACCGAGTGATGGCCGTAGGTATGGCCGAAGGCGCCGGTGAACAGGTTCCAGTAGAGCGGGCGCCGCACGTCGGCGGCGAGCGAGTGCCCGTGCTCCTTCTGCTTGAAGCCGATCGGATGGTCCTCGTAGATCGGCTCGCCGTCGAGGACCGGCTTGATCGGCGTGCGGTCGTAGTCGACGCGCGTCTGGTCGTAGCGTCCGGTGAACTCGGCGACGTGGCCGTTCTGCCGCATGTTGAAGTCGAGCCACGCCTCGCCGTGGAACGGACCCGAGGAGCTCTGTCCGCCGGTCGGGTGGAACGTGATCAGGTGGGCCCCGCCGTCGCCGGCGCGCAGGCCGCGCGCCATCGCCGCCATGATGGCCCGGTGCGCGTCGCTCTCGACCGGCCGATCGCCGCCGAGGATCCAGACGATGCCCTCGTCGCGATAGCGCCGGCCGAGCCACTCGCCGTAGGTCGCGGCGTTCTCCGGCGTGAAGATCTCGGGGCCGACGCCCCATTTCTTGTTCCACTTGTCGCCCCACGTCGGCAGCAGCCCGACGTAGAGCCCGAGCGCGTTGGCCCTGGCGACGATCCAGTCGACGTGCTCGAAGTAGCGCTCGTTCGGCCTGGTCGGGTCGCGATCGATCAGCGGCCGCTCGCCGTACGGGTTGGGATCGTCGAGCCCGTCGAGCTCGGCCAGCGCGACGGCCTGGATGACGGTGAAGCGCCGTTCGGCGCGGTTGCGCAGGTAGCGCTCCGCCTCCTCCCGGGTCAGACGATGGAACAGCTCCCACGCCGTGTCGCCCAGCCAGAAGAACGGGCGCCCGTCCGCGGTGACCAGGAAGCGCGTGTTCTCGGAGACCCGCAGCCGCGGCAGCGAACCGGGGGCGGATTGCGCGTGCAGCGGCAGGCCGGTGCCGAGAATCGCAGCCACGCCGAAGACCAGCCGGCGCCCGTGCCCGGCCCAGGTCGACAACCGGCGTGAGAGCATGCAATCGGCACGGTACGGGAGGCTTGCCGCCCGTGCTAGGACAGACCCGTCGAAAGTTACGACGATTTCGACTGGGTGCCGACCCGGAAGGCCATCGGCGTCCGGCCGAACGCCCGCTTGAAGCGCTTGTCGAAGTAGCTCTGATCGGCGAAGCCGACGGCGCTGGCGATCTCCGCCACGCTCAGGCTCGTCTCGCGCAGCAGCCGCGAGCCGTTGGCGAGCCGGACATGGTTGAGGTACGCGACCAGCGTCGTCCCCGCCACCTTCTTGAAGGTCTTCATGAACTGCGGCGCGCTCATGCGAGCCAGGGCCGCCGCGTCGGCGACGCTCAGCTTCTCGGCGTAGTGCTCGCGGACGTGGTCGAAGAGCGGCTTGAGGCGCAGCGTCCGCTGCTGCTGGCGCAGGAACTCCCAGTGGGCGAGCTCGGACACGCGGAAGCGCCGCGCCAGCTCCAGCAGCAGCTGGAGGAGGAACGCCTTGCAGCCGGCCCGCTGCAGCGCGCCGTCGGGCTCCTCGAACCGGCACAGCACCAGCCGCCGGAGGGCGTCGGCCGCTTCCGGATGCTCGGGCAGCGGCAGGACCCGGGCCCGGCGCGCCGCCGCCGCGTAGAACGGCATCAGGAACGTGTAGTCGTGCGAGGGCGAGCCCAGGCTGTACACGAACTCGGGACGGAAGCTGACCACGACGGCGCGGCTGTCGAAGCCGTCGAAGTCGACGACGTGGTGCAGCTTGAGGTTGTCGACGACGAGGAGATCGCCGGGGCGGAGATCGAACTCGCGCTCGCCCATGCGGAACAGGGTGCGGCCCTCGACCGGCACGAACAGCTCGAGGCGCTCGTGCCAGGTCGATCCGCGCGTGTGCAGGTCGGTGCGGTAGTGGAACAACGAGATCGCGAACGGGAACTCGTCGTCGAGCGGCATCTCGTAGCGGCCGCCGGCGTCGAGCTGCGCGGCGATGTCGTGCGCCACGAAGGGGAGGCGGGCGCAGATGTCGAGGAGGTCGTCCCAGGGATGCGGCGCCGCGGTCGTCCGACGCCGGGCCATGGTCACCGGCTCCCCGCCTCGAGCCGCGCGATCGCGCACGGTCCGAGCGACAGCCGACCCGAGGCGACGATGCTGGCCTCGCCATCGATCAGCGCCGTCGCCGCGCCGCCGCCGAGCGGCGCATCGTCGTCGAGCATCCAGGCCGTCCACGCGTCGTGCGCCGGCGGCAGCGCCAGGTCGCAGTCGCGAGGCGCGAGGTTGGCGACGAACAGCGTGACGCGATCGTCGCGCTCGAACGCCACCGCCCGCACCGCGTCGAGCGTCGAGGCGACGGGGCGGAGGGTGGCATCCCGCACCGCCGCCAGCGCGGCGAGGACGTGCATGACCGGGAGCGCCGCGAGATCGTCGCCGTCGGGCCACGGCTCGGCGAGCGTGACGCTGTCGGCGCCGGCCTCACCCAGCGCCGCGAGCAGGGCGAGCGTCCAGCCGGCGGCGAACAGGCTGCCGGCTCGCGGATCCGGCTGCCCGTGGCGGCCGAAGGTCGCGGTGATCGCGAGCGGCAGGCCGGGGAGGCGCTGCTTCACGGTGCGTGCCTGATCCCGCGCGCCATCCGGCGTTTCGGCGATGGTCGTCAGGTCCGTGGCGTGTGCCTGCGGGTGCATCGACCAGCACACCGCGTCGGCGGTCACGAGCGGCGCTGGCGCGAGGTGGATGCGCGCCAGATCGCTGGCGGTGCCGGTCGCGATCGGGACGGATGCGAGTCCGCCGTGGCGCGCTCGCCAGGCCCGCACGGCGTCGAGCGTGGCGGGCTGCGTGGTGTCGTGCCCGACGGTGAAGGCGAGCACGCGCCCCACTGCGAAGCCTCGGACGTCGAGCCGCTCGAGGGCGCGCGCCGCCGCGCCCGCATCGTCCGGCACGTGCAGCGCGAGCTCGAGCGGCGGGCTGGCAGTGACCTGGCGGGCCGCGACCCGATGCGCCGCGAGCGTCGCCGGCTCTGCGTCGTCGGCGAGATCCAGATCGACGCGCAGGTGGGCCGGCTTCGCGTGTCGCACCGCGGCAGCCGTGCGGACGCCGATCGCCGGCAGGCGGCCCGTCCGCCCGTCGCCGAAGCGGAGCGCGCCGTCGGCGCGATCGACCACGAACGGCGCAGGCGTGATCCGGGCGGCATCGCCGCGCCCCGTCCGCAGCCGCAGCGTGACGCGCTGGGTGATGCGCGTGCCGCGCGGCACCGTCACCGGCTTCGGCAGCGTGACGGGCGTGCTGTAGATCTTGGTGCTGGCGTCGATCCAGTTGCGCTGATCCTCGGCCTGGAACACGTCGCCCTCGACGGCGGCCTCGAGCCACAGGTCCGTGCCGATCTCGACGGCCAGCGTCGCGATGTCGTCGAAGCCGGCGATCGGCTGCTCGACGGTGACGAGATCGGGGAAGGCGAGCAGGCGGTGCGCGCCGCCCGACGTCGTCACGCGGACGCGCGCCCCGGACAGCGCCGGCAGCGGGTGGAGCAGGCAGAGCCCGATGCGGTTGCGCTCGAACGTCGCCTCGGCGACGCCGTCGAAGGCGAACGTCACGCGTGCCGTCGGCGGCCCCCTCGATCGTCGCGTCCCAGCCGAACGCGACCGCCTCCTGCCGGTGCTCGGCGTGGTAGCGGCAGCGGAACGTGTCGGCGCCGCGGTAGAGCGTGAACCGCGAGAGCCGCGCCGGAATCGTCCGCCAGGCGTGGTCGCGTACTGCGCCGTAGATCCGCCGCACCACTTCGCGCCCGCCGACGTGGACGTGGCGGACGTCGCCTGCCTCGATGACCAGCGACACCGGGCCGGCGCGGACGGCCTGGCGCACGGGCAGCGGCGCGTTGCCGCCGTGGACGAGGCGGGCAAGATTCCCGTCGGGGGCCGCGTCGGGGGCGGCGTCGAAAGGGTCGTCGGTCACCGCCCTATAATGCCCAAATGCACGCGTTGTTCGACAGCCTGGTCCCGCTCATCACCGAGACCTCCACCAACCTGCCGCCCGACGTCCGGGCGGCCATGAAGCGCGCCCAGCAGGCCGAAATCGACGGCTCGCGGGCGTCGCAGTCGCTCGCCATCATCGCCGAGAACATCGACCAGGCCTGCGAGGTCCAGGGCGCCATCTGCCAGGACACCGGCATGCCGACCTTCGAGGTCCACGTGCCGGTCGGCACCAACCAGATCGCCATCCGCAAGACGATCCGCGAGGCGGTGGCGGAGGCGACGAAACGCGGCAAGCTGCGGCCGAACTCGGTCGATTCGCTGACCGGCGAGAACTCCGGCGACAACCTCGGGCCGGGCACGCCGATCATCCACTTCGATCAGTGGGAGCGCGACGTCATCGAGGTGCGGCTGATCCTGAAGGGCGGCGGCTGCGAGAACACCAACGCCCAATACTCGCTGCCGGCGGAGCTTCCACAGCTCGGGCGGGCCGACCGCTCGATCGACGGCGTGCGCAAGGCCATCCTGCACGCGGTGTGGAACGCGCAGGGCAAGGGCTGCGGCCCGGGCGCGATCGGCGTGTGCATCGGCGGCGATCGCACCTCCGGCTACGCGCACGCCAAGCAGCAGCTGTTCCGCACGCTCGACGACGCCAACCCGGACGCGCGGCTGGCGGCGCTCGAATCGCAGGTGATGGCGACGGTCAACAGCCTCGGCGTCGGGCCGATGGGCTTCGGCGGCGGCACCACGCTGATCGGCTGCAAGGTCGGCGTGCAGAACCGGCTGCCGGCGAGCTTCTTCGTCTCGATCGCCTACGACTGCTGGGCCTTCCGCCGCCTTGGCGTCCTGCTCGATCCGCAGACGGGCGCCATCCGCGAGTGGCAGTTCCGCGATCCGGCGCAGGCGGCCATCCCGATGGTCGACGCCGCCGCCGGCACGCACGCGTTCGCGCTGACCGGCCAGGAGAAGGTCCTGCGCGCGCCGATCGACGAGGCGACGATCCGCTCGCTGAAGGTCGGCGATGTCGTGCTGATATCAGGGCGGGCCTACACCGGCCGCGACGCCGTGCACCATCACCTGATGGAGCACGAGCCGCCGGTCGACCTGCGCGGCAGCGTGCTCTATCACTGCGGGCCGGTGGTGAAGAAGGAAGGCGACGGCTGGCGCATCACCGCGGCCGGGCCCACCACCAGCATCCGCGAGGAGCCGTTCCAGGCCGACGTGATCAAGCGCTACGGCGTCCGCGCGGTCATCGGCAAGGGCGGCATGGGCGGCAAGACGCTGGCCGCGCTGAAGGAGCACGGCGCCGTCTACCTGAACGCGATCGGCGGCGCGGCGCAGTTCTACGCCCGCCGGATCCCGAAGGTGCACGGCGTCTCGCTGCTCGAGTTCGGCACGCCCGAAGCGATGTGGCACCTCGAGCTGGACGCGTTCCCGGCCATCGTCACCATGGACGCGCACGGCAAGAGCCTGCACCAGGAGATCGAGGCCGCGTCGGCCGAGAAGCTCGCGCTGCTCCGCGCCTGACATGGCCGCGCCGCCGCGCCAGGCCCCGCTCGCCCTCGACGCCGAGTCGTTCCGGACGCTCGGCCACGCGCTGGTCGATCAGCTCGCCGGCCTGCTGGCGGCGGTGCCCGCTGGACCGGTGACGCGCGACGAGCCCGCGTCGGCGGTGCGCGCCGCGCTCGATCTCGACGGCCCGCTGCCCGAGCAGGGCCTGTCGCCCGGACCGCTGCTGGCCGAGACCGCGGAACGCCTGTTCGGCCACTCGCTCTTCAACGCGCATCCGCGGTTCTTCGGCTACATCACCGCCTCGCCGGCGCCGATCGGCATCCTCGGCGAGCTGCTCGCGGCGGCGCTGAACGCCAACGTCGGCGCCCGCGTCCTGTCGCCGGCGGCGACCGAGGTCGAAGCGCAGACCATCCGCTGGATCGCGCAGCTGATCGGCTTCCCGACGGCGTGCGGCGGGCTGATGGTCAGCGGCGGCAACATGGCCAACCTGGTGTGCTTCTGGGCGGCGCGCGCGGCGCGGGCCGGCTGGGACGTCCGTCAGGAAGGGACCGGAGGGGCCGCGGCGCCTCGTCTGCGCGTCTACGGATCCGCCGAGACGCACACCTGGATCCAGAAGGCCGCCGATCTCTCCGGCCTCGGCACGGCGTCGATCCGCTGGATTCCAACGGACGCCGATCAGCGGATGGACGTCGACGCGCTGCGCCGCGCCATCGAGGCCGACGTCGCCGCCGGCGATCGCCCGCTCCTGGTCGTTGGCACCGCCGGCACGGTCAGCACCGGCGCGGTCGATCCGCTGCCGGCGATTGCGGCCGTCTGCCGCGAGCACGGCGTCTGGTTCCACGTCGACGGCGCCTACGGCGGGCTCGCCGCTGCTGCCGAGGACGCACCGGCCGATCTCGCCGGCATCGGCCTCGCCGACTCGATCGCCGTCGATCCGCACAAGTGGCTCTACGCGCCGCTCGAGGCCGGCTGCGCGCTGGTCCGCGACGCCGAGCACCTCCGCGCCGCGTTCGCCTACCATCCGCCGTATTACCACTTCGACGAGCGGGTCACGAACTACGTCGACTACGGGCCGCAGAACTCGCGCGGGTTTCGGGCGCTGAAGGTGTGGCTGGCGCTGCGCCAGGTCGGCGCCAGCGGCTATCGCACGATGATCGGCGACGACATGCGCCTGGCGCGGGCGCTGGCCGATGCCGTGCGGCGCACGCCGGAGCTCGAGCTGCTCATGCAGTCGCTCAGCATCACGACGTTCCGCTACGTGCCGGCCGAGCTTGCGGCGGGGATCGGCGACCCGGCGGTCGACGCGCGCGTCGACGCGATCAACCGCGAGCTGCTCGATCGGCTGCAGCGGGGCGGCGAGCTGTTCGTCTCGAACGCCGTCGTCGGGGGCCGCTACGCGCTGCGCGCGTGCATCGTGAACTTCCAGACGACGGCGGCGGACATCGACGCGATCCCGGCCATCGTCGTTCGCGTCGGCCGCGCCGTCGCCAACGAGTAGCGGGGGCTACCGCGTCAGCAGTTCGGCGCCGGCGGCGGTGACGAGGACGGTGTGCTCGTAGTGCGCGGCGAAGACGCCGTTCTTCGTCCGCAGCGTCCAGCCGTCCGGATCCTCGACGAGCCGCGTCTGGGACATCGTGATGATCGGCTCGATCGCCACGACCTGGCCGTCCTCGAAGCGATCGCGCTGGTGCGGGTTGAAGTAGTTGAGGACGTCCGGCGGCTCGTGGATCGTGCGGCCGACGCCGTGCCCGGCGACCTCGCGGACGACCGCGAAGCCGCGCCCGCGCACCTCCTCGTCGATCACGCGGCCGACGTCCGACACGCGGTGACCCGGACGGACGTGGGGGAGGGCCTTCACGAACGCCGCGTGTGCGGCATCGCACAGCGCCTGATGTTCGGCCGACACCTCGCCGACCGGTACCGTGACCGCGGCGTCGGCGATGTAGCCGTCGAGCCGCGCCGTCACGTCGAGCTTCACGAGATCGCCGGCCGCAAGGCGCCGCGGACCGGGGACGCCGTGCACGACCTCGTCGTTGACGCTGATGCAGCAGAAGCCGGGGAAGCTGTAGATCGCCTGTGGCGCCGATTCGGCGCCCTGTCCGCGCAGGAAGGCGGCGCCGACCTCGTCGAGGGCCGCCGTGGTCACGCCCGGTTCGACCGCCGCGGCCATCCGCCGCAGCGCCTCGCCGACCAGGCGGCCGACCGCCGCCATGCCCTCGCGCTCGGCGTCGTTGCGGATCGTCACCCGAACGCCTCTTCGCGGAAGTGCTCCTTCGGCACCGCGAGCGTGTGCATCGCGGCGTGGATCGACTCCATGAAGCGGGGCGCCGGCTCGCGGTTCTCGGCCTTCGCGGCGCGCTTCTCCCACACGGTGACGGCCGGGCCGCAGGCGAAGAACAGGCAGGTGGCGACGTCGCCGGCGCACTCGCGGATCAGGTCGGGGGAGACGCGGCCGCGCCGTACCGAATCGGTGTAGGGGAACGATTCCGGCTCGCGGGTCAGCGCGTGAATGACGCGCAGGCGCTCCGGGTGCGCCGCTTCCATCCGCGTCAGCTCGTCGCGGTAGATGACGTCGTTCCAGGTCTTGTTCGAGTAGATGAAGGTCTGGCGCAGGCTCGGCACGTTGGCCAGGCCCCACTTGATCATCGAGACGTTGGGCACGCTGCCGGAGCCGGCGCACAGGTGCACGACGTGGTCGGTGCGGTTGGCGATGTCGTCGGGCAGGTAGTAGCCGCCGGCGTAGCCGGTCACTTCCATGCGCGCGCCCTTGAGCGGGTGGTGCACGAGGAAGGGCG
Organism: Vicinamibacterales bacterium; assembly: GCA_963844435.1. Lineage (GTDB taxonomy): Bacteria > Acidobacteriota > Vicinamibacteria > Vicinamibacterales > Vicinamibacteraceae > JBDSLU01. The sequence goes on along the minus strand of CAWJOG010000002.1, from coordinate 22,488 downwards.
ACAGCAGCGGCGGATACTTCATCGCCGTCTTGTCGTAGAGCTCCTCCTTGACCGTGATGGCCAGATAGCGCTCATCCGGCGTGGACACCATCGAGTAGGCGCGGGGCGGCTCCTTGCGGCCCTTGTTGTCCTCGAGGAAGGCCGCGTAGCCCTTGATCGCGGCGAACTGGTGCGGGTCGATGCTGACGTACTGCCCGGCCTTGTAGTCGCGCGGGTCGTCGCCCGCGTCGAGCATGAGCGTCACCGTGTCGGCGGTCTCCTGGACGACGTCGGCGACGACGACCGGAATGTGCTTGATACGCTGCCGGGGCTCGGTCATGGGGAGTGACTATAACTGAAGCGCTTGCAGCAAGATACCGTAGCTCGTCGGCGGCCGCCAGGGGACTCCAGCCGGCCCCCGCCGGGGTGGCCGTCCCGGCCGCCCGGCGCCGGCCAACGCCGGGTATACTTGTTACATGATCAGCGTGACTCCAACGGCCGCCGAGAAGATCACCGAGCTCCTCACCGAGGAGAACAAGCTCGACGCCGGCCTCCGCGTGTTCGTCCAAGGCGGCGGCTGCTCGGGCTTCCAGTACGGCCTGATGATCGAGGAAGGCGAAGCCAAGACCGACGCCGACCAGACGATCGAGTCGAACGGGGTGCGGCTCTTCGTCGACCCGATCAGCGTGCGCTACCTGAAGGGCGCCGAAGTCGATTTCGTGGACAGCCTGGCCGGCGGCGGCTTCACCATCCGCAACCCGAACGCCAAGTCCACCTGCGGCTGCGGTTCGTCGTTCAGCGCCTAGACCCGGTTCCGGTCCGTTTCCGTGCGCGGCAGCTCCGGCACGGCGGGGCCTTCGTCCATGCAGTCCACTTCGGCCTACGTCGACAGCCTCCGGCCTGCCGGGAGCAAGCGCTCCAGCAAGCGCGACTTCATCGTCGACGTCTTCCTGCGGCAGGACGGGCACATCAGCGCGGACGATCTCGTCGAGATCATCCGCCGCGAGGACGCGCGCATCAGCCGCGCCACCGTCTACCGCACGCTGCAGTGGATGGTCGAGGCGGGCATCGCCCGCAAGGTCGACTTCGGCGAGGGCCGCTACCGCTTCGAGCACTCCTATCGCCACCCGCGCCACTTCCACCTGATCTGCAAGAGCTGCAACAGCTCCTCCGAATTCCTCAGCTCGGACATCGAGGCGCTGATCGAGGAAGTGGCCTCGGCGCGCGGCTTCAGCCCGCGCCAGAGCGTGGTCCAGATCTACGGCACCTGCGAGGCCTGCCGGACCGGGCGCCCGGCGACCGCGGCCGAGGGCCAGCCGGAGCTGCTGTTCGCCCGCGACGCCCTGCGCATCGCCATCGCCACCGAGCGCAGCGGCCGCGACTTCTACACCCGCGCCGCCCGGATCACGCGCGACGCGCGGGCCCGGTCGATCTTCCTCAAGCTGTCCGAGTCGGAGGTCGATCACCTCGGCCGGCTGGAGGCCCGCTACGGCGAGCTGCTGGCGCTCGATCCGGAGCTCGAGGCGCGGCCGACGTTCCTGTTCTTCAAGGGCGCCGCCAACGGGCTGTTCTCGGAAGGCGCGGACGCGCTGTCGCGCGTCACCAGCGATCGCGAGGCGCTGATGCTCGGCATCCGCTGCGAGCGCGGCTCGCACCGGTTCTTCAAGAAGTATGGCGAGCGCTTCGAGGACTCGGAGGGCAAGCGGATCTTCCTCGAGTTCGCCGAGGAGGAGCGCGAGCACCTCGAGCTGCTGATCCGCGAGTACCGCGATCTGGTCCGGCGCGAGCCGAAGCCGCGGTCCACCCCGGCGCGCGGCGCCGCTCCCCGCGGCCCGGCCGCGAAGCCCGGCTCGACCCGCGCGTGATCGACCTCCACGTCCACTCCACGGCGTCCGACGGGACGCTGGCGCCGGAGGCGCTCGCCTCCCGGCTGGCGCGCGACGGCGTCACCACGTTCAGCCTCTGCGATCACGACACGACCGCCGGGCTCGCCGCCGCGGCCGAGGGCGCCCGCGCGGCCGGCCTGGGCTTCCTGACCGGCATCGAGATCACCGCCATCGAGGACGGCAAGGACGTCCACGTCCTCGGCTACGGCATCGATCCCGCGTCGGCGCCGCTCGCCGCGTTCCTGGCCGAGCAGCGCAGCCATCGCCGCGCCCGCATCGCCGCCATCGAGGAGCGGCTGGCCGCGCTCGGCGTGCCGGTGACGCTGGTCCAGGACGGCCGCGCCTCCGGCGATGACGCCGGCCGCGCCATCGGACGCCCGGTGGTGGCGCGCGCGCTGGTCGCCGCCGGCCACGTCGCCTCGATTGCCGAGGCCTTCGATCGCTACCTGACGCCGGGGCAGCCGGCCTTCGTGCCGCGGACCGGCGCGCCGGTGCCCGAGGTCGTGGCGATGATCGCGCGGGCCGGCGGCATCGCGTCGCTGGCGCATCCCGGACAGACGAAGCGCGACGACGCCATCGAGCGCTGGGTCGCCGCCGGCCTGCCGGCGATCGAGGTGTGGCACAGCCACCATGACGACGAGGCGGTGGCGCGCTACGCCGCCATCGCCGAGCGCTACGGGCTCTTGACGACGGGCGGCTCCGACTTCCACGGCGACGACACCGGCCGGGTCTACCGGGTCGGCGAGGTGGGGGCGCCGCCGGAGGCGTTCGCCCGGCTCACCGCGCGCCTGGGCCAGCCGGTCGTCGAGCGCCGCTGATGCGCGCGCTCGAGCTCGCCGGCGTCGTCAAGGACTACCGCGGGCTGCGTCCGCTCCGCATCGCCGACCTCGTCGTCGAGGAGGGCGAGCGCGTCGCCATCGCCGGGCTCGATCGCCCCGCCGCCGAAGTGTTCGTGGACCTCGTGAACGGGGCGCTGCTGCCGGATGCCGGGGTCGTGCGGGTGCTCGGCCGCTCCACCGCCGACATCACCGAGGGCGACGACTGGCTCTCGTGGCTCGACGCGTTCGGCATCCTGACGCAGCGTGCGGTGCTGCTGGAATCGTCGTCGCTGGCGCAGAACCTGGCCTTGCCGCTGTCGCTCGAGATCGACCCGATGCCGGCCGAGCTGCGCGCCAAAGTCGATGCGCTCGCGGCCGAAGTCGACCTGCCCGCCGAGCGGCTCGATCGGCCCATCGGCGACGCGCCGCCGATCGTCCGGCTCCGCGCCCACCTCGCCAAGGCGCTCGCGCTCGGGCCGCGCGTCGTGCTGCTGGAGCATCCGACGCTCACGCTCGACCCGGCCGACGTCCGGCCGTTCGCCGAGACCGTGAAGCGCGTCGCCGAGGCGCGCCGGCTGACGGTCGTCGCCGTCACCGAGGACGCCGCTTTCGCCGACGTCGTGGCGACGCGTGCCTACAAGCTCAATGGCGGCACCGGCGCGCTCACGTCGACGCGTGGCTGGCGCCGCTTCCTTTCCTAGTTGTCAGGAGACTTTGTGCGACTGCTGCTGTTCGATATCGACGGGACGCTGGTCCTCACCGGCGGCGCCGGCTCGCGCGCGATGACGCGCGCCTTTGCCGAAACCCATGGACTCGAGGACGCGCTGCAGAAGGTCGACCTGGCCGGCCGCACCGACCGCATCATCATGCGGGACGCGCTGACCCACGCCGGCCGCGACCGTCGACGTCGATCAGGACGGGCTCGATCGAGTTCCGCGAGGCGTATTGCGTCGCGCTGCGCGAGGAGATCCAGCAGCCGGGCAACGGACGCCGCGGCCTGCTGCCCGGTGTCCGGCCGCTGCTCGACGCCCTCGCCGGCCGCGACGACGTCCGGCTGGCGCTGCTCACCGGCAACTTCCGCGCCTCCGCCGAGATCAAGCTGGCCGCCTTCGACGTGTGGAAGTACTTCTCGTGGGGGGCGTTCGCCGACGACGCCATCGAGCGCGACGACCTCATCGCCGATGGCGCACGCGCGGCACGAGACCGAGCACGGGCGACGTCATCGAGCCCGACGCGGTGGTCGATCATCGGCGACACGCCGCACGACATCCGCTGCGCCCGCGCCGGCGGCGCCAAGGCGGTCGCGGTGGCGACCGGCAACTACGACCTCGAGGCGCTCCGCGGCCACCAGCCGGACGCGCTGTTCGCCGACCTCACCGACACCGACGCGGTGCTCGACGCGCTGCTGCGCTGAGTTCGACCGTCCGCAAGAACGGGCCGCCGTACGTGAAAAACCCGGCCGCCGACCTCGTAAGAGGGCGACGGCCGGGCTCGAGATCGACGACGAGAGCGTGCTAGCCCTCGACGAGTCGGACTTCGCCGGCCCGGGGACCCTTCGGCGATTCTTCGGTGGTGAACTCGACCCGCTGGCCCTCACGGAGCAGCTCGAACACAGCGCCCCGGACGGAGCTGCGGTGGAAGAAATGTTCGGTCCCGCCTTCATCACGGATGAAGCCGAAACCCTTGTCGATCAGGAGACGCGCGATCGTCCCGTTAAACATAGCCTACCCCTCCGACTGGAACACCCGGGTTCTGCCCGGGATGCGGCGCGGCTCGACGGACGTCGCTGAGCCACACCGGGCGCGATGTCGGACCCACGGACGGAGCCGACGCAGCGACCGCCGGCGATCGGCGGACGCTGGCTCCGGGCTGCCACGCCGGAGCACAAGTCTAGACGGCGGTCACGATCACTCCACGATGGAGTGACGCGAGGCGGTAACCGCCTTCTGCTTCGTCGTCCTCGTCGTCGTCCTCGTCGTCTTCTTCGTCTTCGTCGAAGTCGTCGTCGGGGTCGGCGTCGTAGTCGTCGTCGTCCGGGAGCAGCGTGTGGGAGGCGAGGCGTGAACCCATCTCAGTGCGCTCGAACGGCGGCTCGCTACGCACGAGATGGCGGGCGGAGCAGACCGAAAGCACGACATCTTACCATGTCGATCGCGGGGCTTTGACGAGGGCACGACGGCTGCGCTAGAATCACATGTTCGTTCGGTCCCCACGGATGGGCCTGTAGCGCAGTTGGGAGCGCGCCTGAATGGCATTCAGGAGGTCACCGGTTCGATCCCGGTCAGGTCCACCACTCTTTCATTCCGCAGGCCGAATCTCCCGCAAGTAGCTGAAAGCCGGCGCGGTTGCCGCGGTTCCAACAAACCGCTTGCCGTCGAACGCCATTCCCTCCGGGAAGAACAGCTGTTGGAACCGCTGGCGCTGGTTCGAGCGGAGCCTGCACCCAGAGATCGGCGGCGCGCGGCAGAACCCGTTCTGCGAACGCCAGGATGCCCTCCACGTCGAGTTCATCGAGTTCGGTGGAGTGCTCGGTCGATCCGCGCGAGCGTGAGTTCCTCGCGCAGCCTGTCTCGGCGTGCCGGTCGTACGTCTCGATGTCGATCGAGCGCTCGAACAGGAAGGCTTCGTCCAGACGGTCGAGCTTCTGCTGGATCGCCTTCGCCTTCCGCTCGGCTCGCGCCAGCGTCGCGCGCGGACCGGACGCCTTGCGCTCCTTCCAGATCTCGCAGCACTGACTCCTTCAGCAGTCGCATGTAGCCGGCGTCGGCTGCAGTCGTGCCAGTTCGTCGGTGAACAGCGCCTTCGAGCTTCGCCTTCGTCACGTTGACTGCCGCGGCAGCCGGGCCGGCAGTGGTAGTAGGCGTAGTAGTCGCTCCGGCCCTTCGACCAGCTCCCGGTGAGGCCTCGCCCGCATGTCTCGCAGCGCACGAACCCGCGGAGCGGGAAATCGGGATGACTGCGCTGCTTCGGCGCGGCGACTCGGCACTCGCCCTGACAGGACCGCCTGCGCGCGGAAGAACATGTCGTCGCTGACGAGCGGATCGAAATCTCCGCGCTTGTCGCGAACGCCGTACTCGCGGCATGTCGACGATGCCGGCGTACAGCTGATTGCGGAGCAGCACCCGATGCCTGCGAGTTCAGCGGCAAGCCACGTCGGTTCCGCAGGCCCCAGGCGCGTCGCCTGCTCCAGCATCTGCTGCTTTCTGAATCGGCCGGTCGCGTACTCCTCGAAGGCTCGCCGCACGATCGGCGCACGATCCGGATCGGGCATCAGGCTCTTGCCCATCGCGCTTCGGCGCGTTGATGTAGCCGAGCGGCGCGAGGAAACACCCAGCGGCCCAGTTCGAGCGCGGCCCGCATGCCGGCGCGCGTCCGCTCCGCCCGTACGTCGTTGTCGAACTGCGCGAAAGCGGCGAGCACGCCTTCCATCAGCTTGCCAGTGGACGTGTCGTCGATCGGCTCTGTCGCTGACCGCAGTGAGATGCCGAGGGACTGCAGATGCGACCGCAGCGCGAAATGGTCGTACTTGTCCCGCGCGAAGCGCGTCAGGTTGAAGACGACCACGAAGTGGAGCTTGCCCTTGTGCGTCCGGCAGAACTCGAGCATCTTCTGCAGCTCGGTGCGGTCCGCGGTCTTCGCGCTCTCGCCCTCTTCCTTGAATCGCGCCAGGACCTCGAGCCCTTCGCGCCGGCAGTACTCCTCGCAGGCGCGAAGCTGGGTCGGCAGACTCAGATTCTCCGTCTGCTCCTTGGTGCTGACGCGGATGTAGATCACAGCGCCGGCCATGGATCCGCAGCTTAGCCCTGACGTCGGAGCGCGGCAAGGCGAGCATCGGAGTTGCCCGCGATCAGGCGTGAAGATCGCAGCAGTTCGCGATCTCGATCAGCAATTGGGCCATGGTTTGGGCGTGACGCCGGATCTCGTCGACCTCGTCATCGGACAGAGCCTTGGCTTCGTCGCCGAGCAGCTCACGGCACCGCGCGATCGGAATCGCTCCCGGGACGCATTCGTGCTCGCTCAGGTCGGCCATGGAGTCTCCGGACCATCACGTATCTGCCAGAGCGGACTCGGTGGAGGATCCCGTCAAGGCCGCAGCCACGCGTGAGCGTGGGCCGAGCACAGCGAGGCGCCTTGACGGGGACGAGACCGAGGCCATCATCGAGTGCGTGATGGTTCGGCTCGGGTTGGTCCTGGAGTCAGAAGGGAAGGCTGACCAGGGAGAGACCGGCAGTGCCGGGAGGCGAGTCGCTCGCGGCCGTATGAGCCGGGCGGCGTCGCCGAAGGTCGCACGGCGGGCAGGCCGTGCGCAGCGACGTTCACCGTCGCATCGACGACCTTGCGGTGTGAGGTCGTCGCCTACGTTCCTGAACGCCGGTTTAGCCGAAAAACTGACACCGTGTCATTGGGACGGCAAGAGTCTTCCGCAACAGTCAGGCCCCTGCCTGGCCAGACAGGTGGCACGCGCCGCGGGGCGTGAGCGACCCCCTGGGCCGGCCGTGGGGCCGCTTGCGTGGCTCGAGAAGGGGGTCGCTCACGCCCAGTTTGCTGCATCAAACGGGAAGCGGGCGGCGGCACACTGCGCCGCCGGATTGCAGAAGACGCGTCACCTGGGAGGCGGCAACTGTCTGAGGGCGTGAGGGTTCTCGTGGCTGGCGAGTGGACCACGCGCTGCCCTGGCCGTGCACAGCCGCAGCGCCGGCGGTAGCTTGGAGGGGGACAATACGTCCCCGGGGTTCTGTCCCCTGTCTTGTCCCCCCTGGCCGACACTCTCGATTCCCTGGCTGCTCGCGGTGGCCGGCGGGATCTCGGATGCTACGATTGGCCGTCGATGCCCTCGTTTCCAGGAATGGTGGACCTGGGAGCTCTCGTTCGTCGGCCACGCTGAAATGCGCATGGAACAGCGCGGCGTGACCGAGGTCGACGTGCGCGCCATGCTGGAACGAGCGACCGGTTTCAGGCCAACGGGATCGAGGGCCGCTACATGATCAAGACCCGCAACACGGCCATGGGGCTTGATGTCGAGCCAGTCGTCTACGCCAAGTTGGTCGTGATCGTGACCGTCTACGAGGTGGAGTGAGGACCGAACGGTCGCTGCAGGTTACCTACCGGAAGGGCCGGGCATTCGCCGCATACCTGCACCTGTCGCATGCGACGGGCGAGAAGAGCGCGCGCACTATTGCCTCGTCCGATGGGTTGCTGGTTGTCGATTACAGCAGGGGACGTGCCGTCGGCATCGAGATCACTGGCCCACGAGCGGTCTCGCTGGAACGCCTGAACGGTCTACTCGCCCAGCTGGGCGAATCGCCCTGACAGAGCAGGACTACGGCCCGTTCGATTGGCTTGAATTGCTCCGAGGATTACTAGGAACAGATCATTCGCGAAGTCCGTCGAGCAGCGAAGAAGACCGGTGGTACACCTCTCGGCTGGCAGCGATTCTTCGTTGAGACGCGATCAAGGAAGGCGACCGCCAGAAGCACTCGGCGAAGTGGGTGACCTGCACTGGACGCAAGATGTCGACCCTTCGTGAGCCTCTGCCGCATCCTGCCCGACGCCCCCGCTCTCTTCCTTTTTCGTCAGCCGCCGGCCGCTTCCGGCGCCGGCTTGCGCGCCCGTCGGGGGAGGCTCGAGCATAAGGCCGCCCGCTCCTCGCCGATCAGGCCTACGACCCATGCGAGATGTTCGGTGAGGACGCGCATCTTCCCGTCCTGCAGCGCGCGGAAAACGGCGTCGGCGAGTCGCGCCAGACCGAGGCGCTGTCTGTACATCGCCATGAATGAGCACGTCGATGGTGCAGGCAACCCGCAGCGCCCGGAAACCGTTCGCGGCAGATGCGCGTCGCCTTGCGCTCGTCGATCAGCGCCGTCGCCGAATGCGCCAGCGCATAGGCGATCGTGGCAGCCTCGCCGTCATCGAGCGTCGCGGCGGCGGGCCCGATGACCAGCTCCTCGAAATATGGCAACGGCGTCGTCCCCGAGTCCGACGATTTCGATCGCGCCGGACAGACGCCAGCTCCTTCAGCCGGTCGCATGCCTCGCGGCCGCGCGCGCGCCCGGTCTCCAGTTCGCCGGGGACGACGTCAACGACGACGATGCGGTTTGGCAGCGCGGCGATGATGTCACTGCGCGCCGCCGGTGGCGATCAGGTTGATGACCGTGCTGGCGTCGGCGACGAGCCGCGCGGCGGGGTCAGTCAACGCGGTTGATGACCGCATCGCCCTCGCTCCCTTCCAGCTCCTCGCTTGCTGAGAATCTCCCGCAGCTCGACCCGATCGACCCGCAGCAGCCGCGCGAGCTGGCCTTCGCTGAGCAGGCCGCGTTCGGCCGCTTCGGCCGCGAGCAGATTCAGGCGCAGGGTTGTCGGCCGATCGGCCTCAGCCTTGTGCAGATCCGGCGCGGCCAGGTCGCCGAGGACCTGACGCGCCTGTTCGTCGGTGATGCCGCCGTTCGCCTCGAACCAGTCCCAGGTCTCCGGCTTGACGAGCGACAGCTCCTCGAGCCGGCGAACCATCGCCTCGCGCGCGACGCCGAAGTAATGCGCGAGAACGATGATGTGGCGCCGGCTCGACCTTGTCGGAGCCCGCGGTGACCTCCTGGAACTTCTGCATCACCGCGCGCGCCGGCGTCAGCAACGCGCGCCCGAACGAATTCGCGTAACGTTCCTCTCGCGAATTCGAGTTCTCATAGCGGTGCAGTATCTCCGCCTGCCGGCGCGCCGAGACGAGGTGGCCGGTTTCGTGCGCTGCCGTCTGGACGCGGCGCTCGCGCGGATGATTGGCGTTGAGCAGCATGCACGCGCCGAGCGCTTCGTCATACGCGAACAGCCCTGAAATCCGCCCGTCGAACCGGCGGACGTAGACGCGCACGCCCATCTCCATCTCCAGCAGCGTCACGATGTCCTTGATGGGTGCGTTCCCGAGACCGAGGCGCTGCCGCAACTCCGCCGCATCGTTCTCGGCCTGCGCGCGGACGTCGCCCTTCAGGAGCGGCCGTTCGGGCGGATAGTTGCGCACGCGCTGCACGCCCAGCAGGTTCTCGAGTTCGACTTCCGCCCGCGCGAGGCTCGGCCAGGAGTTCCGCGGCAGCATCGGCGGCGCCATCATGGTTGCCATCGAGCTTCCGGAAGCGCGGCGCGAGATCGACATGGACGGCCTCCCGGCGCAGCAGCGCGTTGACTGAAGTGCCGAACAGCTTCGCGAGCCTCTGCAGCTCGTCGATGCGGACGCGGCGCTCGCCCTGCTCGATCGCGACGATGGTGGTCCGCGCGACGCCGATGGCGCTGCGCGGCGGCGGCCTGAGTGACGTTCGCGCCTTCGCGCGCGACGCGCAGCCGTTCTCCGGTTTCCGCCGGCGACATCTGTTCGAGGGCGCTCATATCCGCCCCGCATGGCCCAGTCGGCCACGAATGAATCTGGTCCAAGGGACAGCATGAAGGCCTCCCATTCGTTGCTGTGTTGTTTCAAGAGCCGGTCAAGCCGGCGCGCGCGCGTCGGCCGGCGTCAGGCCGAGCGCGCCGCCAATATGGAAGGCGGCAACGTCGAGCAGCGCGGTCGTGGACGACGTCCGGCCAATGCCGCCAGATGATCGAGGTGCAGCGCTCCCGCGATGGCGTACTCGCGCAGCGCGCCGGTGATTTTTCCTTTCGCGCGAAAGGATGGCTCCGCGCCGGCCTCAAGGCGCGCGTGGTCAGACGCTCCCAGACATAGCGCTCGCCGGCTCGGTGAGGCCGGCCGCATGGATGCTCATGCGGCGAAGCATGCACGCGGCGCAGACGCCGCATTGCCGCCTGCGGCCGTCAACGCTGACGTGGCGCTGTCTTGCCAGCATGACCAAGTCGACGCCCAGGCGTCATCCGGGCAGCCGTCGACGAACTGACGCAGCGTCTCGCCTTTGGTCTGCCAGAGTCTGCGGGAATACGTAACGGACCCGGTGTCCGAGGAGCGCCTCGAGGAATCTCTCCATTCGCGCCGGTGAACAGAGGATGGCTGCGGTAGTCCTCGTAAGCCTGGCCGACGGTAACGAGCGACGGTCCCAGCGCGCCCTGCCCGCTTTCAGGCACGATGACCTGTCCGGCGCTTCGGCGAGATAGGCGGCGATGCCGCTGATGAGCGCGAACTTGAACCCGCGCGAACGCACGGTCGATTCGACGAAGGTGCCCTTCTCCGCCGTCACTTCGTAAGGGACAGCGGTGAAGGCTTGCCTCTCGCGCGCCAGCGCTTCGCCATCGACGAGACCCGATCCGAGCCGGACACGAACGAGCCGGTCGCCCATCGAGCGGGCCTCAGGCCCGCGACGGCGCAGGAATCGAGACCGTTGCTGAAAGGAATGACGGCGTCGACCGCGCGGTCGAGGCTCAAGAGTCCTTGCTGCGGAACGTCGGCCGCTGGCGGCGCTCGGTAGAACTCGATCTCCCACGTGTCCCCGGTCAGGAAGTTCAGCGCGTCGAGCAGCGCTCCGTGCACGCGGCTGTCGGCTCCAGCGCGCCACGTCATGAACCGGCACGGACAGCCGAAACTCTCGCGGCCAGTAATGCGCGCGGCGCTTCTGCGCCTTGTCGGCGAATTCGACCGCCGCCGCGACGAGCAGCGCGTCGTACGCCGCCGCGTCCCAAGTCGGCGAAGAAGTAGGACTCGAGGCTGCGGGTCGAGAACGAAATGTTCCGTTCCAGCTCGCAGCGCAGCGAGCCCTTCGGTGTGCGGGCCCCACTCTCGGCGACATGGACGGCTCACCTCGCCAGCGGCGCGCGGCTGCTGATCTCTCTTCAGGACGACGCTCATGGCAGACTGACTCCGTCATCGAGGCCGGTCTGTTTCGCGGGCGCGCGCGGGATGCGGACGGTTCGGCGCTGAGCACGCGCGCGACCAGTGCGTCGAGGTCGGCGCTGGCGACACTGTTTTCGAGCCGTCCGCGGACGTTGTTCGCGCGGGGCGCGGTCGCTTCACGGAGGTAGTGCTCCTCCACCTGCCGGATGCCGCGAGCCGCGCGGTCCTGGACCGCGGCCTTCAACGATTCGCGGAGCACCGACCACGTCTTCGATGTCGGCCGCCGAGAGCGGGCCGACATTGTCGAGGACCGCCCCGCCCATGCCTGAGCCGGCGAGCGGACGCAGTGACTCCGATCCGCGCCGCCGGTCGTCACTGAACAGCGACGGTTCCTCGGCCACGCGACGCAGTCCGGCGATGAATTCCGGCGACAGCTCGTCGCGGCAGTCCTGCTCCAGCGCCGGGACGAGCGCGTCGCTGATTTCCGCGACGGTATAGGACCGCTTGTCGGCGCGCTCCGCCACGAGCTGCCAACGCCGTCGCATCGGGAGGCTTCTGTGGGGTCCATCGCTCATCAGACTGTTCGATGTCAGATTTTATCACTAAAATACTGACAATGTCAAATGCCAATCTAGCTCGGCTGGGCTGAGCCTAGTGACGACAGCGACAGCTTGATTTAGCAGCCATAATAATAGACACTAAATGGCATAACGACCATAGATATGGTTTCAACATGAGAACAAGCCGAGCCTCTCTCGTCCTCCCTCTGCCGGTCCGCCGCGCCTTGCGCAAGTTTGGCCAGGACATCAGGGACGCGCGTCGGCGGCGCCGTGTGCCGACTGCCGTCCTAGCCGAGCGGGCCTCGGTCAGCAGAGCCACCCTCGTCAAGATCGAGAAAGGCGATCCAAGCGTCGCGTTGGGCCTCTACGCCACCGTCCTCTTCGCCCTGAGTATGGCCGACAGGCTGGCGGATCTGGCCGACGTGAAGAGCGATTCCGTCGGGGCTGCAGCTCGAGGAAGAGAACCTGCCGCAGCGCATCCGCACGGGCCGTCCGAAGGGGACGCGCAGCTGATGGACACCGAAACCTTCGTCTATGTCGACCTGGCCGGCGCGGCCCATCTCGTCGGACGCCTGTGGGCGCGCGCGCGCAAGAACAAGGAGGGCGCGACGTTCGAATACGACGCGGACTGGCTGCAGCACCCCGCCCGCTTCTCGCTCGAGCCGGCCCTCAAGCTTGGCCCCGGCCCCTTTCACACAGGCGACGGCGTCGCCCTGTTCGGCGCCATCGGCGATTCCGCTCCCGACCGCTGGGGGCGCGCGCTGATGCGGCGAATGGAACGGCGCCGCGCCGAGCGCGAAGGCCAGACGCCGCGGACGTTGCGCGAGATCGACTACTTGTTACTGGTCGACGATGAGGCTCGGCAGGGCGCGCTGCGGTTCGCACAGCAGTCGGGCGGCCCTTTCCTGCGCGAGGAAGGGGTCAAGCGCATCCCGCCGCTGATTGACCTGCCGCAACTTCTCTCGGCCGCTGAGCACGTCGCCGACGACAAGGACACCGACGAGGAGCTGAAACTCCTGTTCGCGCCCGGCTCATCTCTCGGCGGCGCGCGTCCCAAGGCCTCCGTCATCGACAAGGACGGGCATCTCGCAATCGCAAAGTTCCCGCGCCGCGACGACGAATACAACACGGTCGCCTGGGAGGCCGTCGCGCTGTCGCTTGCGCAGCGCGCCGGAATCGAAGTTCCCGCCGCGCGCATCGAAACGGTCGACGAGAAGCCCGTTCTGCTGCTGAAGCGGTTCGACCGCGAGGGCGTGCAGCGCGTCCCGTTTCTCTCGGCCATGAGCATGCTCGGCGCAAAGGACAACGAAACTCGCAGTTACATGGAGCTAGCCGACGCTCTCCGCCAGCACGGCGCTAGCGCGCGGGGAGACATGGAAGCGCTTTGGCGCCGTCTCGTGTTCATCATCCTGATCTCCAACACGGACGACCATCTGCGCAATCACGGCTTCCTCTATGAGGGGCAGTCCGGGTGGCGGCTGTCGCCTGCGTACGACCTCAATCCCGTGCCATCCGATATCAAGCCGCGCATCCTCACGACCGCGATAAACGAGGACGACACGACCGCGTCGTTGAAGGTGGCGCTCGATACGGCGAGCTACTTCGGGCTCGTCCCGGAACGGGCGCGCGCCATTGCGGGCGAAGTCGGCGCCGCGGTGTCGGGCTGGCGGGACGAGGCTCAGGCCTTCGGCCTGACGAAGTCCCAGGCCGACCGGATGGCGTCGGCCTTCGAACACGACGACCTCGCGCTCGCCCTGAAAGGATAAGGAAGACATGCGGACAGAGCGCCGCCGCGACGGCGGATCTCGTCTGCAGCACTCTCGACTGCGGCGACTCTCGGCTCAGAGATTGCGCTGAAAACGTGCGAGCAGATCATGGCCCCAGTCGCGGCCGGGCACCTCTGTGGCTTGCACGATGGCTTCGGTTGACTCACACTGCGGCGGCGATCCACGGAGACCGATGCGGCTTCGGAATGTCACATTTGGCAATTGGCTGAAGAGTCATCAGGGTAAAGAGCCCAGGGAGCGGTGGCTCCGGGAACTCTATCCATGGCCTGTTCTAGCGATGGTTGACTGTGACGGCCAGCACATCGATCGAGTCCAGAGCATTCGTCACGGCAGCACCGAATATCTCGCCACGCTGAAGTCGGTTCGGTGGCAGCCGGAGCGCGGAACATTTAGATACCGGCTGTTGGTTGAATCGAAAGGCTTGGGGTGGCACGCTCGGTCGTGGGCGGACGAGTTCGACATGATTGGCAGCCCGGAGGGTGAGTTCGTCACCCTCTTCCATACGAAGACCGAAGAGCCTCTTGAAAAAATTGCGAAGGCGTTCTTCGCGCGTAGGTGGGATCGACTGCCATCCGAGATGCTGAGGACTCTTGCGGTATCGCGCTTCCTGTCAGCTAGCCTCGTGAGTGAGGTGGCGCAGGAAGTCTTTGGTCACCTACGATTGGATCATTATCCAACGGCAGCGCTCTTTGAAATGCGTCTCCCATGTTCACGGCAGGACGACGCTTATGGTTGTCTCAGCGGTTTTTTTCTGAGGACGCCTATGCTTGGGCGCGGCGTCACGGCGACCGAGCCGCCCGTGTCGTGGCCCTGTACTTCGCCGACACACGCTATCAGTTCAGGACCGACCTTCCGCCCCGCGCGGAAGTACTCTCGATTGCGCAGCTCGACTCGACGGAGCTCGGAGGCCGTTATTCCGACCTCATTCTTGCAGTGCTACGCAGTCTTGAACTGCCATCCGAGGTGCCCATTCCAGAACAGCTCGAGCCGATCATCTTGGGGAAGGGGCCTGCCACGGTTGCGTCGCTGTCAGAGGCGGACGTCAACGAGGCCCTCGCAGCCTTGAAGAGCCCATGCAGCTCGAAGTCTGAACTCCGCTACCAGCTTGCCGCGGGTGTGGTCCTGAATGCCTGGATCGAGGAAGAGCGCCAACTGGGCTTCAAGCAGCGGAAGCAGTTCTATGCGTTCAAGGCGCGGATCGGCGCGCTCGCGGAGTGGGCCCTCTAAAGCCGCGTTGCCTGACGTGTGGGTATGGGCGGAACCGCTCTCTGAGAAGGCCCCGCCCGTCTTGTACAGTTCGGGTCGATCGAGTTGACTTTAGCTTTCACGCGGTTCCCACTGCACGGGTCTTCCTGACGGCCAAGCAGCTCAAGTGGACCGGCCTGCGGCTTAAACCGATCGCACCTACCGTCCTCGCATGGGCCAGAGCACTGCGACGAGTCGGCAGGTAACTCATGGCTGTCCTGAAGACCGTCAGACCACTGAGCCGTCTTCCTGGGATCTTCAGCCTGGAGATCGAGTATCGCCGCTCTCCGACCGGCAGCTGCTGGCAAGCGACAAGGCGACGGTTGCTTGTCTCGCAGGCTACCGGACGAGCGTGCCGTCAGACTGCACGTGGCGCGCGTGCCTCGCTAGGACCAGGTCCGAAAGCTTGTTGTAGATGAACCCTACTAGCTCGAGGTGGTCCGCCGGCTCTCCTGGCGACTGCGCGTCTATGACGCGGTAAACGGGGCCGCCGCTCTGCCCGCCGAAACTGTCGTTCAGCTTCTCGCCCCGGTGCCCCGGCCAGTACGCCTGGCCAACGCCGGGCTCGAGGACAATCAGGCTCTGCTTCACCTCGTTGACCCTTGTAGAGAACCACTGAAAAGGGTTGATCACCTGCCCGCTTGCCTCCTTCCGTAGGCTCTGCGGATATCCTCCGTACAGCACGACGTCCGCCGGTTCTACGGGCCTGGGCGGCCACTGCGGCGGCGTGTGGTAGTAGTAGCCGAAGCTGCCGTGCAGGAACACCTCCGGCACGTCGAAGGTCGCAAGATCCAGGTGGGTGTCGCGCGCAATGAGACGCGACTCGGGGTCAATGGTGTTGCCGCCGAACTGCGCGGTGATGCCAGGATGGCGGCCACGGTCAGCGAGGTCTCGCTGTAGACGTGGTCGCACGTGACCCCGATCTTGCGCACTCCCGTGTCCAGCATGCACATCGTCCCGTTGTGCAATACGCGTGCCTCTCGGCCCGTGCCGACGCCCCAGAAGAACGGGACGTTCATCCGCATCGCCATATCGCTGTACGCATCCAGGTAGCGCGCTCCATGTAGCGCGTCCGCGCGCCTTTCGAACTCGGCTCGGTCCATATGGTCACCAACCTAGCGCTGCTCGCTGGAAGCAGATCTACCTGCCGATAGGTCTGCACCGCCGCAATGGTCCTCCTCCAGCCACAGGGGTCGGTCCGACGGCGCACGACAGTCCTCACGTCCACAGAGGGCCTCGAAGACGGATGACGCTCGAGAGGTAACAAGGCTTCCGGGCGCCATGGCTGCTTGGATCGGGCGCGTCGAAGGCCTCTCAGGCGCAGTTCAGCTCAACGAACGCGATCTTCGATGAACTCGATGACCCGCCGAGCCATGTCGACAAGTTCCGCGGTTCGTTCAGCAGTCGGCGTGTAGCCTCTATGGGCGATTCTGTTCCGCTCTTTAAACAGGTGCATCGAGTACTGAGCGAATAGCGGCGGTTGCCCCATTCGTTCGCGAGGGCCTAGCAGAGGTTCGGCTCGCTCAACAAGAAGCTTATAGAACCCTTTCTCCCGTGCCTTCCCGTCGGTCCTCAAGAGGAGCTCGATTTCCTCGATCGCGACTGAGCCGATGGCATCGCGTAGCTGCACTTCCAAGGCCGACGCGCTCAGGATTAGGGCCGCCCTGAAGAAGCCGTATAGATAGCACCTCGACGCTTCGTTGAGTTGTGCGTCTTGAAATGACAGCGGACTCAGCGGGCCAGCGCGTTTCACGATGGCCGGGAACAACCTCGAAATCTCTCCGAGTACACCTTCTCCGCCACCGCGTCGAGTTCACCGCGCCGTTCCGCCTCCGTGAACGACTCCAAAAGGTCGGCGCCCCGCTTCACGAGCCCTGCGGCGTGCAAGAGGTTCAAAAAGGCGTCGAACCGGTCAGTGCCCGGAAGATCGACACGCCAACCCACGTCAAGACTGTCGCCGTTGAAGAAGGACACCAAGAACCGATCGATCAGTGCCGGCTCAACTCCCGTTTCCTGAAGCCGCATTCTCGCTCGGCCGACGTCGTACTCTTGGCGTCTTCGGAGCAGCGACTTGAGCGTGAACCTGGTGCTCGCCAAGCACAGAGACGGGGCGCCCGTCAGGAACAGCGAGTGTGGGGTGGGCGATTCCACCCTGCTCCTCGGAAATGTACGCGTTCATGCCGATGATGTAGTAGAAGCTGCTCTCATCGGCTGTCGCCCAACGTGACCAGTCGTCTCGGTTCAGCCTCTCGACCAACTCGGTCAGTACGACCGTGAGTGGCGGTCCGGGGCGCGTCTCGATCGTCTTGGTTCTCATGTGTGTCGTCTCGCCAGCCCGTCGTCGGAGTTCTCGGAGGCGGTCGTAGAGCTTCCAGAAGCCCAGCGCGGGTCGAGGGGCGGCCGTGGAATCACAAGCGGGTGCACCGCGTGTACTGCGCCTTGCGCCTGAATCTGCCGCGGCGGACCATGCGGCGGCGGGTGCCTCGGCGTCTGCGCCAGCCGCTCATCGCCCCGTCGGTGCTCAATGCGACCTGGGCGCTCGACTTCATGGCCGACGCCCTTTATGAAGGACGCCGGATCCGCTGCCTCACCGTGCTCGACGAGGTTGCCGCCATTCACAATGCAGCGCCATGTTACGGACGAGGTAGCCGCAGAGTCCAGTGCCGCGAGTACCAGCGAGGCCCAGACGTGCGTTGGCGGGGCCGAGGGCGCCGAGCGTCCAGACGACTGCAGTTGTTACAAGCGGAGGCCTGATTCGCTGCAGTTCGGCATCAATGGGCGACGTGATCGATGCCGTAAACAATTGTTCTGCCGATGCCTGGCCGCGATTTCGAGCGACTGGAGCGCACGCAACCAGCCGACGATGTGGTTCCAACTCTCGCTGGTTTGGTCCACCATCCCTCACTACGTTCGGTCTGGTCGGCCCTGCCCCTGCTACACGCATGCCGCGGCAGCCTTTGGCCGCCGCTAGCACTGCCCGATCCCGATCCCTCCGGAAAGAACAACTGTTGGAACCGCTGACGCTGCTCGAGCTGGGCTTGCACCCAGAGATCAGCGGCGCGCGGCAGGATCCGCTCTGCGAACGCCAAGATGCCCTCTACGTCGAGTTCATCGAACTCTGTGGAGTGCTCGCGATTCGCGCGAGCGTGAGCTCTTCGCGGAGACGCTCCGCACGCCGGTCTGTACGTCTCGATGTCGATCGAGCGCTCGAACAGGAACGCTTCATCTAGACGGTCGAGCTTCTGCTGGATGGCGTGGGCGGTCCGGGAGAGCTCGTCGGCGAACAGCTGTTTCGAGCTTGGCCTTGGTCACGCTGACGCCGCGGCACCCGGGCCGGCTGTGGTAGTAGGCGTAGTACTCGCTGCGACCCTTCGACCAGCTCCCCGTCAGGCCTCGCCCGCACCGTCGGGGGGCGCCTGCTTATCGACGCGACCTGCTCAGATCGACGAGCCGGTCGCTGATATCGGCTACGGCATCCTCGAGGCCGGCGACGACCTCGTCTTCCGGCGAGTCACGAAGTGCGGCTTCGAGCAGCGAGAGCGCCGTCAGCGCGTTGTCGACACCAAGGTTGAAATCGCCGTCCCCAATCGGCGTCCGCAGGGCATGCGCTTGCCACTCCAAGGTACGAATGCGCTCGATTACCGCCGCTATCCGCCCCGAGTTCGGCATCCCTGGTCCCCGGCGCTCGTAACAGCAAGGGCGTTGCCAGGAGACCAGCGGCGAGATTCGATGTCGCTGCTGCGGTGGTCCAGGCGCTCCCTGCTGTTGGCTGGGCGCCTCTGGGCAACCCACAGCGTTGACGGCAAGGATCAGGGAGCCGGTGCGTCCGGGCGCACGCAGGCGTGCTACCGTCGCCTTCCCTATCGGGTCGGTAACAGGTTTGGAGGCGCACGTGGCACTGAGTAGCTTCATCAGGGGAAACGGCGAAGCAATCGTCAGCGCTTTCGAGGCATTCGCCCGAACTCTGATGCCTGCCGGCGTCAACATGGTGGCGTCGGAGCTACGCGACCATGCGCAGGAGATGTTGACGGCGCTGGTCGCGGACATGGAGCGCAGCCAGACCGTCGCGGAACAGGCCAAGAAGTCGATGGGCCACGGCGCCGCGCACGCCCTCGCCGCCTCCGGCCACCTCCACGCCGACGCCCGCATCCGCCACGGCTTCACGCACGCGCAGCTGCTCGCCGAGTTTCGCGCCTTGCGCGCCTCCGTCCTCCGCCTCTATGAGCAGACCGGCGACACCGATCTCGGCGGCGTGCGGCGGTTCAACGAGGCAATCGACGAGGCGCTGACCGAGTCGATGACGCGCTACACCGCGATGACCGACCTGTATCGCGATCAGTTCGTCGGCATCCTTGGGCACGACCTCAGGAACCCGCTGAACTCCATTGCCGCCGGCGCCACGCTGCTGACGATGACCACGGAAACCGACCCACGATCGGCCAACGTCGCGTCGCGCATCCTGCGCAGTGCGCATCGCATGGGGCGGCTGATCGACGATCTGCTCGATCTCACGGTGATGCGCCTCGGCGGCGCCATTCCTGTCAAACGCGCCAGCTTTGACCTCGAGCAGCTGTGCCACGAGGTCATCCTCGAGGCGCAGGCGGCCCACGCGGGCACGTGCGTGAAGTTCCACTCGAGCGGCAATCTGGCCGGCGAATGGGACCGCGACCGACTGGCCCAGGTTCTGTCGAATCTCCTCGGCAACGCCATCCGGTACGGCGACGGCACGACCGTCACCCTGGAGGCGCACGGAGCACCCGGCGATGTCGTGATCTCCGTGCACAACCGCGGGGTGCCGATCCCGCCGGCGCTGCAGGACGCCATCTTCGAGCTGCTCGTCCGGCACGGCGCTGCCGGGCCGGGCGAGACGAGTGGCATCGGGCTGGGCCTGTTCATCGCCCGGGCGATCGTCGCCAGCCATGAGGGTGACATCTCCGTCGCCTCGTCCCAGACCGCCGGCACCACGATGAGCGTTCGCCTGCCTCGCGTCGCGGCACTGCCGCCCGCCTCATACCCGTCGCCGTCGCCGGCGTCCCCTTCGGGACGCGGCTACGCGGCATGCCCGTCCGTCGTCGTCACTGGGATTCGCGGGATCTCCACCAGACCGCCCAGGTACGTCCGGGTCTCCGCCAGCGTCGAGGCCACGAGCGTCGGCGCCCGCATCCCGCAGGACCTGCGTGCTCTCGTCGGCCAGCGCCGGCGGTCCCCAGCGACCGACCACGATTCGCACGTCGGGCAAGCGCGGCGCGGAGCCTCTTGACCAGGTAGCGCGTCTTCGACGGCGGGCTGGGCGGCAGATCGGCGAGGCAGACGACCGAGACTCCTTGCGCCTGCGACCAGCGACACCAGCTCCGACGCCAGCATCCGCGTCTTGGCCACCTCGATGACGATCGGCAGATCGTCCACGAGCTGGGCGAGCATTGCCAGCGCCAGCTCGTCGGCGACGCCGTTGGTCGCATAGCCCAGCACGCGCAGCGGTTCGCGTGGCCCGGCGGGAGCGGTGCTTCAGCGCGACGCGAGTGGCTCCGGCATGCAGGCGCGCGGATCGACTCCGCCGCGTCCGACAGCAGCTCTCGCGTCGCCTCGATGACGGCCGTTTCTTCGTCCGGCGACAGCCGCTGCTCCAGGCGGTCGCGCTCCGCGTAGTTGAGCGCCGGCAGCAGCAGGGCGTCGTAGACGGAGCGCGGCGGCTCGGTCTTGATGTGGCGCTCGATGAGGTCGGCCGCCTCGCTCTGGTCGCGCGCCAGCAGGCGCTGGTAGTAGCCGTACTCCGGCGCGAGCGCCGGCGTGTCGGCCATCAGCATCCCGACGAACTCGAGGCCCGGCACGTGCTTGCCGAGCACGACGAGGCACACGGTGAGCGGCGTCGCCATCAGCAGGCCGAGCGGTCCCCACAGCCACGTCCAGAACGCCACGCGACGACGAGCAGCGCCACCTGCGATACGCCCGCCGCCCCGGCATACAGCACCGTTTCGAGCACGAGGTTCGTGAACAGCTCGAGCACGACGAACAAGCCAACGACCCAGAGCGGGCCGGCCCAGCCCTGGAGCGCAGCAAGGCTGACCAGGATCGGCGCGCCGGCGCCGAGCACCGGCCCGACGTAGGGGATGAATCGCAGCGCCGCACCGAGCACCGCCCAGACCAACGGGTACGGCACGCCGAGGAAGTAGAGCCCCAGCCCGGCGACGACGCCGTAGAGCAGATTGACCAGCGACTGCATCAGCAGCTGCCGGCTGACGCGCGTGCCCGCTTCGTCGAACGCCTTGGTCGTGATCGTCAGCCGGCCGTGTCCGAACAGCCCGATGCAGCCGATCGCGCAGATCCCGGCGCTCGAGCAGCATGAAGATCACCATCGCCACGCACGAGCCCGGCCGTTCCCAGCGGACCGACGATCGGGCCGAGCCAGCGTGAACGCCGAGAAGCCCGTGACGTGCTCGGGGTGACCACGACCGGCCGCGAGGCCGTTCCTCGGGGCGCATCCGGTCTTCCCAGGTCGGTCTTGATGTCGTCGATCGTCTCCTGCAGCTTCTCGACCGACCCGCCCTTCCCGGCGCCGCGCACGTCGGCAATCTTCGCCAGGATGTTGACGCGGTATCGGGGCAGGTCGTCGGCCAGACGGTCCATCTGCCGGGCCAGGCCCCAGCCGGCGAGACCGAGGACGGTGAACACCAACGTGACGGCGGCGAGAACGGCCGGGACGCGGCCGATCCAGCGCTCGAGCCAGCTGACCGGCGGCGTCAGGACGAACGTCAGCAGGATGGCGAGCGCGATCGGCACCAGGACGGCCTGCGCCCAGTACAGGACGACGACGACCAGCACGTACCCGGCGAACGTGATCCACGGCTTCAAGCGCTTGCGCCGTGTCACCCATGCAGCAGTCCACGATCCTGACTGTAGTGGCGCGAAGCGCGGATCGGCGCGTCCAGTAGTGAACAGCCTCTGCCGGCTCGGGTGGCGCACACTGCGTCGATTGGGAAGGCAGGTTGTCCGCCGCGGCCTGGAGGGTGATGCTCATGCGCGCGCCGGCGATCGTCGCCGAATGTTCGGGACCGCGCTGAGGGCCTGGTGGGATGACGACGCCCTGCGCCTCGGCGCATCGCTCGCCTACTACACGCTGTTTGCGATTGCGCCAATC
Source organism: Vicinamibacterales bacterium (assembly GCA_963844435.1). Taxonomy (GTDB): domain Bacteria; phylum Acidobacteriota; class Vicinamibacteria; order Vicinamibacterales; family Vicinamibacteraceae; genus JBDSLU01. The sequence goes on along the minus strand of CAWJOG010000002.1, from coordinate 320 downwards.
CTGCTCGTCGCCACCGCCGTCGCGGGCATGGTCTTCGGCGCCGAGGCCGTTCGCGGAGAAATCGTCGGGCAACTCGACCACCTCGTGGGCCGCGAAGGCGCGCGCGCCGTGCAGAGTCTTCTCGAGGGGGCCAGCCAACGACGCGAAGGCGATCCTCGCCACCGTCGTCGGCAGCATCGCCTTCGTGGTCGCCGCCACTGGCGCCTTCCTCGAGCTCCAGGCGGCGCTGAACACGATCTGGCGGGTGAAGCCCAACCCGCGGGAGCAAACACCTGAACTGAACGAAGGCTAACCCGGCAAAAAAAGACGTATTGCGAAGC
>CAWJOG010000001.1:0-430906 GCA_963844435.1 Vicinamibacterales bacterium | reverse complement strand
CGGCGGCCTTCTCGCCGGCGTCGACCTCGATGTCGCCCTGACCGGCCACTTCACCCTCGGGCCACACATGCGGTTCGTCTACAGCGGCCCCGCCGGCTTCGGCAGCGAGCACCGCGAAATCGGCTTCGGCGTCACCGGGCGCTGGCAGTTCCAGCGGAGGTCACGTTAGTGAACTGCGGCCGCCGCCGTCCGGTACGGCTCGAAATCCTGCCAGATCTGCTCGAGGATCTTCGGATCGACGACCCGCCTGTCGCCCTGTTCCGGACCCGCCTCCGAATAGAGCACGAGCGTCACGGTTCCGCAATGCGGCCCGAGGGCGCCCGGGTCGAACACGTAGAGCCCTTCCTCGATCGTGGCGCGCTCTGAGACCCGGCTTTCCAGTTCGAAGGGGTGGATCGGCGTCACCTCGACGGCGCCGCACAGCGCGCGCAGTCGGACGAATCCCGACTTGTAGCGTTTGATGGGCGGCAGGGCCACGCCCTGTGTCTGCGCCGCGACGCGTCCCACCTTCGTCCAGAATCCCTCGGCGAACCTGGGCGTGACGCGGATCAGCAGCGCTGGCCAGACCTCCGATACGTACTCGGACCACGCGCCGAAGTCCATGCGCCGGCGCATGAAGGACAACTCCGCGTTCGGAGACCGCGTGTCCTTGCTGGTCGTCCTGGGGATGGTCGTGGACGCGTTCAGTTCGTGGTAGACCACCAATGGCGTCAGCAGGGCGATGTCGAAGTCGGCCGACGACATCGTGTACGGATCGAGACTGCCGAAGCGACGCTCGAGGGTGGCCTCGAGCGCAGCCACGGGAAACGGCCGCATGGGCTCCACCGGGAGCAGCGTGCCGCCGGGCGGCTGGCCCGTTTTCATCGCCTGCTCCGCCTGCGCCAACGCGGCGCACACGTCGTCGACGCGGACCACCCGCGAGTCGCGCTGACGGGTGTCCTCTGGGTCAGCGACGAACGACGTCAGGCCCACGAGGGCGCCGCCCGCCGAAAGGACCGGTCCGCCAGCGCTGCCCGACGGCAGGACGAAATCGGTCACGATCTCCTTCGGCTTGACGCCTCTCACGATGCCGGAGGTCATGTCCTTCTCGCCGCGGAGCGGCTCTCCGATGGTGAAGATGTCGACGCCTTCTTCAGGCGGTTTACCCGAGGGCGTGCACACGAGCGGCACCGGACGGACGCCCGCGACGGCCGTCGGATCGATCTGGAGGACGGCGACGTCGCGCTCGGCGTCCGCGGCGAGGACGCGCGCCGCCACCTTCCGTTCGCGGGTGAGCTGTACCTCTGCCGACGTCGCTGCGCCAATGCCACGCTGATTCGTGACGACGAGCCCCCTGGCGTCGACGAGGAATCCAGACGCGTGCGTGGCCGGCGTCCAGATGCCGACGACGCTGTCCCGCCATTGCTGCAGGAGGAATCCGGGATCGGATTCCGGAGCCGCACCGGGCGCCGCATCGGACGGGCCGAGGTCCGTGACCTCTGCGTTGGCTGCCGTCAGATCGAGGACCGTGTCGCGGCCGGCCGCGATGTCCACCGTCTGCAGCCACTGGTACCGGCGGCCGCGGAACGCCAGCGGTTTGTCGGATTCGACGGTATAGCTCCCGGGCCGGAGGTTCACCGTAGCGGTACCGTCGAGTGCGGTGATGATGCGCCGCGGCTCCGCACTCGGCGGATTGTCGCTGACGAGGAGCGCATAGCGCGGCGCCGGCGTCGGCGCGCCATCCGCATCAACGAGCACGAGTCTGACGCGCAGCACGCCGACCGCCTGCGCCGTCGAGGACGATGGCAGGAGGAAGACGAGCGCCGCGCACGCCAGGACTCGAAGCAGCAGACCCCTCATCATTCGTATGCACGGGCGTCGGAGCGAGGGGGCAGCAGACCCCGCTGTCGTCGTCCCAACGTAGTCCAAATACGGCTTCAAGACGAGGCAAAAGCACGCCTTCACATTTCTCACGACAGCGTCCGCGCTTACGTAATCCGGAACACGTTGTATCCACGCCAAGTCCTTCGATGATCCGACCCTGACCTACGAAGACGCTTTGCTGGAGCCAGGAGTATCGAGGGACCGAGGACTCGAATCGCGGGTTCGTGCGAAGTACTGCCGGTCGAACGTGGTCGCCGTCCGTTTCGCTTAGGCTGCTCTCGAACTGCTCGCCAAGTTTGCAGCGATGGGTGAAGAAGAGGCCGGGAAATAACTTGCCGAAGAGCCGGCTGCGTGGTATCACCAGCATGGGTTCAAATCGGCTCGAAGCCATCTACACTTCGGAGGTTTCCTTGAAGCTCCTGTCCACATTCGCCGCGACTCTCACGGCCGTCGTCCTGCTCGTCAACGTGCCGGCTGTCGCTCAGGAAGAAGGCAAGACCGCTGCCGCTGAGCTGACTGCGGACTCGCAGCGGGCCCTGGCCGCCCTGGTCGCCACGGTCCCGTTGGCCAAGTCACTGGCGACCAAGGCCACCGCGATTCTGGTGTTCCCCAAAGTGAAGAAGGCCGGACTTGGGATCGGCGGACAGTACGGTGAAGGGACACTGCTCAAGGGCACCAAAGCCGCCGCGTTCTACAAGACCACTGGGGCGTCGATAGGCCTCCAGGCCGGCGCACAGCAGTACGGCTACGCGCTGTTCCTGATGAACCAGGGCGCCGTCGCGCAGCTCGACGTGGCGAAGGGGTTCGAAGTTGGCGTGGGGCCTAGCTTCGTACTGATCGATGAAGGCATGGCCAAGTCCATGACCACGACCACGATCGACAAGGACATCTACGCGTTCATCTTCAACCAGGGGGGCCTCATGGCCGGCCTCGGAATCCAGGGCAACAAGGTCACGAAGATTACGCCGAAGTAGCGCGCGGGCATCTCTCCTCGTTGTTACGGCCGTCGCCCTCAACGTCTGGTCAAAAACCCTCGTATCGAACTCCATGTTCGATCGCGGAAATCGTTGTCCCTCCTGCATTAAGCCATGTGAGCCCAAACAGGAACCCGTGTCTGTCGCTTGATCGGCGGGATATCTCGCAATCTCAAGGACCGCCAGGGGTGGACAGATGCGGACATCAGCGCTTTGCACCGCAATCTTGGCGTACGTGGTTGTAGGCCTCCCGTCGCCGGCGGTGGCACAGGTCGATCAACAGCGCGCCGAGCAGTACTTCAAGGAAGCACAAACTCTCTGCGAGCGTGACGGTGGACGTCTCTGGGGCGTGTCGCTGTGCGGGCCGATGGTGATCGCCGACGCCGCCACTGGAACGATCGCCACGAGCCAGCCGGCGCCAGCCGGTGACCGTCCCCGCGTGATCGGCTTCGTGAACGCCCCGGTCGAGTGGGGCGGTGTCACGTGGTCCGCGTACAACTGGCAAATGATCCCCAAGGATGATCAGGGGGAGCGCGGGCGGCTGTTCATGCACGAGCTGTTTCATTGCATCCAGCCCCGCCTCGGGCTGTTGGCGATGAGAGATCCGAGCGCTGGCGAAAACAGTCACCTCGATTCGCTGGAGGGCCGCTACTGGATGCGCCTCGAGTGGCGGGCCCTGGCGCGCGCGCTTGGCGCCTCTGGCGCGGCGCGCACGTCCGCCGTTGCGGATGCGCTGGCGTTTCGCGCGGCACGCCACCAGCGCTTTCCCGGTGCCGCGGCGGCGGAGCACGTCGTCGACATCAACGAGGGGATCGCAACCTACACGCAATACGTGACCGGGTCGGAGAGCGCGCAGGACGCGATACGGCACGTCACGGCCACCCTGGCGGGTTCGGAGGCGAGCACATCCTTCGTCCGGACGTTCGCGTACGCGTCTGGTGCCGGCTACGGGCTGTTGCTCGACGCGTTGTCTCCAGGCTGGCATCGGAAGATCACAGGGGCGAGCGATCTTGGCCAGTTGCTCTCAGCAGCGGCTGGCGTGACTGCGGCGCCGGACGCCGCCGCCGCCGCTGCGCGGTATGACGGCGCGTCGCTGCGGGTTGCCGAAGAGCAGCGCGATCGCGAGCAGCAGGCGGTCATCGCCGAGTTACGGCGCCGCTATGTCGATGGACCAGTGCTCATCGTGCCAAGAGCCGGGAGCGGCAGCATCAACAACATGGGGGCCACGGTCATTCCCGGCGCGGGCACGGTCTTCCGGGCAATGGCGAACAAAAGCGCATGGGGATTTTTCGATGCGCAGGGCGGCGCGCTTGTCTCGGCGGACGGCGAGACGATATCGCTGCCGGCACCGGTCGTCGTCGATGCGACGACGCTGAAGGGTGATGGCTGGACGGCGACCGTCGGCCAGGGGTGGACCGTGCAGGCGGGCCCGCGACCGGGATCGTTCCGCGTCGTGCGGCAATGACCTCAGGGCGCTGACGAAGGCGGGCGTGCCCGCATCGTTCATTTCGCATTGAAGCTCGGGGCACGGGTTCGAGGGCGCCGATCTGAGCGCGCCAATGCCGAAGCTGCGAGACGCACACACGGGCCCAGCTCCTGCGCGAAACTGACGGGCATCAAGCGTACGGAGTCAGTGTGCTTGGGCTGCAGCCTGCCTAACCAGACTAATTGGCTATTCCGGCGGCCCAGTTGAGAACGACATGGACCGGCGACGCCATCGCCCGCGGCTGGCGCCTTTGATCATAAGGAATCGTCCATCCGCCGCCACATCGGTACGAGGCGTTTGGAAAACAGCGCAGACCCATAGGAGCTTTCGAACAGCATCGTCGCGCGCTCGAATCGGAAGAGCGGCGTCGTCTGCACTGCTACCGACATCATCTTTTGACCCTCGAGGTAGTACAGCTCGCGGCCGTTCTTCGCCCATACGGGATCGGCCCCACTGTTCGAGGACACCCGCTCGGGCGCGCCAGGGTTCGCCAGGCTCGGCTCCGCGCATGCCCGATTCTAGAACCATCTGCTGCGCACCACCTGTGTTCCTGCCGCCCTGCATCCGTTCTCGAGCTTGCCTGTTCGTCCGGGTTGTCCGCGCTGCACTTTGCAACCGCTGACGGAGGTAACGAATCGAGGCCCGGAACCTCGCGCACGACAGTGTGGCGAATCGCGGGGCGGCTGTTTCGTGCTCGGCGTAAAATGGCCAGCCGTGTCGGAGGAACCAGCCACTCCCACCGAACTGCTGCTGGCTTGGGGACGCGGCGAGGCTGGAGCCTTCGACCGACTGGTGCCACTCGTCCACGAGGAGCTGCGCCGGATGGCTCGTCGCTATATGGGCCGCGAGCGCGCCGGTCACACGTTGCAGGCCAGCGCCCTGGTCAACGAGGCCTATCTCCGCCTGATCGACATCAACCAAGTTCAGTGGCACAACCGCGCGCAATTCTTTGGAGTGGCCGCGCGGACGATGCGACGCATTCTGGTTGATTTCGCACGTGCCCGTGGCAGCAACAAGCGCGGCGGTGACGTTCAGAAGGTCACGCTCGACCCCGCGCTCGTAGGCTCGAGCGCCTCCCAGGATTTCGTCGCCCTCGATGATGCGCTGGAGTTGCTGCGGATCGCCCACCCCCGCAAGAGCCAGGTCGTGGAACTGAAGTTCTTCGGCGGGCTCACATTCGACGAGGCTGCCGAGGCGCTTGACGTATCCGTCGATACGGTGAAACGAGATTGGCAGTTCGCCAAGTTGTGGCTGTTGAGGGAACTCAGTGAGTGAAGATCCCCGCGATCGGGGAATGTCATGCTTTCGCCATGCGTCTGACCCCCCGCTTACCGTAGCGGCATCCACCATGACCACTGTCATTCCCGCTGAGGGCCTCCTCCTCGAGCGCGTCCTGGATGCGATCTGGCCGGCCGGGGACGAAGGTCTGCACCGACACGCGTACGCCCGATTCGACGCTGCCCAGATGAAGACGGCGTGGGGACGCCGTCATCGCCGGCGATTTGCGCTGATGGACGGCGACACCATCCTCGCCAGCGCGGCGCAGTACACTCTCGCGGGAACGCTCAATCGGCGGCCCGTGCGCATCTGCGGCATCGGCGAGATCTTCACCGGGCCGGCATGTCACGATGGCACCCGTGCGTGGGAACTGATCGACTGGCTGCTCGACCACGCCGCGCGCGACGGCAGCGAGCTCGCGCTCTTGTTCTCGGCGAGCGACCTGACACACTGCGAGCGGCACGGGTTTCGAGACCCTCGAGATGCCGGAGGTCGAGCTCCGCGTGGCGGAACCGCCGCGCCGAGGCGCACCGATGACGCTGATCCGTGGCGGCGAGGAACGGGACCTTCAAGCGATCGTCGCGATGGGCCAGATCCGCGCGCGCGATGTCCGGTTCCACCTCGATCGGGACGTCGATTTCGTGCAGCACACGATCACGCGGAAGCGGCTGCTGGCGGGCCTCGGAGCGCCGGGCGCGCGCGAGTTGCATTTCTTCATCGCCGAGGAAGGCGTCACCGCGGCGGCCTACGTCGTCATCAGCATTGCCGGGAGCAGTTGGACGCTCGAGGAGTGTGGCGACCGCGACCCCTCGGGAGCACGCGTCGGCGCGTTGCTCCAGGCACTGGTGGCGCGTGAACCGGTCGAGCGCCGCCCGTCGATCCGGGCCTGGCTGCCTCCGGCCTTCGTGCCCCCGCAGGTCACGATCGTGACGGCTGCGTCGCCGGCCCGGCTCATGGGATTGAAAGCCCTTGGGGCCACCATCGTGCGACCGCCGCTGTCCATTGACGATGTGCTGTATTGGCGGAGCGACGCGTTCTGAAGCGCGGCGCCAGGTGCCATGTCGGATTGAGAACGCAGGAAGCGGTATTCACGTGGATGGGCGGCGGGTCCCTGTAACCGTCTCAGGGCTGTCAGCTGAGTAAGCACGTGCCACCTCGACTCCAGGCGGCAGCCACGCGGCAGCCCGGCCACAGCTCGAGCTCGATACGCGCAACTCTTGAATCCAGACGAGAAGCGGCTCAACTGCCGTGCCGTCGAGCCGGTTTGCGCCCGAATCTTGCAGTCACGGCACATTGAGTCGACGTGTCGACTGAGAGACGGAGGTCTCCTATGAGGAAACACACACTTGTGGCACTGATTGTCGGCGTCCTGGCCGTCGCGGCGCTGGGCGTCTGGTGGGGTCCTTCCCTGATGGATCGCGACTCGGAGGTCACCGCGCCACCAGCGGCGGCCGTTTCGCCATCGGCCGAGACCGCGAAGCCGCGACGCGCGCCGGCGCCGCGGGCTACCGTCGCAAAGAAGGATACGGAGAAGACGACGATCGCTCCCGATGTCGTCCCGACGTTGCCGGCGATGCAGCCAGAGTTGTATGCGCGGCTCAAGCCGGTCCTCAATCGCGGCACCCGGATGGAGTTGGCCGCCGAAGGGTTCCGTGACGCGGAGCAGTTCGCGACCGTCGCGCATGCCGCCCGCAACACGGGCGTCCCGTTCGCCGTGCTGAAGCACCGCGTGCTCGAGGAGCATCAGACGCTGTCACGGGCGATCGGCGAGTCGAAGCCGGATCTCGATGCCGAACACGAGGTCACACGTGCGAACAATGCCGCACGCTACGACATCGCTGTGATCACGGGCTGAGGATGCTCCACGTGGCTCGCGGCGAGACGGCTGGTGCCGCGACCGATGGCCGCGGTCGCCAGCCGCCTCCCGAGCATAGGACTGGCGGCCGATGGCCGTGGAGCACGCGCAGCGGCGGCGCTTCGATGCGCATCGACGCTGCGCAGCGGGTTCGAACTGGCGCTGTGTGGTCGCACGACACCGGCAGTATTCACATCGTCGACGTAGCGGCTCGGAGGGCAGGTCACGCGGCCTTAGCTTCGCCGAACCGGCGCGCGGGCCAGAACGGTGGTGCCACGTGTCGATTGCGACTCGATGAACAGCTCGCCACCTACCAGCTTCAGACGTTCCTTCATGCTGGTCAGGCCGAGTCCCACGCCTCGATTCGCCTCATCGACGTCGAAGCCAACACCTTCATCACGAACGGTGAGATCGACGGCGTCCCCGGTTCCGCGAAGATGCACATCGAAATGCCGGACCTGGCTGTGTCGCACCGCGTTGTGCAGGGCTTCCTGGAGGACCCGGAAGAGGCAGAGCGACACGTCAGGCGGGACGCTGCCCGGAACGTTCTCGTCGCGGAAATCAATCTCGGCGCTTTTCTGCCCCGAGAGCTCTTCACAGAAACCCCGCATGGCGGCCACAACGCCCAGATGCAGCAGCCGCGGCGGGTGCAGCTCGTGTGACAGCGCCTGCACATCGGCAATGATCTCCGTGGTCTGCTTCTGAAGCGCGTCCAGGCAGCCTGCGGCCTCACCACCCGAGGAATCCGGCAGCAGGCCTTTCGCCTGGACCAGCCCCATCGCCAGCAACGCGAGGCGCTGACCGATGTCGTCGTGCAGGTCCCTGGCGATCCTGGCGCGCTCTGACTCCTGGGCCTCAATGAGACGGCCGTTCACGCTGGACAGCGCTTCTTCGGCAAGCTTGCGCTCGGTGATGTCCTGAACCGTGCCGCGGAGCCGCGCGATGTGGCCGGTGGAGTCACGGTGGGCCTCTCCGCGTGCCCTGATCCATCGGTGCGTGCCGTCGGCGCGGACCATCTCCAGAACGAGCTCGTAGGGTGCGCCGGTGTGGAGTGCCGTTTCGACGGCGCCCCGCAGACGATCCCAGCTCTCGGGGGTATAGAGCTGCGAGTGTTCCTCGTAGGTCACGGCCGGCAAGCTCGGATCGCGGCCGGCGATGCGATAGAGCTCCTCGGACCATAGGACCGTGTCGGTCGCCGGATCCCACTGCCAGCTGCCGACTCCAGCGAGCCGCTGAGCCTCCTTGAGCTCCACCTCCTTGCGCACCAGTGATTCCTCGGCGTTCTTGCGTTCGGTGATGTCCACGGTCATGCCGAGCATCCGCTCCGGTTCGCCGCCGGGTGAGTAGTGGAACTGGCCCTTGGCTGCCACCCATCGCACGGTGCCGTTGGGCCACAAGATGCGGAATTCTTCCGCGAAAGGTGAACGGCTCTCGAGCGCGTCCTCGACAGCCTTTTCGACCAGGTCCTGGTCTTCTGGATGCACCCAACGGCGGGAATCTTCGACGGGTCCGACGTAGATGTTGGAGGGAATGCCGAAGATGGTAGACAGGTCGCCAAACCATGTCTCGCGGTTCGTCTTGAGGTCCCGTTCCCAGCCCACGGACTTGCCCGACTCCATGGCCAGCCGGAGCCGATCGTTCGCGACGTTGCGCTCGGCTTCAGCGCGCCTGAACTCCGTCACGTCGAAGCACGTCCCGATGTAACCAGCGAACGAACCGTCGGGATCGAACAGCGGCGCCGCATTGTCGAGGAGCCACCGGTATTCGCCGTCATGCCGCCGAAGGCGATATTCCATCATGAACGGTTCACGACGGTCGAAGGCGCGGACGTACGTGGCCACGCAATGCTGCCGATCGGCGGCGTGTACACCGTCTGCCCAACCATCGCCGATCTCGGACTCGAGGGGGCGCCCGGTGAAGTCGAGCCACGGCTTGTTGAAATAGGTGCAGCGCTTGTCGGGGCCAGAAATCCAGACGAGGAGCGGCAGACTATCCGCCACCAGCTGGAACAGTTCGTCCCTGCCTCGGTGCGATGGCGTGCCGGCGTTCATATGGCTCCTCAGTTGACCGCTCCCTGGCGCCGCGCGATGTTCAGCACGTCACGGCGCTGTTCGAGTTCCAGCGCCGCACGCGCTGATGTTGCCATACTTGCCGAGCTGGTTTCAGCCTGAGCACCGCCTGGATCGGAGCATGGCGGTCGTCTGCGCGTTGAGCGCGCCGGCGCTCGTGTCGTTCAGCGACTACGTGCCCATCTGTATCTCCACGCCACCCAGCGCGCCGAAGTCGACGCGGACGCGGTCACCCGGCGCGATCGGCGGCGGCACGATGCACGTGCCGGTCGTCACGACTTCGCCGGCGCACAGCGTCACGCCGATGCCCGAGAGCTCGTTGACGAGCCAGGCCAGCGCGATGCGAGGATCGCCGAGCACGTGGCCGCCTTTCCCGGTGCGCGTCTCGCGATCCGAGACGGTCCCGATCACCGGATGCTCGACCAGGTCCATCCGCCGCCAGTCGGCTGTCGTCGCCGGACCGAGCACGAAATAGTGCGCGCACGCGTTGTCGGCGATGAGCTGCGGGGCGCCCACCAGCGTGAAATCCTCGTAGCGCGAGTCGGGAATCTCGATCGCCGGGTGTAAGGTCGCGACTGCGTCGAGCACCTCGTCGACCGTGTACGCCTCGCGCCGCGGCGGCAGGTCGACCGCCATCCGGAACGCGAACTCCGCCTCGGCGACGCGCATGCTGTTGGCACCGAAGGGCACCTGCGCACCCGGCTCGCACACCCGCTCACGAAACAGGCGGCCGGCAAGCGGGCCATCGACGTTGATGTGCCGCTGTCCCGCCACGCTGGTCGCCGCGATCTTCCAGCCGAACAGCGGGTGCGCGCTGCGCCCGGCCAAGGCCGCCTGCACTGCGTAGCCGTCCGCCCGCGTGCGCGGCCTGACCGGTTCGGGCAGCGCCGCCATCCGCCGGCCGTCGCGCCAGTGCTCCCACAGGATGTCTGCTGCTGACGTCACGACGCGTTCCGTTCCCACATCGAACGCCAATCGTAGATGGATCTCGCCTGCCGTGCGAGCGCGCCGGCACACGTCGCTCTCGGCGCCGACCGCAACACTGTGTACGCCGGACTGACTCGTAGAAGACGGCCCGATGCGTCGATTTCGTGTCAACGGCAGTGGCTCGCCAAGCTGGAATCGAACTCATCCAGCTCGCCCGAGGGCCTCGATCGAAGCGAGCCAGCTCTTCAGCCGGTTCCAACTGCTGCGCCTCTGGTCCACCAACATCAGCAATATGTTGTGCGGCGAGCGCCCAAGGGCCGACCGCGATAGGCTGGTCGGCCTACTATTAGTCAGGTCCACGGCAGGAGCGCTACTGAATGACCGTGCTCCGAACGATCTCCTCAAGGCGCTTTGTTCTGGGCCGCATGCTCGCAGTTCCCTAGATGCGAGTCCGTTAAGTGGGGACTCATCGAGGAGGTTGTGATGGCAACCTGGCTGCGATGAAGAACAGCACTCTGGCGGATCCGGAAGCACGGGCCGAAATCCTGCGACGGATTGAGGCACTCACGCCGTGGAGCGAACGCCGGTGGGGCAGGATGACTCCGCATCAGATGGTGTGTCATCTGAGCGATGCGTGTCGCGCGGCCTTGGGCGAGCGGCGGGTCCCAGTCATTGGTACGCTCTGGGAGCGCACCGTGATCAGGTGGCTGGCAATTCACACCAACGTCACATGGCCGCAGGGCGTCAGGACCGTGAAGGAGGCCGATCAGGAATTCGGGGGCACTCGCGCTACCGAGTTTGCGCGCGACGTCGATGAATTGCGAGGTCTGATTCAGCGGTTTAGTGGCGCGGAAGCGCAGCTCTCGGGAGACCATCCGTTGTTTGGCGCCCTGTCGGCAGCGGAATGGGGCAGATTCAGTTACCGTCACGCGGATCATCATCTACGTCAATTCAGTGCCTAGGCGCGTGTGTGTGTTGCATTCAGCATGGGCGAAGCTCGGGGGGAAGCTCATTCATGAAAACATCGCCTGCCTGTGCAATGGCCGTCGCCGTGATGCCAGTCGTGCTCTTCGGCATCCAGCAGGTCGGACCGGCCTCGTTGTTCGACAGCAAGACCTTCAACGGCTGGGAGGGCAACCTCGCGCTCTTTCGGATTGAATCCGGTGCGATCGTCGCCGGCACGCTCACGGCCAAGATCGAGCGCAACGAGTTCTTGTGCACGACACAGAAGTTCAAGGATTTCGAGCTCCGCCTGAGTGTGAAACTGCTGGGCGGCGACCAGGCGAACGCCGGCATTCAGTTTCGCACCGAGCGAATTGCCAACCACCACGAAGTCATCGGCTTCCAAGCCGATATGGGGGCCGGCTGGTGGGAGGTTGTACGACGAATCGCGCCGCAAGAGAGTGTTGAAGGGACCGGATCAGGAGAAGATGAAGAACGTGATCAGGGAGGGGGAGTGGAACGACTACACCATTCGCGCCGACGGTCCTCGCGTGCAGCTGTCCATCAACGGGTTCCAGACAGTCGACTACGTCGAAACGGACCCAACGGTAACGGACAACGGACGGATCTGCGTGCAGATCCACAGGGGTCCCCCCAGTGAAGCCTGGTATCGAGACATCAAGGTCGCGGAGCTGAAGAAGTAATCGAAGCCCGGCGGTGGCACGTCCTCTCCAGGCAGGACCATGCACCTCGGTACGAGCGGCTGTCCGGCGAGGATCGCCGCGCCATCATCGAGATCCTGCGCGAGACGAAGCGGAGCCTTCCAGACTACTTCCGTCCGTAAGGACCGAATCCCGCGAAGGGGTTGGGTTCCGACTCTGGATTGGCCGTGGTCGCGGCATGGCCTACCGGCCGCTGAAGATCGGCATGAGGGGCGACGAGGCCGTCTGACAGGAGCTGGACGACGTGGGGCTCCCGTCCAGGCCACCCTCCTGTCCTCGTGCGATGATGCCGTTCGCATCAACCGTCAGGAGGACTCGTGACCCAAGGGCGAGGACTGGAGATTCGCGCGGGTGTCGACCGCGCCTACAGCGACGTGCTCACGCCGGAGGCGGTCGCGGCGCTGCTCGCGCTGCAATCGCTCGACGCGCGGCGCGTCGAGCTGATGCGGCTGCGGCTCGAGCGGCGGCGCCGCCGGCAGGAGCGCAAACAGCGCATCGAGTTCCTTCCGGCCGACGGCAGGCTCGCGGGCACCGACCTCACGGTCGCGGATGCCCGTGCCGGCCGGTTCGCTGGCAGCGAGATCCCGCCCGACTTGCAGCGGCAGTGGATTCAGGGCACGGGGCCGGCGGCGAAGCCGGGCGCCCCGGTGGAGAAGAGCATCCGCAACGTCGCCTACGCACTGCTGTCGGGCGCCGACGGCTGGATGTTCGACGGCGAGGACGCGCTCGGCCAGGTGTCGACGATGTCGCTCGACAACCAGCGGAACCTGAAGCTTGCGATCGCCCGCGCCCCGCTCTTCCTGCAGGTCGCCGAACAGGTCGCCGGCGAGATGAACGTCTGGGCGCAGCAGTTCTTCGGCCGGCCGATCGTCGAGGACTGGCAGCGGCAGCTGGACTTCACCACGCGGATCTTCCGTGCCCGCGGCTTGCACCTCGACGACCGCCACGTGCGCCACGATGGGGGCGCCGGCTTCTCGGCATCGATCGTCGACAGCGTGCTCTACGTGGTGAACAACCACAAGGCCTTGCGGGACGCCGGCGCCTCCGTCGTCCTCTATCTCCCCAAGATCCAGACGGCCGAGGAAGCGGCCTGCTGGAACGCCATCCTGACCGGGGTCGAGGCGCATCTCGCGATCCCGCACGGCACGATCAAGGTCTACGTCCTCGTCGAGCAGGTCGAGGCCACGTTCCAGCTGATGGAGATCCGCGCCGCGCTCGCGCCGCACTTCGTGGGCTTCAACACCGGTCGCTGGGATTACATCAACAGCGTCGCCGACGCGATGGCATGGGATCCCACGTTCGTGAACCCGAACATCGCCGACGTCACGATGACCTACGGCTACATGCGCCGCTACGAGGATCGCGTGCGGCGTGCGGTCAACACGCCGGACGCCAATGGCCGCTTCGCGTTGTGGCAGGGCGGCATGGAGCCGAACATCCCGGTCGGCACGGAGGCGGGCGTCGCCAACGCCATGAAGCGTGCCGTCGCCGGCGCCGAGCGCGAGCAGCGCGAAGGGGCCAGCGGCAAGTGGGTCGCGCACTGGAAGATGGTCCACATCATCCGGCCGGTGTGGGAGAAGGCTGCTGCGGCGAACCAACTCGGTCGCGCGTTCCCGCCGCTCGGCTACACGCCGGACGACGCCGACGGCCTCTTCGCGCTCGAGCCCGCGGCGCGGACGGTGCGCGGCGCTCGCGATCTGATCAGCGTGGCGGTCCAGTACGGCAATGCCTTCGGTCAGGGCATGCAGGCCGCCGCCCTGAAGCCCGCTGATTCGTTCGGCAACGACGACGTCCTCTACCTGATGGAGGACATGGCGACCGGAGAGATTCGCCTGAGCATCGTCTGGGAATGGCTGCACAAGGCCGGGGCGTTCACGGAGGACGATCCCGAAACCGGCGTCCGCACCGGCGATCCGCTCACGCGGTCGCTATTCGACCGGCTGCTGCGGGAGGAATACGCGAAACTGCTGGCCGCGGACGGACGCGACGTGCACGAGCCGTCCAAGACGACGACGCTGCCAATCGCCCGCGAGATCGTCGAGGTCTACGTGACCAACACGGCCAAGCTGCCGTGGTACATCGACCTCCTCAACCTGAACCTGGACAACGGCGATCTCGATGAGGCGCGGTCGCGGATCGCAGCCTACCTCGCGGCGTTCGCCCGCGGTGAGCGCCTGACCGCGAACCAGAGCTTCGGCGACGCGACGCTACTGACCGGCTGAGCCTAGAGAGGACGCGGTGCAGATTGCATTGATCGAAACCCGAAAAGCCAATCCTGCGGACGCCGAGGCCATCCTTGCGGCGCACCTGGATTCGATTCATTTGATAGGCTCACGCTTCTATTCGCCCGAAATCGTTGACTCGTGGAGTGCCGGTCTCACATCCGACCTGTACGTGAACGCAATGGAAGGCGGTGAAGTCTTTTTCATCGCCATCGGTCCCATCAACGATGAACCGGCCGTGTTGGGTTTCGCCAGTCATCGCGTTGACGATGAGCAGGACGGCGCCTCTGTATACGTTCGAGGGATAGCTGCGCGTTGTGGTATCGGAACGAAGCTGCTAGGGCTGGCCGAAGAACACGCGCGGGCCCACGGCGCCAAGAGCATCAGCATCCAAGCGTCACTGGCCGGCGTCGCATTCTATCGGGCGAATGGGTTTGAAGAGTTGGGACGCGGAGAGGCACTGCTGATGAACGGCCGGTCGATGCACTGCGTCTTCATGCGCAAACTGCTCTGAGTAGCCAGCTGAAGAGCGACCGTTCCGCTGACGCTGAGCCCGCTGCCCAGCGACGGTCCCGCCCAGCGATTTCGCGAGCCCCAGCCTCACTGTCCCTCCCAGGGTACACATGCGTAGCCCAAGTGGAGGCAATTCGCGAAAAGGGGCCGCTCGCCGCGGACCGGCGTCGCAAAAACCGCCGAACCTTCGACCTCGAGGGCTGGCACATCGCTTGAGTTCGGTCGATACTCCTAGTGCCAGCACAGTCAGACGGTGGATCGAACGGATGAGGTCCATGGCGATGGCCGCACGCTTTCGTTGGTGTGTACTGCTCGCGGGTGTGTATCTCGTCGTCGGCGCTCCAAGCGCGCTTGCGGGCGGGCGGGTGACCTGCGTGAGGATCCGCACCGACGAAACCGTCGCGTCCGTCGCGAAGCGCGTCACGGGCGATGCCCGAAACATGCAGGCATCGTGGTTTCAGATCGTGAACCCGACGACGTCCCGGCCGGTGCCCAAGACGCGGTACGGATTCATCTTCGCGGGCTGGAACGCGTGCACCGCGGTCGACGACGCCCTCCCAGGTCGCGATGGCGCCCGCCGCCCAGGTGCTGTCGAGTCCTGCCGTCGCTGACGCTCCGCCGAATCCTGCCGTCGCTGGCACTCCGCCGAATCGTCTCGTTGCGCCCACGTTGGCGACAGAGGTGGTCTGGGCTCCCGCCGCCATCTGGAGCACGGTCGTCCTGGCCCTTGCGCTCACCTGTTGGCTGGTCGACGAGTACCTTGCCGGGCGCCGGGACACGCTGCGCGCGATGACGCTGTACGCCGAACGGTTCGTCGAGGAGTTCGAGCGGCCGTTGATACAGCCGCACCTTTCGCGCCGTCCCATCCAATCGCGCGTCCGGTTCAAACCCGGCCGTGCGCGCTTCGACGTCCTGCTGGCGCCCGACGCTGGGCTCCGCTATCCGAACCTGACGGATCACAAGGGGAACGTCATGTATGACGTCGTGCGGATCCAGCGGGCGCTCAGCGAACATGCGTTCGTGAGCAGCCGTCCGTACGCACGAGGCCGTTGGGTGGTCGTTCCGTTCCGATTCAGAGTCGAGACGAGAGAGGCAGGTGGCAGGTGCGACTCCTTCTCCTGAGCACGGGCGGTGGCGGCGGCAACATTCTCCGATCGGTCAAAGCGTTGTTCGAACAGGACCTCGCGGTCACTGAGAAAGCCGATCCCCGGTACGCGGAACGACTGCGAGCCGCGGTGGCGACGCGCTTCCTCGATACCAACGAGTTCTCATTGACCGATGTGCCGCCCGAAGAACGGCTACTCATCGGCCCCCGGACGACCGGCCGCCTTGGCGCCAGGCACAATCCGGACGTGGCCAGAGAGGCCCTGGCGGAATCCCAGAGCGAGGTGGAAGCGCTACTGAAGCAACACGCCATCGTCATCCTGATCGGCACCGGCGGCAAGGGAACCGGCGCGGGCACGATGTTCGCGCTGGCCCAGCTCGCGCGCCAGCATCGCAGACTGGTGCTGCCGATCTTCGTTCGACCGTCCTTCGAGCGCCACGAAGTCGACAAGCGCCGGTATGACCATGCGTTGAACGTCGTCGAGCGTTTCGACGCCGCCGGGATCCGGCTGATCGAGATTCTGAACGATCGCGGCTACACCGAGGCGAGCCCAGAGACACAGTCTGCGGTGTGGGAGCGCATGAATCTCCCCATCGCGCGGGGTCTGCGCGGCCTGATCTATGTCTTGTGGGAGTTGTCGCAGGTCGATCCGTCGGACTTGTCGATCCTGTTTGCGGGCCCCGGCAGGCTCCGGATTGGATTCGCAGGCATCGATTCACCGGTCGGTCAGGAACCGGGTGACGAGGAGATCGAGCGTGCAGCCGGACGCTGCTGGGAGAACCCGTATTATGCCTTCAGCAAGCCGCCGGGCACTTCGCTGATCTGCATCCAGGGCGAGTGGTCGAACGTGGTCGATGCGCGCATCAAGGGACGTCTCGCCACGTTGGCGATGGGCGGAAAGGGCGAGGCGGCCTACACACCTCTTTACGCTCGCGCCGTCTATTCACCCAGACCGTGGGGCGTGACGATGCTGCTCGCCGAACACACCGGAGCGCACCAGCCGCTCGACGTCGACTGGTCCTTCGCGAGGGAGTCGCACCAGGCGCTGCTCCACGCCGAAAGTGTGGATCGACAGGGTCGACTCGATGCCCTGCCTGATGACGCTGTCCCGGCACTCACCGAAGCGTCGCCGGCGGTCCGCCGGCCATCAGCAAAGGGATCACCGGTGCTCGTGGTCGCGCCGCGACGTGAGCCCACGAAAGCCCGCGCGTCGTTTGCCAGCCTCCTGGAGTTCGCCGTGGCCGTGAACCGCGCGGATCCGACGGCGCTCGCATTGGCGCGCGGCGGTGCGTGCGAGATCCCGGTCGACGGCGCCGACGTCAAAAAGCTGCTTGGGACGCTGTGGTTTCGGGGCGTCGTTCCCCTTCTGTCGGCGGATTGGCGGACGCGCCTCTTCGACGCGCTCCGCACGAGCGCCGAGATTCCCAACCACGTCGTCAGGCTCGGCCGGCATCAGACTCGTGTGAGTGAGCTGGGCCAGGCTCAGCTGCGCGAAGTGGTGGCCAGTCAATCACTGCCGGACGCCGTTCGCCAGGATGTCGAGCTCCTCGCGGCGATCGCTCGCGTCTGGGGCGAGGACGCCATCCGACAGCTCCAGTTTCGCGAGATGGCTGCGCCACCCGTCACATCCGGGTTCTCGAGCCTGCTGGAAGGCATCCGCGCGCGGGCGAAGTCGGGCATGCGCGGAGCGCCGTGACCGCGCGCCTCGCTTCTACGTGGCGCCGTCGAGGCCCCGCAGCACGCTGGCGTCGAGGTTGTACACGTCCCGGGCGAAATGCAGGTCGCCATCTGCGCCGACGGTGACCGTCCAGTAGACGATCAGTACCGGAAGCGGCGTTTTCAGCAGGACGGTCTGGGAATCGCCGGCATCGATGGCCCCCTGCACGCGTTCGCGGGTCCAGCCGTCGCGCTCGAGCAGCACCGAGGCGAGATCGAGCGGGTTCTCGACGCGGATGCATCCCGAGCTGAACGTGCGCTGATCGGCGGAGAACCCCTCTTTGCTCGGCGTGTCGTGCAGGAACACGAAGTGCTCGTTCGGGAAGATGAACTTGACGCGTCCGAGCGCGTTCTCGGGACCGGGCGGCTGCCGCAGCGTATAGCTGAAGTTCTTCGTCGAGGCTTTGGCCCAGTTGATCGAGGCAGGATCGACCGGGTTTCCCTGGCGATCCAGGATAGCGAGGTTCTTGCGGGCAATGGGGTTCTGCCCTTTGCGCATGCCCGCGAGGATGTCCTCGAGAATCCCCGGCGGCACCGTCCAATCGGGGTTCAACACGAGGTAGCGGATATCGGCGCGGAAGGCCGGCGTCGCGCGGACCTGCTTGCCGATCTGAGCCCTCGTCTCCCACACATTCTTCCTGTCGCGGATGAAGTACACCTTGAACGCGGGCAGGTTCACCAGCACGAACGAGTCGCTCAAACCGCCGACCACCCATCGGGCGCGCTCCAGGTTGATGCGCACTTGATCGATGCGTGACGCGACGCTCACGTTCAACGCGTCGAGGGTGATCTTGCCGATCGTGCCGTCAGCGGTGAACCGGTTGCGCTCCTGGAAGAGCTTCACGGCGGTCGCGACGTCCTTGTCGTATGCCTGGTTGTCGAGCGGCGCCGACGAGGGGAGCTCACCGGTGGCCGCGAGCCGCTTGCGGATCAGAATCACGCGCGGGTCGCGCGCGCCCGGCTTCAGCGCGGGACCCGCCGGCACGATCGCCCAGCCGCCCGCTTTCGCCACCTCCCGCAGGCGCCCGAGCTCCTTCTTCAGCCCGGCGTAGATGAAGTGATTGGGTTTGAGCGAGTCGATGGCCCCGGCGGGCGCCGCCGCCGTTTCCAGCTCGGCGAGTGTCGTTTCGAGTGCCGGAGTCCCGAGTCGCGGGTCTACGTTCCACCGCGGATCGAGGGTGACCGGCTTGACCTTGCCGTAGCGCACGTGATCGACGAGCGCGGCCACGGCATCCGTGAGAAGGACCTGAAGGTCGGCCTCGGCCTCGGCCGACGGGGCTTTCGACTTGGCGGCCAGGAGGCTCTCGATGGCCGCAAGGTGGTAGTCGGCGGGCGTCAGCCCGTCCTCATCGAGCCGGCGGATGGCGGCGAGAACCGCCTCCGGATCCTGAGGTCCCGTCCACGCGGGCTTGAAGGCGCGACCCTCGAAGAACGCCGCAACCGCTCGGGCCTGGAGCAGCCGGCTCCCGCGGACCACGCGTGCCGCGGGCGCCTCGCGTACTGCTTCGATGCGGGTGCGCAGTGCTTCCTGCAATCCGCCCGGCGGCGACACCTGGGCGTCGACCGTCAGGGAGATCACAGACAGCAGCAGCAACAGCAGCACGCGCGCCGTTGTCGAGTTCACGGATCGGGTTGGCATGGGGTGGGTCTGCTGACTCGAGCTTGTCCCCGCGGAGCGTACGCCCATACATTCCGGCACCGCTATAGGCCCTTGGCGCTACTGCGGTCGTAGGGGGATCTCAACCGCGGCTGGGGCCCATGCTGAGGAAGCCTCGAGCGTTGCACTTGTCGCATCCAGCCGAGCAATGGTTCCAACCGGCGCTGTTCTGCCGCCTCAGAGCGTCTTCAGAAACGCGATGAGCGCGCGCTTGTCTTCAGCCGCCAGGTTCAACCCGTACCGGTGGCCCGGGATGGGCCGCACGCGTGTATCCGGCGGGTTCCATCCTTTGGGGACGTAGTCGTCGCGCAACCGCGCCGGATCGAACCACTCTTCGAGCGTCGCAATCGAGCCCGAGTGCTCGAACGGTCCCCGATACCATAGGCCTTTGAGCGACGGCACCTTGTAGTAGCCGGTTCCCTTCCGCGTCTTCAGCGCGAGCCCCGGATCGAGGCCAGCCTGCGTGCGCATCACGTCCGAGGCCGGCGGCGACGATGGATGCGGGAAGGGCCTGAACCCGTCGACCGGCAGCAGCCGGTTGTTGGTGTAGAGGGGCGGCGGGTGGCATCTGGCGCAGTCGGCACGCTCGAAGACCTGCTCGCCGCGAGCGGTGACATTGTCCGGCCGGTTCGGGTTCGGCGGCGGCTCCAGTGAGTAGATGTACTTTCCAAGCGCCAGCATCGCGTCGTCGCTGTAGCGATACCGCAGCGCGCGGTCCGCCGCCGGAAGGAACGTGTGCGGTCCGATTGCGCCGTCCTCCGCGACGGTTACGAGGATGCCGTAGCGCGCGATGTCTTCAGGCCCGCGGTTGCGATGGGTCGCGGTCGCGTCGAGATATCGCCGGTCTTTGACGCCGATCAGGTCCGTGATCCTGGTCGTGAACCACGGGCTCGCGTTGAATCTGACGAACGTGCCCAGGAATGCCTCACCGTCGACACGGCCGACCTGTTCGGCCGTCATCGTCTTCAAAGTGGCGTTGATATCGTCCTTCAGCCAGGGTACGCCGTAGCTGGAATACGCTCTTTCGTTCGGCGGCCGGGTCCGGCCTTCGCGCCGGCGGATCTCGTCGAGCGCATCGAAGCTGAAACCAGGCAGGGATCCCCATTGGAGGTTGCGCTGCGCGCCGCGGACGATGCTGCCGTCGGGCAGCACGCGCGTGTGGCACCCCGAGCATTCGGCAAGCGTGATCTTCAGCTGCCGGTCGTGATCGATCAGCCATCGCACGCCCGGAATCGTGCCGTCGGCCGCGACGGTAACGCCCTCGCGCGCCATCTGGTCCGGATCGTCGGCCCACCGGAACGCACGCGGATCAGCGGTGCGGAACTCCGCGAGATGTAGACCGTCGAAGACCTCGCGGCCGGCCGCGATCCAGTCAGCTTCCGACGTCAGCTTCGCCGGTTCGATGAGAGGCTGCGGGCCCTGCTTCCGCATCCAGTCGCGATACCCTTCCGGTTCGCGGCTCTTGATGTAGACCGGGTAGGTCCGGACTTCGTCGACGGGCGCGGCGTAGTACTCGCTTTCCGTATAGTACTTCGGCGTGGCCCTTACGCCCGCGACGGGCAGCGCCCAACCCGCGAGCGCCTCGTCGGTCCAGAGCCGCGGCGCGTCGGTCCGCGCCGGCAGCGGGGGAGCGAGCGACGTGACGCCTGTGATCGCAGCGGCCAGCAGCGCAAACCGATGCGCCATACCCCACAAGTCTAGCAAGCGCTTCACGTTGTGTGGTCGGCTTCTTGCCCTGACCTCCGTCAGAGCAACGATGATTCCCCAGTAAGGCAAGCCAGCTGGTCAGAAGGTTCCAACCGGCGCTGTTCTGGTCCACCATCTCCCACTAGACGCTGGAGATCTGGGGCCGCCTTGCGTGCCAGTCTGTCGCCTGCTCATAGGCGTGCGCGAGCATCAGCACCTTAGCCTCCCCGAAGCGTGGCCCGCTGACTTGCATACCGATTGGCAGCCCTGAGCTGGTGAATCCGCACGGGATGGAGATCGTCGGGAGACCGTAGACGTTGAACGGTCCGGTGTTGCGGATCATCTCCAACTCAATCCCGAGACGCACCGCCTCTTCGATGGTCGGAGGCGGCACCGACGTGGTCGGAGTGACCAGCAGGTCGACGTTCGAGAATGCGGCGCCGATTGCCCGGCGTGCTTCGTCAAGTTCCCGACGCGACTGAATGTAAGCCGCGGTACTCACTTCCGAGCCGTGTTGGAGATTGCGTCTGATCGCCGCGCTATAGAGCTGCGGCGTCTTTGCGAAGTAGGGTGCGTGGAAGGCGTAGTTTTCAGCGAGGACGATGTTCGGCGCAATCGAATCCGCGATCGGCGGCAGGCTGACGTCCTGGAAACCGCCCGTCAGACTACGAAGCACTTTCAGCGCTGTGTCCATCGCCGCTTCGACCTCCGCGTCGAGTCCCTGGTAGAAAACCGCACGCGGTACTCCGAGCCGTAGCGCTGAGACCTTGGCGCGGAGCGCCGCGGTGTAGTTTGGTATCGGCGCCTCTACGCTGGTGTTGTCGCGCGGGTCGTAGCCGGCGATCGCGGAAAGCATGAGCGCGACGTCCGCTACACTGCGGCACATGGGCCCGAGATGGTTCATCGACCACCAGCCGGCTTCTCCGCCCCCGCGCATGCCGACCAATCCGTAGGTCGGCTTGAGGCCGACGATTCCGCAATACGCCGAAGGCACGCGTATCGACCCGCCTGCGTCTGTGGCGACTGCTCCAAGACAGAGGCAGGCGGCGACGGCTGCAGCCGATCCGCCCGACGAGCCGCCGGTGATGCGATCGTGTTTCCAGGGGTTATGGACCGGACCGAAGTGGCTGACCGCCGCAGTGGTGCCGAAGGCAACTTCATGCAGGTTCTGCTTGCCAAGCAGGACAACGCCCGCTGCTTTCAGTCGGCGTACGACCTCGGCGTCCGCGGAGGGAACGCGATCTTCGAAGACCGCGCTGGCCAGGGTCGTCCTCACCCCTTGTGTATCGATGTTGTCTTTGAGTCCGAGGGGGATGCCGTGGAGCGGCCCGCGCCACCGGCCGCGCGAGACTTCAGCTTCGGCCGCCCGCGCTTGCGCCAGAGCCTCCTCGGCCGTCACGGTAATGAAAGCATTGAGCGCCGGGTTCAACCGCTCGATCCGCTGTAGACACGCACGCGTCAACTCAACCGGCGAGATTACTCTTCTGCGCACCAGGTCACCGGCTTCGCCGATGCTCAGTGCGGTGAGGTCGGTAGTTCGTGCCTTGCCCGAGACCGCTGGCTGCGTAGCCCCGAGCTCTGCGGTGAACTGGGAGCTGAGACGCAACGTCCCAACATGCCCGACCGCGCTTTTCATGAAGGATCGGCGCGACCACAGGTCCTGCGACGCGAAGTCCTCGGGCGCCTCATTTGTCCGTGGCATTGATCCCCCAAGGCGTACCACGTCATCGGGCTACTGGCGGAGCAATTCGAGCGCAGCTCGCACCATGGGCACTGGCGAATGATCGACCCCCGGCACAATCCGGAGCTGCCATCGAAGGGGCACACCGAGCGCTGCGGCTTCGTCGGTCGCCGTGGCGAAGAACCGCAGCCCTCTGGCGAAGCGGGTCGTTCCCTGCGCCATCGAACCGGGTTCGCGTTCTCGATCCGTGATATCCCGATCGGCGAGCAACACCATCAGGTCTCGCGAGAACGCCTGTTCCAGGCGCTTGCGGTCGATTGGACTCCCGTCGAGCCCGTAGGGAAACTTTGCCGACCAGGAGGGAAAGGCATACCGGCCGGCGCTCGCTGCGACCGCACGGCGAAAACGTGCTTCGGGCAGGAACAGCGCCAGACGGTGGACGAACTGAGCGCCACCCGAGAAGCCGACGATGTCGTAGTCCGTTCGACGCAGTCCCATCTCGTCGCGAACCATGTCGAACAGGCGTTCGATGGCCGTCAGAGCCCAGGCTGACTTCGGGAGCATGCTGCCGGCGGCATCAATCATGTTGCCAAACATGTACGCGTCGCCAGGAAAGTACGCCTCCGCGAACTGGGGAGCGAGGACGATCGCATTGAACGGCTCGATGTACGGCGATGCAAGGTCACAGGCCTGTCGAGCTGTCTGCGAATCGCTGCCGTGCATGACGAACACGATACGCGTGTCGGGCGCGGCTGTAGATGTTCGGCAGAACCAGACGGTAATGGGATGAGTCGAACCAGGATCCACGAACCGGAAGCTGCCGGTGACCTGGCGCCGTATTTCCGACGCCGGGTTCGGTTGTTGCGCATCAGCCGGTCTGGCTGCGAGCAGTGACAACGCGCTGGCTGCGAACGTCGCAGCGACGAGAGAACGCATGGGTGCCAGCATTCGTCCCGAGGTGGTACGGAGCTTCCACTCCGGCTTACGTGTAATTCGACATCGGCCCTCGCAAAGAGCGATGTCAGCCGTACAGATTCGCGGTGAGGAATGCGTTGCGGAACTTGCCGTGCGGGTCATGCTCAGCCACGAGCCGTTTGAATTCAGCGGCCATCGCGTATCGCTTCTGGAGCTGCGCCGACGGAATGGTAAAGAGCTTGCCCCAGTGTGGTCTCACCTCGAACGGCGCCAGCTCCCGTTCGATCATCGGCAGCACCTTGCGCACGGACGGCCAGTCCTGCTTCCAGGTGAAGTGGATCGCAAGGCTGGGCCGCTTGTAGCATGGACTCATCCACAGGTCGTCGGCCGCGATGGTGCGAAGTTCTGTGATCATCAGGTGAGGACTGACGTGATCCCGGAGTCGCTCGACGGCACTGATCGCGTCGACGGCGTTGCTGCGCGCCACGAAATATTCTGACTGCAGCTCCGTGCCGCTGCTTGGTGTGAAGCCCATGCGGAAGTGTGGCAGGCGTTCGTACCACGGCCCGGCAACGCCCATCTGCTCGGTGCAATTCTCAGCCGAGAGCTCGACGATCGGATGGACGTTCGCCGTAGCTGGGCGTGCGCCGTAGAAATCCTTCGAAGCCGTCAGGGTCTCACCTTTCTCGACACGGCGCTTCACCCAGACTTCGTTGACCCGTCCCCGCTGCCAATCGGTGAACAAGCTGACGCTGTAGCCGGCAGAGACGATGTCCTCGAAATGCTCTCGGACCTGCGCCATCGAGAGGTCCAGGTACACGTCCTGCCGCATCGTGAACGCCGGTTGCACATCCAGCGTGACTTTCGTGACCACGCCCAGGGCTCCGAGATTGACGACCGTCGCCTGGAACGTGCGGAGATCCTTGCTGCGTGCGATCGACAGGACGTCCCCGCCTGCCGTGACGATCTCGAATGCCGAGACCGCCGTCGAGAGATTCCCGTTGTTCACACCCGAGCCGTGCGTACCGGTCGCGCAGGCGCCTGCGATGGAGATGTGCGGGAGTGAGGCCAGGTTGTGGAGCGCGAAGCCGTCCCGATCGAGAGACGGGCACAGTTGGCCGTAGCTCATTCCCGACTCGATCGTAACCGTCCGCTCCGCGCGATCGAGTCCCACGATCGCGTTCATCTCGAGAAGCGAGAGAAACTGGTCGGCGCTGTCAGCAATGCCATTGAAGCAGTGCCGGGTGCCGAGCACCTTGAAACGCGCCTGCTTTCGAACGAAGTCCTGGATCTGCGCCAGCGACCTCGCCGACGTGATGCCGTTGGCGCTGTACTGATAGTTGCCGGCCCAATTGCGCAGCGGCTGGGTCTGCGCAGCCTCAGCCGGGATGCGGCCAACCATGGCCGACACCGCCGACGTGCTCGCCACAGTGGCGCACTGCCCGACGAACCGTCGTCGACTCTGATTCACGACAGACGCTCCTTCTATACATTGGCCCGTGAAGTGACGATGCCGTTCACCATCGACCGGATGATGGACTATCGCAGGGCGTCGACGCCTGGGCAAGGTACAGTTCTGCGAAGGTGCCGCGGACAGGAACCGGTAGTTGCCAGTTAACCAGTCGGCGTCCGCTGCGTATCAGCTCAGGAAAGGGGGCAAGAAGGTGCTGCGAACAACGAAAGTGTTGACCGTGGTTCTGGTCTTGGGAGCAGTCGTCCAGATGCTGGCGGGAGGAACGCAGGATGTGGATGTGACGGGGGCCTGGGCGGTGACGATCACGAAGCCCTCCGGATCGGCGGCCGGTCTCGCGATCCTGAGTCAGGACGGCGCCAAGGTTACCGGCATGATTGGCCCTGCCGAGACGGACATGATGCCCGCCGAGGGGACAGTAGATGGGAACATGCTGACCCTGCTGACCCGTCCTCGCACCGGCCGCACGGCGGCGTTTGCGAAGTGCGAGTTGACGGGGACACGCGACCGGATGACCGGCACCATCGACAGCGACAAGGGGACGATCGAATTCATTCGCAAGCAGCGACGAGAGTAGCTGACGCACAGGTCCGCCTGGTCAACGGCTTGATCTTGTCTACTATTTAGTAGTAGATCTATCGGCTACGTAGTACGGACGCCATGCCACGACCACGACTGACCAGGCTCGAACTCCAGATCCTCGAGATCCTGTGGACGCAGGGAAACGCGTCCATCCGTGAAATCCAGGAGGCGTTTCCCGCGCCCCGGCCCGCCTACACCACCATTCAAACCACTGTCTATCGCCTCGAGACGAAGCAGGCGGTGCGGCGGGCGCGCAAGATCAGCAACGCGCATATTTTCGAGCCCCTTGTCGCCCGCGAAGATGCGCGGCGGCGCTTGCTGGACGAGGTGTTGAGCTTCTTCGGCGGACGGACACAGCCGATGATGGCGCAGCTTGTCGAGGCCGGAAGGCTGACCCGGGACGATCTGCGCGAGATCGAGAAAGCGATCGAGGCACACGAGAAACAGCACCGCCCGGGAAGGAGTCGCCGATGATCATGCACGCGGACGGACATCCCGTACGCCGCCGGTATTCCGTCGGCGTCGTCGGCTCACTTCTCGTCCACGTCGCGCTGGTAGCGGTGGTGTTGTCCCAGGCCGGTTCGACCCAGCCAGCCGATCCCTTCGATGCCCGAGGCGGCTCTGGCCGATACGACCCGCGCCATTCCTCCGCCCTTTTGCGATCCGGTCAGTATGGCGGCGATCCGACGGGAACGGCTGGCGCGATGAGTCAGCCGATTGAGGTGACACCGTGGCCGGTCAGGCAGGCCGAACGGCTCGGACTGAGGCTGGCGATTGGCCGGGTGATCGATCACCTCTGGCAGTCGACGCTGTTCGCGATGGTCGTCGGCCTGCTGGCCCTGGCATTCCGTCGCAATCGCGCCCGCGTGCGGTACGCGCTCTGGTTCAGCGTGTCGGTGAAGTTCCTGGTGCCGTTCTCCATGGTCATGTGGCTCGGATCGGTCATCGGGTCGAGCGCTCTCGCTGTCCTCGGCGCCTTCGGTCCGCTCGGGACGGGCGGCTCGCCCGGACCGTCCGGATCATCGACTCTGCTCGGCGCGTCATGGTCGTTGCTTCACGATCTCGCGCGGCACCCGCTGATCGGCGGGATCGGTCACTGGCTCACGGCGACCGGCACGGTGGCGCTGTGGCCCTCGACCTTCACGATCAGCGAAGTCGCGGCCGCCTGGCTTGCGCTGGCGTTGCTTGGCATCTGGACCTGCGGTTTCTTCGCGATTGTCGCGCTCCGCATCAAGCTGTCCCGGCAGCTCTGGGATGTCGCTCTGACGAGCCGCCGCGTCGAACTGCTCGATATGGAGGTGCCGGCGCGATTGCAGGTGGGGCTGGCCGACGGTCTGCTCGAACCTGGTGTCATCGGCTGGCTGAACCCGGTCCTCTTGCTGCCGGCGGACATCGAACGTCATCTGTCGCGTCCGGAGATTGAAGCCATCATCGCCCACGAGCTGTGTCACGTGCGGCGCTTCGACAACATGACGGCGGCGATCCACATGGTCGCCGAAGCCATCTTCTGGTTCCATCCCTTGGTCTGGTGGCTCGGCGCCCGCCTGGTCGACGAACGCGAACGCGCCTGCGACGAACATGTGCTCCGCAGCGTCGGTGCGCCCGGCCCGTACGCGCAAGGCATTCTCAACGTCTGCAAGCGCTACGTCGCATCACCGCTCGCGAGCGTCTCCGGTGTCGGCAGCGCGAACGTGCGGCAGCGCATCGACGCGATCCTGGCGAACCGGATCGGCGAGGCGACCGGCCCCTGGAAAAAGGTGATGCTCAGCGGGATCATCCTGGGCGTGGTGATCGTCCCGTTGGCGGCCGGCGCACTTGGGGCCTCGCCCGCGGTGGACGTGGCGGCGCCGGCCAGCGTTCAGTCCGTCAGTGCTTCCGGCGCGATCGGCTACGCGCTTGTCCTCGCCCGCGACGACGGCCGGCTTGGGCCTGAACTGAGACCAACGGGTGCACGAGGTGTGGCTCGTGAGCGCTGCGTCGACGGGGTGCGGCCCGGCGAAATATGCGCGGACGCCATCACGCTGCCGCGCCTGGCCGCACAGCTCGCGAGCGTCGTCGGCCGCAAGGTCGAAGATCGCACGGGCCTCGCCGGCGTGTTCACGGTGCGCCTCACCTGGACGACCGAATCGCATGGCCCCTCCCTCGCCAGCGCCGTGCAGCAGCAACTCGGGCTGAAGCTCGTGCCGCTCACCCCGGTCGACAACGGCCCGCCCGACATCTCACGGTAGCTCCTCGCGACATGCGTCCGAGCCGTTCTTTGACCTCACTGCTGGCGTTGGCTGCGCTAATGCTGGCCGTCGACGCCATCCCTCACGCTCGCTCACGTGAACGGGCTGTCGCAGTGACGTTTGACGATTTGCCTGCCACCCCGGCAGGTGTGGTGGCGAACGATGTGGCCAGCCTCCAGGAACTCACGCGCAAGCTGCTGAGCGCAGTGCGCAAGCACAGCGTTCCGGCCGTAGGTTTCGTCAACGAGGGAAAGCTGTTCGTCGAGGGCGGGGGAGCTGGCGATGTCGACGGCCGGATAGGCGTGCTCCGGATGTGGCTGGACGCAGGACTCGAGTTGGGCAACCACACGTACTCGCATCGTGATCTGAACACGATGCCCCTCGATCAGTTCCAGGCCGACGTGCTACGAGGCGAAACGGTGACGCGGGGACTCTTGAAGGGAACAGCGCAGAGACTACGATACTTCCGTCATCCGTTCCTGCATGTTGGTTCGGATCTGACGGTGCGCCGCGCGTTCGAGGCCTTTCTGTCGAGCCACGGCTATACAGTGGCCCCTGTGACCGTGGACAACGACGAGTTCGTCTACGCGGCAGCGTACGCAAGCGCTCTCCGCCGCGGCAATACCGCTGACGCCGTGCGGATTGCCGACGACTATCTGCGCTATATGGAACAGGTGTTCACGTTCTTCGAGGATGTCTCGCGGCGCGTGACCGGGCGCGAGATTCCGCAGATCCTCCTGCTTCATGCAAACACCCTCAACGCAGATCGATTTGATGCGCTGGCAAAGGCTCTGAGGCAGCGCGGCTACCGGTTTGTGTCAGTCGCCCAGGCGCTCGAAGACCCCGTGTATCGTCTACGCGACGAGTTCGTCGGAGCTCCGTCGAACTCATGGTTCAATCACTGGGAAATCACCGCAGGCCGGCCGCCGGTTCCGACCCCGAAGCCGCCGGAGTGGATCAGCATCCTCGAATAGGATGCAGCCACATCATCGGGTTTCCCGGACGCTGCCGCGTGCGGCCAGTGCCGCCTTGACCCTCGCCGGCGTGAACGGCACCTCCCGCAGTCGGGCGCCCGTGGCGTCGAATACCGCATTGCCGATGGCGGCGGCGGTGGCGGTGATGGCCGTCTCGCCGGCGCCGTTCGCTTCGACGTCGGGCTGGTCGATCAGCACGCACTCGATCGTTGGCACCTTCGTGCCGACCGGGAACGTCCGGTATCCACGCCAGTCGACCGAGGTCACCTGACGTTCGTCCCAGGTCACTTCTTCATAGAGTGCGCGGCTCATGCCGTGAAGCGCGCCGCCCTCGAACTGGCTGCGGACCCCGTTCGGATTCGAAATGGGTCCGCAGTCCTGCGCGCCGACGAGACGCGTGACCGTAATCACCCCAGTGGCTTGATCGACACTCACCTCGGCAACCATCGCGACGTAGCCGTTGTCGCCCTCGTAGAGCACGCAGCCGATGCCGCGGCCCGAGGCCATTCCGGCAGCCGGCCGATTCGGACGGGGAGACGGGCGAGCGTCCCACTTCGCGGCGACGCCGGCCGCCTTGACGACGGCGATGAGACGCGGGTCACGCAGGTGCCGGAGGCGGTACTCCACCGGATCGGCGCCGACCCTGGCCGCGACTTCGTCCATGAAGCATTCGTGGGCGAACGTGTTCTGCAAACGCTCCGGCGCGCGGAGTGGACCCGTGAAGAACGGCGAGGGGACCCGGTGCGACAGCACCCGCTCGGTCCGCAGCGTGCCGGTGCCGCGGCACACGTCCCCGACGCAACCAGCGACGTAGGAGGGTGCGGTGTTCGAGCCGTTGTTGAGGGGCCCGGCGGGTTGCGGGGCGGGCGACCGCGGTGCGACCGCCACCGGCTGGGCGCCGACGAGCGCGCCGGTGACGACGTTCCCCGGCCGCTCGTAGCCGGGCCGGCCGCCCAGGGCCGGTGACCAGGCTTCGTAGTCCCAGGCCACCAGGTTGCCGTTGGCATCGACGCCGGCGCGCTGGTCGATGACGAACGCCATCCCGAAGTTCTCCCAGGCCATCTCGTCCTGGCGCGAGAGCTGGACGCGCACGGGCCGTCCGACCGCCTGCGACAGCAGGGCCGCGTCGAAGGAGACGGTGTCGGCGCCGTTGAGACCGTAGCAGCCGGACCCTCGCGTGAAGACGACACGCACCTGCGCGGGCTGGAAGCCGAGGAGCGCGGCCGTCGTGTCCCGCAGCGGGTAGGCGGCCTGGGTGGCCGACCAGATCGTCGCGTGCCCGGCCTGCACGTCGGCGACGGCGCACGAGCTGCCGACCGAGCCGTGCATCTGGTACGGATGCAGATAGGTGGCACGCACGACGGTGGCCGCGCCAGCGAGCGCGGCGTCGACGTTGCCCGAGTCGACGAGCAGCGTGTCGCGGCCATTCTTCTGCTGCCGCAGATGCTCGTAGAACGTGCGCTGCGGCGGCAAGCCAGTCCCGGGCGTCCACGTCACCGTGAGCTTCGCCGCCGCCTGAATGGCCTGCCATGGCTTCTCGGCGACCACGCCGACGAAATTGCCCTTGATGACGACCTTCACCACGCCAGCCATGCCGGCGACCGAGGTTTCATCGACCCGCACGACCGTCGCGCCCACCGCCGGCGGCCGGACGACGCGGCCGTGGAGCATCCCGGGCACGCGCACGTGATGGACGTACTCGAGCTCGGCGGTGACCATCGCCGCCATGTCGACGCGCGGCACGGCTTTGCCGAGGACCGTCCACTCGCTCGGCCGGCGGCGCTTCGCCGTAGGACTGAGGTTGATGTCGAAGCGGCGGCCACCGACGAGATCGCCGTATCCGACCCGCTGGCCAGGCGTGGCACGCACGAAGACGGCGCCGTCGCCGACGGCGAGCTGCTCGGCCGGGACACCGAGTCGCTCGGCAGCCATCCGCACGAGCGCCTCGCGGGCGGTGGCGCCGGCCAGTGCGAGATTCGCCTGGTTGAAGTTGGCCGGGTGCGACTGCGCACCGGATGTCGTGCCTTGATCGGGCGTCAGCGAGGTGTCGCACTGCACGAGGCGAACGCGGTTCATCGGCACGACGAGTTCTTCGGCGATGAGCTGCACCTGCGCGGAGAAAAGACCCTGACCGAGCTCGCACTTGCCCGTGTAGGCCGTCACCGAGCCATCCGCCATGATGCTGATCCAGCCGTCGAGGGCCTGGGTGGTGCGGCCGTTGATGCCCTGCGCGGCGGCCGTGCCGGGCGATCCGGGGAGGCCGAGCCGGTCGGCCGCGCTGAAGGCCACAACGAGCGCTCCGGAGCGCTTCAGGAAGTCGCGGCGCGAGAACCCGGCCGCCTCGTAGGCGGCGCGCGCGTCCGGCGTCAGGTCGGGCGTCATGCCGTCCTCCCGTCCGCGTAGCGACGAATCGCCGCGAGCATCCGGTTGTGCCCGAAGCAGCGGCACAGGACACCGGACAGGGCCTGGCGGATTTCGTCGTCGGTCGCCTTGGGTTTCTGATCGATCAACGCCTTGGCCGAGAGGATGACGCCGCTCAAGCAGAAGCCGCACTGCGACGCCTGCTCGTCGATGAACGCCTGCTGGATGGGATGCGGACGCTCGGACGTGCCGAGCCCCTCGAGCGTGGTGACCTCGGCGCCGGCTACGGCCTGCACCGGGGTCATGCACGACCGGATCGCCTGGCCTTTCACGAGCACCGTGCAGGCGCCGCACTGGCCGAGCCCGCAGCCGAAGCGCGGGCCGCGCAGCGCCAGATCATCGCTGAGCACGTAGAGGAGCGGCGTCACCGGATCGGTATCGAGCGTATGACTGCGGCCGTTGACGCGAAGTGTGATCAGGCTCATAGACTTTCCATTGAAGGATTCGTCGGTTCCATTCTGCCACTCAGGCCTCAGCTGGGCCGAAATCGCCGGGCATGTCACAGCCGTATGATGTGCGATGCGTCCAAGCGCTTCGTCGGCAATTGAACAACGAGGATCGCCATGCTGAGCTACGCAGTGGTGCTCGCAGCGGGCCTGAGCGCGGCACCGTGCGATGCGATGAAGGCCCTCTCGCTGCCCAGGACCACCATTACGGTCGCGGAACTCGTGCCCGCCGGGCCGTACACCCCGGGCCGCGGCCAGCCACCGATGGCACCACCGGCGCCCACGCTTCCTGCGCACTGCCGCATCGCGGCGATGCTCTCACCTTCAGCCGATTCGCAGATCGAAATGGAGCTGTGGCTGCCGATCGACGCGTGGAATGGCAAGTTTCAGGCCGTCGGCAACGGAGGATGGGCCGGCGCGATCAGTTTCGACCAGATGGCGATCGCGCTCCAGCGAGGCTACGCGACCGCGTCGAATGATACCGGCCACAAGGGCGAAGGGACGCAGTTCCTGATCGGCCATCCCGAACGGGTCATCGACTTCGCCTATCGCGCGATGCACGAGATGACCGTGACGTCGAAGGCGCTCGTCGCCGCCTTCTACGGGAACGCACCGAAGCTGTCGTATTACAGCGGTTGCTCAACCGGCGGACGACAGGGATTGATGGCGGCACAACGCTATCCCGATGATTTCGATGGCATCATCGCAGGTGCGCCGGTCTACGACATGGTTCATCTGAATGCCGCGAACCTGACCCACCAGGTGGCCGTGCTGAAAGACAAACGGCGGCTGGTACCACCTGAGAAGCTCGCCCTTGTGGCGGATGCCGTGCTCAAAGTCTGCGACGCGAATGATGGAGTCCGCGACGGTCTGGTGAGCGACCCTGAACGTTGCGTCTTCGATCCATCGAGTCTGCTGTGCAGTGCTACGAACAGCGCTTCATGTCTGACACAGCCGCAGGTGGATGCCGTGAAGCAGGTCTATGCCGGGGTGAAGACGGTGCGCGGCGAGCCCGTCTACCCCGGATCCGCTCCGGGGGTCGAATCAGGAATGCGCATCCAGGGCGGTGCTCCGACGGACCTCCAGACAAACGTATTTCGCTACCTGGCGCATCAGGATCCGGCATGGGACGTCATGTCCTTCGAGCTGGAAAAGGACCTGCCGCTCGCGATTCGTCATGCCGGATTCATCGAGGCCAGTGACCCGAACCTCTCGAGGTTCAAGAACCGCGGCGGAAAGTTGATTGTCTACCACGGCTGGGCGGATCCCGGCCCCGCGCCGGCCAGCAGCATCAACTACTACACCAAGGTCGCCGAGACGCTGGGCGGACCGCAGGATGAGTGGATGCGGCTCTTCCTGATGCCCGGCATGGGCCACTGCCGCGGCGGCCCTGGACCGAACGACGCTGATTTCGTCGCGGCGCTGGAGCGCTGGCGTGAATCCGGTGTGGCGCCGGACGCGATCCAGGCATCGCACCGAACCGACGGACGCGTCGATCGCACGCGCCCACTGTGTCCTCATCCGCAGGTGGCGCGGTACAAGGGCGCCGGCAATTCAGACGACGCGGCAAGCTTCGAATGCCGTCGCCCGTAGGCGGTTGCGTGAACTGGATGCCCCACGCGCGCCGGTGAGACTGCCGCCCGGCGACGGTCGCTCTGCCGGCGGAGCGGCCGTGCCCACGCGCTTAGAAGCGCGTGGTCAGCGACACCCGCAGGGCCACTGGGGAGCCCGGCGTGATGTTGGTGTTGCTGTGGGCGTAGAGGTAGTAGTCGGTGTCGAAGAGGTTCTCGACGTTGGCCTGCAGCCGCAGCCGCGGCGAGAAGGAATAGAACACCGCGGCGTCGACGCGCACCCAGTTGGGCAGGACGACGAGGTTGTCGGTCGACGTGAAGACGTCACCGCGCGCGATGATGCCGAGCGCACCCGCGATCCGTGGCGTGACCTGGTACTTGTTCCACAGTGACAGCGAGTGCTTCGGCAGCTGCGCCAGCGTGGCGCCGGCCTGCGCGGTGGCCGAGATGGACTGCGTGATCTCACCGTCCTGGTAGGCATAGCCGCCGACCAGGGTCCAGGCCCGCGTCAGGTTGCCCTGCAGCTCCAGCTCGAGGCCCTTGGTGCGCTGCGCGTCGACGAGGATCGAGCGCGTCGGATCGGCGGGATCCGGGACGACGACGTTGCTGCGATCCAGCCGGTAGAGCGCGGACGTGAACGCCAGGCCCGGATTGATGTCCCACTTCGCCCCGACCTCGTAGTTGCGGAACTCCTCGGGATCGAGCGCCTGATTGGTCAGTGACAGCGACGACAGCTGCTCACCGGCACGCGGCAGGTAGGTGAGCGTGTAGCTGCCGTAGAGCGACAGCGGCGCGGTCGGCTTGTAGACCAGCCCGACCCGCGGCGAAAGGAGACCGTCGTGGCTGCTGAAGTCCGTCGCCGTGCGGTTGTTGGTGACGTCGGCGTCGAAGCTGTCGAACCGCAGGCCGACGACCGCCTCGAGCTGCGAGGTCAGCGCGATCTGGTCCTGCACGTAGGCCGCGG
The DNA here is from genome assembly GCA_963844435.1 of Vicinamibacterales bacterium. Taxonomy (GTDB): domain Bacteria; phylum Acidobacteriota; class Vicinamibacteria; order Vicinamibacterales; family Vicinamibacteraceae; genus JBDSLU01. Next base: position 396,638 of record CAWJOG010000001.1, on the reverse strand, counting down.
CCACCGTTGCCACGCTCTGGTTGTCGGCGTCGGTGGCGTTCTGGCGGAACTGGAGCGGCAGTGAAATCGTCGGCGCGCTCAGCGGTGCGTTGACCGTCGTGACGTTCGGCCCGATGCTCGTGAAGAACCCCGTCTCGCGGAAATTGTCGGTGTCCTGCCGTCCGAACTCGGTCCCGACGAGGAGCGTGTGGCCGAACCGGCCGGTCTGCGCCGCGACGATGAGGTCGGTCTGGTTGAACACGTTCTGCCGCGCGCTCGCGTTGTTGTAGGCCGAGATTGCGACGGTGGTTCCCGCCGCGTTCACCGCACCCGGAAAGACGTTCTGGTAGAACTTGTCGTAGTTCCCGTAGGTCAGACGATTGCGCAACGTGACCCGAGGTCCGAAGCGATGCTCGAGGCCCGCTGACAGCAAGTGCACCGTCGCATCCGAGGTGCTCTGATCCGGATCACCAAAGAACGTTCCCGGATCGGTGTCTACCGGCCGGCCGCCGAACGACGAGATGCCGCGGTCGGCGACGCGGTCGTCGTGGAAGAACTCGTAGCTGCCGCGCAGCGTGGTCGCCGAACCGAGCCGCACGGCAACCGTCGGGTTGAAGCCGTAGCGTTCGACGCCGACACCCTGGCGGTAGGAATCCGACTTCTCATAGAGCCCGGTGCCGCGCACGGCGACCGTCTCGTTCAACCCGCGCCCAGCGTCCACTGTCACGCGCTTGTTGTCCCACGAGCCGAGCTGGAGGGACGCTTCGCGCGACTGGCCCCAGTCCGCCTGGCGGGTGACGCGGTTGAGGACGCCGCCGACACCGCCGCGGCCGAAGACCATCGCGTTCGGGCCCTTGAGCGCCTCGACGCGCTCGACGTTGTAGACGTCGCGGAAGTACTGGACGTCGTCGCGGACGCCGTCGACGAAAAAGTCGGCGGTCGTGCTGTTGCCACGCAGGATCGGCGTATCGCGGTTGCCTTCGCCCTGCGCGAAGCCGACGCCCGGCATGTAGCGCGTCACGTCGGCCATGCTCGTCATGCGCTGGTCGGCGATGAGCGCGCTCGACACGACGCTGACGGCCTGGGGAACGTCGCGGAGTGGCGTCGTCGTCTTGGTCGCTGACGTCACCGCGGGCACCTTGTAGCCGAGGCCGGCGGCCTCGACCGCGACCGTCTCCTGCACGCCCGCGATCTCGAGCGTGAAGTTCGTCGTTTCGGTCGCCCCGTCCGTCAGGGTGACCCGGCGCGACGTGTCGACGAACCCTCCAGCACTGACGCGGACGACATAGCTGCCAGGCGCCGTTGCGATCTCAAAGTCGCCCTGCTGATCCGTCGCGACGGATGCCGGCGCCCCGGCGCGCAACGAGATGACGTTCACCTGCGCACCCCGGACCGCGCCGCCACTGGAATCCACAACCCGGCCGCGAAGCACGGCCCGGGCCGCCGTGGCCTCGGCATCCGCGGTCGCGCGGGGGGCGCCGGCTTCGGCAACGGTCAATTGGGTGAGGAGACACAGGACGACGCACGAGAGGAGTGAACGCATAGCACCTACCGGTGCTTGCGTCGCTGGTGCGACGTCCGTACTATGAGGGCGTCGGACGCGCCAGCGCGCAAGCAATGGCGAGAAAACGGTCTGCCCAGACCTTCTGTTCGACCGGGGCCCGTCGGTGTTGCAGCACCGGCGGGCCGTGTTTCGTTTCAGGGAACGCCTGAGTCGAGCAAAATGAGAACGGTCTCATTTCGCCCGCCTAGTCTAAAGGCGACCAAAAAGGTCGGTCAAGTAAAATTCGAGGGCCGCCCGGGCCGCCCGCCGGAAATTGGGCGCCAGCCGCGTTCCGTCGCCAGGCTTTTCACAGCGAAGCCGGCCGCCAAGGCCCCGGAATTCTGCCGAGACCATCGCGCTCCAACCAGGCGCGGTCTCGGTTCTCGACAGCGCCACGCCGAATCCTCGAGCGTCGGGTCGATGCTCGGCAGCCGCCCAGAGCTCGAGAATCTTCGGCCTGATTGCTCTGGGCACGCCAAGCCGGCACGGCCACTCGCTGGCCCTGGACGAACCGTCCGTTGCCGCATCGCCAGGCGATGGGGCCACCGCCTCGCCCCCTGCTCGTCGGCGCTCGTCCGCATCGGCAGGCCATTGAGTATGAGGAAGGCGACCACCAGCACTGATAGTCCGTCCACGGTTCACCTCCGAGGGACAGCGGGGTATCGCTGTTACCCAAGGCGGAACCGGAGACCGAATCAGGGCATCCCGTCTGAGCGCGAAAGAGGCGCGCACTGTTTCGAGTGTCCGCACCCAGCTGAGCAATGGGTTCCAACTGGCGGGTTTGGCCCGTCGTGGAATGGCGCAGACAATGAGATCCCGGCCGCGCCGTGATCCGCTTGGAGGTTGCGTCAGTATGTCGCCCGTTGTCAGTCGTCGCGCGTTTCTGCAGACCATCTCCGCTGGCGCCGCGGCCGTGCCGTTGGCGGGCGGCATCCTGGCCCAGACCGGACGCAAGGTCCGTCACGCCAGCTTCGGCGCCGCGGGCATGGCGCTCTCGGACATCCGCGCCTTCTCGAGCCATGAGGCCTTCGACCTGGTGGCGGTGGCCGACGTGGACCTGTCCCGCGCCGAGCCGGTGAAAAAGCTGTTTCCCAACGTGCGGGTCTACCAGGACTGGCGCGAGCTCCTCCGCAAGGAAGCCGACAACCTCGACTCCGTCAACGTCTCGACACCGGATCACATGCACGCGCCGATCGCGATGGCGGCGATGTCGCACGGCAAGCACGTCTACGTGCAGAAGCCGCTGGCGACGACGGTCTACGAGACCCGCATGCTGGCGGCCGAGGCACGCAAGAGACGCCTGGTGTCGCAGATGGGCATCCAGATCTCGTCGCATCCGACGCAGCTGGCCACCGAACTGATGATCCGGAGCGGCGTCATCGGCAAGGTGCGCGAGGTGCACACCTTCTGCAACAAGACGTGGGGCGACCCGTCTCCGATCCCGGCTGGTTCGGATCCGATTCCCGGGTCGCTGGACTGGGACATGTGGCTCGGCGTCGGCGAGAAACGGCCCTACAAAACGGACGTGTATCACCCGGGCAACTGGCGCAAGCGAGTTGGCTTCGGCACCGGCACGCTCGGCGACATGGGCTGCCACATCTTCAGCACGCCCATTCGCGGCGTGAACCTGTATCTGCCGACCGAGATCACCTGGTACGGCCCTGGCGCCGCGCTCGGCAACTGGCCGATCGACGCCAAGATCAAGTTCGTCTTCCCTGGCACCCCGCTGACCGCCGGCAGCACGCTCGACTTCTGGTGGTACGACGGCGCCACGCGCCTGCCGGAGGCGGTGATCGAGGCCGTTGGCGGCAGCGTGCCGGGTTCCGGTGCGGCAATTCTGGGGACCGAGGGCGCAATCCTGCTGCCGCACATCGGCGCACCTGCGCTGCACCCGGTCGACAGGTTCGCGGGCCGTGCCATCCCGACGGCTCCGGTGCGCAACCACTACCACGAGTTCCTCGACGCCGTGCTCGCGGGGCCCGGAACCGTCTGCTCGGCGGGGCTCGACTACGCCTCGCTCGTCACCGAAGCCGTGCTGCTGGGAAGCGTCGCCGAACACCATCCGACCGAGACGCTGACCTACGATCCGGCGACGATGCGTGTCACCAATCGCAAGGAGCCAAACAGGTACCTGGCGCGCAAGTTCCGCAAGAAGTACCTGCTGACGCGACTCTAGCCGCTACCTTGCGATGCGCCGTCGGTCCGGAGAAGATTCGGTGCACATGGCTGTTCGCGCCTCGGCCAAGGACGTTCGCCTCACGCGCCGCCGCTTCCTCGCCGTGGCCAGCGTCGCCACCGGCATGACGGGCGCGATGGCCGCGGAACGCCCGCTCGCCGCGCAGAAGGCCGATCTCGCCACTCGTTTCGAGGAGGCGAGCCGGTTGATGCGCGCGCAGACGGACAGTGGGGAAGTGGCGGCGGCGGTGCTCCATGTCCGCCGGTCGGGGCAGGAGCTGTCCCGCGCTTTCGGCACGGCGCGAGTCGAGCTGCCGTTCTTGGTTGCGTCCTCGACCAAGCCGATGACCGCGTCGGCGGTGTTGTGGCTCCGCGATCGGCGCGAACTGGCGCTGACCGACACGGTGACGAAGTTCCTGCCGGACTTCCGCGACGGCGAGCGCGGCGCCGTCACCATTCACCACCTGCTCACGCACACGTCGGGCTTGCCCGATATGCTGCCGGAAAACACCGACCTTCGCCGCCGGCACGCGCCCCTGTCGGACTTCGTGGCGCGAACCTGCCGCACGCCACTGCTCTTCAGACCCGGCGAGAAGGTCAGCTACCAGAGCATGGGCATCCTGCTGGCGGCGGCGATCGTCGAGAAGGTCAGCGGCGAACCGATGCCGGGCTTCATGGCGCGGACGATCTTCAACCCGCTCGGCATGGGGCAGACGTCGCTCGGCCTGGGCGGTCGACGGGTCGCGGATACTGCCCAATGTCAGGTGCCGGAGGCTGAACGGAGCGACTGGGACTGGAACAGCTCCTACTGGCGGAATCTCGCAGCACCGTGGGGCGGCGCCCACGCGACCGCGCGCGATCTGGGTACGTTCCTGGAGGCCTTCGCATCCATGGGCGGTGACGTGTTGCCGAAGACCACGGCGCGCGAGATGCGCGCGATACAGACAGGCAGGCTGCGGCCAAGCTTCGGCCTGGGCTGGCAGCGCGAGCCGGGCGCCTTCGGCCGGACCTGCTCGGCGGAGACGTTCGGCCACTTCGGTTCGACCGGCACGCATGATCTGGCACGATCCGGCCACGGCCACGACCTGCGTCGTCCTCACGACCAGACCGGCCACGGGTTCCCGGTCCAGCCTTCTGATCCCTGTTTCAGAGATTATGGGACGCACGAGCGGCTGATCGCGCGAATCTCTATTTCTCCGAAGCCCAGCGAATCGCGTTGAGGAACAGGGTCGTGAACGCTTCGTTCTGGAACAGATCGGGCTTGTGTCCGAACTGGAAATAGACGTTCCGCCCTTGGTAGCGTGAATTCGTCCAGATGACCGGGTGGTCGCCCATCTTCACGCTGCGCGCCGGCACGTAGCTGCTCTCATCGACAGTGGCGAGCACGTGGACGTCGGGTCGTGGCGAGCGGTCATAGGTGTACCACTCGTCGTTCTCGATGGCGAAGGTCGCCGGCAGGCCTTTGAGCACCGGATGCGCCGCATCTTCGACGCGAATCGTCCCGGTCGCGAAGTCGGGAATGTAGCTCTTGAACACGATGTTGCCCATGAACTGGTGGAAGAAGGGCGACATCTCGAAACCATCGAACGTTCCGAGCAGTGACGCGTGGTGGAAGCCCACCCACCCGATCGTGCCCCGTTCCATCGCCTTCCTGAACGCGGCCTCGGCCACCGGTGTCCAGCGATAGGGCGGATAGTTGACCTGCACGAACAGGTCGTGCGCCGCGAGATAGGCGTCGTCGATGGGATCCGTCGTGCGGATGTAATCGACCGTGAAGCCCTCCTTTGGCGCCGTCTCCTGCAGCCACCGCAGGGCGGCGTCGGCGAACGGCTGGTGAATCGTCTGGCCGGGTTCTGCCAGGGCGATGATGCGACGCGTGCCGCCGCCGGCGATCTCGGCCTTCGGCTTCTTGACGAAGAGCCGATCGACCGGGAGGTCGGCGTCGAAGACCAGGTTGAAGAACCCGATCATCATCTCGTCCCAGCTCTGGTCGCCCCAGATCACTTCCTTGGTCGGATCGGCGGCCTCCGGGTTGTTCGGTGAGTTGTCGAAATGCGCGGTGCAATCGAGCCGCGTGCCCTTCGGCAGGAGAAGGGGCGTCGCGAGGTTGTACCACTGCTGCCAGTGCCAGTCGAAACGGGGCACCTTGAGGAGGATCTCCGTCTTGCCGGAGGGGAACACCGCGCGGTACTCGAAGTCCTTGCCGCGCCCGTGCATGTGCGGATGCAGGCTGGCGAGCACGACGTCCGTAGCCACTTCGAAGCTCGCATCGACCTGATAGTTCGGGTGACCGGGCGGGATCTTGAACGTGTCGTTGACGGCCGACAACGTGAGGACGCGCTTCTTCGGAGGCGTCTTGGCGAAGACGATGCCGAGCCGCGTGCGATCGGTCCGGGCGTGCCCATGGGGCGTGTAGTGCATCTGGAAGACGATGTCGGAGCCGGCCTTGATGAGCTTTCCCTGCCCAGGTTCGAGGATCTCCGCCGGCTGGCCCGGCGCGTAGCCGACCAGGAAATCGCTCGGCAGCGCGCCGGCTTCCGTCTCGGCGTCCGCGCTCACCTTCGGGGCGGTGAAGAAGACACCGGCCGGCTGGCCCCGGAACCACTTCGATTTCGGTTCGCGGACGAAGGCGATGAGGTGATGCACGACCTCCCGCTCGGTCGGACGTATTTCCGCCGCCTGAATCCAGCGGTCCTCGGTGAAGTGGGTCGGCACGATGACGTGCTGATATTCGACGACGCCCGTCGCCGGAACCTCGAAGGGCATCGGTATTTCGACGACCATGTCCGGCGTCCCAATCCCCCAGCCCTCGACCCACGACACCGGCTTCGGCAGGTCGCGCCGATCGCCTTCAGGCGCTCCACCGTCGGCCCATCGCACGAGGGTGTCGATGTCCGAGGCGCTCAGGCCCATGGCGTTCGAGAACCGGCCGTGGCGCGGATCGGCAAACCAGGGCGGCATCTTTCGGTCGCCAACGGCGTCCTTGAGTTTGGTCGCACGCCGACGCGCGTCCTCGTACGTCAGCAACGGGAACGGGCCTGCTTCACCGGGCCGATGACAGACCTGGCAGTTGGCCTGGAGGATCGGCGCGACGTCCTTCGAGAAGGTCGGAATGCGGCGCTGCGGCGCGGCCGCGCCGCCAGCCTGCGCCTGATCCGCGGCCATCGCCGCCACGGTAGCCGCGGCCACCGTCGCGGCGATCATCGCTGCGCACGGCGCACGTCGGCTTCTCATCGGGTTCACCTCCGGTCGACACATGACAACGCGTGTCGACGGACGGCGATTGCACGGAAGCGGCGGAATGTGTGACAGGAACGTCAGAGCCGCCGGGAAGCCGGCGCCGCCCGGTAATGGTCGCGATACGCGCGAGGGGTGCGTCCGAACTGACGCCGGAACTCGCGCGAGAAATGGCTTTGATCGGCGAATCCGGACTTCAAGGCGATGTCCGACAGCGAATCGTCCGTGTAGACCAGCGCGCGACTCGCAATCCGCAAGCGAAGCTTTCGCAGGAAGCGCTGGGGGGTGAGGTGGAAGGCGGTCCGGAACCGCCGCTCGAAGGCGCGCAGCGACATGTTCGAGAGCGACGCGAGGCGCCGATTGGTGATCTCGCGATGGAAATGGGTGCGCATGTGGGCCAGCGCGGCGCCGAAGCCTGGGGCGGTTGCCTCGACGCTGCTGGCGGGGAGGCGGTGCGCGTCATCCCGGCGGTGCCGATGACGGCGCCCCTTGCGTCGACCACCGGAATCTTGTCGGTCACGTTCCAGGCCGTCGTGCCTCGAGAGTCTCCCACGCGTTCGAGCCGGTTGACGATGCGGTGGCCCGCCAGGACCTGTTCGTCGTCGAGCCGGTACTGATCGGCCAGGAACGCCGGGGACAGCTCGTAGTCGGTCTTGCCGAGAATGCGCTCGACGAAGGCGCCTTCAGGCTCGCTCGGGTGATCGAGAGAGTGTTGAACGCGGAACGCTCGATTGACCCAGAGATAGCGACCCTGCCGATCCTTCACCCACGCGAGCACGTCGGGAAGGGCATCCAGGAGCTCGGCGAAATGCGACCCAGTGTTCGCGGAGGTCATCGTTTGCGACCGCAGAATATCTCAGGTTGAAAAGGAACGGTCGAGCTGTGAGAATCGCTGGCGACCCCGCAAAAGCCAATGCGATCTCGACTGCGTCCCATCGTCCTCGCTGCCGCGCTGCTGTTTCCAGCCGTCACTGCCGCGCAGCCCACGGCGAAGCCCGCTCAGGCCGCGACCGTTCCCGTCCTTCCGAGGGTCTGGGTGTTGTCGACTGGCGGCACCATCGCCGGAGTTGGCTCATCGCCGACGGATCTGTCGAACTACAAGGCCGGGACTCTGCTCGGGCAGGCGCTCGTCGACGCCGTGCCCCAGATCAAGCAGATTGCCGACGTCAAGGTCGAGCAGGTAGCGAACGTCAACAGCAGCGACATCACGCTGGACATCTGGCTGAGACTGGCCCAGCGCATCAATCGGCTCCTGGCCGACGACCCGGCGGTTGCCGGCGTCGTCGTGACGCACGGCACCAACACGCTCGAGGAGACCGCCTACTTCCTCAACCTGACGGTGAAGTCGGATCGCCCCGTCGTCCTGGTGGGCTCGATGCGGCCGGCTACCGCGATCAGCGCGGATGGCCCGCTCAACCTGCTGAACGCGGTCCGCACCGCGATTTCCGCCGACGCAAGGGGCAAGGGCGCACTCATCGTCATGAACGACGAGATCAACGGCGCGCGCGACGTCACCAAGACCAACACCTTCCGTGTGGAAACGTTTCGGTCGCCGGAGCTTGGCGCGCTCGGCTACGTGGACGAAGACAAGGTGGCGTTCTACCGGGCCAGCACGCGCCGCCACACGGCCGCTTCGGAGTTCGATGTCAGCACGCTCACGCAGTTGCCGAAGGTCGACATTGTCTATTCGTATGTCGAACCGGACCCCGCGATGATCGAGGCGGCCGTGGCGCGGAAGGCGAAGGGCCTGGTGCTGGCAGGGACCGGCGCTGGCGGGATGTCGACGTTGGAGAAGGCCACGCTGACCGCGCTCGCGAAGTTGCCCCCCGCCGACCGCCCCGTCATCGTCCGTTCATCGCGCGTTGGCAATGGCCGCGTGATCGGCCGGGCCGAGTACGACGAGATCGGCACCGTGCCTGGCGACAATCTGAATCCGCAGAAAGCGCGGATCCTCCTGATGCTGGCGCTGACCAGGACAACGGATCCGAAAGACATCAGGCGGATGTTCGATCAGGTACTAGCCGAGCCTGGAGCCGCCATCCTCCGTCCCGCCGCCTCGCCACGGCGTGTCGCGCGTCATCGTGGTGCAACAGGCCTGCGAACAGCGCCATCGTCCGGGGCGACCATCGATGCTCCAGTCGACGGCGACAGAAGCCACCGCAGGCTGTTGTCGGTCATCGTCGGCAGCTGCGGCGTGGAGTAGATCTGATCGCCGTGCCCGTAGTTGACGTAGACCATCCGGTACCTGGTGTTGATCCAGGCGACGGGGATGTCGCCGCCGTTCAGCGTGTTCTTGATGCCGAGCGGGAAGTTCGAGGCGTCCAGCGTCAGCAGGACCTTGACGTCCGGGTTGGCGCGCGGGCTCGGCGTCCACGAGTACCATTCGTTGATGGGCGCGACGAACGTCGGCGGCACGCCCTTCAGGATGGGGTGCGCCGGGTCATCGGCGTTGACGCGAGCCGGCAGGGCCGGCCAGTTGCTGGCGCTGAACCGGCCGCCCCCCATGAACGCGGTGAACCACGGCCACGCGTTGCTGCCGAACCCGGAGATGTGGAAGCCGAGCCAGCCGCCTCCGCCCTCCATGTACCGCTCGAACGCCAGACGCTGCGCCGCCGTGCGCGGCATGTCGTTCAGCCAGATGACGACTCGAACATCCCGCAGATTCGCCTCGTTCAGCGCGTCCCAATCGCTGGTCGCGGCAAATGCGTAGCCGCCCGCCTCCGCGGCGACGAACGCACGCATCGCCTGCTGCGCGAACAGGACGTGATCGAGCTCGCCCCCGGACGTGAAGAACGCCAGCACCTTCGGACGTGCCGCTGTCGATGGCTGCGCGGCAAGGGATGACGGGCCGAGAAGAGTCGCGGCAACCCAGCCGATCGCCAGTAAGATACGTCGCATACCAGTGCGACATACTACCGTGCGCCGACGGGCCGTCACACTGACCGCGCTTCTCGGTCTGGCCGCTGCCGTCGGTGCGGAAGTCGGCGTCACCGACGCGCCCAAGGGCGTGGTCGTCAACACGCGCAACGGCAAAGCCTACGCGGCGTTTCCGGACCTTGGCGTCGTCAAGATCGTCAACGGCGCCGCGGGGCCAGTGGTCACGCTCAAGACCGGCGCCAACGTCAAGAACCTCACCTTGGATCCGCGCAGCGGCCGGGTGTACGCGATGAACCGCGGGCCTGGGACCATCTCGGTCATCGATCCCGATACCGACGCGATCATCGACACGCTCAAGGCCGATCGGGGCAGTCTGACGGCGCTCAATCCCGTCACGAACAAGCTCTATGTGTCGGCCAGCACCGGCACGGATCCCTACGTGATCGATCTCGCGACGAAGTCCTCGACGACCATTCACGCCGGCACGGAAGGCAACGCGCTCTCGGTCAACGTCAAGGCGAACAAGATCTACTTTGTCGGCTACCAGGACAATTTCCTGACCGTCGTGGACGGCGCCACCAACGAGCCCGCGCGGATCGAGGTCCCAGGTGTTCATCAGTGGGACTCGGCCCTCGACGAGATGAACGGACGTCTCTATCTGCCGACACCGAACAACAACGCGGTCACGATCATCGACACGCGGACCGGTGTGGTCTCGATGGTCGGGACTGGCGCCGTGCCGATCGCGGCGGCCGTCAATGACGTGACGAACCGCGTCTACGTGGTGAACTACGCAAGCAGCAACGTCACGGTCATCGACGGCGCGTCGAACCGGGTGATCGCCACGGTTGCCGTCGGGTTGTGGCCGCAGCAGATCGCGGTCAACACCAGGACGAACATGACGTATGTCGTCAACACACACGCGAACAGCGTGTCCGTGATCGACGGCCGCACGAATACCGTCGCCGCGACGGTCCCCGCCGACAAGGGGCCGTGGGCCGTGGCTGTGAACACGGCGACGGACATGATTTACGTCGCCAACCGCCTGAGCGACAAGGTCACCGTGATCGACGGACGCACGAACAAGGCCGTCCAGCGATGAGTTGATGCGGCAGCAGCGCTCGATCCCAGCAGGGCGAGACGGCCGGATGCACGCGAGCGACTAGCGCAGGCCGCCGCCGTCCGCGAGCGATCGGAGCGTATCGATCGGCAGGCGTGTGCCGGCCCGGGCATTCGCTGAGCGGACGCGATCCGGCGTGACGCCGTGATCGCGCAGCAACACCAGATCGTCGAGCGTCAGGCTGTCGTAGCCGAGCGCCTTCAGCTCCTTCGCGTACGCGGGCGTCACGCCGTGATCGCGAGCCGCGATCAGACGCTCGATCGGCGTTGACCCGAACCCGAGCGCGGCCATGTCGCGGACGTACTGCGTGTCGACGCCGTGATCCCGCGCCCGCACGAGATCCTCGATCGGCAGCGTGTAGCCGAGCTGACGCATCCCGCTGATGTAGTCGGGCGTGATGCCGTGATCGCGGACGCGCACCACCTGATCGAGGGGCAGGCCGCGATAGCCGCCGTCGCCGAGCGCGCGAACGTACTCCGGCGTCACCCCGTGATCGCGGGCGTTGACCAGCGCCTCGAGCGGCAGCCCCGCGTAGCCGGCCTCGCGCATGCCCTTCACATACTCCGGCCCGACGCCGTGGTCCCGTGCCTGTCGCAGCGTGTCGGCGGGCAGCTTCGAGTAACCTTCCGCGGCCATGCCGCGCACGTAGTCGGGCGTGACGCCGTGATCGCGCAGCGTGATCAGCGGGGGCAGCGAGCCGAGGGCGTAGCCGAGCGCGCCCATCTCACGCAGGTAGGTGGCGTTGACGCCGTGCTGGCCGGCCGTGACGAGCCCGGCGGTGTCGGGCTTCGCGTACCCGAGCCGGTTCAACTCGTCGAGGAAGGCGTAGCCGATGTCGAAACGCGCGAGCTGGTACTGCTCGCGCGCCGTGGGTGTCGTGAAACCGCGCTTCACGAGCTCGGCGGGGAACGCCGGATTCGGCGCGAACGAGAACGTGCCGGCGGCAACGCCGCTCCGCTGCACGCCATCGAACTGCAACGTCCCGGCGTCACGCGTGATGCGAAACTGCACAGGGCCGCCCGCTCCGGCGAGCTGGGCTTCCGTGAGGCCTTCGAGCGACGCGAGCGGGACGTTCGTCCCGTGCGTGTTGTTGCCCTCGACGAGTCGCAGGTGGACCATCCCTGGCGTCGTCGTCGGTCGAAGCTCCCACGTGCCCGGGAGGTTGTCCTGCATCGCCGTGCTGACGGCGGCGCCGACGGATTCGACGACGCGTCGCGCCGCGACGATCGGCGCCGGCTCGGCCGGCAAGCCCCCCACGACTCCCTGGCCGCGGGGTGCCGTCTCGATCGCGATCGGCGTCGCGCCGGCGAGTGCGAGGACCGCTGCGGACGCCGCGGCGCCGAGCGTCAGCCGCATGACGAGGCCCGGCGAGCGGCGGTTGCGCGCGTCGTCGAGCGCCGCCAGCAAGCGGCCCTCGAGCTGACTCGGACGCGCCATGCTCATGGCGAGGGCGGGCGCCTGCCGTCCTTCGAGCGAATACGCAATGTCCAGCAGATGACCGGCATAGGCGTGCGCTTCAGCGCCGGCGGCCAGCACGCGATCGTCGCACGCCAGCTCGCGTTCGACGCGGAGCTGTCGCGCGACCCACCACACGGCGGGATGCGGCCAGTAGGCGGCGCACGCGATGATCGCGAGCGTCTGCGTCAGGCAGTCGTAGCGCACGACGTGCGCGAGCTCGTGGAGGAGCACGGCCCGGCGACGATCGACCGACCAGAGATCCGCCGTCGTGGGGATGACGATCCAGGGAGCCCGCGTGCCGAACGTCATCGGCAGCACGACCTCACGGCTGCGCAGCAGGCGCACCGGCCGTCGGACGCCGAGGTCCGCCGAGGCGGCCGCGAGAAGCCCGATCCAAGGACCATCGAGCACCTCGGTTGCCCGCGCCGCCAGACGTCGCGTGCGCCAGTGATGGAGGGCGAGCGACAGCAGCACGCCGGCGACGCCGACGAGGTAGACGCCGAGCGCAGCCATCCAGGCGGAGACAGGCCGGACGCGGGCGATGGTCGCTTCGCGCGGAGCGGTCCCAGGCGTCGCGACGTCGGGCACCGTTGCTGCGGCTAGGCGCACCGTGCCTGACCCATGGTCGATCGCCGGATCGGCGGCCAACGTCGTCGTGTCGTGTGCCGCAGGCCCGGCTACCGCCACGGACCAGCGCGGAGCCACGCGCCAGGCGAGGGGCAGGAGCAGCAGGCTGGCGACGACGAGGGTCCACGTCAGATGGCGTGTGGCGGCGGACGTCCGCCGGTGCCACAGTGCTTGCAAGAGCGCGGCTGCGGCCAGGATCGTCGTCGCCTTGAGGGCAAGCCACACCACGGCAGAGAACGGCGTGTCGGCGAGGAACAGGCTCATCGGTCATCTCCCTGCGCGCGCGCGCTTCAGCAGACCGCTCAGGCGCTTGTACTCGGCCTCGGAGAGCGACGTCGGGGATTCGAGGAGCGCGGCGACGACGGACCCCGGCGAGCCGTCGAAGAAGGTGCGAACCAGCTGCGCGAGCGCGGACCTGCTCGCCTCCTCCGGGTGGACGGCGGGGAAGTAGGCGAACCGGGGGCCGTGGTACTCGCGGGCGATGAGGCCCCGATCGATCATGATGTCGAGCAGCTTGCGCACGCTGGACGGGCTTGGCGCCTCGGGCAGCTCGGCGCGGATCTCCTCGACCGTCGCGCGGCGGCGGCGATAGAGGATCGCCATGATCTGGCTTTCACGACGGGTGAGATCGACGTGGGTGTGCTTCGACATCAGCGAATGATCGCGTCCGCGGCTAGGCGAAAAAATTCGCCATGCGCGAAGATATTCGCCTCACGCACCGTTGTCAAGCTCGGGGGATGGCGGCCACGCTGGCGAATTCCATGGCCAGCTCGTCAATATGAGGTCCACCTGTGCCATACTCCGCACCACATTCGCCATCGCCGCCAGCCGCCGCACAGGGCGCCAGCGGGACAGCCTTCATGGAGGAGCAGCACCGCACTCCGGCCGCGCAGATCACCAGGCTCCTGCAGGACTGGCAGGCCGGAGATCGGATGGCGCTCGACCAGCTGATCCCGCTCGTCTATCACGAGCTCCGCACGATCGCTTCGCGACAGGTCCGCCGCGAATGGCGCGACGGGGCGCTCCACACGACGGCCCTCGTCAACGAGGCGTACCTCAAGCTCGTCGGGCAGCGCGAGGGCGACTGGCAGAACCGGGCGCACTTCTTCGCGATCGCCGCGCAGGTCATGCGGAGGATCCTGCTGGACGATGCCCGCAAGGCGTTGCGGGAGAAGCGGGGAGGAGCGGTGGCGCCCGTGCCGATCGACGATGTCTCCCTCCACGCGCCGGACGCTGCGGTGGACCGGATCGACCTGCTCGCCCTCGATCGCGCCCTGACCGGTCTCGAGGATCTCGATCCCGATCAGGCCCGTCTGGTGGAGCTGCGGTTCTTCGGCGGCCTGACCGTCGAAGAGACGGCTGCCGTGATGGGCACCTCGCCGGCCACGGTCAAGCGTGAATGGGCGCTGGCGAAGGGCTGGCTGCACCGGGCGCTCCGCGACGGGCACGCCGGGTCGGATCCGTGAGCCCGGATGCCGCGGGACGGCGCGTCTCCCTGCGATGGCATCCATGAACCAGGAGCTCTGGAAGCGCGTCAAGGTCGTCGCGGCTGACGCCTGGGATCAGCCGCTGGCCGATCGCGCGGCGTTCGTGGCGCAGGCCTGCGGCGCCGACGACGGTCTGCGCCAGCACGTGCTGTCCCTGGTCGAAGCGATGGCGCAGGCCGGCGACCGCTTCGAGACGCCGGCCCTGGCCATGCCGGGGGCCGCCGTCGCTGCCGCCGACGCGATAGGCCCGCCTCCATCGTCCCTGGTCGGAGAACGGCTCGGACCGTGGGCGCTGGTTCGAGAGCTGGGCCACGGCGGGATGGGGACCGTGTACCTCGCTGAGCGCGCAGGTGGCGAGTTCGCGCAGCGCGTCGCCATCAAGGTGGTCCGCGGCAGCGCCGCCGACGATCTGCTGCTGCGGCGCTTTCGCGAGGAGCGCCGTATTCTCGCTACGCTGGACCACCCGCACATCGCGCGCCTCATCGACGGGGGCGCCACGCCGCTCGGCCTTCCGTATGTCGTCATGGAGTACATCGACGGCCTGCCGATCGACGTCTACTGCGAGAGCCAGCGGCTGGACGCAGGGCCACGGATCGCGCTGTTCCGCAAGGTGTGCGCGGCCGTCCAGTACCTCGCATCAGCATCTGATCGTCCACCGGGACATCAAGGCGTCGAACATCCTCGTCACGCCCGACGGCGTGCCGAAGCTCCTCGATTTCGGGATCGCCAAGATCCTCGAGGCCGATCGGCCTTCCGAGACGACGCTCTTCCGGATGATCACCCCGGACAGCGCCAGCCCCGAGCAGATCCGCGGCGAGCCCGTCACGACGTCGACCGATGTCTACGCGCTCGGCGTCCTCCTCTACCGCCTGCTGACGAAGCGGAGCCCTTACCGGTTGACCTCCACATCGGAGACCGAGCTGATTCAGGCGATTTGCGATCAACAGCCGACGCCGCCGAGCGCGATCGTGCCGGCGATCGACCCTGATCTCGATCACGTCGTCCTGACGGCGCTGCGCAAGGAGCCGGAGCGCCGGTACACCGGTGCGGACGGCCTGTCGGACGATCTGCAGCGATATCTCGAAGGCCGGCCGGTGTCGGCAACCCCTGACAGCCGGCTGTATCGCGCGCGGAAGTTCGTGGCGCGCCACCGCGTCGGTGTCGCCGCCGTGGCGGCGTTGGTGCTGACCGTCCTCATCGGCTCGATGTCGACACTGTGGCAGGCCCGCGTCGCCGAGCGCGAACGCGCCCGGGCCGAGCGGCAGTTCCTCGCCGTGCGGACGCTGGCGACGTCGGTGCTCGGCGAGCTGCACGATGCCGTGAACGGGTTGGCCGGCTCCACCGGCGCGAGGGAGCTGCTGCTGCGCCGCGCAACCGAGTACCTGGACGGCCTGTCACGCGAAGCCGGGCAGGATGCCGCGCTCCGGCGGGAGCTCGCGGACGGGTATCGCCGTCTGGCACAGGTCCAGGGCACGTCGGGCATGTCGAACGTGGGAGACCGGCAGGCGGCCATCACGAGCTACCGCAAGGCTCTCGCCGTCCTGCAACCCCTGGCTGACGCGACCGGTGAACCGGGCGACCGTCTGAGGCTGGCGGGCACGTACGTGTCGCTGGCGGGCCTCGAGAGAGACCGCGACACGCGCACGACGCTCAACCGCCAGGCGCTGGCGTTGCTCGAGGGGCTGCCACCCGACGCGCGCGAGACCCCGGAGGCGGTCAACGCCAGGGTGAGGGTCTGGCACGCGATAGGCCGCCTCGAGCTCGACGGCAAGCAGTACGCGAACGCGAAAGTCTCGTTCGAGAACGAGGTCGCGGCCGCCGAGGCTGCCATCAAGCTCTCCCCCGACAGCGCAACCGCGATTCGAAACCTGTCCCTCGCACAGCAGCAGTTGGGCACGACGCTCGAAATGCTCGGGCGTGTCGATGACGCCATCGCGTGCTATCGGCGTGCGCTGGCGCTCGATCAGGAGCGCGTGCAGCGCCTTGGCGGCACTGCGGACGCACGACTCGACCTGTCGTTCTCGTACGGCGCCGTCGGGACGGCGCTGCTCACTAAGGGCGATGTCGCCGGCGCGCGCGAGCACTATCGCCAGGCCATCGAACTGCGGCAGGCTGTCCTTCTCGAGGATCCGGAGAACGACTGGGCCCGGAAGGGGCTGGCGCTCGGCGCCCAGCGGATGGCGTTCGTGCAGGGTCGAGGCGGAGACCTGGAGGACGCCGTCCAGTGGCTCGAACGAGGGCTCGAGATCTTCCGTCAGCGGGCGGCGGCGCACCCCGAGCGCGATCGCCCGTGGGTGGACCTCGCGACGGCGATTTTCGAGTCGGCGACCGAGGGCGTCCTGTGGTTGGAGGCGCCCGCAGTCCCGCCCGGTACGCGCCTGCGAGTCGCTCGACAACTCGACGGGCTCCTCGAGGACCTGGCGCAGCTCCGCGCCCGCTGGGCCCGCGAGCGCCGCGCGACCGCGCTGCCGCCGCCCGACGACGACCTGCAGCGCCTGCGCGAGCGCGTGCGCCGTCTGCTGCCCACCTCCGCCTCGCGTACGGCGCCGTAGGCCTCAACGGCGTCGGCCGTCCTCCCTCCGACCCAGTCCCCCGACCCTGCCTGTCCATTCCGAGCAGCCTGAGCCCGTTTTCTGCGAACGGCGCGTAAGGAGGCATGCGCCCGGGTCTCGTGCGGCCGAACGCTCGCGCGTGCAGAGGCGTGGAACACGAAGGAGACGACATGACGACGAAGGATCTCGGACGGAAAACGATCGCGACGAGTCGAAGAGTGCGGCGACTGCTGGCGGCGGTCTGCGTGGCGATGACGCTGCTGGCGTCGCCGGGGGCTCAGCTCTCGGCGCAGAACGCCACGCCAAAGACCGACAGCAAGATTCTCTTCAACGGCGGCACGGTGATGAACGCGACTTCCAACATCTACTTCATCTGGTACGGCTGCTGGCACGACGGTTGCGGCAATTCCGGTGACAGTGCAGCGGTCACGATCCTGTCCGACTTCATCACGTCGCTGGGCTTCTCGCCGTACAACCAGATCAATGCCGGGTATCCCAACGCCAGCGGCGCCGCTCCGACTGGAGGCCTGATTTACGGAATGGACATCAACGTCGGGTATTCGCGCGGGGCGGAGCTGACTCAATCCGAGGTCGAGGACATCGTGGCCGAAGCGCTCAGGTCGGCCTGGCTGCCGGTCGACCCGCGCGGCATCTACATCGTGCTCGCGTCAGCGGACATCTCCGCCAACGACATGGGCTTCTGTTCGACCACGTGCCAGCTCCATCGCTCGGTCCAGGTGGATCAAACAGTGATCAAGTACGCGTTCGTCGGCGACGGCGCCCGCTGCCCTTCGACATGCGCGTCGCAGTTCCTGGATTCCGGCGACAACCGGCTTCCCACCCCGAACGGAAACTTCCACGCCGATGCGATGGTGTCGTGGCTGGCGCACGCCATCAGCGGGACTTTGACCAATCCGTACGGCACTGCGTGGTTCGACCGCTACGGCCTGGAGAACTCCGACAAGTGCGCGGGTAGTTACGGTGAGACCTACCTCACGCCGAGCGGCGCCAGGGCCAACGTGCGGCTCGGCTCGCGCGACTACCTGCTTCAAGAGAACTGGGTGAACGGGCGTCGAGGCCGATGCGCCCTCCGGCCTTGAGACCGCCACTGAGGACCCCGACAATGAACACCAACGGATCGATCGACCATTCGACACCCGGGACTGCACGCCGCGTCTGGAAGTGCGCGCTTCGGGTGATGTACGCCGCGCTCACCGCGTTGTGCGTGACCGCAATCGTCCAGGCCGCTGACGGCGATCTCGACCCGACCTTCGGCGTCGGCGGCGAGGTGTTGACCGACTTCGCCGGGTCGGCCGACTACGCATATGCGATGGTGCTCGACGGAAACGGCAAGATCGTCGTCGCCGGCTACACGCTCAGACTTCTGCATCCTGGTTCGAACCGCGAGTTCGCTCTCGCCCGCTACGAGGCCGACGGAACCCTGGACGGCACATTCGGATCAGGCGGCAGGGTGGAGACCGATTTCGCCGGCGGCGCGGATTCGGCGTGGGCCGTGGCGATCGATCGGAGCGGCAGGATCGTCGTCGCCGGAAAGACGTTCACCACGGCCAGCACTGAAGCGATCGCCGTGGCGCGATACCACCAGGATGGCAGCCTGGACATGAGCTTCGGAGCGAACGGCGACGGCAAGGTCACGACCGCCATGGATCGAGTCCCGGAGCGCGTCAGCATTGCGATCGATGGCAGCGGCCGGATCCTCGCCGTCGCAGAAGGAGCGGCCGCCGGGATGCTGATCCGCTACAACGAGGACGGCAGTCTCGACGGCAGCCTGGGCACGGGCGGCATCGTCACGATCATTGGCTTGCGGCCCGTGGACCTCGCGGTCGATGCCAGCGGCAAGATCCTCGTTGCCGGGGACGCCGCGGAGGACGTCGCGCTCGCCCGATACAACGATGACGGAAGTTTGGACGCGAGCTTCGGGTCCGGCGGCATCGTGCGCTCGGACCTGGGAGGGAGAGAACGCATCTGGGCCCTCGCGCTCGACGGGAGCGGACGGATCGTCGTGGCAGGGAGCTCGGGCCAGGAAACGGGCGACTTCCTCGCCGCTCGGTACAGCGCGCAGGGCTCCCTGGACACGACGTTCAACGGCACGGGATATGTCACCACGGACGTCAGGAGCGGCTGGAGCGACCTCGCATTTGACGTGACCGTCGACGCGAGCGGCCGGGTAGTCCTGGTGGGGCGCACCACCGATCCAGCCGATCCGGAGGCGCTTCCACGTTTCGCATTGGCTCGCCACTTTGGCAACGGTGCGCTTGACACCAGCTTCGGTGCGGGCGGCACCCTGGCCGATGCTTTCAGTGTCACGGGCTCGGCGTTCGCGGTTGCGATGGATGCGGGCGGGAAGATTGTTGTCGCGGGTTTCTCCTTTCTGAGTTCCTATGAAATCTTCGGGAACAACTTCGCGTTGGCCCGCTACGACAGCCAACCGATCGGCTACACGTTCGCCGGGTTCTTTGCACCAGTGGACAATGCCCCCGTGGTCAATCGCGTGAAAGCGGGAAGTGCCATCCCGGTGAAGTTCAGCCTGAACGGCAATCAGGGCCTGAACATCTTCGCCCCGGGGTTTCCGGCGTCACAACCCATCGCGTGCGCGGATGGGGCAGCGCTGGATGACGTGGAGGAGACAGTCACCGTGGGCAACAGCAGCCTCACCTACGATGCCGATGCCGATCGGTATACGTACGTCTGGAAGACGGAGCGATCCTGGGCGAATACGTGCCGGCAGCTGATCGTCACGCTGGGCGACGGCACGACGCAGGTCGCGAACTTTCGCTTCTCGAGGTGAGGAACGGAGCCGCCTTCGGGGCGACAGGTCGTGGCGATGCTCGTCGACGAGCATCGCCTCCATCACCGATCCCCCACCGCGCACGGCTCGGTGATGCGCGCTTCGTGCGGCGTCCTGCTCGAGCCGGCATCCGGCTGCAAACAGGGTCACGACGAGTCGCCTCTACCACACGAACGGGACGAGCCGAGAGCGCACCCGGCGCATGTATTCCGTATACCCGTGTAAATCCTTCTGCAGCACTCTCTCCTCGTCGAGAAGCCGCCACAACAGCACCGGCACGACAGGCACGATGAGGGCGAGCGGCCACCACGAACCGAGCGCGAGCGGCATTCCAACGAACAGCCAGATGGCGCCAGTGTACATCGGATGACGCACGTGCGCGTACGGGCCAGTGTCGATCACGCGCTGATCCTTCTCGACGCGAATGTTGGACGCGGCGAAACTGTTGACTCGAATCACCGAGAAGATGAAGAGGAAGGACAGCAGGATCACCACATCACCAAGTATCGACAGCGCTGGCGCAACCGGCGACCAGCTGTAGCGGTAATCGAGCGCGGGCACGACGATCAACGTAAGAAACGCGAGGAAGACCAGCGACATGATTATCTTCTGGGACCACTCCCGCTCATGTTGCGGCCCGGCCTTCATCCGACGCTCGAGGAGCGGTCTGTCATAGATCGCCAGGTACATGGAGAAGCCGACGGTCGACGCGGTAAAGATCCCCAGGAAGAGCCAGCCTTGCCAGTAGTCGAACGTGCCGGCCGGCCAGAAGGTGAGGACGATCAGGAGGAGGGTTCCGACCAGGCCTTGAACAATCGCCCGCCGGTGGAGCGGATCCATACCACACACCAAGCCGGTACGATTATCGCCCAACGCATCAGCACACGTCGCCTGCAGTTCCCCGAGTTGTTCAACAAGGCTTCATGAGGTTCCACCTGATGAAAGTCTGGTTCACCAACCCCATCAATTTTCAGGCTGGCCCCTCGACGAACGTTATCGTCGACGCCGTCGGCGGACGGACGCCATTTGAGCGTCAGGTTTCCAGCGCGCCGCTCGCGAGCGCTGGCGATCTCCTGAAACGACAACTGGCCGACCTGGCTGTCGCATACGATTCGTGGGTTCACCGGCCTGTGTCCATTTGTTTTCATGGAGATCTATTGACATGCACCGCTCGCACGCAGCACTCACGCTGGCTCTCGGCATCCTTCTCTCGGCCGCCACACTCGCGCAGTCCCCGAACTTCGCCGGCAAATGGGCGAGGGTGCCCGACCCAGCCGCGCAGGGCGGCTTCGGTGGCCTGGGCCAGTCGGCGGTGATCACGCAGGACGCGACGACACTGACCATCACCCGCACCACCCAGATGGGCGAGGTGACGAGCGTCTACAAGCTGGATGGATCGGAGAGCAAGAACACGCTGAACTTCCAGGGCAATTCCATCGATCAGATCTCGAAGACGAAGTGGGATGGAGGCACGCTGCACGTCGATACGTCCATGAACTTCGACGGCAATCAGGTCAACCTGACGATGGCGATGTCGCTCGACGCGTCCGGCAATCTCGTCGTGGTGTCGACGCGCCCGGACTTCCAGGGCGGCGGCTCGCCGGTGACGACGAAGACCAGCTACAAGAAAGCGGAATAGCTGCGTGACGGTTCGAATAGAAGCGGGTCGTCGGCCAGGGGAAGGACAAGGTGAAAGCGCTGCTCGGCCAGTTGGTCGACAGCGTCCATTGCGATAATCTGCCCGCATGATGCGGTCGCGGTTCATCGCTGCGCTGGTCCTCTCCTCTGCCGTCTCGGTCGCTGCGGCTCAGCCAGTAAAGCCGCCGCACCCTTCCACCGTGCTGCCGGAACCCGCATGGTCTCGAACCGTCCGACTTGCCGACGGCCGCGTGTTCGTCACCGACGGCGGCTTCGCGCTGGACGCTGTCGTCGCCAGGCCGAAGACGATGCCCCGCGACATCCAAGGCGAGCAGTCGGCCAAGGCGCTCACCGGCCACCTGGCGCTACTCAATCCGACCGACGTGGGGCTGAGCGAGCTCAAGACCGGCGCGAAAACGAACACGTTCGTGGCTCCGAGCGGGATCGCGCTGAATGGGAACTACATCTCATTCCTGCGACGGGTGGCTCCAGGCGCGCGGCTCCGCGTGAAGGGCCCCACCGATCCCATCGTGGTCACGCTCGCTGGCAAGACCGTCGGCGTGTTCATGCCGCTGAAGCAATAGGCGAGATCGAGCGGATCCGATGCTCACCGCCCGCTATTTGCTACCGCTTCGTGAAAGTCATCAACACCCGATCTGATGTGCATGAGTGGTAGGCCAGGATTTGGTTGCCCGGCACCTGCGAGCAGTCGTACCAGGCACCTAGCGCGGATTTCAACTCGCAGTAACGGAACTCGCCGGTGACCGGGATTGAAGTCGAGGCCCCGGACGTCAACTGGCGAGGATCTGTCGGCAGAGCGCCGACCCAGACGGTGAGAACTCGGAACCCAGGGAAATCTTCGCGGATCCCATCGTTGTCCCCGTCGATTACCGCGCGGTCACCTTCGACGAACATCGAGAAGCCCGACTCTCTCGCGACGGTCGGGCTCGTGGCGTTGACTTCGCGCCTGCCAGCCGGCCCTTCCGTAACCCTCGCGTTGTAGGTGCGGGATGAGAGTTCGACGGGATACCCGGGACACGGCCCCGCGGGTAGCCGGCTGCGCGCGCTCTCGAGATCGATTGCGATTGTGATTGTGTACTCGCCTGCCCCAAGGGCGTCGTAGGGTTCAAAGCCTGGCATTCGCACGAGCACATGTGCTGCAGCGGTGTTAAGCGGTACCCAGGTGGTTGCCACCGTTGTCGACTGGTACCCGTCTTTGCTGGCTCGGAGGGTGACAGAGCTGTAGGCGCGAGCCGTGCTGGTGGCTGCGAACCTGCCGTCGGCGTCAGCAACGAACCGCTTGCCGGCGTCAGGTCCATCCAGGACTTCCACGAGTGCTTCCGACAGTCCCCGCAAGAGCGCATCGGTTACCTGGCCCCCAATATGGGTCGTTGTCTGTTCATGGGTCCTGGGTCTCTTGCGGGAGCGGTGGGCGCCTGTTGACACCCTGAAAGAACTACGCAGCCGAGTGTCGCAAGCACCCCGGCGACGCGGCGAGTTTTCGGTGCTGGCATGATCTCCGTCCGTTCTGCAGCGACCGCTCATGCATGGTCGGGAAGATGTCGCGACATCGATTCAATGCGAAGGGTGGCTGGGGGTCGAAAATGGATTGACAACGGTATCACCTGGGCGGCTCTGACGCCGTCGCAGAACCCAATCCTCTCGGGCCGCCCGGCGCGGGCCAGCGACCTTCGCCACTGATGGTCAGCCAGACTGTGGACCCGTCATGACTTGGATCAGATCGAATCCCCTCTACCCAGTGAATGATGTCGCCGCGTCAATCAAGTGGTACGCGGACGTCTGCGGCTGCACGGCGACTCTCGTCCACGAGGGCCTTCACGGGCCGAACTATGCCGTGCTCTATCGCGACACCGTTTCCATCCATCTGGTGCGGGCTGCGGAGGCACAGCACGGCATCAAGCCTCCGGTGCAGGCTCAGTTCTGGGTGGATGAGGGATTTGAGGAGATCTTCGAGAACGCGAGACGGCGGGGTGTGCGTATCCTGGAATCCATCAAGGAGCGGCCGTGGGGACACCGGGATTTTCTCCTGGCTGATCCGGACGGCAATGTCGTGTGGATAACGCAGGTACTCGCGCCCAAGGATGTCTGATGTTGCGCGTCACACCCGAAGCTGGCCAACTCGCCGATGAGCGGATCAGGCGAGCAGCGAATCGCGGCAGTAGGCCAGGCACTTCTTGATCTCGGTCACGCGATCGGACCCATCGGGGACCCGATACTCGAACTCGATGATCGGGCGGATGTTCCACTTGTTGTCGCGGATGGCCTGAAGGATCTGGCGAATCGCAGTGTCGCCCTGGCCGAAGGGGGTGTTCTCGCCCCCGTTGGTCCCGAGCCGCCGGTCCTTCACGTGGATGTGGGGAATGCGATCGTGGTGCTTCGCGATGAAGGGCAGCGGTGAAGCGTTCTGGGTGGCCGTCCAGTGGCCGATGTCGATGTTACCGCCGTTGTAGGGGGCTTCGGTGAAGACCTCCTCGTACACCGCCGCGCCAGCCTGGGCGTGATGGTGGTAGGCCATGAAGACCTTGTGCTTGTCGGCGAACGCGCCGATGCGCCGCGTGTCGCTGCGCGTCTCGGGCAGCTCCGACGAGACCGCCCGCGCGCCGAGGTCACGCGCCATCTGGAAGAAGTAATCCACTTCCTCGTCGGAGATCGCATACAGGTCGTCGACCTTCAGGATGTCGATCGCCACGCCGGCGTGTTCGTACAGCTGCCGCAGCTCCTTCAACTTGCCGGACGGGGCCGACAGGCGCCACGACCGTATCTCGGCCTTCTGCTTGCGCGCGGCCTCGATCTGCTCGGGCGTGGGGGTCGCCTTGCCGCCGCCCTGGCCGCCCTGGGCCATCTGCTGCGGCGTGGGCGCGGCCGCGGCCGCGGCGGTCCCGCGTGCCGCCTCCCGCGCCTTCGCGGCCTCTGCCGCCGCGCGGACCGTTGGCGATCCGAGGAAGTGCTCGACCGGCTGCGCGCGCAGCTCGAGGGAGCCGACGCCGACGTCCACCACTCGTTTCAGCAGATCCTCGGCCGCGATGTTGTTGCCCGTGCCGAGGCTGTACGGCACGTTGAGCCCGACCCGCACGCCGGCCCATTGCGACATCTTCGGTGGAGCCTGCCCGACTGCCGCCGCGGCGAGGTTGCCTCGCAGCAAGGCGCCGATGGCGGGGGCGCCCGCCAGGGCTACCCGTCCGAACTGGCGTCTCGTGAATGACATACCTCTCGCCTCCTGTGGTGGGTAAGGACGTTCCAAGCGAACGATACCAGACGGTGATGCGCGCTTCGTGCAGCTCCTGCTCGAGCCGGCATCCGCTGCAAACAGGGTCACCACGAGTCGCCTCTACCACACGAACGGAACCAGCCGAGGGCGTACCCGGCGCATGTCCTCCGTGTACCGGGTAAATCCCTCTGCAGCACTCTCTCCTCGTCGAGAAGCCGCCACAACAGCACCGGCACGACAGGCACGATGAGGGCGAGCGGCCACCACGAACCGAGCGCGAGCGGCATTCCAACGAACAGCCAGATGGCGCCGGTGTACATCGGATGACGCACGTGCGCGTACGGGCCAGTGTCGATCACGCGCTGATCCTTCTCGACGCGAATGTTGGACGCGGCGAAACTGTTGACTCGAATCACCGAGAAGATGAAGAGGAAGGACAGCAGGATCACCACATCGCCAAGTATCGACAGCGCTGGCGCAACCGGCGACCACCTGTAGCGGTAATCGAGCGCAGGCACGACGATCAACGCAAGAAACGCGAGGAAGACCAGCGACATGATTATCTTCTGGGACCACTCCCGCTCATGTTGCGGCCCGGCCTTCATCCGACGCTCGAGGAGCGGTCTGTCATAGATCGCCAGGTACATGGAGAAGCCAACGGTCGACGCGGTAAAGATCCCCAGGAAGAGCCAGCCTTGCCAGTAGTCGAACGTGCCGGCCGGCCAGAAGATGAGGACGATCAGGAGGAGGGTTCCGACCAGGCCTTGAACAATCGCCTGCCGGTGAAGCGGATCCATACGCCAGTACGATTATCTCCCGACGCATCAGCACACGTCCTGCAGTTCCCCGAGTTGTTCAACAAGACTTCATGAGGTTCCAGCTGATGAAAGTCTGGTTCACGAACCCCGTCAATTTCCAGGCTGGCCCCTCGACGACGAAGTGGGATTAGAGGCACGCTGCACGTCGGCACGTCCATGGACTTCGACGGCAATGCGGTCAACCTGACGATGGCGATGTCGCTCGACGCGTCCGCCAATCTCGTCGTGGTGTCGACGCGCCCGGACTTCCAGGGCGGCGGTTCCAACTGGCGCCACCGCGGCTACTCGATGTAGACGTCGACCCTGAAATTCTGCGGATAGGGATCGGGGTTGAGCACCCAGATCGTGTTCACGTCACCGCCGGTCACAGGGCTTGTGACCACGCCCGGGATACCCGGACGCGTGCTGCCCACGACACTACATCCTCCCGTCACGAGACTTGTGACGTCGGCACACGCGCCACCGGTCACATACAGCTGAAGGCTGAAGTCTGCGTTCGACCAGCTCAACGTCACCCTGGCCGTTCCGCTGCGCGACATCGTGACCTCCGATTGGTAGACACCGACCTCGCCGTGGTTCGCGGCCGGCACAGTGGCCGTCGCCGGCACGGGGCCGTCGGGCCGAGGGGCTCGGCGGGCTGGGCGGGCTCGATGGGGCCGAGTGAGGAAGGTCTGGTGCCGTTGGACTCCCATACTGTCCGCAGCCGATGCTTGTCGTGAGCACCGCCGCGACGAGCACGGCCGTCATGGTCACTCGGGTCCATCGCGTGTTCGCGATCAAAGAGAATCCTGCCAGCGTTCTGTTGGTCATTGCGCACTCCCCACTATCTGGGAAGCGGGAAATCGCGCCCGAAACGTGAAGACGCCCGGGGACGGTTCAATCTCGCAATAAGCCACGTCGCGGTCGCCTTCGGTGGTAGCGTCGAGGCTTCTGGCGTTCAGCCGCCATCCCTCCGCGTCGCCCCGTGCAAGTTTTCGTGTCCCGTTGCCGCTTCAGAGATATGAAGACGCCATGACGAGCGGCACCAGACGCGTGAACGTTCTCAGGCTGTTCGCGCAGAGCCTCACGGTCGCCTGCCTCCTGGTTCCAGCGATCACCATCGCTCAGGGACTGACGGGAGCCCTCGTGGGCACCGTCACGGACGCGGCCGGCGGCGTCATTTCGGGTGCCGCCGTCCGAATCAGCTCGCCAGCGCTCATTGGCGGGGAGTTGACGACGAAGACCGACGAGAGGGGACAGTTGCGATTCCCGAGCGTGCCGCCTGGATCGTACGCGCTCGAAATCGTCCTGGAAGGATTTCGCCCGTATCGGGACGCCGACATCCGTATTGGGGCAGGGGCCACCATCGAAAGAACGCCTGTTCTCACGCTGGCAGCGCTCTCGGACTCGATTGTGGTGCACGGATCCGGCTCGCGCCTCGATGCCCGAAACGCGGGCTTCGGGACTCGGTTCGACGCCGAGGACCTCGACGCGATCCCGATGAGACGATTCAGCTATCAGGACTGGGTCAAGACCGCGCCCGGCATCTCGCCGACGTCTCCGTCAGGCAGCAGCGTCCTCGTGTCCGCCTTCGGTTCCGGCGTGGATCAGAATCAGTATCTCCTCGATGGCACGAGCATCACCGCGACAGGCAACGGCGTCTCGAGGGCCGATCCAGGCGTCGACTTCATTCAGGAGCTGCAGATCCAGTCGGTGGGCGCGTCGGTCGAGTACGGCAACGTCCAGGGCGCCGTCGTCAACGTCATCACCAAAGTCCGGCGGGAACCGCTTTCAGTACGATGCGGCCTACTACTCGCAAACCGATGCGCTGACCAGCCAGCCGGTGCGGCTCGAGTACGATCGGGCGCGGCAGCTGGACAGCGGCTACGAGCGCGCGGAGTATCGTGACTTCACGACCAGCCTTGGTGGTCCCGTCGTCCGCGAACGACTGTGGTTCTTTTCCGGATACCAGCACCTGCGCGACTCCGACAGCCAACCGGGCACCGATCCGGATCTCCCGAGGGAATACGAGCAGGACAAGCTGTTCGCGAAGCTCACCTGGCGCCTGGCTCCGGGCTGGCAACTGGTGCAGAGCGTTCACGATGAATTCTGGTCCAACCCCGAAACGCCGTCGGCGACGAAGCCGCGCCGGGCGACGCAAACCCTCGACGCGTCAGTGCCAGCGATCAATTTCGGTCATCTCACGCATACGGCCTCACCCAATACGGTCTGGGACGTCCGCGTGGGGCGGTTCCGCTTCACGCAGGACACGTCACCGACCTCGGGCGATCCGACGATCCCCCATCGCATCGACCAGCCCGAAAACATCTGGAGCGGCGGCCCCCAACAGATCGGCCAGGTGCGGCAAGTGCGCACGACGGTCAAGGCTACCGTCAGCCACTATCGAGCGGGGTGGCTCGGCGGGGACCACGAATGGAGGATGGGCGCGCAAGTCGATCGGGGCGAGCATCGCGCGGTCGCCGTCCTTCCGACCGGCGCAAGCTCTGTCTACATAAACGGCGTGTTGAGGCAGCGCACGCTGCAGGCGCCCGCCAATTCGGGCGGCCGGTTCGTCACCGCCGCCGCGTTCGTGAGCGACGCCGTCCGGCTGGGGGGCCGCGTCACGATCAATCCGGGGCTGCGGTTCGATCACAGCCGCGCCATCAGCCAGGACGTGCCGGAGTTCGACGCGCTGGTGCACGAGACCGGACGGATCATCGAAGGCCGAGGCACGGTCGATTCCTGGAACGTCGTGTCGCCTCGCGTCGGCGTGGTCATCAAGCTCGACACCGACCGGCCGGACGATGCTGCGAGCCAATGCCGGGAGATTCGGCCAGGGCCTGTTGACCGGTGAGATCAGCGGGATTCACCCGGGGAGGACCAGGATTACGATCGTCCAGGAACCCTCGGGTGCCACACTCGTGCGTGATTCGAGTCAGGTGCAGCTGGATCCCGAGCTCCGGCTGCCGTACACGAATCGGTACTCGATCGGCCTGGATCGCGAGGTGGGTCGTCTGCTCGCGGTCTCCGTGGCGTACGTCCGCAAGGACGGCCGCGACTTCGTCGGATGGAAGGAACTCGCCGGCGAGTATCGCGAAGAGTCAGCTCCGTTGACCGATGGGCGGGTTGTGCAGGTCTGGAGGCTGACCACGCCTTCGGAGGCACGTCTCTTTCAGCTGACGAATCCGGAGGGCTACTCGCTGACGTACAACGGCCTGGTCATCGCCGCGGAGCGACGACGATCGAGCGGCTGGCAGGTACTCGGGTCCTACACGCTGTCGAGGGCGCACGGTCTGCAGCCCTCGAGCGGGACGACCGCAGCGGGCCCGCAGGTCGCGACCGTGGGCTCCCCGCCAGCGTCGTTCGCTCCCGGGGTCACCTTCGGGCAGGATCCGAACGATCTCATCAACGCCTACGGCCGCTTGCCCAACGATCGCCCGCACATGGCCCGGATGATGACGGCGGTCGACGTGGCACGCACTGGATTCGTGGTCGCAGCCAATCTGCAGTATCTGAGCGGCAAGCCCTGGGCGCGGACGGCGCTCATCAACCCCCACGAGAGGGCGCGGCCGGTGCTGATCGAGCCGCGCGGAACCAGGCGGCTCTCGTCGCAGACGCTGCTCGACGTCCGCATCTCACGAGCGTTCCGCCTCAGCGATGCTGGACGAGTCGAACTCTCCCTGGACGTGCTGAATGTCCTCAACGACACGGCCGAGGAGAGCATCAGGTCGGCCTCGTACGAAGCCGCCAATCTCGGTCAGCCCGACATCTTCATCGACCCGCGCCGCGCGATGCTCAGCGTGCGGCTCAACCTGGGTCGCTGATCGTCCCGCACGAGACCGTTCAAGTTTCTCCTGCCGGTTCTCGCTTCACAGATCGGAGGGCGTCTGTGAAGACATCATTTTGGCTAGCTGCCTGCGGTCTCGTGTTCGCATCAACAGTGCTGACGACGGCCAGCATCGATCATTGCGGCGGTGAGCCCTGCGATGCCGTCGTCCGCGGCTTTCACGCGTTCTTCGACCGGAAACTGGATGGATTGTCCTCGAATGGCCGCGCCTGCGCCGACTGCCATATGGCGACGGACAGCTTCCAGCTCTCGCCCGCCAGCGTGGAGGCCAGGTTTCAGCTCCTGCAATGGCGGCGCAGGTGGAATCCTGATGCCGACGATCCGCTCTTCCGGCCGATTGACGCGGATGACTTCCGAACCAACGGCGAGAGCGCCAGCGATTTCAGCAATCTTCGCCAGAACGGCCTCGTTCGCATCACCTTCACGCTGCCGCCGAACATCAGGCTCATCGATCCGGCGACCAACCTGCCGTCGGCGGAGACGGAAGTCGATGTGTGGCGGAGCGTTCCCACCGTGAACGATGTCGCGCTCACCGGACCAGATCACGGCATCCTGTGGCCACGCGGACCGAACGAGACTGGCGGCTACCAGTTGGACGGACGATTCTCGACGCTCCAGGAGCAGGCGCTGGCGGCGCTGACCAATCACGCGCAGATCCTTCAGGCGCCGCCGCAACGGCTGCTCGACGATTTGTCGTCGTTCCAGCGTGTGTTGTTCACCAACGAACGTGTTCGCGCCTTGTCGGACGCCGTGCGTCAGGGCACCGTGCCGTTGCCGGATCCCGATCGCAGGCTCACCGCGCTCGAGCAACAGGGAAAGACGGTGTTCGAACGCGCCTGTGGCCAGTGCCACGGCGGCCCCGGACAATCGACGCCACAGGCGACGCTCAACGATCCGCCTGCGCCGGTGATCCGGTTCCACAACATCTTCAGCCAGTGTCCACGCCCCGTCGACCCGACCGCGCGATACGTCTTCGCGGCATGTCCGCCGCAGCTCGCTCGCAATGTACGCACCTACCAGATCGCGTTGTCGATGGCGACGCCGGGCCCTGGGGGGACCACGCTTCCGGCCGGGGACCTCGTTCGCCGTACGTCCTCCGATCCAGGCCGTGCGCTCCTGACCGGCTTCGTTGGCGGGCCCGCGCCCAGGGACGATTGGGAAAAGTTCGACGTGCCCGGGCTCCGGGGCATCAGCAAGACCGCGCCGTACTTCATCAACAACAGCGCCGCCACGCTCGAAGAGATGGTCGATCACTACATCACGCTCTTCAAGCGCGCGGAGGTCAACTTCGTCCGGGTCCCCGGCGCTGTCGTGCCGCCGATCGCGACGACCGACGGCGTGAACTTCGATCGTCGGCCGGCTCCCGAGGAGCGCGCCGCGCTCCTGGCGTACTTGAGAAAGCTGTAGACGCGCTCGAGTGGCGCAGCGCTATTTCCTGGGCAGGTCGATGAGGACGATGTCGGAGTTCTGGCGCGTGCGGTCGAAGACCAGGTGCGTGCCGTCAGGCGTGATGTCGAACGTACTCAAGAAGCCGCGATCGTCGAGGTGCGTGAGCTGGCGGGTCGTGTTCGTGGCGAAATCGAGCAGCCAGAAGTCCTTGGATTCAACGTTGCGCAGGTAAACCAGGCCAAGGCCGCTCGGCAGGAAGCGGTGGGCTCCACCCACGCGAACGCCGACGTCCGGCATGGAGACTGGTGTGCCGTCCGGTCGTATGCGACGCAGCACCGACACGCCGCCGGCGCCGCCGAAGCCGCTGGCATAGATGATCGTGTCGCCATTCGGCGAAAAGACCGGGTTGTACGCCCATCCCTCTACGAGCCGCACGGGCGCGCTGCCGTCCACCGGGATCCGGAACAGCCCCGGAGCCGTCGCGTCGCTGCCGGCAGCGACGATCCAGGAGCCATCTGGCGACCAGTCAGCCGCGCCTTGTCCCACGACGCCATGGATCTCGATGGACGGAGCCAGGGTCCGCGAGTTGGTGCCGTCTGCCGACATGATGGCGAGCTGGCGCTTTCCGAGCTGCCTGACGACGATCGCGACACGGTTGCCATCGGGCGACACCACGGGAGGCTCGGACAGCACGTTGTCGGCGCCCTTCGTTACTTCGAACGCCTCGCCGTTGTGAAGCCGCCAGAGCCCGTCACCGGTCCCTCGGGTAGAGAGCGAGAGGTAGAACAACGACGCTCCACGATGGCGCGGTGCGAGGGCGCGTTCGGTCGGGACAGGGTAGGACTGCGCATCGACATCCCCGGCGCGGCGATCGTTCAAGGGGACGCGCCAGAGGCTGGCCGTGGGTTTCGCCACCGCGGCGACGACGCGACGGCCGTCCCGGCTCGCCGACACGGAGGTGTATTGCTCGAGTCCCACGGTCACTCGACGAGTCACCTTGCTCTCGACGTCGAGGGCCCACAGCCACGGCCCTGACCAGTCTTCCGCGCGCGCCACATAGAGCAGCGTGCGCAGATCGAGCGGCGCGAGAAAATTCACGTCTGCGTGCCGGGAGGTGAGCTGCTCCGGCGACGCCCCCGACGGTTTCACGCGCCACACGTCCATCCGGCCGGTCGGTCCCGTCCCGTGAACGAAGTAGATCCATTCGCCGTCGGGCGACCACACCGGATTGTGTGTGTGCCTGCCTTCCCTGAAGAACGGCTGCGTGTCCTGGGGAGGTACGTTGACGGTGTGAGGGTTCGCGCCGATGCGATCGGCGAGGTACAGGGGATCGCCGTGGGCGTCGGAGTGAATCAAGGCGAGGCGGGCGTTGTCTGGCGACCAGGAGGGCGTGGAGTGCCCCCGGCGCAGGAACGGTCGAGGCGTCCCGCCGGTGAGCGGCAGGAGCACCTTCTCTCGTCCTGGATTACCCTCGGGGTTGAACCAGATCTCCGACCCGTCGCCATTGAACCCAAGACTTCGCAGGAGATTGGCCGGCGTGACCATGGGGGGGCCATCGAGGGTGAGATTCTGAAACCTCCCGGTGCCGAGCTTGACTCACCCAGACGTCGAACTCTCCAGCCTTGTCGGCGACGAACGTGACGAACCTGCCATCAGGCGAAATGTCCGCCTGCTCTTCCGTGCCGGCTCCAATCGGTGACCCGCGCGAACGTGGCGTTGGCGAGCGGGTTCCCGGCGACCTCGCTGGGTACGCTGCGCCAGGCCTCCCACGCGACCGCTGCCGCGGCGAGCGCCATCAGCGCCACCCACGGCAGCCACTTCAACCAGACGTTCGCCGGTGCGGCGCGCGCTCCCTGCACGTCTGGAGTGGCCGGGAGCACTTCGGGTATCGCGGCGATCTCGATCCGCGCGTCGCCAATATCTCTCAGGCGCTGCCTCGGATCCTTTGCCAGGCAGCGGAGCAGGAGCCGTCGAATCGGCGCAGGTGTCGCGGCAGGCAACGCCGTCCAGTCGGGCTCGCGCTCGAGGATCTTTGCGATCGAGTCCGACATCGGTGTCGCCCGCAAACGTGACGCGACCGGCCAGCATTTCGTAGAGGACGCAGCCGAACGACCAGATGTCGCTGCGCTTGTCCACCGGCTGGCCGCGCGCCTGCTCCGGACTCATATAGGCCGCCGTGCCGATCACGGCACCTTCGCGTCCTCCGGCCTCCGGCGCCAGCGGCACGTGGGTGATATCGGGCGTGGCCCCATCGCCGCCGACGACCTTGGCGAGGCCGAAGTCCAGGACCTTCACGAGGCCGTCCGGCGTGATGGTGACGTTCGCCGGCTTCAGGTCGCGGTGGATGATCCCCTTGTCGTGCGCGACCTCGAGTGCTTCGGCGATCTGGCGCGCGATGGCCAGCGCCTCGGGAATGGACAGGCCTGCCTCGTCCGAACGCATCCGTGCCGACGCGATCCTGGCCGCAAGCGTCTCGCCCTCGACGAGCTCGAGAACCAGGAAGCGAACGCCGTCCGCTTCCTCGAAGCCGTAGATCGCGCAGATGCCGGGATGGTTCAGCGCCGCGAGCATCCGTGCTTCCCGCTCGAAGCGGGCGAGACGATCCGGGTCGCTCGTGAACGCGCGCGGCAGGATCTTGATCGCGACATCGCGGCCAAGCTTCGCGTCGCGCGAACGGTACACCTCGCCCATGCCGCCCGCGCCGAGCAGCGACTGCAGGTGATATCCGCCGATCGATCGCCCCGTCATCGCGCCCGGCGCCGCATTGACGACGAACTGCGAGGCGGTGACGACTGCGCGTCGGGCCAGGAAGCCCTCCTCGGACGCCGACTCGTTCAAGAGCGCCTCGACGTCGCCTTGCAGCCGCTCGTCATCAGGACAGGAGGCGACCAGGAACGCGCGATGGGCATCTGGCGGCAGCGCGCTGGCCGCGTGAAAGAGCTCTTCGATCCGCTTCCAGCGCTCAGGCGTCATGTGGGCGCTCGGCTCGCATCTCGCCCTGGAGCCAGGCTTTTGCCAGTCGCCAGTCCCGCATCACCGTGTCAGCCGACACCTTCAGGACCGCCGCTGTTTCCTCCACGCTCAGGCCGCCAAAGAACCGCATTTCGACGACGCGGCTCTTGCGCTCGTCGAACTTCGCCAGCCCGTCCAACGCGTCATCGAGCGCCACGAAATCCTCTCGCGGTTCGTCGGTGACCACCAGCGCCTCATCGAAGGTCACCCGCGCCGCGAGCCCCCCGCGTTTCTGTGAGCGCCGCGCCCTCGCATGATCCACGAGGATGCGCCGCATGACGCGTGCGGACACGGCGAGGAAGTGCGCGCGGTCATGCCATGCAACCGCCTTCCCGTCGACCAGGCGCACGAACGCCTCGTTGACGAGCGCGGTCGCCTGCAGGCTGTTGCCCAGGCGTTCTCCCGCCATGCAGCACTGGGCGATGCGGTGGAGCTCCTGATGGACGAGCGGAATCAATCGCTCGAGGGCAGCCTCGTCGCCGAGCCCCCACTTGAGGAGCAGCGCGGTCACCTGCGTAGGATCGTCCGTAGTGCCATCAGTCTAGATCTTCTCCCCTTCCCGCGGGGCCCAGATTTTATCGGTTCCGACCATCCTCCCTGGCTGTCATCGCACCGTCACCGGGCTGCTGCGCGCCGCGTCGAGAAAATCGTCGTCCAGCAGGTAGCGGAACTGGTACTGCCCCGGCCGCGTCGGCGCAGTGAGCGTTCGCGTGCCGGACGTCGCGCCATTCGTAGGACCCCACCAGTCGTCCTCGTAGCCCCCTCCCACCTTGCATAGCGCGAGCCAGTCGCCCGGTTGAGCGCCCGGGGCCGTCCAACTCACACTCATTTGGCCTCCAGCGTCAACCGCGTCGGTGCTCGGGCGTCACCGTGAAGGGCTCTTCGAAGGCGTAGGTGAACGCCGCGGCCAGCGTCCCGCCAGAACCGCCCGGATTGGTGACGACGACGTCGGCTGGTCCAGCAGCGTGAGCGGGGGCGATTGCCGTGATCGTCGTGCTGCTGACGACGACGACGAAACGCAGCGCCATGGCATCGACCGTCACTGTTGCCCCGGGCAGGAATCCGGTCCCGCTGATCAGGACCCGTGTCGGGCGGACGGTTGAACCGCTAGAGGGCGAGATAGCCGTCACGGTGGGCGCGCTGGGCGCGCCTGGGCGCGGCGGATGGCAGCGGTGTCGGCCCTGAAGGGGATCTTCCGTCGCAGGCAGTAAACCCGATCGCGAACGTCAACAGCAACACGCCCCGATGGCTGCTCTTCGTCATGGCATTGTGCCTCCCAATCAGGAAGCGGAAATGCCCCGCGAAACCTTGGAGGGGCAAGAGGAGACTATCGGCCGGCGAATCAGCGCGTCGAAGAAGCGGTGCCCTCGCGGCAACAGATGCGCTAGGCTGCGCCACGGTGAGGCTGCGCATCATGCAACGATTCCATCATCGATCGATCGGCTTGGCGGCAATCTGCGCCGCCATCGTCCTGGCGGCGCCGCTCGCCCGCACCACGCCACAGGCGCGCCAGCAGCCCGCCGCGCGAACGCCGTCCCGGCCCAACATCGTCTGGATCTCGAACGAGGACATGGGCCCGCGGCTGGGCGCCTACGGCGACCGCCTGGCGCGCACGCCCGTGCTCGACCGGCTGGCGAAGGCGTCGATCCGCTACACCCATGCGTTCACGACCGCGCCCGTCTGCGCGCCCAGCCGTGCCGCCATCATCACGGGCATGTACCAGCAGGCGATCGGCGCGCAGCACATGCGCACGACCGAGAACACCGTGCCCGAGCTGCCCGGTCCGTATCTCGCCGTGCCGCCCTTCTACGTCAAGGCGTTCCCGGAATACCTGCGCGCCGCCGGCTACTTCACGAGCAACCGGGTGAAGACCGACTACCAGTTCGGCGTGCCCTTCACGATCTGGGACGACCTCGGGCAGAACGCGCACTGGCGCAATCGGCCGGATCCGAGCCAGCCGTTCTTCTCCGTCTTCAACCTCGAAATCACGCACGAGAGCCGCAGCTTTCCGAGCAGCCCGTCGCGCAAGGGCAAGCCGCTCGTCACCGACCCGGCCGCGATCCAGGTCCCGCCGTACTACCCCGACACGCCGCTGGTCCGCGAGGAGCTGGCGCGCCTGTACGACAACATCGCCGACATGGATGCGCAGGTGGGGGAGATCCTCACCCAGCTCGAGGACGACGGGCTGGCGGAGAACACCGTCGTGTTCTATTGGAGCGATCACGGCGACGGCGTGCCGCGCGCCAAGCGATCGCTCTACGATTCCGGCCTGCGCGTGCCGCTGATGATCCGCTGGCCCAGGTCGCTGGCGCCGCCCTTCGCGCCCGGCACCGTCAGCGACGAGCTCGTGAGCCTCATCGATCTGGCTCCGACGACGCTGGCCGTCGCCGGCCTCGAGGTTCCGGCGCATATGCAGGGCCGCGTGCTGGTGGGACCGACGGCGGGACCGGCGCCGCAGTATGTCTTCGCCGCCCGCGACCGGATGGACATCGAGTACGACATGATGCGCTCGGCCCGCGACGGGCGCTATCTCTACATCCGCAACGTCTCGCCAGAGCTCCCCTATGCGGGGCACATCGTCTACCGGAACCAGAGCGCGATCATGCAGGAATGGCTGCGGCTGCAGGCGGAAGGAAAGCTGAGCGGGCCCGCAGCGCTCTGGATGCGGACCAGGCGTCCGGCCGAGGAGCTCTACGATACGAAGGCGGATCCGCATCAGATCGCCAATCTCGCTTCGGAGCCCGCGCACCGCGCCGCGCTCGAGCGGTTGCGCAGGGCCGTGACCGACCTGATGGAGCGGATCGACGATCAGGGCCTGGTCAACGAGCCCGAGATGATCCAGCGGATGTGGCCGGGCGGCGTCCAGCCCGAGACCGCCCAGCCGTACATCGTCCCGCGCCGGACCAGCGAGAGCCCGACGCGGTCGGCCTCGCTCGCGATCAGCTCGGCGACGGAGATCGCGATCTACGTTCCCACCCAGGGCGCGTCGATCGGCTACACCACGGACGAGGGAGCCAGCGCGACGTGGCGCCTGTATACCGGACCGATCCTGGTCGATCGGCCGCTGACGCTTCGCGCCAAGGCGATTCGCTACGGCTACAAGGAGAGCGCCGAGACCCGCGTCGACATCCGGACGCAGTGAGGGAAGATGCTGGACGCCGGACTACACAGCGCGGCTTCCGAGCGCAAGCCCGCGGGCGGCAGCATCGGCGCTATCGTCTGGCCGTGTATTGAAGGCGATCCCCGCGCCCGGGGCGACCTTACGAACAGCGTTGATGACGACTTCGAACAATGCCAGGTTGCGGGGCGGCACCCGCACGCCGGCTCCGATGACCACGCAATCGTAGGTCGTCGAACGTAACAGTCCCTCCACTGCCGGTCCGGCGGTTTCGTCCGGGCGGAAAAAGCCAACGTCGAACTCCCATCCCCGATCTTTGAACTGCTTCAGGGCAACCGCGATGCCGGCGTGCACCTTCTCGGCGGTCATACCGGGCGGCAATGCCGGGTCTGAAAAATCCACGGTCTCGGGATCGAGTCCCAGCAACAGAATCCGCGTCATCAGCTCTCCATGGGTTTCGTACGTGTGGCGGCACGTGGAGGGACTATACACCGTTGATCTGGACCGTAGGATGACTCCGGGGCAGTGGGCGTAGCCGGCGAGAACCGCCGACTGCGTGCTAGTCGTAGAATCGCGAGGACGGTATGTGGCTCGCCCTTGACCAGTTGTTCCTCGACGCGAAGTTCGGGCTGCGTCAGTTGGGGCGGGCGCCGCTCGTCGCTACTGTCGCCGTCGTGACGCTCGCGCTCGGCATCGGGCTGAACACGGCGGTGTTCAGCCTCGTGCATGCCGTGCTGCTGCGGCCCCTGCCGTACCCCGACGCGGATCGGCTCACGTGGATTGCGCCGCATCACGACCAGACCGGCCAGGACACCTCTGGTTCGCGCGGCGACTTCCTGCTCTGGAAGCAGCAGACGCACCTCTTCGAAAAGATGGCTGCCTACGGCACGCAGGACCTGAACCTGGTCGCGGGCGGCGCGGCGACCCAGGAGCGGATCGCGTCGATCGGCGGAGACTTCTGGGCGATCACGGGGGCGCGGCCGGTGGTCGGCCGTCTGCTGCTGGACGGCGACGAGCAGGGGCTCGTGCTGTCGTACGGTCTCTATCAGCGCCGATTCGGCGGACGGCCGGCGGTGATCGGGCAGGCGCTGCAGATCGGCGGCGCGTCCTTCACCATCGTCGGTGTCCTGCCCGAGACGTTCCGCGTCACGTTCCCGCAGCAGACCGCCCCGGGCGACGAGCAGCGCGACCTCGACGCGTTCATCGCGCTGCCGCGCGGCCATGAACCGCCGGGCCGGATCATCACGCCGACGAGTCGACCGGCGCCGCCCTGGATTCGGGTGGTCGGGCGACTGCGATCCGGCGTCGGCGTCGCGCACGCCCGCTCCGAGATGCAGGCGCTGCACGCCCGGCTGCAGCGTGAGTATCCGCGGCATCCGTTCCTCATCCGCAGCCTCCGCGTGCTGCCGCTCAAGGACAAACTGGGCGAGAACGTCCGTGTGTCGCTGCTCGTGCTCCAGGGGGCCGTCGCGTTCGTGCTGCTCATCGCCATCGCGAACGTCGCCATGCTGCTGCTCGAACAGGCCTCGCGCCGGACGCGGGAGACGGCGATTCGCGCAGCCCTGGGCGCGGGGCGCCGCCGCCTGCTGTCGCAATTCCTGGTCGAGAGCGTCGTGCTCGCGCTGATCGCCGGAACAGCGGCCGTGTTCGTCGCCTACGCCACCGTGCCGCTGCTGGCCAGCGTCGCGCCGTTCGAGATCACCGGGGTCGCCGATGTCGTCGTCGACGGCTCCGTCCTGGTTTTCACGCTGTCGATGTCGCTGGCGACGGCCGTGCTCTTCGCCTGGGCGCCGATCTTCGAAACGTCGCGCGCGACGCTGGTGAGCACGCTCGGAGGCACGACACCGTCCGCGACCTCGGGGAGGACGCGAACCCAGGGGCTGTTGATCAGCCTCGAGGTCGCGCTCGCGCTGCTGCTGCTCACCGCCGCCGGCCTGATGGTCAAGAGCCTCTGGCAGTTGCAGAGCCCGTCCGCGGGGTTCAGGCCGCACGGCACCTACACGATGCGCATCCCGCTCTCCGGCCCTCGCTACGAGGACCTCGGACAGAAGTACGCGTACATCGAGCAGCTCCTGCAGCGCCTCGAGCGCATGCCCGGCGTCGAGGCGGCCGGCATCGCGGCGTCGACGTACAACCTGCCGGTGGCCGTGGGCGGCGTCGTGCCGGCCAATCCCTCGTCGCCGCCGTTCGTCGCCGTGCGCATGGTGTCGCCGGCCTACCTGCGCGCCATGGGCGTCTCGCTGGCGCGCGGACGCTGGCCAACCGCCGACGAGACCCTCGACGCCATGGTGGTCAACGAAACCTTTGCCCGCAAGGTGGTGCCGAACGGCGACCCGATCGGACGGACCATCGGCGGTTCCTTCCTGAGCGGCACGATCGTCGGCGTGGTCCACGACTTCGCGTTCGCGCGCCTGGACGGCGAGGCGATGCCCGAGCTGTATTACCCGTGGCAGCGCTCACCGGCGACGCCCTCGGTGGTCGTCGCCGTCCGGATGCCCGAGTCGGCCGTGTCGGTCGTGCGAGACGCGGTCGAGGACCTCGATCGGACGCAGCCGGTCTATCAGTTTCAGAGCCTGGAACAGTCGCTGGCGGAATCGGTGGCGCCACGTCGATTCAACATGCTCCTGCTGCAGGTGTACGCGGCGTCCGCGGCTCTCATGGCCCTCGTCGGCACCTTCGGCGTTGTCGCGCGGTCCGTTGCCCGCCGCACGCGCGAGACAGCCGTGCGGATCGCCGTGGGCGCCAGGCCAGGGGCCGTCGTGCGCATGATCGTCCGCCAGGCGATGGCCTACGTACTCCTGGGCATCGGGGCAGGCGTGGCCGCCACGTTGGGGTTGGGGCAGGTCATGCGCGGTCTGCTGCTATGGCGTCGAGCCGCACGATGCGCCGACGATCGCCGTCGTGGCGATCGGCCTGGCGGGCGCCGCGCTCATCGCCTGCTGTGTGCCGGCGGCGAGGGCGGCCCGGGTCGACCCTGTCATCGCACTCCGACAGGACTGACTGAGTCCTTCGTCGAGAGTGGCGTGACGCTCGACCCTGTTCAATCGGCAGACACGGAGCTCATGTGAACGGCACATTCCGAACGCTCGCGGATCGCACGGCGGTCATCATCGGCTCACCGTGGGCCTTCGTCACCATCCTCGTCGTGTCCGTGGTCTGGCTGCTGCTTGGTCCGGTGTTCGACTACTCGGACACGTGGCAGCTGACGATGAACACGGTTGCCTCCCAGGTGACCTTTCTCGTGGCCTTCCTGCTGCAGAACACGCAGAATCGCGACAGCCGCGCGTTGCAGCTCAAGTTGGACGAGTTGATTCGAAGCAGCTACGGCGCCCGCGATCAGTTGCTGCGGCTCGAGGATATGTCTGACGACGAGCTCGACCGGCTCCAGCAGGAATTCGATGCACTGCGTGAGCGACGTGCTCCGCGCTGAGCCCCGCCGTATCTCACGACCCGATGGCCTCGGCAACGCGATTGGCCGACCGGGTCGCGGCTTCCATGCCCCAGTTCAGGTTGTCGGCGTAGGCGCCCACGAAGTGCACGCGGCCGACCGGCTCGAAGAGCGCCGGCCAGAACCTGGCGAGCGATCCGACCGGATACGCGGTGGTCTCGCAGGCCGATGCCCACGGGTTCTTGATCCAGACATGGACCTGGGCTTTCTCGATGTCCTCGGAGGAACCGGTGTAGTGCTTGCGATACGAGGCCAGCGCCGCATCGGGGGAACCGGCCCCGGAAGCCGTGCCGACGAGCAGGCCCCGTGCCGAGGCGACCTCGTCGCACGTGCTCCACACGTGCTGCAGCGCGTCCTCGTTGATCTCCATGTTCGGGCTGACGCCGTCCTTCGCCCAGAACTTCGATCGCGTCTGAAAGATCACGCGCGAGTCGAAATAGTACGGCACGCTGCGCAGCGCGAACGCCTTGGCCTCGGGCCACGCCGGGCTGACGGGAATGGCGCGCAGCATCACCGCCGAGATCGCCGATACCAGATAGTCGGCCTCGAGGCGGCGGGTCTCGCCCCGCTCGCGGTAGCTGACGCGTACGCCGCTCGCTCCGTGCTCGATGCGGGTCACAGGCGATTCGAGCCGAATGCGATCGCCCAGCCGCGCGGCGAACGTATCCGTCAACGTCTGGTTGCCGCCGACGAGGCGATACACCTTGGGCGGCCATAGCGGCACGCCGCGCAGCTTGAGGATGGCCGCATGCCAGACGGCCTGCAGCGCCGACCCCTGCCCGCCGATGAAGCCGAGCGCCCCCGCCGACGCGCCGTCCTTCTTGAACAGCTCGGTGGTCGACAGCGCGTCGAGCGCGCTCAACCCGGCGTCGAACGGCCGGTACTCGTCGCTGAAGCTGTCGAGATAGGGCTGGTAGTACAGCGACGCCAGATCCCAGAACGGGTGCTCGGCGAGATACCGCACCTCACGCTGATTGAGGCCGAAGCCGGCCAGCACTTTCGGATCGGCCAGCATCTCCTCGGTGTGGAGCCGACCGCCGATCCAGCGCAGCATCTTCTCGCGCCGCGGATAGTAGCGGTACGCGAGGTTGAACTCGCGGACGTACGACCAGTAGCGCTCATAGCCCGGCTGCGTGAACTGCTCGGCTCCCGCATCCGCATACAGCCCATCGTCCAGACCGGTACGGAAGGTGAAGACGTGGCCGCCGGTACGGTTCGACGCCTCGAGGACCGTCACCTCGTGCCCGCGGCGCACCAGTTCCCACGCGCAACTCAAGCCAGCGATGCCTGCGCCCGCGATGATCACCCGCTTGGCCGGACGCGGCTGCGGCCGCAGCGGAACGAGCGCGGCGGAGGCCAGCTTCAACGCCTCGCGACGTGTGAGAGCGATTGGCCCAGTCATGAGTGGCCCAGTCATGTGGAGACCCTCTGGTTCAGTAGGCGCTCCGCCGACGCGTCGCGCCGTCATCTATGCGAGCTGTCAGACGTTCGCGAACGAAGTCTCCAATGTCGTTGACGGCTTGCCGCGCTTCGGGCAGGTATGGCACGAAAAGATGCCAGCCGTGCCACATGTTCGGCCAGATGACCAGCCTCACTTCCACACCAGCGCGTTGGGCATCCTCTCGAAGGCGCGTCGCGTCGGTCAGCACAATCTCGTCTCCTCCGACATGGACGAGTAGCGGCGGCAGTCCGCGCCACTCGCCATGGAGTGGTGAGAGCAACGGCAATCCTGGATCGTGCCCGCCGGCGTAGTATCGAGCCATGGCCAATGCAAACTCGGCTGTCACCGCGGGGTCATTGGCAGCTCTGAACGACTCGCCTGTTCCTGCCAGGTCAATCATCGGCGAAAGGCACACGGCAGCTGCGGGAAGTGGATCGCCGGCGTCTCGCAACGACATCAGCGCCGCCAGCACCAGATTGCCTCCCGCTGACACTCCGAGAAGTACGATGTTCCGGGGCGAAGTCCCGCTCATCGTCAGCGAGCGATAGACAGCCAGGCAGTCGTCCAGTGCGGCAGGGAACGGGTGTTCGGGCGCAAGCCGATAGTCGACAGCCAGAGCGGGCACGGTTGCGGCCTGACAAATGCGGCCCAGCATGCGGCGCTCGAGATTGTTCAAGCCTAAGGTCCATCCCCCGCCATGCACGTACAGAATCATGCCGTGGAGGAGCGGACCTCCTGGAGTGATCCACTCCGCGGGCACGCCTGCAGCCGGCCTGGGTGTGATCTGGACACCGCGGGGACGGGTGACGAACCGGTCGCTCCACTGTTGCATGACGCGAAGTGTGTCGACCGGCATGTCCCAATCGAGCGCTCCTTTGCGTAGCCGCAGGATGTATCGAAGGAGTGAGCCTCGCAGACTGGGCATCGCCGTACGTCAACCGGCTTGCGCCGCCCCCGCAGTTGTGAATTCTACGCAACTCGCCGAAAACCGTCGACCCGCCGCAGCAGCTGATCAGTGGGTTCGCACTCGCACTTCACCGTCGTCCACCGCGTCACCCTGAGCGGCGCGCAGCGTACAGGGCAGCGGGCAAACGGGCTCGTCAAAACAGGAACTTCACGCCGAACTGCATCTGTCGCGGCGTGCTCACGGTCGACCTGATCGTGCCGAAGTCGGCGCTTCCCAACTCTGCATTCGGCAGACCGAAGGACGGATGGTTCGTGAGATTGAAGACCTCCCAGCGAATCTGCAGCCGGCGAGTGTCTCCAAGGCGAATGTCTTTCGTCAGCGCGGCGTCGAGATTGAAGTACCCAGGACCGAGCAGAGTATTTCGCCCGAGGTTACCGTAGCGGTAAGTACCGTCGGCGTTCTGCGGTATCGCGAACGCCGCGGGATTCAGCCACGCGTCAGCCGTCGGATGCGGCCACGGTTGGATCACCCACCAGATCGGGCCGCCACAC
Source organism: Vicinamibacterales bacterium (assembly GCA_963844435.1). GTDB lineage: Bacteria > Acidobacteriota > Vicinamibacteria > Vicinamibacterales > Vicinamibacteraceae > JBDSLU01. Next base: position 353,397 of record CAWJOG010000001.1, on the reverse strand, counting down.
GCTGCTGCCGACCGTGACGCCGAGGCGGTTCGTGGGGTCGAGCACCGTGACGTCGAAGTAGGCCCCGGACTGCGCCGAGACGATCGCCGACAACTGCCAGTCGCCGAGCAGGACGCCCAGAGGACCTCCGCCCTGCAACCAGCGGCGACCGGCACCGAACGGGAGATCGACGGCTCCGTGCGCGACCAGCCGATGCCGCCGGTCGAACCCTGAATTCCCTCGATCGCCGCTGAAGGTTGCGCCAGTCCTGGATCACCATGTTCCCTTCGCCCCCGGCGAGTTCCATCACGTCGTCGATCGAGTGGCTCCAGGTGTAGGACGAGCGAGCCTTGCCAACCGTGGCTCAGGCGCTTGTCCATCGTGGCCTGCAGCCCGTGGTAGCTGGCGCTCCCCAACGAGTCAGTCATCGTGATCGCACCCAGCGACGGAATCATCCGTCGTTCGCGCTCGGTGCGGCTGTCGCCGGGTCCCGCGGCGTTCATGTTGTACAGGCGTTGCAGGTGACGAGACGATGAGCCGACGTACGCCGTCGTCACGACCCACGATGGCCCGAGCTGCCGCTGGACGCTCAGAGTTCCACTGCGAGATCGTGGGCGTGGTGAAGTCTGGGCTCCAGACGTTCCACGACAGATCGGCGGGCATCTGCGTTGCGCTTCCGAGCAGGCTGGCATCGATCCCGTCCGCGAGCTGGCCGGCCGACGTTGCCGCGGTCGAGGGCACGGTCACCTCGCGTGACTCGGGCCAGTTGTTGAGGAGGTGCACGGCCGGGCCGATACCTTTCGGCGTTCCGTAGAACAGTCCCCACGCGGCCCGCGCCGTCCACACTGTGCGGGTTGGTAGGCCAGGCCGATCCGCGGCGCCCAGTTGTTGGTATCGGTTCGAACGAGCGCCCGATCCGACCACGACCGGCCGAACTCCCCGGCCCGGATCACCCGCACCTCGGGAAACACCGAGGTATCGAGTGCGCTCATACGATCGAGGGTGTCGAACCTGGGGCTCGCCAGCTCATAGCGCAGTCCCAGATTGAGCGTCAGCTGCCGGGCGATGCGCCAGTCATCCTGCGCGTAGAACATGTAGTCGCGCTCACGCAGGTTCCCGAATTGGACCGTGCTGAACTGACGGCCGCTGGTCATGCCCAGCAGAAAGTCACCGAAACTCGAGCCGGTGAACCTGCCGTTGAAGGTGAAGATGCCGCGGGCGAACTGGGCGCCGATGCTGTCGGACCGGACCCACCGCAGGTCCGCGCCTGTCTTGATCGTGTGCGCGCCCCTGGCGATCGAGAGATTGTCGAGCACCTGGAATGTTCCGGCCGTCTTGTCGTTCGGGTTGAACTGGAACTCACCGAGCGGCGCGTACGAGAGGGCTCCGCCCAGATTGATGCGAGAGAGCCCTTCGATCCCAGGCAGGCTCTCGACGTGCAATCCGTAATCGTCATTCGGATAGCCGCGGCCAAGCGGTTGCTTGTTGGTCCTGAGGCTATTGACGCCCAGGCGTATTTCGTGGACGACGGATGACCCGAAGACATGCGTTTCCGAGAGTGCGACGTTATACGCCGTGTTGTCATCGCGCGCGAAGTCGTTGTTGCCGCCGCCGATGCCAGGCGCCGGAAATGAACCGAGCCGCTCGCCGCTGAAGTCCATCCAGCTGCCGCGGACGAACATGCGGTCCCGCGACGAGAACATGTGGTCCAGGCGCACGTCGTACTGGCCCCGCAGCCGCTCGTGTGCGGGGTTGGACGAGTGATTGGCACGCGTGGTCCCCTCGAAATTCGGTGTGGGCCAGAGACCCAGCAGCCGCGCTGCCACCGGATCCCATCGTTCGCGCGGGATGGTGTTTCCTGGAAAAGGAGCGCCCGTCGCCGGATCGCGGACGACGACGACCTTCGGATCGAAATTCCGTCTCGTTCGCCGAGCGCCGGCACTGTCAGGAGGCGGTTCTCCTCGGTGTTCACGCTGCTGATTTCAAGGCTGGCGAAATAGAACGTGCGACTCTTGCGGATCGGCCCGCCGATCGTGAATCCGAATTGGTGCTGTTGCAGCGCGTTCGGGTCCGCTTTGCCATCGCCCGAGCGATCGAAGTAGTCGAAGGCATCGCGCGCGTCGAAGATGTCATTGCGGAAGAATTCGTGCGCCGTGCCGTGTATGACGTTGGTTCCCGATTTGATGCTGACGTTGACCACGGCTCCGGCGCCGCGTCCGAACTCGGCGGTGTAGTTGCTCGTTTGAACCTGGAACTCCTGGATCGCATCGATGTTCGGCACCAGGACCTGCGCCTTCGATCCTGGATGCCCATCACCTGCGAGTTGTTGTCGACGCCGTCGAGCAGGAAGTTGTTCTGGACCGCCCATTGCCCGTGACTGTTGAAGCCGGATTCCCGTTGCACGTGGCCGAACGCGGGCAGCACTCCTGCGGCGAGCGTCGCCAGCTGCGAAAAGTTCCGGCCGTTCATCGGCAGCTGATCGATCTGCGAAGCGCCGATCGTGTGCGACAGGGAGGACGTGTCGGTCTGGAGGAGCGGAGCCGGACTGTCGCACCGAAATCGTATCGTTGACGGCTCCCAGTTCGAGCTGAACGTCCAGCCGCGCGCGGGTGTTCGCGTGAACCTGGATCACGTCGCTGACCGCCCGCCTGAATCCGGGCACTTCGATCGAGACCCGGTACAGTCCGATGACGAGCGGGGCCAGCACGTAGTGCCCGTCGGCATTCGTCCTGGTCTGGATGGCCACCCCGGTGTCGGCCGTGGCCGTGATGGTGACGGCGGGTACGATCGCCCCGGTCGGGTCCGTGACCCGGCCCGCGATCATCCCCTGATCCTGCTGCGCGGAAGCTGGCGCGACCGACAGGGCCAGCAACCAGAGGCCGATCGCGACCCGCGTCAGCGTCCCACCTGGCGCATGATGGCCTGGAATGCTGGTTCCGACGCGATCGTCTTGAACGGCGGATACTGGTTGACCTGTCCCAGTTCCACCGCGTGGTCCTCGAATGCGCGCTGCACGGCAGCCAGTGCAGGCGCTCTTTTCGCCGAGCGCGTCGTGAATCAAGCCGATGCCGAACCAGGAGACGTACTGATCCTGCCTGTGGGCCTCGAGCTCCTTCAGCACCTGGCGAGCGTCCTCCGCACGTCCGGCCGCAGCTAGGCGTAGCCCAGGTAGGCCTCGACCCTCGAATTGTGTCCCTGCGCCGGCCGTGCGGCAATTTCGAGCTCCCGGATCGCGTCAGCGGGACGGCCCATCGCCACCAGGGTGACGCCAATCTGAAAGCGGACACGACTATTCGCAGGGCTCATCTCCAGCGCCCGGCGCAATTCTCTGATCGCACGGTCGTACTCGCCCGCGGCCCGACACGCGTTGCCGACGCTCACCTGTGCGTTCACCGAGAGTGGATCGAGTGTGCGTCCGCGCTCCGCCGCGGCGATAGCCTCCTGGAAGCGTCCACGCCGGATCAGTGAGTTGCTGATCGCTTCAGGAGGGTCATCGAGACCGCCCAGGATCGTGGCCCGCTCCAGCGCCTTGTCGCCTTCCTCCCAACGCCAGTAATACAGGTTGAGGACCTGGCCCAGCGCCCGGTGCGCCCTGGGAAGGTTGTCGTCGAGCTGCAGCGCCTTGCGCGCCGCCGCTTCCGCCTTCGGAATGATCTCGTGCGGCGAGTAGGGACCGCCGAACAGGAATTGCACCTGCACCATCGCCAGCTCGGCGTACGCCGCAGCAAAGTCGGGCTGGATGGCGACCGCTTCCTCGAGATACCCCACCGCCCTGCGGAATCCTTCGTGTCGCTGCAGACCCCTCGCGCTGAGCCCGTTGAGGTATGCCTCGTACGCCTTCGGATTGATGGTCTGTGCGCGCGGTGCAGTCGGCCGGCGCCGCCCGGCCGCGACGGCCACATCGGACGCGATCTGTTGCTGCAGGGTGAACATCCTGCTCATGTCGCCGTCGTATATATGCGCCCAGAGATTGCGATCGGTCGCCGCACGAATCAGTTTCACCGTGATTCGGACGGTGTCGCCGGACCTCTGCACGGTGCCCTCCACGACGCCTTCGACATTGTCCAGCTCGGTCCGGATCTGCGGCAGCCGCTTGACCGTCTGTTTGTATTGCCGCGCCGACGTTCGTGAGATCACGTCGACGCCCTCGACCTGGGCGAGATGCGCCGTGACCGCATCGGTCACGCTGTCGGCGAAGTAGTCCTGCGCACGGTCTCCCGTCAGGTTCTCGAACGGGAGCACCACGAGGGACCGGATCGGTACTTCGGCCGTTGCGGCGTCCCGGGGCGTGAGCAGCCCGCTGCGTGTAGGCAACTGCCGCCATCCCGACAAGCAGGACGAACAGGAGGGCAGCCGCACGCCAGCGACGCGCTCGCGAGGGAGGGCTGATCGGCGCAGGCACGGGCAGAGGCTCGGCCGGCGAGGCGGCTGTCACGTCTGACGCGCCTGCACCGGACGGCTGCTCGACCGGACGTGTCCGCGCGGAGCCGCTGGCGGCGCCGAGCCGACGACTGGGCGCGACGAAGCGGTAGCCGTGCCGCGGCACCGTCTCGACGAACCGCGGATTGTCCGCAGAGTCGTCCAGCGCCTCTCGCAGCTTCCGCACCGCGCTGTTCAAGCCGACCTCGAAGTCGACGAACGTCTCCGCGGTCCACAGCAACTGGCGAAGCTCGTCGCGCGTGACCAATTCGCCGGGGCGCATCAGGAGCGCTCGGAGGATCTGGAAGGACTGGTCGGGAAGACGGATCTTGAGGCCGTGCCGACGAAGCTCTCCCGACCGGACGTCGAGCTCGAATACCCCGAAGCGAAACACGTGCGCGTCCGGCGTCGGGGATTTCATGGCTCCCTTCAGAGCGAGAGGGGCGCAGTGTACCCCGTCCCTTCGCCAAATACCAATCAGACGCGGATCTAAACGCTTGTTTCGCAGCCACTTGGCCAGTGACATCGAAAACAGCCGCCAGCCATTGTCGCGGCGCCGCGGACCGAGGCATCGTTCGGCGCCGAACGTGATGGCCAGCAGGTAACCGCGTCCACTCGATCAACGACTGGATGTTCGGCTGGTGAACGTCGTTTAGCGACAGGAGTAACGATGAAAACCACCGGAAACGGACACCGTCGGCTGCTCTTTTCAACCCTCGCTCTTCTCTCGGTGGCCTGGCTTGCCGTCCCGCATGCGGGCCAGGACGGCGCCAACGACGGCTTCATCCTGTTCACCACCGACCGCGACAATCCGAGCGACGCAGGGGATGTGCAACCCTCCCCAATGCGAAGACATCTACGTGATGGCGCCCGACGGCACCAACCCGGTCCGCCTCACGCTGGTGGCGGCGCCCCGACCGATCCCGCGGCGTACAACAGTGGCGGGGCCGACTGGTCCCACAGCAAGAAGCTGATCGCGTTCCAGAGCAATCGGGTGGATCGGGTTCCCCAGATCCACCTCATGAACCTGGACGGCACCGAACAGCAACTCCTGGTCAGCCTTCCCGGGGGAGCCGCCTTTCCGAGCTTCTCGCAAAGCGGCAATGAGCTCTGCTTTCACGGCCAGACCACGCCGCGCGACATCTACATCGTGAACGTCCACGGCACCGGTCTGACCAACCTCACCAGCCCCGACCGGCTACCCGGACAGCCCGGACTGAACGGCGACAACATCCGCTGCGACTGGTCCGCGAAAGGGAATGCGATCGCATTCACAAGTAACCGTGCGGGCAACCAGGAGATCTACGTGATCGACGCGGATGGAACCGGCCTCGCGCAGACTGACGAATGCCGCCGGCAGCGATGCCAACCCTGCATTTTCGCCAAAGGGAGACCTCATCGCGTTCGAGAGTAATCGCGACGGCACGCCCGAGATCTACGTGATGAAGGCGGACGGGACTGGAGACGCCGAGAGGCTGACGAACTTCAGCGCCGGACCGACGCCGAACAACGTCGCCGTCAGCAAGCCGACCTGGTCACCTGCCGGGGATCGCATCGCGTTCCATCGCCGTGTCGGCGCACAGGGTGCGCGCGGCCACCTCGAGGTCTACACGATAAACGCTGACGGCACCAACGTCACTCAGATCACGTTCACACCCTCGCCAGGCTTCAGCGGCTTCCCGAGCTGGGGCAAGTGGTCGGCAGACAGCATCGGGCAGTAGCTATCACGCCAACTTTCCTGGAGCAGTTATGAAGAAACTCAGTCTCGTCCCGATTGTCCTCGGTCTGTTTGCCTTCGCCGGATGCTCGAGTCCATCGCCGCTGGCCCCGACCGCGGCTCCCGGCGGCCGCCGGTGAGTTGAGCGCGAAGCCTCCGGCGGCCGCGCCAGGGGTTTACACCCTGACCTTCATGGCCAGCGTGGACGGGACGCTGCAGGAGGTGACGAGCCTGCCGGTCCAGACCGCCGAACTGATCCTGAAGGCCTCCGTTACGAGCAGCACCGGAAGTGCGGCACAGGCCGGGACGGTGACGTTCGAATATTGCTCTTACAAAGGGCGGCCGGCGAACGACATCACCCGCGCGGACGAGGCGCCGAAGGAAGCCTGCGAGCAGGGGACCGCGACCTGGGCGCGGCTGAGGTCACTGTACGCCTCTTCCGAGTGTCCGGCACTCGAGCCCGGATATGCGTGCTTGGGCTTCGGCATCGTGCGCCTTCCCCGTGACGTGGGGTTCCGTTTCCGGTACGCGTCGCAGGGGAGCGGAATCGCCAGCGGGACGAGCCCGGCGAAGAATTTCACCTGGACGGCCGGGTCATGAAGGACCTCTCCGATCCTGCTTGACGCCTCTGCGATGAATGAGTAGACAAGAGGCTGTAGAACGAATGAGTACCCCCGGGAAGACACGCCTCTACACGACCGAGCGCACGCTCAGGCGAACGCTCCGGGTCGCCTATCCCGCGGCACGCGGAGGCATGGTGCTCCGCACGGAGAAGGACTGGGACGCGAATCTCGAGCCGGTCGCGGTCAGCGATGACGGCACTGTGTCCACCTTCGAGCTCGAAGCGGATCAGCCGTTCCTGTACTTCAAGCCGTGTCTCGTCGAGAGCGGGTCGACGCACTGGGCCCTCGGTCCCAACAAGCTGGCTATCATGACCGAGCCGGACGCACGCGTCGCCTACCCATACTTCTTCAGTCCCGAGGTGGGGCGGTTCTCCACGCTCGTGGAGCTCCCATCGAAAATCCTTGGCCGCGACCACAAGCTCCGCGGCTATCTGCCGCCGGGGTACGACGAGAACACGCTGAGCGAGTTCCCGGTCGTCTACATGCAGGACGGGCAGAACCTGTTCTTCCCGGCGGAGGCGTTCCTCGGTCAGGATTGGGCGGTCGACAAGACGAGTGATGTTCTGCGCGCCATGAACGCCGTCGAGGACTTCATCATCCTGGGTGTCAATTCCAACGATCGGATGACCGAGTACACGAAGCCTGGCTACGAGTTGTACGCGCGGTCGCTGGCTGAGGAGGTCGTGCCCGAGGTCGAGCGCCGCGGCATTCGTGTAGGCCGGCATCGGAGGGACCGCTCCGTGTGGGGTTCCTCGCTCGGCGGCGTCGTCTCGTTCTACACAGTCTGGCAGTACCCCGACGTGTTCGGCAGCGCCTGCTGCATGTCGAGCACCTTTTCGCACCGCGACGATCTCATCGACCGCGTATTCTCCGAGCCGTTCAGGGACGTGGGCTTCTACCTCGATAGTGGCTGGCCCGGCGACAACTACGAGGTGACCGTCGGGATGGCGATGGCGCTCATCTCGCGCGGATGGGAGTACGGCCGCAACCTGATGCACCTGTGCTTCCCGATGGCCGAGCACAGCGAGAAGTCATGGGGGATGCGACTGCACCTGCCGATGCAGTTCCTGAACGGCGCCGTGGCGCGCGCCTATCGTGTAAAGAAGCCGGTTCTGGGCGATCTCCCGTTTCCCGACCAGTCGGTTGCGGCGGTTCAACGCTGATCGACCGGGTCAGACTCCGGGCTTTCGTCGGTACGCCTTCAGGATCTTGATGGGCGGCGACAGCGATTCGGTTCCATACGGGCCGGCCGAGCCGGTGGGCGATGCGTGGATCGCCTTCACCACATCCACCCCGCGCACGACACGACCGAACGCTGCGAATCCCTGGCCGTCCGGGTTGCGACGGCCGCCGAAGTCCATCTCGGGCTGGTCGCCGATGACGATGGAAAACGACCCGGTCGCGGTATCGGGGCCGCCACGCGCCATCGAGATTGTGCCGTCGACGTGCTTCAGTCCCGTGACACTCGTGCGCTCCAGCGGAATCGGTGGGTACTCCTGCCGGCTCCGCGCCTCGTCGATCTGGAACTGGATGACCTGAATCTCGACGTCGTGCCGGACGGTGTTGTCCGGGCGGACCGCGCGATTGACGCTGCCGCCGTCGAAGAATCCGCCGTCGACATAGCGCAGGAAGTTGGCGGCCGTGGCCGGGGCGCGGGCGCTGTCGACCTCGAACTCGATCGTCCCCTTTTCGGTCTCGAAGGCGACGACGGTGTCCTGTCGGCGGTCGGGCGCTTGTGAAGCGGTCCCGGCTGCGATGACGATGGCGAGGGCAAGTGCGCGAATCATGCTGGTCACGTCGACCGCGACGGTCCCCCGGTGAAGGTCCCCTCGCGGGGTCCACGAGCGCGCCGATCGATCTGCCGGATCGCGCCGAGGTGATAGGCGACATGGGCGATGCTCGCGATCAGTCCTGCCAGATCGGCATCGGTGATGTCACGCGGTGATTGCAGCGCCTGGCGCCAGCGCTCCGCTTCGTGCCGCAGTCCCTTGCGGATGTCCTCCCACGCGGTCGCATCGACGCCCGTCGTCGTCCACGCCTGGTCCCACGCCGGATCCGCGAACGGATCGCCGCCGTCCTCCGCCCACCGATTCATCAACGAGAGCCCGTAGCGCAGGTGCTGAGCATGCGCGGCGATCGTCGCACCGCCGTCGACCGAGCGGGATGCCTCGGCCGCCGACAGCCGGTCCAGCGATCGCACCAGGCCGGGATCGCCCGAATTGAGGACCGAGCCACCGGCCGAACTGGTCACGCCGTCGACCAGTTCGCAGAAGAGGCGCGTGAGGGCTGGACTCGCGTCAGCGATACGCATCGATGCATTGTAGAGCCGCGCCCTGCCGCTGGGTGACAGGCCCTGTCAGCGTTCACCGCGGTAACCCGGACCGCGCAGCGCCCGGCCCGGACGGGCATTCGTGATCGCCCCGTTGGCCACGACGGCCTTGCCGTTCACGAACACGTGCCGGACACCGACCGAGTAGCGGTTCGGCTGCTCGAACGTCGCCGTGTCGGCCACCGTGGCCGGGTCGAAGACGACCAGATCGGCCATCATGCCCGGACGCACCAGGCCCCGGTCGGTGATGCCGACGCGAATCGCGGCCTGCGAGGTCATCTTGCGCACGGCCTCTTCCAGCGTGAGCACGCCGTCCTGCCGCACGTACTTGCCCAGGACGCGCGTGAAGGTGCCCCACGCTCGCGGATGCGACTTGGACTCCGACAACGGTCCGTCTTCGGCGCGCGCGCCCGAGTCGGTGTCGAACGACACCCATGGCGTGCGCATCGCCTCGATCACGTCGCTCTCGCGCATGATCGAGATGATGACCGACGACTCCGCCTTGTCGGCGATGACGAGGTCGATGGCGGCGTCACGCGGGTCCTTGCCCATCGCCTTGCCGATCGCGTCGAAGGACATCCCCTCGTATTTGCGCAACGCGGGATCCAGGACCGAACTGAGCATGACGCCGGCTGGGCCGCCCGATCCGAACCACTGGTTCTCGAACGGCGCATTCGGGTCGTCCATGTCCCGCTTGACCCGCGCCCGGGTGTCGGGATCCTGCAGGCGCTTCAGCATGGCGTCGGTGCCGCCCTCGCGCACCCAGACGGGCAGGCAGGCATCGAGGCCGTTGGAGGCGCGGTCGTAGGGGTAGATGTTGGCCGACACGCGCAGGCCCCTGGCGCGCGCCGCGTCGATGCGACGCAGGACCTCGGTCATCTTTCCCCAGTTGGCCTTGTAGGCGGTCTTCAGGTGCCAGATCTCGGTCGGGATGTCGGCGCGCTCGGCGATCGCCAGGACCTCGTCGACCGACTCGAACACCTTGTTGGCCTCCGAGCGCTGGTGCGTGATGTAGATGCCGCCGTGCTCGGCCGCCACCTTCGCCAGCTCGACGAGCTCGTCGGTCGTCGAGAATCGGTTGGGGACGTACTGCAGCGAGGAACTCAGTCCCAGTGCGCCGTGCGCCATGGCTTCCGCCACGAGTGCCTTCATCTTCGCGATCTCGTCGGCAGTGGCGACGCGGTCGTCCTTGCCCATCACGTAGTCGCGGAGCCCGCCCGAGCCCACGAACGTCCCGACGTTGATCGGCGGTCGTCGACTTCGCCAGCCGGGCGAAGTACTCGTCGAGCGTCCGCCAGTCCTGCGTGATCCTGAAGAAGTCGTAGCTGGCCTTGCGGTCGGCCTTCATCGCGTCGTTGACGGGGGCGATCGAGACGCCCTCGCCCGTGATCTCGGTGGTGATGCCCTGCGTGATCTTGCTGGCGGCACGCGAGTCCACCAGCACGTTGAACTCGGACTGGCCGAGCAGGTCGATGAACCCTGGCGCCACCACCTGCCCCGCGGCGTCGATGCGGGCGAGCGCACGGGCGGACGACAGGTTGCCAATCGCCGTGATGCGGTCGCCGGTGATGCCGACGTCGGCCCGGAACCACGGCGCGCCGGTGCCGTCCACCACGCGGCCGTTGGCGATCACCACGTCGAAGGGTCGAGCCTGAGCGGCAGGTGCGGCGGCAGACAGCGCCGGGGCCTGTGGGGGGCTGCCACACGCGGTCGAGAGGACCACGGCGGCAAGGACTGCAGCGAACGGTCGACACATGGAAGGGGGCCGGGTTGCGCTCATTGGCGCGTAGTCTAGACCGTCTGGCGATTCGCGCGCACCCTGTGGTTCTTTCTCTCAGAGCAGCGTAAAAATCAACACGCCCAGCACGAACCAGATCGCCGCATAGGCAAACTGGTAACCAATGAACCGCCGGAAATCGATCCGGGCGATCCCCGCGCCCACTGCCGCCCAGAACGGAGTCAGCAGATTTCCCATCTGGTCGCCGATCGACACCGCCAGAAGGCTTTGTTGGACCGACGCGCCGACGGCAGTCGCAGCCGTGACCGTCACATATCCCTGAATGACCCATTGGCCGCCGCTCGAGGGGACGAAGCAGGCCACCACGGTCGAAATCAGCGCCGTGAAGAATGGGAACGTGTGCCGCGTGGCCACTGTCGCGAGCAGCCCACCGATCGTGCCGCCAAGCGTCGTGAACTGGAGCAGACCGGCCACCCCGCCGTAGAGGTGGTACATCACGACGATCGGCCAGCACGACAGGATTGCGGTCTGAAGCGCCCGGTTGAAGTTGGAAACGTTCCGGTGGGCGAGCAGCGCCAAACCGAACAGGACGGTGTTGAGCGAGTTGAGATCCAGTCCGAGTTGCTTGACGCGAAAGTGATAGTAGACCCAGGCAGCCAGTGCGGTGACGAGGATCGCCACCGGTATCGAGCTCCGCTCGACCCGGTCCGAGAGGGTTGGAAGCGGCACGGCATGGTCGATCGGTTCCGCTTCGGCGATCACGAGGAGCGGCTCGGCCAGCTTGGACGCGTCGGGAAACTGGGAGAGCGGTTGGGGACGGCTCGGGTGCAGGAATCGCGCAGCGACAAGGATGGCCATCAGGAACGCCACGATGAAGACCAAGGTGGCCGGCGCCCAAATCGTGGTCGACAGCGGCATCAGACCGGTCTGCTTCTCGAGGAAGTGGCCCGGCGTATTCATCAGGAGCGGGGCGCTCGCCGAGAGACCGAACTGCCAGATCGCCTGGGCCGAGAACGTCGTGGCGAGCAGGAAGGGAAGATCAACCTCGATCCCCTTCTTCTCCGCCTCGCGGGCAAAAGAGATCGACACGAGCGGGCCAAGCGCCATGGCGAGCCCCCAGTAGAGATACGCCAGGCACGCGATCAGCAGACAGGACAGCGCGAATACCTGGTCGCGCGTGCGTGGCAGGCGGGAGAGGCGGGTGACCGCGTGCCTGAACACCGGCGCCGCGCCGAGGGTCGAACTCAGCACCAGAATCAGCGCCATCTGCATCGTGAACGGCAGCAGCATCCAGAGGCCGCGATAGAACGCGTCCATGACGGCAGCGCCCGAATTGCCGATCGCAAGGGCCCAGACGCCAAGCAGCAGCAGCATGCCGACCGCCGTGGACATGGCGTCCGGAATGATTCGACCGATCGCCTGCGAGAAACGAGTCAGCCAGTCGGAAGGAACTGCTGCCGGCTCGTGGACGGGAGGCATCAGTCAGGCAGGACGGGGGAGTGGGGCACCGTGCGTGACGATATCACCGCAAACAGGGTTCGGAGTCGATGTCCAGATCGCGCCGCATCCGTCGCGATCATCAACAACGCTACGCTGAACCTCACCAGGTCCCGCTCGTTCTTTCAGGAAGACACGGACAACGACGAGATTGGCTGCAACATCCGCATTCACTCCCTGGGTTTCCCCCGGTCTTCACCCCTCGGCACGAGGAGACCGACGGGGACGACAAGGAGGACGACAAGGACGACGAAGGCCGCTAAGAAGGGGACGTGCCCGTCTCGACGCGAACGTGATGCCGAATCCTTCAGTGCGCCGGTCATTGGGGCGGCGTCGTCGGTGAGGATTGTCGCGCCCGCTCGGCGACCTCGTCCAGCAACCGCCGGATGGCGGCGTCATCGAACAATTCGCCGTCCAGCACGACGGCTCGCACGCGGCGCGTGTTGGCGATGTCGCGCAGCGGATCGGCGTCGAGCAGCACGAGATCGGCCAGCTTGCCTGTCGCAACGGTTCCGAGATCGCCGGCGCGATCGAGGTAACGTGCCGGATTCAACGTCGCCGTGCGGAGCGCGTCGGCAGGGCTGAGTCCTGCACGCACGAGCCACCCGAGCTCGTCGTGCAGCGACAGGCCCGGATAGACCCACGGCAGCCCCATGTCGGTCCCGGCCAGCAGGAGAACGCCGAGGCGGTGGAACATTCCGACCATGTCCAGGCGCTTCTGGAACATCCGACGCTGCGTCGCACGATCGGTGTCGGGGACGGGGATGCTCGCCGCGCCTTCCCACCACTGGCGGATGAGCGGGGGAAGGTAACGCCCCCGGGGATCATCGGCTGCCCGCAGGCAACATCGATCGGGATCGATCACCACCAAAGTCGGCACCAGCCACGTGCGCGCGCGCGCCAATCGCCCCGCAAGCGCCTCGCACTTCTGCCGATCGAACGTCGCCAGCACTCGCTCCGACGTGGCGTGTTCGACCTTGGGCGCAGTCCCCTCGGGGCCGGTCGGCAGGGCGGCGACAGTGCGGCGGATGCCCTCCTCCTCCGAGGAGCAGGCGATTGGCACGCCGGTGAGATGTTCGATGCTCTTCTGCCCGGCGTCTGCCGCCTCCGCCGTCGTCACGGCGTACGGGACATGGCCGGCGAAGGGCATGCCGACGGCCCGCGCTTCCGCGACGATCGCGCGCCACGTCTCCCGGGTCATCTGCGTGTGAATCTTCACGAAATCCACACGCGCCGCGTGGAGCGCAGCGACGGCCTTGCGACCCTCCTCAGGGCTTGACACGAGCTTCGTGGCGCCGAACTGCGGGTACTGGTCGAAGGCGTCGAGCACGAATCCCGACAGCGCACCCACCCGGATTCGCATCGGATACGCACGAAGCTCCGCCGATCCCATTCGCCGGAACGCGACCGCTTCGTCGAGCGGCCCTCCGATGTGGCGGATGCCGGTGACGCCGTGCGCCCCGTGCAGGATGAAGTTGTCGACCGAGAACTGCCCGTGCGCGTGCATGTCCCACAGGCCGGGAATCAGATACTTGCCGCGCGCATCGACGACCCGGGCCCCAGCCGGGACCGTCACGCCGCCGGCCGGACCGACCTCTGCGATCCGGTTGCCAACCACGACCACCGTCTGATCGTGCCTGGTGACACCCCGCTCGACGTCGACGACGCTGACGTGCGCGAATGCCAACCGGTGGTCCGATGCGACCTGTGCACGTGCAGCAGGGCTGGCGACGATGACGAGTATCGCCGCCATGAGGCGGATGTCACCCTGAGACCTGGCCATACGCCACCTCCGGTGAGTCTTCGAAGTTGGACTGAGGGGCGTAAAGCTATCGGAAAACGCGGACGGGCGGGAGTCTGTCTTTATCCCGCCGGCTGCGGCACCACCCGCAAGTACGGCTTCTTCGCGGTAAACCCTGCCGGAAACTTCTTCCGGGCGTCCTCGTCGGAGAGCGCGGGCACGATGATCACGTCGTCGCCCGGCTTCCAGTCGGCCGGCGTCGCGACCGAGTGCCGCGCCGTCAGCTGCAGCGAGTCGATCACGCGCAGCGGCTCCTGGGGCTGACACGCCACCAGCTCTACATCCGGATGAAGCGGCACGGCCTCGAGGCCTGAGGCCGTCCGTCGCTCGCCGCGAAGGCGATACTATCCGCGTGACCAGGCCACCAGGAGCACAGACAATGTCGCCTTCTCCGCATCCCGCCCAAGCGAGCGCGCCGAAGCCATCGACCTTCCGCTTCGACGTGGTGGCCGGGCTGACTGCCGCCGCGGTCGTCCTTCCCAAGGCGATGGCCTACGCGTCGGTGGCTGGCCTGCCGGTTGTGGTCGGCTTGTATACCGCGTTCATCCCGATGGCGATCTACGCGCTGCTCGGTACCTCGCGCGTGCTCAGCGTCAGCTCGACCACGACCATCGCGATCCTCGCCGGCACGCAGCTGGGACTGGCGGTGCCGGACGGCGATCCCGCGCGCCTGGTGACGGCTACGGCGACGCTGACCATGCTGGTCGGCGCCGCGCTGGTCGCGGCGCGGCTGTTGAGACTCGGTTTCGTCGCCAACTTCATATCGACGCCGGTCCTCACCGGATTCAAGGCCGGCATCGGCCTGGTGATCGTGCTCGACCAGCTGCCCAAGCTGCTGGGCATCCACATCACCAAGCATGGTTTCTTCTTCGATGCCGTCAGCGTCGCCAACCACCTTCCCGAAACCTCGACGATCACGCTGATGGTCGCCCTCGCGACCTTCGCGGTGCTGATCGCGATGGAACGGCTGTGGCCGCACTCGCCGGCCCCGCTGGTCGCGGTGGGGGGCGGCATCGCGGCGGCCTGGTTCCTCGGGCTGGAGAAGATGGGCGTCTCGATCGTCGGCCTGATCCCCCGGGGTTTCCCGTCGCTGACCGTGCCCGATCCCGCGCTGGTCCAACTGATGCTGCCGGGCGCACTCGGCATCGCCTTGATGAGCTTCACCGAGTCGATCGCTGCCGGGCGCGCCTTCGCGCGCTCCGACGATCCTCCGGTCAACCCGAACCGGGAATTGCTCGCCACCGGCGCGGCGAATCTGGGCGGCGGCCTGTTCGGCATCATGCCGGCCGGCGGCGGAACGTCGCAGACGGCGGTCGTTCGCGCCGCCGGGGGGCAGTCGCAGCTGGCCTCGCTGGTGACCGCGGGCGCTGCGCTCGCCACCATGCTGTTCCTGGCGCCGATCCTTGGCCTGATGCCCAATGCGACGCTGGCCGCGGTGGTCATCGTCTACTCGGTGGGGTTGATCAAGCCGTCGGAGTTCCTTGCCATCCGCGGCGTGCGCACGATGGAATTCCGCTGGGCCGTGGTCGCCTGCATCGGCGTGCTGCTGCTGGGCACCCTCAAGGGCATCGTGGTGGCGATCATCGTGTCGATGATCGGCCTGGCCAGCCAATCCGCGCGCCCGACCGTGTACGTCATCGGCCGCAAGCGCGGCGAGGACGTGCTGCGACCGCTGTCGCCCGAACACGCCGACGACGAGACCTTCGAAGGCTTGCTGATCCTGCGCCCGGAAGGGCGCCTGTTCTTCGTCAATGCGCAGGAAGTGGGGCACCAGATCCTGGCCCTGGTCGCGAAGTACCAGCCGCGCGTCGTGTTGCTGGACATGAGCCGCGTATCCGACATCGAGTACTCGGCCCTGCGGATGCTGATCGAAGGCGAGCGGCGCATGACCGCGGGCGGCGTCGAGGTGTGGCTGGCCGGGTTGAATCCCGGCGTGCTGGAGACGGTCCGGAACACCGAGTTCGCCGAGCGGCTTGGCCGCGAGCGCATGCTGTTCAACGCGCGCGCGGCGATCGAGCGTTACCAGGCGCGGACGGCGACATCTCGGCCTCTGGAGTGACCGACCCTCAGCGTCTCAGGTTTGTCCGGCGTCGTGACCTGCGGCTTGAGCCAGCGCACGAAGGAGATCGGTATCCGCATGGCGCTCGGCGCCTCCTCGTATGCCATCATGCGCCTCGTGATTACCCAGGCCGGTCGACTGGTCGCGATCGGCTCCGGCCTGGGGTTGATGGTGTCGCTCTCCGTAGCGATTGCCACGAAAGACGGCGCGGTCAGGGCTCCCGCTCGTGCATCGTCAAGGCTGAGCCTTGCCCTTCGACCGTGTCGTTTGCGCCGCCCTGCTGGGCCACCGGCCGCCCTGCCTGCGCGCTGTACAGGATCAGCTTGAACGGGTTGAACTCCTGGTTCTGCTCCATCAGGCGCGTATATGCGTCGCGGTTGGCCTCGCGCAGCCGTCCGCTGGTGGGCCGATATGCCAGCGCGGCTCGCAGCGTGGCGGCGGCCAGCTCGTGGCGGCCGTCGGCGGCCATGCGCTGAGCTGCGGCCACCAGGCGCGACTCGTCGACGTCGAGGTAGTCGAGCAGCGCCGCACCGTGGTCGGCATCGCTCAAGGTGTCGAGCCCCTGCAGGCCGCCTTGCCAGTAGCCGCTGTTTTGGTCGAACACGCGGTTGATGAGGTTCTCGCGCAGCACCAGGTAGGCCAGCTGCACCGACGACGCACGGCGCTCGAGCGTCGGCGCCACCAGGTTGGCCTGCTGCATCGCCGCGCGTGGCTCGCCGCCTGCGATGCCGCGCAGCACCTGCTCGCGCAGCCACGCGAGTGGCGCACGCAGCTCGGCCAGCATGCGGGTCGAGTCGAAGATGCGCGTGAGCGGCTCGTGGCCGTGCAGCAGCAGGCGCGGCGCCAGCCCGTTCACCTGGTCGATGCTGGTGAGCAGCCCATCGACGCTGCCTTCTTCAGCGAACGGCGCGCCGAAGTAGGGCATGAAGATGTCGCCGGTGAACAGCACACCCTGATCTGGCATGTGTACCAGCAACGCATCGCGGGTTTCGCCGCCGAGCGTGGGCAGCAGCGAAAAACGCGTGCCGCCGATCACCATCTCGATCGGGCGGTCGATCGCGACGTCGGGCTGGTAGGTGAGCACGTCCGCCAGCCGGAAGTCGCGGCCGAAGAAACGTTTCAGCGTGGGCTCGTGGGCGCTGGCGCCGAGCGCCAGTTCGTCGGCATAGTTGGCGCGGCCGACAAACCGCACGGCCGGGTTCAGGCTGCGCAGGTAGCGGTGGCCTCCCACATGGTCCCAATGCGCGTGCGTCACGAACACCGTGGTCAGGGGCGGCAGCTGCGGCGCTCGTGCGCGCAGCGCGGCAAACGCCTCGCGCGCCGCGACGGCGGATGTGCCGGCGTCGATGGCGATCAGCTCACGCCGGTCGGCCGACACGATGAAGTAGTGCTCGGTGAAATCGAAGCCAGACAGCACGTAGACCGAGCCCGGCACCGCCTCGCGCACCGTGTGCGCTGAAAACCGCAGGCCCGACGCCGCGTCCACGGAGAACGGTGTGGTGAAGTGGACGGGTTTGGCGCCGGCGGGGGAGCCGCTCGCCAACTGATGGCGCTGCGCCTCGGCCGCGTGGCCGAGCCGGGCGTGCACGGCGGCCAGATGGAAATGGACTTCGCGCAACCAGCCGGCATGGGGGGCCTGGTCGACATGAGCCAGGCACCACGTCAGGTCGGCCAGCGCCGTATCGCGCTCGCCGAAGAACCCGGGCAGCTGCGCGCGCACCACGCCGGACATCCAGCGTGCGATGAAACCCTGGTCGTGGGTCAGGCGCTTGGCCTCGTCGAGCTGACGTACGGTGTCGCGCACCCAGCCATAGCGCTTGAGCAGCGGCACCTCGTTCGCGTGTCCGGCGCGCAACGAGGCGATGGCGCTCACGTAGATCGCGCGCTGCTGGTCAGTGAGCCGTGCGTCGAAGCGCCGGCGCAGCTCGTCGAGATAGGCCGCGCCCTCGGCATGCTGGCCGGCGTTGGCGAACTGGCCCATCAGCAGCAGCACGAGCTGTGGGTCTTCGGGCGGCCGCCATTGGTTCACCAGTTTCAGATAGGCCAGTTCGGGGCGCTGCCCGGCGGCATCCGCGGCACGCTCGTGGGCCGCGGCGGTCGCCAGAAAGGCCGCAGCGAGCAACGCGCCGACGGCGCAGGTGATCCATACCAGCGGTTGACGAATCATGTTCATGGCGGCACTCCCATCTCCGTGGCTTTCTCAAAACAAGTGACTATCTAATATATAGTCACTTGTCAAAAGCAAGTCAAGCCGCTACGCTGAATCGTCATGAAAACCTACGGCATCGGCGACTGCCCCGTGGCCCGCACGCTCGACCTCATCGGCGAGCGCTGGACCATCCTGCTGCTGCGCGACCTGCTGCTGCACGGCCCGCGGCGTTTTCAGGACTTCCAGGCCTCGCTGCCCGGCGTGGCACCCAACACGCTGTCGGCGCGGCTGAAGGCGATGGAAGACAGCGGCCTCGTGTCGCGCGTGCTCTACAACGAACGCCCGCCGCGGCTCGAATACGTGCTCACCGCAAAGGGCAAGAGCCTTGGCCCCATCGTGAAAGCCATGCGCGACTGGGGCCGCAAACACCTCGACTGAATCTTTCGCCAGGTGCGACGGACTCCCCACACTCAGTCTGACCGAGGCACAAACCATGCGTTTGTGGTCGATCGACGAGGATATTGCCCGTCGGGTGCTCGACTCCTACGTCGAGTCCGGCTATCTGACCCTGACCACCGACGGGCGCTACCGGCGGACCGACGTCGGCACCGAGGCGGTCCGTTCGAGAGCCGCGCGATGATCGTTCCAAGCGGGGGAGATCCCGCAGGGGACGTCGGATCTTTCGCACCTCGGAGCCGCCTGGCATCGAGGCCGGGCTGGCCGTAGAATCCCGGCACCCGTGGGCGTCGGCCACGGACGGCGTCGGCGCGCCCGAGCTCAATCGCATCACTCGGGCCAGCTCACGCCGTGCGCTCTTCGACGAGCCCCAGCTCCACTTTCATCTGCTCTCGCATCAGGTACTTCTGGACCTTGCCCGTGACCGTGAGCGGGAACGCGTCGACGAGCTTTACGTAACGCGGCACCTTATAGCGGGCGATCCGCGCTTCGCAGAACGCACGCACGTCGTCGGCCGTGAGTGTGACACCGGGCTTCGGCACGATCCACGCGCAGATCTCCTCGCCGTACTTCTGATCCGGCACGCCAATCACCTGGACGTCCTGGATCTTCGGGTGGCCGTACAGGAATTCCTCGATCTCGCGTGGGTAGACGTTCTCGCCGCCGCGAATCACCATGTCCTTGATCCGCCCGACGATGTTGCAGTAACCCTCGGCATCGAGCGTGGCGAGGTCGCCCGTGTGCATCCAGCCCGCCTCGTCAACGGCCTCGGCGGTGCGCGCCGGATCGTCCCAGTACCCGAGCATCACCGAGTATCCGCGCGTGCACAACTCTCCGGGGACGCCGGGCGCCACGATGTGCCCCTGCGCATCGACGATCTTCACCTCGACGTGCGGGTGAATCCGGCCAACGGTCGAAACCCGGCGGTCGACCGGATCGTCGGCCGCTGTCTGAAAGCTCACCGGGCTCGTTTCGGTCATGCCGTAACAGATGGTCACCTCACCCATCTGCATTTCCGAGATGACCCGCTTCATCACCTCGACGGGGCAGGGGGAGCCGGCCATGATGCCGGTCCGGAGGGAGCCCAGGTCGAAGGCCGGGAACTCCGGATGATTGAGCTCCGCGATGAACATCGTCGGTACGCCGTAGAGCGCCGTGCAGCGCTCGGCCGCCACCGCGTCGAGGACAGCCCGCGCGTCGAAGCCTTCGCTCGGATACACCATCGTCGAGGCGTGCGTGAGGCAGGCGAGGTTGCCGAGCACCATGCCGAAGCAGTGGTAGAGCGGGACGGGAATGCAGACGCGGTCGCGCTCGGTCAGCCGTAGCGCCTCACCGACGAAGTACCCGTTGTTGAGCAGGTTGTGATGGGTGAGCGTGGCGCCTTTGGGTGCGCCAGTCGTGCCGCTCGTGAACTGGATGTTGATGGGATCGTCGAATTGGAGCAGGCCGGCGCGCGCGCGCAGCCGTTCGATGCTCGCGTGATTCGCCAGGCCCGGGACGTCCTCGAACGCCAGGACGCCGGATGACGAGGAGCCGCCGATCTGGATGATGGTCCGCAGCTCCGGAAGCGCGGCGGCCTGGAGCTCGCCCGGCGTCGCCTGATCGATCTCCGGGGCGAGTTCGCGCAGCATGTCCAGGTAGTCGGCGCCCTTGAACGCGGTCGCCGTGATGAGCGCCTTGCATCCGACGCGCGACAGCGCGAATTGGAGCTCGTGGACCCGGTAGGCAGGGTTGATGTTGACGAGGATGATCCCCGCCCGCGCCGTGGCCAGTTGGGCAATCACCCACTCGGCATTGTTCGGCGACCAGATCCCGAGCCGGTCGCCTCGTTCGATGCCGAGCGCGACGAGGCCAGCGGCAAACGCGTCGACGCGGGCGTGCAGCTCTCGATACGTCCAGCGCACCCGCTGCTGGCGGACGACCAGCGCCTCGCAATCGGCGGCACGCGCGACGATGCGGTCGAAGGCTTCGCCGATCGTCTCACCGAGCAGCGCCTGCGCCGATGCGCCATGCGTATAGCTTCGAGTGAGCTGGGTCACCTGCCTGCCTTGCGGGTCTCCTACACGGGAGCGATCCCCGGCAGCGCGCAATGGAAAGTCGCGCCGCCATCCGGGTTGTTTTCGGCCCGGATCGATCCGCCGTGATGGGTGACGATCGAGCGGCTGATGGCGAGCCCGAGGCCGAGGCCCTGATCGCGGAACGTCACGAAGGGCTCGAAGACCCGCTCGAGCTGCCCGTCGGGAATGCCGGGCCCGCGATCAGTGACGGCGAGCCGGACGAAGCCGTCCCCGTTCGCCGTCGCCACGACGAGGCGGCGCCCCGCCGCGGGCGTGCCATCCATCGCGTCGCACGCGTTCATCACGAGGTTCAGCACGACCTGCTGCAGCTGCACGCGATCGGCCTGCACCAAGGGAATCGCGTCGACCAGCGCCCGGGTCACCGCGACGCGCCGGGACTGCAACTCGCCGACGGCCAGATCCAGCGTCTCGCGGACCACCTCGTTGAGATCGACCGGCTGCCGCGTCGAATCGCCCTTGCGCAGCAGCGATCGCAGGTGTTCGATCACCGAGCCGGCCCGCTTGTCGTTGCGGATGACGTCGTCGAGCGCGGCCCGGATCAGGTCCACGTCAGGCGGATCGCGGTCGAGCAGACGCCGCGCCGCCTGCGCGTTGCTGAGGATGGCGGTCAGGGGCTGGCTCAACTCGTGCGCCATGGTGCCCGACAGTTCCACCAGCGTGGCGACGCGGCCGAGGTGCGCCAGTTCCCGCCGGTGCGAGTCGGCTTCGAGCTCGGCCCGCCGTCGATCCGTGATGTCGCGGACCATGCTCAGGATCTTGTCGCCGTCGCAGGTGACGACGACGGCCTCGTAGAAGCCCTCGCGGCCCCCGGTGTCGAGCGTGTACTCGATCTTCTCCGGCTCGTTGGTGGCGATGGCCCGGGTGAAGGCCTCGGCCAGCGCGTGGGCGACGGGGGCGGGCAGCACGTCACGCATGGCGCGTCCGATGAA
This sequence comes from Vicinamibacterales bacterium, assembly GCA_963844435.1. Taxonomy (GTDB): domain Bacteria; phylum Acidobacteriota; class Vicinamibacteria; order Vicinamibacterales; family Vicinamibacteraceae; genus JBDSLU01. Next base: position 331,623 of record CAWJOG010000001.1, on the reverse strand, counting down.
CGCCGCCGGCGGGGCGTACAACTTCGAGGCGTCCTGGGCGTGGAAGTCGAGGAACACGCCGTCGAGCGTCGTCAGGAACATCCAGTCGGGAATCGCCCGCAGGATCGCCCGGTTGCGCGCCTCACTGTGCTGCAGCGCCTGATAAGCGCGGCGCTGCTCGATGGCGATGCGGGCGATGTCGGCGGCGACGTCGATCAGTTGCCGCTCGTCGTCGCGCGGCGCGCGCGGCTGCGAGTAGTACATCGCCAGCGATCCCAGCACCTTGCGTTCGGGTGAGAAGATCGGCGTGGACCAGCAGGCACGGAACCCGAACCGCGCCGCGAGCCCCCGGTAGTCCTCCCAGAGCGGGTCGGTCTCCACGTCGACGACGATGACCGGCTCGCCCCGGTACATCGCCGTGCCGCAGGAGCCGGCCCTGGGCCCGATGGACAGGCCCTGCAGCGCCTGGAGATAGCCGTCGGGCATGCTGGGCGCGGCGCCGTGCTGAACGGTCGCCCCGTCGTCGTCGAGCAGGAGGACGGTGCAGGCCATGCCTTCGGCCTCGCTCTCGACGAGGCGCACGATGCTGTCCAGCACGGCCGGCAGTGGAGCACCGGTGGCGATCAGCTCCAGCACTTGGTGCTGCCCGGCGCGGAGCGTTTCCTCGCGGCGGCGCTCGGTGACGTCGCGTGACACCACGAGCAGCTGGACGACCGTGCCGTCCATGTTGGTGATCGGCGTCACCACGGCGTCCCACCACTTCGGCACGCCGGTCGTCGTGCGCATCAGGTACTGGAAGCGCCCGCGGCCGCCGCGGCTCGCGAGATCCACCGCGTCCTCCGCAGCCTGGCGCGTGACGCCGTGGAAGAAGCCGGCGAGCGGGAGGTTCAGCAGGTCGGTGGCATCGGTCAGCTCGAGCGCCCGCAGTCCCTCCGCGTTGATGTAGAGCAACGTCCCGTTGAGACCGAGGATCTTGACGCAGTCGCCGGTGCTCTCGACGATCCGCCGGTTCATCTCCTCGGCCTGGCGGAGCGCCTCCTCGCCGCGCTTGCGCTCGGTGATGTCGGTGTAGGTCCCGGCCATGCTGACGGCCGCGCCGTCGGCGCCGCGCACCACCGAGCCCCGCGCGAGGAACCAGCGGATGCTGCCGTCGCGGTGCAGCATGCGATGCTCGACCTCGTAGGCCGGCGTCTCGCCATCGATGTGGGCCTGGGCGCGCTCGGACACGCGGGCCGCGTCGTCGGGATGGACCAGGCGTCCCCAGTCCTCGCCGCGGTTCGGGATCTCGTGATCCGGGTAGCCGAGGAGTTCCTTCAGCAGCGGATCGATGAAGATGTCGCCGGTGGCCAGGTTCCAGTCCCAGACGCCCACGCCGCCTGCCGCCGCCGCGCGCCGGTAGCGATCTTCAGTTGGCACGGCAGGCCGCCACGCTCGCCATCGCGTCGGCGATCGCGTTCGAGAGCGCGGCCTCGTCGAAGGGCTTGTTGAGGAACGGTGTATCGGCGGCACCGGGCCGGTCGGCGGCGAGCCGGTGGGCGTCGCCCGTGACCAGGACGACGGGCATCGGCGACGGGCCTTGGCGCAGCCGCTCGCACAGCGCGAGGCCGCTTATCCCGGGCAGGCGCATGTCGATGATGGCGCAATCCACCTCGACGCTGCGGGCCTCGAAGTCCTCGGCGGACCCAAACCCGACGACCCGGTAGCCCATCACCTGGAGCAGTCGGTTCAAGGCGGTACGGACGTCATCGTCGTCGTCGACGACGGCGAGCGTCATCGCGTCTGGAGGGGGCATCGACGTCAGCCATACTAGCCGATCCGCCGCGTCCCTGGCATCCGTCTCGTGGGCTCGCCGGCGCTCTGCGGACGGCCCGAGACCTCACAGGACCGGGGAAGACGCCGGCGGGACGAGGGCCGCTCAGGCCTTTCCCGGCAACAGCTTGCCCCCGCGCCGTCAGTAGCAGTGGCACCGGCCGCACGATGACCGCCGGTCCTGACGCGCTCGCCGAGCTGTATGCGATCTCAGGCCGCACGAAAACCCTGCTGGGCCGCTACACGATGCCGCTTCACGCGACGGTGCGCGCCAGGACGCCCTGACGGTCCGGACGTCGCGTCAGCTGGCCGTCTCGCGCAGGGCCGCCAGCGCCAGCCGCAGGTTGGCCTGCGTCCAGAGCAGCGGCGTGTGCGGGTTGGGGACGAGCGCGCCGGCGCGCTGGTAGTACAGCTCCGGGCACGCCCAGTCCTCGGTGACCTGCGCCAGGGCCCGGTTGAAGTACGCGACTTGTCGGACGCGATCCGCCGCCGCGCCGCTGCGGATCGCGCGCGCGCCGTGGAGCGTCGAGACCATCGGATCGAAAACGCACCACTGCGCCTCGCCGCCGATCTCCTCGAGCAGGACGTCGCGGGCCTCGATGTCCTCGCTGTAGTCGCGCGTGCGATCCTTCTCGGCGACGCGCCGCTCGTAGTCCGGGGCCCAGTAGGAGTCCCGCAGATAGCGGCGGATGCCGACCGGACCCTGGAGGTAGCGGCAGACGTCGTCGACGATCAGATCGGCCAGCGCGTGCTCGACGACGCCGAGCGGGTGCACCAGGAAGAGCAGCGCGGCGTCGTAGCGCCGGTGCTGCCGCGGGGAGAGCTGCACGCATTCGGCCGGGAGGATCGCGAGCAGCGCGCGGCCGCCGTCATCGATCAGGGCGGTCGCGGCCATCTCGAGCTCGCGCGCCGTGACCATGGACAGTCCGGACACGCGCCCGGTCCGCAGCAGCGCACGCCAGGCCCGCAAGCCGGCGACCACCGTGCCGATGCTGGACGCCGACACCTTGCGCGTCTCTTCCCAATGGCCGCTGTCCTCGTCGTCCCAGTAGCGGATCGCCTCGAGGTAGCCGACCAGCGCGCGCAGCGTGTCGATTTCGTCGGCGGTCGGCGTGAAGAGATGAGCGGACGCCAGCGCCGAGACGAGCCAGAGGCAGTAGCCGAGCGCGTCGTTCTGGGCGTGGGGCCAACGCTCCGTCCCGATTTCGGTGAGCGTGACGCCGTCGAAGCGGACGTGCGGCCGCGTCATCACGTCGCGGGCGTCGAAGCCGGCGACGGCGACGGCCACGTCGAAGCGCCGCCGATGCGAACCGTAGAACGCCAGGAGCCCACGGGCGACCGTTGCTGCCGCCTCGGGCTCGCCGCCGCGCCACAGCGCGAGCGCGACGAAGACGTTGTCGCGAACCCAGACGTGCCGGTAGGCCGACGCGCCGGGGTCCGAAGCAGACGTCGCGGGATAGAGCCCGGTCGGAAGGGGTGTCAGCCGGAGCGTCCCGTGTGCCTTGAACGCCGCCGAGATCGTGTCCACCTGCGCTCGCGAGTAGCCATCCGCCGCGTGCAGCCGCTCGAGCTCGCGGTTGTGGAAGACCGGCGACATCGCGCCGAGAATATCAGCCTCCGCTAGGTCTTCGGGGGCGTGCGCAGCGCCGACGCCCGGGCCGCGATCGACACGAAGCCGCGCGTCCGCGCGTCCTTGATCAGCGCCGCCAGGCGCGCGTCGGCGTCGGTCCGGTGCTGGCGCGCGGCGATCTCGGCCTGGACGAGGGCCGCCTCGAAGCCGAGAGGGACCATGCCCAGGCTCCGTGCCTGGGCCTCGGCGTCCTGCAGGGCGGCGAGCGCGGTCGTGGCCGACGCCGGCTGCACCAGCCCCCGGATGCGCGCCAGCGCGATCGCGGTGGTCAGGCGCGCGATCGCGTTCTGCGATCCGCGCACCAGGTCCCACGCCCTGGTGGCTTCGGTCAGCGCTGCGGGAGCCCGGCCGGCGGCCAGCATGGCGTTCGCCAGGGCGACGCGGGCCACGGCCTCGGTGTCGCGATTCGTGCCCGCGAAGACCGCGATGGCGGCAGCGGCGAGCTGCTCGGCTTCCGCCGGCTTCCCTGACGCGAGCGCGACCAGCGACAACTCCACCTGGCTCGTGGCGGCCGTCACCTTCTCGCCGAGCTTCGTGCGGATGTCGATGGCTTCCTGCAGGCGCGTCCGGGCGAGCGCCGTGTCGCCCTGGGCGAGCGCGACCTTGCCCAGGACGTGCAGCGAGAAGGCGACGCCGCGCCCGATCTCGAGCTTGCGCTGGAGAGCCAGCGCTTCGTCGAGGTGCCGGGTGCCGCCGGCAAAGTCGCCCTGGAGCGACAGCACCTCGCCGATGTTGAACAGCGAGATCGAGACGCCCATGGAGTCGCCGATGTCGCGCCGGATCGCGAGCGCCTCCTGGTTGGCCGCGAGCGCGGCAGGCAGCCGGCCCTCCTCCTTGAGTGCTGCGGCGGCGTTGTTCAGCGCCCGTGCCAGGCCACGGCGATCGCCGATCTGCCGGTGGGTCGCCGCCGCCTCGTCGTAGTGCCGGGCCGCGCCGGCGAGGTCGCCGCGGTCGAGCAGGACGTTGCCGATGTTGTTCAGCGAGACGGCCTCGTTGGCGCGATCGCCGATGGTGCGGCGGATGGCGAGCGCCTGGCGGTTGAACGCCAGCGAGCCTTCCAGATTGCCGGTCCGCCGCCGGGCGATGGCCAGGTTGCTCAGCGCCTGCGAGACCAGTGCGCTCGTGGCCGATGCCGCGGGCGATGGTCAGCGCCTCGGTGTACATGGCGACGGCGCGGGTGGTGTCTCCGTGATCGAGGAGGACGTTGCCCTTGGCGGTCAGCGCGCGCGCGAGGCCGCCCTTGTCGCCGGCCTGCTCGAACGTCGCGCGCGCCTCCTCGTACAACGCGAGCGCCCGCTCGCGGTCGCCGCCCCTGAGCGTGGCCGTGCCCTCGAGCACCTTCGCGCGAGCCACCAGCAGGCGCGCGCCCTGCGCCGATCCCCGCGTTCCGGCGGCACGAGACGCGGCGAGCATGCGGGTGAAGTCCGAGATCGTCTCCGCGGCGGCGGCGTCAGCGAGCTCGACGCGTGGGTCGACCGGTCCGCCGGCCGCGGCGGCCCGCATCGTGTCGAGGGTCGCCAGCGCGTCCTTCGACGCGCCCGACGCCACCTGCGCGTTGGCGAGCCGCAGGCCGTACTCGACGTTGTCGGGGAAGAAGCGGAACAGCGTCTGGTAGATCTCGATCGCCGGCTTCCACTCCCGGGCCATCTCGCGATACGCGCCCTCGACCGACAGCCGGTCCTCGCGAGACAGCGCCGACGACCGCTCGAACGCGGTGGCGGCGGCGGCCTTGGCGCGATTGTCGTGGCCCAGCGTGGACCACGCCATGGCGAGCGCCGCGTGCGCCAGCGGGAAGCGCGGGTCGGCGGCGACGGCGCGCTCCAGCCGGTCGCGGGCAGCCAGCGCGTCGAACTGGTGCAGCCGCTCCAGGCCCTCGGCGTAGAGCCGCGCCGCATCGACGTTGGCCGGCTGTGACGCCAGGACGGCCGCGGTGGCGGCGGGCGGCAGCGCCTCGACCTTCAGCCGCTCGCGCAGGCGGCGGCCGATGCGCGACACGAGCGTCAGCACTTCCGCTTCGGTGCCGGTCTCGCTGACCAGCGCCAGCGTGCCGCCCGCCCGCGAGTCCTGCAGCCGCGCATCCAGGCGGATCGTGCCGGAGCCGGGCCGGCCGATCGTGACGTACGAGCCGAGGACGACGAGATCGCTGCCGAGCCGATCGCGGATGCGGCCAAGCGTGTCGGGCGCGTAGGTGTCGGCGTCCGCGAGCGCCAGCTCGGTCTTCATGCGGACGATGTTCTCGCCGGGGATCGTCCGCAGCTGCTCGCCGGCGGCCAGTTCGGTCGTCAGCATCTCGGCGAATGCGGTCGACAGCCAGGCGGCGTCCGGCCGCCCGGAGACGTTCCGGAACCCGAGGACGGCGATCGAGCGCCGGGGCGCGCTCCGGGCGTCGGCGGACACGGAACCAGGAGCGGCCGCCGGAACGGGCGCGGCGGCGGGCGGGCGGCCGCGCCACACGAAGGCGGCGGCCAGGCCGATCACCGCCGCGGCCAGGAGCAGCCCCGCGGCGAACGTCCGCCACGCCTGCGCGGCGCGGCGCTCCCCACGCAGGGCCGCGACGACGTCGCCGGCGCGCTGGAAGCGATCTTCGGGACGCCGCGCGAGGCAGCGCATGATCGCCGCGTCCCAGCGGGCATCGAGGTCCGGGGCGAGCTCGCGCGGCGGGCGCGGTGCCTCGCACAGGCGCTTGACCGCCTCGGCCATCGGCGAGGACGCCCAGAACGGGCGTACGCTGGTGGCCATCTTGTACATCACGAGCCCGAGCGCGTAGACGTCGGTGGCCGGCGTGACCTTGCCGCCCTCGAGCTGCTCGGGCGCCATGTAGTCCGGCGTGCCGAGGATCTCGCCCGGCAGCGTCGGCGATGTCCCGCGCTTGTCCGGGTCCTCGCCGGCGCGCCACGCCATGCCGAAGTCGGTGACCACCGCGCGGGGCCCGCCGGGCTGTGGCAGCAGCATCACGTTGTTGCACTTGAAGTCACGGTGCACGACGCCGACCTGGTGGGCGGCGTCGAGCGCGTCGGCCATCTGCACGATGAGCGGCAGCGCTTCGTCGGCGGTCATGCGCCCCGCCCGCAGCCGCTCGGCCAGCGTCTGCCCGTTCAGGAGCTGCATCGTGACGAACGTGATCGGGGGCGCGGCCACGCCGTCCACGGCCGGCGGACGGTGCACGAAGATATCGAAGATCCGGCAGATGTTCGGGTGCGTCACCTGCCGCGCCAGGAACGCTTCACGCTTGAAGCGGGCGATGGCCCGCTCGTCCTGGGCGATTTCGGGCCGGATCGTCTTCAGCGCCAGGTTCTGGTGCAGCTCGAGATCTTCGGCCTCGTAGACCTGGCCCATGCCGCCGCCCGCCACGAAGCGGACGATGCGGAAGCGATCCGCGACGAGCTGTTCTGCCTGGAATGTCTGCGGCCCCGCGGCGGGTACGGGAAACGCGGCGCGGGTCTCTGACCGATCGTTCGGGCGCTGAGGCATCTGTGGGGCCGGCGGGCCGGAGCGCGCCGGGCGAGCCTCAGCAGTATGCCATGCCGCGGCGCGGCCGATCTCGACGACGGCGGCCGTCCGCCGCACGGGACGTGAACGTCGCCGTCCCGTGCGGGTCGCGGTATGCAGGTGCTGGTTTACCGGTTCAAATCCAGGCTGCCCTCGAATGAGCCGGATCCGATGGACGTGCCGCTCGCAAAATCGATTGCCCCGGTGAGCCGATAGGAGAAGGAGCCCGTGGCGCCGGCGAAGCGCCCCGTCCCGCCGACGATCGTGCCGGTGCCGTTGATGTTCGCGATATTCGGCGGCACCATCGGCTCCCCCAGGCTCACGGTGGTGGCGAACAGCTCGTCGCCATCGGCCGCCGTGAAGTTGTAGGTGCCGGTGGCCGTCGAGGTCGCCAGGTCGACGCGGTCGGTCTGCACCGCGGTGAATCGACCGAGGTGCGTTGCCGTGCCCTCCTGCGTGCCGGTGACCGACATGATGGTGGGCGGGCAGGTCGGCGGGCAGTTGAAGGACGCTTGCGTCGCGATGCTGAACGATCCCTTCAGCGGAAGCGCCTGGCCATCGGCCAGGGCCGTCGAAGCGGGGGCGCCGGCGGCGGAAGGCGCCGCGGCGCTGGGCGACGTCGGCGTATCGACACCACCGCCGTTGCACCCGGCAGCGAGCACGCACATGAACAGACAGAATCGTTTCATCGGCGACCTCCTTGGATTCTCGGAACCTTGCGTCGGCGCTCCCTCGTTCACGAAGGACGCGCGCCGGGCGACACCGTAGGGCGCCGGCCGTCGCGGCGTCTTTAGAACGCCATTGGAAATCCCTTGGATCCGCACAAATGGGTGATTCACGGCCCCCGGGGCGAGCGTGCGCCGTGTGATACCCTCCGTCACCGACCCCCTGCTGGAGCGCCGAATTGGCGACCCCCACGACCCGCCGCTTCGGCCCGTTCTCGATCGACATCCAGGAGCGGATCCTGGAGCGCGAGGGCCAGCCCGTCGCGCTCACCCCGAAGGCGTTCGATCTGCTGGCGGCCCTGCTCGAGCAGCCAGGGCAGCTCGTGTCCAAAGACGAACTCCTCCGCCGTGTGTGGCCCGACACGTTCGTCGAGGAATCGAACCTGTCCTATAACGTGTTCGCCTTGCGCAAAGCCCTCGGCGACACGGCGGAGGACGCGACGTACATCGAGACGGTGCCGAAGCGCGGCTACCGGTTCAAGGCGCCAGTCACCACCCTCGACGAGACCTCGACGGCGGCCCCGGCCGCGCGAGATTCAGCTGCTCCGCGGCCGCTGTGGCGGAGGCGACCATGGACGGTCGCAGCCACGGTACCGGCGCTGGCGCTGACGGTGTGGGTGGGCACCGCCTCGTGGAGGGCGCCGTGGAGCGCAGCCCCACCGCATGCGGTTCCGCTGACGTCGCTGGCTGGGCTTCTCAGCTCGCCGTCGCTGTCGCCCGACGGCAGGTACGTCGTCTTCAGCTGGATGCGCCCCGGGCAGGACAACTTCGACCTCTATGTCCAGCAGGTCGGGGCCGGCGCTCCGCTCCGACTCACAACCGATGCGAAGGCCGACCGCGCGCCCAGCTGGTCGCCGGACGGCCGTTGGATTGCCTTCCTGCGTCGAGGGCCGGCCGAACCGAAGAGTGAGCTGTGGCTGATTCCGCCGTTGGGCGGCGCGGCGCGCAAGATTGCCGATGTCGCCCCGCGCCTGCCGTTCGTCGCCGGCCAGATGTCCCTGGCCTGGTGCCGGGACTCGTCCTGCCTGCTCGTGACCGACTCGCCAGGCCCGGCCCAGGGCGACGCACTGTTCGCGATCGACGTGGACACCGGCGCGAAGCGGCAGTTGACGCAGGCTGGCGACGGCCATGCCGACGTCGCGCCGGCGGTCTCACGGGACGGCCTCTCGGTCGTGTTCCGCCGGCACTCGACGCCGTTCAGCGGCCCGCTCTACCGCCTCGCGTTGGGGAGCCATGCCATCCCGCGGGGCGAGGCCGTACGGCTGACCTCGACGCTCATCATGCCCACCGCGACGTGGATGCACGACAACCGACACGTCGTGTTCTCGGCTGGCCGCGCGTTGTGGCGGCTCGATGCGCTGAAGGGCGGGACGCCGACCCGTCTCGCCTACGTCGGTCAGGACGGGCAGAGCCCGGTGGTCGCGGACACGGCCGATGGGCGGAAGCGGCTGGTGTACATCCGGAGCGTCTCGGATACGAACGTGTGGCGCCTGACGACTCCGGCACCGGGCGCGCCGGCGCCGGCTCCGCCGGTGAAGGCCATAGCGTCCACGCGGGCCGATTACACGCCCGCCCTGTCGCCGGACGGGCACCGACTGACCTTCGGGTCCGACCGGTCGGGCGACGGCCAAATCTGGGTGGCCGATGCCGATGGCGCAGGCGAGGTCCAGCTGACATCCCTCTCGTTCGTCGGCTACCCGGGGTTCCCGCGCTGGTCGCCGGATGGCCGTCTCATCGCGTTCCACGCCGATGTCCGCGGTCGTCCGGACGTGGTCGTGGTGCCGGCGGCTGGCGGCCCGCCGCGGATCCTGACGGAACAGCTGGCCAACGGCGGGTTCCCCAGCTTCTCGCGCGACGGCAAATGGGTCTACTTCGCGTTCCGGGAGGGCACGGAGGTCCGCGTCTGGAAGATGCCGGCGAGCGGTGGACCGGCTGTGCGCGTCACGAGCACGGCGGCCGACGTGCCGATCGAATCACCCGCCGGTGACGCCCTGTTTTATGTGTCGGCTGCCGACCGCCCGAGCCCGCTCTGGCGCCTGCCGCTCGATGGCGGCGCGGCCGTCAAGGTGCTCGACGGCGTGCTGAACGGCAATTTCGATGTGGTCGACCGTGGCATCTACTATCTCGAGCGCTTCCAAGGTCCGCCGCCCGTGGCCACAGCATCGGCCTCCCCGGCGGCGGCCGACGTCCGGCTGCAGTTCCACGATTTCTCCACCGGCCGCGTCACCACGGTCGCCCGCGATCTCGGTCTCGTCGGGTCCGGCCTGAGTGCGTCCCGAGACGGGAGAGACGTGTTCTTCGCCCGCGTCGACTCGGCGATCGACGAGCTGATGGTCGTCGACGACTTTCGATGAGCGGCGCCGTCCGCTTCTAGCGGTCTTCCTTGTCGTCGCCCTCGTCGTCCCCGTCGGTCTCCTCGTGCCGATCGACGTGGACGCCATCGAGGCGGCGCAGGTGGTGGCGATAGACGAACGTCCCGACCTGACGCCCCTGGCGGGCGCCGGCCTCCTGATCGAACCGGAAGTGGATCCCGCCGTAGATCCGCGCGTCGTCGATGTCGCGGGCGATCGCTCCGAACGTCGTGTTGAAGTTGTCGATCATCATGACGTCGGTCGATCTCAGCTATGCTCGGTCCCGAGTTCCAGAAGTGCGAGCTTTGCTGACAGCCAGTTGCCTGCTGGTGTTCGGCGTGACGGCCGCGTGGGCCCAGCCGACCGGGCACCTCTCCGGCGTGGTCCGGGACACGATGGGCGGCGTCTTGCCTGGCGTCGAAGTGAGCGTGACCAGCGTCGGCGGCGTTACGCCGCGCACCAGCCTCACGGACGGGGAAGGGCGATACGCGGTCGATGCGCTGCCGCCCGGGCGCTACACGGTCGCGGCGTCGCGCGGCGGCTTTCAACCGACGGCCAGCGACGTCGACATCGATGGCAGTCGGGCCACGCTGGATCTGGTGCTGTCCGTCTCGACGGTCCTCGAAAAGGTGACGGTGACCGCCACGAAAACGGGCACCGCCGATATCCAGACGACGCCCATTGCCGTCACGGCACTGTCGGAACGAAGACGCTCGAACAGCTGGGCGTGAACACCGTGGAAGGACTGGCGGGGTTCGTGCCGTCGCTGACCGTCTCGCACTTCGCCGGACTGGCGCAGGTCAGCATCCGTGGCATCGGCACGAACATCTTGATCCCTGGAAGCGATCCCAGCTCCACGATTCACCTCGATGGCGTCTATCTCGCACGACCCGCGATGCTGTCCATGGATTTCCTGAACGTCGAGCGGGTCGAGGTGTTGCGGGGCCCGCAAGGCACGCTGTACGGGCGCAACTCGGTCGGCGGCACGATCAACATCGTGACCCGCCAGCCGACCAACACGCTCGAGGCGACCGCCCGGCTCACCGCCGGCAACTATTACAAGCTCCGCGCCGAAGCCGCCGTCAGCGGTCCGCTGGTCAAGGACACGGTGATGGCCAATTTTGCGGTCATCCGCGACACGCGCGACGGCTTCGTGAAGGACCTCGATCACCCCGACCACCCCTTGGGCAGTGTGGACAACTGGGCCGGCCGCGGACAGGTGCGCGTCGTCTTCAGCCCTCGCAACGAGCTGCTGGTAACGGCCGACTACGGGCGTTTCGACGGGATCCCGTTGAGGGAGGCCAAGCCGATCCTCGCCAAGCCCGGAACCGGACTCAGCTTCGACAATCCAGACAGTCTGTGGGAGGTTCGTACGAGCGATCTGGCAACCGCACAGAACACTCAGAAGGGCGCTTCAGCGAAGCTGACGGTTCAATTGAACAACACGATGACGCTGAACAGCCTTACCGCGTATCGGACGTCGCACCAACGATTGTTCGCGGACGGTGACGCGACGGAGCTGCAGCTGCAGGCATCTGAAGTTCCTGATGTGCAGCAGCAGATCTCGGAGGAGCTGACCGTCATGCAGCGCCTGCCGAAGCTGACGTGGATCGGCGGCGCGTTCCTGTTCGACGAAGACGCCGAAGCGGAGGTCAGGATCACCATGTACCCGGCGATTCAGCTCCGACCGTTCTCAACGTACGGAACCAACGCGCGAGCGCTCTTCGGTCAGGCCACCTACGACGTTTCGAAGCGAGTTTCGCTGACTGGGGGAGCCCGGTACACGGCCGAACGGAAAGAGCTCCACGCCACCAATGGCAGGTACGTGCTCGGCACGGACATCGTGGCCCCTCCGCCCCCGGTCTCGGCTTTCGACGGCCGCGCCACCTTCCACGCCTGGACTCCGAAGGGCAGCGTGCAGATGCAGGTGTCGGACGACACGTTCGCCTACGTCTCCGTGGCGCGAGGCTTCAAGAGCGGCGGGTTCAATCCGGGGGTGCCCGGCGAGACCGTCACGCCCGAGTTCGCGTGGACCTATGAAGGCGGCGTGAAGCGCACTGCTCGCCGGCGGGCGCGCGCGCGTGAACACGGCCGTGTTCTACACCGACTATCAGGACTTGCAGGTCCTGGCATTTCTCCGCCCCGGCGTGCCCAATATCAGCAACGCCACGTCGGCCGGCATTACCGGCGTCGAAGTCGAAGCGGCCGCATCGGCCTGGCGCGGCGTGCAGCTCGCCGGCAGCGTGTCCTGGCTCGACGCCACCTACGGAAGCTATCACGCCGTCCGCACGGGAGGTTCGACGGGTGATGCGTCGGGCAATCGGCTGAACAACGCACCCGAATGGTCGGGCAGCGGCTCCGTCGCCTATGAATTCGCGACCGGTCGCGCCGGGTTTGCGTCCGTCCGCGGTGATGTGTCAGGCGCAGAGCCGCGTGTTCTTCACGCCATTCAACACGGACATCGAGACACAGGCTCCGTATGCGCTCGTCCATCTGCGGGCCGGCTTCGAACCGCCTCATCGCCGATGGGAGCTTTCGGTGTTCGTGCGGAACCTGGCCAACCAGGAGTACCTCACCTCCACCTCCAACATCCCGATGCCTGCGTTCACGGGGCAGCCAGGCGAACTGCGAACGTGGGGGACGCAGTTCACGCTGCGCCACGGAGTCCGCTCACCGTTGAGGTAATCTTGGGCGTCCGACGACCTCCGGTGACGCCTTGCGCCTGTCCTCCGGGTCTCGCCTCGGTCCGTACGAGATCCTCGCCCCGCTGGGCGCCGGCGGGATGGGCGAGGTCTATCGCGCCCGGGATCCGCGGCTCGATCGTGCTGCACGAGCGGCACATCACCTGCTGCGCCGACGGCCGCCAGGTCGCGGCGCCGCCGCACGCGTCGCACCTATACGTGTATGGAGTCACGCCGGCGCGCGCGTCGGCCACGGACGGCGTCGGCTCACCGGCAATCGGGCCGCCGATCGCTACCGGGCGGTCGCCCAGCTGAAGTCGAGCCCGATGTACGGCGACACGCCGGCGCGCAGCCCGTCGTCACCGACCGGCATCGTCACGCCACCCGAGAGGAGCACACGTTCGCCGAGGAGGATCTTCGCCCCGAGGGCGGCGCGCATGACGTTGATCGACGTCTCACGGAAGATCGGCTCGGTGTTCGTCAGGCGAGTGACGGCCGGCGGGGTGAAGCGGGGGTCGTTGATGGTCAACGGACCGTAGGCGACGGGGTCGTCGCTCTCGATCGCGTCGCGGATATTCTGCCCGACGAGCTCGAAGGAGACCGTGAGCTGCTGACTCGGCAGGAGCTGGACGTCGCCGCCGATGGCATAGTTCACCTCGTCGCTCAGGCCGCCGAAGCTGTAGCCGCCGCTGGCGTAGAAGTTGCCGTGCTCCGCGATCGACTTGGCGGTGAGCAGGCCGATCTTGCCGCTGGCCTTGCCGGTGCCGAGCAGGTTCTCCTCGTCGCCGGTCGGCAGCCGCAGGTCGAACAGGAGGCCGACGCCGTCAGCCCCCTGATCGGTGAACGCGAACTTCGTGCGCACCGTGATGTCGCCGACGCCGGTGGCGTCGATGCTGCCTTCGTCCTGCACGAAGTCCGTTCCGGTGGGAGTCCCGAAGTACGCCTGATCCGCGGGAGACACGGGAAACGACCGCGAAATGTCGTAATCCCACTGGCGCCGCCCCGAGATCTGGATGTGGTTGATGGGAATGATCGCGCCGATGTCGAGGCGGCTCGTTACGCCGTAGCTGAGGACGGTCGTCACCGAGTCGACGGTCGGCTCGAGCGCCATGTACTCCGTGATGTACTGCTCGAAGCCGTCGCTGGCAAAGGTCACGCGATTGTCGAAGAGCAGCGTGCCCTGCGTGCGGAGATCCTGCCCCAGGAAGCGATCGAAGGAGAGCCGCTGGTACGACACGCCGAAGCCGAAGACGCCGGCGCCGTTGGTCAACGGCCGATCCATCAGGATCGGGCCGAAGCTGGCCGTGCGCAGCGTCAGCTCGCCCGTGGTGGGGTTGACCCCGTAGGAGAAGCCGGCGGCCGATCCGCCGACGGGCGCCGTGGCCACGGCAATCGCGATGCCCTTGCCGATCTCGTTGGCGAGCTGATCGCCGCGCCGCGCGATGGCGGCGAGCTCGTCAGGTGTCAGGCTGGCATCCGGCGGATGCGTGCGCTGGGCGACCAGGTTGTGGATCAGGTCCCTTGCGGTCGTGGCCTGCGCCGCGGTCTGCGCGGCCGCCGGGGCAGTCAGCAGCACGGGTAGCAGGCCGGCGAGCATGGTCCGGATGAAGCGGACGACCGGACCGGCGGGCTGAGCGACGACACGCATGGGCAGGGCTCCTTGGAACTCGAATCGAGTCCTCGCGGATTCTGCACGAGCTTAGGTGACCAGTCAAACTATGGCGCCCGCTTGCTGAACGCCTCCGCGACCTGAAGCGCGAAGGGGTCAACGCCCTTGGCGTCCGCCAGGTTGGCGGCGGCGGCAACCGCGAGGCCGAGATCGGGGAACGTCAGGAGCGAGACGGTGCCGCCGGCGGGACTGCCGCGGTGACTCACGACTCGTGCCGGCTTGCCGCCAAGCTGGACGCTCCTGACCGTCCAGCCCAGCGCATAGGTCGTCGGCGCCCCAGCCACGAGGCGCGTGGGCGTCTGGAAGGCGGCGATCGTGTCGGCCCGCAGCAGGCCGGGCTTCAGCATCGCCGAGCCGAGTCGCACGAGGTCCATCGGCGTCGAGAGAAACGCGCCACCGCCCGCAACGCAGGAGTAATCGGGCCGGCGCCCGGCCTCGTGCCCGACGCCCTCGAGATAGTCGGTCTCCGCCACAACGGTGCGCTTCATGGCGAGGGGCTCGAACACCTCGCGGATCATGAAACGAGGAAACGGCTCTCCGGCCGCCCCCTCGACCACGCCGCTGACGAGCACCCAGCCCCAGACGGAATAGCGATGTTGGGTGCCCGGCTCGAACAGGAGCGGGTCGTCGGCCAGCATCGCCACCGCCTCGTCGACGCTCGCACAGTGTCCACCGGGCATGGCGTCGTTGTTGTCGCCGCGGATGCGGTGGACGCCGGCGACGTCGCCCATCAACTGGCGCGTGGTGACCGTCCATTGCTTCTTGGGGTACGCCGGGACATACCGCTGAACGGGCGCATCGAGATCGAGGCGCCCCCGGTCGTGCAGAAGGGCGGCGGCCACCGCCGTCAGCGGTTTCGAGAGGGCGCCGAGACGGAAGCGCGTGAGCGGCGTGACCGGCGTGCGGCTCTCGACGTCGGTCACGCCGAACCCTTCGGCCCAGACGATCTCGCCATCCACCGCCACGGCCACCGAGAGGCCCGGCAGGCTGTCGCCAGCGGCCAGTGCGCGCGCGAGCCGCCTCGATTGGTCCACGGGGCCCGCGTAGCGGTCGGCAGGCGCGGCGGCCGCCGTTGACGGGACCGCCGCGGCGCTTTCGTGTACGGGCTTCTTGAAGGCGAACCAGAGGGCGCCGCTGGCCACGACCGACATGACCACGACCGAGAAGACGGCGAGCGCCGCCTCGGCACGCCAGCGTGTCGATTTCACGCCAACCAGGATCGCTCCAACGGCCTCCGTTGTCTTCACCGTGGGGTGAGCGTTGCGTGAGGTGTCGGTGAGCGACGCCGGTTCAGGCTCACGCGTCCGGGGCTGACGCGAACCGGACGTTCGCCTGCGGGCGATCGTTCACCGTGAGCTGGAAGATGTCCGGCCGCGCGTAATGGCCATCGACGTCCAGCGCGAGGTGGCCTTGCGTGATGCGTCCGAGGTCCAGATCCGCGTAGAGGGTGGTCGCCTCCGCCGGTGCGGGCCCGGCGAGGCAGGACGCGTCGGGCGCGACGATCGCGCTGCTTCCGCGCAGCAGCAGGGTGCCGTCGTCGCCGGGGATCGCGTCGAGCAGCGTCCGTGCGGGGTGCTGCCCCAGCCCCAGCGAATCGAACCCGGCGAGCACGTCGCCGCGGGTGAGGACGGCGCCGGCCACGGCGACGAAGCACTGGCCTTCGAAGGCATAGTGCCGGCTCGCCAGCAGGTGCAGATCCTTGACCCCCGGCCACTGCGCGACGTGGATCGTCTCCCGCTTCGCGTGCATCGCCGCGCGGGCCAGGGGCATCCAGTGCTCCCAGCAGATCAGGCCGCCGATCCGTCCGAACGGCGTTTCCAGTGGCTCCAGCGTCGACCCGTCGCCCATCCCCCAGACCAGCCGCTCGGTGTAGGTCGGCATCACCTTGCGATGCAGGCGGTAGCTGCCGTCGGCGGCGACGAGCAGCATCGTGTTGTAGAGCGTGCCCCCGACCCGCTCGTGCGCCCCCATCACGATCGTCGCCGCGCCCTCGCGCGCCAGCGTCCGCAGGCCGTCGAGCTCGGGGCCCGGCACGGTGATGGCGTTGTCGGCGAGGACCTGATGCAGCGCCTTCGCGGGTGCGTAGTCCCACAGGCCCGCCGTCGGCGCCTCGTCGAGCCACACCGGATACCCCGGCAGCCAGGTTTCGGGAAAGACGATGCACTGCGCCCCGTTCGCAAGCGCGTCCCGGATCAGCGCGATGGCTCGCTCGAAGCTGCGCGCCAGGTTGAGGAAGACCGGCGGATGCTGGACGACCGCGAGCCGACAGTGCTGTGGCTGCATCCCGCCATGTTACTCAGGGACCGACGTAGACTGCCGTCGATTGAAGCGAATCATTCTCGTCCGCCACGGCCGCCCCGATCTGCCCGCCGATCTCGAGCAGGCGATCTCCGGACGCGAGATCGGCCGCTGGTATCGGCGATACGACGACTTGGGCATCGTCGACGGCGTCGAGCCGCCGGCCCCGCTGCGTGAGGCTGCGGCGGCGGCTGGCTGTGTGGTGGCCAGCGATTCTCGACGGGCGCTCGAATCAGTCGCCCGCCTGGTCGGCGACGGCAGAGCCGACCGGGTCGAGCCCGCGCTCCGTGAAGTCGGGTTTCCGGAGTCGCTCGGCGTCCTGGTCCGGCTGTCGCCCGATGTCTGGGTGCTGATCGTGCCGGACGCGGTGTCGAACAACTCGACGAGGCAGACGCAAGATTTCGCCCGTCCACCGTTCAGGAGGGATATGCGCCCATCTTCCTGCCTTCTCGCGTTCGTGCTGGCGGCCGGGTTCCTGGCCGCCGGCGCCCGCCCCGCCGCCGCCTGCAGCTGCGCCGGCTTCCAGTCACCGTGCCAGGCCTTCGCGTCCTCGCCGATCGTGTTCGTCGGCGAGGTGTTGTCGGCCGAGAGGACCGGCGACGACTTCCACATGCGCCTGCGCGTCGTCCGCGCCCTGAAGGGCATCCGGGAGGAAACCGCCGACCTCTGGTCCAACGCGAACACGAGCTGCGGGATCAAGCTGGAGCGTGGGCGAGCGCCATGTCATCTACACGTCCCGGGCGAACGGCCGGATGTCGATCCATGTCTGCGACTACGGCCAGCACGTCCCATCCGGCGAACCCGATCCTGAGCTGCCGCCCGTTGCCGGCGCGTCTACGGCCGCGTCACGCGCTACAACATCGATCGGATCCGCGAGCCCGGGCCGCCCGAGACCATCCCCTCCGTCCGCCTCGCGCTCGATCTCCCGACGGGCCGGGTGACCGCGGTCAGCGACCAGTGGGGCCGTTTCCAGTTCACGGACGTGCCACCCGGCACGTACCCGCTGTCGGCGGACGCCGGCCAGGGCCTGACGACCTGGATGTCGGGGTCCGTGGAACTGCCGGACCGCGAGGACTGCGTCGAAACGGGGATCGTCCTCCGCCCTGCGGGCAAGGTCTCGGGCCAGGTGCTGACCGCGGACGGCAGGCCCGGAGCCTTGATCTACGTGCGGCTGCTGCCCGGACGGGCCCGCCGGGAGCCGGCTGTCGCAGCTCGTCGACCGCGCCAGAACGACTGACCGCGAGGGCCGGTTCACGATTCGACGGCCTGAGCCCGGACAGCTACGTGCTGGCCGTCAACCCGGAAGGCGACGACGCGACCGGCCGGCAGCCGTACGCCCCGGCCTTTTTCGGCGGCGCGGATCGCGCGTCCGCGATGCGAATCGCGGTCGGCGAGGGATCGGCGATCGAGCTGGAACGCCCGTTCGTGCTGCCGGCGCCGCTGGCCACGCGCACGTTCACCGTTGCCGTGAAGTGCCGCGACGGCTCCGTCCCACCGGGCGTCATCGACCCGGGCGATGGCAACCGGCGCCCGCGATGCCGAGTTCGACGAGACCGACGATGGCCCGGTCAGCACCCTGAGGCTGGTGCGCGACCAGGCCTACACGCTGCTGGTCTCGATCTTATCCCGCGGGCCCGGAGCGCCCGTGGCACGGTCTGCGGCGCCAGGAGACGCTGTCGCCCACGGAACTGGCCGCTGGCGCACCAGGCCGCCACATCACGCTCGTCGCGCCGTTCACGGACTGCGCGGAGACCGCGGTCACGGCACGGCCAGGGCGATGAGCTCGGCGGGGACGCCGCGGGCGCCGATGGCGACGACGATGTATTGGCGATCGTCGACCATGTAGGTCATCGGAATGCCCGTCGTGCTGGCGGGCAGCGCCATCTCGTGGACGATCGCGCCGGTCTTCTTGTCGATGGCGCGGAACATCGGTCCGCCGCTGCCCGGACCAGAGCTGAAGAGGCCCGAGCCGTCGGCGCCGAAGAGCAGCGTCTTCGTCACCATGAGCGGGGAGCGCTCGGGCTTGCCGGCCTTCGAGAGATCGAGGTTCAGGCCTTTGAGCGCCGGGTTGTTCTTCACGACGTCGGGCGCGTCACCGTTGGCGATCATCCAGACGTGGTCGCCCGTGTTGAGGTCGATGGCGGTGATGCGGCCCCACGGTGGCCGGACGAGCGGCAATCCCCGCGGCCCGAAGCTGGGACGGCGGGCGCTCTCGCCGGCGACGGGGGGTGCGGCGGTCTGCACGGCGCCGCTGGGAGCGCCGGGATGCGCGCCCAACGCCCCCACGTACGCCATGTCCGTGCGTTTCGGATCGCCCTTCTGAACCGCCACGGCGTCGGCGTTGGTGACGGAGGACACGTACATGATCCCCGTTTCCGGATCGAGCGCCCCTCCCGGCCAGTTGCCGCCGCCGGTATGGTGCGGCAGCCATAAGGACGCCAGCTTGCCGGCGGTCCCGGCCACGATGGGCGGCAGGAAGGGGTTCGTGGACGTCTTGTACTGGTTGAAGATCGCGATCGCTTCGGCCTTCAGCTCGGGCGTGAAGTCGATGAGATCGTCGGTCGTGACGCCCTGGCGATCGTAGGGCGCAGGCTTCGTCGGAAACGGCTGCGTCGGTGAGGTCCACTCGCCAGGCACATCGGTCTGCGGTACCGGGCGCTCCTCGATCGGCCACACCGGCTTGCCGGTCACGCGATCGAAGACGAAGGTGAACGCGTGCTTCGTGACCTGCGCGACCGCCTTGATCGTCCGGCCGCCGACGGTGATGTCGGCGAGCATCGGCGGGGACGACGGTTCCCAGTCCCAGATGTCGTGGTGGACGAGCTGAAAGTGCCAGACCCGCTTGCCGGTCTTCGCGTCGAGGCACACCAGGCTGTCCGAGAACAGGTTGTCGCCGTGGCGGTGGCCGCCGTAGAAGTCGCCGGTCGGCGCCTCGACGGGGATGTAGACGTAGCCGAGCTCCTCGTCACCGGCGAGGGGCGCCCACGCCCCGGTGTTGCCGGTGTACTTCCAGGAGTCGCCCTCCCATGTCTCATGGCCGAACTCGCCGGGCTGCGGAATGGTCTTGAAGGTCCAGATGCGCGTGCCGGTGCGGACGTCGAATCCCCGAACGTACCCGGGAACGTGCGTCTTCGACGGGGGAGCGGTGCCGGCGATCATGGCGGCCCCGACGACGACCACATCGCGCACGACGATTGCCGGTGAGCTCGAGCCGATCTGGCCGGGCTTCACGACATCGCGGTCGAGGCCTTCCGTGAGCTCGACGATCCCGTTCTTGCCGAACGCGGGGATGGGGCGGCCCGTGCTGGCGTCGAGTGCGACGAGCTGATAGCCCGGCGTGATGAGGAGGAGCCGCGAGTCGGTCTTGCCGTCGGTCCAGTAGGCGAGCCCGCGATTCTGTTTTCTCGGGGCGCGATCGCCGCGTTCGCCTTCGTCGAGGCGGTACATCCAGAGCGTCTCGCCGGTGGCCGCGTCGACGGCGACGACGTCACGCCGGGAGCCGGCGGTGAAGTACAGCACCCCGCCGATCATCAGCGGCGTGACTTCCCAGTTGTAGTCCGGCGTGGGGCCGAAGTTGTCGGCCTTCCAGCGCCAGACGATCTCCAGCTCCTTGACGTTCTTCGCGTTGATCTGGTCCAGCGGCGAGTACTT
The DNA here is from genome assembly GCA_963844435.1 of Vicinamibacterales bacterium. Taxonomy (GTDB): domain Bacteria; phylum Acidobacteriota; class Vicinamibacteria; order Vicinamibacterales; family Vicinamibacteraceae; genus JBDSLU01. The sequence goes on along the minus strand of CAWJOG010000001.1, from coordinate 311,341 downwards.
GGTGTTGCCCTGATCGCCGCCGTAGTAGCGCCATTCGCCCTTCGTGGCGCCCTGTTGCGCGTGGAGGCTGGCGGCGAAGGCGAGCAGCAGACCGGACGCGGCGACGAGGCGAGCGGGTTGGCGTCTCATTTGGTTCGCGTGATCGTGATCTGGTTGAGCGCGTCGAGCTCGGTCGGGAATTCGTGGTCGCCGGCCGGAAAGCCGTTGGCGCTGAGCACGTAGGCCGCGATGTCGATGCAGCGTTTGCGGCTGATCTTGCCGGGGCCGTCCGACGGCATCGTCGTGCGGGTGTATTCGACCAGATCGCCGACCGTCTTGCCGGCCCAGATCGTGAAGAACACGTCATCGACCAGCGCGGGGGAGTTCTCACCGCCGCCGAGGGTTTCGCCGTGGCAGCGGGCGCACTGCGCGTTGTAGGCGGTGCGGCCCCTCTCCACCTGGTCCTTGTTGAACACGCCGTCCCAGGCGGACCGCGAGGCGGGCGCCTGTGGAGCCGATCGAGCCTCCGCCATGATCGACAGGGTCAGCGCGGCGGCGAGCAGACCCGCAAGCCGCGCGGAGAGCGCCTTCATTTCGGTGGGGCCGGTACCGGCTCGTAGCCCGTCGTGGCGGCGGTACTCGGGCCCTGGAACAGCCGGTAGCCTGGTCGATCCCGCCAGCTCGAAGGGCCGGCGAGGATCAGGCCGCGCTTGAGGACGGCTTCGCGCACGATCTTCTCGCGCGCGTTGTAGCTCGCGTCGCCGTCGCGATCGCCGCCGTGCTGGCCGAAATCGTTGCTGGCCACCATGACGATGTCGATGCCCTGCACCTCTTCGAGGATGTCGTCGATGATGCCGACGCCCTTCGGGTTCTCGATCAGGAGCATGACGAGGATGTTGTTGTTCGCGTTCACGGCGTAGCCCGGGCCCCACAGGCTGGGCGCCTGCATCTGGCCCGAGCTGCGATGGCCCCACGGCCTGGTGTTCGGGTTGTCGCGGTGGCCGATCGGGAACTTGGAGAACAGGACCGCGTTCCGCGCTTCCTCCACCGCGTCGACCATCGGGATGATGATGCCGAGCGCGCCCGCATCGGTGGCTTTCTGAATGTCGCTTTCGTTCGCGGTCGGGACGCGCACGAAGGGAATGCTCCCGGCTTCAGCCACCACTTTGATCAGCTGCTGCGTCTCACGCCAGGTGAGCGTGCTGTGCTGCATCTCGATCCAGATGAAGTCCACCCCTTCGCAGGCCTTCTTCGCGGCGTCGAGGTCGGGACCGATGATGGTGTTGCTGAAGACCTGCTTTCCTTCCTTCAGCTTCGTGATGACGGTGTTGAACGTCTGCGAGCCGGCCTTGACAGGGGGCGCCCCTGGCCGTGGGGCCTGCGCTGGCGCCGCGACTTGAGGCGCGGGCTCCGCCGCGCTCGCGAAGGCCGCGAACAGCGCCGCCGACAGCACGATCGCCGAGGTCATGGAACGGGTCATGGAGCGCACTTTCTCACACGTCGTGGCGCCCCGTCATCACTGTGCTATGTTCACCCGCGATCCCGATGCCTGAACCGCACCGCGTGACCCGCCGCCAGGCGCTCACGTCTCTCGCCCTTGCCGCCGGCGGCGCCACGGCGGCGGCGACCGTGCGCGCGCAGTCGCCCGCGGCATCTCCGCCTGCGGCCCCGCGGCCGGCCGCCTCCGCTCCTGCGGCGGGCACATCCGGCCTGTTCAGCATTCCGCAATACGAAGAGCGCGCCAGGGGCCTGGTCTCCGTTCCCGCGTGGGAATACTACGACCAGGGCTGCGCCGACGATCTCACCGTGCGGTGGAACCGGGAGGCGTTGCAACGGCTGCGGCTGGAAAGCCGGGTGATGGTCGACGTCGAGACGATCGACACCTCCACCACGCTGCTCGGCCGGGCGCTCCCGCATCCGATCCTGCTCGCGCCGGCCGCGGCGCACATGCTCGTGCATCCGGAGGGCGAGGTGGCCACCGCCCGCGGCGCGGGCGCCGCCTCGGCGATCATGGTGCTCAGCACGAACGCCAACTGCTCCGTCGAAGCGGTGGCCGCCGCGGCGACGCAGCCGCTCTGGTTTCAGCTCTACGTCAACCGCGACCGCGCGATCGCGAAGGACTTGATTCAACGGGTGGAAAGCGCCGGCTGCAGGGCGCTGTGCGTCACCGTGGATCAGCCGGTGATCTACGCGCGCGACCGCGTGAGCCGCCACACGGACGCGCTGCGCGCGCTGCCGTTGCCGCATATCCCGAATCCCCTCCCCGGCGGACGTCACGCAGACCAGCGCGAGCCGGAGCCGGTCGCTCACCTGGAAGGACCTCGAGTGGTTTCGCTCGGTGACGAAGCTGCCGATCGTCCTGAAAGGCGTCATGCATCCCGACGACGCGGAACAGGCGGTCCAGGCCGGTGCCGACGCCATCATCGTGTCCAATCACGGCGGGCGCGCGCTCGACGGCGTCGCGGCGACGATCGACGCGCTGCCCCGGGTGGCGGATCGCGTGGCCCGGCGCATGCCCGTGCTCATGGATGGCGGCATTCGCCGCGGCGGCGACGTGCTCAAGGCGCTGGCCCGCGGCGCCAACGCGGTCCTGATCGGGCGCCCCTATCTCTACGGCCTCGCGGTGAACGGCAGCGAGGGCGTGCAGCACATCGTGGAGATCCTGCGCCGCGAGCTCGAAACGGCGATGGCGCTCACCGGGCGCACCACGATCGCGCAGATCGACCGCACCGTGTTGTGGCCGGACAAGCCCTGAGCGTCCGGCGGCGTTCCAGTCAGAACCGCTTCCCTTCCAAGCAGACTCCATCCACGCATGCCTTGGTCCCAGGTCTACGCTCCCCTCGGCGGTATCGGCGTCTCGGCGCTGGTCGCCGCGCTCCCTGTCGTCGTGCTGATGGCGCTGCTCGCGTTCTGGCACGTACGCGCGCACATCGCCGCCGGCGTCGCGCTGCTGACCGCCGGCGTCATCGCCGTGGCCGTCTACGGCATGCCGGCCAGGCTCGCCGTGCGCCGCGGCTGGCTACGGGGCCGCGTTCGGCCTGCTCCCGATCGGCTGGCTGGTCGTGAACGCGATCTTCATCTACCAGCTCTCGGTCGAAACCGGGCAGTTCGTCGTCCTGCAGAAGCAGATCGCCGGCATCTCGCGCGACCGCCGCATCCAGGCGCTGATGCTCGCGTTCGCGTTCGGCGCCTTCATCGAGGGCGCGGCCGGCTTCGGCGCGCCGGTGGCGATCAGCGGCGGGTTGATGATCGGGCTCGGCTTCAAGCCGCTCGAAGCCGCCAAGCTCGCGCTGATCGGCAATACCGCGCCGGTCGCGTTCGGATCGCTCGGCATTCCGCTCGTCACGATGGCCCCGCTCACGGGCCTCGATCTGCACCAGCTCAGCGCGATGGTCGGCCGCCAGCTGCCGATCTTCTCGCTCATCGTCCCGTTCTGGCTGGTCGCCGCGCAGGTCGGCTGGCGCCGCATGGTCGAGGTCTGGCCGGCCTGCCTCACCGCCGGCGGCACGTTTGCGATCATGCAGTTCGTCATGAGCAACCTCCACGGCCCGTGGCTCGTCGACATCGTCAGCGCCGCCGTGGCGATGATCTGCGCTCGTGGCGCTGATGCGGTTCTGGAAGCCGGCAGACGAAATGATCAACGCCACGCCCGACGGCCCCGGCCGCCACCGTGGCGCCGTCCTGCGGCCACCGGTCCCGCCTGGAAGGCGTGGCTGCCCGTGGATCTTCCTCACCGGTTTCGTGTTCATCTGGGGCATCAACCCGGTGAAGAATCAGCTCAACGCCTGGTTCGCGCCGCAGATTCCCGTGCCCGCCCTCCACCTCGCGGTGCAGAAGATGCCGCCGGTGGCGCCGGTGCCGACGCTCGAGCGGACGATCTTCAACCTGAATCTGCTGTCCGCCACCGGCACGCCGCTGCTGCTCGCCGGCATCGCCTCGGCGCTCTGCCTCGGCGTCGGCTTCCGCCGCGCGCTGCAGATCTATGGGCAGACCTGGCTGCGCGTGCGCGTGTCCCTGCTGACGATCTCGGCGATGATGGCGCTCGGCTTCATGACGCGCTACGGCGGGACCGACACGACGATGGGTCTCGCCATGGCGGGCACGGGGTCGTTGTTCCCGTTCTTCTCGCCGATCATCGGCTGGCTCGGCGTCGCGCTGACCGGCAGCGACACCGCGTCCAACGTGCTGTTCGGCAACCTGCAGAAGGTGTCCGCCGAGCAGCTGGGCTACTCGCCGCTGCTGATGTGCGCCGCCAACAGCTCCGGCGGCGTGATGGGCAAGATGATCGACGCGCAGAGCATCGTCGTCGCCGCCGTGGCGACGGGCGGCCGCGCCGACAGTCCCGACGCCGGCACCGTGCTGCGCGCCGTGTTCTGGCACAGCATCGCGCTCGCCGCCCTGGTCGGGCTCCTGGTCTACGCGCAGGCGAAGATCTATCCGTTCACGGAGATGGTCGTGCGATGACCCCGATCGACATGCGCCGACGTGCACTCGTGCTGCGCCTGCTCGCGCCGTTCGTCGCCGCGGCCGCCCTGGCCGCCGCACCGGCTCACGCTCCCGGGCCCCAGGCCCAGCCGTCGCAGATGACGCCGCCGGCGACGCGCCTGGCGGTCATCGGCTATCTCTTCCCCCGGAACACGCTGATCGATCCGGCCCGCCTGGCCGCCGATCAGCTGACCCACGTCAACTACGCCTTCGCCAACGTCCGCGACGGGCGTGTCGTGGAAGGGTTCGACCGCGATGCCGAGAACTTCAAGATCCTGGCCGGCGTGCGGCGCGCCCATCCGCACCTGAAGGTGCTGGTCTCGGTGGGCGGCTGGACGTGGTCGGGCGGCTTCTCCGACGCCGCGCTGACGGCCGACAGCCGGCGCGTGTTCGTGACCAGCGCGGTCGATTTCGTTCGCCGCCACGACCTCGACGGCTTTGACGTCGACTGGGAGTATCCGGGGCTGCGCGGCAACGGCAACGTCCATCGGCCCGAGGACAAGCGGAACTTCACCGCGCTGATGGCGGAGCTGCGCACCGCCCTCGACGCCGACGGCGCGTCGCGCAACCGGCGCCTGCTGCTCACCTTCGCCGCCGGCGCGTCGACGGCGTTCCTCGAGCATACCGAGATGGCCAAGGTCCAGGCGTCGGTGGACTTCGTCAACCTGATGACCTACGACTTCCGCGTCGCGTCGGTCGAACCGGTGGCCGGGCACCACGCCAACCTGTTCGATCAGCCGCTCGACGACAAGCATCGGTCGGGCGATTCGTACGGTGCGCCAGTTCATCGATGCCGGCGTGCCGGCCCACAAACTGGTGCTCGGCGTGCCGTTCTACGGTCGCGGCTGGACCAACGTGACGCCGGCGCCGACGACCAACGGCACCCCGGGCACGGGGCTGTATCGACCGGGGACGCCGCTGTCGGGCCGCAGCCTCGCCTACGGGCGTCTGGCGGCGGAGCTCGTCGACCGCGAGGGCTTCGTCAGGATCTGGGACTCGCAGGCCCAGCAGCCCTATCTGTGGAACGCCGCGACCCGCACCGTGATCTGCTACGACGATCCCGAGTCACTGCGCGTCAAGGCCCGCTACATCCGCGAGCAGGGGCTCGGCGGCGCGATGTTCTGGGAATACGGCGACGACCCGAGCGGCGCGCTGCTCGCGGCCCTCGACAGCGGTCTCAGGCGCTGAGCCGTCGGCCGCCCCGGCGAGCGGATCGTCGGCGTCAGCGCTCGTGAGCCCGGGACGTTGCCGCTCGCGCCCCCACGACTAGGCCCTGTCGGCCGGCTTCAGCTGCGCGGCGATCGGCAGCTCGCGGATGCGCTGGCCGGTCGCCGCGAACATGGCATTGCAGATCGCCGGCGCGATGACGGGCACTCCCGGCTCGCCGACGCCGGCCGGCGGCGCCGTGCTTGCGACGAGGTGGACGTGCGTTTCGCGCGGCGCCTGGTTCATCCGCGCCACCTGGTAGTCGTTGAAGTTCGACTGCTGGATGCGGCCGCCCGCGGCGGTCATCTCGCCGATCAGCGCGATGCTGGTCCCGAACACCGCGGCGCCTTCGAACTGTGCGACGACGCGATCGGGGTTGATGATCGTGCCGGCGTCGGCGACCAGATCGACGCGCGGGATGCTGACCTCGCCGCGGTCGTTCACTTCCACTTCGACGACGGCGGCGATGTAGGAGAGGAAGCTCCGGTGCGCGGCGATGCCCGAAGCGCGCGCCGGTTGCCCGGCTTCTTGTTGGCCCAGTCCGATTTTTCGGCGACGAGCTCGATGACGCGGCGGAGACGAGCCGTGTCGAAGGCGATGCTTCGGCTCGCCGTTCTTCCACCCGGGTCATGCCCTCGGCGCCGAAGTCGATGACGCGCGGCGCGCCGATCAGCTTCAGCAGGTAGTCGACGCGATCCGCCTTGGCCAGCGCCGCCAGTTCGTCGGTGAAGCCCTGGACGGCGTAGGCGTGGTGGATGCTGGCCACCGACCGCAGCCAGCCGATGCGGATGTGCGACGGCGCCGGGCTGTTCTCGACGCGCAGGTTGGCGAGCGTATACGGAATCTCGGTCCAGCCCATGCCTGCCTGCCAGCCGCCGTATTGCTCCTCCGCCTTCGCAGAGTCGAGCCGATCGGCGGGAACGCGGTGCGCTGCAGCCATCGCCGTGCGGCAGGCCGTCGGCGCCGATCGCCGCCTTCAGGTACTGCGCCGCCGGCGCGTGGAAGTAGTCGAACTGCAGATCGTCTTCGCGGTCCAGACGATCTTGACCGGCTTGCCGACCTGCTTCGACAGCAGCGCCGCCTCGGCGACGTAGTCGGGCTTCGACTTGCGGCCGAAGCCGCCCCCGAGCAGCGTCACGTGGCAGGTCACGTCTTCCTTCTTGATCGCGAGCGCCTCGGCCACCGCCTCCTGCACCGCCTGCGGATTCTGCGTCGCCGGCCCAGACTCACGACCTTGCCGTCCCGGAACTCGGCGACGGCGGCCGGCGGCTCCATCGGCGCGTGGGCGAGCATCGGGTGTAGTAGGTCGCCTCGTGCGTCCGCGCCCCGGCGCGAACGCCGCGTCGACGTTGCCGATGCTCCGCAGCGACCTTGGCCGGCGTCTTGCACGGTCGTCGAGCAGCGATCGTGCGGAACGTGGCGGAGTCGAACGTCGCGTTCGGGCTGTCGCCCAGTCCGCCTTCAACGCGTCGCGGCCCTTGATCGGCGGCCCAGGTGCTGTCGGCGATCACCGCGACGCCGCCCAGCGCCTTGAAGGCATAGGGCGGCGTGGCTTCCGGCGAGCCGGACGACATCGTCTGGACGCCGGCGACCTTGCGCTGGCCGCCGCGTCGTCGACGCGGGTCAGCTGCTCCCGAGGACCGGCGGCCGCGCGATCGCCGCATAGACCATCCCCGGCATGCGCGCGTCGATGCCGAAGGTGCCCTTGCCGCGTGACGATATCGTCGAGGTCGGTGATGCGCACCGTCTTGCCGACGTATGCGGTAGTCGGCCGCTGCCTTGAAGCTGCAGCGCCTTCGGCGTCGGGGACCGGCAGCGTGGCCGCCGCCGCGACGAGCCGCCGTAGCCGAGCGTCCGCCCGCTCGGCGTGTGGACGACGACGTGGTTCCGCGCCGCCACCTCGCCGACAGGGCACCTTCCACTCGGCGGCCGCCGCCTGCTCCAGCATGGTCCGGGCGGTGGCGCCGGCGACGCGCATCGCTCGTAGAAGTCCTTGATCGAGCAGGAGCCGTCGGTGTTCTGCGAGCCGTACTTGGTGTCGCCGAGGGCCTGGACGATGCGTGACGCGCGACCAGTCGGCGTCGAGCTCCTCGGCGACGACCATCGGCAGGCGGTGCGGATGCCGGTGCCCATCTCCGACCGGTGCGCGAGGATCGGCGACGCTGCCGTCGGCGTCAGATGCCGAGATAGACGCCGGCCTGCCACAGCGGCCCGGCGCCCGGCGTGACCGTCCTGCGCCAGCAGCTCGCCGGGGACCAGACGCGTGCCGAGCACGCAGCGCGCCGGCTGCCGAAGGAGTAGCCGAGGAACGCGCGCCGCGAGAGCACCGGGATCGCGTTCATGCCTTCCTCCCGGCGGCGTCCTTGATGGCGGCGCGGATGCGCTGGTAGGTGCCGCACCGGCACAGGTTGCCGGCCATGTAGCGTCGTCGATCTCGGCGTCGGTCGGCCGTTCGTGCTCGCCAGCAGCGCCGCCGCCTGCATGATCTGGCCGCTCTGGCAGTAGCCGCACTGCGGCACGTTGTGCGCCTTCCAGGCCGTCTGCAGCGGATGCTCGCGACCGGCGGCGGCGAGGCCTTCGATGGTCATGACCGTCTTGCCCTCCAGCACGCTCATCGGCGTCTGGCAGCTCCGCGTGGCCTGCTCCGTCCGACGTGCACCGTGCACGCTCCGCAGAGGCCCATGCCGCAGCGCGTACTTCGTGCCGGTCAGCTCGAGGCGATCGCGCAGCACCCACAGGAGCGGCGTCTCGGGATCGCCATCGAACGTTCGCCGTTCGCCATTGAGAGTCAGTGTGATCACGGCCATGGTCCTTTGCCCGCGCGGGGCGAGAGTTGGAAGGTGCAACAAATCTAGCCGCAAACCCGTTCCGGATCGACTGTTTCGTCGTCCGGCCGCCGCCGGGGCCGGTGCCTTGTGCTATAACCGCGGCCACGTCCGTCTGTCCTGCTGACGCCTCCTCGCTATACTCAGCGGCGAGAGATGGACCAGGCTACCCACAACAAGATCGTCTCCTTCATCTGGGGCATCGCGGACGACGTGCTCCGCGACCTGTTCAGGCGCGGCAAGTACCCGGACGTCATCCTCCCGATGTGCGTCATCCGGCGCATGGACGCCGTGCTGGAGCCCACCAAGCTAAAGGTGCTCGAGACCAGGCAGATGCTCGATGCGGCCGGCATCACCGAGCAGCGCGCCGCGCTCTGCGATGCCGCGGGTCAGGCCTTCTACAACACCTCGAAGTTCACCCTGCGTGACCTCAAGTCCCGGGGCAGCCAGCAGCAGCTCCTGGCCGATTTCGAGGACTACCTGAACGGCTTTTCGCCGAACGTGCAGGACATTCTCGAGAACTTCAAGTTCCGCAACCAGCTCCCGACGCTCTCCAAGAACGACGCCATCGGCACGCTGATCAACAAGTTCCTCGACCCCGAGATCGACCTGTCGCCGGCGGGCATCGACAAACGATCAGTTCGGCACGCTCTTCAGCGACACCGACCGCGTCGCGCAACGCATCCGCGACGACATCGCGCCGAAGGTCGCCGCCGACGAGGCTTACCAGAACGCCAAGGAGAACACGCCGCACACCGCACGAATGGCCCTCGACCAGGCGCTCGGCAGGGTGATGCAGTTGCTGCTGAGGGACGACACGCAGGTCTACAAGCAGTTCGTGGAGAACCAGTCGTTCAAGCGCTTCGTCGGCGACATGGTCTACGCAATCACCAATCCGTGACCTGGCGCTCATTGGGGCCTGAAGGCGGTCGGTGCGTGCCGGCTCCCTGACGCCGTGCGGACGGCGATGTCGGCCTCAGGCCGTCGCCAGGCGAACGTGCCATCATGGCCGGCAGGTCGACGCAGTACGGCGCCGACGGAGCCAGGAGCGGAACTGATGCGAGTGCTGGCGATACTGCTGGCGTTGTCGGCGGGTCTGATCGCGGCGACGTCCCAACCGCCCGAGTGGCCGCAATGGCGCGGCCCGTCCAACACGGGCATGGCGGCAGGCGATGCCCCGCTCCACTGGGACGACACCCGCGGCCTCCGCTGGAAGCTCGCTATCCCCGGCCGGGGGCACTCGACGCCCGTCGTTGCCGGCGATCGCCTGTTCCTGACAACGGCGGTCCCGACCGGGCAGGGGACCGGCCCGTCCGCCCCTGGCCGCGCGGGCGGAGGCGCCGCCGCCGGGCTCGAGCACCGGTTCGACGTCATCGCCGTCGATCGACGGACCGGGACCATCGCGTGGCAGCGTACGGCGACCGTGGCGACCCCGCACGAGGGTTACCACCGCGTCTACGGCAGCTTTGCCTCGAACTCGCCGGTCACCGATGGCACGCTCGTGTTCGCCTTCTTCGGATCGCGCGGTCTTTACGCCTACGATCGCGATGGCACCCTGGTCTGGAAGAAGGATTTCGGCGTGCAGATGCGGATGGACATGGCCTTCGGGGAGGGCACGCCGCTGACGCTGCACGACGACCGGCTGCTCCTGCACTTCGACCATCTCGACACCGGCTTCCTGGCCATGCTGGATCCCCGGACCGGCCGCGAGCTGTGGCGCACCAAGCGTACCGAACCCTACAACTGGGCCGCCCCCTACGTGGCACGCCACGACGGACGGCGCCAGGTCGTCGTGAGCGGACAGACCGTGCGCGGCTATGACTTCGAGAGCGGCACCCTGCTATGGGAGGCCGCTGGTCTCGGCGAGAACACGGTGCCGCAGCCGGTGCAGCACGGCGATCTGCTGCTGGCCATGAGCGGGCACACGGTGAAGCGGCTGATGGCCATCCGGCTCGGTCGGCCCGGCACGCTCACCGAGCCGGACGGCATCGTGTGGTCCACGACCCGCGGGGTGTCGTATACGCCCTCGCCCGTCCTCCACGACAACCGTCTGTACGTGCTCACCGACAACGGGCAGGTGAGCTGCTTCGACGCGACCACGGGCGCCGCTCTGTACCAGCAGGCGCGGCTGCCCAAGCCGTACAACTTCAAGGCCTCGCCGGTGGGCGCGAACGGCAAGCTCTATCTGGCGACCGAGGAGGAGGACGTCCTTGTCCTCGCCATGGGCGACAGCTTCAAGGTGCTCGCGACCAACACCATGCGGGAGCAGTCGTTCATCTCGTCTCCCGTGATTGTCGGCGGGGACCTCTATCTGCGGAGTCGCACCCACCTCTTTCGGATCGGCCAGTAGCTCGCCGGACGCTGGATATCATGGCGGCATGAGATCGCTCGCGCTCTTCGGCTGGGTGTGCGTTGCGGCCGCCGTGACGACTGCGGCGCCCGTCGTTCCACAGGCCCACTACGCGTCGGCTCGCGCCGGTGCGAGCGAGCTCCGGCAGCTGCACGGACTCCTCGTCAGCCACCGTGGGCAGCTCGTCTTCGAGTCCTACGCCAAAGGCTACGAGGCCGACCGGCTCGCGAACGTCAAGTCGGCATCCAAGAGCGTCATCGCCGCGCTCGTCGGCGTCGCCATCGAGCGGAAGCTGATCGCCGGGGTGCGCGAGCCGATCGCCCGCTGGTTTCCGGAGCTGAGGAAGGACGCCGACCTGCGGCGCCGGGTCATCACGATCGAGGATCTGCTGACGATGCGGTCGGGGCTGGAGTCAACGAGCGGGGGGAACTACGGGCAATGGGTAACCAGCCGCAACTGGGTGCGCTACGCGCTGGAGCGGCCGATGGTCAGCGATCCCGGGACATCGATGGAATACAGCACGGGCTCGTCGCATCTCCTCTCGGCCGTCTTGACGAAGGCGTCGGGGAAGAGCACGTACCAGTTCGCCACCGAGGTCCTGGCGAAGCCGCTGGGTATCACGCTGGCGCGCTGGCCGCGCGATCCGCAGGGCATCTACTTTGGCGGCAACGAGATGCTCATGACGCCGCGGCAGATGATCACGGTCGGGGAGCTCTGGTTGAACCGAGGCCGCGCGAACGGCGCGCAGGTCGTGCCGGCCGCCTGGGTCGAGACGTCCTGCCAGCCACGCACGCGCTCGCGGTGGGATCCGGACCGGGAGTACGGATACGGCTGGTGGAGCCAGACCTTCAACGGGCACCGCGCCTGCTTCGCGTGGGGTTTCGGCGGTCAGTACATCCTCGTGTTCCCTGAACTGGAGCTCGTGGTTGCGGTGACGTCCGCCAACGCCGTCAGCGACGAGCGGCATGGCTATCGTCGGCAGCTGTTCGACCTGCTCGAGGCGCACGTCCTTCCGCCCGCAGTCGCGCGCCCCCCGGTGTGATCCTTGCGGCCTACGGTGATCGACGCGTAGAGCATCGTGCTCGCGGCCCTCGTCGGGCTCCTGGTCTACGCGCAGGTGACGATCTATCCGTTCACGGAGATGGTCGTGCGGTGAGGCCCATGTCCACCTTCGGCGGTCTCTGTCGCGATCACCGATAGAGCCGCACGAACTTTCTCGTGTCGGCCTATCAGGAGACCGACATGAGCACACACCGCCGCCCCGTCGTCGCCTTCACCGCAACCGTCGCCGCCATTCTCGCCGGCCTGTCCGTGCCGGGTTCGCGCGCCCTCGCCGCGGGCCCTGCGCCGGCCGTCGTCCAGGCGTGCTGGGACTTCAGCACGCTCCAGCAGGTCACCCCCTATCGGCTCGGGGACACGTTCGTGGCGCCCAACGCCACGATCGAGATGAAGCACTACCTGTTGAACGGCAACCTGAACACCAACGCCAACGCTCGCGCCCAGGCGCAGCAGACCCAGATCGCCGGTGGCCTGGCGCCGGAGTTCCGGCCTCTACATCCTCAACGCCCACGTCGAGCCGAACACGCCGGCGAACTCCGTGACCTTCAACTTCGGTCATCAACTGGGTCTCGGCGGCGGTCAGGCCAACATCGGGGTCAACGGAGGGCTCATCGAGGTGACGACCAGTCTGGCCAACCTCGATGGCATGGTGATGGGTAACCCGTCCATCGGCACGGCTCGGTCAACGTGGTGCTCAACGGGCCGATCGGCGTCAGTCCCGAACAAGGCACGCTGACGCTGACGGCCCTCAGCGGGCAGATCGAGAAGTTCACCATGGGCGGCGTCCAGCTCTACGTCGACAACGTCTGCATCCGGTAACCCGGACGGGCCCGTTCCTCAACGTGGCGGGCCCGGCCCGGCGTCCACACGCCAGGAAGTGACCTGGGGCGCTAACATGCGGCGATGCGGCTGCTGGCCATCCTGTGGGTAGCCCTGGCGATGGGCGCCCCGTCGGTGCATGCGGAGCAGGCCCCAGGCACCGTCGAGGGGAAGACCGAGCGACTTGCTCGCGTCCGCGCTCGCCGCCGCGCGCGCGCTCGTCGATGGCGGCCGACCGGCTGAGGCCATCGAACGGCTGACGGCGCTCGACCAGGCCGACCCCCGCGTTCAGCTCCTGACCGGCGTGGCGCTGTATCACGCCGACCGCCGGCGCGAGGCGATTGACGTGCTCGAGCGCGTGCGAGCGCGGCTGCCCGAAGGCTCGATCGAGCGGCGCGAGGCGGAGCAGGTGCTGGGGCTCTCGCTGTTTCTCGAAGGCCGGTTCGCCGACGCGATCCCCTGGCTCGAGCGCACGCGCGCCGCGACACCGGACAACCTCGAGCTGCACTTCACGCTCGGCCAGGCGTACATCCAGACCCGCGACGCGGCCGCCGCGCGCGCGGCCCTGGCGAGGACGTTCGGCGTCGCCGCTGATTCCACGGCCGCGAACGTCGTGACGGCGCAGCTGATGATTCGCCTGCAGATGGAGTCGCTCGCAGAGACGGAGCTGGCGAGCGCCCTGGCGCGCGACCCCCGGACGCCGCGCGCCAACTACCTGCTCGGGCAGATTGCGCTCTTCCGCGGCCAGCTCGAGGCGGCCGTGGACCGGTCGACGCGCGAGCTGGCGATCAACCCGTCCGATGCGATGGCGGCCTATCAGCTCGGCGACGCGCTGCTGCGCCAGAATCGCGGGGACGAGGCGATCGCCGCGCTGCAGCGGTCGCTGTGGCTGAACCCGTTCTACAGCGGCCCGTACATCCTGCTCGGCCGCGCCTACATGAAGAAGGAGCAGCCGGCCACCGCGGAAGGCATGCTCCGGCGCGCGATCGAATACGACCCCAACAACCGCGCCGCGCACTATCTGCTCGCGCAGCTCCTGCAGCAGCTGGGACGCACCGAGGAAGCGAAGGAGCAGTTCGCCATCGCCGAGCGGCTGTCGACACGAGGCGAGGAGTGACCGCGCCAGCCGGGGTGCTGGCCGCGTGCGCCAGCCTGGCGGCGCTCGCGCTGGTCGGCGCCTCGCAGTCGGGTCCGTCCGGCTCGTGGCCCGTTCGCTTCGTCGACGTGTCTCGTGAGGCCGGCCTCACGCATCCCATCACCTACGGCGATGCGGAGCGCAAGCGGTTCATCATCGAGACCAATGGCTGCGGCGTGGCGATGATCGATCTCGATGAGGACGGGTGGGTCGACCTCGTGACGCTGAACGGCACGCAGCTCGAGCCCGGCGGGAGGCGCGACCGCGCGTGGCCGCCGGGGCAGGAGCCGCGGATCCGGCTGTATCGCAACGTGCGCGGACGGTTCGTCGACGCGACGGAGTCGTCGGGGCTCGACCGCATCGGCTGGGCGTCGAGCGTCTGCGCCGGCGATGCGGACGGCGACGGGCGCGTCGATCTGTTCATCACCTATTTCGGCCGCAACGTCCTGTATCGGAATCTCGGACAGGGACGCTTCGAGGACGTCACGGCCAAGGCCGGTCTCGCGGCCGCCCGCGATCGGTGGGGCTCCGGCTGTTCGCTGCTCGACGTCGATCGCGACGGCGACCTCGATCTGTTCGTCGCCAACTATCTTTCGCTCGACCTGGCGACGGCGCCCGAGCCCGGACAGGGCGCGAACTGCACCTGGAAGGGGCTGCCGGTCAACTGCGGTCCGAAGGGGCTGGCGACCGACACCAACCTCCTGTATCGCAACAACGGCGATGGCACCTTCACCGACGTCTCGGTGGCGTCTGGCGTCTCACGGGTGACGGGTCGCTATTCGATGACGGCGGCAGCCGCCGATCTCGACGGGGACGGCTGGATCGACATCTACGTCGCCACCGATTCGACCGCCGCCATCCTCTATCGCAACAACCACGACGGCACGTTCACCGACGTCGCGCTGCCGAGCGGTGCGGCCTACAACGAGCTGGGATCGCCGCAGGCCGGGATGGGGCTGGCGCTCGGCGACGTCGACGCCGATGGCGCGCTCGACATCCTCAAGACGCACTTTGCCGACGACATTCCGGCGCTGTATCGGAACCGCGGCCGCGGCCTGTTCGAGGACGTGGCGACGCAGGCCGGTCTCGGCGTGCAGAACCGCTTCGTGCAGTGGGGCGCGGGGCTGCCCGATCTCGACAACGACGGCTGGATGGACGTGTTCTATGTGACCGGCAACGTCTATCCCGAGGTCGAGGCGAAGCTGCCGCAGTATCCCCACCGCAGCCCGCGCATCGTCTTTCGCAACGCCGGCGGCGGGCGCTTCGTCGACGTCACCACATCGAGCGGCCCCGGAGTGACGACGCCGCAGTCGAGTCGCGGATCGGCGTTCGGCGACATCGACCAGGATGGCGACGTCGATGCGCTCGTGATGAACATGAACGCCCCGCCGTCGCTGCTGCGCAACGACTCGCAGAGCGGGCACCACTGGCTGACGGTGCGGCTCGAGGGAACCCGATCGAATCGACACGGGATCGGCGCGACCGTCCTCGTCACGAGCGGCGGACGCACGCAGGCCCGCGCCGTGCTCAGCCAGACGAGCTATTACTCGGTCGACGATCTGCGGCCGTCGTTCGGGCTCGGCGGCGCCACGGTCGCCGATCGGATCGAGGTGCGCTGGCCCGCCGGCGGCACGGACGTGATGAACGGAGTCGCGGCGGATCGCATCGTCACCATCCGCGAGCGCGCGAAGTAAGTCACTCGACGACATCATCGCCAAGCTCGACCAAATTGCGATCAGCTCGAGCGGTCCTTTCGGTCCAAAGTTCAGTGTTTCGATCCAAGCGATCGAACAATCGCCAAGCTCAGGAACAGAATGCTCGAAAGAGCCCTAAATACCGATTGACCATCACGTAAACCGACCCGTACCATCCCCGCATTCTTTGATGCCCACCTCACGTTCGACGGCGACTTGACGCCTGTCGTCAGATGGCCCACCCAGCGGGCCGGTCATCCACGCCATGGCGCCCGGGAGGGAACAAGTCATGACGTGTCATGCACCGCTCGTCACGGCCATCGATGGTCCGTCGAGCCCGACCGTGTGCTTTGCGGTCTGGCCATGACCGCGCTCGCTGTTGTGAGCGTCCCGGTGGGCGCGGCCGCGCAGGCGGTCTACGGAAGCCTGAGCGGATCGGTGACCGACAACAGCGGCGGTGCGCTGCCCGGCGTCACGGTCGCGATCACGAGTGTCGAGCGCAACATCGTCGATACGGTCGTGACCAACGAGTCGGGCATCTACGCCAAGGATCGGCTGCTGCCCGGCACGTACGAGGTGAAGGCGGAGCTCGCCGGCTTCAAGACCGCCGTCGTTCCACGGGTCACGGTCAGCGTGGATACGCAGACCCCAGTCAACTTCAAGCTCGAAGTCGGGGCGGTGACCGAAGAGGTGACGGTGAGCGGCGGCGCGCCGCTGCTCAAGACCGACCGCGCCGACGTGGCGACGCGCTTCGACGCCAAGGAGCTGACCGAGCTGCCGGTGCTCGATCGCAACTTCACCAAGTTCATCCTGCTGACGCCCGGGCGCGCAGCGCCTGGGCTGGCAGCACGCCGCGTCCGAGAACCCGCAGGGCTCGACGCAGACCCAGATCAACGGGCAGCATTTCAGCGGAACGGGCTATCAGCTCGACGGCACCGAGAATCGTGACCCGATTCTCGGCATCATCGTCATCAACCCGACGCTCGAGTCGATCGCCGAGAGCAAGGTCACGTCGCAGAACTACGATGCGGAGTTCGGGCAGGCGACCGCCGGGGTGGTCTCGGTGCAGACGAAGTCCGGCGCGAACGATTTTCACGGGAGCGCGTTCGAGTTCTTCCAGAACGAGGCGCTCCAGGCGCGCAATCCGTTCACCCAGTCCCGACCGGATCCCGTGACGGGCAAGCTCGTCCCCGACTCGACGCGGAACCAGTTCGGCGGCTCAGTCGGCGGCCCGATAGCGCAGAACAAGTGGTTCTTCTTCGGCGACTATCAGGGCACCCGTCACGACCGTGGCGGATCCGTCCTGACCTCGGTGCCGACCGAGCTCGCGCGCAGTGGCAATTTCAGCGAGTACGGCGTGCGTCTCTTCGACCCGGCGACGGGACAGGAGTTTCCGAACGCGACGATTCCTGCCGACCGGATCTCGCCGCAGGCGCGCAACATCCTCGCGCTCATCCCCGCGGCCGAACGCGCCGGGTACGGACAACGGAATCCGGAACAACTTCAACGCCTCGGGCATCGAGGAGTTCACCGAGAACTCCATGAACGTACGCATCGATGGCCGGGTATCCCCCACGATCAACACGTTCGGGCGGTACTCGCATCGGCAAGTTCAAGCGGGATGGTCCCTCGGCGTTCGGAGCCGGGGGCGGCCCGCCGTTCGGCAGCCTCGGTGGCGTGTCCAACGTCCGGAACCAGAGCTTGGCCTATGGGCTCGACTACGCCCTTTCCCCGAGCCTGCTCGTGGACTTCCGGTTCGGGTGGTTCCAGTACAAGGTGGACGTGCTCCCGGGCGACTTCGGAACGACGCCGGCGGCCGATGCCGGGATTCCCGGTCTCAACAACGACGAGACGTTCTCGAGCGGCCTGCCGTACTTCGAGATTCGCGGGAATCAGCCCGACATGGATTGGGGGTGGAGCCTCAACGACAACGCCGGGCGCTGCAACTGTCCGCTGGCGCAGGACGAGAAGCAGTGGCAGGCCGTGGGCAACATCACGAAGCTGTGGGGCAATCACACCAGCAAAGTCGGCCTCGACATCCGGCGCGCATACAACCTTCGCATCCCGTCCGACAATCACCGATCCGGGCAGTTGTCGTTCAATCACGAGCGCACCGGGAGCCCGACGCTGGGCGGTGGCCTGGGCCTGGCCACGTTCATGCTCGGGGATGTCACTCGCCTGGCACGCTACATCAGCGCCACCTTCGAAGCACGCGAGCGTCAGTGGCGGCATGCCTACTACGCCCAGGACACCTGGCGCGTGAACCCGAAGCTCACGCTCAACTACGGGTTGCGCCTCGACGTCATCAACCCGCAGACCGTCAATGAGCCCGGGAACGGCACGTGGGTCGATCTCTCGACGGGTCAAGGCCTGGTCGGCGGCATCGGGAACATCGATCTGGCCGGCAACGTCGAGAACAGGTTGAACTGGGCGCCGCGCCTCGGCGCAACGTATCAACTCAATGAAAAGACCGTGATCCGCGGCGGCTACGGACGCAGCTACGACCTCGGCGTCTTCGGATCGCTCTTCGGCCACACCGTCACGCAGAACCTCCCCGTGCTGGCCAACCAGGTCCTGAACCGGCCGAACCAGTTCGCGTCGGTCTTCAACCTGGCTGCAGGCCCGCCGGCGCCGAACAGCGTGCCAGTTGGACCGGACGGGACGTTCCCGTGGCCGGACGGCGTCACGCCACGCGTGGTGCCGCGCAAGATGCGGCCGCCCGAGGTCGATGCGTGGAACGTCAGCGGCCAGCGGCAGCTCACGGACACGATGTCCGTCGAGATTGGCTATGTGGCCAATCACGGGCGGCACGTGTTCGGGGAGAACAATCCCGACGAACGCGGGAACGAGGCCGCGATCGATGGGTTCGCGGAGGGCGTACCCCACATCGGCGCGTCGCCCCTTCTTCGCGGGCGGCGTCCGTCAGAACGTGCTCGGCATCGGTGGCGCCTACGGCTGGACGCAGGACGTGCTGATCTACTTCAACGAGGCGCAGAACTGGTACCAGTCGATGCAGGCCAAGTTCACGCGTCGGTTCTCCGATGGCTGGTCTGCGCAGGTCAATTACACGCTGCAGAAAGCGGAGGGAGAACAGGACGAGTACTGGATCTACGATCCCGATCTGAACAAGGGCCCTTCCGACTTCGATCGGACGCACAACTTCACGGCCGCGATCATCTACGAACTGCCATTCGGCAGGGACAAGAGGTACGGGGCGCGAATGGAGCGGGGTCACGGAGGCCATCCTCGGCGGCTGGCAGGTGGGGACCAACCTGTTCATCCTCAGCGGCACGCCCTTCGAAGTGAGCTACCGGGACGCCAGCCTCGATCGCGATACCGGGCCGAACCGTCCTGACCTGATCGGCGATCCCGACGGCCCGGGGACCCGCGACGAGTGGTTCAACGCGACGCCCATCGGCTCGCCCGGCAGCGCCTTCGGCCGACCGGCGCGGGGCACCTTCGGCAATCTGCCGCGCCACGACCTGCGAGGCCCGGGCTTCTGGCAGGCCGACATGTCGTTCTTCAAGAACTTCAGGCTGGGCATGCAGCGCCGCGTCGAGGTCCGAGTCGAAGCGGTGAACATCTTCAACCACGTCAGCCTGGGTAACCCGGACGGTGGCATCGGCGTGCCGGGCAACGACAACCCGAATGCCGGCCGCATTACCAGCGTGTCCGGTGCGTACCAGCCCCGGAACTTCCAGTTCGGGTTCCGCTTCATTTTCTAGCGTAGGACGACTGAGGACGGAGAGCGCGCAGTTACTTGCGCTGCCCTCCGCCCTCCGTCAGCACCACGATGCGGTTCGACGCGACATCGTCCCACCGCTCCTCGTTGCCGTTCGGCCAGCGCACCTCGACGCGCACCGCGCCGGCGTGACCTCCCAACCCGAAGTGCACCCGCAGATCGTTCTGTGACAGGTAGCTGCCGCCGCCGCGGACCTCGTCGACGAGCGTGAGATCGCCAGCCACCACGCGGACGCGCGCGCCGATGGCGCTGCGGTTCGACGTCGTGCCCACCAGCCGCACCGTGAGCCAGCGGTGGTCGGTCCGGTTCTCGGTCCGGAAGAGATCCGGACGGTCGTGGACGTTGTTGACGACGATGTCGATGTCGCCGTCGTCGTCGAGATCGCCGAAGGCCGCCCCGCGGCCGGCCATCGGGGTCGAGGCCGGCGGCCCGAGGCGCTCCGTCACGTCCGACGAATCGACCGGTGCCGAGATTGCGATACACGACCTTGCGCTGCTTGTAGGCCGCTTCCGTCTTCAACTGGCTCACCTCGGGATAGACATGGCCGTTGACGAGGAAGATGTCGAGCCAGCTGTCGTTGTCGAAGTCGACGAACCCCGCGCCCCAGCCGAGCCATCGCGTGTTGATCCCGAGGCCGCTGGCGAACGTCCGGTCCTCGCAGAAGGCGCGACCGAGGTTGGCGTACAGCGTCGTCGTGTCGCCGGCGAAGTTCGTCTTGACGATGTCGAAGGTGCCGTTGCGATCGTAGTCGCCGATGCCCACGCCCATGCCGGCCTGCGGCTTGCCGTCCTGGCTGTAGGCGCAGCCGGCGCGGACGCCGATGTCCGTGAACGTGCCGTCGCGATTGTTGCGATAGAGCGCGCTCGGGTTCGAATCGTTCGCGACGTAGACGTCGGTCCAGCCATCGTCGTCGAAGTCGAACGTGCTGACGCCGAGACCGTACGTGCCCTGGGCCTTGAGGATGCCCGCGCGTTCGGAGACATCGTCGAAGGTGCCGTCGCCCTTGTTGCGGTAGAGCGCGTTGGCGCCGCCGGGCAGCCCGGGCGGACCGCACGCGACCGCGATGCCCTTGTAGCGGCAGAGGCCGGAATCGGGCGTGGGCGCCTTCGCGAGATCGAGGTCGATGTAGTTGGCGACGAAGAGATCGAGCCGTCCGTCACGGTCGTAGTCGAGGAAGGCGGCGCCCGTGCCCCATCGCGTGCGTGGTGTGGCGAGACCGGCGCGGGCGGTGACGTCGGTGAACGTGCCGTCGCCGTCATTGCGAAACAGCCGGTTCTGACCGTAGAACGTCACGAACAGGTCGCTGTCGCCGTCGTTGTCGTAGTCGGCCGCGGCCGCGCCCTGGCCCCAGCCGCTGACGCCGACGCCGGCCTTCGCGGTCACGTCCTCGAACGTGCCATCCCCTTTGTTGCGATAGAGATGGCTGATCGGCGCCTGGCCTTTCGGAAAGCCCTCCAAGGTGGTCCCGTTGACGATGAAGATGTCGAGCCGTCCGTCGTTGTCGTAGTCGAAGAGCGCGACGCCGCAGCCCGTGGTCTCGAGCAGGTAGCGGTTGCTGCCTTCGCCGCCGAAGACCGTGACCGCGGAGAGGCCGGCCTCGCGCGCGATGTTCGTGAACCCGAAGCCGAGCGGCGGGGTGTCCTGCGAGGCCGCGTCAGGGCCCACCGCCGCGCACAGCCCGAGCAGGCCGATCGCGGCCACGGCGTGCGTTCCGCACCGGCGCGGCGAGCGACTCACGGGACCTCGATCCACGGCGCGAGGCGCCGCGCCTCGGCGAAATGCGCCCGGGCGTCGGCCTGCGCCCCCTGCCGGCGGAGCGCGAGCGCCAGCTGATAGTGGGCGCGCGCCAGGTGCGGGGCCAGACGCACCGCGTCCTTCAGTTCGACGATGGCGGCGCGAACCTCGCCGCCGCGCAGCTTGTCGGCGCCGCGGCTGAGCGCGAATGCCGCGGCCTGCTCGTTGGCCTTCTGCGTGTTCAGGCGCTCGGCTTCGGCGAACGCCGCGCTCGCGCCCGCGCGTGTCACCGCTGCGCTCGAGCATCTGGCCGAGGCTCAGATGCGCTTCGGCTGTGCGTGGTTCCAGGGCGATCGTGCGGCGGAACTCGGCGATGGCCTCCTCGGCGGCGCCCTGCTGCCGCAGGATCGTGCCGAGCATGTAGTGGGCCTCGGCATAGTTGTCTTTCTGCGCGAGGGCGGCGCGCAAGGCGGCGGCGGCCGGGTCGGCGCGCCCGGTCTGCCACAGCACGACGGCCAGCGTGAAGTGCGCCTCCGCCAGCGCCGGATCGAGCTCGGTGGCGCGGCGAAGCGCGGCTTCCGCCGCTTCGAAGTCGTCCTGCTGCTTGAGTGCCGCGCCAAGGTTGTAGAACGCTTCCGCATTCCGCGGGTTGCGTCGCGTCACGTCCCTGAAGGTCTCGATTGCGCGGCCGAGGTCGCCCTTGTGCAAGTAGGCGGTGCCGAGGTTGTGTCGGGCGGCCTCGTAGTCGGGCTGACGCGCCAGGATGGCCGTGAAGGCCGCGATCGCCGCCTCGCCCTGTCCGAGATGCATCTGCACCAGCCCGAGACTGTTCGCGATGTCGTCCGAGGCGGGGTCGAGGGCGCGCGCCTTGCGAAACGAGGCTTCGGCGCCGTCGAGATCCCCCAGCGTCTGCAGCGCGACGCCGAGCTGCATGTGGGCGCGGGCGATCGCGGCGTTCTCGCGAATCGACGCGCGCAGATGTTCGACCGCGCCGAGCGTGTCGCCGCGCTCGCGGAGCACGACGCCGAGGTAGTACTGCGCTTCGGCATGCCGGGGATCGAGCTCCACGGCGCGCCGCAGCGCGGCCAGCGCGCCATCGAGATCGCGCGTCCACCACAGCGTGGCGCCGAGATGATAGTGCGCGTCGACGAGCTGCGGCGACATGGCCGCCGCCTGGCGGAAGCGGGCGATGGCGTCAGTCGTCCGTCCGAGCTGGCCGAGCGCGAAGCCGAGCCGATCGCAGGCGCGGGCCATGTCCGGCGCCCGCTCGAGCGCCGCTTCGAACGCGGCCGCCGCGCCGGACCAGTCTCCCTGCCGCTCGAGCTCGACGCCGCGGGCGAAGAGCCGCGTGGCGTCGCCGGCGCCGGCGTCCGCTTTCGACTGTCCCCAGACACTGCCGGGACGTGCGGCTCCCGCGCAGGCCAGCAGGAGTATCGCGACCGTGTTCAGTGTCCGCGCGGTGAGTCGGAGGCGAGCACCCATGGACGACCGATGTCGCCATGATCCTTGTTCGCCAGTCGAATGTCACGACGACCAGTCGAGGTTGCCATTCGGATCGTGCTGACCGCACAATCTCCCGTCATCGTGGCCGGGGCCTCTGAGCACGAGTTGTACGTCGATGCCACCTCAGGATGACGCCGGCGATACCGGCTTCCTCGACGTCCTGTCCACGGATGGCACGCCCATCAGGGTGTGGATCCGCGGCGAGGGACCGCCCATCGTGCTCGTGCATGGCTCGTTGCGCGACCACACGATCTTCGAGCCGCTGATCGCGCAGCTGCAGTCAGCGATGACGACGTATGCGATCGACCGCCGGGGGTTCGGAGGCAGCGGCGATCGGGACGGCTACACGATCGAGCAGGAGTTCCGCGATGTCGCTGAGGTGGTCGACGCGATCGCGGCCCGCGCGGGACCGGTCGCCCTCTGGGGGCACTCGTACGGTGCGGGCTGCGCGATGGGCGCCGCGGCGCTGACCGGGAACCTGTCCCACCTGATCCTGTACGAACCTGGATTGGGCATCGCCTATCCGGCGGGTTGGCTCGACGCCAACTTCAAGGCCCTGGAGGCAGGCGATGCCGAAGGCGTGATTCGCGCCGTGCTGATCGACATCCTCGAGATGACCGCTGAGGACGTCGAGGCGCGACGGTCCACGCCACAGTGGGCGGAGTATCTGCGCGCCGCGCCGACGGTGCTTCGCGAGGCACGAACGGAGAACGGCTGGGTGTACCGGCCAGGCGCGCTTGGATGGCGTTCGTGCCTCGACCCTGGTCCTGGTGGGCACCGAGACGGCGCCGGCGCTGATGCAATCCACGTTGCGAGCCGCGGCGGCGATCCCGGGCGCTCGCACGCACGTGCTCGGCGGGCACGGACACCTGGCCTGCATCACCGATCCGGATGTGGTCGCCTCAATCATCACGGCGTTCGTCGGCTGCTCTCGTTCCGACTAGCGGCCCCGGCTCCGGTATATCGGGGGGAAGGAGTTCCGCGGTCCGCGATTTCCCGTCCTGACGGGCTCTCCACGACGGCTGACTTCTTGCACGGCGGGCCCCCGTGGACTGGCTCAGAACCCTTCTGGAAATGTCGCCGCTGACCACGCTGTTCCTGGTCATCGCGGTCGGTTACCTGGTCGGCGAAGTCAGCGTCAAGGGATTCGCCCTTGGTTCGGGCGCGGTGCTGTTCGTCGGCCTGGCGTGCGGCGCCTTCGCGCCGAAAGTGGCGCTTCCCGGCATGCTGGGCACGCTCGGCCTGCTGCTCTTCCTCTACTGCGTGGGCGTGCAGTACGGCGGCGAATGGTATCGCGGGCTCAAGAGCGCGTCGGGACTGCGGGCCAATGCCGTGGCCTGCGTTGCTCTGGCCGCCTCGGCGGCGGTCGCCCTGATCATCCAGCGCTCCGGTGTCGTCGGCCTGCCGGAATCGTTGGGGATGTTCGCCGGCGCGACGACGAGTACCCCGGCGCTGCAGGCCGTCCTCGACGCGCTGGGCAACCAGGACGCTGCGGTCGGCTACAGCCTCGCGTACCCGTTTGGCGTCGCCGGACCGATCCTGTGCATGTACGTCTATTTGGCGATCTTCAAGCCGAAGGTCGCCGCTGCAGCGGATCGGTTGATGAAGCCGGTCGAGGTCCGCGTGCAGAACGCGACGCTCGTCGGACGGCCATTTGCCGATGTTCAGCAGGCCCTGCCGAAAGGCGTGCAGGCGGTGGCCATCCGCAGTGGCGGACAGAACCGTGTCCCGGATCCGGCCACCATCGTCCGGGCGGACGATGTGATCCTGCTGGTCGGGACCGATGCTGCGGCGGTTGGACAGGCGCTCGAGTGCGTCGGCGAGGCAGCCGCGTCGATCACGGTGGATCGAAGCGCGCTCGACTACATCAGGGTCTTCGCGTCGAGGAGCAGCGTCGTGGGCATGCCCCTCGGCGGCCTGACACTTCCTGGCGGCTTCGCCTACCGCTACATCCACGTCCGGCGGGGTGACGCCGACCTCCTGCCCGACGACGACCTGTTGCTGGAATACGGCGACCGCGTCGGCGTCCTCTGCCACCGGGCGGATTTCGATGCGGTGCGCCGCTTCTTCGGCGATTCCATCAAGGGTGTTGCCGACTTCAGCTACATCTCGCTCGGGGTCGGCGCGGCACTGGGCCTCCTGGTCGGTTGATCCCGTTTCCCATCCCCGGCGTCGGCCGGATCACGCTGGGGCTCGCCGGCGTCTTGCTGGTGGCGCTCGGGCTCGGCCACGTCCGTCGCACCGGCATCGTCTGGACGCTGCCGCTCTCGGCGAACATGGTGCTGCGGAACTTCGGGCTCACGGTGTTCCTGGCGCAGGTCGGCATCGCGTCAGGCCCCCAGTTCGCCGCGACGGTGGCGGTGAGCGGGATGACGCTGCTCCCGCTCGGCATCGTCATCATGCTCGTGCTCATCCTGGTGACGATGCTCGTGGGGCGTCTGCTCGGCTTCCTGCCGACGATTTGTTCGGCATCGTCTCCGGCGTGACCGGAAATCCCGCGATCCTGGTCTACGCGATCCGCGTCTTCCCCACGGAGCGGCCCGACATCAGCTACGCGATGGTGTTTCCGACGATGACCGTCCTGAAGATCCTGTTCGTGCAGATCGCCGCAGCCGTCCTCGGCAAGTGACGCGTCATTTCAGCAACCACCGGAACACCGCCTGCATGAACTCCTGGCACTGGTAGTCCTGAACCCCTTCCCAGCTGGTCATGTACAGCGACACCATGCCGTCGCCCATGACGACGATCTTCCCGCCCTTCTCGACCTCTTTGAAGGTGCCGAAGGGATGGGCATCGGAGCGGTCGTTGAAGCAGAACGGCGTGCCACCGGTGACCGTCCTGGCGCCGTGATAGGAAATCTTCAGGCGCGTGTCGGTGATGAGGCCGGCGTTGGTGTGGCCGCCCGCCGCTGCATCGGGGCTCTCGCCACCGAACTGCACGCCGAACGGACGGATCAGGTCGTTGACGTTGGTCTGCTCCAGGGTCGACCACATGTCCTGATCCATCACCAGGAACAGCGAGCCGCCGCCGGTGATGTAGCTCGATATCGCGCTGACCTCGCCAGGCGTGTACTTTGTGGACGGAATGTGGATGAACAGCACGTCGCATCCTTCCAGATCCTTGGGCTGCACTTCCTTCTTCAGGTAGGACAGGCCGGCGCCCGCGGCGGTCGCGGTCTTCACGAGTTCGCCGGTCATGTACTTCACCCGCTCGATCATCTTCGCCTCCGCCGCTGGCATGTCCGAGGGGTCGCGCCAGAATCGCGGCTGATGCGCCACGTCCATGCAGATGCGGTCTGTCGCCGGCGTGGGCGCTTGAGCGTGTGCGGAGGGAGCTGCCGAGAGACTGAAGAGGAGAGCGAACAGCGAGATCGGTTTCATGGCTGAATTCCTTTCGCGCAATCCCTCGGCCGGACGACGCGGGCCGAGACCGGTCCATCACGGTCGCATGCCCAAGGCACGGCAACTGACGTGCCAATGCGGCAGCGTCGCCATTGAACGCACTGCCGCCACGACGCTCTTACCCCGTGACGTCGGCCTGTGCGATGCCGGACACCGCCCGTTCCGCTGCGGACGAGGTCCAGCAGCCGCGGCACGTCCACCGCGGGCCGCGAGCCCTGCTGTCGGGCTTTCGCGCCACGACATCCGTCTGCGCACCCCGTCCGTAGAACGGAGCGTTGGCTTTGGAGGCGCGCATGACTTTTACCTGGTCCGCGGCGACGATCGCCCTGCTCCTGCCCCTGACTGCGGGCTGCAGTCGAACCGCCGCCCGATCGGAAACCGCTCGCGTCGATCCGTCGTGTCAGGTCGTCGTCGCGGTCCCGGCCGCGGGCGATCGCGACATCGCGAAGCTGCAGGACGAGTTGCGCGAACGTCGCGCGGCACGCGCGGCCGAACACCTCGGCTATCGCTTCGTGGCGCGGGCGCGCATCTCCAACGACCCCGGCGACTACGCCATCGCGGAGCAGGCGGCCGCGTGCCTCCAGTCGATGCAGCCGGACGAGCCGGCGGCGCTGCTGCTCCGCGGGCACGTGCTCCACCAGATGCACCGCTTCAGCGAGGCGGAGGCGATCGCGCGGCGCCTGGTCAAGTTGCGGGAGTTCGCTCTCGACTTCGGGCTCCTCGGCGACGTGCTGATGGAGCAGGGGCGCGTGGCGGAGGCGGCGGAGGCGTATCAGAAGATGATCGACCTCAAGCCGTTCTACCAGTCCTACACCCGCGCCGCGCATCTGCGCTGGCTCAGAGGCGACGTCGCCGGCGCGATCGAGATGATGCGGGCGGCGATCAAGGCCGCGAGCCCGCGCGACCCCGAATCGATTGCCTGGGCCTATTCGCGGCTCGCGGTGTACGAGCTCCAGCGTGGTCGCCTGACCGAGGCCGGGCAGATGGCCGACGCGTCGCTGCGGACCATGCCCGACTACGCGGCCGCGCTGCTCGCCCGTGGCCGATCCAGCTCGCGCAGAAGAAGCACTGTCGAGGCGGTCGAGACACTGACGGGCGCCGCGCGCCTCAATCCGCTGCCCGAATACCAGTGGGCGCTCGCCGACGCCCTTCGCCTGGTGAGCCGCACCGACGAGGCCGCGGCCCTCGAGACCCAGCTGGTGCGAGAGGGCGCGACCGCCGATCCGCGCACGCTCGCGCTCTTTCTCTCCACGCGGGGGCAGGGCGGGCGCATGGCGGTGGACCTCGCGAGACGCGAGCTGGAGAAACGCGCGGACATCTTCACGCTCGACGCGCTCGCGTGGGCGCTCGCCTCGAGCGGCGAGCTGCAGGAGGCATCGACGCTCATGGCCCGCGCCCTCGCCGAAGGCACCGAGGACGGACGCCTGTTCGTCCATGCCGCCGTGATCGCAGCCGCGGACGGCCGTCCCGCCGACGCCGCGCGCTGGGCACAGAAAGCGCGAAGGCTCGGCTTCACGCTGCTTCCGTCGGAGCTTGGGGTGCTCCGGCGGGGGCTCGCTACGCCACCCCCTGTTTGAGGTCACTGACATGCTGAAACACGTCCGACGCGCGCTGCAGCTGGCGGCTGCGGCCGCACTCCTGGTGTGCCCCGCAACCGCGGGAGCGTCCAGCCACATGGATGCTCCGCTCATCACCCTGGATGATGCGGCGAACACCACCGACGTCTATGCGTTCGTCTCTTCCAAAGACGGCGTCAAGTACCCTGTCGACCGCGCTCGCGGTCTACCCGCACGAGGAACCTGGCATCGGCCAACAAGTACAACTTCGATGACGACGTCCTCTACGAGATCCGCGTCGCGACCGGGGACGACGCCAAGAAGGGCCGCACGACCTACGCCTATCAGTTCCGATTCGACACGAAGTTCCGGAATCGCGACACGATCCTGCAGTCGTACCTCGGCGTGATCGGCAGCGTGGGCGATGGGAATCAGAACCTGATCCAGCGCTACACCGTCACCAAGGTCGACTACCGCACGGATGTCACCACACCGCTCGGACGCGGCATCGTCCCACCCAACAATCAGGGGATCGCGACGCCCAAGTACAACCGCAACAATGACGGCGACCAGCCCGCCAGGGACGGCGTGGCCGACGAGGGCGATCTCGACGTCTACACGGCGCAGTCGATCGCGGAGCTCAAGGACGACTACAGCGCCTTCGCCGGCCAGCGGGACGACGGGTTCTATGCCGACATCCTGGCGGTCTTCGATCTCCTGAAGCTGCGGGCGCCTGGCAAGGCCGTCGACTCCCAGGGCGGGTTCAACGTCCACACCATGACGCTCAGGATCCCGCTGGCCGAGATCGGCGGCGATCAGCAGATTGTCGGCGTCTACGCGACCACCAGCCGTAAACGCGTCCGGATTCTCACTCCCTTCGGCGACGGGAACCAGGGCGACTGGGTGCAGGTCGCGCGTCAGGGCAATCCGCTGTTCAACGAAGGGCTCGTCTCAATCAGGGACAAGGATCTCTACAGCCGGACCTCCCCCGAATTCGACGCGTTCCTGTTCAAAAAGTACGCCCTGACCCCGGAACTGGCGGACCTGATCAACAAGCTCGTCCTCGGATCGCCCGTGGCGCCGACGACGAACCGGACCGACATCGCCGGCATCTTCATTCCCGACCTGATCAAGGTCGACCTCTCGACCGCGCCGGCACGGCTCGCGGGCGGCGGGCCCGACCATCCGACCAATCCTGATGACCCCGGCTTCTCGCGCCTCAGCATCTTCGGCGACGACACGCTCATCAGCAAGGTGCAGCCGGGCTTTGGCAAGGGAGTGGTGCCGGGCGGATGGCCGAACGGCCGCCGGTTCGGCGATGACGTGCTCGACATCGCCGTGTCGGCGCTCATCAGCGATCTGCGCGTGAGCCCGGCGATCATCCGCACGGCGGGCGACAACGTGGACAAGAACGACATCGCCTACAACAAGGTCTTCCCGTACGCGGCGACCCCGCTGAACGGTCGCACGCACACGCACTAGGCCGGGCTCCCAGACCCCCTTCAGCGGACCCGACGCCGGTCGGGTCCGCTCGTCCTGCCTCGTCGCCTTGGCGCTCCCGGTACACTGGCGCCACCTCAGGAGGGCACCGGTCCATGCGCGAGAGCCAGGGGACACCAGCAGTACGGCGAGGGACGGCCGTCCTCGCGACGACGGCCGTCGTGTCGGTCGTCGTCGCGGCGGTCTCGGGCGGGCTCGGCGGCGCGCAGTCCCCGCGCGAATGGCGCGACTATGCCGGCGGGCCGGACAGCTCCCGGTTCGTCGCCGCCACCCAGATCACCAAGGGCAACGTCGCGCAGCTGCAGGTCGCCTGGACGTATCCCGACGGCGACACCGACTTCAATCCGCTCGTCGTCCGCGACGTGATCTACACGCGGGCCCGCGGCAGCACGCTGGTCGCCATCGACGCGGCCACCGGCGCGCTGCGCTGGGCGTCGCCGGAGATCGAGGGCTTCGCGGTGCGCGGCATGAACTACTGGGAGAGCGCCGACGGCAAGGATCGCCGGCTGCTGCTCAGCACGCTGAACATGCTGCGGGCCTTCGACGCCAGCACCGGCCAGCCCATTCCCGGCTTCGGCAAGGACGGTGTGGTGGATCTGCGGGAAGGGCTCGACCGCGATCCGGCGACCGTCGAGCAGCAGAGCCGGCTGCCCGGCAAGATCTTCGAGCACCTGATCATCCTCGGCTCGGCCACCAACCGCGAGTACGCCTCGGCGCCCGGCGACATCCGCGCCTTCGACGTCCGCACCGGCGCCCACGTCTGGTCGTTCCGGACGATCCCGCGCAAGGGCGAGTTCGGCGCCGAGACCTGGCCCGAGGACGCGCGCGCTCACGTCGGCGGCGCCAACGCCTGGGCCGAGATGTCGGTGGACGCCGCGCGCGGCATCCTCTACGTGCCGACCGGCAGCGGCAAGTTCAACTTCTTCGGCGGCTACCGCCGCGGCGACAACCTGTTCTCGGACAGCCTGATCGCGCTTGACGCGCGCACCGGCACGCGGCGCTGGCACTTCCAGACCGTGCACCACGACATCTGGGACCTGGACAACAACTCGGCGCCGCAGTTGACGACCATCACCCACGGCGGCCGCAAGGTGGACGTCGTCGCGATGGCCAGCAAGACCGGCTACCTGTACGTGTTCGATCGCGTCAGCGGCAAGCCCATCTGGCCGATCGAGGAGCGCCCGGTCCCGCAGAAGACCACCGTCCCGGGACAGTACCTCTCGCCCACGCAGCCGTTCCCGACGAAGCCGGAGCCGTTCTCCCGCCAGTCGTTCACGGTGGCCGACCTGAATCCGTACATCCTCACCGACGAGCAGCGCGCGCAGTTCCGCGAGCGCATCCTCAAGGCGCGCAACGACGGCCCCTTCACGCCGATCGGCTTCGACGAGGTCGTGCACATGCCCGGCAACCAGGGCGGCTCCAACTGGGGCAGCACGGCCGGAAACCCGGGCGACGGCCGCGTCTACGTCATCGGCTTCAACGTGCCGACGATCATCCGGCTGCTCAAGCCCGGCGAGACGCGGCCGGCGCGGGGCGGCAGCCCCGAGGAGGTCGTCAAGGACGGGTATCCGACCACCGACGGGTTCGGGCTCTACCCGACCATCGTCAAGCCGCCGTACACGACGCTCACCGCCTACGACCTGAACGACGGCGCGATCGCGTGGCAGAAGGGGCTCGGCGACGACCTGCGCCTGCTGCCGCTCGGGATCACCGGCACGGGGTCGGCGACGACCGTCAAGGGCGGCCTCATCGTGACCGGCACGGGCCTGGTGTTCGCCACCGCGGCCGATCGCAAGGTGCACGTGTACGACACGAGCACCGGCGGGGAGCTCGCGACGCTGCCGCTCGGCGGCCCGACCAGCGGCGGCCCTCCATGTACGAGCACGGAGGCCGGCAGTACCTGCTGGTCACCGCGTCGCCGGTGCAGCCGTCGGGACCAGGCGCCGTAGCCACGCCGCACGAGGGGCCCACGGGCCTGATCGCGTACGCCCTGCCGCGCTGACCACCGTCCGCGGCGGCGAACGAAAGGCGAACTATCGGGAACGCGCCCATTACGAGAAATCTTTTCGCGGCGGATGACGAGTTGGTATATAAGGTCCGCACTCCGGGCCCCAGGGAAATTCACGCAGCCTTTCCGTCGCATCTGTGCAAGCAGATGGGGCGGGGAGCGGGTCGCGCCGAGCGCGAATTGGCTGTTCTACCAGGGGGGACCATTTGGCACGATTGAACTGCGATCCCTACGCGGGATTCCATCTGTTCGCCCTCGTCAACCGGGTGACTGCCCTGCTCGACAGCGAGGAGGCGGTCACGGCAACGGTGAAGGCGCTCGAGGCCGACGGCGTCGCG
The DNA here is from genome assembly GCA_963844435.1 of Vicinamibacterales bacterium. Lineage (GTDB taxonomy): Bacteria > Acidobacteriota > Vicinamibacteria > Vicinamibacterales > Vicinamibacteraceae > JBDSLU01. Next base: position 280,007 of record CAWJOG010000001.1, on the reverse strand, counting down.
ACCGGCGACATCGAGATCTTCACCGGCGAGGAGGGCGCGAAGGTCCTCGACCTGCCGGGGCGGGAGCACGGGCGGGCCATCCACCTGCTGCGGGCGCTCGAAGCCACGATGGGCGACGAGCGCGAGACCAACCAACGCATCGACGCCGCGCTTCGCCAGGGAGCGACCTTGGTGTGCGTCAAGATTCCAGCGACCCTGCCAGCCGTGATGCACGCGATCGCTCACCCGAGCTCGCTGGCCACCTTCCGCAAGCAGAAGACCGACGAGAAGGATCGTGCGTTCCGGGTATTCAAGGCGCTCCGCGCGCACGAGATCCACTACTGGGGAGCCTGGTCCTTCGAGGACATGCCCCATTCCTGAGACTCTTCGTACGACGAGCGGCTGAACTCCGGGGCGGTGTTCGCGGGATTTCTTGGGCAGCCAGGGTGGTATGAGCATGGGACATTCCCCCGAGGACACTGGGCCGGCCCGTCGTGGGCCGTCCGTCGACGTGGACCCGCACGGGATCGTCACGGGCAAGAGCCCGGACCGTCAGCGTCGTCAGTTCCTGAACTATTCGTTCTACCGGCTCGACCCGGTGTTCCGGCGGCTTCCCGCCGACGAGCAGCGGGCGGCGGCAGCTGCGTTCGTCGAGCTGGTGCGCCAGTGGGAGTCCTCGGACGATTTGATCCTCCGCACCTACTCACTCGTCGGCCTTCGCGCGGACGTCGACTTCATCCTCTGGCGGATCGCGTTCGACCCGCTGTGCTTCCAGTCGATGGAAGCGGCGATCAGGCGTTCGCGGCTGGGGGCCTACCTGTCGCAGGCGCACAGCTTTCTGTCGCTGCAGCGCCGATCGCCGTACGTCAACAAGCTGAAGGGCGCGGGCGAACACGTCGAGCTGCTGGCCGGCCAGGGAAAATACCTGTTCGTCTACCCCTTTACGAAGACGCGAGCGTGGTACCGGCTGTCGCCGCACGCACGGCAGGGGATGATGGACGAGCACATCGCCGCCTCGGCGCCGTTCAAGGGCGTCCACCTGAACACGAGCTACAGCTACGGCATCGACGACCAGGACTTCGTGGTCGCGTTCGACTCGGACTATCCGCAGGAGTTCGTCGATCTCGTGGGGCGGCTGCGCTACACGGAGGCCAGCCTCTACACGCAGCGCGACACGCCGATGTTCGCGTGCGCGCAGGCGCCCATCGACGCGATTCTCGCGCAGTTGGCGAACATTGAACAGCGACGGGCACGACGGACGCAGGGTGTCCGATGACCAAGGAGCCGAGCATGCGTGGAACAGCGAACGGGGTGCGGCTGGCGGCGGTGCTGGTCGCGGTGTCGGTCTGGCAGGGCGTCGGCGTCGCCGCCTCGTCCGTCACCGGAACCGTCACCTTCACGGGGAAGGCGCCCGCCCTCAAGCCGCTCTCGATGGACGCCGATCCGGCGTGCGCCAAGAAGCACACGGGCCCGGTGCCGGCCGAGATGCTGGTCCTCGGCCCCGGCAACACCATGGGCAACATCATGGTCTGGGTCTCGAAGGGGCTCCCGGCCGGCAAGACCTGGCCCGCGCCCAAGACGCCGGTGGTGCTCGATCAGAAGGGCTGCGTGTACGTCCCGCACGTGATGGGGATCATGGTCGGCCAGCCCTACCGGATCCTCAATTCGGACGGCGTGCTCCACAACATCCACACGCTGCCGAAGGTCAACCCGGCGTTCAACAAGGGGATGCCGCCGACGCTCAAGGAGACGAGCACGGTGTTCCAGAAGCCGGAGGCGGTCTTCCACGTCAAGTGCGACGTCCACCCCTGGATGAGCGCCTACGTCAGCGTCTTCAATCACCCCTTCTTCTCGGTGACGGGCACGGACGGGAAGTTCACGATCTCGGGCCTCGACCCCGGGACCTACGAGATCACCGCCTGGCACGAGCGGCTCGGCACGCAGACGGCCTCGGTCACGGTCGCCGCCACCGGCGCCAAGACCCAGGACTTCAAGTTCGCCGTTCCCGCCAAGTAGCGATCCGGAGCATAGCCGCATGACTCAGCCGGGAGCCGTCGCCGCACCCCACCCGCACGTCGCGCACGGCGCCCATGACGAGGCGCTCGGCTTCTGGCGCGCGTACGTCTTTTCCGTCGACCACAAGGTCATCGGCATCCAGTACGCCATCACCGGCCTGCTGTTCCTGCTCTTCGGCTTCTCGCTGATGATGCTGATGCGCTGGCAGCTCGCCTATCCGGGCGAGGCGCTGCCGCTGATCGGCGGCCTGTTCGGCGAGGCGCGCATGCCGAACGGGACCATGCTCCCCGAGTTCTACAACGAGCTCGGGGCGATGCACGGCACCATCATGGTCTTCCTCGGGGTGGTCCCCCTCGCCGTCGGCGGCTTCGGGAACTTCGTGCTCCCGCTCCAGATTGGAGCCCCGGACATGGCGTTCCCGCGGCTCAACATGGCGAGCTACTGGTTCTTCTTCCTCGGCGGCATGACGATGCTCGCCAGCTTCTTCGTGCCCGGCGGAGCGGCGCAGTCCGGGTGGACCTCCTACGCGCCGCTCTCCATCATCGCGGGCTCGGGCCAGACGTGGTGGCTCTTCGGCATGGTCTTCCTGATCACCTCGTCGCTGCTCGGCGCGGTCAACTTCATCACGACCACGATCCAGCTGCGCGCGAAGGGGCTCACGTTCATGCGGTTCCCCTTCTTCGTGTGGGCGCAGTTCGTCACGGCCTTCCTGCTGCTCCTGGCCTTCCCGCCGCTCGAGGCGGCGGCGGTCCTGCAGCTGATGGATCGCCTGGCCGGCACGAGCTTCTTCCTCCCGAGCGGCCTCGTCGTCAGCGGCCAGGTGGTCCAGGCGGCCGGCGGCGGCAACCCGCTCCTCTGGCAGCACCTGTTCTGGTTCCTGGCGCACCCGGAGGTCTACGTCCTGATCCTGCCCGCGATGGGCATCGTGGCCGAGATCATCGCCAACAACACGCGGAAGCCGCTCTGGGGCTACCGGTCGATGGTCTACTCGATCGTCTTCCTCGGCTTCATGTCGTTCATCGTGTGGGCGCACCACATGTTCATGACCGGCATGGGGACGGCGATGGCGGCGTTCTTCCAGACCACGACGATGATCATCTCGATCCCGTCGGTGGTGATCCTCACGGCGCTGGTCATCTCGCTCTGGGGCGGGTCGATCCGCTTCAACACGCCGATGCTCTTCGCCCTCGGCTTCCTCCCGATGTTCGGCATCGGCGGGCTCACGGGCCTGCCGCTCGCCTTCAACATCGCGGACATCCCGCTGCACGACACCTACTACGTCATCGGTCACTTCCACTACGTCGTCGCGCCGGGGACGATCTTCGCCCTCTTCGCGGGGATCTACTACTGGTATCCGAAGGCCACCGGGCGGATGATGAACGAGACCCTCGGCAAGATCCATTTCATCGGCTCGTTCATCTGCATGAACGTCGTCTTCACGCCGATGTTCATCATGGGCATGGCCGGCGTCTCGCGGCGCCTGTACGACGGCGGGGCGGCCTACGACTTCGCGCAGCCGGTCCTGCACTTCAACGTCGTCTCGTCGTGGGGCGCGTGGGTCCTGGGGATCTTCCAGATTCCGTTCATCGTCAACTTCTTCTGGAGCATCTGGAAGGGGGAGAAGACCGACGAGAACCCCTGGCAGGCCACGACCCTCGAGTGGGCCGCGCCCTCGCCGCCCCCGCACGGCAACTTCCTCGAGGTGCCGCAGGCGTATCGCGGCCCCTACGAGTACAGCGTGCCGGGCGCGGCCAAGGACTTCTCACCGCAGCACGAGGCCTGATCCGCGATGGACATCCCCTACACCGTAGAGCTCCGCCGCGACACCGGTCTGTCCAACGGCAAGATCGGCATCTGGCTCTTCCTGGCCTCGGAGGTGATGCTGTTCGGGGCCCTGTTCGCGAGCTACATCCTGATCCGGACCGGCGCGCCCAGCTGGCCGCGGGGAGACACGATCCTGAACGTGCCGCTCGCCACGTTCAACACCATCGTCCTGATCGGCTCGTCCGTCACCATGGTGATGGCCTGGGCGTCGCTGATGCGCCGCCGTTTCGGGACGTTCCGGCTCTACATGGGGGCGACGATCCTGCTCGGGTTCGTGTTCCTCGTGGTCAAGTACTTCGAGTACAGCCACAAGTTCCACGACGGCCTCTTTCCGAGCACCAACAACTTCCTCGCCATCTACTTCACGCTGACCGGCCTGCACATGCTCCACGTGGCCGGCGGGATGGCGGTGAACGCCTGGTTCTGGGGCCCCGGCGCGAAGCTCTGGGAGACGAACCCGGTGTGGTTCACCAACCGGGTCGAGCACTCGGGCCTGTTCTGGCACTTCGTCGACCTGGTGTGGATCTTCCTGTTTCCGACGCTGTACCTTCTGTAGGCGGAGCCCATGAGCGACCACGCAGCTGACGTCGACGCGACGCACGACCACGCCGCCGACATCGACCGGCACGTCCGGGTCTACATCACCGTCTTCGTCGCGCTGATGGTCCTGACCATCGTGACGGTGGCGATCTCCCGGGTCCACTTGCCGGTAGGGACGGCGGTGACCCTCGCGCTGATCGTCGCGACCATCAAGGGATCCCTGGTGGCGTGCTACTTCATGCACCTGATCTCCGAGAAGAAGCTGATCTACGCCGTCCTCATCCTGACCGTCGCCTTCTTCGTGCCGCTGCTGGCGCTCCCGGTGCTCACGCACGCCAACGGCTTCTGGATTCCGGAATGAACCTCAGGTTGTTCCACGCGCTGCTGATCCTGCTCTCCGCGGCGCTCGCCGTGCTCTTCGGGATCTGGTGCCTCAACCAGTACGGACGGGACGCCGGGACCACACGCCTGATCGCCGGTGTCGCGGCGTTCGCCGTGTCGCTGGGCCTGGTGGTCTACGACTCGTGGTTCCTGCGCAAGACGAGGACGCTGCGATGACCCACCTGCGCTCGCTGCCTACGGCGCGGCTGGCAGTGTTGACCGCGGTGCTCGTGCTGTTCGGTGGCAGCTCGCGCGTCCTTGCCTGCGCGGCGTGCTTCGGCGCCCAGGAGACCTCGATGATCGACGGGACGAGGGTCGGCGTCCTGGTGATGCTGGCCATCCTCCTTGCGGTGCAAGGCGGGTTCGTGGGCTTTTTCCTGTATCTCTACAAGCGCGCGAAGCGCATCGCGGACATCGAGCTCGATACCGAATGGTCCGAGCTCCAGAAGACGCCGAGAACATCATGACTGACTGGCTCGGACTCCCGGAGCTCGCCTCGTCCCACGGCGGGCAGATCGACGCCATGATCGGCTGGGTCCACGTGTTCATGCTCATCCTGTTCGTCGGGTGGGGAGCGTTCTTCACCTACTGCCTGGTCCGTTTCCGGCGATCGCGGCAGCCGGTGGCGAACTACACGGGGGTCAAGTCGCACACGTCGTCGTATCTCGAAGTCGGCGTGGCCGTGGTCGAGGCGGTTCTCCTGTTCGGGTTCGCGATCCCGCTCTGGGCCGCGAGGGTCGGTGACATGCCCCCGGCGAAGGACGCGCTGCTGGTCCAGGTCACCGGTGAGCAGTTCGCCTGGAACGTCCACTACGCGGGCCCGGACGGGGTCTTCGGCCGCACCGACATCAAGCTGCTCGATCTCCAGTCGAACCCGCTGGGCATCGATCGCGCCGATCCGGCCGCCAAGGACGACGTCACGACCGTCAACCAGCTCTATCTGCCCGTGAACCAGCCGGTTATCGTCAGGCTCAGGAGCAAGGACGTCATCCACAGCTTCGGCGTGCCGGAGTTCCGCGTGAAGCAGGACGCCATTCCCGGGCTGACGATTCCGATCTGGTTCGTTCCCACCGTGACGACGGCGGAGATGCGGACCCGGATGGGGAAGCCCGAGTTCCAGTACCAGATCGCCTGTGCGCAGCTCTGCGGGCTCGGCCATGCTCGAATGCGCGGCTTCGTTACCGTCCAGGCCGCGGACGAGTTCAAGAAGTGGCTGGATGAGAAGGTCGCGGAGGCGGGCGCACCGGACCCGTTCCAGTAGCTCACGAGTCGCCGAGTTCGACAGCTCGACTTCGACGAAGAGTGTCTCCTTCCAGGGAGCCCCGGGACCGCAGCTTGCATGGTCCTGCGGGGGGAGCCAGGAGGAGTTGAGCCATGGACATCTCGACTGCTGTGACGCTCGCGCTGGTGCTCTGTGTTGCGCTGTGGGTGCCGTACTTCGTCTTGTACATCCGCCGGGGGAAGGCCCGCGGACACACATGGTTCACCTGGTGGAAGCCGCGGGGCCACTCCGACATCGGCCCGGACGTCGGCCTTCAGCAGACACGACCCGGCGCGGATGACGCGCGAGGCGCTCGCTACTGAGGCAGAGGCGGGGGCGCCGGGTTGCCCTAACCAGGACCTTGGGAGCTAGCCAAAGATCTTCGGCGTCGGCATCCGCGCCCGGATACGCTCGAGCTCGTCGACGGTCACGCGGTCGAGGCCGTTCCTGCGGCAGGACTCCTCGACCGCGCCGATGACCATCCCCCGGACGAATGCGGGGATCCGCTTCATCCGTTCCGAGGCCGCCTCGTCCCACGCGATGGTCGCGGTGGCCGCGCGGCCATATTCGATCGCGCGAGCCTCGGGCCTGCCTGGGGCGGCCCCTTGGCCGCGCAGCGCCAGCAGGGCGGATCCCTTGAACGTGCCGGGCGTGTGGGTGCAGAGCGGATCCTCGGCCATCAGGTCGCCGCTCATCCCGTAGGCCCGGGCGCGACAGCCCCCGCAGTGGCCGTTCAGCTCGCACGCCCCGCATCGCCCGCCGAGCGACGTGCGGCGGCGGATGTCGGTGAACAGTTCCGACGACGTCCACAGGTCCGCCAGACTCGAGCTGCGAAGGCTTCCCGCGAAGACGGGGAGGTACGGGCAGGGGGTGACGTCCCCGTTCGGCCGTATCCCCATGTAGTGCGTGCCTGCCGGGCACCCGCCGGCCCCGCCGGAGTAGACCCTGATCCGGGACGCGCCCGGCCATGACGCCGCGGCCCCCGCCGGCTCGGCGTCCGTTCCGATGGGATCGCCCTGCCCGGCGGCCTGCTCCAGGACCGTCTTGATGTAGTGCGGCGCGCACTTCGCGTTCACGAGCATCCGGCGGTCGTAGGTCCGCTGGATCCGGTTGAGCGAGGCGAGCACCTCGTCGTACTGCGCCGGGGTGATGTCCGACACGAACTGCCCGCGCCCCGTCGGCACGAGGAAGTACAGGTTCCACACTTTGGCGGCGAGGCGATCGTGCGCGAAGGCGGCGATGTCTTCGAGCTCGCCGAGATTGTGCGAGCCCGCGGTCGTCTGCACGATGAAGGGGAGGCCGGTCCGGCCGAGGATCTCCGCCCCCTCCACGGTGTTGCGCCACGCGCCACGCACCTTCCTGAAGCGGTCGTGCCGATCGGGATCGAGCGCATCGAGAGACAGGGACAGCCCCCGCGCGCCGGCCTCCGCCAAACGCTGCGCCAGGTTCTCGGTGATGCGCACCCCGTTGGTGCCGACGACCACCCACAACCCACGCTCCGCCGCGCGTCGAACGATCTCGAGGATGTCGCGCCGCAGCAGCGGCTCGCCGCCGGTGAGGATGGTCACGCACTCGGGCGCGAACGCGGCGATTTCGTCGATGACCCTGAAGCACCCCTCGGTGTCGAGCTCGCTCCGATCGGCGAAGTTCTCTGTGTCGACCGCCGGCGCGCCGCCGGCGTCGAGGTAACAGTGCTCGCAGGCGAGGTTGCAGCGGTAGGTGAGGTTCCAGGAGACGACGTAGGGCCGGGCGAACGGGGTCGCGTCCTGGTGCGGCATGGTCATGTCGTTCGGCGGGGACGATGCCTCACATGCCGAAGTGGTCGCGGGCCGCGTCGAGGATCGCCTCGTCCACTTCCAGCGTCCCCCGCTCCCGGGCGAAGGCCTCGATGCCGGTCTTCGCCATGGGCCGCACGAACGCGGGAATGTTCGCGAGCCGCGCTTCGGCGGCCGACGTCCACCGGACCGGCAGTGGCGCTGCGTCCGGTGCACCCTCACGGGCGCCTTCCATGGCCGGCATCATCGCGGAGAACGGACATCCGGTGCCGGAGCTGGAGGATCCGGACGCGCCCGCCTCCATCGCGGGGCCGATCCGCACGCCGAGTGACTGGACGACCTGGGTTTCGTAGGGATTGGTCAGCATCGCCATCTCGTAGCCGCACTCGGGACACGAGTAGACGACCGAGAGCGAGCCGCCCTCGGGCGGGCCGATGGTCTGCAGCTTCATCGGGCTGTCACACGGGACGCAAAGGAACTTCATCGGGGACTCCCTGTAGGTTCGAGGCTGTCCAGAAGCCGCTGTGCGACCTGCTCCAGGGAACGGCCCACCGGGGACTCGTGCAGTGCGGCAAACGGGATCCCCCGATCGCAGTGCCGGGCCAGCTCGGGATCGAACGGGACGGTCCCGAGGCAGGGGATCTCCAGGCCCGCCCCTTCCGGCAGGGCGGAGTCGGGAGAGGCGAACAGCGGTTTGATGGCGTCGCAGTCGCGGCAGTAGTAGCCGCTCATGTTCTCGACGTACCCAAGCAGGCGATTGGGTCCCTTCGAGAGGGCGGCGACCGAGCGCGCGACGACGCCGCGTGCCACCTCAGAGGGAATCGTCACGAGCAGGAACGAGGCGCGCGGCCCGAGGAACTCGGCGTACTGCACGGTCCGCTCGGCGCCGGGCGGGAGGTCGAACAGCAGCAGGTCGAGCGCGCCCCACTCGAAGGCCCCGAGGATCTCGCCGAGGAGCGCGAACTCCCTGGTGGCGCGCCACGTGTGCGATTCGCCGTGCGCCGCGCTCTCGAAGTCGAGGGCTTCCGACTCAGGAATCACCGAGCCCATCGAGAAGACGGCGATCCCGTCACTGGTCCGCGGCAGCGCGACCTTGTCACGGCCGGGCACGAACAGGCCGTCCTGGACGCCCGCCATGCGCGCCTGCGAGGGGCCGTTGAAGTCCGCGTCAACAATCGCAATCCGAAGCCCGCGCGCCCGGAGGGCGCCGGCGAGCTGCAGCGTCAGGGTGCTCTTGCCGACGCCTCCCTTGCCGGAGCCGACCGCCACCATGTGGCGCACCCCGGCCAGCCCGTCGGCGATGCGGGCGCGCTGCCCGGCCACCTGCTCGAGGACCCGGGACCCTCCGTCGCCGGCGATGTCGTGATAGCTCTTCATCGTGACGTAGCCTACAACGGGGAAAGCGTGGACCCAGCACAAGCGTGAGTGTGAGCCTGCGCAGACAGAAAACACCCGACATGCCCGATCTGCCCATGGCCAAGGTTGGTTGCCACACTGAACGCGCCATGGCCGAAGAGGCATTTCAAGTGCAGACGATAGACACGAGGAGCTAAGGCGGCGCAAGCGGCGGATTGCGTACCCGCTTCCGTCCAATGACGTGCGGTTACAGTTCCTTCACAGGCGGGGCTCGTCATGCCGTTTACGTCGCGCGCCCTTTGAACGAGCGCACGTTTTGGATGCTGTCTCCAGGATGTGCCGGTGTACTTCGCCGAGACCATGGCCGCGCGCTATTACTCGATGTACTGGTACACGGTCACACCCGCATCGACCTGCTCGAGCCTCGGGCGAAGCCATCCATACTGGCGCCTGAAATCCGCGACCGGTTTGTACCCAGTTGCGTTGCTCAGTATCTCGTTGTACATCCGATGCTGAAGCGGAAAATGCCGCAGCGTAAACGCATCGTTCTTCACGAAATTGGAGTAACAACGCCCCGACAGCACTAGGTACTTGGGCCGTCTCGTCAGTAGCGCCTCGAGACTCGCTTCTCGTGGTTCATCACTCACGACGGTCGGATAATCGTTGAACTCGACCCACGGCAGTCGCGCCTTCAGCCACCGGTATGTCGGCGACTGGCGCATCTGTTCAAACGTCTCCTTACTGAAGGAATACGGAATGAGGGAGACGTGCTCGTAGCCGGATGGAACATTGATTCTGTACTTCGCGGTGATCTCTATTGAATCCGTCGGTCGAGCGTGGCGCCGCAACCAATCGGAAGCGAGAACGCGATCGTCATAGCGGAACGCGAACACGGCTCGGCCGCCGTAAAAGGCCGTATACAGTATGCCGACCGCCAGTGTAGCCCGGGCAATGCGAGTCGCGCCTGGGCCCCGAGAAGCCGCTCGTATCAGGTCCAGGCACGCTTTCGCGCCAAAAATCATCAGGAACGGTAGAAGCGGCAAAGTATATCGGTCCGGGCAATACGACATGCGACCTGTAATCGCGTAGACGCCGGCAAAGGCCGCGAGCAACAGGAGCACCGCGGTGTTCCGCTGCTTCAGGTAGAGGCCCGTGACGTACGCGACACCAGCAATGGCCGCCGCGCAGCCAAACACGCCACACATATTCGCGACATTCCACCAGTGTTGCAGAAACCCAATTCGGCCGGCGCCCATGTAGTTGGGCTGATACAGATTCAACTGCAGGAAATCCGCGGCAAACCGAGGGAAACGCAACAGGGCGTAAGGCGTGCCGACAAAGAAGCCGACTAGCACGCCTGATACCGCGAGGCCTGCCATGAGACACCGATAGCGCCACAGGCTTTGGCCAGCCGTGAGGGACGGCTTGCATTGGGCGGCCGCGAGCAGGAGCGGGACGGCAGCGACCACGCCTGGGTACTTGGTCGACGCAGCGAGACCGGCGACGATGCCAGCACCGAAGAACCACCCGGGCCGGCATCGGTCGAAGGCCCGGAGAGTCACGGCCAGCGCAAGGAGGCTCCAAAACACCAGAGGCACATCAACGGTCGCGAAATGCGATAGTCCGATGAATCCTGCGCTCAGCGTCAGGAGGGCTGCCGCCAGCCAGGCAGTTCTCGCGTCAAAGACCTCGCGCGCGATTCGATAGACCAACCAGACAGAGGCCGCACCCATCGCGGCGGTCAGTAGCCTGGCCGAGAGCAGGAAATCCGGGCGGAGTTCCCAGAAGCCGGGGTCGATATTCGCGAGGGCCGACTGGCCTGACAGGAGATTGTCAAGCGCCATGAAGCCAACCCTTATGACAATAACGAGAGCGACCAGGTAGATGTGTAATGACGGGTATTGAAAGAAGTTGGGATCGAGAGTCCGCTCTGCCACGAGCCTCATCGCTTCATCCACGACTTCATCCGGATGCCAGGAACCGGGAAGCCCCCAGTTGGCGTACGACGCATTGAGCGTCAGACTCAGGGCCGTCAGGCTGGCGGCAATGGCGTATCTCATCGGCTGACATTACTCCGTGCATGCGGAAGCAGCGTTGCGTCTTGCCCCGCGGTGGCAGCGCCGGGCCCCTTAATGTTGAAGCGGACCCTGGAGCGCGGCGCCGAGCTGCAAAGCGCGGCCGCTATGCCGGCCGCGCCGTCGCCGCGTAGCGGTGATGCCCGCCGGCGCGGTGAAACCCGAGCGACTCCAGGAGATCCGCCGAGATCTCCGCCGGGTGGACCTTCGAGACTCTCAGCTCCCGACGCCGCGCGCGCGGAGCCGGCAGAGCAGCTGCGTCAGGGGGATTCCGCCGTCCTCGACGAACGAGCGGAGGGCCACGATCTCACCGTCGTCCAGGTGGAGGAGGTACGCCTCGATGCGCTCGTCGGAGGCGACGGCGAGTCCGGAGATGTCGGCCTTTCTCGCGGCGAGGGTCTCGACCGAGCGCTCCCAGCACACCGGCGGATCGGCCTCGCCCAGGAGCCCGTTGGCGGCGAGATCGTCGACCGTGACGGGAATCACGAACCGCCCATCTGTCGGCTCACTCACCTCGTTCGCCATGCCCTGGAGGACGTAGTCCGTCAACCGCGCTTCCTGCACATACCCGCTTGCGCTGAACAGCTCGCAGGCCGGAGCGTGGGTCTCCGGGATCTCGGCAACCATCCGAGGAGGGCCGAGAATCGAGAGCTTGGAGCCGAGCGAGGCCAGCAGGTGTCGGCCATGACCGTGTCGCCGATGATCGGGATGGACCGCGATCTGGTGGACGAGCGTGCCGGACGGCCGCTTGGCGCCGATCAGGACCCCGACCGGGTCGGGGCCCGAGAACGCGACCATGCAGCTGCTGCACCAGACCTGCAGGTCGCGGATCGATCGCTTGAACGCGTCGCGCGTCATCAGCGGCTCGTCCGGCTGATACGGAGCCGAACAGCGATTCAGCGCGTCGACCAGCAGCGCGATGTCGTCCGTGCGACAAAAGCGATACGCCGCCATCTGCTTTGCTTCGTTCGCGCCGGGCCGGCCCGCGGCTCAGCGCGATCGCACCTCGTTGAGGTAGCCGCCACCCCCGCCGTCCGGCGCGTCCTGGGCCGGCGTGGCGGATGCCCGCGCCGCGCCCGCACCGCCCGGTGCGGAGTACGTCGCCATCATCTCGGCCATCATCCGCTTGCCGATCTCGATGCCCTCCTCGACGATCGCGAGGTCGATTGACGCCGCGCCGTGCTCCCGCGCGCACTCCTCGATCCGCTCCTGCGTCTTGTTCCGCATGAAGCCGGCCGGTACCCGGAAGACCCGCTGCACGGCGTCGTCCGTCCACTCGAAGGTCGAGATCAACGGGTTCTTCCGATCGTCGCGCGCGATGAGCCTGGCCTCGCTGCCCGTTCCAGGGCCTTCGGCGGCCGCGGCGGCGGGCGCTCGTGTCACGCCGTCGGCCGGCGCCTCCACCCCAACGCGCACAGTCCGCGCGTCGGGGACCCCGGCCTGGATCTCGAGCGGCGCTCCCGTCTCCTCCTCGATCACCTGCCTGGCGAAATCGAGCGTGATCGCGTCGATCTTCATCATGCGCGCGCGCTTCTCGACCCGCGCCTTCACCCGGCGTCGCTGATAGGCGTTCTTCATGGTCCAGAGGCCCTTTCGAGCATCCTCGGACCAGCGCAGCTTCCGCCCGTCGTAGGTGGTCTCTTCCTGGAGGCCGCCTTCCACCGCCGCGATCTTCTCGATCATCTCCTGCGAGATCACCTCGAAGTCCGAGGCGCCGCAGACGGTGCACTTGACCGCGCCGGTCTGCGTGGCCGCGACACCGCAGGACCGGCACATCGATACCGGGCCGGACTTCGCCCGCTCGAGCGCCACGGCCTCGGCCAGCGCCTTGGTGGCGGCCGAGGCGCTCTTCGGCATGAACCGATCCATCGCCTCGTCGATGACCGCGTTCGTGATCACCGAATGCCCCTTCTCGAGCGCCAGGCGCAGGACGCCGGTGCGTGCGATGCCCTTGACCTGCTCGGGGACGTGCGTCATGCGCGCCTCCGCTTCGGGCGTCCATCGGATGGTCTCCTCGGCGCGCACGTCGAGGCGCGGGACCTCGAGGCGCGTGGAGAGGAGGACATCGCAGGGCGCGGCGCGGAGGATGTTCTCCGTGTTGCTGCCCATGTTCGTCTCGTCCTTCGGGCTGTGGACGCCGATCCGCCCCAGGACGATGAGCCACGGATTGGTCTTCCGCGCGTGGTCGATGATCTTCTGGAAGGGCTTGCCGTCGAGCAGCGTCTTCTTGATCGCCACGCCCGCCTCGCTCGCCATCCGCTCGCTCACCTCGAGGTGCGACTGGTAGATCTGCGCGAGGCCGGTGTCGATGATCTCCTCGTGGAGCTGGTTCTGCTCCTCGAAGCGGAAGACCTTCGCCGCCTGCTCGGTGAGGACGCTGACGATGCCGTTGAAGACCGAGTAGTGCAGGTAGGGGTCGTAGACGGCGATCGCCTCGACCTTCTTGCCGAACGTGTGCGCCAGGTCGATGGCCGTCATCAGCGCGCCGAACGACTGGGGACTGCCGTCGACGCCGACCAGGATCGTGTCCCGCTCCGCCTCGCCCGCCTCCGGGACGTGCTTGACCACCCAGACATCGCGGTCGGACTGGCGCGCGACACGCTCGCAGACCGAGCCGATCACGCTGTCCCGCGCGCGTCCGATCCCCAGCGCGCCGATCACGACCAGGTCGTGCTTCGAGCCGACGACATCCTTGAGGATCTCGATGTGATGCTTGCCGTCCATCATCCGCGGCTCGAACGCCAGGCCCGACTCGCCGCAGAGGCGCGACATGCCGTCGAGATAGCTGTCGGAGATCAGCTTGAGGCCCATCGTGATGAGGCTGTCGTGGATCTTCCGCTGGCGCTCGAGCTCGACCTCGTCGATGTACTCCTCCGGCAGCGTGTACTCCATCTGCCGGAAGCGATAGTCGTGCAGCTTGGCGGCGTAGACGTGGCAGCCGACCAGCTTCGCGGAGAACGCCTTGCCCAGCGCGATGCTGCAGGCGACGGCGCGATTGGAGTGGTCTGAGTTGTCGACGGGGACGTAGATGCTCTTGTACATCGGATTCTCCGAATACCCTGGGTAGCTCACACGCTTGCGGCCGGCTGCTGCGTCCGCTCTCCGCCGATATCCTCGCGCGTGCGGGAACGGGAACGCCGCACCCACCCGACGATCCCCAGCTCGATGCCGAGGATGACGAGCGCCGTCGTGATCATCGGACCGACCGGCGAGGGGACGTTCTCGGGTTCGAGGTAGAGCGAATACCACAGCGAGAGGCCGCGCCGGTTCCCACGCTCGCGCGAGAACCCGTCCCACACCGAGAACGCGATCGGCATGAACGCGCCGGGCGCGAATGCCGCCCCGGCGTCGGGACGGCGTGCCCGCTTGAAGATGACCGACCATTCGCCCTGGTCGTAGCTGGCGACACCGGTGACGCCGCCCGCGTCGTTCGGCGTGACGTCGGCGCTTCCCTTGCCGGTGAACCGGAGGGGCTCGCCCTTGGCCAGATCGAAGAACCAGAGATCCACCGGGCTCTGGCTGTCGCCGAAGATGAAGTAGGGCTTGCGTGCGCCGGTCGGCACCTCCGTCGGAATCTGGATCGCGACGGCGTCGGAGAACTCGGAGGCCGCCGCGGCTGGTGCGGCCTCGGCGAAGGGATCCTGTGCGGCCGCCTGGGCCGCCGGCGCGACCGCCGCGTCGCCGAACGGGTCCGCCGCCGACGGTTCGGCTGCGGGCGCCGACACGACCTCCTCCTCGGGAGGCACGGGCAGCGCCGGGCCGTTCTGCCCTGTCTTCTCGGCACTGCGGTCATGCCATCGCACGAGCAGGGCAATCGACTCGGCGTCGTAAATCGCCTGAACGGTCACCGACGTCGCCTGCGGCGCGAATGCGCGCCCCGGCTCCATGATCTGCCCGATGATCGGGAACCGGGCGACGGGAGCGGAGGCGAAGCTCGCGGCGCCCTTGCTCACGTCGATCGGGTCGCGGACCGGCTTGGCCACGACCAGGTTGGTATAGCGCGGCCCGTCGCTCCCCGACAGCGAGACGATGAAGTCGGTGATCGCCCAGCGCTGCTCGGGCGTGAGGCCATCGACGAACGCCGGCATCGGCGTCCCGTTGAACCCCGTGCTCATCGTCCGGAAGATGTCATCGCGTGACGACCCGCCGCGGAAGGTCCAGCTCTGGGCCAGATCCGCCGCCCGGATGGGATGCCCGACATCGTCCTTCAGGGTGGGCGCCGACGGGCCGTCGCCCCGCCCGAGCGTCCCGTGGCATCGCGAACACCCCGTCTCTTCGTACAGCTTCTTCCCCTGCGCGACGGTCTCGCTCGAGGCGCTCGGCGCGCTCGGCATCTCAACCGGCTTCGGGACCTTCCCGCTATCGGCGAAATCGGGGGAGAACGTCTGGATGTAGTAGGCGAGCTTCCGACACCTGCTGGTCGGAGAGGTTGGGCCAGGCGGGCATCGAGGTGTAGGGCATGCCGCGCCTGATGATGGTGACGAGGTCCTGATGCGTCGGCAGCGCGCCGTTGGGCGTCGTCCGCACCTTGAACTTGCCGGTCGTGAAGTTCCGCGGCCTGGGGGAGAGGTGGGGCGTGGCGTAGCCCTCGCCGTCACCCTTCTCTCCGTGGCACTGCGCACAGTATTTGCCGTAGAGCTGCTTGCCGGACGCCCGCTGCGCGTCCGTGCCGAGGTCGGGACCCTGCGCGCGCAGCAGTGTGGCCGGTGCGGCGCATCCCACGCCGATCAGGACGACGAGACAGCCGCGGGAGATCAGGCGGGCGGTCATTCGTGCGCCTCCTCCTTGGCGCGAGGCCGTTCACCGGTGAAGTCGTACAGGAAGAGCGTCACCTCCCACATCTCTTCCTCCTTCAGGTGCTTCTCCCAGGCGGGCATCGCGCTGTCCCAGGGCCCCCCTTCTTCGGGCAGCCCGGGACCTCCCTTGGCGATGCGCCAGAACAGGAACGTCTCCCGAAGGTTCGCGATCGTGTCGCCGTCGCCGAAATTGGTCGGGATCGGGTCCAGCCCGTGCACGAACATCCCGTTGCCGCCCATGTCGTCGCCGTGGCAGAAGACGCAGTTCCGGTAGTAGATCTGGCGCCCGTTCTCGACGTGCTTGCGGAACTCGTCCGGGTTCGACCGTTCCAGCGCCCGGAACGGGTTGTCCCCGGCGTCGATGCGAGATCGCCTTGCCGTGCACCGTGATCTCGGTCGGCGGGGCGGGATGGATGGTGCGCGGGTAGAACGGAGGCTGCAGGGGCACGTTCATCTGGACGTAGACGTTCGCGGCCGCCAGCGCCGGGATGGCGACCACGGCTGCGCCGAGGAGCGGCGTGAAGCGCTTCTCCGTCATGAACCGGACGAGCGGGCCGGCGATTTCTTCGCGGCGCTCCGGGCTGGAGGACACGTACGCCAGGACGCCGATGGAGACGATGCCCATGTAGAGCGAGACGACGGATGAGGGAATCGGCGTCGTGAACCCGAATCGCAGCAGGACGTAGATCCCGACCCACCAGGCGGCCGCCCACAACAGCAGGCCCGCCCGTCGGAACCGCAGGAGGCCGAACACGACGGCCACGGCGAGGACGACCAGGATGTTCATGGTGTCGCTCCTGGGGCCGGCGTCGGCGCGGGAGCCGGTGCCGCGCCCGGTGCGGCCACCGGCGCCCATGTATTTGTGGGTGGTCTGGAGCGTGACCGTCGGCGTGCCGCCCAGTGTCTGGAGGGCCGCGATCACGCAGAGGATCTCCTGATCGGTGAGGCCGAACGGCGGCTGGTTCATCGGCGGCATCGCCGGCGGGAATCCCTCCACCACGTAGGCGGTGGGCTCGTACATCGACTGGGCCAGGTACTCGACGTCGCTCAGCCCCGGGACGCGGGTCTTGGCGCGGACGCGCGATGCCGGCGAGGTCCGGGAACCGGAGCGCCCCGCTCTTCCCGATCGTGTGGCAGGTCAGGCAGATGCCCTTGCCCTCCATGATCCCGCGGCCGATCTTGACCATGTCGGCGGTGGTCATGTCGCTTCGGATGGCGGTGTCTTCGGGCGGCTGCACTTCCTTCTGCGGCACCATCTGACCGACGTAGGTATAGAACCCCGTCGTGGCGATGACGAGCGCGCCGACCCGGACGATGTGCGGGACCGTCATGACGCCTCGGCTGGACCCGGTTCGGGCACGATGGGCTTGGGCTTCCGCTCGAAATCCGGCCGGTCGTGGAGGCTCGTGATCCAGAACACGAAGCCGATCAGGAGGAAGAACAGGATCACCGTCACCGACACGACCTGCGTGGCGAAGCCGAGGGTGGGCGTGAAGGCGTCGGGCGAGCGGTCCCGGATGACGCCGTAGACGTGCCAGTGCTGGCGGAGCCCCGAGCGGACGTAGCCCATGAGCCCCATGAGCCAGGTGAACGTGACGGCGATGAAGATCAGCACGTACTGCGAGATCGCCGGGATCCGGCCCCAGCGCACCTCGCCCGTCTTCTGCGCCCCGCGGAAGAGGAAGACGTCGATCGCGGTGATCGCCACCATCGCGAACAGGACCGAGAGGACCTGGGGCACGGAGAGCCCGATCCGGACCGTCGCCTCGACGAAGTACCCGTAGACGCCGAGGAAGATGACGAACACCGCGACCGCCGCGAAGATCGCGAGCTGCACCGCATTGCCGGTCTTCGCCCACGCCACCGTGGCGACCTTTCCCGTCCGGCGGTAGAGGAGGAAGCTCATGAAGGTCGTGAGGATCAGGATGTTGACGGCGGTGTTCTTCGCGGACATCACCCCGAGGAAGCCCAGCACCGGATGCGACGACCCGCGCATCGCCCGGACCTCGGAGACGGTCGCGATGATCGACCGCGGCGTCGCCCAGACCATGAAGCAGAGCACGATCACGATGAGCAGGTACTTGATGATCTTCTGGAACTGCCGCGTCCCTTCGACCCGGCCCATGCCGAGCCAGAGGTAGTAGTTCGCGGCGAGGAACAGGTTCCCGATGAGGACCGCCTGGATGATGAAGAGCCAGGAGAACGCGCCGCCCATCATGGTGAGCCCGAGCGTCTGCGAGTAGGCGTAGATCTCCTTCGCCAGCCAGTAGCCGGCGAAGGGGAGCGGCAGGAAGGCGCTGATGGCGACGAAGTTCCCGATGTAGCCCATCCAGTCGTAATGGGCGCGTTCCTCGTCGGTCGTCGCCTGCAGGAACTTGAAGGCCGCGTAGGCGGCGGCGACCGATCCGCCGAACGCCACGTTCGCGATGACGCGATGGACGTTGATCGGCATCCAGGTGAAGTTCGGTGACGGCGTCCTAGACGGAGATCACCGCCCCATCCGGCCGCCATGCCGCTTCGGCGACATCATGAACGTCAGCCAGGCGTTGGCGATGAACATGATCGCCGTGCCCACGATGTTGAGGCCGAGCCCCAGGCCGAGATGGACCAGCGGACGGAACTTCCCCCAGCCGTAGTAGTAGGTGTAGAGGAAAAAGGCCTCGGCGAAGAAGAGCCCGACGTAGGGCAGGAACGTCGGGGAGAACACGCTCATCATGTAGTTCGTGAACTTCGGATACAGGATGACGAGCATGAACGTCAGCGCCGCGCCGAACGTCGCGGTGAGCGAGAACGACACCGAGAGCAGCTTGGTGAACTCGTGCGCGAGCCGGTCGTAGCGCATGTCCCCGGTCTTGTAGCCGATCGCCTCGACGATGAGCGCGAAGATGGGGATGGCGAGGACGAACGCCGCGAACAGCAGGTGCAGCTGCGCGACCATCCAGATGGCGACCCGGCTCCCGATCCTGGGAACGGCCCGGGTACTGCGCCTCCTCGTAGGGCTTCGTCGGGGCCGGCGCGGCCGCGGGCGGCGTCTCGGCGGCCGGCTTCAGCGGTTGCTGTTCCCCTGGGCCGGGCTCCGCCTGGGGAGCCGGCGCCGGAGCGGGGGCCGGCTGCAGGGCCATCCGGCTCGCCAGCGACGAGGCCATCGAGACGGATCCCGCGAACATCGCGAGTCCGGCGACGGGACCGAGCAGGATCAGCAGCGTGCGGTTCGTCACGGCGCTTCCGTTCAGTTGTCGCCCGCCGGGCGCCACCCATGGCGCTCAGCGAGCCGCTATCCTCGAGCCTTCCCGACGTCGGCGACGATCGCCCACCCGACGACGTGAGGGCTCAGACAGCGGTGCCCAGACAGAGGGCTCGTTCTGTTCGTGATGACGTCGAAGATCTGCCCGTCAGGGAGTTGCCGGCTGTCCTGGGCCGGCCGCGCGAGCGTGTCCCACCAGGCGGGGACGATCCGGACCGATGAGCAGGCCTCCGGGACGCCGGGGGCTGGTGGCCCCGGCCGCGTGTTCGCGATGGAACGATTGACCGCATCCGCGCCCCCAGAATCCGCCCAAGGGAACAACCAGATCCGACCCAGACCCTGTCGAGAGGGCGCGATGTTATCCACGAACCCGGGACAGGGTCAAGCGCTGTCGATGTCGGCCTCATCGTGACCGGCACCGGCCCGGCGTCCGCCAGCGCGGTCGATCGCACGCCGCCGCCAGGCGACATAATCAGGCGGCTGTGCCGAACAGGGTCTACGCGCTGCTCGTGGGAATCAACGACTATGGGCCGGAGATCGAGTCACTCGAGGGATGCCTCAACGACGTCGACCTCGTCCACGAGTACCTGACGCACCATGTCGCCCCGGCCGCGCTGGCCGTCGAGATCCTGAAGAACGGCGACGCCACCCGCGCCAACGTCATTGGCCGCTTCCGGTCGCACCTGGGCCGGGCCCGATCCGGCGACGTCGCGCTGTTCCAGTTCTGCGGACACGGGGCGCAGTGGGCGTCGGCTGCCGCGTTTCGCGAGGCCTTTCCCGACGGCAAGGACGAAGGGCTGGTCTGCTCCGACAGCCGCCGTCCGGGCGGGTTCGACCTCGCGGACAAGGAGCTTGCGGTCCTGATTGCGGAGGTGGCCGCGAACCAGGCGCACGTCGCGGTCCTGTTCGACTGCTGCCACTCGGGCTCGGGCACGCGCGAGGTCAAGGCCCTTCGCGGGTTGAAGCCGCGTCTGACGCACGAGGTCACCACCGAGCGACCGCTCGAGAGCTACCTGGACGGGCATTACTCGCGCCTCCGCGAGGCCCGGCAGCCGCTGTTGGTGCCGAAGGGCCGTCATATCCTGCTGGCGGCGTGCGAACGCGGACAACTGGCGCAGGAAGCGCCTGGACACGGCCTGTTCACCAGCACGCTGATCGACGTGCTCGAGACGTCCGGCGGTGAGTTGAGCTATGCCGATCTGTTCGTGCGCTGCCGCGCCGCCGTCCGCTCGCGGGCCTTCGACCAGGATCCGCAGTTCGAGGCGTACGACCTGTTCGACGCCGGGGCAGGCTTCCTCGGACGACCGCTGACGCGCACGTCGCGCAGCCGATACCTCGCCTACTGCGACCAGGGCGCGTGGACCGTCGAGTGCGGCGCCATCAACGGCGTGCCGGTCCCGCCGGAGACCGTCGTCACCCTGGCGCTGTATCCGGAACACGATCCCACGACAGCGGCCGGCACCGCACGCGCGGTGCAGGTCGGGCCACGGAAGAGCGAGATCGAGCTCGACTTCGACAGCAGCGAGTCGGCGCGGTATGTCGCGGAGATCACCAGCCTGCCGGCGGCGCCGATGCCCGTGGCCTTCGCGGGGGACGACGAGACGCGTTCGGCCGTACAAGACGCCCTGGGCCAGAGCGGCGTGCACGTGAGCCTCGTCGGCGCGAGCGATGCCGCCGGGTACGCGCTGGCGGCACGGGAGGGGCGTCTGGTGCTGACGGCAGCAGGGCAGGACCAGGCGATCGGGTTCGCCGACGCAGCCGGCGGCACGTTCGCGCGAGCGGCGGCGTCCCTCGCGCCCGCCGTGCGGCAGGTGATGCAGTGGGAGCGCTGCCTCACGCTGCAGAACCATCGGACGGCGATGGACCGGTCGCAGGTGGACGTCGTCTTCGGCGAGCGGCTGGCCGACGGCGGTGAACGCGAGCACACCGGCGCCGAGGCCGTCCTCGCGCTCACGTCCGTGGGCAGTCGGTCGCGCAGGATCCACGGCCGCTTTCGCGTCCGCAACCGCTCCGGGCAGCCGCTCTGGGTGGTGCTGGCGTATTTCTCGGCGGGCTACGGCATCTACATCCTGAGCAACGAGCTGCTTCCGCCGGGTGACGCGTGGACGACCGTGTGGGGCGAGGGGCCCTCGGACAACCTCTCCCTCGAGGACGCCGTCGACCAGTCGGTCGAGCGCTTCAAGCTGCTCGTCGCCACCGAGAAGGTCGACGATTTCCTGCTGGCGCAGCCTGCGCTCACGCCTGGCGACGAGTACGGCGCGACCAGGGCGGTCGACAGCGCTCAGCCGCCGCGCAAGGTCGCGCACACCAACGAATGGTTCACCACGGACTTCACCATCCGGTGGCGCGCCACGGGCGACACGGCATTGCGCAAGGACCAGCAGGCGCTGCCGTTCTCGCGGCACCACGCCTTCATCGTCGGCATCGATGCCTACGAGAAGGTGTCGCCGCTGAAGACCGCGGTCAGCGACGCGCGGCGGCTGGCGCAGGTGCTGGCGGAGAAGCAGCACTTCGACGTGCACCCGCCCCTGCTGGACGCGCGCGGGGATGCCCTGCGCACGCTGCTCCGCGAGACGATGGCCACGGTCGTCGAGGCCGATGACCGGGTGCTGTTCTACTTCGCCGGACACGGCATCGCCGCGGATGGGGACGACGGACCCGCGGGCTACCTGGTCCCCGCCGACGCCGACCCGACGGACCTGAAGACCCTCATTCCGATGGCCGAGTTGCAGGACGCGCTCCAGGCGTTGCCCTGCCGCCACCTGCTGCTCATCCTCGACTGCTGTTTCTCGGGCGCCTTTCAATGGGCGAGCCGCTCGCGGGCGATCGGCTCGCTGATGCCCAAGCGCATCTACAAGGAGCGCTTCGACCGGTTCGTCGTCGACCCCGCCTGGCAGGTCATCACCTCGGCCGCCTACGACCAGAAGGCACTGGACGTGCTGCAGGGCCGGGCCACGGGTGACCGCGGGCTCGCCGAAACCCCCGCCGGCGAGGCGCACTCGCCGTTCGCGCTCGCGCTGTTCGACGCGCTGGCGGGCGACGCGGACTTCCGCACCGGGCGCGACGGCGACGGCGTGATCACCGCCACCGAGGTGTACGCCTACGTCCGCGACCGCGTCGAGCCGGAGACGCTCGAGGCCGGGCAAAGCAAGCGGCAGACGCCAGGATTCTTTCCCCTGCGCAATCACGACAAGGGCGAGTTCGTCTTCCTGCACCCGAAACATCGGCTGAACCTGCCGCCGCTTCCGGCGCGCAGCCCCTACAAGGGGCTGCAGTCGTTCGACGAGTCCGACAAGTCCCTGTTCTACGGGCGCGACCGCGCCATTCGCGAGTTGCAGGCACGCTGCGACGCGGTCCGGCTGCTGGTGGTGAGCGGCGCGTCGGGCACCGGCAAGTCGTCGGTGGTCAAGGCCGGCCTGCTGCCGCTGTTGCGCGAGGCGGGACATCGCATCCTCCCGGTGATGCGTCCGGGCCTCCATCCGCTGGCGGCGCTGGAGCAGGCGCTGACGGCGGACGGCGCCGCCGGCGCCGCCGAAGGCGGTCCTGGTCATCGACCAGTTCGAGGAGCTGATCACCCGGTGCACCGACGCCGGCGAACGGGAGGCGTTCCTGCGGCGGCTGCGCCAGGTCGTCGACGACGAGGCCGGCATCCACCGCGTCATCGTCACGGTGCGCTCGGATTTCGAGCCGCAGGTGAGCGGCGGCGAGCTGAAGGCCGCCTGGAACGCCGGGCGCTGCACGGTGCCGCCTTTCAGCCTCGAGGAGCTGAAGGAAGTCATCGTCATGCCGACCATGCAGGAGGTGTTGATCTTCGACCCTCCCGAACTGGTCGATGAGATCGTCGGCGACGTGGTGCAGTCGCCCGGCGCGCTGCCGCTGCTCGCCTACGCCCTGAGCGAGCTGTACGAGGCCTATCGCGCCAGCGGCCGCCAGGACCGCGCGTTGCGGAAGACCGACTACGAGCGGCTGGGCGGGGTGATGGGCGCGCTGCGCAGCAAGGCCGACGCCCTGTATCAGGCGCTGGAGCCGGCGCAGCAGGCGACGATGCGCAAGATCGTGCTGCGCATGGTCTCGGTGGAAGGCGACCTGGCTGGCCGGCGTGTGCCGATCGCCGATCTCGACTACTCGGCCGACGAGAATCCACGCGTGCAGACCGTGATCGAACGGCTCGTGGACGCCCGCCTGATCGTGAAGGGCGACGACTACATCGAGCCGGCCCACGATGCGCTCGTGCGCGCCTGGAAGACGCTGCACGAGTGGATCCACGCGACCGGCCGCGACACGCTGATCCTCGGCCAGCGGCTGGGCCCGGACGCCGACCAGTTTGCGCGGACCCGCGATTCGCAGCTGCTGTGGAGCAAGAACCCGAATCTCGCCGTCGCGGCGCGCGCGCTGAAGGATCCGCGGCACACGTTCAATGCCAGGGAGGCCGTGTTCGTCCGGAAGAGCGTGGCTCGCAACCGCCGCCGGAAAGTGGTGGCCTGGGCCCTGGCGTTCGTGACGCTGGTGTTCCTGATGGCACTGTCGATCTGGGCCCTGCTCGAGCGGGCGACCGCCGAGGAAGAGAAGGAGCGCGCGCTGCTCAGCCTCTTCGAGGGCTTGAGCCTCAACATGAACGAGGGGCTGCCGGGCAGCCTGTGCGTGCACGGGCTGTGTGACAAGGCGCCGCCTGGGGACGGGAAGGACGCGTGGCGCTCGCTCGGGCATCTGCCGGATGCCATGCCCGCCGTCGACGGGCCGCCTGACTCGCGGGTCTTCGCCGCGTCGCGCAAGTTCGGCTGGGGGAGTGTCGTCGTCTACGCCCAGGATGCGCTGACACTCGACGAGGAGATCACCGACGGCAGCGACAACCTGCTCTTCGCGCAGAACGCGCTCGCCTGGCTGACGCCGCTGGAGCGCAAGCCCGGCTGCGCCGAGAAGACCACGATCCTGGCGTGGGAGGGCACGTTCGCCAAGGTCGCGCACATGCAGCGGGTGCGCGATTTCATCGAACGTCGCGGCTGGGTCTTGAAGATGGCCCGCCCGGAGGATCTGGAAACCGACCTGGAGTGCGCCGCGGTGCTGTGGTACCTGAGCGACTGGGAGCCGCCGGCGGAGTTCGCCGAGTGGCACGTCCCGCTCATCGAGTACTTCGTGCAAGGCGGCGGCGGGCTCCTGGTCGGCGGACTCGGGTGGTCGTACGCGCAACAGGGCGGGCCGTCCGGGACGGCTTCGACGGCCCCCTATGCCGGCGACCTGCTCGGCCGGCCTTTTGGCTTCGCGTTCACGCGGGACGCCTTCGAGCCCCCTGGCGACACCCCGATCACCTTGCAGTCCGGGCAATAGAATGGCGCAAGCCGGAGGCCGCGACGATGGATGCCCGACCCGCTGAGAGAAAGCCCTGGGCCGTGCTGGCCTACACCGTCGCCGACGACAAAGGGACCGGCGATTCCCTCGACGCCGCGGCCAAGGAGGAACTGAAGTCGCTCTGCAACGCCGCCGACTTCGGCCAGATGAACGTAGCCGCCCAGGTCGACTTCAAGCACACGCGCGGTGTGTTTCGCGGCGTGCTGACCGAGCCGCCGCCCAAGACGCGGGGCTTCGAGTCCATCCCCGCCGACTCGCATCCGCTGTGGCGCAGCATCAAGGCCAAGCTCGATCGCGCGAAGCTGCGCGTCCTGAAGGAGGCCGCCGACCTGAACGCGTCGCGGGCCAACGTGCTCAGCAGCTTCCTGCGCTTCGGCCAGCGGGAGTGCCCGGCCGATCGCTATGTGGTCTTCTTCTACGGGCACGGCTATGGCCCGCTGGGCCTCTTCTTCGACGCCGACGCCGACGACGCCCAGGCCAAGTCCACGATGGGCTTGACGACCCTGTCGGACTCGCTGCAGACCGTCGCCGAGCGGGCCGCTGTCGTCGTCTTCCGCGCCTGTCAGGCCAACACGCTCGAAACCGCCTACCAGCTGCGCGACGCGGGCGAGTTCATGCTCGCGTCCCAGTCGATCGTCCCGATTGCCGGCATCTGGCCATGGGAAGCCTTCCTCAATTTGCTGAAGCCGGGAGCGACGTCGGCGGACGTGGCGCGTGACATCGGCAAGCAGCTGGCGCTCTTCCTCGACACACCGGCCAACCGCGAACCGTTTGCCGACGTCCCGTACTCGCTCATCGACCTGGGCGCCGCGCACGCGATCGCGGAGCCGTTGAAGGCGCTGGCCGACGCGCTCGACGCGGCGCGGCCCGACGCGGCCCGCCGGACGGCGTGCGCGGCTGCCCTCGAGGCGGCACGCATCGGCTTCCCCAACGATCAAGCCGCGCCCGGCGATCCGGCGCTTCTGGACGTGCCAACGCTGTGCGACAACCTGGCGAAGCTCGATCGCGATCCGGTGGCCGCGCCAGCGCGGGCGCTGGGAGACGTGGTCACACGCCAGCTCGTGACGTGGCACCACTCACAACAGGACCGGCATCGAGGGATCGGTCTCTACTACCGGCCGGTGAAGCCGGAGCACGCCACGCGGTCGCACGTGTACGACGCGGCGTTGGCCGCCACGGACGCCGAGCACTACCGGCAACTGGCCCTCAGCCAGGCCACTGGGTGGGATCGGATCGCGCTCAATCCGCTGACGTGAGGAGCCGGGCGCACGAGGCAGGCGCGTGGATGCTGCCCCGTGCGTCAGACCGCTAGCGCTTCTTCGCGGCCTTCTTGGCGGCCGCCTTCTTCGGCGCCGCCTTCTTGGCGCCGCCGGTGCGACCACCGCCCATCCCGCCTGCTTTATCGCCTGCTTTCATGTCGTGACCTCCAGTTGCCGGCAGTCTAGTGGATTGCGTCGTGCACGACAAACAGCGTCGACGGCAGGCTCGTGTAGTAGTAGGCGTACCAGCGGCCGTCGTCCACCCAGTCCATCACGTAGAGCGCGGTGATCGCGCCGACGCCCTCCGGCGTCAGGGTTCGCACGATCGAGCGCTCGCCCGTCGCGAGCGCCACGCGCTCGACGGTGGCGGGCGCCTGGAAGCCCCGCTGCACGTAGACCGCCCGGCTGTCCGCGCTCCACGCAATCTGGCGGTCGCCCGGCCGGAGTCCCCCGACCGAACGGGTCGTCCCGCCGTCGACCGACGACAGTTCGAAGCCGCCATCGGGCATCGCGAGGAGCAGCGTCTTTCCATCGGGCGCCAGCGTGGCCAGGACGCCTTCCGGCGTCATCGGCCGCGGCGCCGACCCCGTCCGATCGACGCTGTAGCACCGGGGCGCATGTGACGCCTCCGATCCGCAGACGAGCAGCCGCTTGCCATCCGGAAACCAGTCGGCCGAGCTGAGGCGCGCCAGCGGCGCGGTCGCCGATCCGAACCGCCTCGCCGGGCCCGGTGGGATAGATCAGGAGCTGGGCCGGCGCCGCGATGATCGCCGCGGCCCACTGGCCGTCGGGTGAGAGCTTCTGGGCATGGCCCTCACCGAGGCGCATCGTCTGCGACCCATCGGTCTTCCTCAAGACGACGCCGTAGTTGGGGCCGGCGCGCTGGCCGACGTCGAGCATCAACAGCCATCCGCCGTCGGCAGAGAGGTCTTGCGCACCGGTCGATCCGATCCACGACAGGTCGCGCTCGGTCTCCTGGCCGGGCACGCGCGCGCGCACGCCCACCGACATATCTTCGCGGACCGCCAGCCATCGCCCATCCGTCGCGACGTCGAAGACGATGAACCGCGCGGGGACGCCGAATACCTGTTCGGCCGGCGCGCCGCCGGCGGCCCGGACGGACATGGGCTGCAGCAGCGACGACGCCGCGGTATTGCCAGAGAACACGAGGGTGGCACCGTCGGGCGTCCAGGCCAGCCCCTGCACGCCAAAAAGCTCCGCGGTCAGGGTGGTCACCTTCCCGCCGCGGTCGACGACTTTGATCCAGCCGCGATCGTCGAAGCGCACCTGGTGTTCCACGAATGCGACGCGGCTGCCGTCGGGAGACACGCGGGGATTGCTCAAGTAGCCGCTGGCTTCGTAGAGCGCCGTGCCGGCGGGGAACTCCAGGCGATCGCGGCTGTTGCCCAGGTCGTGCACGATCGCCATCGCGGACCCGTCCGGCGACCAGTCGGCCTCCCGGACGTCTTCCGCAATGGCACGCGGCGAGCTGCCGATGGTCATGCGCGCCAGCGTGCCGCCGTAGAGGCGCTGATCGAGGAACCGCGGGGCCACGATGACGGCCAGCTCACCCTTGCTCGAGATCGAGAGCAGGTGCGCGTCCGACTGCCCGAGCGGCTGTGGCGCTTCGGCCGCCGGATTGACGACGAAGAGCTCCGGCGACGATCCGCTCGGCGTCGCGCTGTAGACGATCGTCTTGCCATCGGGCATGAACCGCGCGTTGGTGATCGGCAGGCGATCGAACGAGCGGGCCTCGAAGCTCACGACGCTGGATCGTCCCGGCGCGGCCTGTCGCATCGCCGCCGCACCGATGGCGACACCGCCCAGGACCGCGGCGCCCAACGCGAGCCGCCGCCACCGCCGCCTCGCCGCCGGCACGACGACCGGCGTCGATGCCGACGTCGAGGCCGACATCGCCTCCAGGGCGAACGCGATGTCCTTGGCGGATTGAAACCGCTGCGAAGGGCTCTTCTCGAGGCAGCGATGGACGACACGATCGAGATGGGCAGGAATGGCGCCGGCCAGGAGCGCGGGCGGATCGTCCTTGAGAATCGCGGTCATCCGCTCGACCGAGGAATCGCCGCCGAAGGCGGCACGGCCCGAGAGCATCTCGTAGAAGACCGCGCCGAACGCGAAGATGTCGGCGCGGTGGTCCGCGGCTTCGCCACGCACCTGCTCCGGGGCCATGTAGCCGGCCGTTCCCAGCACGAAGCCGGGGCCGGTCGGTGGCGTGGCGCCGACGTGCGTGACGGTCGCGTTCTGGTCGGGACCCTCGATCAGCCTGGCGAGCCCGAAGTCGAGGACCTTGGCGCGGCCGTCGGCCGTCACGAAGATGTTGTCGGGCTTCAGGTCCCGGTGAACGATGCCCTTCGCATGCGCGGCCGCCAGGCCCTGTGCGATCTGGCCGGCGAGGTCGGTCGCGGTCCGGGGCGGGAGCGCCCCCTTGCTCAGCGCCGCCGCCAGCGTCTGGCCTTCGAGCAGCTCCAGCACGACGTAGGGGACGCCGTCGTCCACGCCTACGTCGAACACCACCATCACGTTGGGGTGGTTGAGGGTGGCCGTGGCCCTCGCTTCCTGCTCGAAGCGCTGCCGGCGCTCGGCGTTCGCCGCGAACGCGGCCGGCAACACCTTCACGGCGACACCGCGGTTCAAGCGCGTGTCGTGGGCGAGATAGACCTCGCCCATGCCACCCGAGCCGAGGGGCTCGCGGACTTCGTACGGACCGAGCCGCCTGCCGGCCGGAAGAGTCAACGCGTCATTATAGCCAGCTCTTCCGCGGGCCGCGCGGACCCTGCGCCGTCGCCGGCCGCTACTGCTGGCGCAACGCTTCCATCGGATCGACCTTCGACGCGCGCCGCGCGGGCAGGCCGCCGGCGAGCGCCGAGACCACGGCGATCAGGCCGACGGCGGCGGCGATCGTCAGCGGGTCGTGTGCCGGCAGCCCGTACAGCACCGTTTTCACGTATCGGCCGGCCCACAGTGCCGTGGCGAGACCCACCGCGACACCGATGCCGACGAGGCGCATCGATTCGCCCATCACCATGGCGATCACGGTGCCCCGCTGCGCGCCCAGCGCCATGCGGACGCCGATCTCGGTGGTCCGGCGCGCGACGTTGTAGCTCATGAGGCCGAACAGGCCGATGCACGCCAGCACCACGGCCAGCGCGCCGAACGCGGCGTAGGCCGTGGCGAAGAGGCGCTCCTGCGCGAACCGCAGCGAGATCTGCTCGGTCTGCGACGTGAACCGCTGAAGCGGCAGCGTCGGGTCGACCTCGCGCATCGCGCCACGCACGGCCTCGGTCATCGCCAGCGGATCGCCCGCCGTCCTGAGCACGACGTTCAGGCCCCGGACCGGCTGCTGCCACACGCTCCGATACATCGTCGGCGGGCCGGGATCGCGCACGCTCGCATATTTCGTGTCGCGCACCACGCCGACGATCTCGAACTCGCCCGACTTCTCGAACGACCCGCCGATGCGCCGGCCGAGGGCGTCGCCGCCGGCGAACAGCTTGCGCGCCGCCGCCTCGTTGAGGATCGCCACCTTCGGTGCGGTGGTGCCATCGTGGTCGGTGAACGCACGACCCCGCTGTACCGGAATGCCGAGCGTCGTGAAGAACGTCGGCGAGACGTCCATCATGTACATGTTCTCTTCGGCGGCGGTCTGCGACGTCTGGCCCTGCGTCCACATCGAGCTCGTGCTCGTGCTGCCCGAGAGCAGTGTCGTGCGCGTCAGCGCCGTGGCCCTCACGCCGGGCAGGGACGACATCCGATCGAGCACCTGGCGAAAGACGTGCGCGGAGCGCGCCGGGTCGTAGCGGTTGACGCCCGGGTTCACGTTGAACATCAGCAGGTTCGTCGAGTCGAACCCGACGTCTACGCTCTTCAGGTTCTCGAGCGTCCGCAGGAACAGCCCGGCGCCGACCAGCAGCACCACGGACATCGCGACCTGCACCACGACCAGCCCCTTGCTGAGGATGGTGCGCGACCCGGTGACGCTGCGGCTGCTCTCCTTCATGGCGCCAGCCAGATCCACGCCTGTCGCGCGCAGAGCCGGCAGGAGACCGAAGACGATGCCGGTCAGCAGGCTGACGCCGGCGACGAACCCGAAGACCCGCCAGTCGAGCGGCGCCTTCTCGCCGAACGGCAGCAACGCCCGCGACCAGTAGCCGACGAGCACGCCGAGCGCCCCGCCCAGGCTGGAGAGCAGAAGGCTCTCGGTGAGCAGCTGCCGGACCAGCCGGCCCCGCGTCGCGCCCATCGAGAGGCGAACCGAGATCTCGCGGTGCCGCGCCGTCGCTCGGGACAGCAGCAGGTTCGCGACGTTGGCGCAGACGATCAGCAGGACGATGATCACGACGACGCCGAGGAAGGCGGCGGACCGCTGCGCCTGGGGATCGATGTCGTAGTAGCCGTGCGCGGCCGGCCTGACGAGGAGATCCGGCACCGCGTCGCCACGCTGCCGGTTGGTCGAGAGGCCCTTCTCCTCCGCAGTCAGCGACGACTGGTACTCGGCCATGCCCGCCCTCGCCGTGCGCTGGAAGACGGTCGCGACGTTCGCGTGAGCCTGCTCGATCGACGCGTCCGCTTTCAGGCGCCCGACGAGCTGCAGCCACCAGTAGGTGGGCTGCGTCATGCGCGGGACCGGCACTGTGGCATCGGGCAAGGGCAGCGGTGGATTGAACACGGCGTCGAACGCCAGCGGCACGGTGACGTCCGGCGCCTCGGCGCCGAGGCGCTGGATACCCGTGAAGTCCGGCGGCGTGACGCCGATGATGGTGACCATCTGGCCGTTGATCGATACGACGCGATTGATCGCCGACGGCTGGCCGGCGAACCGCTTCTGCCAGTAGGCATGGCTGATGACCGCAACGGGCGGCGCGCTCAGTCTGTCGTCGCCTTCGACGAACACGCGGCCCAGGGCCGCCGGGACGCCGAGCACCGCGAAGTAGTTGCCGGAGGCCTGATAGCCGCTGCCGAGCTGCGCGTCGCCGTCCACGATGACGTTCACGCCCATCGGCGCGCCCGCGGCCAGGCCGGTCAAGGTCGTGTTCGCGGCCCGAAGCTCCTCGAACATGGCGAACGAGAACGTCGACCGGACGTTCCGCGCGCCGGACGTGCCCGAGTAGCCGTAGTCGCTCGAGCTCCGTACCATGTCGTTCGTGCCAGCCGAGCTGAACCGGACGAGACGCGCGGGTTCGGGGACGGACACGGTCTGCAGCAGCAGGCCGTTGACGGCGGTGAACAGCGCCGTGTTCGCGCCGATGCCGAGCGCAAGCGAGACCAGGACGACGAGCGTCCAGCTCTTGGTGTGGAGGAGGACGCGGACGGCGAGGCGCAGGTCCCGGACGAGAGCGGTCATGAGTCGCCTTTCGAAGGAGCCATCACTTTACCTCGACGGTCGCTCGAGCTCGGCCGCGGGAATGATCCGCGCTCATCAGCCCATGGCGTCGCTAACATGGGAGGACCAGGGAGGAACGGCCATGCACGAACCCGGTGTCGCAGCAGGCTTCCACGGCGTTCGCTATCAGGTGAGCGACGTGAGCCGCGCCGTCGCGTTCTATTCCGGTCATCTCGGATTCGTACTTCAGCACCAGCAGCTCCCGGCGTTCGCCAACGTCTCACTCGGAGATCTGCACCTGCTGCTCAGCGGCCCCGGGGCGTCGGGTTCCCGCCCGATGCCCGACGGCCGGCCGCAGCAAGCCGGCGGGTGGAATCGCATCGTCCTTCGCGTCTCGGATCTCCCCGCGTGCATCGAGCGGCTGAAGAAGGCAGGCGTCCGTTTCCGCAACGACCTGGAAGCCGGTCCGGGCGGCCGGCAGATTCAGTTGGACGATCCGGACGGCAATTCCGTTGAACTGTTCGAGCCGGCGAAGTAAAAGATGACGTCCGTCATGTCGGCGACACGGACGACGACGCTCCGCGTATCCTCCGTCCTCGCCGTGCTGCTCTCCTGGGCGGCGTGCGGCCTGCCGGCGGCCGGAGTGCAGTCAGGTCCGCCCGACTGGGATGCCGAGCGCCGAAGGATGATCGACGACCAGCTGCGCGCGCGTGACATCACCAGCCCCCGCGTGCTCGACGCCATGCGCAAGGTGCCGCGGCACCTCTTCGTTCCGGAGCCGTACCGGGACCGCGCGTATGGCGATTTCCCGCTGCCGATCGGCTTCGAGCAGACGATTTCCCAGCCCTACATCGTCGCCTTCATGACGCAAGCGCTGGACGTGGACCGCGGCCATCGCGTGCTGGAGATCGGCACGGGCTCCGCCTACCAGGCGGCGGTGCTCGGTGAGCTCACGAACGAGGTCTATTCCATCGAGATCGTCGAGCCGCTCGCGGACCGTGCCCGCGAGACGTTGACGGCCCTCGGCTATCGCCACGTCCGGGTGCGGACCGGCAACGGCTACCTCGGCTGGCCGGAGCACGCGCCCTTCGACCGCATCATCGTGACGGCGGCGCCGCCGGAGATACCGCCGGCGCTGGTGGAGCAGCTGAAGGTCGGCGGCGTGATGGCGATTCCGGTGGGCACGACGGACCAGGATCTGCTGATCCTGCGCAAGACGGAGCGGGGGATGCAGACGGTCGGCACGCTTCCGGTGCGCTTCGTGCCGATGACCGGCAAGCCACGCTGACGCGCTCAGGAATCTCAGGCGACCGGCTCGCCCTCCCGCGACGTCAGCTCGCGGAACAACGCGGTCAGCCGCTGCGTCATCGGGCCGACGCGGCCGTCGCCGATGGTCCGGCCATCGATCGTCGTGACCGCGGCGAGCTCACCCATCGTGCCGGTGCAGAACGCCTCGTCGGCGCGATACGCCTCGGTCAACGAGAGATCCGTCACCTCGTGCGGGATGGCATGCGCCGCGCACAGCTCGAGCACCGCGGCGCGGGTGATGCCTTCGGGACACGCGGCGGTGGTCGGGGTCCGCACGACGCCGCACTCGACGAAGAAGAGGTGCGTGGCGTTGGTCTCGGCGATGAAGCCGCGCGTGTCGAGCATCAGCGCGTCGTCGGCGCCGGCGGCGGTGGCTTCGATCTTGGCGAGGATCGAGGGCAGCAGGTTGTTGTGGTGGATCTTCGGATCGAGGCAGTCGGGCGGCGACCGGCGGATGGCGGCGGTCTTCAGCGTGAGGCCGCCGGTGCCGTAGACGGGCGGCTTGTGCTCCGCCAGCACGATCAGCGTCGGCCCCGACTGGTTGAGCCGCGGGTCCATGCCGCTGGTGATCTTGACGCCGCGCGTCAGTGTCAGGCGGACGTGCACGCCGTCGGTCATGCCGTTGGCCGCCAGCGTCCGGCGGATCTCGGTGGTGATGGCGTCAGCCGTCGGGATGTCGCGGAACGCCAGCGCCAGCGCGGACTGCCGCAGCCGATCGAGGTGCTGCCGGAGCCGGAAGATGCGGCCGCCGTACAGGCGCAGGCCTTCCCACACGGCGTCGCCGCCCTGCACGGCGGAGTCGAACGGGCTGATGCCCGCCTCGTTGCGGTGCACCAGCCGGCCGTTGATGTTGACGACGAGGTCGGCGTTCTTCGGATCGAACGATTGCAGCATCGCGATCAGGCCCGCAGCCGGTGCGCCGCCAGCTCCTCGTAGCAGGGGAGGCATTCGGCGAGCAGCGGCTCCAGCTCCGGCGCCACCTGACGCGGCCGCGGCGACCACGGCTCGAAGCCGGTCGAGCGCTCCACCGCGTCGTACCAGTACTTGGCCCAGATCCCGTCCGTCGGCCGGCGTCCCGGCGGCCAGTGCAGCATCCGCTCGTCGAAGGCGACGCCGACCCGCGCACAGAACCGTTCCAGCACGCCGCGCGGGTCCTTGAGCACGTCCTCGGAATCGAGGACGACCGGCGTCTCGCCGGTGCGCGCCTGCACGTCGCGGAAGATTTCGACCTGCTGCGGCAGCCCGGTGTCGCGGAGCACCGGCAGCCCCATCTTGGCGGCGAGGCTGGGGAGCATCTCAGCTGGATGCCGGATCAGGAACGCGTTGGTGAGGCTGAAGACCCACTCGCCGCGCAGGTGCGGCAGCCAGTGGTGGGCCATGTGTTTCTGGTAGTAGACGCTGCGGCCGTGGGGAATCGGTCCCACCAGGCCGGCCACGACCCGCTCCCAGTCGCCGTCGTGATGCCGGATCACTTCGTCCACGCCCGGATGCGCGACGGTGACCTGGGTCAGATAGTGGGCATAAAGGGGCTCGTCCACCACCCAGGCGTCGGGCCGGTTCTCCCAGGCCCGCATCAGCGCGGTGGAGATGTTGCGCGGGCCGGACCACATCGCGATGCGCACGCCGCTCACTTTACACAAAGCCGCGGGCCGGCGGCCGCACCCGGGCTACCGGACGCTGCCGGCGCGCAGGGCGGTGTGTTCGCCCAGCTTCGTGAAGAGCTCGGCGACGAGCGCCGCGACGTCGCTGCGGCCGTGGTCGTAGGCGATGTTGAAGGCGGTGTCCATCATCGCCCGGGCGACGAAGGCGAGCAGGGCCGGCGTGCTGTCCTTCGCGACGTCCGTGCCCAGCCGCACCGCGAGCTGCACCGCGAGGCGCTCTTCCATCAGCGCGTGGCGCTCGAGCATTGCCCGGCGCAGCGTCCGGCTCTCGCGGAGCAGGCGGATGATCGTCCGCACACGGTCGGTGCGCGCCATCCGGCTCTCGATCACGGGGACCAGCGCCCGCTCGATGGCGAGCAGCGGCGGTTCGTCGAGCGGCCGTTCGGCCATCGCAGCGAGCATCGCCTCGGCGAGCTCGTCGCTCGTCTCGACGAGCACGTCTTCCTTCGACGCGTAGTAGCGAAAGAACGTGCGGCGCGAGACGCCGGCGGCAGCCGCGATCTGGGCGACGGTCGTCGCCTCGTACCCGCGCTCGCCGAACAACTGCCACGCGGCGTTGAACAGCTCCGCCCGCACCAGTTCCTGTTTCCGTTCCTGGAGGCTCAGCCCGTTCGAGTCCACGGCCGGATTATGGCACGCCGGGCAAGACTCGTGGCACGTCGTGCTGGTGATGTCATCGAGTGCCAGCGGCGTGCCCGCGGGTTCTCCCGCGTGAGGGCCGTGGCGCTGCCGGCGTTCAGATTCTGGCCGCCGGGCGTTTTACACAAGAGCCCATCTATGAGATGGGTTCGAGAACGCCCGACGACCCCCTTCGTCTGCGCGGGAGATGCCATGCGCCTACGTGCCGGCCGATCCCTGCGGCCACGCCGCCTGCTGTCGCAGGCTGGCTGGGCCGTCCTCGGTCTCCTCGTCCTGCTGCCGTCAGAGGCCCGGATCGCCGGGCAGACGCGACCTGCGGCAGCGTCCGCGGCCGACCCGCTCCTGCCGATCCTCACGGACGAGCTGCGCCGCAACATGGCGGGCCTCAAGCGCGAGGCGACGCCCCCGTACTTCGCCAGCTACACCGTCTATGACGTGCAGTCGGCCTTCGTGCGAGCCTCGTTCGGGGCGCTCGTCGGCAAACACCAGCAGCGGAGCCGGAGCGCCGTCGTCGACGTCCGTGTCGGCGACTACGCACTCGACAACACCCGCGAGATCCGCGGCGACATGATGAGCGGGTTCCGCGGCTTCAGCCGGACCTCGCTGCCGCTGCCCGGTCCGCAGGGCGAGCCTGCCGACGCGGTCAGGTCCGTCCTCTGGCGGGCCACGGATCGGAAGTTCAAGCAGGCGATCGAGCGCTTCACCAAGGTCAAGACGAACGTCGCGGCGAAGGTGCAGGACGGCGTCGATGTCGCCGACCTCTCGCGCGAGCCGCCGCAGACCTTCAGCGAGCCGGCCCGGCCGGCGCCGGCCGACGTCACCCCCTGGGAAGGGCGGCTGCGCCGCGTCTCCGCCCCGTTCGGCGAACAGCCGCTCGTGCTCACGTCCGATGCCACCCTCACGGTGGAAACCACGCGGCGCTACTTCGTCAGCACCGAGGGCTCGCAGATCGTCACCAGCGACACGACGGCGCGGCTGATGATCTCGGCGACGACCAAGGCCGAGGACGGCATGGAGCTGCCGCTCTATCGTTCCTACTTCGCCAGGACGCCGGACGGCCTGCCGTCCGAGGCGCAGCTCGTCGCGGACGTCCGCGAGATGGTCGGCCTCCTCGAGGCGCTGCGATCGGCGCCGGTGGTCGATCCGTATTCCGGCCCGGCGATCCTGTCGGGCCGCGCCGCCGGCGTGTTCTTCCACGAGATCTTCGGCCATCGCATCGAGGGGCACCGGACCAAGCAGGTCAATGACGCGCAGACCTTCGCCAAGCGGCTGAACCAGCAGGTGCTGCCGGAGTTCCTGAGCGTCGCGTTCGATCCGACCATCGACCGGGACGGCACCACGGAGCTGGTCGGTCACTATGCCTACGATGACGAAGGCGTGAAGGCGCGGCGCGTCGTGGCGGTGGATCGCGGCGTGCTGAAGACGTTCCTCATGAGCCGGTCGCCGGTCGCCGGCATCGTCCAGTCGAACGGGCACGGCCGCGCCATGCCAGGACTTTCGCCGGTGTCGCGCCAGTCGAACCTGGTCGTCGACGCCAGCGAGACGGTGCCGTTCGACGAGCTGGTGGCGCGGCTGAAGCGCGAGATCACGCAGCAGGGCCGCCCGTTCGGCCTCTTCTTCCAGAACATCGAAGGCGGCTTCACCTTCACCGGCCGCATGATCCCGAACGCGTTCAACGTGCTGCCGAACGTCGTCTACCGCATCTATCCCGACGATCGGCCGATGGAGCTGGTGCGCGGAGTCGATCTGATCGGCACGCCGCTGACGACCTTCGGCCGCATCCTCGCCGCCAGCCGCGAGCGGGAGACCTTCAACGGCATGTGCGGCGCCGAGAGCGGCATGGTGCCGGTGTCGGCGTCCTCGCCGGCGCTGCTCGTCGGCGAAGTCGAAGTGCAGAAGAAGCTCAAGTCGCAGGAAGGGATGCCCGTGCTGCCCGCCCCGCCCGGTCGCGCGAAGACCGAGTAGCCAGGCGCATCGACGTCTCCATGTCTGCCCGACGAGGTCGCCCATGACTGCTGTTCCGCTCCGTGCCCACGGCCCGCGCCGCCGGTCTCCTGCTGGCGCTGGTCCTGCTCGCGCCGTCGCACGCCCCGTCGATCGCGGCGCAGGAGAGCCCGCTCCTGCAGGCCATGCGCGACGAGCTGACCCGCGCGATGACCGGGCTGCGCATCGCCGGCCAGCCGGCGCCCTACTACATCGCCTACACGCTCGAGGACGTCGCCGGCCGGCAGATGCAGGCGATCCTCGGCGCCCTCGTCGGCGATGGCCGGCGTCGCAGCCGGACCGTCCGGGTGGACGTGCGCGTCGGCGACTACGCGCGCGACAGCTCACGTTTCGTCAGCTTCGATCGCGATCCGGGGGTGTCCTCGATGTACGCGATGGGTGTGGTCGAGGCGCCGCTCGACGACGACGTCGCCGTGCTGCGCCGCCAGCTGTGGCTGGTCACCGACGCCGCCTACCGCAAGGCGCTCGCCACGTTCGCGAAGAAGCAGGCCGCGCTGCAGAACCAGGCCAGCCCCGACCCCGTGCCCGACTGGTCGCGCGAGAAGCCGCAGACGACCCGCCTGCCGGTCGTCGCGCCCGACGCGTCGGCTGATGCCTGGATCGCGCACGTGCTGACGTTGTCCAGCGCGCTGGCCAGGCCCGAGCTGACGCGCTCCGAGGCGTGGCTCACGCTGACGCAGGGCACGCGGTACAGCGTCAACAGCGAAGGGTTCACGACGGTGGCGCCAATCCAGGCGGCGCAGGTCCGGCTGTCCGCCGAGACCCAGGCCGAGGACGGCATGCCGCTGCGCGACACCGTGACCGCGCACGCGCGGACCGTGGCCGGACTTCCCGCGCCGGCCGACCTCGCCGTGCGCGCTCGCGAGCTGGCCGCCGGGCTCGTCGCCCTGCGCGCGGCGCCGGTGGGGGAGGCCTACACCGGGCCGGTGCTGGTCGAGGGGCAGGCGTCCGCTGAGCTGCTCGCGCAGACGCTGGTGCCGCTGTTCGTCACGCTCCGCCCGCCGGAGATGGACAACCCGCAGATGTTCGGCCCGATGGGGAACGCCCCGCCGACGCCGTTCCTGACCAGGGTCGGCAACCGCGTGCTGCCGGAGAGCTTCACCGCGGCCGACACGCCGTCGCTGGCGCAGTTCGAGGGGCGTGAAGTGGCGGGCGCCTACGCCGTCGACGACGAAGGCGTTGCAGCGCAGGACGTCACGCTCTGCGAGAAGGGCCTGCTCAAGTCGCTGTTGACCAGCCGCACCCCGCAGAAGGGCTTCCTCGTCTCGAACGGACACGGGCGCGGCGGCGTCGCGACGGCGGGCGTCTTTCAGCTCCAGTCGTCGGCGGCGGTGCCCGCGGCGTCGCTCAAGGAGAAGTACCTGGCGCGGCTGAAGGCAGACGGCCTGGCGTTCGGCTACATCGTCCGCGCGCTGGTCCCCGGCGGTCCGAACCCGTCGGGCGACCCCGAGGACATGATGAGCGCGATGATGCGCAGCAGCGGCGGCAAGCCGCCAGGGCCGACGATCCTGCGTGCCTACCGCGTGACGGCGGACGGCGCCGAGACGCTGGTCCGCGGGCTGCAGTTCGACAGCGTGCCGCACGGCGCGTTCCGCGACATCCTCGAGGCCTCGAGCGAGCGCAGTCTCTACAGCTACCGCTCGTCGCTGCCGCAGGCGATGCAGATGATGGCGATGATGCAGGGCGGTGGCCCGGCGAGCGAGCCAGTGGTCTCGGTGATCGCGCCGAGCCTGCTGTTCGCCGAGCTGGAGATCGAGAAGCCGGATCGTCAATTCCAGCGGCCGCCGATCGTGCCGTCA
The DNA here is from genome assembly GCA_963844435.1 of Vicinamibacterales bacterium. Lineage (GTDB taxonomy): Bacteria > Acidobacteriota > Vicinamibacteria > Vicinamibacterales > Vicinamibacteraceae > JBDSLU01. Next base: position 241,406 of record CAWJOG010000001.1, on the reverse strand, counting down.
CCCCTGCCGTAGCAGACGCGGCGCGGCCCGCACTCGACGAGGTGAACCGCGTGATGCGACGATGCGCGGGATGCCGTCGCGTCAGCCGCTGCCGGAAGACATCGAAGCGCACCGGGACCATCACTGGCGCCGCGATCCGTCGCGCGCCGTGACGTCGCCGGGGGCCGCGGAGCGGTTCGTCGACGAGGTCGGCTTCCTCCACTGCCTCACCGACGCCAGGCGCCCCGGCCCCTCGCTGTTCATCGCGGTCTGCGGACGCCGCGACGCCGTCAAGCCGCGCAACGTGCAGACCGATCCGGAAGCCTCCGACACGTGGCGGCTGAAGGACGAGCTCATGCGGCGCGGCAAGGTCTACTACGCGAAGATGGCGCGCGGGAAGGCGATGTTCCTGGCGCCGGCGATGATCCCGTTCTTCCACGCGGTCTGGGGCGTGCGCCGGGCAGAAGAGGCGCGGCGCCTGAGCAAGCCGGCCCGCGCCATCCTGGCGGTGCTGCGCGCCGAGTGGGAGATGGCGACCGCGGACCTGCGCGCCGACGCCAAGGTCCGCGATCGGCGTCGTCTTCGCTCGCGCGATGGACGAATTGCAGGCGGCGATGCTCGTCGTCCCCAGCGAGGTCGCCTACGTGCCGAAGTTCACCTACATCTGGACGCTGGCGGTGTCGCGCTTCCCGGATGCGCTGCAGCGCCGCGTCGCGCGCGAGACGGCGCTGCGCGAGATCGCGCGCTGCTTCCTCACCAGGGCCGGCATGACAGTGCCCGGCGAACTGGCGCGGATCAGCGGGCTCTCGCGGCCCGAGGCCGGACTCGGCAACCGCGCCCTCGTCGCCGAGGGCGTCGCGACGATGCCCGCCCGTGGTGTCTACGTGCTGGCGCCGCGATTCGCACCATAATTCGCCCATGCCCTTCAGATACGCGGCGATCGTCGGCCTGGCCGCGCTCGTCCTCGCTCTGGCACTGGGACTCCCGGCCGGATCCCGCGTCAACGCCCAGTCGCAGCCCGGCATCGGCGTCCGCAGCCGCGCCGTCCTGACGGTCAACGGCCTGCGCTTCAAGGACGCCAACGGAAGCGGCGAGCTCGATCCCTACGAAGACTGGCGCCGGCCGGTCGAGGCGCGCGTCCGCGATCTGGTCGGCCGCATGACGCTCGAGGAAAAGGCCGGGCTCATGCTCATCGACACGCTGAACGCCGGCTGCGGCGGCGCGCTGACGCCGGCGGCGACCGCGTTCGTCGAGACGCAGAAGATGAGCCGCTTCGTCCTGCGCAACGTGGTGAAGGCGGAGGGCGATGCCTGTGACGCCGCCGCGCCCCCGGCGTTTCGTGGCGTCGCGGTCTCGCCGGGGCAGATGGCGGAGTTGACCAACGCCGTCCAGGCCCTCGCCGAGCGCCAGCGACTGGGCATTCCCGTCGTGTTCAAGGACAACGCCCGCAATCACTACGAGACCGACCCGCGCTTCGGCATCTCGGCGGGCGCCGGCGCGTTCACCGAGTTCCCGAAGGAAGCCGGCATCGCCGCCGCCGCGCTCGGCCTCGGCTCGACGGCGCCGGTGGAGGCGCTGACCGCCGTGATGGGCGCGGAGTGGCGCGCCATCGGGCTGCGCGGGATGTACGGCTACTCGGCCGATCTCGCTACCGAGCCGCGCTGGTATCGCGTCCACGAGACCTTCACCGAGGATGCCGACCTCGACGCGCGCATCATGCGCGCGCTCGTCGCGGGGCTGCAGGGCGGGCCGGTGAGTCCGTCGACGTCCGTCGCGCTGACCATCAAGCATTTCCCCGGCGGCGGACCGCAGGAGCTGGGGCTGGACCCGCACTACTCGTTCGGCAAGCGCCAGGTCTACCCGGGCGGCCGCTTCGCCGATCACATGAAGCCGTTCATCGCCGCGATCGACGCGGGTGTGTCGTCGGTGATGCCGTACTACGGCGTCCCGGTGAACGTGACGCACCAGGGCGTGCGGTTCGAGGAGACGGGGTTCGCATTCTCGCGCGCGATCGTCACCGATCTCCTCCGCACCAGGCTCGGCTTCAAGGGCTACGTGAACTCCGACACCGGCATCATCAACGATCGAGCCTGGGGGCTCGAGCAGCGGACGATCCCGGAGCGCGTCGCCGCCGCCATCAACGGCGGCATCGACGTGCTGTCCGGGTTCAGCACGAACGCCACCATCACCGACCTGGTCAAGGCTGGTCTCCTGTCGGAGGGCCGCGTCGACGAGGCCGCGGCGCGCCTGCTCACCGAACAGTTTCAGCTCGGGCTGTTCGAGGATCCCTACGTCGACGCCGCGCGGGCGCCGCACGTGATCGGGAGCGCCGCGCACCGGGCGCGCGGGCTCGAGGTGCAGAAGCAATCGATCGTGCTGCTCGAGAACCGCGCCGACGGCGGACGTCCGCGGCTGCCGCTGCCCGCCGGCGCCAAGGTCTACACGATGGGGATGGGCAAGGCCGACGTCGAGCGCTACGGCTTCGTGGTCACCGACGGCAACGCGGCGCCGGGGCAGACGCGGCCGTCGGCGGCCGGGCACGACACCGCCATCATCCGCGTCCAGGTTCGGAACGCGAACACGAGCGCCTATCGCTCGAAGGATCCCGCCACTGGCGCCAACCCGGCGCGGCTCAACCCGCGCACCGGCAAGCCGTGGGGCGCCGAGGATCCGTGTGTGCTGTTCCCGGACGTCAACGCGAACTGCACCGACGACGGCCGCATGGGCGGTGGGCGTGCGGCGGGCCTTCTCTTCGGCGGCGCGCTGCCGTGGGAGGCGAACAACCTCTCGTTCACGGCGATGGCCGCGTCGGAGTCGTGGCAGATCACGCCGGCACTCGCCGAGATCCAGGCGGTGATGCGCGAAGTCGGACCGCGCCGCACCGTGCTCGCCATCTACTTCCGCAACCCGTACGTGCTCGACGATGCGAGCGGCTTGAAGGAGGCCGGGGCGATCGTGGCCGGCTTCGGCGTCAGCGACACGGCGCTGCTCGAGGTCGTGAGCGGACGCTTCAAACCCGTCGGCAAGCTGCCCTTTGCACTTGCCAGGACGCTGCAGGCGGTCATCGACAACGAGCCCGACGTGCCCGGCTATCCGGCCGCGGACACGCTCTATCCCTTCGGCTATGGCCTGAGCTACTGAATCAGGGCTTCGGCGGGGTCCGGCGCACTTCCTTCGCCACTTGCCGGCCCGCGTCCGTCGCGCGTCGCGTCTCGTAGGCGCCGCCGGCGAGCGTCGTGCCCGATCCGCGACGCATGGCGTCCAACGGCAGTTGTACGCCGTCGATGCGTTCGAGCACGTGCTCCAGCTCGTGCGCGATGACCTCGACGCTCTCGCGGCCGGTGCGCACGCGCACGCGCGCCAGCACCCGCCCGTTACCCAGCACGCCGATACGCGATTCCGCATCCCACACCGTTTCCTCCGCCGAGGCGCCTTGCAGCACCACGACGGCCTGGGCGCCGGCCAGCCGGCGGCACTGCTGGCGGAACGTGGTCGAGCGGGACCAGAGCTGCTCCAGGAACGGGCGCAGGTGGGCGTGCGCCAGCAGCTGGCAGGGCAGCGCGGGCGGCACGTCGCCCAGGGACCACGGCGCGGCGAGCCGCGTGAAGGACGGGTCGACCGCTTCGGTGTAATTCGGCACGAGGCGCCTGCCGGCGATCGGCAGCGGGTCGATGCCTTGCGCGATAGCCGCGGACCCCGTGGTGCTGGAGACGGCGGCGCAGAGCATCCACGCCGCTGCCGTCGATCGAACTGGCATGCGGACCTCGGACGCGCGCTGCGGGTTCCGGGGGGACGCCACCGCAGTTGCGCGTCTACTTGGCTAACGCTGGCCCGCGGCGCGCATGTACACTCGCGACGGTGCGGATCTCTGGACGGATGCGATCGTCGACGGCGCTTGCCGCCGTGCTGGCCGTCGCGCTGGTGGTGGCGGGCGCGGCGCAGCAGCGCCGCCACCCGGTCAGCGGACGCGTGCTCGCGCCGACGATGGGCGTCGAAGGCGCGGCGTGGCTCGATCGCCCCGAGCGCGAGGCCGAGGAGGCGCCGTCGAAGGCGATCGCCGAGCTGGGGCTGAAGCAGGGCGACGTCGTCGCCGACATCGGCGCGGGATCGGGGTACTACACGATCCGGCTGGCCAGGGCCGTCGGGCCGACCGGCCGCGTCGTCGCCACCGACCTGCAGCCCGGGATGCTCGAGATCATCAAGGCGAGGGTGGCCCGCGAGAAGGTGAGCAACGTCGAGATCGTCCAGGGACGCGCCGACGATCCCGTGCTGCCGGCAAAAACCTTCGACCTGCTGCTGATGGTGGACGTGTACCACGAGCTGGCCGCGCCGCAGGTCTTCGTCCGTAAGCTGAAGGACGCGCTGAAGCGCGACGGACGGCTGGTGCTGATCGAGTTCCGCCGCGAGGATCCGCGCGTGCCGATCCGCGAGGAGCACAAGATGAGCGTCAGCCAGGTGCGGGAGGAGCTCGGCGCCGACGGCTTCCGCATCGATCGCGTGATCGACGTGCTGCCGTGGCAGCACATCATCGTGCTGCGGGCAGGAGAGTGACGGCGCGGCCATGATGCACACGGTATTCAAGCTGGTCGATCGAGCGTCCTGGCAGGCGGCGGCGCCGTCGGGATCGTTCGACGGATTCCGCGGCCGACGCGCGCGACGGCTTCATCCACTTCTCGACGGCGGAGCAGGTCGGCGAGACCGCGGCGCGGCACTTCGCCGGCCAAGCGGACCTGCTGCTGGTCGCGGTGGCGGCGGCGTCGCTCGGCGACGCCCTGCGCTGGGAGCCCTCCCGCGGCGGGGCGCTGTTCCCGCACCTCTACGCACCGCTGCCGCTTCGCGCGGTGCGGTGGGTCGCCGACGTGGGGCTCGACGCGTCCGGGCGCCACGTCTTTCCCGATCTGTCGCCCGATTTCGGGCGACCCGACGAGCCTGCCACCACATGATCCCGACGAAACTCACCGCTGTCCTGCTTGCGACCTCGCTCCTGGTGTCGAGCTTGGCCGGCTCCGCCACCGCCATCAGCGTGCTGTTCATCGGCAACAGCTTCACGTTCGCGGCGGGCTCGCCGGTTCGCTACTACCGGCCGGACACGGTCACCGACCTCAACGGCGAGGGGATTGGCGGCGTGCCGGCCTTGTTCGAGTCGTTTACGCGGCAGGTGGGCCTGGATTACGAGGTGTCGCTCGAGACACGTGGCGGCAGCGGTCTCGACTTCCACGTGGAGCAGAAGGCCGACGTGATCGGCCGCCGAGGCTGGGACAAGGTGGTCATGCACGGCTACAGCACGCTCGATGCGGCCAAGGCCACGCGATCCGGGCAAGCTCATTGCCACCAGCGCGCGGATGGCGGCCCTGCTGCGCGAGAAGAACCCGAAGGTGGAGATCTACCTGATGGCGACCTGGTCGCGGGCCGATCAGATCTACCCGGCCGAGGGCGCCTGGGCCGGCACGGCCGTCGACGTGATGGCGCGCGACGTCCGCGCGGCCTACGACACGGCCGCGCGCGAGGCCGCTGCCACCGCCGTGATCCCGGTGGGGGAGGCGTGGAATCGCGCCATCCAGGCCGGCGTTGCGGATGGCAATCCATACGACGGCATCGACGCGGGCAAGCTCGATCTCTGGACCTACGACCACTACCACGCCAGCACCTACGGGTCGTACCTGGAAGCGCTGGTCATCTTCGGCGGACTGACCGGACGCGATCCGCGCTCGCTCGGCGACGCCGAGTGCTCGGGGTTCGAGCTGGGGCTCTCACGCCAGCAGGTCGCCGCGCTCCAGCAGGTGGCGTTCGATCAGCTCGCGGCGGGCGGCACGGTCAGGGCAATGCCGTCGGGAGCGCCGCCGGCGGCGAAGGCCGCCGCACCAGCGCGCTGCACCGCCGCAGGCTAGCCGGTCGTGAGCGCCGGCACGAACGGCGGCGCGGCCGCGTGGGCGGACGGCTCGAGCGCCATCGGCTCGTCGTGGTCGAGGAACTCGGCACAGATCCGGTGGAAGGTGTCGGCGGTGTCGGCACGCCGAATCTGGTGCAGGAAGGGCGCCGGCACGCCCTCGCCGAGGAAGTTGACGAACTTCTTCATCCGGTCGCACTGCACCTTCTCCGGCTTGTCGAAGGACGCCTGCGATTCCCACAGGGCGCGGATGTAGATCCAGACCTCGCGGCCGGTCGGCCGCGACAGCGCCTCGCCGCGCAGCTCCTGCCGGATCTGGTCGAACAGCCAGGGACTGCGGATGGCGCCGCGCCCGATCATCAGGCCGCGGCTGCCGGTGCGCTCGAGCAGCGCCCGCGCCTGTGCCGCGGCGTGCACGTCCCCGTTGGCGATCACGGGGCAGGGCATGGCTGACACCGCCTGTCGGATCAGGTCGTAGTGCACGGGCGGGCGGTACATCTGCGCCACCGTGCGCGCGTGCACCGTGAGCGCGTCGATCGAGTGCCGGGCGAAGATCGGCAGCAGTGCGTCGAACTCCTCCGGGGTCGCGAAACCAAGACGGGTCTTCACGGTGAACGGGATCGTCACCGCCTCACGCAGCGCGCCGAGGATCGCGTCGATCCGCTCGCGCTCCCGGAGCAGGCCGCCACCGGCGCACTTCCGGTAGACGATCGGCGCGGGGCAGCCCAGGTTCAGGTCGATGGCGGCGACCGGCAGCTGCTGGAGGGCCTTGGCCGTGCGCACCAGCGACGGCACGTCGTTGCCGATCAGCTGCGCGACGATCGGTCGTCCGGTCGTGTTCCGGACGATCGAATCGACGATCGACTTCTCCGGCGTCGAGTCGCCGTGGACGCGGAAGTACTCCGTCCAGTAGACGTCGGCGCCGCCATAGCGATGGATGAGCGACCAGAACGGGCCGTCGGTGACGTCCTGCATCGGCGCCAGGGCCAGCAGCGGCGGGCCGGCCTTCAGGAGGGCGCTGAACTGTTCGTGCGGAAGCATCATCGACGAGCCGGTGTAGGGTATCGTGGCCAGAGACCTGAAGCGAACGTGCGGACCTGATGGCGACCATCGTCCCCGGCGATATGGTGCGGACGCCGCTGGGCAAGGGCGTCGTGCAGGAGGTCCGTCACCGCGGCCTCCTCGTCCTGATCGGCAACCGCAGCGTCGTCGTCGATGCCCGTGACGCCAGCCTCAGCGATCCGCCATCGCGGTCGAAGCGGCGACCCGCGCCCGCCGGCGACCCCACTCCGCGAGCCGATGATCGAGTTCCGCCCAAGGCCGCGGCCGACGTCGACCTGCACGGCCTGATCGTCGCCGACGCGCTCGAGCGGGTCGCGTCGGCTGTCAACGCCGCGATCCTGGCCGGCCACGGACGCCTCCGGGTGATTCACGGCCGCAGCGGCGGCCGGCTCCGCGGCGCGCTGCACCGTCAGCTGCACGGCCTGCCGTCGGTCCGCGCGTTCCGCCTCGACCCGGCCAACGACGGCGTGACCATCGTCGAGCTGTGACGGTCCGTGCGCCCCGCCCCACAGGCCGCTCCATGGGCCCGCTCCACAGGCCCTGCGTCACACGCTCGCCGGGTCGATGTTCCAGCCGCGCAGGATGGCCGCTTCCTCGCTGGGGCTCATCGCCTTCTTGAAGCGCGCCCCCGAGCGTCCCTTCACGCGCCGCTCGCACTCGGCCCACGTCGCGTGCCGCATCGCCGTGCCGTCGACGACGCTGAGGTAGGAGTGCGCCGACTTGCCACCGCCGGACGGCTTTCCCGACGACCCGGCGCGACGCGCCGGCAGGTCCGTATCCTCCGGCAGCTCCAGGATCGGCAGCGGTAGCCGCTCAGCGGACCGCGATAGAGCTGGATGTCGCGCCGTTGCGCGAACCCGTCGGCGATCTCGTCCACGCGCTCGTTGCCGGGCGTGCCGATGTGGCCACGCACGTAGTGCCAGGCGATGCCGCCCTTGCCGCGCGCGTCGACCAGCGTGGACAGGCGCTCCCACAGGTCGCGGTTCAGGACCTCGGTGCCGGTCGCGGTGCGCCAGCCGCGGCTCCGCCAGCCCCAGATCCACTGGCGGATGCCCTGGATGACGTAGGTCGAATCCGTGTAGACGGCGACGGGACCCGGCGCGGCCTGGCACTCGGCCAGCCCGTTGATGGCCCCGGTGAGCTCCATGCGGTTGTTGGTCGAGTGGTCGCTGCGGCCGCCCAACTCGGTGACCTGACCATCGGGCGTGACGACCACCACACCCCAGCCGCCCGGCCCGGGATTGCCCTTGGCCGCCCCGTCGGTGAACACCACGATCGGCCACGCGGCCTCTGTCTGCTCGCTCATCGCCTGCGATGGTACCAGTCGACCTGTGCCGCCTTGCGACATAATCGCCGCACGATGCCCGTGACGCAGCCTCGATGACGCCGACCCCGCTGCAATACGCCCTGGTCGCCCTGGCCGGGATGGCCGCCGGCCTCGTCAACGCGATCGCGGGCGGCGGGACGCTGATGTCCTTCCCGGCGCTGACCGCGATCGGCATGCCGGCCATCGCCGCCAACGTCACCAATACCGTCGCGTTGTGGCCGGGCATGGTCGGCGGCGTGCTGGCGCAGCGCCGCGACTTCGACGGGCAGCGCGGCCGCCTGTGGCTCACGCTGCCGATCGGCGCGATTGGCGGCATCGCCGGCGGCATCCTGCTGCTCCAGACCGGCGAGCACGCGTTCCGCACGCTGGTGCCGTACCTGATCCTCATGGCGGCGGCCCTGCTCGCCGGTGCAGGACCGGCTCCGCGCCTGGCTCGTCGGACACGCCGGGCATCACGAGCGCCCGGTCTCGCCGCTCCGGCTCGCCGTGCCCGTCGCCGGCGGCGCGATCTACGGCGGTTATTTCGGCGCCGGGCTCGGCGTGATCCTGCTCGCCGTGCTCGGCCTGGTGCTCGACGAGACGCTGACCCGCCTGAACGCGCTCAAGCAGGCCATCGCCCTGGCGGCGAACCTGGCGGCGGCGATCTTCTTCCTGTCCTCCGGCGAGGTGGCGTGGCTGGTGGCGCTCGTCATGGGCGTCGGCGCGATCGTCGGCGGCACGATCGGCGGCCGCCTCGCCGGCCGGATCAAGCCGGCGACGCTGCGCGCGATCGTCGTCACCGTGGCGGTGATCGTGGCCGCGGTGTATCTGATCCGGGGGTAGCCGCCCTCAGCGGCGCGTCCGCGTCATCCAGAGCGTCGCGCCGAGCATGCCGACGGCCAGCAGCATCCAACCGGTCGCCCACAACCAGGACGGCAGCAGGAACAGCGTCGCCATCGTCGCGGCGTCCGACGGGCCGTCCACCAGGTAGAGCACGCGGATGTCGTAGACCGCGTTCAGCGCGACCTGCACGGCGAGCAGGCCGACCAGGAACTGGGCGGTCCGGCCGAGGCCGCGCCGCGCGAGCACGAGGAAGGCCACGGCCCACGCGAGCACGACGGCCGCACCGAAGAGATTGCGCACCCAGAACAGGAGCGTCAGGAGCATGCACGCGCCGACGCCGCCGAGCACCGCGTGGGCGCGGCGCTCGACCCGGGTGGCGGCGATGAGCAGGCAGCCGACCAGCGCGGCGCCGCAGTAACCGGCCGACGCCACGACGCCCCGCAGTACGCGGTTGTCCGGCACCAGGCTGGAGGTGAGTCCGCTGGCGTCCGGCCGGATGACGATCGACGAGACGTGACCGCCGACCAGGACGGTCGCCAGGGCGTGGCCGCCCTCGTGGACCCAGGTCGTGAACAGCCGGAACGGATAGAGCGCGGTGTCGGCGGCCGGCGTCAGGCTGACGGCGAGCGACACGGCCGCGGCAATCCACAGCCAGCCGGTTCCGGAACGGCCTGTCGGAAGGCGCGGCACGCCGCTGACTGTACATGAGTCGCGGCCTGCCTGGCCGCGCGCGAGTGCATAGACGCGGACTGCCGTCAAGTGACGGCTGCGGCGGACGGCATCCCGCTTGCTCTGCTCGAATCGGTGCGCACGATGACGAGCCAAAGGCCCGCAAACGTGCAACACCCCGCGGCCCCCGCCGCGGCGTAGATCCAAATAATACCCATCGGGCAATTCAGCGTTCTGTATTCCGGCACCGGCGCCGGGCCATCTCTTGCACGAGCGTGGAGCCTGCGGAGGCATTGATGAGTCGACGTGTTTACGGATGGATGTTCGCGTGGCTGCTGATGGTGGGAGCGGCCGCTGCGCAGCAGGGGACGTCGGAAGTGCGCGGCCGGGTGCTGGACTCGACGGGCGCCTCGTTGCCGGGCGTCACGGTGACTGTAAAGAACCAGAACACCGGGATGTTCCGCGAGACGCTGTCCGGCGACAACGGCGCCTTCATCGCCAGCGCGCTCGTTCCGGGCCGCTACGAGGTGTCGGCCACGCTGCAGGGCTTCAAGACCTTCAAGCGGGGCGACCTGCAGCTCGAAGTCGGCCGCACCGCCACCATCGACGTGACGATGGAGGTGGGCGGCATGGAGGAGACCCTCACGGTCAGCGCCGGGACGCCGCTCGTCGACGTCACCTCGAAGGAGATCGGCGGCAACATCACCAGCGAGACGCTGGTCCAGCTGCCGAGCGTGAACGGCAACTTCATCGGCTTCATCGGGCTGCTGCCGGGCATCGTGCCCTCGATCAGCACCGAGTCGTTCGGCAGCGACTCGATCAGCGTCAACGGCCAGGATCCGCGCAACAACAACTACACGGTCGACGGCGGCAACAACAACGACGACGTCATCGGCCAGCGCGCCGGCATGCAGGCGCGGACGCCGATCGAGGCGGTCCAGGAGTTCCAGGTCCTCACCGGCCAGTTCGACGCCGAGTTCGGCCGCACGACCGGCGCCGTCATCAACGCCGTCATCAAGAACGGCACCAACGTCGATGCACGGCAGCGCCTTCGGCTTCTTCCAGGACAGCAGCCTCACGACCAAGGACTTCCTGGCCAAGCAGCGCGACCTCGCCAAGGCCGACACCAGCTACCAGCGCTGGGGCGGCGTCGATCGGCGGGCCGCATCGTGAAGAACCAGCATGCACTACTTCGTCAGCCTCGAGCGGTTCGCCATCGATCGCGCGCAACACCATCGTGTTCCCGACGCGCCCCGACCTGAACGACCAGCAGACGACCCAGGATCGCGTCTGGAACACGATCGTCCGCGGCGACCACCAGCTGTCGCCGAACCATACCTACAACGTCCGCTGGCTGCGCGAGCAGTCGCCGCAGATGAACCAGATCGTGCCGACGTCCTCGACAGCGCCATCGCTGGTCCCGACCGGGCGCGGCCGCGCGCGAGGAGTCGGACGTCGACCAGTCGCTGGCGGTCAGCTTCAACTCGGTGCTGTCGAACACCAAGGTGAACACGCTGCGCGTCACCTGGACGCGCGAGAACGTCGACCTTCGCGAACGCCTGCTACAACGCGAACGACCGCGACCTCCTCCCGTGCGAGCCGACGCTCGCTCTACCAGAACTTCATCGACCAGCAGGACAACACCGGCCAGTTCCGCATCAACGACGGCATCGCCGTCGACGACACGCTCGCCTGGTTCCTGCCGGGCAAGCGCGGGCGATCACGACATCAAGGCCGGCGTGCAGTACGTCTATTCGGGCGCCCAGAACGAGAACCAGGGCAACCTGAACGGCACGTTCGCGTTCGGCCAGAACGACCTCGATTTCGATCCCGCCAACCCGCGCACCTACCCGGATCGGCTCACCGATCCGCGTCGGCGGGCCCGAGCCAGTTCTACCAGAAGGCGACCTACGTCTCGGGCTTCGTGCAGGACAAGTGGCGGATGACGCCGCGGCTCACGCTGAGCCTCGGCCTGCGCTACGACCTCGAGATCCTCCCGCTCGCCGAGACCGACAACCCGCTGGTCGAGTCCTATCCGGTCGACAAGAACAACTTCCAGCCGCGGCTCGGCGTGACCTACGATCTCGGCGGCGGCAAGAGCGTCGTGCGCGCCGGCTACGGCCGCTTCTACGACAAGACGCACTTCGAGCTGATCGGCGGCATCTACACCGGCACGCCCGTTCACCAACTCGTTCCTCGTCAACTTCCCGACGTCGGCGGCCGACTGCCGGGGCCGCGCAACGGCCGGCTGCCGACCGACCCGTACCTGGTGAACGGCCCGGTCGTCGAACCGCACGCTGCTCGACCAGCAGTTCCCGCCCGGGCCAGGTGCTGCGCAACACCGGCGCGAGCTGGGACAACGCCGATCGCCGCACGCCCTACACCGACGAGATCACCCTCGGCTACGAGCGCCAGCTCGCCGCGAACCTGGCGGTGAGCGCCGACTACGTGCACGCCTCGAGCCGCGACCTGCTGATGCTGCATCGACCTGAACCCGGGCCTGCGCGCGACGACGGCGGCGACGTCGCCGCTGGTGCGGCAGCCGAGCGCCACGCTGAACGACGCCTACGCCGAGCTGCGCGCGACCTACCCGGGCTTCGCCAACTTCACCACCGCGGTCACGCAGCCGCTGAACGTCGGCGAAGCTCGACTACGATGCGCTGCTGCGTCAGCGTCAACAAGCGCTTCGGCCAGCAACTACGAGACGCGCGTCTCGTACACGCTGGTCGAAGTCGCGCGGCAACACGACCGGCAACGGCGTGCCCGACGAGCGGCTTCCAGGTGCTCGACGACCTGAACCTCGATCTGAACGAGGGGCCGTCGAACTTCGACACGCGGCACAACTTCGTGGTCAGCGGCACGCGCGGTGATCCCGAAGACGGGCGGCCTCAACGTGAGCTGGGTGGCGCGGGCGCTGAGCGGCACGCCGTTCACGCTGATCAACAACACGGTCGATCCCGACCGCAACGGGACGCTTCGCCGACCCGCTGCCCGCCGGCACGCTACGCGGGCACCGGCGCTGAACCCCTACACGGTCGACGACTACGAGGCGCGAGCGGAACGGCGCCTACGGTCCCGGGTTCTTCAACCTGGACGCGCGCGTGAGCTATGCGTTCCGGCTTCGGCTCGCGCCAGATCGAGATCGATCGGCGACGTGTTCAACGTGACCAACCGCACCAACTTCGCCAACCCGACCGGACAACCAGGCGTCGCCGCAGTTCCTGCTGCTCTCGGCCTACAGCACCAGCTACGCGCCGCGGAAGCTGCAGCTCGGCGCCCGCTTCGTGTTCTGAGACCAGCGCACGGACGACTCCGGAGTCCTCTCACGACGACTCCGGAGTCCCGGCGACACGATTCCGGAGTCCTACGAGTGCGCCGCGGTCGTCCCCATTCGTGACCACTCTCCCTTGCCGTGGCCGCTGGTCAGCCGCACGGCGACGACCCCGAGCACCGCCGCGAGGAGCATCAGGGCGGCGAGCAGCATCGCCACCCGCCAGATCGTGTAGTCGACGAGATCCCGCAGGCCGGTCAGCGACGAGTCGACCGTCAGTTTCCGCATCGTTTCGACAGCGGCGATTGTTGCCAGCCGCTCCTGGTGGACGGCCGCCACCGTCGCCAGGCGCTCGTCGCGGACCGCCGCCACGAGCGCGAGGCGCTCGCCGGTCACGTATTCCTGCAGGACGGCCAGGGTCTGCAGGCGCTGGCTGTCGACACCCGCGAGCACGGCGCGGCGCTCGGCCGCGATGATGTCGCGCTCGGCGTCGAGCAGGGCCGGTATCCCTTCCAGGACGCCCGACGCCTGCCGCGCCACGGTCCCCAGGTCATGGACGTCATCGAGCGTCCGCTCCAGGCGCAGCCCCGTCGTCATCTCCGCCGCCAGGAGCTCGGCCTGCCAGCGGGCCTGCTTCGGCAGGTGCGCCGCGTACGTGTTCAGCCGCTCGGACATGTTCTCGAGGGTGTCCGAGACCGAACCCACGACGAGAAAGACGTCCTTGCTCCGCGGACCGCAGACTGGTCAGCAGCGAGGCCCCGGACGTGCGCCCGGCGAAGGTGTGCTCGATCGGATGCGCCGCCGCCCACTGTTCGACCTGCGGCCGGGCCCGGTCGAAGTACTCGGGCTTGATCGCGATCGTGCGCATGACCGCGTCCACGTCGGCGAGCTGATCGCGGGCGGTCTCCTGGAGCAGGCGCTTGCTGAGGCCCGAACGCCGTGCGTCCGGCGCCCGTCTCGACGTACTCGCGGAACTGGAAGGCCAGCACCCAGACGTCGACGGCGGCGCTGAGCGGGTCGGCGCGGTAGCCTGCCGTGTACACCATCGGAATGGCGTCCACCTTCAACGCGAGCGCCCGCTGCCGGACCGCGACGGTGTCCGCCTGCTCGACGATCCGGTCGGCGGACTTGTTCGATCCGGCCGGCGAAGCGATCGACGAGATCGTTCACCCCGACGCGCAGCACGGCGGCGCTCACGCTCACCGTGCCCGCCTTCTCCATGATGTCGGTCTGTCGCTTGGTAACCTTCGGCGCGCCGCACGCCCCGGCGACGAGCAGCGCGACGAGCAAGCGACGAGCGCGGCACCTGTCCACGGCCGGGCGGTGCTGGCGGTGCGGATCCCACTCATCGTTCCATCCTCCTTCTCTCCACGCGGGGCGTGGACGTGGTCGTCGTTCGTGCTGGGGGTCCTCGGCGATTGTTCCGCGAATCGCGCGGGCGGACCACGACACGACGCGAGATGGGTTCTACGTGCTCATCTATGAGGATCGTCGAGTGATGGTGCGGAGCGAAGGCCTCCGGCCGCTGCCGTGAGACCGCGTTACTTCGCCGGGGCGCCGCGGTAGTCCTTCCACAGCCACTCGAGCGCCTGCGGCAGCGTCTGCAGCTTGACGGCGCGGTCGCAGTGCCCGGCGTCGCGGGTGAACAGGAACTGGTAGTCGTAGCCCTTCTCGGCGAGCACCTTGGCCATCAGCTGGTTGGCCAGCACCCAGTCGTGCATGCCGTCGCTGTCGTTGAAGTTGTCGCGGTCGCTGATCTGCAGCCACAGGCGCAGCGGCTTCTTCGGGCTGTTCGGGATCAGCGTCTTGTGGAAGTCCCAGGCGCCGCCCGGTGTCTCGGGGTTCCACGGCCACTGCTGGTTGACGTAGGTGCCCGAGTAGGTCAGCACGCGGCGATAGAGGTCGGTGCGATACCACGCCATCGCCAGCGCCGCGGATCCGCCGGAGCTGCAGCCCATGGTGGCGCGCGCGTCCGGATCCCTCGTCAGCTTGACGTTGAACTGTTTCTCGACGAGCGGCAGCACCTCGGTCTCGACGAACTCGGCGTAGCGGCCCGACATCGTGTCGTATTCGAGGCCGCGCTGGCTGCCCTGGGCATCGCCGCTGCCGTTGGCGATCGAGATCGCGATCATCGGCGGCACGCGCTTCTGCGCGATCAGGTTGTCGAGCGCGGTGAAGAGCAGCGGGTCGGGCCCGTCGGCGCCGACGATGAAGGGCGCCGTGGTGCCGGCGACGTACTGCTTCGGGATGTAGACGGCGACCCGCCGTGTGTAGCGCGCCGGCCCGCTCTGAACGATCCGTTTGGCGGGATTGGTCGGATCGAGCTCGGGCCGCGTACCCGGGACCCGCGCGATTCCCGGATAGATCGTGCTGGCGCTCGAATCCATCATGAACGTGTGGACGAGGCCGTGCGGCACGCCGTCCTGGTCGGTCATCTCGGGCGCCGGCGGATGCGTCGGACCGAGGACGAAGTTGCCGGTCTTGTCGAGCGCCGGCACGGCGCCGTCGGCCAGCTCGGTGGCATTGGTGGCCGTGACGTAGCCGGGCGTCTTCGGATCGCGGGTCGGCGCGGGCGGCCGTCCCCCCGGGGCCTGCGCGGCGGGCCCGGCCGGCGCCGGGGTCGGCGCTGTCTGGGCGAGCGCCGAACCGGTTGCCACGCAGCCGCTCAACACGATCACCAGCGATCCACAGGTCAGTTTCATGGCCACATTCTATGCAGAGTGCGGTCCTGGCACGGGATGGGACAAACTAGAGGCATGGCGCAACCAGCCCGTGCAGCCGTCGAGGCGCCGTCCATCGAGCTCGGAGGCTTCCAGATCTGGGTTCACCGCCGTCAGTTCCCCGACGCGTACGACCGCTGGGACGGCAACTGGCTGCACGTGACCACGCAGTGCGCGCAGGCCGGCGCGATCGTCGCCGCCGGCGGGCCGATCCTCGACGCCGCCGATCTGCAGCGCTTCCGCGACGAGCTGGCCGCGCTCTCCGGAACCCTGTCGGGACAGGCGGAGCTGCACGGCGCCGAGCCGAACATCCGCGTGCTCGTCGCGGCGAGCGACGGGCTCGGCCACCTGCGCGTCCGCGTCGAGCTGACGCCGGATTCGCAGGCTCAGGGTCACTGGTTCGAGTACGTCATCGACCAGAGCTACCTGCCGGAGACGATCAGCCAGCTCGATGCGGTGCTCGAGCTGTTCCCGGTGCGCGGCCGGGCGCCCAGCGTGGCCGATCTCGACCGCGCAGACGGCGCGTGACGGTACTGTTCGAATCCTGCATCGATTCGCACGACGCCGCGCTGGCATCGGCCGGCGGCGGAGCGGGACGCGTCGAGTTGTGCGCCCGCCTCGACGTCGGCGGGACCACGCCCGGCGCCGCGCTGATCGAGCGCTGCGCCGCGTCGCTGGCGATCCCCGTGTTCGTGATGATCCGGCCGCGCGGCGGCGACTTCGCCTACGACGCCGGTGAGGTCGCGGCGATGGCCGACGACATCCGTGCGGCCGCCGCGGCCGGCGCCCACGGCGTGGTGTTCGGCGCGCTGCGTCCCGACGCGACGATCGACGCCGGCATCATGCGCCGGCTGATCGACGTGGCGCGGCCGCTGCCGGTGACCTGCCACAAAGCGATCGACGCGACCCGCGATCCGATCGAGGCGCTCGAGGCCCTGCTGGCCCTCGGCGTCGATCGCGTGCTCACGTCGGGTGGCGCCGATACCGCCGTGAGCGGCGCGGCGACCATTGCCCGCATGGTGGCGCGTGCCGGCGACGCGCTGGTGGTGATGGCGGGCGGCGGCGTCCGCGCCACCAACGTGGCAGCGATCGTCCAGCAGACCGGCGTCCGCGAGGTGCACGCCAAAGCCCTGCCGGCTGGCATCGTCGAGCCGGTCGATGCCGCCACGCTGATGGAGTGGACCGCCGCGGTCGCCGACATCGTCGACCACGCCGGCGCGGTATGATTTCCGGTCACGGTGGCTGGTCAGGGTACGGAGGGATCGCGGGGGGGCTTTCGTGCCTTCTATCAGTGGCTGACGGGGTCGGCCCCGGTCTCCGTGTCTGCGAGCGGGCCGAACGACCCGACCGGTGAGGTCACGGTCCCCGCGACCGACGCCAGCGGGCCCGTCCCGGCGCGGATCGGCCACTACGAGATCGAGCGCAAGATCGGCGAAGGCGGCATGGGCGTGGTCTACGCCGCCCGTGACCAGCGGCTGGCCCGGACCATCGCCCTCAAGATGCTGTCGGCGCCAGCGCCGGACGAGACCGCGCGGCAGCGCCTGTGGCGCGAGGCCCGCGCCGCGGCCAGCGTCAACCACCCCAACATCTGCCAGATCTACGAGATCGGCGAGGACGCCGGGCGCGTCTTCATCGCCATGGAGCTGCTCGAGGGCGAGGCGCTCGCGGCCCGGCTCGAGCGCGGCGCCCTCACCGCCGCCGAGTCGCTGCCGATCGGCCTGGGCATCCTGTCCGCGCTCGCCGCGCTCCACGCCCGCGGGATCGTGCACCGCGACCTGAAGCCCTCGAACGTCTTCCTGACGGCGCACGGCGTCAAGCTGCTCGACTTCGGCCTGGCCCAGCCCGAACTGGGCGCGGGAGACGGCCTGGCCGCCGGGCTGACGCGGACTGGCGTCGTCATGGGCACGCCGCGCTACATGTCGCCGGAGCAGGTCGCCGGCGAGCCGGTCGACCTGCGCAGCGACCTGTTCGCGGCCGGCACGATCCTGTTCGAGATGCTGGCCGGCCGCCCGGCCTTCGCCGGCCGCTCGATCGTCGAGGTGCTGCACGCGACCCGCTACGAGCAGCCGCCGGCTCTCACCGGATCGCCGGCGGTGACGGCCGTCGATCGCGTGATCCGCCGGGCGATGGCCAAGCGTCCCGCGGAGCGGCCGGTCTCGGCCGACGCCATGGCCGACGAGCTGCGCGCGATCCGCGGCATCGAGAGCGGATCGTCGCCGGCGATGGCCCAGGCGCTGACCCGGCTCGTCGTGCTGCCGTTCCGCGTCCTGCGGCCCGACGCCGAGACCGACTTCCTCGCCTTCAGCCTGCCCGACGCGATCGCCACGTCGCTGTCCGGCAACGCCGGGATGATCGTGCGATCGAGCGCGGTGGCGGCGCGCTTCGCGACCGGGACGCCCGACCTGAAGGCGCTCGCCGCGGAAGCCGACGTCGATCGCGTGGTGATGGGCACGCTGCTGCGGGCCGGCGATCAGCTGCGCGCGACCGCCCAGCTCGTCGACGCGCCCGGCGGCACGCTGCTGACGTCGCACACGGTCCAGGCGTCGCTCGGCGACCTCTTCGGCTTGCAGGACGACATCGCCCGCCGCGTCGCCGAGGCCCTCTCGCTTCCGCTCGCCGGCACGCCGGCGCAGTCACCCGACCGTCCTGCCGCCCCGCAGGCCTACGAGCTGTATCTGCGCGCCAACGAGCTGGCGCGGACCTACGACGGCATCACCGCGGCGCGCGATCTCTACCAGCAGTGCCTCGAGCTCGATCCGCGCTTCGCGCCGGCATGGGCCCGGCTCGGACGCTGCCATCGCGTCATCGGGAAGTACATCGATCCCGATCCGGGCAGCGACGCGCGAGCCGAGGACGCGCTGCGCCGGGCACTGGCCATCAACCCTCGCCTGTCGCTGGCGCACAAGTTCTACGCCAACCTCGAAGCGGACATCGGCCAGGCGTCCGCGGCGCTGCGCCGCCTGCTCGGTGAAGCGAGCCGGCACGGCAACGATCCCGAGCTGTTCGCCGGGCTCGTCCATGCGTGCCGCTACTGCGGCCTGTTCGCGCAGTCGGTCGCGGCCCACGCCGAGGCCCGCCGCCTCGACCCCAACGTCACGACCAGCGTGGAGCAGACGCTGATGATGATGGGCGACGTCGACGCGATGCTGGCGATCGAGGCCCCCAAGCTGATTTCCGGCGCCGACGACGGGATCCGCGTCATCGCGCTCGGCCTGTCCGGCCGTCGCGACGAAGCGCGCGTCCGCCTCGCCGCGATGCGCGAGTCGTCGCGGATCCCGCTCTTCGTCGGCTGGATGGATTACATCGAAGCCTGGCTCGACGGCAGCGCCCGCAACGTGACGGAGGAGATCGAGCGCGCCGGCCTCGGCGTCCTCAAGATCCAGGACGATCCCGAGGCGATCTTCCAGGAAGGCTGGATGTACTGCGACGTCGGCGAGCACGCGCGCGGGCTCGCGGATCTCGAGCGCGCGGTGGCCAAGGGCTACTTCGTCGCGCCGACGCTGACCCGCTGGCCGCAGTTCGACGCCTTGCGCGGCGAGCCGCGCTTCCAGGCCCTGCTCGCCTCCGCCGACGCCGGCCGCGCCCGTGCCCTGGCCGCGTTCCGCGACGCGGGCGGCGAGCGCCTGCTCGGCGCCGCCGCTGCCGGGTGACCGCCGCCATGAAGACCTTCGCCCGGGACGAGTGCCGCGACGAGATCGTCCGGCGGCTGAGGCTCGTGCGCGCCGACAGCGTCCGCCGGTGGGGCACGATGACGCCGCACCAGATGATCTGTCACTGCGCGGACGCGTGCCGCATGGCGTCCGGCGAGGTCGCGCCGGCTGATGTCGGCAGCGTGATGACCCGCAGCGTCGTCAAGTGGGTCGCGCTCTACGCGCCCATGCGCTGGCCGTCCGGCATCCAGACGGTGCCGGAGTTCGATCAGCGGACCGCCGGGACGCCGCCCGAGGAGTTCGCCGCCGACGTGGCGACGCTCGAGGCGCTCCTTGGACAGATCCGCCGCCGCGACGGCGGCGCGCCGTGGCCGCGGCATCCGATCTTCGGGCGGATGTCGCAGCGGGCGTGGCTGCGCTGGGCCTATCTGCACATGGACCATCACCTGCGCCAGTTCGGCGCCTGAGACAAACGACTCCGGAGTCGAAAGCAACTCCGGAGTCGTCGATCAGCTGGTGAACGACTCCGGAGTCGAAAGCAACTCCGGAGTCGTTCGATCAGCGCAGTCCGAGCCGGCCAGCCAGGGTGCGATAGGCTTCGAGCAATTCCACGACTTCCGGGTTCGAGGGCGGGACGTCGATCGGGCGCAGGTCGATGGCGCGGAAGACCTCACGCGCGGCGGCAGCATCGGCGGCGGCCGGCGGACCGGCGGCGGGGGCGCGCCCCAGCAGGGCGGTGGCGAGATTCACCCTCGCCCATGCCAGGTCGCATGAGCCGCGTGCGCTGGCCGGGCTGCGCGGCGACCAGCCGCTCGCGCAGCGACACTTCTTCGCGGAAGCATGCCTGCGCCTCCGCGATAGTCGCCGCCGTCGAGGTGGGCCCCCCCCAGACGGACCGTGGTCGTCGCCAGCGCGTGAAGCCGCCGCACGTTCCTGGGATCGTCGGCGAGCGCCTGGGCGCGGACGCCGCGCGCCTCGGTCCACAGCCGGATGGCCTCGTCGCGGCGGCCCTGACGCTGTGCCAGCAGGCCGAGGTCGGAGAGCGTGTAGGTCCGCTCGAACGGCCACTGCCGGTTGCCGGGGTCGGCACGCAGCTGCTCCGCCTCCAACGCGAGGGCCTGACGGTAGTGTCGCTCGCTGTCCGCGAGCGCACCGGTGACCATCTCGACGGCGCCGAGCCGTTTGAGCGCGAGCGTGTACGGGCGGGCCCAGCGGGCCCGTGGCACACCGCGGGCGACGATCGCCTCGTAGATGCGGACCGCGTCACCGTAATAGCGGCGGGCGCCGTCGAGGGTGCCCTTCTCGGCCCGGAAGATGCCGGCGTCCGAGTAGCCGTCGGCGAGACTCATCAGCGAGTCCACGTCGGTCGGGCTCCGGCGTTCGAGCTCGCCGATCAGCGCCAGACGCGTGGCGTCGGCGCGCGACGCGGCGGCGGCGTCCGTCTCGACCAGCGCCAGCTCACCGTAGGTGTCGATGGCCGTGCTCAGCGGCGCCTGCGCGGTGGGGTCGGCGCGCCGGATCTCGTCGAGCAGTCGTGTCGCCTTGGCCAGACTGGCCCGCGCCGCGGCCGTGTCGCCGAGGTTGTCCGTGCTTTGGGAGCCCTGCACGGATGCCGAGGCGACGGTAGCCCTCCGCCAGTTCCAGCTTCAACGCGTCGTCTTCGCCGGCGCCCGCCGCCAGGCCGTCGAGGAACTGCACGGCGCGATCGAGCAGCAGGCGGCGCGGTTCGGTGGTCCCGGGCACCGGGCGCAACGCGTCGTGGATGTCGAAGATCAGCGCCCGCGACATCTCGCGCACCTGGCGGAACCGCTGCTGCGCCTTGTCGCGCTCCCCGGCGGCGACGCGCGCCTGCCAGGCGGTGGCGGCGACACCGCCGGCGAGCGTGAGCGCGAGCGCGGCGGCGACCGCGACCTTGCCACGGTTGCGGCGGACGAAGCGCCGCGCACGATAGGCGATCGATTGCGGCGCGGCGGTGACCGGGCGGCCTTCCTGCCACGCGCGCAGGTCGGCAGCCAGCTCCACGATCGTGCCGTACCGTTCCTGCGGCGCCTTGCGCAGCGCCTTGGCGACGATCCGGTCGAGATCGCCGCGCAGCACGGCGCGCCGCTCGGGCACCGCGACGGTGTGCATCGGCGGCGGCTCGACCTCGCAGACGACCCGGATCACCTCGAGTGTCGACAGGCCACGGAGCACGTAGGGTGGCCGTTCCGCGAGCAGCCGGTAGAGCACGACGCCGAGCGAGTAGCACGTCCGAGGCGGTGGTGACCCGCTCGCCGCGGATCTGCTCGGGGCTGGCGTATTCCGGCGTGAAGCTGTGATGCCCCGTCTGGGTCAGGCCCGTCGTCGCGGAGCCATCGGTGGCGAGCAGCGTGGCGATGCCGAAGTCGAGCAGCTTGGGCTCGCCCGCGGCCGTGACCAGGATGTTGGCTGCCTTGACGTCGCGGTGGACGACCAGACGCTGATGCGCATACGCGAGCGCGGTGCACACCCTCTCGACCAGCGCGACGCGCGCGCGGACGCCGGTCCCGTGCGCCTGGCAGAACGCGTCGATCGGCTGGCCATCGACCAGCTCCATCACCAGGTAGGGCATGCCGTCGTCGGTGCTGCCGGCATCGAGCAGCTTGGCGATGCCCGGATGATCCAGGCCGGCGAGCACGCGCCGCTCGAAGCGGAAGCGCTCGACGACCGGGGCCGCGCTCCACGCCGGCAGGATCTTGATCGCGGCCCGCCGATCGAACTCGTCGTCGTCGCGCTCCGCCGCGTAGACGATCCCCATGCCGCCACGCCCGATTTCCCCCACCAGCCGGTAGGCGCCGAGCCGCCGGCCGATCAGGGTCGGAGCGAGGGCGTCGCCGAGGGTGTCGCCGACGGCGGCGAAGGGATCGAACGCGGGGTCGCTGTCGTAGGCGCGCAGCATCCCGGTGACGGCGGCCCGGGTGGTCTCGTCGCTGTGGGCGCGGAGCCAGGCCTCGCGCTCCGGCGCCGGCCGCTCCCGCAGATCGTCGAACAGCGCGGTGACCCGGGCCCACAGAGCGGAGGTCACGGCGCGACCCCGCCGTCGGGATGGTCGTCGCGCAGCATTGGCGGACACCATGATCGCACAAGGAACCTCATCCGTGGATACCGGCTCGTTCGCTGGGGTATCGGCAGGCGTTCTGTTCCGGCGAGGCTGTCTGTGAACAAGATCATCGATCTCATCCCGGTACTCGATGCCGCCGAAGTGGCCAGCGTCCACGCCGACGTCCACGCCGCCCGGCCCCGTTGGACGCGCCGCGATCCGGTGCATCCGTTCTTCACGCTCGGCGCCGCCAGCTATCTCGATGCCCGCAAGGGCCAGTTCGCCCACTACCAGTCGCTGGCGCGGGAGGGGAATCCGGAACTGGCGGCGACGTTCGGCTGGGTGCACGAGAAGCTGCGCGAAGCGGTGTCGACCGTGGTCGGATCCGAGGCGCGCTACGACGATCGCCTGGCGCTGCCGGGCTTCCATGTCCACCTGCGCGATCCCGAGCAGGTGATCCCGCCGGCCAGCATCCACTTCGATCTGCAGTTCGAGCTGATCGACTGGAGCCAGATCGGCGTGGCCGACGGGCGGGAGCAGCTGTCGCTGACCTTGGCCATCGCGCTGCCGGCCGAGGGCGGCGGTCTCATGGTGTGGAACATCAACCGGATGGAGATCGAGGCGATGACGGACGAGGCGCGCCGCGCCCACATGAGCGCCAACCGGCACGCCAGCCGCCATCCCTACACCCCGGGCCACCTCGCGGTGCACTCGGGCCACCAGCTCCACCAGATGGCGCCGGCACACGACCCGCAGCCAACCGACGAGCGCATCACGATGCAGGCGCACGCCCTGCCGGTGGACCGTCAGTGGGTCATCTACTGGTAGCTGCGCCGACAGCCGGCGCCGAGGCTCGAGCGGCGGAGCCGGATCCATCGTGACCTCCTGGCCTCCGCCTACGGCGGCGCCGACGGGTTCCTCGAGGGTGGCGGTTTTACATGCACCAGACCTGTCGGGGGCGGTCTACGCCAACGACCGCTTCGCGTTCGGGGACGCCGACCAGGCGCGCCCCGGCGATCCCATCGGTCGGTTCGTCGTCGGGGGACTCGAGAAGGCCAGCGACGGCCAGCACGCCCTCGTGACCCGCCTGCGGGCCGGCCGCCAGCCGGTTCCGCGCCTGTTCCCCGGGGTGTCACGGGCGCCGACGACACATCCGTGGCACCCGAATGCCCTGCTTGGGATGGCCGGCACCCACTGCCCGGGTGGTTCAGACCTTAGCACCGCGGCATTACATGTGCATTGCAGCCATGCACCGGAAGTGACCGGAGATTGGGCAGCGGTTTCGACCGCCGCCCGGCCTAGCCGCCATGACCTCAAACTCGTATACCCCTCCCGAGCCAACGATGAACTGGATACCCGATCGCACGAGTGCGCAGCCGAGTGGGTTCACCGTTCCCTTGATGGGTGAGCTGGCCGCCACGCCCCTTCGCGTCCTCGTCCTCGACGACGACGTCGACAGCAGTGCCTGGGTCGCTGTCCTCCTGACCAGCCGGGGCCACACCGTGCGGCAAGTCGCCACGGGCGCGGCCTACCGCGAGGCGCTCACGAGCTGGCCCGCCGACGTCGTCCTCCTCGACATGATCCTGCCCGACGCCGACGGCGTGGAGCTGCTCTACTACACGCGCAGCCACCATCCCGACGTCGAGGCCATCATGATCACCGGCCATGGCAGCGTCAGCACCGCGGTGCGGGCGATGGCCAGCGGGGCGTTCAGCTTCCTCGAGAAGCCGGTCGACGCCGGGCACCTCTCGGCGCTGCTGGACAAGGTCGGCGAGCGGGTCGCCCTCGTCCAGGAGAACCGCCGGCTGCAGGCCGCGCTCGAGGGCACGCCGACCTTCCCCAAGCTCGTCGCCCAGAGCGACGTGATGAAGCAGCTGTTCCGCCTGATGAGCGTGGTGGCGCCGACCGACGCGAACGTGCTCATCGTCGGCGAGAACGGTACCGGCAAGGAGCTGATCGCCGAGGCGATCCACCAGAACAGCAAGCGGGCCGGCAAGCCGTTCATCCGCCTGAACTGCGCCGCCATCCCCGCCGAGCTGCTCGAGAGCGAGCTGTTCGGCCATCGCAAGGGCTCGTTCACGGGCGCCATCGCCGACAAGGTCGGCCTCGTCGAGCTCGCGCACGGTGGCTCGCTGCTCCTCGACGAGATCGGCGAGATGAGCCCGGCGCTGCAGGCCAAGCTGCTGCGCGTCCTGCAGGAGCGTGAGTTCCGGCCGATCGGCGGCACGCGCGCCATCACCCCGGACTTCCGGCTGATGTGCGCCACCAACGTCGACCTCGACCTGGCGCTGTCGAACGGCACGCTGCGTCGCGACCTCTACTTCCGCATCAACACCATCACGCTGACGGTGCCGCCGCTGCGCGAGCGTCCGGACGACATCCCGCTGCTCGCCGAGCATTTTCGCGTCGGCTGCGCCGAGAAGCACGATCGCGAGGTCAAGGGCTTCGAGCCCGAGGCGCGGCGCCTGCTGGTGCGCCACACGTGGCCCGGCAACGTCCGCGAGCTCGAGCACGTCGTCGAGCGCGCCGTGATCGTCGGTGAAGGCGACATGATCCGCGTGGCGGACCTGCCCGAGGGCATCCGCAGCGGAGCGCCGACGCCGCACACGACGTTCAACATCCCGCCCGATCACACGCTGGCCGAGCTCGAGCGCATGGCGATCGTCCAGACGCTGGAGCGCACCCGCTGGAACAAGCGGGCCGCGGCGCACTCGCTGGGGATGTACCGGCCGACGCTCTACAGCAAGCTGAAGAAATACAAGATCGACGAACCGCGTCCGCGCGGGCCCCGCAAGGGCGATCCACCCCTGCCGAGTGGCGGCTGATGCCAGGCGCTCGAGGGCCGGCGGGGCGGAGGCGAGACGGGAAAGAGGCGTGATGCACTCAGCGACCCATTCGATAGCGGTGTGTCACAGCCTCGCGCTGGCGATCAGCGGGACCCGCACTGTCGACGAGATCCATCAAACGGCCCTCGACGCGTTGACGCGGGGCCTCGGTGTGTCGCGCGCGTCGATCCTGCTCTTCGACGCCGGTGGCGTCATGCGGTTCACGGCGTGGCGCGGCCTCTCGGATGCCTACCGCCAGGCGGTCGAGGGCCACAGTCCGTGGACGCCGGAGGCGGTCGAGCCGCAGCCGATCGTCGTTCCGGACGTCACGACGGACGCGTCGCTGGCGCCGTTCCTGCCGACGATCCAGGCCGAAGGGATCGCCGGGATGGCGTTCATCCCGCTGGTCAGCCTGGGCCGCCTCGTCGGCAAGTTCATGGTCTACCTGGACGAGCCGCGGACGCTCACCGACGAGGAGCTGCAGCTGGCGTCGCTGATCGCCGCGCACGTCGCCTTCGCCGTCCAGCGGACCCGCGCCGAAGCGCTGGCGCGGCGCAGCGAAGCCCACCTGCGCTACGTCCTCGACGCCGCGGCGCTGGGCACGTGGGATTGGGACCTGACCCGCCAGACGGTGGAGTGGTCCGGCAATCTCGAGCGGCTGCACGGCGTCCCGTCCGGCACCTTCGACAGTACTTTCGCCAGCTACGAGCGGCACATCCACCCCGACGATCGCGAGCGGGTGATGGCCTCGCTGCGCCGCGCCATCGAGGACGGCACGCCGCACGACGTCGAGTACCGCGTGATCGCGCCGGACGGCACGGAGCGCTGGGTCGAAGGCAAGGGCCTCGTCGAGCACGACGGCGGCCGGGCGGTCCGCATGAGCGGCGTCTGCATGATCGTCACGCCGCGCAAGGAGGCCGAGCACGCGCGCCTCGCCTCCGCCGAGGAGGCGAGCCGGCTCAAGGACGACTTCCTCGCCACCCTGTCGCACGAGCTGCGCACGCCGCTCAACGCCATCCTCGGCTGGGTGCAGATGCTCCTCTCCGGCACGCTGACGGCCGACCGCGCGCGGCAGGCGATCGACATCATCGGCCGCAACGCCAAGGCGCAGGCCCAGCTGATCGAGGACATCCTCGACATCTCACGCATCATCACCGGGAAGCTCGAGATCGAGACGCAGCTCGTCTCGGTGCCGCACCTCATGGACGGTGTGGTCAGTGCCGCGCTGCCGGCGGCGCGCCTGAAGCAGATCACGATCAGCAAGCACGTACCGGACGGCCTGCCGCCGATCGACGGCGATCCCAAGCGCCTGCACCAGGTGCTGTCGAGCGTCGTCGCCAACGCCATCCAGTTCACGCCCGAGAAGGGGATCGTGGAGATCGGCGCCGCGGCCGACGGCGGCAGCATCGAAATCATGGTGCGCGACTCCGGCGCCGGCATCCCCGCCGAGTTCCTGCCCCATGTCTTCGATCGGTTCCGTCAGGCCGACAGCCGCGCCACGCGCCGGCACGGCGGCCTCGGCCTCGGCCTCGCCATCGCCCGGCATCTCCTCGAGCAGCACCGCGGCGAGATCCGCGCCGACAGCGACGGCCCCGGCCGCGGCACGACGATCACCATGCGCCTGCCGGCGCGGCCGCTGCCGGCGGGCCAGGCCGTGGCGCCGATCACCGCGACACACGGCGGCCTGGCGCTGCGCCTCGACGGCGCCAAGGTCGTGGTCGTCGACGATCAGCGCGACTCGTGCGAGCTGCTGGCGGCGATGTTCGAGCAGTGCGGCGCGCACGTGGTGCAATGCGCCAACGCGCCGGCGGCGCTGTCGACGCTGCTCTCCTCGTCGGTCCAGCTGCTGGTCGCGGACATCGCGATGCCCGACGTGGATGGCTACGACCTGATTCGGCAGGTGCGCCAAATCGATTCGCGGCTGCCGGCTGTTGCCGTGACGGCCTACGCCTATCCGCAGGATCGGCTGAAGGCGCTCGCGGCCGGGTTCACCGCGTATTGCGCCAAGCCCATCGATGCGACGCACTTCCTTCGCATCGTCCGAAACGTGATGCTTTCGTCGGAGCTGTCGGCGCCGACCAGCATCGACCGCCCCGGGACGGTTGACGCGCCTCGCCAGCCCAACCGCGCGCACTGACTTGCCGGTGGCTCGGCTCGCGAGGCGCCGGGGCGTTGGGCGTGCGCTCCAGCGCTTCCGTACCTCGCACCCCAGCTACCCACGTCGAGGCAGTTCAGCCGCTGCGGGGCTGGCACCGCACGTGCAAAGACTGTGGCGGGCTCGGCGGACCACGAAGCACGCCGGCGAACGGACGAGCCCGCCGTCCGCCGACCGAGGAGATCATGGCTATCAATCGCGCCTCGCTGTCTGAGAGCTATGTCCCGCACGCGGAGATGCGCCACGCGGTGCGTACCGACGCGCCCGACGCCGACGCGCTGCGCCGGACAGCGATCGTCGTCGTCGGCTTCGTCCTCGCGCTCGTTTCGCTCACCATGGGCTCGCTCGCGCTGGTCCAGGTATGGGGTCGCGCCGGCGACGGTCGACGGCCCGGGGCCTGCGTCCGGCCTGCAGTCGTGGGAGTCACTGGCGATGATTCTCGCCGGCGGCGTCGGCTTCGCCGCTGGCGCGGCGCTCGTCGGCATCGGCATGGGCCGCTGGCGGTCGCCGCGGCCGCCCGAGAGCGAAGCCGACTACACCGGTCCCGGCGATGCGGCTGACATGCCCGACCCGCCGCGCGTCGTCTGAGGCCTTCACCAGCCCCCTGGAGCCACGACCAATGCCGCCCTCGCTGGACACGACCAACACCTGGCTCGCCGTGATGGCGATCGCGATCGTCGTGCAGACGCTGCTGATGATCGGCTTCGCGTACGTCGCGTGGCAGGCGCTGGGCAAGGCCGCCGACGCGCTGAAGGAGCTCGAGGCCCGCCACCTGGCGCCGCTCAGCGCGCGGCTCACCGCGGTCAGCACTCGGGTCACCGAGGTCGCCGACGACGTCCAGGAAGTCATCGGCCGCGTGCGCCGCGCCGACGACGCGGTACGCGCTCAACTCGACCGGCTCGACAGCGCGGCCCACGTCGCCGGGCACGCCATCGGCGCCAAGGTGTGGCCGGTCGTCGGTTTGTCTCGGGCCGTCGGCGCCGCGTTCCGCGCGTTCGCGGCCCGTTCATCCACCAGAGCGTCATCCCCCGGCACCCCGCACGTCGCGGGTGTCACCACTCGATAGGAGCACACGACCATGCAGGACTTCGACACCCGTTACAACCAGCCCGGCGGCGGCTTCGTCTCCGGTCTGCTCTTTGGCGCGGCCGTCGGCGCCGCCCTCGGCGTGATCTTCGCCCCGCGCGCCGGCTCCGACACGCGCCGCCAGATCGCGGAATCCGGCAAGAACCTGCGCGAAGGGGCCGTCCGCACGTACGAGCAGGCGCGGGAAGGCGCGAACTCCGCCGTCTCGAAGGCCCGGACCGCCTACGACCGTGGCCGCGACGCCTTCGACCGCACCCGCAAGGACGTCGAGAACACCGTCAACGACGCCGCCGAGCAGACCTCGGACGTGCTGTCCAGCGGCGCGTTCCCGCGTGTGTGATCACGGATGGCGGGCCGGCTCGCGCCGGCCACGTCCGCCGTGGCGATGACGTTGGCGACGCCGTGAACGCCACCAATGCCGGTGGCGCAGGGCGTTTCCGCTGATGCGAGGCGTTCGTGACGACGCTTCGTCGAGGAGAACCCGATGCTCGAAACCCTTGCCGTGATTCTCGTGCTGATGTGGCTGCTCGGGATGGTGACGTCGTACACCATGTCCGGCTTCATCCACCTGCTGTTGCTGCTTGCGCTCGTCGTCGTCGTCATCCGCCTGCTGTCCGGCCGGCGCGTCCTGTCGTAAATCGGGTGGCGACGGCCCGGCAGGGCCGTCGCGTTTCCTGTCCGCCATTGGACCGACGGCGATCGCCGCCTTGCGGCTCTTCACCCACTCCGCGTGCTGATGCAGTGGCGGATTAGCCCGGCCGGTGGTAACGTCCTCCGGTCCCTATGCAAGCCCCTCCGCCGGTTGCGGACGAACCGGGCCGGCTCGAGGCGCTCCAGCGCTACAAAGTGCTGGAGACGCCGCCCGAAGGAGCCCTGGACGATCTGGTCAGGATCGCGGCCTACGTGTGTCAGGCGCCCATCGCGCTGCTGACGCTCGTCGACGCCGAGCGACAATGGTTCAAGTCGCGAATCGGCTTCTCGCCGAGCGAGACCCCACGCCAACTTTCGTTCTGCGCCCACGCCATCCACGCCTCGGACCTGTTCATCGTCGAAGACATGCGTCGCGACGACGCCTTCGCCGACCATCCGCTGGTCGCCGGTGATCCCTTCATCCGGTTCTATGCCGGTGCGCCGCTGCGCACGGCGGACGGTCACGCCATCGGCGCCCTGGCCGTGGCGGATGCCGTTCCGCGCCAGCTGACGCCGGAGCAGCTCGACGCCCTCCGCGTGCTCGGCCGCCAGGTGATGGCGCAGCTCGAGTTGCGCCGTCAGGCGCTCGATCCGGCTGAAGACGCCTTGCGGGAGCCGTCGGTGCAGCTCGACGCCGCGCTCGAAGTCGCCGGCATGGACGTCTGGTTCACCAACCTGCGGACCGGCGGGATCGGGCGCATCCGCCGCGGCGGGCCGATCAGCCGGCTGCCCGAGGCGGCGACGCCCACGACGAGCGCGGAGTTCATGGCGCTCGTCCACGAAGGGGATCGCGACGGGCTCGCTGCCCGGATCGACCAGGCGACCCGCGAGGGCGTCTACAGCGCCGAGTTCCGCATCGTGCTGCCCGACGGCGAGGTGCGCTGGGTGTCGTCACGCGGCCGCTGTCTCTACGATCCGGACGGGACTCCGTCAGCCATGACGGGCGTCGACCTCGACATCACCGAGCGCAAGCGCGACGAGGAGCAGCGGCGGGCGGCGGAGGATCGGTTCCGCCAGCTCGCCGAGTCCATCCAGCAGGTGTTCTGGATGACCGACGCGCGCGGCGCCGTCCTCTACGTCAGCCCGGCGTTCGAGACGATCTTTGGCCGCTCGTGCGAGAGCCTGATCGCCAGCCCCGGCGTGTGGATGGACGCCGTGCACCCGGACGATCGTGAGCGCGTCGAGCAGGCCGCCTACGCCCGGTCGCGGCGCGACGAGTTCGACGAGGTCTATCGCATCATCCGACCCGATGGCGCCGTGCGCTGGATCCGCGACCGTGCGTTCCACCTGTACAACGACGCCGGCGAGCTGTATCGCCTGGTCGGCACGGCCGCAGACATCACCGAGCAGCGTCAGCTCGAGGAGCAGCTGCAGCAGGCGCAGAAGATGGAGATCGTGGGCCGCCTCGCCGGCGGCGTCGCGCACGACTTCAACAACCTGCTGACGGTGATCAACGGCATGGCCGATCTGGTGCTGGCCGGGCTGGCGGACGACGATCCGACCCGCCGCGACATCACCCAGATCCGCCTGGCCGGCGATCGCGCGGCCGCGCTCACGGGACGCCTGCTGGCGGTCAGCCGCCGGCAGATCCTCAAGCCCGAGATCGTCGATCTCAGCGCCATCGCGGCCGGTCTGCAGGACATGATCCAGCGCCTCGTCGGCGAGGACGTCACGCTGGTGCTGGAGCTGGCGCCGGATCTCGCCAGCGTCAGGGCCGACCCCGGGCAGATCGAGCAGGTCGTGCTCAACCTGGTCGTCAACGCCGTCGACGCGATGCCGGACGGCGGCGTCCTCACCATCGAGACGCGGACGGTCCAGGTCGACGCGGTCTACGCCGCCGAGCATCCAGGTACCAGGCCCGGGCCGCACGCGATGCTCGCCGTGCGCGACACCGGCGTCGGCATGGACGAGTCGATCCGGCGGCGCATCTTCGAGCCGTTCTTCACCACGAAGGCGCTGGGCAAGGGCACCGGGCTCGGCCTGTCGATGGTCTACGGGATCGTCAAGCAGAGCGGCGGCAGCATCTGGTTCCAGAGCGAGCCCGGCCACGGCAGCCGCTTCACGATCTATCTCCCGTACGTCACGGGCTCCCCGGCGTCACGGCAGACCTCGGTGCCGGCGGCGATGGCGCGTGGGCAGGAGACGGTGCTGGTCGTCGAGGACGAGGTGCCGCTGCGCGAGCTGGCGGCGCGCATCCTCACCACGGCCGGCTACACGGTGCTGCAGGCCGCGAACGGCGCCGACGCGCTGGCGCTGCTGGAGCGGCACGCCGAGCCGGTGCACCTGCTCTTCACCGACGTGGTCATGCCCGGGATGAACGGACGCGAGCTGGCCTCGCGCCTGACGATGCTGCGTCCGGCGATCCGTGTCCTTTACACGTCCGGCTACACCGAGGACGCGATCCTGCGCCACGGCGTGCTCGATGATCCGGGCCGCTTCCTCAGCAAGCCGTACACGCCGTCGGTACTCCGCCGCCGGATCCGCGAAGCGCTCGACAGTTAGAGGTGGCGGTCAGCCGCGGCGGACGATGTCCACGGCCACGCGCGTCCGCTGTTCCCCACCGCCGTGAATGACGCCGCGGATCGGGCTGACGTCGGCGTAGTCGCGGCCCGTTGTTGGATTGGCGGCGGTCCGCAGGGACCGCCGCGGGCAGCCCTTCTGGCGTGCGGCCTGCGGTTCGCCGCGCTGGGCGCGCGGCGGCGTCCGCACGCGGGCTGCGGGCCGCGACCGAACGACGTTCCCAACCGAAGCGCGAGCGCTAGCCGCGGCGGACGATGTCCACGGCCACGCGCGTCCGCTGTTCCCCACCGCCGTGAATGACGCCGCGGATCGGGCTGACGTCGGCGTAGTCGCGGCCCGTTGTTGGATTGGCGGCGGTCCGCAGGGACCGCCGCGGGCAGCCCTTCTGGCGTGCGGCCTGCTGTTCGCCGCGCTGGGCGCGCGGCGGCGTCCGCACGCGGGCTGCGGGCCGCGACCGAACGACGTTCCCAACCGAAGCGCGAGCGCTACCGCGGCGGACGATGTCACGGCCACGCGCGTCCGCTGTTCCCCACCGCCGTGAATGACGCCGCGGATCGGGCTGACGTCGGCGTAGTCGCGGCCCCATGCCAGCGTCACATGGCGGTCGACCGGCACCCGATCGTTGGTCGGGTCGGCGTCGATCCAGCCGATGTCCGGCACGTAGAGCGCGATCCAGGCGTGCGACGCGTCGGCGCCAACGAGGCGGGGCTCATCCGGCGGCGGCGACGTCTCGAGATAGCCGCTCACGTAACGCGCCGGCAGGCCGAGCGAGCGCAGGCAGGCGATCTGCAGGTGGGCGAAGTCCTGGCAGACGCCGCTCCGTTGCCGGAAGACCTCGGCGATGGGCGTCGCGATGGTGGTCGCCCCGGGCGCGAACTCGAGGTCCTCGTGCAGGCGGTGCGTGAGATCGACGAGGCCGTCGACGATGGCGCGCCCTGGCGGGAACGACGCGGCGGCGTAGGCGGCGTAGGCCGGCCCGGCCGCGACCAGCGGCGAGTCGACGACGAAATCGAAGACCTCGATCGGCAGGGCGTCGACGCCGTCGCGCACCGTTTCCCAGGCCGGTGACGGCGCCGGCAGCGGCGGCGGCGTCGCGACCGCCACGGCGGCCCGCGACGTCACGGACAGGCGGCGGTGCGGTCCCTGCATGGCGAAGAACGCGACCGGGTTGCCGAAGACGTCCTCGTGCTCGCGCAGCACCGCGGGCGCCGGGTTGAACGTCCAGGTGTGCGCGAGCGGCGTCTGACGGCCCGAGCGGCGCGGCGTCA
This sequence comes from Vicinamibacterales bacterium, assembly GCA_963844435.1. GTDB lineage: Bacteria > Acidobacteriota > Vicinamibacteria > Vicinamibacterales > Vicinamibacteraceae > JBDSLU01. The sequence goes on along the minus strand of CAWJOG010000001.1, from coordinate 208,417 downwards.
GACGGGCAATGTGGTGCGACACCGACACGCGCTCCTGGTAGTCGAACTCGGTGACATGCGTGATGTCGTAGATCAACGGGCTCCTAGGATCAGCTGACGCGCGCCACGGCGTGGCTGAAGTAGTAGTGCGAGAGCGTGTCGGACACTTCCGACAGGCCGCGCGCCGTCTCGGCGAGCAGCCGATCGAGCGGCTCGGGACGTCCGGCGCTCCGCGCCGCGCACAGGGCCGTCACGTCCGCGCCCCGGATCGTGGTCAGGAGACGCATCACGAGCGCCTGCTCGCGGGTCGGCGTCGGAGCCCCGGGATCGCGGGGCAAACCGTTGACGTGAGCCGCGAGCGCCTGGACCTGGAAGGCGATCGAGCGAGGCACGCTGTCGTCGGCGACGAGCAGGTCCAGCACCGGCGCCAGGCTGGCCTGGGCGAAGTAGCGCCGCCGGTAGGTCATGCTGCTGTCGCCGATCTCGAGCAGCGGCCACAGCGCGGCGGTGTCGCTGCCGCGCGGCGGCAGCATCGCCCGCACCACCCTGGCCAGCGTCGCGCCGCGCTCGAGCCGGCGGCCGGCGCTCAGGAAGCGCCAGCCGTGGCCGCGCGTCATGTTCTCGGCCTCGACGCCGCTGAAGGCGGCGAGCGTCATCACGACGCGGTTCAGCAGGACCAGCGCGTCGCCGGCGCGCTCGCAGGCGACGTCGCCGCGCAGGTCCTGGTGCAGCTGGTTGAGGATGCGCCACGCATCGCCGGAGAGGCGATCGCGCACCAGCCAGGCGACGTGGCGCAGCTGGCCCAGCGTCTCACGCAGCCCCGGTTGACGATCCTCGGCGATCAGCGCGGCCAGCACCTGCGCCTCCAGTTCGGCGATGGACCCGCTCGCCGGGGCCTCCGCCGGCAGCAGCTTCAGCGTCGCCATCGCGCGCACCATCGCGGCCAGCTCCGGCGCGTCGTCGATGCTCACCGCCTCGACCAGCCGCGACGTCGCGGCACGGAACACGCGCACCAGGTTCTCGCAGCGCTCGGCGTACCGCCCCAGCCAGAACAGATTGTCGGCGACGCGGCTGGAGAGATCCTTGGGCGCGCGATCGACGGCGACCGGGCTGCCCGCCGGCGCCAGCAGCGACACCTGCGCGACCGGCCCGTCCGAGAGGATCCACGTGTCCTTGCTGCCGCCGCCGCTTTGCATCGAGACAACGGAGGACGTCGTGGCGTCGGCCACCCGCGTCAGCCCGCCGGGCATCACCGCGTAGCCGTCGCCGTCGGCGGCGGCGTAGGCGCGGATCACGATCGCGCGCGGCTCGAGCCGTGCCCCGGCCCACACCGGGGCCGTCGAGAGCGCCAGCGCCGTCTGGCCGACGAACTCGGCGGGGCGTGGCGCGAATCTCGTCGACGAGCGCATCGCGCTCGCGGCGCGACAACTGCGCGCCGAAGACGGGATCGCGCCGCACCCGCGAGAACGCCGGCTTGATCACCATCTCCTCGAGACGCGCGATGACGTGATCGCACTCCCGCGGCTGGCCGCACCACCATGTCGGCACCGACGGCAGCGCCAGGTCCTCGCCGAGCAGCCGCCGGCACAGGCCGGGCAGGAAGGGCAGGATCGCCGGCGTTTCGAGCACGCCGCTGCCGAGCGCGTTGGCCACGGCGACGCGGCCGGCCCGCACCGCCTGGACCAGCCCGGCGACGCCGAGCGACGAGTCGCCGCGCAGCTCCAGCGGATCGCAGAAGCCGTCGTCCATGCGGCGGAGCACCACGTCGACCGGCTGCAGGCCCTCGACCGTCTTCAGGAAGACGGCCTCGTCGCGGACGGTCAGGTCGCCGCCCTCGACGAGCATGAAGCCGAGATAGCGGGCCAGATAGGCGTGCTCGAAGTAGGTCTCGTTGAAGGGGCCGGGGTGAGCAGCACGACGCGCGGCGCATCGGTCGGCCGCGGCGCCAGCGCGTAGAGCATCTCGCGCAGGCCGCGGAAGAACGGCGCCAGCCGCTGCACGCGACAGTCGCGGAAGGCCTCCGGCAGGCTGCGCGACAGCGCGATCCGGTTCTCGAGGGCGTAGCCGGCGCCGGACGGCGCCTGGGTGCGATCGGCCAGCACCCACCACGCGCCGTCGGGCGTGCGGGCGAGGTCCGCGGCGTGCAGGTGGAGGTGCCGGCCGCCGGTCACGGGCAGGCCGTGACACGGCCGCAGGAAGCCCGGGTTGGCGTAGACGAGGGCCGGCGGAAGCAGCCGGTCGCGCAGCAGGCGCTGCCCGTCGTAGAGGTCGGCGAGGATCAGGTCGAGCAGGCGCGCCCGCTGCGCCAGGCCGGCCTCGAGCCGAGCCCACGCCGCCGGCGCCACCGGCAGCGGCACGATGTCCAGCTGCCACGGCCGGTCCATGCCGAGCGGATCGCCGTAGACGTTGTAGGTGACGTCGTGATCGCGGATGGTCTGGCGCGCCGCCTCGAGCCGCGCCGACATCTCGGCCGGGCCGAGCGCCTCGAGGGCGCCGACCAGGCCGGCGCCGTGCGGGCGGACGATGCCGCGCGCCGACACCATCTCGTCGAAGGCGCGGCCCTCGGGCGCGTAGTCGGCAAAGCCGCTCCAGCTCGCGGTCGTCTCCGGCATCAGGCTGCCCGGCGCATCACGTCCGCCGATCGTGTCATCACGGTCGGCGCAGGTCCAGCGTGAACGGATGATCGGGCTGCCGCGGCGTCGCGCGCCGGCTCGATCGGGCCGGCCGTGTGGCCCATCGCCAGGAAGCGGGCCAGCCGGCGGCCCTCCGCCTCGTAGGCGTTGATCGGCCGTGTGTCGTGGCTGCGGCCGCCGGGATGGGCCACGTGGTAGGTGCAGCCGCCGAGCGATCGGCCGGTCCACGTGTCGACCACGTCGAAGACGAGCGGCGCGTGCACCGGGATCGTCGGGTGCAGCGCGTTCGGCGGCTGCCACGCGCGGTAGCGGACGCCGGCCACGTGCTCGCCGCGTGTGCCGGTCGGGTGCAGCGGCACTTCGCGGCCGTTGACGGCGATGACGTGGCGTCCGTCGACGAGGCCGTTGACCTTGACCTGCAGCCGCTCGAGCGACGAGTCGACGTAGCGCGCCGTCCCGCCGCCGGTGGCTTCCTCGCCGAGCACGTGCCACGGCTCGAGGGCGTGGCGCAGCTCGAGGTGGACGCCGCGGTAGGTCGACCTCGCCGACGCGCGGGAAGCGGAACTCCTGATGGGGCGCGAACCAGCTCGGCCTCGAACGGGAAGCCGGCCTCGTTCAGCCCGCCGATGACGTCGGCGAAGTCGTCGGCGACGAAGTGCGGCAGCATGAACCGATCGTGCAGTTCGGTGCCCCAGCGCACCGGCGCGCGCCGGTACGGGTGCGTCCCAGAAGCGCGCGATCAGCGCCCGCAGCAGCAGCTGCTGCGCCAGGCTCATCCGCGCGTGCGGCGGCATCTCGAAGGCGCGCAGCTCGAGCAGGCCCTGCCGGCCGCTGGTGCCCTCGGGCGCATAGAGCTTGTCGATGCAGAACTCGGCGCGGTGGGTGTTGCCGGTGACGTCGATCAGCGTGTTGCGGAAGATGCGATCGACCAGCCAGGGCGGCGGCCCGTCGCTCGCGTGATCGACCTGGGCCATCGCGATCTCGAGCTCGTGCACCTGATCGCCGCGCGCCTCGTCGACGCGCGGATGCTGGCTGGTCGGGCCGATGAACATGCCCGAGAACAGGTACGACAGCGACGGATGGTTGTGCCAGTAGGCGATCAGGCTGCGCAGCAGATCCGGCCGCCGCAGCAGCGGGCTGTCGCCCGGCGTCGCCCCGCCGACCACGATGTGGTTGCCGCCGCCGGTTCCGGTGTGGCGCCCGTCGACCAGGAACTTCTCGGTGCCGAGACGCGTCTGCCGCGCTTCCTCGTAGAGCGTGGTCGTGTGCTCGCTCAACGCCGTCCAGCTCGCCGCCGGCTGCAGGTTGACCTCGATCACGCCGGGGTCCGGCGTGACCTTGATGTGCGACAGCCGCGGATCGTCGGGTGGCGGCTCGCCTTCGAGGATCACCGGCAGGCGCAGCGCGTCCGCCGTCGCTTCGATCGCCTCGATCAGATCCAGGTAGTCCTCGGCGGTGCGGACCGGCGGCAGGAACACGTGCAGCCGGCCCTCGCGCGGCTCGACGCACAACGCGGTCCGCACGATCCCGGTGGCGGTTCGCCGGGAGGCGGCAGCCGATCCTGCTCGCGCTCGCGTGGCTCGAGCGTCTGCGTCTGCGGTCCGGCGGCCGTCGCCGGCGTCGCGCCCAGTCGGCTGGCCTGCGCGATCGCCGGGCGATCGGGCGATGCCGATCGGTCGCGCGGCGACGGCAGCGGCGGGCGCGACTCGAAGGGATCCGGCCCGATCAGCGTCTCGCGATCGCCTTCCGCGAGCCACGGCAGGCTGTCGAGCGGCAGGCGATACCCCATCGGCGAGTCGCCGGGGAGCAGGAAGAGGTGCTCGGAGCGGAACCACCACGGGCCGCTGCGCCAGCGCCAGCCGGCCGGCGCATCGGGATCCTCGCGGCGGCCCAGCGGCAGGGCGTAGCCGACCACCGTGCTCAAGCCGCGCTCCAGGAGGCGGGCGAGGCGCCGGCGCTCGGCTTCGTCCTTCAGCGAGGCGCGGAGCGGATCGAGGTTGACCGGCAGCCGCCGTTCCTTCCAGAGGTAGTACCAGACGTCCTCGTAGCCGGGCACCACGCACGACGGCTCGACCCCGAGCCGTGCCGCCAGCGCCTCGATGAAGCGCTGCGCCGTGCCCGTGTCGTGGCCGAGGTCCTGCGACTCGTCGGCGATCAGCGTCTCGTCCTGCCAGATCGGCTGCCCGTCGTCACGCCACCAGCAGCCGAGCGCCCAGCGCGGCAGCGGCTCGCCCGGATACCACTTGCCCTGGCCGTAGTGGAGCAGGCCGCCCGGCGCGAAGCGGGCCTTCAGCCGCCGCAGCAGCGTGCCCCCCAGCAGGCGCTTGCGCGGGCCCATCGCCGTGGTGTTCCACTCGGCGCCGTCGGGATCGTCGATCGACACGAAGGTCGGCTCGCCGCCCATCGTCAGCCGGACGTCGCCGCGGCGCAGTGCCGCATCGACGTCTTCGCCCAGGCGATCGATGCGGGCCCACTCCTCCTCGGTGTACGGCTTGGTGACGCGCGGCGCCTCGAACACGCGCTGCACCGCCATGTGGTGCGAGAACTCGACGTCGCATTCGTCCACGGCGCCGCTGATCGGGGCGGCGCTCTCCGGCTGCGGCGTGCAGACGAGCGGGATGTGGCCTTCGCCGGCGAGCAGCCCCGACGTCGGATCGAGCCCGATCCAGCCGGCGCCCGGGATGTAGACCTCGGCCCAGGCGTGGAGATCGGTGAAATCGATGGCCGTGCCCGACGGCCCGTCGAGCGACTTGACGTCCGGCGCCAGCTGGATCAGGTAGCCGGAGACGAAGCGCGCGGCGAACCCGAGGTGGCGAAGCAGCTCCACGAGCAGCCAGCCGGTGTCGCGGCAGGATCCCGTCCGCTTCGCGAGCGTCACGTCGGGCGGCTGGACGCCCGGTTCCATGCGGATGATGTAGCCGATGTCGCCGGCGAGCCGCTGGTTGAGGGCGACGAGGAAGTCGAGCGTGCGCGTCTCGCGCCGGGGAATCGACGCGACCAGGGCCTGCAGGCGCGGCCCCGGCGCGTCCGTCGTCATGAACGGGGCCAGATCGCGGGCCAGCGCCGGCTCGTAGGCGAACGGCCACTGCTCGGCCTCGGGCTCGACGAAGAAGTCGAACGGGTTGATGACCGCGATCTCGGCGACGAGATCGACGGTGACCTCGAGCGACCGTGTCAGCTCGGGGAACACGGCCCGCGCCAGGTAGTTGCCGTGCGGATCCTGGAGCCAGTTCAGGAAATGCGTCTCGGGTGCGATGCGCAGCGAATACCCGAGGATGGCCGTCCGGCAGTGGGGCGCCGGCCGCAGCCGGATGGTCTGCGGCGACAGCGTGACCGGCCGGTCGTAGCGGTAGCTGGTGCGGTGGGTGAGGGCAACGTGAATGGACATGCGCGCCGGGGCGGGACCCGGCCCTCCGACCGCATGATAGTGAGGAATGGCGCCTCGCGCCGGTCCAAGTTGACGCCGCTCGACAGGTCTGTCCGTGAATCGCGAAAAAGCGACAGGCTTGTGACCTGGGCGCGTGAAGAACGGCCCGGAGAGCGGCGCCAGCGAACGTCCGGCACGCCTGCTAGACTGCGCCCTCGATGCACCTGCTCGTTCGCGTCGTCGCGCTGGGCCTCGCCGCCGCCGCACTCGGCGCCGTGCCCGGCGATATCGGAGTCGCGGTGGTCCGGCCTGACGGACGCCTGCAGCCGCTCGCCCGGCTCGAGGGCGAGAACTGGAGCCCGCTTGCGCCCGCGGACGCCGCCGGCGACTGGAGCCTGTGGCTCTTCGACGACCCGGTGGCGAAGGCGTCGCCGTTCGCCGCCCGGTCGGCGCGACCGATTACCGCCGCCGCTGCGACGGCCGCGTGCGTGCCAGTCTCGGGTCTCGAGGCGCCGGCGTCGACCGCCGTTCCGTCCGCGGTCGGCCTCGCCCTGCGCGGCACCGACATCCGGCCCGACCTGCCCGTCGTCGTCGCCGCCGACAGCGAGCTCGGACGCCAGCTCGCGACCCGCGCCGCCGCGGCCTTCCATCGTGCCGAGGACGAGACGCTGACGCTTGAAGTCGAGGAGCTGCCGGCCGGCTTCCCGCGCTTCGCCGACCGCCGCCAGCGGCCCGTCACGTGGACGTTGATCGTCCGGCAGGGGCTGGCGCAGGCCGAGACGAAGACCTACTACCTCGAAGGGCGGAAGGACTACGAGGGTTTCCGCGGCCGCACCGACATCGGCCAGATCCGCACCACCGGCCACGTCTTCGTGCGAATCACCGGCAGTCGCGAGACGATCGACGCCGAAGTCGATCTCAGCGACGTCGACGGCCGCCAGTCGCTGTTCCGGACGCCGCTGGCGATCCTCGCCTGGCCGGCACGGTCGGCATGGCTGTTCACCACCCGCGGGCCTGACGGCGCGCATCTGGAACTCGTGGAGCTGACCCCGGGGACCAGCCTGCCCCGCTCGGTCTGGCAGGGGCCGGACGGCTGCGAACGAGGTGATCGATGAGAGACGTGCAACGAACGGTGGCGGCGGTCGCCGTCTTCTGGCTGTGCGTGGCTGCCGGCGCATCGGCCCAGCCCGCGCCGGCCGCAACCGTCGATCGGGTCGCGGCGGTCAAGGCGCTCGCGCCGCGGATCGAACAGAACCTGCGCGAGAACGTCGTGCCGTTCTGGTTCCCGCGCTGCGTCGACACCGTCAATGGCGGCTACACCGTCCACTACGGTCCGAAGGGCGAGGTGCTCGGCGGCGGCGTCAAGATGATCGTCACGCAGAGCCGGCAGTTGTGGCTCGCCTCGGCCCTGCTGCGCAGCCGCTACGCCATCCCTGGCCTGCGCGACGCGGCCGACCACGGCTACCGCTTCCTGCGCGACGTGATGTGGGACAAGGCCAACGGCGGCTTCTACTGGCAGGTCGACCTCACCGGCAAGCAGGTGATGCGCGGACAGAAGCACCTCTACGGCCAGGCCTTCGCCATCTATGCCGTCGCCGAGTACGCGATGGCGACGGGCAACAAGGAGGCGCTCGCGTTCGCGCTGGACGCCTTCCGCCTGATCGACGCCAAGGCGCACGACGGCATCCACGGCGGCTACCGCGAGGTACTTTGCCGCCGATTGGAGCGCGGCGCCGGCTGCCGACATGCCGCCGCTCGGGGCCCCGGCCGATCTCAAGTTGATGAACACCCACCTGCACCTGCTCGAGGCGTGGACGACGCTGCTGCGGGCCAGCGCGGATCCGCTGGTCCGCGAGCGCCTGATCGAGCTGGTCAGCATCGAGACCCACGCGGTGGTGCGCGTCGGCTGGACGGCGCACACCGACCGGCACCGCGCCGACTGGACGCCGATCCTGGATCCGGCCGCGGCGCGCGTCTCGTACGGCCACGACCTCGAGAACATCTGGCTGGTCGCCGACGCGCTGGACGCGCTCAACCAGCCGATCGCGCCGTACACCGGCTTCTTCAGCAGCGTGTTCGCCTACTCACGGCAGCACGGCTGGGACGACGCCAAGGGCGGCTTCTACGACAGCGGCCCGCAGGGCCAGCCGGCCGATCGCCGGCAGAAGGTGTGGTGGGTGCAGGCCGAGGTGATCGTGGCGGCGCTCGAAATGTACCGCCAGACGAAGGATGCCGCCTACCTCGATGTCTTCGAGAAGACGTGGCGCTTCATCGACACCGCGCAGACCGACTGGACCAACGGCGAGTGGTTCGAATCGATCGCGCCGGACGGCACGCCCAGCCGCGGCAACAAGGCCACGCCCTGGAAGGCCGGATATCACAACGGCCGCGCGCTCCTGCAGGTCCTCGATCGGCTCGCGCGGCTCGATAAGTAGGCCGCCGGGAAGGTGACCTGCGGCCCGCGTGCAGGCGCCGCGGCGCGCCCAGCGCCGCGAATAGCAGTCGGTACGCCCAGGGGCCGCCCGCGAGCGCGCGTGAGGCGCGCGCTCGCCAGACCAGCAAGGCCACGCCCTGGAAGGCCGGATATCACAACGGCCGCGCGCTGCTGCAGGTCCTCGATCGCCTGTCGAGATTGCCGTAACGACTCCGGAGTCGTGAGAAGACTCCGGAGTGGTCGGACTCGGAAGACTCCGGAGTCGTCGCGGGACGGCTACAGAGTAATAAGGTCAGTATTCGCGGAACATCCGCTGGATGTCGCGCGGATCGGTCTGGCGCGCGAGCGCGAGCATCAGGAGGATGCGCGCCTTGATCGGCGTCAGATCCTCGGCGCCGAGCGTGCCCGGCACGGCGAGCACCCGCCCGGGCTCGCCGGTGGGAACGACGCGGCCGGCGCCGGTCCGGGTCGCGCTGACCACGACGGCGCGCTTGCTCATCGCGTAGCGCAGCGCCTCCAGCTGCGTGCCGCTGGTGCCGCCCGCGGCGGTGGCGATCACGATCCCGGCAGCGCCGTTGTCGACCGCGGCACGGATGAGATCGCCCGGCGCCCCCTGATAGGTCAGCAGCACGTCGACGCGCGGCAGCGCCGACAGCGTCGACGCGTCGAACTCCGTCTGCGGACCGCCGCGCTTCTCGGATCGCCGCGCGTAGGCCACGCGATCCGCGTCCACGGCGCCGAGCCGTCCGCCGCGCGACTGGAACGCGTCGAGCCGCTGCGCGTCGGTCTTGGTGACGTCGCGCGCGCCGTGGATCTCCTCGTTCATCACGACCAGCGTGCCGCGGCCGCGTGATTCGGCCGCCGCCGCCACGCGGACGGCCGCGACCAGGTTCGCGGCGCCGTCGAAGACCACCGCGTCTGGCGGACGCATCGAGCCGACCACCACCACCGGCTTGTCGCTGCGCACGGTCAGGTGCAGGAAGTAGGCGAGCTCCTCGAGCGTGTCGGTGCCCGACGTGACCACCACGCCGGCGCACTCGGCATCGTCGCCGAGGATCGTCGAGACGCGCTTCGCCAGCTGGAGCCACTGCTCGAGCGTGAGCTGGCCGCTCGAGACGTTGGCGAACGCCTCGGCGTCGATCCGCGCGTGGCGATCGATCGCCGGCGCCAGGCGCACGAGCTCGGCCGGCGACAGCCGGACGCCGCTGCGATTGGCGATGGTGCCGCCGGTGGCGACCAGCCGGACCTTTGGCAGCGCCTGCGCCGCCGCGGCCGGTGGCCGTGCGGTCAGAACCAGGCCGCTGGCCAGTCCTGTAATGAGGAGGAGGAGGAGGCGACGCCCCGTCGCCCGAATCATGGAACGCCGGTGCCGGTGCCGGTGGCTGCAGCCGGCTTCTCGGCCTGCCTGTGCGCGAGGGACAGCCAGTCGGTGAGCCGGGTCACGGCCAGATCGGCGGTGGTGGCGTAGAACGGCATGAGGGCCGTCGGACCGCCATGGGCGTTGATCACGTGTGCCCGCCAGCGCTCGAAAGCGACCTGCGTCACTTCGACGCGATAGTCGCGGCCATGGATGCGTTGGACGAAGCGTTGGGCAGTTGTGGTCAAGGAGGTCGAACCCTATGTGGCGAAGCGGTATTCTAGCGATCGCACGGCGGCGATCAAGCGAACAAAGGATCGAAGTTCGTCCACAGGCCGGGAACCGGCGGATAGACTGGCGCGGCGCTCCGATCTTTTCTTCACGTCCGCGACGTCTGCACAGGTGTTCCACCAGTTGTCCACACGTTTTCCACAATTGCCTCGCAATCGCCTCGCGAGAGGCCTCCTGTCAGCCCTCGTGGCGACGGCGATCGTCGCGTTTGCGGGTGTCCGGGCGGGGGCCGATGGGCCTGGCGCGGGGACCGCGGCCACGACGTATCGACTGTTCCTGCGGGACGGGTCGTCGGTGGCGACGATCGGCGAGTTCGCCCGGACTGGCGATCGGGTGGTGGTGACGATCGGTTTGGGCGATCGCCTGACGATGGCCACCGTGGCGGCCGCGCAGGTCGACTGGACGCGCACCGATCGCTACACGGAGTCGGTGCGCGCCGCCCAGTACGCCGCGACGCGCGGGGAAGCCGACTTCGCGTCGATGAGCGCGATCGTCGCCCGCACGCTCAGCGATGTCGCGGTCACGCCCGGGCGCGCCGCGCAGCTGGCGCTGGCCGAGCGGGCCCGCCGTCAGCTCGCCGACTGGCCGCGCGAGCACTACGGGTATCGCGCCGAGGAGGTGCGGCAGACGCTCGCCCTCCTCGACGAGGTGATCGCCGGCCTGCGCGCCGCCGCCGGCCAGACCGCCTTCGACGTCGCCTTCGTCGCCAACGTGCTGCCGCCGCCGCCCGAGCCGGTACTGCCGCCGCCGACGCTGCAGGACGCCATCGAGCAGGCGCTGCGGCTGTCGCTGCTCGCGGCGCCGGGCGCCGAGCGCACGGCGCTGGCCGAGGAGGCGCGCACCGCCCTCACGGCGGCGCCTGCCGAGCCGTGGGCCGTCGAGGCGCGCGGTCGTGTCCAGCGGATCCTCGACGGCGAGCGGCGCGTCGACGTCCGCTACGCCGCCCTGTCGCAGGCGACGGTCCGGGCGCTCGATCGACCCGGCCGCGCCCAGGACGTCGGCGGTCTCCTGCGCGTCCGCGCCCGGGTCGTCGAACGCGACGCCGCGCTCGGCCGCGCCCGCCCCGAGGCTGTGCAGGGGCTGCTGGCGCTCGTCGACGCGCGTCTCGATGCCGCGCGGCGTCTCCAGCTCGCCCGCGATCAGTGGGCCAGCCGGGCGCCGGCCCTGCGCCGCTACCGGCGCGACGTCGCGCCGTGGCTCGACCTCTTCGCCGCGCATCGCCCCTCGCTCGACCAGATTCGTACCCTGTCGGGGCCGTCGATCGACCGCCTCGCCGCCTTCGACCTGGCGCTGGCGCGGCTGGCGCCGCTGCTCAAGACCGTTGCCGTCCCGGCCGACGCACGCGGCGCGCACGCCGCGATGCTCGGCGCCATCGGCCTTGCCGAGAGCGCCAGCCGCGGCCGCTCGCGCGCCATCGAGTCGCAGAACCTCTCGGTCGCCTGGGAAGCGTCGGCGGCCGCCGCCGGCGCCATCCAGATGGCCGACCGCGCGACCCGCGACCTCGCCGCGCTGCTGCGGCCACCCGTCGCACCGTGAGCAGCGTCGATCTCACGCCGGCGCCGATCACGCCGCGCCGCACCCGCCTGGTGCGGGTGCCCGACCTCGCCCGGCTGCAGCAGGCGATCGCGCTCACGTCGGTCGGCGCGTCGCCGTTCCAGGCCCGCCGCACTGCCGTGATCGTGCCGAGCGCGGGCGCGGCCGACGTCCTGCGTCACACCCTCGAGGACCTCTGCCTGGTGGCGCGCTGGGTCCCGGCCGACGCGGACTGTGCCGCGCTCGGCGCGCACGACTGGCCGGTGCGTGCCGGCGACGCGGCGCCGCTCGCCATCGCGCTGCCTCACGTCGTCACCCGCGCCGGGTTGTATCGCCTGTTCGGCGATGCGCTCGGCGCGCTGCCGCGCATCGATCCGATCGCGCGCGAAGTGCTGGCCGGGGCAGTGGCGCGCGAGGTGGCCGCGATTGGACCGGCGCCGCCGTTCACCCTGCGCCCGGCGCTCGTCGCCGCGATGCTCGAGCTCTACGACGCGCTGCACCGCAACCGCCGCACCGTCGACGACTTCGAGCGCCTGGTCGGCACCGCGCTCGAGAGCGGGGCCTCGTTCGATCGCGGCGCGGCCCGCCTGCTCGAGGAGACGCGCTTCCTCGCCGCCGCCTTCCGCGCCTATGACGTCGCGCTCGCCGCCGCCGGCCTGGTCGACGAGCGCGGCCTGCGGGCGCGCCTGCTCACGCTCGAGGCCGGCGCCACGCCGCTGACGAGCGTCGTCGTCGCGGTGCCCGACCTCGCCGCGGCCGGCGACGGTCTGTGGCCGGCCGACTACGATCTGCTGACGCGCGTCGCCGGGCTCGAGTCGCTGACGGTCGTCGCCACCGAGGCCCTGCTCGGGACCGGCTACCTGACCCGCCTCCTCGACACGCTGCCGGACGTCGAAGTGGTGGCGTTCGCGGGCGATCAGCCGCCGGCGCCAGTGCTCGCGACCGCGGCGGCCGACCGCGTCGTGCTCGTCAGCCGCGACCGCGAAGACGAAGTCGAGGCCTTCGCGCGGCGGGTCCGCGCGGCGGCGCCGCCGGCGCCGGCCGACGGCGCGATCGCGCTCGTCCACCAGCGTCCGCTGCCGTATCTCTACCTGGCGCGCCAGGTCCTGGGCGCCTACGACGTGTCGTGGCAGGCGGTCGATGCGCTGCCCCTCGCCGCCGAACCGTGGGCGGCGGCCGTCGACGTCGTGCTGACCTTCGCCGCCTCGGACGCGTCGCGCGCGGCCGGCGTCGCGCTGCTCTCGACGCCGCTGCTGCAGTTCGACCGTTCGAGCGGGGACGCCGATCCCGACGCCGACGGCGATGCCAGCGACGATGGCACGACCGCGACGACGCGGCCGCTGACGGCCGACGCCGTGGGCGCGGCCGATCGCGAGCTGGCCGACGCGTTGTTCGTCGGCGGCCGCGAGCGGCTGATCGATCTCGCGGCGCGCTGGCGCGAGGAGATCGATCGTGGCAAGGGCCGGTCGCGCCGGCATCGGGCGCTCGCCGCCGTCGCCGCGCTGCTGCGGGCGGCCGAGGCGCTGGCGCCCCTGGCCGATGCGCGCCCGGCGTCCGCGCAGCTCGAGACGCTCGCCGCGGTCCTCGCCGACGCCGAGCGGCCGCCGGTCGCGGGTATGGCGCGGGAGCGCCACCTGCGCGCGCGCGGCGCGATCCGCGGCCTGCTGCAGCGCGCGCGCGAAGCCTACCTCCGCTTCGGCGATCCGCCCATCGCGATCGACGAGCTGGCGCCGCTGCTGCGGCGGCTGATGGAGGCGCAGACGTTCAGCCCGCGCGTCGGCCCCGGCCTGGTCCACGTCGTCGACGCCTCGGCCGCGGCGTTCGGCCGCTACGCCGACGTGACGCTGGCGGGTCTGGTCGAAGGGGAGTGGCCGACTGCGTCCGGCCGCAACGTCTTCCTGCCGTCGAACCTGCTCAAGGACCTCGGCTGGCCGAACGATGCCGACCGCCGCGCCGCGGCCCGGGCGACGTTCGACGACCTGTTGCACCTGCCGCGGCGCTCGCTCGCCCTCTCGGCGTTCACGCTCGAGGACGACGCGATCGTCCGCCCGTCGGCCTATCTCGAGGACCTCGACGCCGTGACGCTGGCGACCGCGCCCCCCGCGGCGGACACCGCGGCGCCATTCGCGCTGGCCGTCGCGCCGCTGCCGATCGACGTCGCCACACACGCCGGCGGTCCGGCGCGTTGGGCGCTGGCGGCCACGCCGGCGGGTCCGGCGGAGGTCGGGCCGCGCCAGCCGATCGCCTATGCGGTGACCGCGCTCGATCGCTACCGCTCCTGCCCGTTCAAGTACTTCGCGCGCGACGTGCTCGGCCTCGAGGAAGACGTCGTCGAGGAGACGGGGTTGTCGGCGCGGGCGCGCGGCACGCTCGTCCACGCGGTGTTCCAGACGTTCTTCGACGAGTGGACCGCGGCGGGGCACGCCGCGATCGACGCCGCGGCGCTGCCGGCGGCGCGCACGCTGTTCGCGGCGGTGGTCGATCGCCTGCTGCAGACCATTCCGCCGTCGGAGCGGCCGATCGAGCGGGCCGTGCTGCTTGGCTCCGCCGTTGCCGCGGGCCTCGGCGAGCGCGCCTTCCGTTTCGAGGCGGCGCAGCCCCAGGCGCTCGTGGCGCGCGAGCTGGAGGTGAAGCTCGACGGCGAGTACACGCTCGGTCCCGGCGCCCGCCCGATCCGGCTTCGCGGCACCGCCGACCGCATCGACCTGCTCGGCGACGGCACGCTGCGGCTGATCGACTACAAGACCGGCAAGGCCAGCAACGCCCGCGAGCTGCTGCAGGTGAAGATCTACGGCGCCTGCGCCGAGATACACCTGCACGGGCATCTCGGGCGGAACTGGACCGTCGCCGACGCCGGCTATCTGGCGTTCGGCCGTGGCGACGATCTGTTCGCCGCCGTGCTCACGCCCGAGACGCGGGCCGAGGTCCTGGCGGAGGCCGGCGCCGAGGCCGTCGCGGTCGCCGACGCCGTCGAGGCCGGCACCTTCCCGGTTGCTCCCGACGATCTGTTCACCTGCAACTTCTGCGGCTTCGCGGCGGTGTGCCGCAAGGACTACGTCGGTGACGAATAGGCCGCAGCCGGGGCTGTTCGACTTCGACGAGGAACCGGGACACGCCCCGACGCCCCTGGCACCGCCAGGCCCGTTCGCGGCCGACGAGGCGGCGCGCACCTACGCCGTCGATCCACGGCACAACGTGGTGCTCGAGGCCTCGGCCGGCACCGGCAAGACGACGGTGCTGGTGCAGCGCTACGTCAACCTGCTGAGCGTCGGCGTCGATCCCGCGAACATCCTGGCCATCACGTTCACCCGCAAGGCCGCCGCCGAGATGCGCGAGCGCATCATCGCGATGCTGCGTCGCGCCGCCGCCGAGAGCGACGCGGGGCGCACGCGCTGGCTGGCGCTGCGCGATCGCGTCGGCGACATCGCCATCAGCACCATCGACGCGTTCTGCTACGCGCTGCTGCGCGAGTTTCCGCTCGAGGCCGGCCTCGCCCCCGGCTTCACGGTCGCCGACGAGACCGAGTCGGCGCGTCTCGCCGAGGACGCCATCGATCGGGCCATGGCCCGCTGCCGCGCCATCGCCGTCTCGGATCCGGCCGTGGCGCTGGTGCTCACGCGGATCACGCCGCCGCGGCTGCGCGTCGCGCTGGCGCACCTGGTCGACCGCCGCCTCGTCGCGCGGTCGGGCCTGCACCGCTACATCGGGCGCGAGGCCGCCCTCACGCCAGAGGCCCTGACGGCACGGGCGGTCGCGCGCTTCCGTGACGCGCTGCAGGCGCTGCCCGGCGGGCTGCCGGCATTCCTGGCCGAGGGCCCGATCGAACATCCGCGCTTCGGCCTCATCGCCGCCGATCTCCGCGCCATCTCGCGCGGGGACATCGACGATCCGGCCACGCTCGCGGCGATGGTCGAGACGCTGCGCTACTACTTCACGACCAAGACCAACACGCCGCGCCTGCGTCCGCCCAACGGCTGCAAGAAGGAGCACGCGGTGTCCGAAGCCGGCTGGAAACGGCATGTGCAGGCGACGAAGCACGGTGCCCCGGCGGTGTTCGCGGCGCTCCAGGGCTACGCCCGCGACCTCAACGTGCTGCTTTCGCGCGGCGTCGCGCGGGTCTTCGCCGTGACCCGTGACGAGCACCGGCGCACCCTGGCCGAGCACGACGTCGTCGATTTTCCCGAGCTGCTCGAGCGCGCGGTGGAACTGCTGCGGCAGATGGACGAGTTCTCGCAGAGCCGCTACCGCCTCGAGTCGCGCTATCACCACGTGCTGGTCGACGAGTTCCAGGACACCAGCCGCCTGCAGTGGCAGCTGGTGTCGCTGCTGGTGCAGTCGTGGGGCGAGGGCTTCGGCCTGGTGCACGAGGCGCCGGTGCTGCCGTCGCTGTTCATCGTCGGCGATCGCAAGCAGTCGATCTACCGGTTCCGCGACGCCGACGTGACGCTGCTCGACGAGGCGGCCTCGGCGATCCGCGGCCTGCGGCCGGACGGCGGCGGGCGGCGCGCGATCTCGCGCAGCTTCCGCGCCCGGCCGGCGCTCCTCGCGTTCGTCAACGACGTCTGCGCCGAAATTGCCGGCCCCGGGGCGACGCGCCCCGACGCCTTCCGCTACGACGCCTCGGATCACTTCCCGATCGACCCCGGCCTCACCGGGGCCGCCGCGGCAGGCAAGGACGAGCCGCCGCTCGGCGTCATCGTGGCCGGCGACAGCGAGGCCACCGCCCACGCCGTCGCCGCCGAGATCGCGCGGCTGCTGGCGTCCGGCTCGGTGCGCGATCGGGCCACCGGCGTGCCACGCCCGGCGGCGCCCGGCGACATCGCCATCCTGTTCCGCTCGCGCGACGCGCACCGCGAGTTCGAGCGCGCCCTCGAGGTGCGCGGCATCCCGGCCTACGTCTACAAGGGCCTCGGCTTCTTCGACGCCGACGAGATCAAGGACCTGGTCGCGGTGATCCGCTTCCTCGCCGCGCCCGCGTCGGACCTGCGCGCCGCCGCCTTTGCCCGATCGCGGCTGGTCGCGCTCTCCGATCACGCGCTGGCCCGCCTCGCGCCGCATCTCGCGGCCGCCTTCACCGCGTCGACGCCGCCCGATACCGCGGCGTCGCTCGACGCTGCGGCCTCGCTCGATCGGGGCGACGCGATGCGGCTGGCGCAGGTCCGCGCCTGGCTGGCCGACTGGCTGGCGCTGGTCGATCGCTTCCCGCCGGCCGATGTCCTCGATCACGTGCTCGCCGCCTCCGGCTACGCCGACGTGCTGGCCGGCCCGCGTCTGGAGCAGGCGCGCGAGAACGTCAAGAAGCTGCGCGGCCTGGCGCGGCGCGTCAGCAACCGCGGCTACGCGACGATGGCCCGTCTCGCCGATCACATCGATCGGCTGGCGACCGGCGACGAGGCCAACGCCGTGCGCGAGGCGGTGCACGCGGTCAACCTGATGACCGTGCACGCGTCGAAGGGCCTCGAGTTCCCGATCGTCTTCGTGGTCAACATCGGCCGCGGCGTGAACCGGCGGCGCTCGCCGGTGCGCGTCCACCTGTCCGGCGACGACGACGATCGCGGGTCGGCGTCGGTCTCGATCGAGAACTTCCTGTCCGAGCAGGACACGCTCGAGCCCGAGCTGGAGCGCGAGGAGACCAAGCGGCTGCTCTACGTCGCCTTGACCCGCGCCCGCGATCGGCTGTACCTGTCGGCGGCGGCCAAGGAGGGCACGGTGAAGATGGGACCGCAGAGCCTCGGCCAGTCGCTGCCCCTGTCGCTGCAGCAGCAGATCGAGGGGGTGGCGGCGCGGGCCGACGGCGAGCGGGTGGCGTGGACCGGCCGAGTCGGCAACCCACGTGATCCGCGTGGCGCGGGTGGCGGAGACTCCGGTTGCCGGGCACGCCGCCCGGCCGACCGCCGCGATCGGGGACGGCGCCGGCTCCGCCGGATCGACCGCCGACGCTGGCGGCCGTGCCGCCGATCGCCAGGGACGTCTCGAGCCAGCCGTCCCACGCGCCGCCGTCACCGACCTGGCCGTGAGCGACGGCCAGACATCACTCGACTCCGCCGGGGCGGAGGACGGCGAGGAGCCGGCCGGAGGGCGCCTGGTCGGGCGCCTCGTCCACCGGCTGCTCGCGCGCTTCCCGCCGGGGCCCGCCGCCGACGAGGCGACCGTCCTCGCCACCGTGCAGGCGCTGGTCACCGACGAGGAGCGGGCCCAGGTGCCGGAGCTCGACGCGGCGATTGCCCGGGCGGTCGCGCTGCACCGCCGCCTGGCGTCGCGCCCCGACGTCCAGTCGCTGTTCGCCGGGGGGACCGCCGCCTTCGAGGTCCCCGTGTCGCTCATCCAGGACGGCCGCGTCCTCCGGGGCACCATTGACTGCCTGATTCGGCGTCCGGACGGGGCGCTGGTGGTCGTCGAGGTCAAGACCGGGGCGCCGCGTCCGGAGCATCAGCGCCAGCTGGAGGCCTATCTCGGCGCGATCCAGGCGCTCGGGCCGGCGATCCGTGCAACCGGATGCCTGGTTCATCCGTAGTCCACGTTATGGAGCGTGCGTTCACGCTTCGGCGGGCGTTGATCCAGACAAGCCTCAACGTCCAGGCCCCTGAAGCCGATTAGGTAACAGAGCCAAAAGCGAAGGGGGCGGGCCTGGTGTCAAACCAGGAAAGGGCACGGAATCGGCGAACCAGGGGCGGGCGTGTCGGCTGTATGAAGGCTGTGGAGACAGTTTTGCAGCGTCACGCGAGCGAGGAGTCAAGGGCCATGATGCGAGCCAGCACCAACACCATCCCGGCGAAGCGGTCTCGACCCGCGACGTTCGAGTTCGAAGCGCTCGAAGGACTGCCGTGCGGGTGTGTGGCGGTGGCGTATCGCTCGAGGCTCTGGGACGTGACGCTGGTGTCGCTCGACGCCAAGGGGCCGCACTGCGTGTTTGCGGGGCACCGTGCTGGCCAGGTCATCCATTTCGGCGAGCCGGACGGCATGGACGACGAGGATACGGGCGAGGAATAGCCCTACTGCGCCTCGAGTAGTTCTTCTGGTTCGACGTCTTCGAAATAGTCACATTCCGGACAGGTCCATTCCCGGTACTCGCGCTTGACGGTCTCCTGCGTGCCGGGAATGGTGTCGACCCGCTCGGCCAGGCGCATGCGCATGATCTCGCTGCACATCGGACATTCTTTGGTCATGATCAATCCGATCATCGGCTCGTCCGTGCCGCGTCTCCAGACGGCGCCGCTGCCTTGACAACCCCCGCGGGGCATCCCTATCGTTAGCCAGTCCGCGCGCCGGACTCAGCGGCTCATGCCTTCGTCCCCCCTGCCACGCGTCGATCGCCTCGCGGCCCACCCGGCCGATCCCGGACGCGCCTGTTTCGCGGACGAGGCGGGCATCGATTTTCCCGCGCTCGCCGTCGCCGTGGCGCGCATGCGCCACGCGTTCGTCGGCGCCGAGGCGAGCCCGACGATCGAGGTCCCGCTGGACCTGCAGCGGGGCAGCGCCCTGCGCGGCGGCGATGTCTCCGTCCAGCTGCCTGTGCGGCGCACGTGCGAGCGTTGCGGCGGCCGCGGCGAGGCCTGGGACGAGCCGTGCGCGCCGTGCGCCGGGGCCGGGCACACCGAAGAGACCCGGGACGTCACGATCGCCCTGCCGCGCGGCCTGACCGATGGCGACCGCCTGCTGGTGCGACTGGGCGGCCGGCACGTCGTGCCGACGGCCGTCACCCTGCACGTCACGCTCACGTGACCGAGCCGTCGCGTGCGTCCTGGCGGGCGGCGCCTCTCCCTGACGCCGGAATGTGCCGATCGCAGTCTGGGCTCCCCGGCCCTACGACCCCGTTTTCCGAGGTGATCCATGACGACGACTGAACGGTCGAGCACTGGCCTCGACGCCAACATTGCGGGCGCGCTCAGCTATTTCTTCGGCCTGCTCAGCGGCGCGGTGTTCTTCGCCATCGAGACCGATAGCCGGTTCGTGAAGTTTCACGCGATGCAGTCGATGCTCGCCTCGGTCGCGGCGATCGTCATCTGGATCGTCTACATGGTGCTGGCGAGCATCCTGGTCTACATCCCCGTGCTCGGCTGGCTGGTGATGCTCCTCCTGTGGGCCGGGCTGGCGCTCGGCATGCTGGGCGTGTGGCTGTTCAGCATGTTCAAGGCCTTCCAGGGCGAGCGCTTCAAGTTGCCCTACATCGGCGAGGTGGCCGAGAAGCAGGTCTGGCCGACCGAGCGCGCGTGAGCGCCCGGCACGGTACAATGGCCGGATGTTCTCCCGTTCGTCTCCAGTGACGGAGGCCGCCGTTCTCGACGCGCTTCGCGTCGTCCAGGATCCCGATCTCCACAAGGACATCGTCACCCTCGGCTTCGTGAAGCGCGTCGCCATCGACGGCGGGGCCGTCGGCGTCACGATCGAGCTCACCACGCCGGCCTGTCCGGTCAAGGAGCTGCTCCGCGAACAGGCCGCCGCCGCCATTCGCGGCGTCGACGGCGTCACGTCCGTCGAGGTCGAGATGACGGCCATGGTGCGGTCGGCGGCACTGCCCGAGGGCGGCCGCGCGCCGATCCCCGGCATCCGCAACATCATCGCCGTCGGCGCCGGCAAGGGGGGCGTCGGAAAGACGACGGTCGCCGTCAACCTGGCGATCGCGCTGGCGAAGTTGGGCAGCCGCGTCGGCATCATCGACGGCGACATCTACGGGCCCAACGTGCCGATCATGCTCGGTGTCCGGACTCAGCTCGTTCACGACGGCGAGAAAATCGTGCCGGCGGAGAAGTACGGCCTCGTCCGCCGTGTCGATGGGCTTCCTCACCAACGACGAGGCGCCGGTGATCTGGCGCGGGCCGATGCTGCACGGCGTCATCACGCAGTTCTTCCGTGACGTGCGCTGGCCCGAGCTGGACTACCTGATCGTCGACATGCCGCCAGGCACAGGCGACGTGGCGCTCAGCCTGAGCCAGTCGGTGCCCGTGGCCGGAGCCGTCGTCGTCACCACGCCGCAGCGGGTGTCGCTGGCCGATACACGGCGTGCCGTGAAGATGTACGAGAAGCTCAACGCGCCCGTCCTCGGGCTCATCGAGAACATGAGCCACTTCGTCTGCCCGGGCTGCGGTCGCGAGGCCGACCTGTTCGGTCGCGGCGGCGGGGAAGGGCTGGCGACGGAGCTGGGCGTGCCCTTCCTCGGCCGCGTGCCGCTCTACGAGCCGGTGCGCTCCGGCGGCGACAACGGGGTGCCGATCGTCATCGGCGAGCCCGAGTCGGCGCCGGGCCAGGCGCTGTTCGCCGCCGCCGAACGCGTCGCGGCGCGCATCTCCATCGCCAGCTACGCGCGCACGATTCCGCTGACCCCGGTGCGTTGATGAACATCGCCTACACCAAGACGACGCTCGCCAACGGTCTCGACGTCATCCTGCACGAGGACCACACGCTGCCGATCGTGGCGGTGAACGTGTGGTACCACGTCGGCTCGAAGGACGAGCGTCCCGGGCTCACCGGCTTCGCGCACCTGTTCGAGCACCTGATGTTCGAGGGCTCGGCGCACCACGACCACGGCTACTTCCCGCCGCTGCAGGACGCCGGCGCCGCCGTCAACGGATCGACCAACGCCGATCGCACCAACTATTGGGAGGTGGTGCCGACCGGCGCACTGGAGCTCGCGCTGTTCCTCGAATCGGACCGCATGGGCTTCCTGCTGCCGGCGCTGACCGAGAAGAAGTTCACCACCCAGCGCGAGGTGGTGATCAACGAGCGGCGGCAGAACTACGAGAACCGGCCCTACGGCCTGGCCGGCATCGCGACGACGACGGCGCTCTATCCGGCGGATCACCCGTATCACTGGCCGACCATCGGCTACACGCCGGACCTCCGCCAGGCGACGCTCGACGACGTGCGCGACTTCTTCGCGCGCCACTACCATCCCGGCAACGCGTCGATCGCGCTGGCCGGGGACATCGACCCGGCGTCGGCGCTGGCGCTGGTCGAGCGCTACTTCGGCGACCTGCCGGCCGGCCCGCCGGTGCCGCGCGTGCCGGTGCCCGGGGGCGGCCTGTCCGGGGAGACGCGCATCGTGCTCGAGGATCGCGTCGACCGGCCGCGGCTCTACCTGGCGTGGCGGACGCCGGCGCTGTTCGAGGACGGCGACGCCGCCCTCGACGTCGCGGCCGACGTGATCGCGAGCGGCAAGACGTCGCGGCTCTATCGCACGCTGGTGCACGAGCGGCGCCTCGCGCTCGACGTCTCGGCGGGGCAGCAGTCGCGCGAGCTCGAGGGCTTCTTCCAGCTTGCCGCCACCGCCGCGCCCGGCCGCACGCTGACCGACATCGAGGCGGTGATCAACGAGGCCCTCGGCGAGCTGGCCGAGACCGGGCCGACCGCCGCCGAGCTCGAGCGCGCGCTGGCCCAGGCCGAGGCCCATTTCGTCTATCGCCTGCAGACGGTCGGCGGCTTCAGCGGCAAGTCGGATCAGCTGAACGCCTACAACATCTACCGCGGCAACCCGGGCTCGTTCGACGCCGACCTCGCGCGCTACACGCGGCTCACCGTCGCCGACGTCCGCCAGGCGTGCCGCCGGCTCGCGACCACCCCGCGCGTCGCCCTCAGCGTGGTGCCCCAGGGGGGCGGCGATCAGGCGCTCGCCGGCTCGGTCACGGCGGTGGCGTCGTGAGCGCACCCCGCCGCCTGCCGGCGGTCGGCGAGTCGCGCGGCATCCGCTTCCCGCCGATCGCCAAGCACACGCGGGCGGACGGCTCGCGCGTCTGGACGGTCGCGCACCGCGGTCTGCCGGTGGTGTGCCTGAGCGTCCTCTATCCGATCGGCAGTGCCGGCGATCCGGTCGATCGCTTCGGCCTCACCTCGCTGACCGCGGACCTGCTCGACGAGGGCACGCAGACGCTCGACGGACTCGCGCTGCACGACGCGCTCGCCCGGCTCGGCTCGCACCTCGAAGGCGAAGTCGGGCCGGACGCCGCGGCGATCGGCATGGTCACGCTGTCCCGCAACGGCGATCGGGCCACGGCGCTGCTCGCCGACGTCGCCTGCCATCCGCGCTTCGACCAGGGCGACTTCGCGCGCGTGCGCGACAACCGCGTCAGCCGGCTGGTGCAGATGCGCGACGTGCCGGCCGCGGTCGCCGAGCGCGTCTTCAGCCAGCAGCTCTATGGCGCCCACCCCTACGGCCACTCGCCGGTGGGCGTGGAGTCGGCGCTGCGCGCCACGACGCTCGACGACGTGCGCCGCTTCCACGACGAGGTGCTGCTCGCCACGACGCCGACGATCATGGCGGTGGGCGACGTCGCGCACGAGGACGTCGTGCGGTGGGTCGACGCGGAGTGGCCGATGTGCCACAGCACGCCGCGGCCGCCGGTCCCGGCCGCCGCCCCGATCGCCCTGCCGCGCGGCCCCTCGCTGTCGCTCGTGCACCGCGCCGCGGCGGCGCAGTCGGAGCTGCGCGTCGGCCGGGTCGCGGCCGCGCGTTCGACGCCGGACTACGCGGCGCTGGCGGTGATGAACACGATCCTCGGCGGCACGTTCGTGAGCCGCATCAACTCGAAGCTGCGCGAGGAGAAGGGCTTCACCTACGGCGTCCGCTCGACGTTCGACTACCGCCGCGAGCCGGGCCCGTTCGCCGTCCAGACCAGCGTGCAGGCGTCGGCGACGACCGAGGCCATCGCCGACATCCTCACCGAGATCCGCGGCATCGGCGGCGATCGACCGGCGACGGCCGCGGAAATCGCGCGGGCCCAGGCGGCCCTGACCCGCAGCTACCCGCGCAGCTTCGAGACCGCCGAGCAGGTGACCCGCGCGGTCGCCCAGATCGCGCTGCACGGCCTGCCCGACGACTACTTCGACGGTTTCGTGCGCGATGTCTCTCGCGTCACCGCCGAGCAGGTCTCGGACGTGGCCCGCCGCTACACGGCGCCCGACGCTCTGCACGTCGTCGTGGTCGGGGACCGCTCGCACCTGGCGGCCGACACGCTCGGGCTCGGGCCCGTGGTCGAGCGTCCGCTGTCAGACGACTGAGCCGTCGCCGTCGTCAAGGTGGGGCCGGGACGCGGTATCATCCAGGCGACTCCGGAGCCCCCAACCGGACCGTGACGAACCTTCCAGGCGGCTCGTGCGTCTGATTCTGGCAAGTTACCCGTGCAACTCGCTCGACTCGGCCTCAGCGTTTTCGGTGTGTTCGGCGCCATCGCGGCGACGCTTGCCGTCGCGACGATCTGGCTCCTGCTGACCGACCCCGTCACCGTCGCCGACGCCGTCCAGCGTCGCGACGTCTCGCCGATCGTCCGCGCGCTCGCGGGCGCCATCTACGACGCGATGAAGGGCCTCTTCAAATACATCTAGGTCTGCGCGACGCCGCCCTCAGCGGCGTCGCGGCGCCGCCTTGGACCCGCGACCGTGAGCCCGTCGACGCTGGGCGCGTCGCCGGGCAGTCGCGGCGGCCGCGGTGAGTGGTCGACGGCCCCCAGGGCCGTCGACGACAGCCATTCAGGCGTAGGGTGACACGGCTGGCACTGGGTGCGAGGCCGACATGCCGACTGTAGATCGGAGGCCTCGGCGACACCGCGTCTGGCCGCTTGCGGTGGTCACCTTCCTGGTCATGCTGGCGGCTGCACGTACCTCACCGGCAAGTTCTCGCCTCACCGGCGACGAGCCGCACGAACTCGTCATGCGCTGAGTAGCGCAGCGCGGCGGCCGCGCGACCCTTCAAATGGAGATCCCCTTCACCAGCGAGTCGTGCAGGAACTGGCGCACGGCCGCGTGGCGCGCCGCTCAGTGGCGTGGGCGGCCCGGCCGCGGCTGAGTCGCGAGCGCGCGTGGCCCGCGGCGGCCGCGCGACCCTTCAAATGGAGATCCCCTTCACCAGCGAGTCGTGCAGGAACTTGGTCAGCACGTAGCCATCCACCCATTGCTTGATGGCGCCGCCGCCCTCAGTGGCGGCGCGGGCGGCCCGGGGGCCGCGGCTGTGAGTTCGCTGACGCTGGGCGCGTCAGCGAACAGCCGCGGCGGCCGCGCGACCCTTCAAATGGAGATCCCCTTCACCAGCGAGTCGTGCAGGAACTTGGTCAGCACGTAGCCATCCACCCATTTGAAGGGCGACACGCCGGTGCTGTAGTGGCCGCACGGCAGCACGAACGACTGGTGGGGCAGGCCGCGCGATCCGAAGTCGGCGATCAGCTGCCGTGACAGCCTCACCGGGAAGGTGAGGTCGTAGCGCGCGTAGACCAGCAGGGTCCGCGTGTCGCGCATGCGATCGAGGTACGGCTGCGGGCTGATCGGCAGCCACATCCGCCGCAGCGCGTCGAGATCGACGCGTCCCTCGAGCCCTTCCCGGACGTGCTCGGTCGAGAGGCCGTCCCACACCACGTCGGCGAAGTACGGCGAGACGTGATTCAGCGCGGCGGCGCGCACCAGCGGCTCGTGCGCGGCGGTCAGCATGGACAGGCACGAGCCGAGGCTGGTGCCGAGGATGCCGATCCGCTCGTAGCCGCGCGCCGCCATCCACATCACCGCACGCCGCGCGTCGACCACCGCCTGGCGGCAGACGGCCAGCGTCCGGCCCACGTTGGCGCTGACGATGTAGTCGGC
Source organism: Vicinamibacterales bacterium (assembly GCA_963844435.1). Classification (GTDB taxonomy): domain Bacteria; phylum Acidobacteriota; class Vicinamibacteria; order Vicinamibacterales; family Vicinamibacteraceae; genus JBDSLU01. The sequence continues at coordinate 183,263 of CAWJOG010000001.1, read as the reverse complement.
GCGCGTCAGCTCCGGCGGCATCCGGACGTCGTGGTACGGGAGGCTGAGACGCAGACCGCTCATGCCGAAGCGCGCCAGCAGCTTGGCCAGGCCGATGTGCCCGTCGCCGTCGGAGTTCCACTGCGGCAGCAGCACCACGCCCGCCCGGCGCGAACCGTTCTCGGCCGGCACGTAGCGCGCGTGCACGACGTCGTTCTCCGGATGCGGCGTGCGCACCGCGCTCTCGAAGCGGAGGACGTTCGACGCGTCGAGCTCGTAGGCTGGCGCCGGATCGACGGCATAGAAGTCACCGGAGGCCGCCGTGGCGCGCTCGCCGGCCGCGACCAGCGCGGCGGCGATGGTGCGATCGTCGGCAGTGGCGCCGATGCTCGAGGCACCGTGCGCGATCGGCGGCAGGCCGGCGCGCGGCAGCCAGTCGAGGCCCCAGTCGAAGGGACGCACGACGCGCACCGACCCGGCATGGATGCGACGCTCCCAGGCGTGAAAGAAGGGACGGACTACCACGAGTGATTCACGACCTACGCGAGCGCGGCCTCCACGGCAATGGCGATGTCGAGCAGGCGCTCGGTGTCGCTGGCGACGAGCTGGAGTCCCACCGGCAAGACGCCGGGCGCGGTCGGCACCGGCAGGGTGATGGCGGGATGGCGCGTCAGGTTGAACGGCTGGCACAGGCGCAGCAGCGCGTTGCGCGTGGACTCTTCGGCGTCGCCGAAACGCATCGTCGCCGTGCCGAACGTCGGCGCGGTGACCGGCGACGTCGGCAGGAGCAGCACGTCGGCGCGGCCGAGCGCGCGATCGACGGCCTGGCGCAGCACGGCCTGCGCCTGTGTCGCCCGCGCGTAATCCTCGGCCACGACGTAGCGGCCGGCTTCGAGCCGGGCGCGGACGCCGGGCGTGTAGTCGCCGCCCTGCGTCTCGAGCGTCGCGGCGTGCAGCGCGGCGGCGTCGGCCAGGCAGATCGGCAGATAGGCGGCGGCGGCGTCGTCGAGGACACCGAGCGGTGCGGCGGCGATGGCCAGCCCGGCGGCGCCGAGGCGATCGAGGGCCGCCGCGAACGCGGCGCGGACCTCGTCGGAGAGCCGCTCGACGAAGCCGGCGGTGACGACCCCGGCGCTGAGCGACGGCAGCACCGGCGTCGGCGCGTCGTCCATCGCCGGTCGTCCGGCCATCACCTGGTAGAGCAGCCGCGCGTCGGCCACGCTGCGCGTGATCGGACCGACGTGATCGAGGCGCCGGCTGAGGGCGACGACGCCGTCGGTCGGCACGTCGCCGAAGCGCGGCTTCAGGCCGACCACGCCGCACAGCGCGGCGGGGATACGGACCGAGCAGCCGGTGTCGGTGCCGATGCTGGCGAAGCCGAGGCCGGCAGCGACCGCGGCGGCCGATCCGCCGCTCGAGCCGCCGGTGATGCGGTTTGTGTCGAGCGGATGGCGAGGCGGACCGTAGGCCGAGTCCTCGCTGGTCGGGCCGAGCGCGAACTCGTGCAGGTTGGTCTTGCCGACGATCACCGCGCCGGCCTCGCGCAGCCGCGCCACCACCGCCGCATCGGCGCTGGCGACGTCGAACTGCCGGACCCGCGAGGCCGCCGTGGTCGGGTAGCCGGCGACGTCGATCAGGTCCTTCACGCTGATCGGGATGCCGTGCAGCGGGCCGCGATCGACGCCAGTGCGGAGGTCGGCGTCGGCGGCGGCCGCGTCGGCCCGGGCCAGGTCGGTCGTCACCGTGATGAACGCGTTCAGCCTCGGGTTGTCGCGGGCGATGGCCTGGAGGACCTCTTCGACCAGCGACGACGCCGAGACGTCGCCCGAACGGAGCCTGGCGGCGGTCGCGGCGATGGTCGGCAGCGCCTTCGCGGCTGCCGGCACCGCACCGGATTCAGGCGGGGGCGGCGCGACTGCCGCCGGAGCGAGCGCTGCCCCGCGCAGCGCGATGCGCGCCGTCGCGTGCTCGGCCCACGCCGCCTGGCGCAGCCGCTCACCCGAGGCGCGCAGGGCCTCGAGGACGGGCACGATGTGTCCCAATCCGCGGCGTTCCGCGTCGGCGCGTGCGGTGTCGAACCATTCGGGCAGCATGGCCAACCACGATGTTAACCTAGGCCACCCGGCGATCGGGTTCACTGCGCGACTGCTTCCTTCATGGGCCGACTCACCAAGATCATCGCCACCATCGGGCCGGCCTGTGCCGCCGAGGGCGCGCTCGACGCGCTCATCGCCGCGGGCACCGATGTCTTCCGCCTCAATTTCTCGCACGGCACGCACGAGGAGCACGGCGCCGTCATCACCCGCATCCGCGACGCCGCGGCGCGGTCCGGCCGGCACGTCGCAATCCTGCAGGACCTCTCCGGGCCGAAGATCCGCACCGGCAAGCTGGTCGATCGCAAGGCCATCGATCTCGTCGCCGGCGCGCCGCTGGAGATTGCCACCGGCGATTTCGTGGGCGGCCCCGGCCGCGTGTCGACGATGTTCGCCGGCCTCGCCAAGTCGGTCCGCCCCGGCGACCGGCTGCTGCTCGACGACGGCCGCATCGAGCTGCGCGTCGAGTCGTCGGACGGCACGACGGCGAAGACCGTCGTCGTAGGCGGCGGGGCGCTCGGCGAGCACAAGGGCATCAACCTGCCGGGCGTCGTGCTGCCGGCCTCGGCGCTGACGCCCAAGGACATCGCCGACCTGCGCTTCGGCCTGTCGCGGGGCGTCGACATCGTCGCGCTCAGCTTCGTCCAGACGGCCGAGGACCTGCGCATGGCGCGGGCCATCGTCGCCGAGTCGGGCGACGGCCGGACGCCGCTCGTCGCCAAGATCGAGCGGCCCGCCGCGGTCGACAACCTCGACGCCATCCTCGGCGCCGCCGACGCGGTGATGGTCGCGCGCGGCGATCTCGGGCTCGAGATGCCGTTCGAGCGCGTCCCCGCCGTCCAGAAGGAGATCACGCGGCGCGCCCGCCGCCGCGGCCTGCCGGTGATTGTCGCGACGCAGGTCTTCGACTCGATGCGCACCGAGCTGCGGCCGACCCGCGCCGAAGTGAGCGACGCGGCCAATGCCGTCGACGACGCGGTCGACGCGATCATGCTGACCGGCGAGACCGCCGTCGGCATCGATCCGACGCGCACCGTGCAGACGCTCGACGCGGTGATCCGTGCCGCCGAGTCGCTGACGCCGTCGCTCGAGATCGATCCCGGCCTCGAGGTCACCGACGTCCCGCACAACCGCGCGCTCTGCCAGTCGGCGGTGACGCTGGCGGGGAGCGGGAACGCCAATGCCATCGTCGCGGTGACCCGCGGCGGCAAGACCGCGCACATGCTGTCGGCCTTCCGCCCCGCGGTCCGCATCTTCGCGGTCACGCCGGACGCGGCGATCGCGCGGCGCTTCGCGATCTATAGGGGTGTCCTGCCGCTGGTCGCCGACATCGACCCGACCGGCCTGGCGATCGAGCGCGAGCTGCGCGAGCGCAACCTGCTGCCCGCTGGCAGTGTGGTCGTGTTCCTCTCGGTGAACGCCGACCTGACCCGATCGGACGCGAACTTCCTCCGCATCCGCCGTATTTGACGCGAGGTGGTGGCGCCCAGCCACCAACGCCTCAGTCGAGTTGGCTCGTCCCCAAGGACCACCCGGCGGACCTCCCGTCACACGCGCGGCGATCCATATCCATGGACCGTAAACGTGCCTCGATCCATCTTTCCGGCGAGTCGATCCCTGCGGGAGGCGATCATGGCCCCCATTCTCCAGCCATCTGCGTCATCGACTGACCACAACGGCCCCACGCGTCGGCACTCCGTCACCCTCGCCATCCCTTTGGTCACATAGGGCACGCAGCCGGTCGCGATCCGCCCCCTTCCGGCAACTCGGTTGCTCTATCTCCCGCTGGTCACTGGCATCTCGACTGTGAGAGCCAGTGTGTCGGTCGAGGCGGTCTGGCGCCGCCACGGTCCTCAACGGAGAGGGACATATGCAGAAAAGATTCGTCGCCTTCCTGATCGCCGTGCTCGTGGCAGCCGGGGCGGGATTGGCAACAGCGCAGGAACGATTTGGCGGGTTGACCGGGATCGTGACTGATGCGACCGGTGCCGTGCTCCCCGGAGCCACGGTCACCATCACCAGCAAGACCACGGGCGCGGCCCGGACGATCGTCACCTCGAGCGACGGCCTCTACAACGTGCCCGATCTCGATCCGGGCCGTTACACGATGGTCGTCGAGCTCTCAGGCTTCGCCAAGGTGTCGATGGACGACGTCGCGGTGAGCCTGGGCAAGACGCTCAAGGTCGATGCGCAGCTCAAGGTCGGCGACATGACCGAGGTGGTCCAGGTCCAGGCCGACGCGCGGCCCGCGATCGACTCGCGCAGCACCCTGGTGTCGCACAACGTGACCGCCGAGGAAATCGACCGGCATGCCCAAGGGCCGCAGCTTCCAGTCGCTGGCCATGACGGCGCCGTCGGTGAACTCCGGTGAGATCGAAGGCGGCTTCCAGGTCAACGGCGCCAGCGGCGCCGAGAACGCGTTCACGGTCGACGGCGTCGTGACCAACAGCCTGATCAACGGCTCGTCGCGGCAGAACACCGTGTTCGAGTACCTGCAGGAAGTGCAGGTCAAGACGACCGGCATCGCGGCCGAGTACGGCGGCGCCCTCGGCGGCGTCATCAGCGCCGTCACCAAGTCGGGCGGCAACACCTTCCGCGGCGAAGCGCACTACCTGCTACGAGGGCTCGCGCCTGAGCGCCGGCCCGGTCAAGCGGCTCGTGCTCGAATCCGTCGGACGACGTCACGCGTGACCTACGAGCAGGACAGCAAGGCGCCGGATCACCGCAACGAGATCGGCGGGTCGCTCGGCGGCCCGATCGTCAAGGACAAGCTGTTCTTCTTCGGGTCCTACTCGCCGCGGTTCGCCCGCCGCACCAACGACTACCCCTTCTCAACGGCACGGAGCACGGGCGAGATCAAGCGCAGCCAGGACCTGACGCAGGTGTTCGGCAAGGTGACCTACAGCAGCCAGCCGCATCACGGCGTCGGGCTCGGTGCTCTACACGCCGACGACCTCGGAGGGCACGCTGCCCGCCTACAACGGCGCCGGCACGAACATCATCACCAGCTCGCTGGCGGCCAACGCGGTCAACCTGCGAGCGCGGCTTCGAGCAGACGCAGACCAACGCCAGCGGCAACGTCGACATCGTGCCTGTCGAACTCGTCGTTCCTGTCGGTGCGCGGCGGCTACTTCCTCGACAACTACAACGACACGGGCATCCCGAACACGACCAACTACATCTACCAGACGTCGTCGGTCGGCATGGCCGGCGTCCCGGCCAGCTGCAGGGGCCCGATCGGCACGCAGAACACGCCGCGCGCGCTGATCGTGGACAAGGACACGACCAACCGCAGCTTCTTCAACGCCGACTACAACAACGCGTTCCACGCCGCCGGCTACCACACCCTGAAGGGCGGCTTCGGCTAGCAGAACACGATCAACGACGCGCAGCAGGCCTACCCGGGCGGCTACGTCGACATCTTCTGGGACACGCGACTTCGTTGCGTCCACCGGGTGCCAACCAGGCGGCCGCGGCACCTATGGCTACTACGCGGTCAACAACCGCGGCGTGCAGGGCGAGGCGGGCGCGAACATCTGCTCGCTCTACGTCCAGGATCAGTGGACGCTCGGCGATCGCCTGACCCTGAACCTCGGCCTGCGCACCGAGAACGAGACCGTGCCGTCGTTCCGTGAGGGCGTCGACGCGATGAGTTCGGCTGCGGCGACAAGATCGCGCCGCGCCTGGGCGCCGCCTACGACGTCCGCGGCGACGGCCAGTTCAAGATCTACGGCAGCTGGGGCCGCTACTACGACTGGACCAAGTACGAGCTGCCGCGCGGCTCCTACGGTGGCGACACCTGGCAGATCTACTACCGCGGCGCTCGACACGCTCGACGTCGGCAGCCTGAACCTGTCGAACATGCCGGGCGCCGACCTGTGGGTGCACGCCGGGCAGCTTCCGCGATCGCCGCGTGCCGAACTTCGACTCGACCGACCCGGACATCAAGCCGATGTACCAGGACAGCACCAGCATCGGCACCGAGTACCAGCTCGGCTCGCGACATGGTCTTCGGCACGCACTACGTCCACAACAACCTGGCGCGGACCATCGAGGACATCGGCGCGGTCGACGCGCAGGGCAACGAGACCTACATCATCGGCAACCCGGGTGAGGGCCTGGCCGAATTCCAGTTCCCGTCCGGCGCGACGCCGCTCGGACAGCCGGTGCCGAAGCCGAAGCGCCAGTACGACGCGCTCGAGTTCACGCTCAGCAAGCGCTATTCGAACAACTACTTCTGGAGCGCCAGCTACGTCTACAGCCGCCTGTACGGCAACTACTCGGGCATCGCGGCCAGCGAGGAAGTCAGCACGCCGACGACCGGCGTGACCTCGGCGACGGCGCAGCAGCAGGCGGGCAGCATCGCCCGTCCGGGCGGCAACGCCAACCGCGCCTGGGACATCGACGAGATCTTCTGGGATTCGCACGGCAACCTCGACGTCCTCGGCCGCCTGCCGACCGATCGCCCGCACGTCGTGAAGCTGTACGGCTAGCTACATGGCTGCCGTTCGGCACGCAGTTCGGGGCGTTAACTTCTACGGCGGCAGCGGCACGCCGCTGACGACCTACGTCAACACGGCCAACCAGACGCAACGCTGTTCGTCGACGGCCGCGGCGACATGGGCCGCACGGACATGCTGTCCCGCACCGACTTCCTCGTCTCGCACGAGCTGAAGCTCGGCGGCGACAACAAGCGCATGCGCCTGGAGCTGAACCTGCTGAACGTCTTCAACCAGAAGACGTCGCGGCACGAGTTCAACTACCTGAACCGCGGCGCCGGCGCACCGCGCGCCGTCGTCGGCCGTCGATCTCTGCGGCGACGTCGACCTGCGCAACGGGCTACGACTACAACGCGCTGATCGCCGCGTCGCCCGACGGCGCCAACGCCTACGACCCGCGCTTCGGCATGGACGACCTCTTCGACCCCGGCACGCAGGGCTACTTCACGGTTCGCTTCATCTTCTGAGTCCTCGCGGCGGCGCCTTTCGCGCCGCCGTTCTCGGATTGTTCGTTTGCAGGACGAAGGCCGGGTGCCCACGGGCATCCGGCCTGTTTTGTGTACAGGCGGGGCGCGTCTCCGGGTAGACTTTTCGACGCCATGAACCCGAAGACGCCCGACGGCGTCCCCGAGAAGGAATGGGCCAAGGTCACCAAGCTGGCCCTGGCCGCGGCCGCCGCCAGCGGCAAGGCCGACGACGCGGCAGCCGCCGACGTCACCCAGAAGTTGCTGACGATGCTCGAGGCCCTGGAGCAGAAGTTCGGCCCGCTGCCGGGCATCCTCGCCGCGCGCGCCGACTTCCTCGACGACCCCGACGAAGCGGTGCGGCTGCTCGAGCGCGCCTACAAGATCGCCGGCCAGCGCGCCGACGTCGAGAGCCGCCTGACCATCGCCGACGCGCTCGCCGGCTGCTACATCCGAGAGCTCGAGGACCCGAAGCAGGGCGCCCGCTGGCTGGCCGCCATGGCCGACGCGCTCAAGCAGGCCGGCGACGAGAACGACGTCGAGAGCTACGAAGAGCTGAAGGCCGATCTCGCCGCGCTGCAGCTCGGACCGCCCGCGGGCGGCGAGTAGCTGACGCCAGGTTCCGGCCGCCCGCGGGTAAGACACGGTGACGGACGCGGATCAGCGCGGGGCGATTGGCTTCGCGGAAAAGGTCCTCGAACTGCTCGACGAGGGGCGTTACACAGCCACCTACAAGTACGCCGTTCTGCTGGCCTTGATCGACGTGTGCCTGGAGCACACCGAGAGTTCCGGAGCTCCGCCGGACATGGTGACGACACGTCAGCTCGCGAACAAGATCGTCGAGCTGTACTGGCCTCACAGCGTGCCATTCGTCAGCCGGGTTCAGGTGGTCGTTCTCAAACAGAACAGAACCGGCCAAGCGGAAATCATGTCGGAAATCGTGCGATTCCGCGCGCGACATGGGATCGACAGCCAGGCCGAAGTCTGAACGTCGCTCGTGCGATCTACCTTCGGCTTCCGAATGACGCCAGGCTGTGGCTCCGCGGCAAGGAGTTCATTCCACCAGACGCGACGATGATCGGAACGGCACTCGCGGCATCACCGCGCCCGGTTGAGTGAGCTTCTCACCATGCGGGGCGTAGCGAGTGGCACGGCGCTCGCAGCAGGAGCGGTGCTCCCAAGCTGGCGAGGTCCGCCGTGTCGAAGCGGTATTGCACGCAGCTGTTTGCGACTGCGCTTACTCTCCTGCTGCCCGCGCAGCTGCTCGGCCAGCAGCAGCCGGGATCGGGCGAGCGCGTCCTGCCAAATTTCGACAGCCGACTGACCATTCCGCGTCAGGTGGCTGCACGTCCGGACACCAGACCGCGGTCGAGCAACTGCGCGGCGAAAGCGGCCCGGACGCTCAGGCGCGACTTGGCGCCGACGGGTCGGTGAGGACATTCGCCGCGCGCGGCCGGCCCCTGACACCGCGCGCGGTGGGAGCTCCCGAGGACGTCGCCCGTCGCTTTCTCACCCGGCATGCGCGCGCGTTCGGCCTCGAGCCCGCGGACGTCGGTGGGCTCACCGCCGGCGCAATATCCTCGCGCGGGGCCAGCGGTCTCGTCGCGGTCAACTTGCGCCAGTTCGTCCAGGGGATTCGCGTGTTCGGCGCGGACGTGCGCGTTTACCTGACGCCCGCGGGGGAGATCGTCCGTGTGACCAGCAGCGCCGCACCGGGTGGAGCCGCGGTGCCGGCGGTCACGCTCACGGCCGAACAAGCCGCGCGGATCGCCGCCGCCGATATCCGCCCCGAGTTCGAGGCGCCCAGCCGCGTCCTTCGCGGACCCGACGGGCTCGACCGGCGCACGGTGCTCGATCGCGGGGCGTTTGCGGCCGACGTAGAGGCCGCGCTCGTCTGGTTCCCGGCGCAAGGATCGCTGCGCCTGGCGTGGCAGGTCCTCGTCGAGCCCCCGGGCTTCTCCCAGAAATACGACGTCCTGATCGACGCCGCCACCGGTGAGCTGCTCTATCGGCGGAATCGCGTGCTCTACGCGCAGGGCAGTGGGAGAGTGCTGCAATCGGACGCGACGCACGCGCGCGATCCGCGGCTGGCCGACGAACACCCGGCAGGCGCCACCGCGTCGGGGCCGGGAGACGCCCCGAATGGCTGCCCGCCACTGACCAACCACTTCACTCGGAGCCTGACGGCGCCCTTCCGCGATGCGTCCACCGTGTTGTCCGGCACCGGGCGGCTGGAAGGCAACAACGCGCACGTGTTTCGCGGCGCGGTCGGTACCGAGGGCGTGTCCGGTGCGCTGCAGGCCGACGGTTCGCGGCTGTTCGATTTTGCGTTCGGGTCGGCGGGGTCCGCCGAGACGCATCTCTTCTTCACGGTGAACTTCCTGCACGACTTCTTCTACGACCTCGGGTTCGACGAGGCCTCCGGCAACTTCCAGCAGGACAACTTCGGACGCGGCGGAACAGGCGGCGACAGCCTCCATGCGCTCGCTCGCGCCGATGGCCGCAACAACGCCACCTTCGAGCCACGGCCCGAGGGCGAGAGCCCGATCATGAGCATGTTCCTGTTCGACGGCGAGGGCTGCTGGTCGTCGGACGTGGACGGCGACGGCTCCGCCGATCTCGACGGCGACTTCGACTCCGACATCGTCATCCACGAGTTCCATCACGGCGTGAGCTGGCGCCTCAACCCCGAGTTCTCGGGCGTCGAGGCCGACGCGATTGGTGAAGGTGGCGGCGACTTCTTCGCCTACAGCATCAACGGCGATACGCGTCTCGCCGAGTACGCCGTACCCGGCGTGGGCATCCGCGAGGTCAACGGCCGGACGTACGGCAGCTGGTGGTGCTGGCTCGGCCTGTTCTGCGAGCCGCACGACAACGGTGAGATCTGGGCCAACGTGCTTTGGGATCTGCGCGAGGGCTTTCGGGCCGACCTCGTCGACGGGAGCGAGGCGGCCGCGGTCCGCCACGCGCATGCGGTCTACGTCGAAGGGCTGCGGCTCTCACCGCCGTCGCCGACGATGCTGGACCTGCGCGACGCGATGCTGCAGGCCGACGCCCTGCTCCGGCCGAGCGGGGGCGCCGGCGGGAGCGCCAACTACTGCCGGATCTGGGAGGCCTTCGCGCTGCGAGGCATGGGCTCGGCGGCGCTCGACACCAACGACACCGGTGACGCGTCCGTGGTCGAGAACTCGTCGATGCCCTCGGCGTGTCCGGCCCTGCCCGCTCCCGCGACCGTCACCATCACGGCCACCGACAGCGCCGCTGCTGAAGCGGGCCTCGATACCGGCACGTTCACGGTGACGCGCAGCGGCGACACCGCGCGAGCCCTCACCGTCTACCTGGTGGCGCCGGTCGGGTCCGCCGAGTCGGGGGTGGACTACCTCCCACTGCCGGCGACCGTCACCATCGCCGAAGGCGCCGCGAGCGCGACGGTCACGGTCACCCCCATCGACGATGCGATCGTCGAATCGAATGAGACGGTCTCGCTGTCCCTGACAGACGGCCCCGGGTACCACGTGGGCTCGCCAGGGAGCGCGACCGTCACGCTCACGAGCGACGACGTGGCCCCCGACCTGGCCGTGTCGGCGCTGACGGGACCCGCGGCAGCGGCAGCCGGAGTCGCGATCGCGGTCAATGAGACGACGAAGAACCAGGGCACCGGCGAGGCGACCGCGTCGGTCACGCGCTATTACCTCTCGGCCAATGGGTCGGTCGATGTGGCTGACACAGTCCTCGGCAGTCGCATCGTTCCGACGCTCGCCGTGGGTGCGTCGAGTGCGGCGACTGTGACGCTGACGATTCCGGCCGCCACCGCGACGGGCACTTACTACGTCATCGCGATGGCCGATGCAGACGCCGCGCTCGGCGAGATTGTCGAGTCCAACAACCAGCGCAGCTTCGTGACGCGCATCGGGCCCGACCTTCAGATCCTTGGCGTCACCGCGCCCTTGACCGCCGCGGCGGGGGCGGCCATCGTCGTCGGCGACACGACGAAGAACAAGGGCGCCGGCGGCGCCGGGGCGTCGACGACGTCATTCTTCCTGTCCGCGAACTCGACGTACGAGGCGACCGACGCGGCGCTCGGCTCCCGAGGCGTCCCCGCACTCGGCCCGGGCGCGAGCCAGGCGGCGCAGACGACCGTGACCATTCCCGCGGGCACTCCCGCCGGAGCGTATTACCTGATCGCGCTGGCCGACGCCGCCAACGTCGTGGCCGAACTGACCGAAACTGACAACACCAATCGGGCGACCGTACAACATCGGTCCCGATCTGACGGTGAGCGCGTTCTCCGCGCCGGCGGTCTCGGGCGCCGGCGCGACGGTGATGGTCGCGGATACCACGAAGAATACCGGCGCCGGGGCTTCGGTCGAGTCGGTCACCCGTTTCCTGCTGTCGGTCAACAGTACGCTCGACGCAGCGGATGTGACGCTCGCCGAGCGGCCCGTTCCCGCACTCGCGAGCAACGGGTCACATGCCGCGACGACGCCGGTCACGATCCCGCCAGGCACCATCGCGGGGGTCTACTACCTGCTGGCGCAGGCGGATGCGGCTGCCGGCAACGCGGAAGTCACCGAGACCAACAATCTCAGAACTGCGCAGGTGCGTGTAGGCCCCGATCTCGTCGTGGCGACCCTCGGCGCTCCGGGGTCGGTGACCGCCGGCGCATCGATGAACGTGACCGACACCGCGAAGAACCAGGGTGGTGCAGTCGCGAGCGCATCGTCGGTCGGGCTCTACTGGTCGTCGAACACCACGCTCGACGCATCGGACCCCGCGCTGGGATCGCGCAGCGTCCCATCCCTCGAGGCAGGCATCGGCAGCAGCGGGTCGACCCAGGTCGTGGTTCCGGCCGGAGCTGCTCCCGGCAAGTACTACCTGTTTGCGCGAGCCGACCGCGATGCCAACGTGGTCGAGAGCAACGAGACGAACAATACCGCGTACCTGGTGATTCACGTCGGTCCGGATCTGCAGATCGCGCAGGCGACGTTGTCGGCCACATCGGTCGCCGCCGGCGGACTCGTGGTGCTCAGCGACACGACGCAGAACAGCGGCGGCGCGGCCGCGCCCGCATCGACGTCGCGAGCCTACCTGTCGACCAACACCACGCTCGACGTCGCCGATACGGTGCTCGGCAGCCGGCCGCTGGCCGGCCTCGCCGCGGGTGCGGGGCACGCGGGAACGACTGGGATCACCATTCCTCCCGGGACTGCGCCCGGACGCTGGTACGTCATCGTGAAAGCCGACGCCGATGGTGTTGTCGCCGAGTCGTACGAGACCAACAACACGCGGTACGTCGCGATTACCGTGAACTGAACCGATACAACGCCACACCGCCGGCGAGTACCGCGGCCGTTTGCCAGACCAGGTTGACCTCGTAGTTGAGGACGTTGGCCGTGCCCGAGGGCGGGACGAAGACGAGGATCATCGAGATCACCGTCGCGGCGAGGCCGGCCACGGCCGCGAGGCGCAGGCCGAGGGTCAGCTCGGGGCCCTTCAGCAGGCGCGTCAGGCCGAGGAACAGGTACACGTAGGGCACGAAGTAGACGACGATCGTCAGGTTGACGAGGATGTCGTACGACTCCTGGACCGTCGTCGTGCCGCCGCCGATCGTCAGGAACAGGCTGGACAGGAAGATCACCGTGGCGATGACGCCCTGTACGATCAGCGCGACGTGCGGCGTGCGGTAGCGCGGGTGCAGGGCGCCGAGCGGCGCCGGCCACTGGCCCTCGCGCGCCGCCGCGTAAGCGACGCGGGCGCTGCCGGCCATCCAGGAGGCGCAGCCGGCGATCGCCGACGCTGCCAGCAGAAACGCGGTGAGCGGGCCAATCGCCGGCAACCCAATACTGGTGGCGGCGGCATCGACGGCGTCGGCGATGCCGCTGCGTTCGGCGAGGACGTCGGACGGCACGATGATCAGGACCGCGACCGTGCCGGCGATGTAGATCAGCGTGACGATCAGGCCGGAGATGGCGATGCCGCGCGGCAGGGTCCGCTCCGGATTGTGGATCTCCTGGCTGGCAAAGGCGCCGATCTCGAAGCCGGCGAAGGCGAAGCAGAAGCCGGCCCACAGGCTGATCGTGCCGAACGCGTCGACGCGCGGCACCATCGCCGACGGCGCCAGCGACGTCTGCGAGCCGAGCGTGCCGGCGACGACGGCGGCGCCGACGATGAGCAGCGCCACCGGCACCCACGTCCCGATGACGCCGACGTTCTGCAGCCAGCGCCCGGCCTCGAAGCCCTGGATGCTGATGCTGACCGTGAACCACAGGAACCCGAGGACGAAGATGGTCGAGAAGAGGCGGTTGTCGCCGAGCCCGGGCGCCAGGTCGCCGAACATCGCCGCGGCGTTGGCCGCCGCGAAGAGCAGCAGCGACGGGAAGTAGAACAGGTTGTTGACCCAGAGGCACCAGCCGCACAGAGCGCTCCCGAACGGCCCGAAGGCGCGGTGCACCCAGGCGTAGATGCCGCCCTGCTCCGGATACTTCTTCGCCAGGACCGACACGGCGAGGGCCAGGGGCACGAAGAACGCCAGCCAGGCCAGCACCCACAGCAGCACCGACGGCGCCCCGGCGCGGGCGCCGCGTGAAATCCAGCGCAGGCCGGTGACGGCGACGACGGTGAAGAAGACGATGTCCCAGAGGCCGAGGACCCGTTTCAGCTCCGGGTGCGGCGGGCTGGCTTCGTCCCGCGTCATCGGGCGCCCTGCTCGACGTCGTCCTTGAGGGCGGCAAGCGAGCCCGTCCAGCCAGTCCCCATCAGCTCGTAATAGCGGCGCCACCGCGCGCTGTCGTCCCCGCCGGTCTGGAGCACCCGCAGGCGCGTCGTGGTCGCCCCGGGCGGACGGATGGCACTCACGTGCAGCGCCATGGGCCCCACGGGCTCACCGGCCGGCGGCAGCCAGTGCACGTCCGCCACCAGGAACTCGCGGTCGGGCCGGTAGTCGACGACCGTTCCATGGAGCACGCCGCCGAGCGGCCCGAAAACCTCGTCCACGAACGGGGTCGGCGGCCATTCGATGGCATAGACGCCGAGCACACGCGGTGTGGTCACCGACCGCTGCACCCGCCACCACCGGCTGAGCGCGCCGGGGTCGAAGAACGCCCCGAGAATGGCGGCCGGATCGGCGTTGATTTCCAGGGTGTGATCGACCGAAGGCATGTGGGGAAGGCGCGGCGGCCTTGACGATCCGCCGACGCGGTCCCTATACTATTGGCTCGACCGATGCTTCGAGCACAGCGAATTCCCACGATCGGCACGCGAAAGTCGCTCAAGCGCATTACGAGCGCCTCGGCGGGCCCGTCTGTGTCCTGAACCATCCACGTCGCACGACACACACACCACCCGCCGACCGGCCTCGCCGAGTCGGCTTTTTTTTTGCGCCCCCACCTAGACCCAAAAGGAGCGCACCGACACGGGGGCAACGGACGGGTCACAACCCGGAGCGAGTTCGAGTCATGGCAGTGAGACGCGTAGGCATCATCGGATGGCGGGGCATGGTCGGATCGGTGCTCCTCGAGCGCATGCGCGCCGAGCACGACTTCGATCACGTCGAGCCGGTCTTCTTCTCCACCTCGCAGGTCGGCGCCCCGGGGCCTGACGTCGGCCACGGCTCGACGCCGCTGCTCGACGCGAACGACGTGAAGGCGTTCGCCGGCCTCGACGCCGTGATCAGCTGCCAGGGCGGTGACTACACGAAGGCGATGCACCCGGCGCTGCGCGCCGCCGGCTTCACCGGCTACTGGATCGACGCGGCCTCGGCGCTGCGGATGAAGGACGACAGCGTCATCGTCCTCGACCCGGTGAACCGCGCCCAGATCGACGCGGGGCTCGGCCGCGGCGTCAAGGACTACATCGGCGGCAATTGCACCGTCAGCCTGATGCTGATGGCCACCGCCGGCCTGTTCGCCCAAGGATGGGTCGAGTGGGTGAGCACCGCGACCTACCAGGCGGCGTCCGGCGCCGGCGCCAAGCAGATGCGCGAGCTGGTCGCGCAGATGAAGGCGCTCGGTGAGGCTGGCGCGGGTGAGCTCGATTCCGACAGCAAGATCCTCGCGCTCGATCGCCTGATCACCGCCGCGATGCGGAACGGCTTCCCGACCACGGCGCTGGGCGCGCCCCTTGCCGGCAGCCTGATTCCCTGGATCGACAGCGCGATGGAGAACGGCCAGACGCGCGAGGAGTGGAAGGGCATCGCCGAGACGAACAAGATCCTCGGCACCGCAAGCACGATCCCGGTCGATGGCGTCTGCGTGCGCGTCAGCGCGATGCGGTGCCACTCGCAGGCGCTGACCATCAAGCTGACGCGCGACGTGCCGCTCGACGAGATCGCCGACGTCCTCGGCCGCGCCAACGCGTGGGTGCAGCTCGTGCCGAACGACAAGGCATCGACGCTCGCCGGCCTGTCGCCCGCCGCGGTGTCCGGCACGCTGAACGTGCCGATCGGGCGGCTGCGCAAGATGCAGCTCGGCCCGACCTACCTGTCGGCCTTCACGGTCGGCGATCAGCTGCTGTGGGGCGCGGCCGAGCCGCTGCGCCGCATGCTGCGGATTCTGGCGGAGCAGGAGTAATCGCCGTGGCCGACCGCTTCAACATCCTGCTCGTCGGCCACGGACGCCTCGGTCAGCTGATCGAGGCCGCGGCCCCGCAGGCCGGCGCCACCATCGCCGGCACCATCGACGACACCAACGCCGGCGACCTCGCCGATCTCGCCCGCTGGCGCGACGTGGACGTCGCCATCGACGTCAGCGCGCCGGACGCCTTCGTCGCCAACCTGCCGGCGCTGTGCGCCCTCGGCTGCAGCCTCGTCGTCGGCACGACCGGCTGGCAGGCACACGCGGACGACGTGCGACGCCAGATCGACGCCGCGGGCGTCGGCGCGGTGGTCACCGCCAACTTCTCGGTCGGCGCGACGCTGATGGACGCGCTCACCGAGCGCGCGGCGAAGCTGTTCGCGCCGCAGGACCTCTACGGCGCCTTCGTCCACGAGACCCACCACGCGGCCAAGAAGGACGCGCCCTCCGGCACCGCGCTGCTGCTCAAGGGCGCGCTCGAGCGGGGCGGCTTTCCGCGCCCGATCGACGTCGCGTCGACGCGGGTGGGCTTCGTGCCCGGCATCCACACGGTCGGCTTCGACGGGCCGGCCGAGACCATCACCCTGACCCACACCGTCCGCGATCGTGCCACGTTCGCGCATGGGGCCCTCGTCGCCGCGCGCTGGGTGCGCGGGCGCCGCGGGTGGTTTACGATGCGGGACGTCCTGGAGATCTGACTATGCGAACGCCTTTCACGGGGTGCGGCACCGCGCTCGTCACCCCGTTCACGAGCGACGGCGCCCTCGACGAGCCCGCGATTTCGCGCCTCGCCCGGCGCCAGGTGGAGGCGGGGATGCACTTCCTCGTCCCCTGCGGCACCACCGGCGAGAGCCCGACGCTCGACGCGCGCGAACGCTTCCGCGTCGTCGAGCTCGTCGTCGAGGCCGCGGCCGGCCGGGTGCCGGTGATGGCCGGGGCCGGCGGCTACGACACCCGCGAGGTCATCCACGCCGTCGGCGAGATGGCCAAGGCCGGCGCCACCGGCATCCTCTCGGTCTCGCCCTACTACAACAAGCCCACCCAGGAAGGCCTCTACCAGCACTACCGCGCGATCGCGGAGAGCACGGCCCTCCCGATCATGGTCTACAACGTCGCCGGCCGCACCGGCTCGAACGTCGAGACCGCGACGCTGGCCCGGCTGGCGGAGATCCCGAACATCATCGGCGTCAAGGAAGCGTCCGGGAACATCGCCCAGATCTGCGACGTGCGGCGGACGCTGCCGCCCGACTTCCTGGTCCTGTCCGGCGACGACGCGATCACCCTGCCGGTGATGTCGGTCGGCGGTCAGGGCGTGATCTCCGTGGCCGGCAACGAAATCCCCGGCCAGCTGGCGCGCATGGTCGAAGCGGTCGAGCGCAACGACTGGGCCGCCGCCCGCGACCTGCACCATCGCTACCTGCCGTTGATGATGATCAACTTCGTCGAGTCGAATCCGATCCCGGTCAAGGCGGCGATGGCCCGGATGGGCCTGCTCGCCGAAGTGTTCCGACTGCCGATGGTGTCGCCGTCCGAGGCGTCGCGCCGCCGCATCGAGCGCGTGCTGGCCGACCTCGAGCTGCTGCCCGCGGCCGCCGGGGCGCGCGCATGAGTTTGCGCGAGCAGATCGAAAGCCTGGTCGCCGAGAAAGACCTGACGCTCCGCAGGGACGAGGCGCGGGCGGCGTTCGCCGACCTGCGCCGGGCCCTGTCCGACGGCAGCGTGCGCGCCGCCGAGCCCGACGCGTCGACCCCGACCGGGTGGCGCGTCAACACGTGGGTGAAGCAGGGCATCCTGCTCGGGTTCCGCTCGGGCGGCCTCGTCGACGCCTCCGCCGACCACGGGCGCTGGCCGTTCTTCGACAAGGACACGTTGCCGCTGCGGAAGTTCACCGTCGCGGACAACGTGCGCGTCGTCCCCGGCGGCTCGACGGTCCGCGACGGCGCCTACGTCGCGCCCGGCGTCATCTGCATGCCGCCGATGTACATCAACATCGGCGCCTACGTCGGCGAGGGCACGCTGATCGACTCGCACGCGCTGGTCGGCTCGTGCGCGCAGATCGGCCGCCACGTTCACATCAGCGCCGCGGCGCAGATCGGCGGCGTCATCGAGCCGGTCGGGCGCGCTGCCGGTCGTGATCGAGGACGATGTCCTGGTCGGCGGCAACACCGGCGTCTACGAGGGCGCGGTGGTCAAGGCGCGCGCGGTGATTGCCGCGGGCACCGTCATCACGGGATCGACGCCGCTCTACGACCTGCCCAACAGCCGCATCATCAAGCCGGAGCCCGGCCAGCCGCTCGTCGTGCCGGAAGGCGCGGTGGTCGTGCCCGGCGCGCGCGCCGTCACGGTCGGCGCCGGCACGGATTGGGGGCTGTCGCTCGCCACGCCGGTGATCGTCAAGTATCGCGACGCCCGGACCGACACGCGCACGGAGCTCGAGCAGTGGATCCGGTAGCGCCACTCGGCCTCGTGGGGCTGACGCGGCGGCTGGTCGACATCGACTCGACGACGGGGCAGGAGGGCGCGTGCGGCCGCGTCCTCGCCGACTACCTGCGCGGGCGCGGCTTCGTCGTGACCGAGCAGCCGGTCGACGCGACGCGCTTCAACGTGCTGGCGACGCTCGACGCGCCGCAGGTCACGCTGTCCACGCACTTCGACTGCGTGCCGCCGTTCTTCCCGAGCCGGCTCGAGGGCACGCGCCTCTACGGCCGCGGATCGTGCGACGCCAAGGGGATCCTCGCGTCGCAGGTCGAGGCGGTGGAGCAGCTGCGCGCCGGCGGCGTCCGCGACGTCGGGATGCTGTTCGTGGTCGGCGAGGAGCGCGGCAGCGACGGGGCCGAAGTCGCCAACACCCAGGCGCCGGAGACGAGCCGCTTCCTGATCAACGGCGAGCCCACCGACAACCGCCTCGGGATCGCGACGCGCGGCGTCTACCGCGTCCGGCTGCACGCGCATGGCCAGGCGGCGCATTCGTCCTACCCCGAGCTCGGCGAGTCGGCGACCGAGAAGCTGATCGACGCGCTGGTGCGGCTGCGGACCCTGCCGTGGCCGACCGATCCGGACATGGGCACGACGCACTACAACATCGGCCTGCTCTCCGGCGGCGTGGCGCCCAACGTGACGCCGCCGCACGCCGTCGCCGAGGTCCTGTTCCGCACGGTCGCGGCGACGCAGGCGGTGCGCGAGGTGCTGTCGGCGCTGGCTTCGGTGGTGACGATCGAGGAAGTGCTCGAGAGCGAGCCGGTCCGGATGCACACGGTGCCGGGCTTCGACACCGCCGCGTTCCCCTACATGACCGACATCGCGCTGCTGCCGCGATGGGGCAAGCCGCTCCTCTACGGTCCGGGCTCGATCCTCGTCGCCCACACGGACGACGAGTACATCGAGGTCGCGCACCTCGAGCGCGCCGTCACCGACTACGTCGGCCTGGCCCGCCAGCTCCGCGCCTGAGCTGTCAACAGCGCCCTTCAAGCGCACACTCTCGCACACGACCGCACGCTGTCTCGCGATGAGCCATCGCGCAGCTGCGCGGTCCCGCCTAGAAGTCTGCCTCCCAGCTGACGAGCTGCACACCACTGCCGTGGCGTCGCTGTTACGGTTGAGTCGTTCACAGAACGAAACCGAAACCGAGGCCGATCATGCCGAACGTGACCGACAAGCGCGGGCCCACTGACCCGCAGTCAGCTGTGACACCTGCGCGCACGTGCGCGCTGACCGGAACTCTGGCCCTGGGTCTGCTCCTCGCGCCCGCGGCGCCGCTGCAGGCGCAGACGCCAGCGGCGTGCGTGCCGACGCACACCATCGCCCAGGTGCAGGGCAACGCTGCGACGTCTCCGTGGGCCGATTCGACTGTCGCGCTCGGCGGCGTCGTCACGGCCCGTCTCCCTGGCCCCTCGGTCAACGGGTTCTTCCTGCAGATGCCCGTCGGCGACGGCGATGCGTCGACCTCGGACGGCATCTTCGTCTCGACCGGCGCCGAGCCGGCGCCGCTCGAAGCCATGCCCGGCAACGCGGTGTGCGTCGAGGCGCAGGTCACCGAGCTCGGTGAACTGGGATGACATGAACGCGCGTTCGCTGACCCAGTTGCTGGCCAGCCGCGTCGTCCTGGTCGCCCACCGGCCAGCCGCTCCCGGCCCCCGTCACCGCTCACCGCCGCCGACACGCCGGTCAGCAGCGTCGTCGACGGCCTCGAGCGCTTCGAAGGCATGCGCGTCCGCGTCGCGTCGCTCGGCGTCGTCTCTCCTACCACCACCGATCCCGGCGTCTTCCACGGCGTCTCCGCGGGCCTGGCGCGGCCGTTCCGCGAGCCCGCGTCGACGTCCACGATGGCCGGCCGTTCGACGCCCCGGTCACCGTCCCGCTCTTCGACGCCAACCTCGAGCGGCTGCGCGTCGAGAGCGCGTCGCTGGCCTGACGCCGCTCGACGTCGCCACCGGCACCGTGATCACCGAGCTGGTCGGTCCGCTGCACTACGGCGAGCGTACCTACACCTCCTCGTCGAGCACTCCCCGGTCGTGACGCCTGCCCGGCCAGCGCGGCTTCAGCGGCCCTGCCGCTGCCGCGAGCCACCGAGTTCACTACCGCCACGCTGAACGCCTATCCGCTGTTCGATGCTATCGACTCGCCGGACCACGACGATGTCGTCGTGTCCAGCGCGGCCCTGGCCGTGCGCCTGTCCAAGCTGTCGCGGCAGATTCGTACCGTCCTCCAGACGCCGGACCTGCTCGCCGTGCAGGAAGTCGAGACGCTCGAGGTGCTGCAGGCGCTGGCGGCGCGCGTCAACGCCGACGCCGTCGCTGCCGGACAGTCCTATCCGCGCTACGTGGCCTACCTGATCGACGGCAACTATTACACCGCGCTCTAGTCGGCGTGCTCGTTCGCACCGCTCGCGTACCGTCGGGCAGGTGACGCAGGAGGGAGCCAGCCGAGACGTTCCTCGACCCGTCCTGGGGGGCTACGGATTCGCTGCACGAACGGCCGCCTCTCGTCGTCCGGGCGACGGTCGCGCTGAGCGGCGGGCCGGTGCCCGTGACCGCATCGTGGCGCATCTGACCAGTGCAACCGGCATGGCGAATACCTTTCTACGTCGGCAGGCACTACCGCTTGCTGCGCGCCGCCCAGGCCGAGTTCATCGCCGGGCTCGTGCAGCGTCGGCAGCCGCCGCGCCAGGCGAACCGCTGGTGGTGCTTGGCGACCTCGATGCGCCGGCGTTCACCGACGGCTACGTCGACGTGGCCGGCACCATCGCGGGGGCGCCCGCCGCTGCCGCCACCGTGTCCACGTCGACGGCGGACCTGGTCGAACCGAACCTCGAAGACGCGCTGGCCGACGTGCCGGCGGCGTCGCGTTACACGTCCACGGCTCGCGGTTCCGCGCAGCAGCTCCATCACGTGCTGGTGAACGCCGCTGCGGCGGACCTGCAGTCACGCGCCTTCATCGCGCACGCCAACGCCGACTTCCCGGCCGCCTGGCAGAACGACGCCAGCCGCGCCGAGCGGGCTGCGTCGACCGACGCGGTGGTCGTGTACTTCGAGGTCGCCTCGTCCTCGGCGCCCGAGCCGCCACCGACCACCACCACGCCGCGGAGATCACCGACCTGGTCCGCGTGCGGGTGCGGACGTGGCGTCCCTTCTGGCGTCACCGCGCGCTGGCCCACGCGCTCGTCGAGGTCACCAACGTCTACCGGTCAGACCCTGAACGGACCGTTCGTGCTCGGCGTCCACCCTGCCGGCCGGGCCGTGGTGCTGAACGCCAACGGCAAATCGCCTCGATGCCGCGGTGCCGTGTGGTGGGCGAAGAAGCTGCGGCCGCGCCAGTCGTTCCACGCCTGGTGTGCTGAACGGCATGCCGCACTCGGCCACGCCGAAGGTGCGCGTGTTCGTCGCGCCCGCGAAGTGAGAGGGGGGCGGCCCGCCGGTGGGCCGCCCCTCGTCCTTCGGTGGACTCCGGAGTCGCGGGGGACGGTCAGGCCTTCGGCCGGAACGTCTTGGCGAAGTGGATGACCGTCCAGACGTCGTCCTTGGAGAAGCCCTCCGTCTTCACGCCGGGCATCTTCGGCGACTTCCGGCCGTTCCAGATCTTGTAGAACATCACGCCATCCGGGTTGCGTGCGGCGCGGCCCGGATCGGACAGGTCCTCCGGCATGTCGTCCGGATCGGCGTCCGGGCCGTCGCCCTTGCCGGACTTGCCGTGGCACTTCTCGCAGTTGTCCTCGTAGAGCTTCTTGCCCTTGGCGAGCACCTCGGGCGAGACCGCGATGGGGTTGGCTTCCTGCGCCGCGCCCTGGCGGGATGGTCCAGCCGCGCTTGGCGGTCTCCCCGCTGTCCTGTGCCGTCGCGATCGCGGCGAACAGCCCGAGCGCGAGTCCCACTGACCCAACCAGGAATCGGTTCATCGCTCGATGATACATTCTCCCCCGCCATGTCGGACCAGGAGCTGGCGTTTCTCGACGCCGCCTTTCTCGAGAGCGACGAAGCCCGGCCGATCCGCATCATGGCCGAGTACCTGGAGCCGCTGCGCCGGTTCAAGGCGCAGAACATCCAGGACACGGTCGTGTTCTTCGGCTCGGCCCGGATCCGCAGCCGCGAGAAGGCCGACGACGCCCTCGGCCGGCTGGAGCAGCAGCTGTTCAAGCGCAGCACCAGCCGCGGGCGCGCGGCCGGGGCGCCTGCCGCGGCCCGGCCGACCCAGGCGCAGCGCCTGGCGCTGACGCGGGCCCGGCGCGCGGTGACGATGTCGCGCTACTACGAGGACGCCCGGCGCCTGGCCCATCTGCTGACCGAGTGGAGCCTGTCGCTCGGCTTCGAGCACCACCGCTTCGTGGTCTGCTCGGGCGGCGGTCCCGGCATCATGGAAGCGGCCAACCGCGGCGCCTTCGAGGCCGGCGGCAAGAGCATCGGCCTCAACATCAAGCTGCCGTTCGAGCAGGGCCTGAACGAGTACACGACCAAGGGCCTGGGCTTCCAGTTCCACTACTTCTTCATGCGGAAGCTGTGGTTCGCCTACCTGGCCAAGGCACTGGTGGTGTTCCCCGGCGGCTTCGGGACGCTCGACGAGATGTACGAGATCCTGACGCTGGCGCAGACCCAGAAGCTGTCGAAGAAGCTCGCGGTCGTGCTCTATGGCCCCGACTACT
Source organism: Vicinamibacterales bacterium (assembly GCA_963844435.1). GTDB lineage: Bacteria > Acidobacteriota > Vicinamibacteria > Vicinamibacterales > Vicinamibacteraceae > JBDSLU01. The sequence continues at coordinate 160,526 of CAWJOG010000001.1, read as the reverse complement.
GGAACGAGGTCATGGACATCGCGCCGATGGCCAAGTGGGGCATGATCTCGCCCGACGATCTGGGCTACCTGCAGCCGGCAAGCACGCCGGAGGAAGCCTTCACGATCCTCCGTGACTTCCTCGTCGCGAACCACCTGGTGCCGGCGACCACGCAGGAACAGAAGACGCCCGGGATCGCCAAGACGCAGTCGTAAGCGGCTGCGCCGATAACTCCCAACGCCCAATTCCCAATGCCCAAGAGCCCCGCTCCCCCGGCCCAAGCGCCGTCGGGAGTTGGGAGTTGGAGGTTGAGAGTTGTCAGTACATCGCGTACTGCTGCCGCAGCCGCTCGAACTCGGCGACCGCCGGCTTCCACGACTCTGCCATCCGCCGCGGGCACGTGCCGCGCTCGATGTCCTCGCGGTAGGTCGCGTTGCCGGCCAGGATGTCGATCGGCAGGAGCTTGTGTTCGTACTCGTAGGGCGGCGGACGCCAGGCGAACTCCGCCGGATTCATCTTCCGCATCTCGTGGAACACCGCCGTGGTCGCCAGGACCGGCTCGAAGGTGCGGCGGTCGGTGACGTGGATCTGGACGCCGTGGCAGGGCGTCTGCGCGTGCTTGTGGAACGTCGGCTCGAAGGTGACCGGCCGGAACTGCGTGCCGGGCAGCCGGTAGGCGTTCAGCGCCGACGCCAGCGCGTTCGGGTCGAGCCCCGGCGCTCCGCACAGCTCGAACGGCCGGGTGGTGCCGCGCGCCTCGGACAGCATCGTGCCCTCGAAGAGCACCTGCCCCGGGTAGACGATGGCGGTCTCCAGCGTCGGCATGTTGGGCGACGGGAGCACCCACGGCACGTCGGTGTCGTCCCAGAACATCTGGCGCGACCAGCCGCTCATCGGCTCGACCGTGAGGTCGGCGCCGAGCCCGAAGACCTCGTTGAACAGGCGGGCCAGCTCGCCGATGGTCAACCCGTGCCGCATCGGGATGGGGTAGAGCCCGACGAACGACTCGAAGCCCCGCTCGAGCATCGGCCCTTCGACCCCGACGCCGCCGATGGGGTTGGGCCGATCGCACACGATCACCGGAATCCCGGCTTTGGCTGCCCCCGTCAGGCAGTAGGCCATCGTATAGATGAACGTGTAGATCCGCGTCCCGACGTCCTGGAGGTCGACGACCAGGACGTCGAGGCCGTCGAGCATCGCCGGCGTCGGCTCCCGGGTCTCGCTGTAGAGGGAGTAGACCTTGACGCGGTGGGCGCGGCTCTCCGCGTGCGGCGTCTCGATCATGTTCTCCTGGAGGTCGGCGTTGAACCCGTGCTGCGGGCCGAAGATGGCCCCGAGGGTGACGCCGTCGGCGCGGACCAGGCGATCGACGACGTGGACGAACTGCTGGTCGATCGACGCCGGGTTGGCGACGATGCCGACCCGCTTGCCGCGCAGGCGGCCGGATTCGAGCAGCCGGCTGGACCCGAGCACGGTGGTGGCGAGCGTCGTGGTGGACATGAGGGTGAACCTATTCGGGAAGCGGCCGGCCCTTGGTCTCGATGACCCAGCGCAGGCCGATGAAGCCGACGAAACCGGCGAAGCCGAAGTAGAACAGCACGGCCATGGCCGCTTCGAGCGACGCCGCGCCGCCGCGGCGCCCGATCTCGCCGACCAGGAACGGGCCGATGGCCGCGGCGATGCGGCCGATGTTGTAGCAGAAGCCCGAGCCGGTGCCGCGCAGACGCGTCGGGAACAGCTCCGGCAGGTAGTAGGTGAAGCTGCCGAAGACGCCGAACACGGTCAGCCCGATCGGCAGGTACATCACGATCCGCGTCTCGGGCGCCAGCGGCAGGCCGAAGGCCGCGATCATCGAGATCGCTCCGCCCACGAAGTACAGCGCGAACATCGGGCGGCGGCCCATGTACTTGGCCGCCGGCACGGTCAGCAGCGTCCCGATCAGGCCGCCGATGTTGAACCAGTTGGTGGCGTGGGCCTTCCAGCTCTCGGCCAGCGCCAGCGTCGCCGCCCGCTCGAGTCCCCGCGCGGCCGCTTCGACGTTGGCCAGGCCGCTGGCGATCACCGGGATGAAGGCATTGCAGCTCCACCACAGCACCAGGGCCGTCAGGGCGGTGATCAGGCCGCTGATGGTCGCCGGCCGCACCGCCCGGGTGAACAGCTCGGCAATCCTCGGCGGCGTCTTATCCTGGTTGGACACCCAGCGCTCCGGCTCCTTCACGAAGAACCGGACCACGAGCGCCACGGCGGCCGGGATCAGGCCGCTCAGGAACACGTAGCGCCAGGAGACCTCGGGATGATCCGGGAACAGCCGGCCGGCCACGACGTAGTTGACGAGGGTGGCGAGCCCCAGCCCGAACGGCGCCGAGGTGTAAAGGAGCGCGCCGGCCTCGATCCGCCGCTTCTCGGGCACCACTTCGGCGACCATCGAGGCCCCGGCCGCCCACTCGCCGCCGATGCCGAGGCTGGCGACGAAGCGGAACGCCGCCAGCATCCAGATGTTCGGGGCGACCGCGCACAGGGCCGTGCCGACCGAGTAGATCAGCATCGTGAGGAGCAGCGTGCGCGTCCGGCCCAGGCGATCCGCGACCTTGCCGAAAATGGTGCCGCCGATCGCCCAGCCGATCAGGAGGAGCGACGTGAGGACTCCGGTCCAGAACAGCGTGGCGCTGCGGGCTTCGGGCGTGCCGATCGGCAGCCCGAGCAGCGTCGGCACGCAGTTGGGAGCGACGAAGTTGAACAGCAGGCCGTCGAAGACGTCGAAGCCCCAGCCGAGCCACGCGGCGAGGACCACCGTCCATTGGTATCCGGTCAGGTCCCAGACCCGACGACCGCCGCCTCCGTGTGACATGGGTGTGGATTCTACCCGCTGGGCGGCACGGACGGGCTGGACCCTCCTCGTGCTCGCCTCCCTCTTCACGTTCATCGGATCGAGCGCCCATGCGCAGGAGACCGACCTCGACGCGCTGATGGCGCGGTGCCTCGAGCGCCGCAACGAGACCTGGCGCGTGCTGCACGACTACGTGCTGGACGAGCGCGAGCGGTTCGCGCTCGAGGGGCCGTCCGACGTCCGGCTCTTCGGTTCCGATCGACAGTACACGTGGTACGTGCAGGACGGCATCCTGGTCCGGAGCCCGGTCCGGTTCAATGGCGTCGCCGTGCCGGACGCCGACCGGCGCGAGTACGAAGCCCGGTGGCTGAACGAGGAGCGGTCCCGGGCCGAGCGGGCGCAGAAGAAGAAGGACGAGAAGAAGGCCGAGAAAAACGACGAGAAGGATGCGGCGAGTGACCAGGCCGACCCGGCGGAGGCTCCCGCTGCCGAGACCCCGGGCGCCGACGTCCCGGTGCCGCAGCCGGGTGCCGCGGCGGGAGACGCCGCTGCCGAGATCGCCGCGAAGGGCCTCGAGCCGCGCTTCGTCTCCGAGGCCAACTTCCTGCGCTTCCGGTTCGAACGCGGGCGCTACTTCCTGGTCGGGCGTGAGCAGCTCGACGGCCGCGCGGTGCTGAAGGTCGAGTACTACCCGAAGAAGCTGTTCGCCGACTCGGACGAGCCCGGGCGCACGCCGCCCAAGGAGAACCCGAACCCGGCGAAGCGCGAGGCCGAGAAAGAGCGCCAGGATCAGATCGAGCGGCAGTTCAACAAGGTCTCGATGGTCACGCTCTGGATCGATCCGGCGGAATCGCAGATCGTCCGCTACGATTTCGAGAACCTGGGCCTCGACTTCCTGCCGGGCCGCTGGCTGGTGCGCGTCGGCGAGACCTCGGCGTCGATGACGATGGGCCGTTACTTCGACGGCGTCTGGCTGCCCAAGGCAATCGTCATGAAGGGCGATCTCCAGGTCGCCATCGGCTCGTTCGACATCGACTACCGCCGCGAGTTCCTCGAGTACCGCAAAGCCGAGACGTCCGCGAGGATCCGCGGCTACGGCGACGTGAAATGATCGCGGCCCTGCTGCTCGCGCTCGGCTGCGCCGCGGCTGCCGGCCAGGCGCCCGCGCCCCCGGTGCCGCCGGCGGCTCCGCCGTCCGCGCCGGTGCCGCCCGCCGTCGAGCGCCTCGTGGACGTCCTGATCCACGGCAACCACACCACGCCCGATGCGGAGGTGATGGCCATCGCGGGGCTGACGGTCGGCGCGCCCCTCGCCCCGGACGCGATTGCCGCGGCGACACGCCGGCTCGAGGCGGCCGACAAGTTCGAAAGCGTCGACATCCGCAAGCGCTATCGCTCGATCGACCACGCCGAGGAGATCGTGCTCGTGATCCTGATCGACGAGCGGCCGCATCCGATGGAGCTGCCGACGCCGCCGGTGCTCAAGCCGTTCCGCACGCTGCGCGACGGGCTGATGTTCCTGCCGCTCTTGTCGTACACCGACGGCTACGGCTTCAGCTACGGCGCGCAGTTCTCGTTCGCGGACGTCCTCGGCAAGCGCAGCCGGATCGGCGTGCCGCTGACGTGGGGCGGCGAGCGCCGGGTCGCGGTCGAGCTCGAGCGCAAGTTCCAGCGCGGCCCCGTCTCACGCGTCGAAGGCGGCGGCGGCCTCGTCCGCCGCGAGCACCCGTTCTTCGAGGTGCCGGATCGCCGGGGCGAGGTGTGGGCGCGCGCCGAACGGGCGCTGCCGCTGGCCCTGCGCGTCGGCGGCGGCGTGCGCTGGAGCGACATCGCGTTCGGCGGCGAGTCCACGCCGGCGCTCGACATGAACGATCGGCTGCTGGCGTCCGGCGTCGACGTGACGCTGGACACGCGCACCGATCCCACGTTCCCGCGCAACGCCGTCTACGCACGGGCGGCGTGGGAGCACCTCGACTTCGAGGCGCAGCCGGCGCGAAACCGCACGACGCTCGACGGGCGCGGCTTTCTCGGGCTGTTCGGGTCGTCGGTGCTGGCGCTGCGCGCGACGTACGGCCGCGCCAACGGCGCGCTGCCGCCCTACGAGCAGTGGCTGCTGGGCGGGCCGTCGTCGGTGCGGGGCTTCAGCACCGGCAGCGAGGTGGGCGACAACAGCGTCTCGGGATCGATCGAGCTGCGGCTGCCGTTCTCGTCGCCGCTGCGCGTCGCCAAGACCGGCGTCGCGGTCTTCGTCGATCGCGGGGCGGTGTGGAATGACGGACAGCGGCTGGCCGACGCCGACTGGAAGCAGGGCTACGGCGCCGGCGTGTTCGCCATCGCGACCGTGTTCCAGCTCCGCCTCGATGTCGCGCACGGCCAGGGCCGCGGCACCCGCGCCCACTTCAGCGCCGGCCTCTCGTTCTGAGCTCGCAGCGACGACGCTCAGGCCGCGCGCTTGTGCTGTTGCGGCTGCGCCGCGGCCGCGTGCGCCCGCACCGCGTTGATGTCGAGCACGTAGCCATTCGAGGGTGGCGGGCCAGCAGTCGCCGGACCACGATCAGGCCGAGCGACAGCGTGAGGATACCCCCGAGGAACGCGATTGCGTACGGCCAGTGGGGAACGCCAGTCATTCGATCCTCCAGCAGCCGCCGCTGTGAGTGATCCGAAGTGAGACGCACGAACGCTCGTCGTGTCACGGCGGCTTTCAGCCCGTCAATCGGACCTGTGGCTACCCGGAATGAGGGCGATGCCGGGGATTTCCGGCGTTTCGCGCAACGCCGTGTCAGCGCGCTAATCGCAGAAGGTCAGCCAGTTGTGGGTGTCCGGCGCGGTGCCGTACTGCACTGACGTGATCGCGTCATACAGCCGCTTGGCGACGGGGCCGACCTCGCCCTTGTTGATCGTCAGCGTGCCGCTGGCGTGGCCCAGCTCGCCGACGCTCGACACGACCGCGGCGGTGCCCGATCCGAAGATCTCGCGCAGCGTGCCGGCCTGATCGGCGGCGACGATCTCGTCGAAGGCGATCGGGCGCTCGTTGATGTTAAGGCCCCACTCGCGCGCCAGCGTCAGCACCGTCTGGCGCGTGATGCCGGGCAGGATCGAGCCGGCCAGCGGCGGTGTCGCGATCTCGTCGCCGATCACGACGAACAGGTTCATCGTGCCGACTTCCTCGAGATAGCGGCGCTCGATCGCGTCGAGCCAGAGCACCTGCTCGTAGCCGCGCGAGCGGACGTCGTCGGCGGCCTTCATGCTGGCGACGTAGTTGGCCGCGGCCTTGGCCCAGCCGATGCCGCCGCGGACGGCGCGCACCGCCTCGGTCTCGACCCAGATCTTCACCGGCTTCAACCCGGACGCGTAGTAGGCGCCGACCGGCGAGGTGATCACGTAGAGCAGGTAGCGGGTCGCCGGGCGGACGCCGAGGAAGGCGTCGGTGGCGATGTAGGTCGGGCGCAGGTAGAGCGCCGTGCCCGGCTGCGACGGGACCCAGTCCTTGTCGGCGGCGACGAGCGCGACCATCGCCTCCTTGAGCATCGCGACGTCGGGCACCGGCATCGAGAGGCGCGGGGCTCCGCTGGCGAGGCGCTTCAGGTTGTCGTCGACGCGGAACAGCGCGACGCGGCCGTTGGCGTGGCGGAAGGCCTTCAGGCCCTCGAACATCGCCTGCCCGTAGTGGAGCACCGAGGCGGCGGGATCGAGCGACAGCGGACCGTAGGGGACGATGCGCGGCTCGGACCAGCCCTGCGGGCCGTACTCGACCAGCAGCATGTGGTCGGCAAAATACTTGCCGAAGCCGAGCTGCGCCTCGTCCGGCCGCGGCCGGGGCGTGGTCGTGCGGGTCACGTCGATCGTCTTGAGCGCCATGGACAATTGTCCGGGCCCACCCGGACCGTTGTCAACGAAGGGCTCCCCTTGCAGTAGTGCAATTCCTGCTACGTTTTTCGACCGCGGGGAAAGACCATCGGGAGGAGCATCGGGAGCTACTCCGGGTGGTCGGGTCACTGCGCGGCGCTGGGCGCGCCGCGCGCCGTCACGCGGGCGGCTACAACCGCAGCACCGCAGGGCCGGCGTGGCTGCGGAAGAACGCGGCGCGGCTGGCGAGCATCGGGAACTCGGCTTCGTAGGCGGCGCGCCACGTCAGGCAGAACTTCTCGGCCTCGCGCTCCGGGACGAGCGCCCAGACGCTGCCGCCGAACCCCGCGCCGAACGCCGAGGCGCCGTCGGCCCCGAGGCGGCGGGCGAGGCGGGCGAGCGCGCTCGTCTCGGGGATCTGGTTGCCGAGCCACTGCTCGGCGAGGTGCTGCGACTCGTCGACCAGCGTCCCGAAGGTCGCGAAATCGCCAGCGGCGAGCGCCCGAGTGGCGCCCGGCACCAGCCGCTGCGCCTCGGCGATGAAGTGATCGAGCCGGTGGCGCAGCACCTCCGCGGACACCGGGCCCGCCGGCGCCTCGTCGATGAAGGTGCGCAGCCGTTGCACCGTCTCCGTTCCCTCCTCGAGCAGCGCGCCGAGCGTCACCGGCATCTCGCCGGTCCGCGTCCGCCACAACCCGAGCAGCGCCTGCAGCGCCTCGACCGCCTGGTTGTAGCGCTCGCGGTGCTCGCCGGCCTTCGACGCGGTGATGCCGCTGGCGCCGATGACGAACACGCGATCGCCGAGCGGCACGGATGCCTCGCGCTGCACCGGCCCGAAGCGATAGCCGACGACGTGGCCCGGCACGGCGCACAGAATCGCGGTGTGATCCTGGCTGCCGCCGTGCGTGCCGACGCCGCGATCGCCGGCGAGATCGCCGTACGAGGCGCCGTTCTCGATCGCGCCGAGGTACGCGGCCAGCTCCTCGAGGCTGGCGATGCGATCGTCCCAGCCGGGACGCGCGTCGAGGGCGTTGCGATCGGCGATGGCCAGGAACACCGCGATGATGAACGCGGTCGAGCTGCTCATCCCGGAGGCGCGCGGCAGATCGCTGGCGATCGAGATGTCGCACCCTTGCAGCGGCGCCGGGAAGTTGCGGACGATGCGGCGGACGACGGTGGCCGGATAGTTGTGCCAGTGCGGGCAGGGCGGCTGATCGATGCGACAGCTCGAAGCTCGCTTCGGCCCCGTGCACGACGTCGATCACCGTGACCACGGCGTCCTCACGCGGCGCCACCGACATCACGAAGCCGCGCTCGGCGGCGCAGAGGAGGCCGCGGCCGCCGGCGTAGTCCGTGTGCTTGCCGAGCACCTCGACGCGGCCCGGCACCCAGTAACGGCGCGGCGGGCCGCTGATGCCGCGGGCGTCGAGCACGGCCCGCGTGGCGGCCAGCAGGCGCGACTTGCGCTCCGCCTCCTCCGGGCTCAGGCCCGCCGCCGCCAGCTCGTCGCGCAGATGCCTCATGGATCCACTGTCACGCCGGCCAGCGCGTGCGCCACGGCCGCGACGTCGCCGCGCCGGGACAGGTCGAGGACGCCTTCGTCGGCGACGACGACCTCGAAGCGGACGCCGTCGGCGATCAGCGCGGTGACCGCGTCCACCAGCTCGTATTCGCCGCGCGCCGAGCGCGCCACGCGCCGGCAGGCCGCGTGGATCGCCGGCGGCATCCGCCAGCAGGTCATGCTGACGAGCGCGTCGCCGAGGGCCGCCGCCTGCTCCGGCGTCGGCTTCTCCACGATGCGGGCGAGCCGGCCGTCCTCGACGACGCCCAGCGCGAAGGCGCGGATCCGGTCGGCGGGGATGTTGCTCCGCGCCAGCAGCGTCTCGGCCCGATAGAGCGCCGTGGCCGCGCCGGCGCGCCCGACGAGCGCCGCCAGCGTGGGCACCGCATAGTAATTGTCGCCGTTGATGACGAGGAACGGGTCGTCGCCGGTCCATGCCTCCGCCGCGGCGACGGCGTTCGCTGTTCCGATCGGCGCCTCCTGGACCGCGAAGTCGAGACGCAGGCGGCGCGGCCTGCCCGGGCCGGCGTAGTGGCGCGCCATTGCCCCGTGATCGGGCGCGACGACGAGGCACACGTCGGTGTAGCCGGCGTCGGCGAGCGCGGACAGGCTGTAGTCCAGGAACGGCCGGCTGACTGAGCCCGAGACGAACGACCCGGCCGCGTCGCGCAGCGGGCCGGTGATCGGCATCATGGCCTTGGCGCCGGTCTCCGCGGCCCGCGCCTGGTCCGGATCCAGATCGCCATCCGTCGCCTCACGCATCCGCGTGCCCAGCCCGCGCGCGAGGATGACGGCCCGCTCGCGCGTCACCGAGGCGAGCCTCCGGGAGCCGTCGCGGATGGTTCGCTGGCGGGCCACAGGCGTCGGGACAGCAGCGCGAGCGCGGTGCCGCTGACGATCGCGGTCGCCCCCAGCACCGCGGCCAGCGTCCACTCGCCATACAGCGCCTGCCCGATGGCGAACAGGGACGACCACACCAGCGTGCACCCGACCGCCCAGCCAACCAGGGCGAGCGGCAATGGATCCCCGACCGCGGCGTCCGCCGCGATGCCCAGCGAGTCGCGGACCGGCCCCCAGCCGGGTCCGCCCGGCCGCACCTTCAGGTAGAACGCGCGCAGCACCTCGGGGTCGGTCTGCGGCGCCAGGTACGCCGTGGCCACCCAGCACGCCGTCGTCGCGATCACGGTCGTGACCAGCGCGAGGTGCGACGACAACCCGAACCCCTGCCGGGCCAGGATCAGCAGCACCACCGACACGGCCAGCGAGCTGACCATCGCGACGACTTCGCACCACGCGTTCACGCGCCACCAGAACCAGCGCGCCAGGTAGAGGAGACCAGTGCCTGCGCCGACCTGCAGGATGATGTCGAAGGCGCTCTTCGCCGTGTCGAGGGCGTAGACGGCCGCCGACGAGATCACGAACAGCGCCACCGTGGCGACGCGCCCCGCCAGGACGTAGTGCGCCTCGGCTGCGGTGGTGTTGATGAAGCGGCGGTAGAGGTCGTGCACCAGGTACGACGCCCCCCAGTTCAAGTGCGTGAGGATCGTCGACGAGTTGGCGGCGACGAGTCCGCCGACCATCAGCCCGGCGAAGCCGGCCGGTAGGAAGCGCAGCATCACCGGATAGGCCAGGTCGTGGCCGATGAGCCGTGGATCGACGTGCGGCACGGCGCGGGCCAGATCGGCGAGGGTGGGATAGACGATCAGCGAGGCGAGGCCGACGAGGATCCACGGCCACGGCCGCAGCACGTAGTGCGCGACGTTGAAGAAGAGCACCGCGGCGAGGGCGTCCTTCTCGCTCTTCGAGGCCAGCATGCGCTGCGCCACGTAGCTGCCCCCGCCCGGCTCGGCGCCGGGATACCAGACCGCCCACCACTGGACCGCGATCGGCATCAGGAAGACCGCGACCGCCAGGTCCCACTGGTTGCTGAAGTCGGGCAGGATGCGCAGATAGTCGAGGCCGCCAGGGCCGCGCTGCACCGACAGCTGCGTGATCAGGCCGTCGAGTCCGCCGACCCCAGGCGCCTGCAGCGCGAACCAGGCCGCGGCAATCACCGCCGTCATCTTGACGACGAACTGAATCATGTCGATGACCAGCACGCCCCACAGCCCGGCGTAGGCGGCGAAGACGACGTTGACGCTGCCGACGAGCAGCAGGGTCTGCCAGCGCTCGAGGCCGAACAGCACCGCCGCGATCTTGCAGGCGGCGAGGTTCACAGTGGCCATGATGATGGCGTTGAAGACGAGCCCCAGATAGACGGCGCGGAACCCGCGCACGACCCGTGCCGCCTGGCCCGAGTAGCGCAGCTCGTAGAACTCGAGGTCGGTGAGCACCTCGGAGCGCCGCCACATCCGGGCGTAGAAAAAGACCGTGGCCATGCCGGTGAGCACGAAGGCCCACCAGACCCAGTTGCCGGCGACGCCTGAGGTCCGGACGATATCGGTGACGAGGTTGGGGGTGTCGCTGCTGAAGGTCGTCGCCACCATCGACAGCCCGGCGAGCCACCAGGGTACGGCGCGGCCGGAGGCGAAGAACTCAGCGGTGCTGCTGCTGCCGCGTCGAGCGACGTAGAGGGCAGGAAGGAAGCACAGCGCGACCGACCCGACGGCGATGAGCCAGTCCAGCACGGTCAGCCGCATGCGGGCGGATTGTATCCGCCTTTGCGACCGACGTCTGCGCGGGTGGGGAGCGGCGCCTAGAGCATCGTCCGGGACGCGCGTCCGGTCTGGAAGCGACGATCGCACCGCGGGCACTGCCAGAGGTAATCGCCCGAATCGAGTGCCCCGAGGCTCTGGATGCTGTCGAACCCGCAGCCCGGGCAACTGGACATACCAGCGTCCTCGGGCCAGTCGGCCCGGCGGCGACCGCCGCGGTCGAGCCGGCGCCGCGTCGAGCTCGTCTGCCGCTGCTCAGCGGTTTCCGCCGCGGGAGCCTCGGCCGTGGGCTCGGTCACCTGCCCGAGGTGATTCCAGTCGTTCTGCAGCGGGTCCATACGCTCTGCACAATCGGCCCCCTCCCATACGCCCCGTGCGCTGTGTTGCACCGAATCTGCAGGTCGGCCCGGCAGGGAACCGGACAGCGTCCGTCTGCGTCTCAGGACCCGACGCGGACGGTTAACGCCGTGCACAAAAAGCATGGCGCTCAGTCGTGAGATGCATGTAAGTAAGTGCTTGCATCAGCCGGTCGGGCAGGACTAGGCTCGATGGTCATGGATGCGCGCGAACTGCTGCTGGAAGCGGCGCTCAAGGTCTTCGCCGAGCACGGCACGCGTGGCGCCACGACGCGGCGCATCGCCCACGCCGCCGGCGTCAACGAAGTGACGCTGTTCCGCCACTTCGGCTCGAAGGAGGGACTCCTGCGCGAGGCGCTGGCGACGTCGCCGCGGGCGGTGGACTTCTTGGATACGCACCTGCCGGACACGCCGGTCGATCCCGAAGCCGAGCTCACCGAGTTCTGCCGGCATCACCACCAGGCCCTGTTCGAGTCGCGCTCGATCATCCGCAAGTGCATGGGGGAGTTCGAGGAGCACCCGGAGACGACGCGGACGGCGTGCCAGCTGCCGGTGAGGATCTCCGAGGCGCTCCGCGTCTATCTGGAGCGCCTGCGCGATGCCGGCCAGGCCCACGGCGCCTGGAACCCCCGCGCGGCGGCGGCGATGCTGATGGGCGTGCTCTTCAACGACGCCCTTGGCCGCGACTGCATGCCGGAGCGCTTTCCGTACTCGGAACGCGAAGGCGTCAAGCACTACGTCGCGCTGTTCCTGCAGGCCATCGGGGTCCGCAAGGCGGCCCGACGCGCCGAGGCGCCCGCGGCGGCCCCGGGCCGACGCCCGGCGCGCGCGACCCGCGCCAAGACCACAGCCTCCCGCCGGTAGCGGAGGCGTTCGTTCGAGGAGTGTGCGTTCTCATGTCCCGTCTGTCGGTCCGATTCGTCGCGACGTCGCTCGCCCTTGCCGTGCTCGCCGCTCCGTCCCGCGGCGCCGCGCAAGCGGCTCCGGCCCCCGCGCCGCAAGCGGTGTCGCCGCAAGCCGTGCCGCCTGCGCCGGCGCCCCAAGGAACGCGGGTGCTGACGCTCGACGATGCCCTGGCGCTCGCCGACGTCCGCAACGAAACCGTCCTCATCGCCGAGGCCGGTGTCCGCCGCGCCCGCGGCGTCGAGGCCCAGGTGCACAGTCAGCGCCTGCCGCAGCTGACCGGTGCCGCGTCGTACGACCGCACCCTGAAGTCCGAGTTCGAAGGCATCTTCGATGCCGATACCATCGGCGGCGGCGAGGACGGCGGCGACAATGCCTTCGCCGATCTGCCGTTCGGACAGCCCAACGCCTACCGCCTCGGCCTGTCGTTCTCGCAGCTGATCTACGCCGGCGGCCGCGAGCGCGCGCTGGAGCGTCAGGCGCGCTTCGGCCGCGAATCGGCGTCGCTGTCGGTCGGACAGACCAAGGCCCAGCTCGCGTTCGACGTGGCGCAGGCGTTCTACGACGCGGCGCTGGCCGATCGCATCTTCAACATCGCCGACGAGACGCTGGCGCAGGCGACGCGCACGCTGGAGCAGACCCGCACCAAGCGCGAGGCCGGTCTGGTCTCGGAGTTCGAGCTGCTGCGCGCCCAGGTGGATCGCGACACACTGCAGGCGCCGCGGGTCCGCGCTGGCAACAACCGTGACGTCGCCTACTTCCGGCTCAAGCAGCTGGTCGATCTGCCGCTCGGGGAACCGATCGCAGCTCGCCGCCCAGCTCGACGATCCGCGCCTGGCCCCGGCCGCGCGGTTCGCGACCAGGCTGGCCGAAGCCGAGGCGACGCCGACACCGCGCCATCGCACGGCCATCACACAGGCGGACCTCGGCGTCCAGGTGAGCGAAGAAGAGGTGACGATCGCCGACGCCCAGCGCAAGCCGGCGATCGCGCTCCAGTCGGCGTACGGCCTCGTGAACTATCCGTCGACCTTCCCGGGTATTGAGGACTGGCGCCAGAACTGGACGGTGGGTGTCGGCCTCCAGCTGCCGATCCTGACTGGCGGCCGGATCAAGGCGGAGCAGAACATCGCCCGTGCCGATCTCGACGGCGCCAAGGCCCGGCTGCAGCTGACGAAGGAGCTGTCCGATCTCGACGACGCCAGCGCCCGCGCATCGCTGAACGCCGCGCGCGCCCAGTGGGAGACGACAGCCGGCACGATCCAGCAGGCCGGCCGGGCCTACGAGATCGCCGAGCTGCGTTTTCGCGAAGGACTGTCCACGCAGCTGGAGTTGTCCGACGCGCGGCTGCTGCTCGCCACGGCCCAGGTCACCCGGGCCCGGGCGGCGCGGGATCTGCAGTTGACGCGCGTGCGCTTTGCACTCCTGCCCGAGCTGCCGCTCGGGACTGCCGGCATCGCGGCGGGCGGTGAGGCGGTGGTCCAGGCGGCAGATTCGAACGGAACGGCTTCGACCGGCGCGGCGCAAGCGCCGGCTGCGGGAGCCACGGCGACGCCGGCCGCTACCGGCGCTCAGGGAGCACGACAGTGACACGCACAGCTTCGTTCATCACCGGTTCGATCGTCGTCGCCAGCGCGCTGGCACTCTCCGCCTGCGGCAAGGATGCCGAGCCAGAGGCCGCGGCGTCCAAGGCGCCGCAGCAGATCGAGATCGGGCGCGAGAACGTGGTCGAGGTGCAGAGCCAGCCGATCACGGTCGGCCCCCTCGTCTCCGGCGAGCTGAAGGCCGAGCGCGAGGCCACCGTGCGGGCCGAGATCGGCGGCTCGGTGCTCCAGGTGTTCCCGCAAGAGGGCCAGTCCGTCGCCGCCGGGGCGCTCCTGGCCCGCATCGAGGGGCAGCCGGTGCACGACGCCTACGCGTCGGCGCAGTCGGCGCTGCGCTCGGCCGAGCAGACCTCCGAGTGGGCGCAGAAGGAAGCCACCCGCATCGAGAACCTGGTCAAGGGCGGGGCGCTCGCCGAGCGCGACGCCGAGGTCGCGCGCAACGCCGCGACGCAGGCCAAGGCAGCTGCCGACGACGCGCGCTCGCGGGTCGCGTCGATGCGCAAGTCGCTCGACGACCTGACCGTCAAGGCGCCGATCGCGGGCGTCGTCTCGAAGCGGCACGTCAACGCCGGCGACGTCGTGAGCCCGGGCGGCGAGCTCTACACGATCATCGATCCGTCGAGCATGCGGCTCGAGGCCTCGGTCCCGTCGGAACAGATTGCGGCCATCCAGGTGGGCGGCACCGTCACCTTCCAGGTCCGCGGCTATCCGAACGAGCGGTTCGAGGGGCGCATCGAGCGCGTCAGCCCGACCGCCGATTCGGCGACGCGCCAGGTGCCGATCTTCGTGACCATCCCCAACAAGCAGCGCCGGCTGGTGGCTGGGCTGTTCGCCGAGGGCCGCATCGAGCGTGAATCGAAGATGGGCCTGGTCGTGCCGCAGATCGCGGTCAACGAGAACGGCAGCGCGCCCTGGGTGCTGAAGGTCCAGGACGGCAAGGCGCAGCGCGTCGACGTCACCGTCGGCCTGCGCGACGAGCAGACGGAGCGCCTCGAGATCACGCGCGGCGTCGCCGCCGGCGACCTGCTGCTGGTCGGCGCGGCGCAGGGCATGACGCCTGGCACGCCGCTGCGGGTCCGGGCTCAGGCCACGTCGTCGAACTGAGCGGACGGGAGCACCGGCATGTCCATTTCCGATTTCGCCATCAAACGGCCGATCGTGACCATCGTGTTGATGGTCGCCATCTCGGTCTTCGGCATCTTCGCGCTGCTGCGCCTCAACACCGACGAGTTCCCCGAGGTGTCGCCGCCGATCGTCTCGGTGTCGATTCCCTACCCGGGCGCCTCGCCGGACACGGTCGAGCGCGAGGTCGTCAACCCGATCGAGGAGCAGATCGCCTCGATCAGCGGCGTCAAGCAGATCCAGTCGAGCTCGCTCGACAGCTTCGGCGTCATCACCGTCGAGTTCTACTTCTCGAAGAACCTGCAGGAAGCGACGCAGGACATCCGCGACGGCATCTCGCAGATCAGGAACGACCTGCCGACCGAGATGGAGGAGCCGATCCTCACCCGGTTCGATCCGAACGACTTCCCGATCGTGCAGCTCGCCCTGACGTCGCCGACGCTGACCGGGCCGGAGCTGACGCGGATCGTCGATCCCGGCGTCACCAACCAGCTGCGCGGCGTCAGCGGCGTCGCCGAGGTGCGCGTCGTCGGCGGCATCGAGCGTGAACTGACCGTCGAGCTCGATCCGCGGGCGCTGCAGGCGACCGGCGTCGGCATCAACGAGGTGGTCGCGGCGCTGCAGACGCAGAACCTGGCCGCGCCGGTCGGCCGCATCAACGAGCCGCTGACCGAGCGCACCATCCGCCTGCGCGGCCGCCTGGACAAGCCGGCCGACTTCCAGCGGCTGGTCGTGGCCCAGCGCGGCGGGCGCCTGATCCGCCTCGGCGACATCGCCGTCGCCCGGGACGCGGCCGAGGAGCCGCGGACGTCGGCGCAGTACAACGGCCGCGACGCCGTCGGCGTCGACATCATCAAGGCCGACGGCGCCAGCACCACCGACGTCAGCTCGCGCATCCGCGAGAAGGTCGACGCCATCAAGGCCACGCTGCCGCCGGGCGTCGAGTTCGTGGTCGCGCGTGACACCGGGCCGCGCGTCACCAACTCGGTCGCCGACGTGCAGAACGCGCTCGTCGAAGGCGCCGCGCTGACCGTGCTCGTCGTGTTCGTGTTCCTCAACTCGTGGCGCTCGACGGTCATCACCGGCCTGGCGCTGCCGGTGTCGGTGCTGGCCTCGTTCGTGGCGGTCTGGGCCTTCGGCTTCACGCTGAACACGATGTCGCTGCTCGGCCTGTCGCTGGCCATCGGCATCCTCATCGACGACGCCATCGTCGTGCGCGAGAACATCGTGCGGCACGTCGAGAAGGGCAAGGACCACTACACGGCGGCGCACGACGGCACGTCCGAGATCGCCCTTGCGGTGGCCGCCACGACCTTCTCGATCGTCGTGGTCTTCATCCCGATCGCCTTCATGGGCGACCTCGCCGGCCAGTGGTTCAAGCCGTTCGCGCTGACCATCGCCTGCTCGGTGCTGGTCTCGCTGTTCGTGTCGTTCTCGCTCGACCCGATGCTGTCGGCGTACTGGCCCGACCCCGACACGCCGATGGAGCAGCGCTCGTTCATCTCGCGCGGCCTCGACAAGTTCAACCGCTGGTTCGATCGCCAGACGGAGCGCTACAAGGGCATCATCGGCTGGGCCCTGGACCATCGCTTCTCGATGGTGCTGCTCGCCGTCGCCTCGTTCGTCGGCGCCCTGGCGCTGCCGGCCCTCGGCCTGGTCGGCGGCGGCTTCCTGCCGGACTCGGACGAATCGGAGTTCCTGATCAACATCGAGACGCCGCCGGGCTCGAGCCTCGACTACACGAAGCTGAAGTCGGAGGAAGTGGCGCGCCTGGCGCGCAACATGGGCGAAGTGCTCTACACGTACACGACGATCGGCGGCCGCACCGAGTCGGTCGACGAGTCGATCGTCTACGTGCGGCTCAAGCCGAAGACCCAGCGCGAGCGGCAGCCGATCGTCGAGGCGCGCCTGCGCGCCCAGCTGGTCCGCCTCGGCGGCGTGACCGCCAGCATCGGCAGCGGCAACTTCGAGAACCAGAAGCAGATCCAGCTGCAGCTGCGCGGGCCCGAGCTGGACGAGCTGAACCGCCTGGCGCAGCTGCTGAAGTCCGAAGTGCAGCAGGTGCCGGGCGCCGTGGACGTCGGCCTGTCGACGCGCGGCCAGAAGCCGGAGATCGACGTCACCGTCGATCGCGGGCTGGCCGGGAGCCTCGGCGTGAGCGTCGGCCAGGTCGGACAGACGCTGCGGGTGGCGTTCGCCGGTCTCGACGCGGGCGACTGGGTCGATCCGGCCGGCGAGACGCGCGACGTCTACGTCCGCCTGAAGCCCGAGGCGCGCGCCAGAATCAGCGATCTCGCGGCGCTGCCGCTGTTCGTGCCCGGTCCCGAGGGCCGCGGCGTCGCGGTGCCGCTCGGCCAGGTAGCCAAGGTGTCGACCGGCCTCGGCCCGGCCCGCATCGACCGCCTCGATCGGCAGCGTTTCATCGCCATCCAGGCCAACACCGAGGTGCGATCGCTGAACGAGGTGCTCAGCGAGATCCGGGCGCGCTTCGCCAACCGGATCAAGCTGCCCGACGGCTACGTCATCACGACGGGTGGCGAAGGGAAGGACCAGGCCGAGATCTTCGGCCAGATCTTCTCGTCGCTGGGGCTGGCCGTGCTGCTGATGTACTTCGTGCTGGTGGTGCAGTTCGGCTCGTTCCTGGAGCCGTTCGCCATCATGCTGTCGCTGCCGCTGTCGCTGATCGGCGTGATGCTGGGCCTGCTGGTGATGGGCTCGACGATCAACATCATGAGCATGATCGGCGTGATCCTGCTGATGGGCATCGTCGCCAAGAACGCCATCCTGCTGGTGGACTTCGCGAAGTGGGCGGAGGAGGGCGGGCTGTCGCGGCGGCAGGCGATCATCGAGGCCGGCCGGACGCGGCTGCGGCCCATCCTGATGACCACGTTCGCGCTGATCGCCGGCATGATTCCGATCGCCATCGGCGCTGGCGAAGGCGCCGACTTCCGCGCTCCGCTCGGCCAGGCGGTGATCGGCGGCGTGATCACGTCGACGATCCTGACGCTGCTGGTGATCCCGACCTTCTACGAGATCCTCACCGAGTGGCGCGACTGGCTGACGTCGAAGATCACCGGCAAGCCGCTGGTGCACGCGCACGCCGCCGAGCCGCGCGAAGCGCCGGCCGACGCCGCTCCGGCCACGCGGACGATCGAGGCGTAGCTGGTCTGGGCGGAGGCGCCCAGCGATCTGGGGCGGCGCCGCGACTGGGTGTGGACGCCGGGCGGAGGTGGGGCGGCCTTGTTCGGCGCTCGTTGGGCCGTTCGCGTGGGCGCGAACGCGGCGCGATGCGGGCGTTCACGGACACGCGCGAGCGCCGAACGAAGGCCCGCACCGCCTCACGCCGCATGTCTTGCGCGATGACGATCCCAGCCTGCACGCTGGACAACAAGGCTCGACTCCGCGCGGGCGACGACGCGCGCGATGCGGCGGCGTTCACGGACGACGGCGCGAGCGCCGAAGAAGGCCCGCACCGCATCAGGGCGTCTCGCCTGCCACGAGACGTGGGCGGCGAGCGGCTTATACTCGGCGGCATGACCTGCCCGGCCTGTGGCGGCGGCATGCGCGAGGCCACCTTCGACGGCCATCACGGCCGTCGGGTGGCGCTGGATCTCTGTGCCGGGTGCAACGGCATCTGGTTCGACGGCATGGAGAGCCACCAGCTCACGCCCGGCTCGACTCTCGCGCTGTTCAAGCAGATGGGCGAGGCGGTGGCCGAGGCCAACCGGCCGCTCGGCGCGCGCAAAGCCTGTCCGCGCTGCCAGGCCCTCCTGACCCGGGAGCTCGACAAGCAGCGCTCCACCACCTTCGAGGCCTTCCGGTGCCCGGCCGGCCACGGCCGCTACATGACCTTTGGCGCGTTCCTTCGCGCCAAGAACTTCGTCCGCGATCTCACCCCGGCCGAGATCGCCGAACTGCGCCGGCACGTCCAGAGCGTCAAGTGCACCGGTTGCGGCGCCGCCGTCGACGTGCGCGAGCACTCGGCCTGCACGTTCTGCCGCGCGCCGATTGCGATGATCGATCCCGACCAGCTCCAGCGGACGATCGCGGCGCTCCAGGAGAACGAGGCGCTGCGGCCGAAGCCGTTGCCCGGCAAGGGCGCGCCGGGGGTCGACCCCGCGCTGCCGCTGCTCCTGGCAACTGAGCGGCTGCGCGGCGAGCGCGTCTTCGCCGACCTCGCCCGCCATAACCAGTCCTATGGCGCCGGAGACCTCCTCGCCTGGGACCTGGTCGCGACTGGCCTGTCGTCGATCGGCGAGTTCTTCGTCTCGTTCGATCCCTCCTGACGCCGCATGCTGCCGGCGCTCGCCGTCCGCGGCCGCTCGCTCGTCCGGATCGACACCGGCGCGCCGATCCGCCTGCGCGGGGTGAACCGCTCCGGGCTCGAGTACGCCGACCCCGGGCCGGCCGGCACCGGCCGATCTGGTGTCGGCGCCGGGGCCTTCCTCGACAGCGTCGCCTTCGACGAGGCCGATCTGCGCCGCATCGCCGCCTGGGGCGCCAACGTCGTGCGCGTGCCCTTCACCCAGGACTTCGTCCTGCGCGGACGTGGCGCTGCCACCGGCGCCGACTACCTCGCCGCGCTCGACCAGGTGGTGACCTGGGCCGAGGAGTGCGGCGTCTACACCCTGCTCGACCTCCAGTGGATCGACGCCGATACGCCGCGGGGCATCGGCCAGGACGGGTCGATCAACCGGGTGCCCTCGCTTCCCGACGGCGACTCGATCGAGCTGTGGCGGATCCTGGCGTCGCGCTACCGCGACCGGCCGTCGGTGCTCTTCGATCTGTTCAACGAGCCGCACACGCCGATGCAGACGGACGACGCGCCGCTGGTCGGCATCCGCCCGGACGGCGGGCTGTGGCGCCTGCCCGCCCGGGTCGTGGGCATGGACGAGTGGCAGCCGTGGGCACTGCGCCTGGTCGCCGAGATCCGCGCCGCGCATCCCACTTCGGTGATCTTCGTCTCCGGCGTGCGCTGGGCCTATGACCTGCGCGGCTTCCCGTTGCGCCGGCGCTCGGGGCACCCCGTCGAGGGCCTCGTCTACAGCACGCACGTCTACCCGTGGACGACGATCGGGCTGTGGCCGGGCCGCCGGCCCGAGCAGGAGTGGCACCGGGCCTTCGGCCACCTGGCGGCGGCGTATCCGGTCTTCGCGGGAGAGTGGGGCGGGGGAGCGTCCGACGTCGACTGGGGCCGCCGGCTGCTCGCCTATCTCGAGGCGGCGACCGTGGGCTGGACGGCGTGGAGCTGGTGCGACTGGCCGCCGCTGCTGGCCGACCACCGCGGCGGGCGACTGCACGCCGACGCCGTTCGGGGACGTCGTGAAGGCCGGCCTCATGAAGGCCGGCCGCACGGATGGCGGTTCAGGGGATTCGGGGCGCTCAGCCGCCGAAACCTGAGTTCCAGGCCTGCCGGGGAGTGGCCTCGCCGCCTTTGATGGCGTCCTCTTCGTCGCCGTCGCCGAAGCCGAGCGCGCCGGTCGCCTTGCCCAGGGGCATGCGACGGGCGCCGAGCGGCTGGGACCCGACGCGCTGCATCATCCACAGCCCAGGTGTCGTCCCCAGGACGAGCGTGCCCACCGTGAGATAGAGCACCGCCACGACCGCGAGCACGATCCAGAACAGCGACAGCCCGCCGAAAAGACCGCTCGGCAGCGCCAACGTGATCGGCGCCATCAGGTCGGTGGTTGCCGCTCCAAGACGGGCCAGCGCTTCCTGACCCCGGCTCACTTCGGGCGCCAAGGTCAGCCGGAGCGCCGGCTCGGCCCGGCCGGACGAGACGGCGCCGGCGTAGACGGCGGCGGCACGCGCGGTGGCCCGATCCAGTGCCGGCGAGGCGTGTGGGCCGTCGAAGGCTCGGATGAACAGTGCGACGGCGTAGTCGGGGTCGAGCCCGATCTGGCTGGCGTAGCCTCGGACGAAGGCGCGCCGGAAGATGCCGTTCGGCCAGCGCGACACGTCGTTGCGCTCGAGGGCCTCCAGCAGGGTGCGGGCGACCTTGGTGCGGGTCGCGATGGTTTCGAGGGTGATGCCGGCGCGCTCGCGCTCGCGGCGGAGCCAGGCGCCGAGATCCTCGATGATGGGGAGATCTTCGTCCGAAAGGCGATCTGTCATCGAGCTCCCAGGCGCAGGACGAACAAATGGATCATGTGGCTTCTGCGTGGAAGCGCTGCCTCGTGCAGCGCGATGCAAGTATGTGGACGCGGGCTCGCTTATGCAAGCCTAAAACAAAGCTGATCCAAGTGCTTGCCGCGTCCGCGGGCGTGTGCGGAAACGCTTCCGCGGTGGCGTCGCGCGTGGCGTGCGTCGACTAGTCCTTAGTGTGCTGCGCGAGCGTCGCCTCGAAGGCGGCGGGCAGGGTGAGGAGCAGGTCCTCCCACACGGTGGAGGTCAGGCCGAGCCGGGCGAGCGAGGCCTCGCTCGCCACGACCTCCGCCGGTCGCACGCCTTCGCCGATGCGCTCGGCAGACGTTCGCGAGATAGACCACGTCGAGGTCACGGTGACCTGGCGCGGCCGGACACGCGTCGTGGCCGCGGACCACGTGAAGCGCGACCGGCCCACCGTCGTCCAGGTCGAGTTCTGAGCCTACGATAGCGGCCATGCTGCCGCTCGTCCTCTGGCTCGTCACCCTCGTGACCGCCGCGCAGGCCACGCCTCCAGCCCCCTCCGCTGCATCGCCCTTCGGCCAGGGCGAATCGCGTGAGTCCGGCCATCGGTCGCAGATCCGCATCCGCGATCCGTTCGTCCTGCCGGATCCGGCGGCGAAGGTCTACTACATCTACGGGAGCACCAATCGCGGCCTGAGCCCGTCCGACGCGCGGAAGGAGGTCGTGGTCTACAAGACCCGCGACCTCGAGGACTGGGGCGAGCCGATCACGGCGTGGGCCGTGCCGCCGGGGCACTGGGGACGGGAGACCGTCTGGGCCCCTGAGGTACACCGCTACAAAGGCAAGTACTACCTGTTCGTGACGCTCACGTCGTCCGATCCGCTGCCGACGCCGCCGGGGCGGCCACCGAACTGGAAGCGGGGCACCGAGATTCTGGTGGCGGATCGTCCGGAGGGCCCGTTCACGCCGTTCGGGCACGGACCGCAGACGCCGCACGACTGGATGGCGCTCGACGGCACGCTCTACGTCGAGGACGGCGTGCCCTACATGGTCTTCTGCCACGAGTGGATCCAGATCACCGACGGCAGCATGGACATCGTGCCGCTGACGGCCGATCTCTCGAAAGCCGCCGGTCCACCAAAGACCCTGTTCCACGCGACCGAGGCGCCGTGGACCCGCTGCCGCGGCGATCTCGGTGAGCTGTTCCAAGGCAAGCGGTATCACGCCTCGATCACCGACGGGGCCTGGTTCCATCGCACCCGGACGGGCAAGCTGATCATGTTGTGGTCCAGTTACGGACCGGCGAAGTACGCGGTTGGACAAGCCGAATCGACGAGCGGGAAGCTCGCGGGGCCGTGGGTTCAGGACGCCGAGCCGCTATGGAAGGACGACGGGGGACATCCGATGCTCTTCACCACGTTCGAGGGACGCCTGGTCATGGCGATCCACCAGCCGAACCGGCGTGTGGAGCGCGCCCGGTTCTTCGAGATGGACGACAGCGGCGATCGGCTGAAGATCGTCCGCGAGATCGGCGGTCCGCGGTGATCGGGACGAGACTCGCGGCTCTTGCGATCGTCGTTGGCGGCGCGGTTGGTGCCGTTCCTGCCGCGCGAGCCCAGACTCAGACTGCGGCGCCGACGGCGACGGCCGACGCCCGGATCCAGGCGCTGGTCGCCGCCATTTCGGTCGATCGCTTGAAGGCGCTCGACACGACGCTCGTCGGCTTCGGCACGCGCAACACGCTGTCGAACGCCACCTCCACGACGCGCGGGATCGGCGCGGCGCGGCAGTGGATCTTCGACGAGCTGAAGCGGTCGAGCGCGAAGCTGCAGGTGTCCTTCGACACCTACCAGATCGCGCAGCAGGGCCGCATCACCCGGCCGGTCGAGCTGCGCAACGTGATGGCAGTGCTGCCCGGGCGCTCGCCGCGCCGGATCTACGTCAGCGGGCACTACGACTCGCTGAACCTCGGTGCGGGCGGGCAGCTGGCGGCCGGGACACGGTCGCTCACGGCGGGCCAGGGAGCGGCCGATCCGCTGCAGCGCCCCGGCATCGACTACGACATCGACGCCCCCGGCGCCAACGACGACGGCAGCGGCACCGTGCTGACGATGGAGCTGGCGCGTATCTTCGCCGAGAGCGGCCTCGAGTTCGACGCCACGCTCGTGTTCATCTGCTGGGCCGGCGAGGAGCAGGGCCTGATCGGGTCCGCGGCGCACGCGCAGCGCATCGCTGCCGAGAAGGTGCCCGTCGAAGCGATGATCTCGAACGACATCGTCGGCAACTCGCGCAGCGGCACCGGCGTCGTCGACGCCGCGAGCGTGCGCGTCTACGCGGTCGGGCCCGAGGACTCGCCGTCGCGCGCGCTGGCGCGCTACATCGTCGCCGCCGGCGCGGCCTACGTCCCGTCGCACCGCGTCCGGCCGATGGCCCGCGAGGATCGCTTCGGGCGCGGCAGCGACCAGTCGTCGTTCACCCAGCAGGGCTATCCGGCCGTCGTCTTCCGCGAGGCCAACGAGAACTTCGACCGGCAGCACTCGGCCCGCGACACGCTCGACGGCGTCGATTTCGCCTACCTGGCGCAGAACGCGCGGGTCAACGCCGCCGCGGTGGCGTCGCTGGCGCTGGCGCCGCCGGCGCCGGTCGTGGTCAGCGAGCGCGGCACGGCGCGCATCGGCCGCGATCCCTCGGGCTACGACGCCGCGCTGCGCTGGATGCCGTCGCCCGGTGCGGTCGGCTATCGGGTCTACTGGCGCGACACGTGGCGCTTCGACTGGCAACATGCGCGGACGGTCGGCAACGTCACCGAGGTGGTGCTGCCGGGCGTCTCGATCGACGACTGGGTGTTCGGGGTCGCGGCAATCGGGCCGGGCGGCCACGAGAGCCTCGTCAGCGCCTACATCTCGCCGGTGCGCCCGGGACGGCCGATCGAACTCGTGAAGTAGCGCCGAAGCATCGCCGCCCGTGCTCGAGTTCCTGCGTAGCCGCGCGCAGCTTCGGGAAGGCGCGCCGGACGCGTCCGCGGGGCTGAAGCCGGCCGGCCATCGAGCCGATATCTCTGGTCACAGTTTTGTTGCGACCGCGCTCTCACGCGCGGTCGCGGGCCGCGCTCCTGGCGTGCCGCCTGCTATTCGCGGCGCTGGGCGCGCCGCGGCGTCGGCACGCGCACGGCAGGAGGGACCGCATGGTTCTGGCATTGACCTGGTCGGGCTGGTCGGGGCTCATGGCGACCGTGGGCGTGATCCTGGCGGTGTGGGCGCGGCACGCGTGGCGCGCCGCCGTCCGCGAGGAACTGCTGGACTTCCTGGCGCATGCCGCGCCCGAGGTCGCGATCACGGACGTCCACCCAGGCACGCTGGTCTATCAGGGGCGCGACGCCGGCGCCCTGCCGCGAACAATCGCGCTCGACGCGTTCTATCGACAGCTGGGCGCGCACCCGGGCGGGACGGCCGAGGCCGAGGCGGCGCGGCGCGAGGTCTTCGCCGCCATCGCGATGACGATGCGCGCCCGCGTCAGCCGCGCGCTGGCGGGCGACCCTGCGGCGCTGCAGCGCGCCTCCTGATCACCACCGCGGCGGGAACTGCTGTCCGGTCGGCTGCGTCTCTCCCCGAGATGTCGGCCCTTCCAGTGCGCCTCGCCGTCCAGACGCTTCGCGCCAACCTGTTGCGGACGGTGCTCTCGACGCTCGGCATCGTCATGGGCGCGGCGTCGCTGTCGGCGGTGCTCGCGCTCGGCGACGGTGCCGAAGCCTTCGCCCGTCGCCGCATCGAGGGCGAAGGGCTGCTGAGCATCCTCCTTTCGGCCAGGACATTCGATCGGATCGACGGCGTGCGCGTGCCGCGGTCGGCGCCGGTACGGTTCACGGCGGCGGACGTCGGTGCGCTGGCGGACACGCTCGGCGCCGGCGCCGGCGTCACGCTGGTCCGCAAGGCCGTGCTCCGCTGGCGCACGCCGGCCGAAGCGGCGGCGACCACGCCGCCGGTCGAGCACGCGGCACTGGCGAGCGGCCTCGCCGTCGCCGGCACCGTCGCCCCGATCGTGGTGCAGGCGGGGCGGCCGCTCGCCGGGGCCGACCTGGCCGGTGAGACGCCGGTGGCCGTCGTGTCGGCGCCGGTTGCCAGGCTGGTCGCGGCCGTGCCGGCGGCGGCCGTCGGCCAGGACCTCGTCGTCGGCGCGCGGCGCGTGCGCATCGTCGGCGTGCTGCCCGATCGCGCCGGCCGTGACGAACCGGTGGTGATGCTCCCGTTCGCGCTGCTCGTCGCCCTCACACCCGAGATCCAGGAGCCACATGCGCTGGTCGTCCAGGCTCCCGACATCGGCGCGGTCGAGCGGCTGAAGGCGATCGCGACGCAGTGGTCGACAGCCCGTTACGCCGACGGGGTGACCGTGGCGGCGACCGGGCTCCAACGCCTGCGCGACGTCGCCCAGGGCATTCTGCTGTTCAAGCTGCTGATGGGCGCGTTCACCGCCATCGCGCTGCTGGTCGGCGGCATCGGCATCATGAACGTGCTGCTCGCCTCGGTGCTCGAGCGGACGCGCGAGATCGGCGTGCGCCGTGCCGTCGGCGCCAGGCGCCGCGACATCGTGGCGCAGTTCCTCGCCGAGTCGGTCGCGATCTCGGGCACGGGCAGTCTGCTGGGGTTGGCGCTGGGCCTGGGCGGGGCGTTCGCATTCACCGCGGTGATGCGGGCCCGCAGCGAGGCGTTGATCTACGCCGCGGTGACGCCGCAAACCGTCGCGGCGTCGCTCGCCGCGGCGCTCGTTACCGGCATCGTCTTCGGCATCTATCCGGCCTTCCGGGCGTCTCGCCTGCCGCCGGTCGACGCGATTCGCGCCGAGTAGACGCGCCGGGCGGCGCGCTACTGGACCGGCGCCGGCAGCTCGGACGCGCCCATCAGCCAGCTGTCGACGCCGCGCGCCGTGCTGCGGCCGTCGGCGATCGCCCACACGATCAGCGACTGGCCGCGCTGCATGTCGCCGGTGACGAACACTCCGGGCACGCTCGTCATCCAGCTGGCGTCGCGCTGCACCGTGCCGCGCGGCGTCATCGCCAGGCCGAGGTCGCTGACCAGGCCCTTGCCCTCGGCGCCCGTGAAGCCCATCGCCAGCAGGACGAGATCCGCCGCCAGCTCGAACTCGGTGCCGGGCACCGGCTTGAACGTCAGCCGGCCGTCTTCCTTGACCGCCTGGACGCTCGACCCGGCCAGCGCGCGGACGCGGCCCTTGTCGTCGCCGAGGAACTTCGAGGTCGCGACCGAGTAGAGCCGTTCGCCGCCCTCTTCGTGCGCCCCCGAGACGCGGAAGATGTTCGGCCACTGCGGCCACGGGTTGTCGGCCGCGCGGATCGCCGGCGGCTTCGGCAGCAGCTCGAGCTGGTGCACCGACTTCGCGCCCTGCCGGTGCGCCGTGCCGAGGCAGTCGGCGCCGGTGTCGCCACCGCCGATGATCACGACGTGCTTGTCCTTCGCCGTGATGAACTGGCTCTCCTTGATGGCGTCCCCTTCGCAGCGCTTGTTCTGCAGCGGCAGGTAGTCCATCGCGAAGTGGATGCCTTCGAGCTCACGACCGGGAATCGGCAGGTCGCGGCCGACCGGGACGCCGCAGGCGAGGACCACCGCGTCGAAGGACTTCTTCAGCGTCGCCGCGTCCGGCGACACGCCGACATCGCAGCCCGGCTTGAAGACGATGCCCTCGGCTTCCATCAGGCGGAGCCGGCGATCGAGGATCGCCTTCTCCATCTTGAACTCGGGGATGCCGTAGCGCAGCAGGCCGCCGATGCGATCGGCGCGCTCGAACACCGTGACGCTGTGGCCGGCCTTGTTCAGCTGATCGGCCACGGCCAGCCCGGACGGGCCCGAGCCGACCACCGCGACCGTCTTGCCGGTGCGCGACGCGGGCGGCGCCGGCTTGACCCAGCCCTCCTCCATCGCGCGCTCGATGATCGCCCACTCGATCGACTTGATCGTCACCGGGTCGGCGTTGATGCCGAGGACGCACGCGCCTTCGCACGGCGCCGGGCACAGCCGTCCGGTGAACTCCGGGAAGTTGTTGGTCGCCAGCAGCCGCGTGATCGCCGCCTGCCAGCGATCCCGGTAGACGAGGTCGTTCCAGTCCGGGATCAGGTTGCCGAGCGGGCAGCCCTGATGGCAGAACGGGATGCCGCAGTCCATGCAGCGCGCGCCCTGATCGGCGAGCACCTGCGGCGGGTTGAGCTTGTAGACCTCGCGCCAGTCCTGCAGGCGCTCGGCGACCGGGCGGGCCGGCTGCTTGCTGCGCTTGAGCTCGATGAAACCTGTCGGCTTGCCCATGCCTAACCCTGCGCTCCCACGAGCTCGGCGAACCCGACGTCCCGTCCTTCGGCGCGCGCCGCGGCCTCGGCCGCCAGCACCCGCTTGTAGTCGCGCGGCATCACCTTCACGAACTGCTCGCGGGTGTGGCTCCAGTGCAGCAGCAGCTTCGACGCGTGGTCGCTGGCCGTCGCCTGGATGTGGCGGGTGATGAGGAGCCGCAGCAGCTCCTCGTCCGAGTCCTCGATGGCCTCGAGATTGACCAGCCCGGGATTGCAGCGGGTCTGGAAGCGCCGATCGACGTCCAGGACGTAGGCGACGCCGCCGCTCATGCCGGCGGCGAAGTTGCGGCCGGTCCGGCCGAGGACGACGACGCGCCCGCCGGTCATGTACTCGCAGCCGTGATCGCCGACGCCTTCGACGACCGTGTGGGCGCCACTGTTGCGGACGGCGAAGCGCTCGCCGGCGATGCCGCGGAAGAAGGCCTCGCCGCTGGTCGCGCCGTAGAGCGCGACGTTGCCGATGATGATGTTGTCCTCGGGCGCGAACGTCGACGCCTTCGGCGGGTAGACCACGAGGCGGCCGCCGGACAGGCCCTTGCCCACGTAATCGTTGCCGTCGCCTTCGAGCGTCAGCGACATCCCCTTGGGGACGAACGCGCCGAAGCTCTGGCCGGCGTGGCCGGTGAAGTGGATGCGGATGGTCTCGTCGGGCAGGCCCGCCGCCCCCCATCGCTTGGTCACTTCATAGCCGAGCAGCGTCCCGACGGTACGATTGACGTTGCGGATCGGCGTCGAGAAGGCCACCGGTGCCCGCTGCTCGATGGCCGGCCGCGACCGCGCGATCAGCTCGTTGTCGAGCGCCTTGTCGAGGCCGTGATCCTGCGACGAGACGCAGTGCAGCGGCGCGCCGGCCGGCAGCGTCGGCTGGAAGAGGATCTGCGAGTAGTCGAGGCCGCGCGCCTTCCAGTGCGCCAGCGCCTTGGTCACGTCGAGGCGATCGGCGCGGCCGATCATCTCGTCGAGGCTGCGGAAGCCGAGCTCGGCCATCAGCTCGCGCACTTCCTGGGCGATGAAGCGGAAGAAGTGCTCGACGAACTCCGGCTTGCCGGTGAAGCGCGCGCGCAGCTCCGGATCCTGCGTCGCGATGCCGACCGGACAGGTGTTGAGGTGGCAGACGCGCATCATCACGCAGCCGGAGACGACCAGCGGCGCGGTGGCGAAGCCGAACTCCTCGGCGCCGAGCAGCGCGGCGATCACGACGTCGCGCCCGGTCTTCATCTGGCCGTCGACCTGGACGACGATGCGGCTGCGCAGGCCGTTCATCAGCAGCACCTGCTGCGTCTCGGCCAGGCCCAGCTCCCACGGCACGCCGCCGTGCTTGATGCTGGTCAGCGGCGAGGCGCCGGTGCCGCCGTCGTGGCCCGAGATGAGCACCACGTCCGCGTGCGCCTTGCAGACGCCGGCCGCGACCGTGCCGACGCCGGCCTCGGCCACCAGCTTCACGTGGATCCGCGCTTCGGGGTTGGCGTTCTTCAGGTCGTGAATGAGCTGCGCGATGTCCTCGATCGAGTAGATGTCGTGGTGCGGCGGCGGCGAGATCAGCGTCACGCCGGGGGTCGAGTAGCGCACCTTGGCGATCCACGGGTAGACCTTGGGGCCGGGCAGCTGGCCGCCCTCGCCGGGCTTGGCGCCCTGGGCCATCTTGATCTGCAGGTCGCTGGCGTTGACCAGATACTCGCTGGTCACGCCGAAGCGGCCCGAGGCCACCTGCTTGACCGCGCTCCGCCGCCAGTCGCCGTTCTCGTCGCGGCTGTAGCGGCGGCTGTCCTCGCCGCCCTCACCGCTGTTCGAGCGGCCGCCGATGCGGTTCATGGCGATGGCCAGCGTCTCGTGCGCTTCCGCGCTGATCGAGCCGTACGACATCGCCCCGGTCGAGAAGCGCTTGACGATGGCCTCGACGGGCTCGACCTCGTCGATCGGGATCGAGCCCGATGCCGACCCCGAAGCGGACGGTTTGAACGTCATCAGTCCGCGCAGCGTCGCCAGCTCGTGGCTCTGGTCGTCGACCGCCTTCGAGTACTCCTTGAAGATGCTGTACTGCCCGCTCCGCGTCGCGTGCTGCAGCTTGAACACCGTCTGCGGGTTGAACAGGTGGTACTCGCCGTCGCGGCGCCACTGGTACTCGCCGCCGGTCTCGAGCGCGTCGATCTTGACCGGGCGCTTCGGGTAGGCGAGCTCGTGCCGGCGGCACACTTCCTCGGCCACCATCTCGATGCCGATGCCCTCGATGCGCGACGGCGTCCAGGTGAAGTACTTGTCGACGAAGGTCTTCTTCAGGCCGATGGCCTCGAAGATCTGGGCGCCGCAATAGCTCTGGAGGGTCGAGATGCCCATCTTGGACATCACCTTGAGGATGCCCTTGTTGAGCGCCTTGACGTAATTGGCGACGGCCTTCTGGTGGGTCAGGCCCGGCAGCATGCCGTGCCGGATCAAGTCGTCGAAGGTCTCGAACGCCAGGTACGGGTTGACGGCGCCGGCGCCGTAGCCGATGAGCAGCGCGCAGTGGTGCACTTCGCGTGCGTCGCCGGCCTCGATCACCAGCGCGCACTTCGTGCGCGCCCCCTCGCGAACCAGGTGGTGGTGCACGCCGGCCGTCGCCAGCAGGCTCGGGATGGCGGCGTGGGTGTCGTCCATGCCGCGATCGGACAGGATCAGGATGTTGACGCCGTCCTTGATGGCGGCGCTGGCGGCGGCGCACAGCTCGGCGATCGCCTTCTCGAGGCCGGGCCCGTCCTGGGTCGGATCGAACAGCATCGGCAGCGTGCGCGTCTTGAAGCCGCCGATGGCCGGCGGGGTCGGACACGCCGGCTGGATCGACGTGGCGTTGTCGTCGTCGCCGACGCAGCGCAGCTTGGACACTTCCTCGTTGCTGAGGACGGGGTACTTGACCTCGATCTGGCGGCACGAGTCCGGCTTCGGATCGAGCAGGTTGCCTTCCGGACCGATGGTCGAGGCCATCGACGTGATCAGCTCCTCGCGGATCGCGTCGAGCGGCGGGTTGGTGACCTGGGCGAACAGCTGCTTGAAGTAGTCGAACAGCAGCCGCGGCTTGGCCGAGAGCACCGCCAGGGCCGTGTCCGTGCCCATCGAGCCGGTCGCTTCCTCGCCGGCCTGGGCCATCGGCGCGAGCAGCAGGCGGAGATCCTCCTCGGTGTAGCCGAAGGCGCGCTGCCGGCGCAGCACGGTCGTGTGATCGGGCAGCGGCAGGTGCGGCGCGTCCGGCAGGTCGCGGATGTCGATCAGGTGCTCGGCCAGCCAGCGCTGGTAGGGCTGCGCCGCGGCGAGCGCGCTCTTGATCTCCTGATCGTCGACGATGCGGCCGAGCGAGGTGTCGACGAGGAAGACCTTGCCCGGGTGCAGCCGCTCCTTGCAGCGGATGTTCTCGGCCGGGATGTCGAGGACGCCGACCTCGCTCGCCATGATGACGAGGTCGTCCTTGGTCACGTAGTAGCGCGACGGACGCAGGCCGTTGCGATCGAGCACCGCGCCGATCATCGTGCCGTCCGAGAACGCCATCGCCGCCGGGCCGTCCCACGGCTCCATCAGCGACGAGTGGTACTCGTAGAAGGCGCGCCGCGACGGATCCATCGACTCGTGGTTCTGCCACGGCTCGGGGATCATCATGAGCATCGCGTGCGGCAGCGACCGCCCGCTCATGATCAGGAACTCGAGCACGTTGTCGAAGGTGGCGGTGTCGCTGCCGCCCTCGCGGATCACCGGCAGCAGCTGCTGCAGGTCGCCCTCGGCGAACAGCGGCGACGAGAGCAGCCCCTCGCGGGCGCGCATCCAGTTGATGTTGCCGCGCAGCGTGTTGATCTCGCCGTTGTGGGCGATGACGCGATACGGGTGCGCCAGCGGCCACGACGGGAAGGTGTTGGTGCTGAAGCGCTGGTGCACGAGCGCGAGGGCCGACTCGAAGTCGGGATCGCGCAGGTCGACGAAGAACTCGGGCAGCTGCGCCGCGGTGAGCATGCCCTTCCAGACGCACGTGCGGCTGGAGAGGCTGACGACGTAGAACGACTTCTTCTCGGACAGGTCGATGCGCGTCGACCTGGTGCTCGAGGCGCTTGCGGATCACGTAGAGCTTGCGCTCGAAGGCGAGCGGATCGGTGGACGCCGCGGTGGCGGCGCCGGCGCCCACGAAGATCTGGCGGACGATCGGCTGGGCCCGGCGCGCGCGAGTCGCCGAGCGTCGAGTCGTCGGTCGGGACGTCGCGCCAGCCGAGGACCACCTGTTCCTCGTCGCGGATCAGTGCCTCGAAGCGCGCGATCAGATCGTCGCGCTGCGCCGCGTCGTGGGGCAGGAAGACGAGGCCGGTGCCGTAGCGGCCCTTCTCGGGCAACGTAAAGCCGAGCGGGGCGGTGACCCGGCGCAGGAACCGATCCGGGATCTGGACCATGATCCCGGCGCCGTCGCCGGTGTTGGCCTCGCATCCGCAGGCGCCGCGGTGTTCGAGGTTGTGCAGCAGCTCGAGGCCCTGCGCCACGATCGAGCGCGAGGCCTTGCCCTTCAGATGGACGACGAAGCCGACGCCGCAGGCGTCTTTCTCGTGCTGCGGGTCGTAGAGGCCCTGGGCCTCCGGAGCGACCGGCGTCGGCGCGGCGGTGTCCGCGATCGACGGCTCGAGAAAGTGGCGCTGCCCGACGCGCGTGCCGGGCGCACGGTCCGTGGCGTATTCGTCCATGTTGGTACCCCGAAAGGAAATGCGGCGGCGGAGGACACGTGTCCCCGCCTCGCGGACCTTCATTAGGCGGTAGAACGCCGGTGAAGGGAAATAGAAACCTATCATTCTTTCCATGCCGAATTTGCATGGACCGTCGCGGCACCCCTGATTCCGGGCATGCATCGACGCCATGCGCCCCGGTGATGGGATTGAACGACTCCGGAGTCGTGTCGTGACGACTCCGGAGTCCTGGCAAGTCGACTCCGGAGTCCTGGTGGGACGACTCCGGAATCGAAGTCTGGTACGCGGCTTGATCAGCGACTGGCGTGCCCAGCCGACCTGTTCGCATCCTCGCCGACTTCGTCTACCACGTCACCAATCGTTCCGCCGCCGGCGTGACCCTGTTCGATTCGCGCGCCGCGTATCGCGCGTTCGTCGATCTGATCGCCGAAACCCAGGTCGTGCGGCCGACGCGGCTGCTCGCCTACTGCGTCATGCCGAACCACTGGCACTTCGTGATCTGGCCTCAAACCGACGCAGCCGTGGAGCGCTTCGTCGGCTGGCTGTCGCTGACGCACGCGAAGCGGTTCCACCGCTGGCACGGCACCAGGGGGCAGGTGTATCCGGAACGGTACGAAGCAGTTGCGGTCCAAGCGGATGCGAACCTCTATCGCGTCGTTCGATATGTGGAACGCAATCCCTGCGCGGCACGCCTGGTGTCGACGCCGGGTGCATGGCCGTGGTCCAGCGCCGCGGCCGGCTCGCCGATCCAACTGTCGACGTGGCCGGCGCCGCGTCCGCCCGACTGGAAGGACTACGTCGATACGGCGATCGAAACGGCAGAGCTCCAGCGGATCCGCTCT
Source organism: Vicinamibacterales bacterium (assembly GCA_963844435.1). Classification (GTDB taxonomy): domain Bacteria; phylum Acidobacteriota; class Vicinamibacteria; order Vicinamibacterales; family Vicinamibacteraceae; genus JBDSLU01. Next base: position 127,694 of record CAWJOG010000001.1, on the reverse strand, counting down.
CAGCTGAAGCGCGAGCCACTGCGTCGACTCCGCCGCCGCATGATCGATGAATACGACTGAGGAAGGACTGCCACCGCCCGGGCGCTCGGGGCGATCAATTCCTTCAACCACTCCGGAGTCCGGTGTTCTGGCACTCCGGAGTCGTGTCCGACTCCGGAGTGCGCAGACTCCGGAGTCGCGCGCCCAGGACTCCGGAGTCGTACGCCCAGGACTCCGGAGTCGTCGGGGCTAGGTCGGTTTGTGGACCATCAGGTAGATGATCGTGAGGGACAGCAGGCCGAGGATGCCGCCGACGATGGCGCCGCGCTTCGACAGGGACTGGAATTCCGGGTCCTCGGGGCCGCGCGCCTCGAGGATACCGATCTGCTTGCGCAGCGTCGGGCCGGCGACGCCGAAGCCAAGGCCCATCGCCAGGAGCAGCAGCGCCATCGACACGTGCACCCAGCGCGTGCCGATCGGGAGGCCGCTCATGCGGATCATCCCGAAGCCGGTGACGAACAGCAGGACGAAGGCCGGGTTCGCGACGTATTCGCCCATCGCCTGGACAGTCTTCAGCGCGAACGTCAGCTCGACGCGGCCGGCCCGGCGGGCGCGGCCGATGATCAGGCCGTAGCTGATGCTGAAGCCGACGGCGACGATGGCCAGCAGGACGTGAAAGGTCTTCAGCCAGAGATAGAGCATCCGCGGATTATCTCCCGGTCTGGCTGAGGGCTACGTGCCCGTCGGTTGCGGCGACCGGCGCAGCAGCGCCTTGAGGTCGGGCGTGCCACCGGCCAGGACGTCGCGGACCGTCTGCTCGATCTGGCTCTCGACAGCCAGCAGCGCCTCGTGCTCCTTCGGCGGCGTCGAACCGGCCGCCTGCAGCTGGGCGCGCACCGTCCGGGCGTCCGCGCCGGCGTCGACGTTCAGGTAGGCCTGCATCACCGCCCCGAGGTCGCCGTCGGTGCCCCCCGCCAGCGCCCACAGCAGCCGGATGCCGGCCTGATTGACCACGTAGTTGACCGCTCCCGTGGCGATGATCTCGCGGCGCAGCGGATGGCGATCGATCTGCCCGTCGAAGCGCTGCTGAATCAGCGCGGGGAAGTAGCTGGCCAGGAAGTGACGGTTGGCCGGGTCGTCAGGCAGCCCGGTCTTCAGGACTCGCGCGTAGGCCCAGTTCTTGACGTGCCCCATCAGCACGCACAGCAGCGGACGCGGCAGGCCCCGCCCGCGGGCGGGGTTCGCCATCAGCTCGTCGCGCGAGGGCACGGCGTCGTCGTCGCGGTGGATCAGCCCGGCGACGGCCAGCTCCTGGACGAACGCGACGTAGCTGTCATAGGCCGCGGCGCTGCGCAGGCCGTCCAGGGTCAGCGCCAGCGCCTGCTGCTGGTTGTCGGCCAGCACCAGCTCGGACACGTTGTCGGTCATCGCCGCGCAGCAGATCGTTGCGGGCGGTGCGGCTCTCGAGCTGCCCCGCGCGCAGCAGCACGTCGAGCAGGATCTTGATGTTGACCTCGTGATCCGACATGTCGACGCCGCCGGAGTTGTCGATGGCGTCGGTGTTCAGGTTGCCGCCGCGCTCCCAGAACTCGAGGCGCGCCCGCTGCGTCAGGCCGAGGTTGCCGCCTTCGCCGATGACGCGGGCCCGGACCGTCGTGGCGTCGACGCGGACCCGATCGTTCGAGCGATCGCCGACGTCGGCGTCCTCCTCGGTCGACGCCTTGACGTAGGTGCCGATGCCGCCGTTGTAGAGCAGGTCGACCTGCGCGGACAGGATCGCGCGCACCACCTCCTCGCCGCTCGGCGCCTCGTCGTCGAGGCCGAGCAGCGTCCGGGCCTGCGGGCTGAGCGGCACTTCCTTGGCGGCGCGCTCGAAGACGCCGCCGCCCTCGCTGATCACCGCCGGGTCGTAGTCCTTCCACGACGAGCGCGGCAGCGCGAACAGCCGCGCGCGCTCGGCGAAGCTCTTCTCCGGGTCGGGCGTCGGGTCGAGGAACAGGTGCTGGTGGTTGAACGCGGCGACCAGCCGCGTCGCCTTGCTGCGCAGCAGTGCCGTTGCCGAAGACGTCGCCCGGCCATGTCGCCGATGCCGGCGCAGGTGAACGGCTGCGTCTGCACGTCGAGGCCGAGGTTGCGGAAGTGGTGGCGGACGCACTCCCAGGCGCCGCGCGCCGTGATCCCCTCGCGCTTGTGGTCGTAGCCGTTGCTGCCGCCCGAGGCGAACGCGTCGCCCAGCCAGAAGCCGTATTGCGCCGACACCGAGTTGGCCGTGTCGGAGAGGTGCGCCGTGCCCTTGTCGGCGGCGACGACGAGGTAGGCATCGTCGTCGTCGTGGCGGACCACGTCGGGCGGGTGCACGACCTCGCCCTGCACCAGGTTGTCGGTGACGTCGAGGAGGCCGGACACGAACTCGCGGTAGCGCTCGATCAGATACGTGTCCAGCGCCGGCCGCGGCGGCAGCTGGCCCTTCAGCACGAAGCCGCCCTTCGACCCGACCGGGACGATGATGGCGTTCTTCAGCTGCTGCGTCTTCATCAGCCCGAGGATCTCGGTGCGGAAGTCGTCGTGGCGATCGCTCCAGCGCAGGCCGCCGCGCGCGACCATGCCGCCGCGCAGGTGGATGCCCTCCAGCTTGCGCGAGTGCACGTAGATCTCGAACAGCGGCCGCGGCGAGGCCATGCCGTCGACCTTGCCGCTGGCCACCTTGATCGCCACCACCGGCCGCTCCGGCCGCTGATAGGCGTTGGTCCGCAGCGAGGCGTGCACCAGGTTCTCGAGCCCGCGCAGGATCTCGTCGTCGAACAGGCTGGCGACCGCGTGCATCTCGCTCCGCAACGCGTCGTCGGCGTGCTCGATGGTCGCTTCGCGCTTGCCCTGGAACGCGGGATCGAAGCGGGCGGCGAACGCGCGATAGATAGCGGCGGCGGCGCCGCAGTTGCGCACCAGCACGCCGTTGACGGTCTCGGCGTTCAGCACCGGCCGGATCTGCAGCAGGTGGTTGCGCAGCGTGCGCAGCACCTCGACCTCGCGCCAGTCGAGTCCCTCGTTCAGGATCAGGCCGTTCAGCGGATCGTCGGTGGCGCGGCCTTCCTGGAGCGCGCGCAGCGCCCCGCACAGGCGGTCCTCGCCTTCGACCATCGCCGCGATGATCGTCGGCGCGGCCCCGATCTTCAGGCGCTCGAGCGCGATGGTGCGGCCATCGGGCAGCGTCAGCGGGATCGACAGCTCTTCCTGCACCGGCAGCGCCAGGTGCTCGAGTGTCCGCAGCGTGGACGTCAGGCCGAGCGGGCGCGCCGAGTAGATCGTCAGCGTCGCCGAATCGGCGGTGTCGACGCGGACGTGCGTCTCGAGCTGGGCCTCGATGGTCTCGAGCCGGCGCAGATCCTCCGGCACGTCCTCGGGGCGAGTCGATTCGCGGTACATGCCGCTGCGCGACTCGCTGCGGATGTAGCGCGTGTAGAGCCGACGGCCCTCGGCCGGGCCGAAGGTCTGCTCGAGGGTGACGGCGACGCGATCCTCCCACGTCGAGATCACGCGCTCGACGATGGCGTGCACCTGCGGCGACGTCGATCGGGTGCTCGAGCCCGCTCTGGTCGAAGTAGAAGACGAGCAGGGCGATCACGCCCATGTCGGCCCAGGTGTTGAACGAGATCGGGCCGAAGGCCTCGCCCAGCGCCCGCTTCAGGTCCTCCTCGACGCGGTGCGAGTAGTGCAGGTCCGAGAACGCCACCGACACCGTCTCGTAGCCCTGTCCGGTCCGCGTCGTCACCACGATCTCGGTGTCGCTCGACATGTAGACCATGCGGTCGACGAGCGTCTTGAGCGAGGTGGCGTCGGTGTAGAGCAGCTCGCGCCGCGGCATGTGGTTGAACAGCGCGCGCGTCTCGCGGTAGGCGTGCGAGTTCTTCGAGGCGCCGCAGCGCTCGAGCAGCCAGGCCAGCTTCTCCCGCATCAACGGGACATCCTGCGGCTTGGCGGTGAGGGCGCCCTTGGCCAGGCGGCCGAGCAGCAGCGTCGACGCCTCGAGGTTGCCGTCGGGGCCCCACTCGCGGATCACGACGTCGTCGATCGGCTCGAGATGGTGGATGGCCTGGGCGTTGGGGCAGTAGTCGACGTCGATGACGCGCTCGTCGGTCGCGACCGGACGCAGATGGGTGCGCTGCACCTCCATCAGGCCGGGGAAGACGACGGGCAGCAGCGTCGGATCCTTGAACACGCCGAGCGCGGTGGTGGAATCGGCGTGCGGCTGGCCGTCGGGCCCGAAGGTGTAGCGCTCGACGCCGAGGATCACGTAGTTGTCGGCCATCAGCCAGTCGATGAACGACCGCGCCGCGTCGGCCTCCTTCGATCCGCCCCGGCGATCGCGCAGCCGCGGCGCCAGCTCGGCGATGCCGCGGCGCATGGCGGGGAAGTCCTCGACGCCGAGGAACACGGCCTTCAGGACCGAGAACACCTGGTGCTCGATGCGGCGCAGGCGGTCGCGGGCTTCGACGCGCTCGATGCGGAACTGGCAGTAGAGCTCGCGCGAGCCGTCCTCCTGCGGGCCGCCGATCCAGACCACGCGCTCCCACTGGCGGCGGACGCTGAAGATCGGATGGATCGACGAGAAGACGCGGAGGCCTTCCTTCTGGAAGTAGTTCTTGAGGCTCTCGAAGACGAACGGCGCGTCGGGCGAGTGGGTCTCGACGATCGTCACTTCGTGCGTCGACCCTTCGGCGCGCGCTTCGGCATCGTCGGGGTTGCGGACGGTGACGTGCAGCCCCGGCAGGCCCTTGTACAGCTGGACCGCCGGCGGCATCGTGCGCGCGACGAAGCGGAAGATGCCGGCCAGCCGCGCCGAAATCATCTCGGGGGAGAGCCGCAGCGCCAGGGGGTCCGGCATGTCGCCGTAGACGACGGGCGCAAGGGCCAGGAGCAGGTCGCGATCGGCGTCAGGCGCGGTGCGCCCGACGTGATCGAGGATGCGGGCAAGCGTCGAGACCCGGCGTTGCGGGTCGGCGGTGATCATGGCCCCTCCGGCGCGCCAAACCCACGGCGCGGATGTCCACTGTATCCTGAACACCCGCGTCCGGGCCGCGCGTTTCGCGGCCCCATGGCCGGGCGCGGACACACACATGCGACGGGTGCTCGAAGTCGATCGCGGCGATGCCCGGCTGCGGCTGGATCGGTTGCTCGTGGCGCGGCTGCCCGATGGGGCCGGGCTGTCGCGCACGCGCCTCGCCGCGTGGATCCGCGAGGGCCGGGTCGAGGTCGACGGCGTGCCGGCGACGCGCGCGGCGCAGCGCCTCCGTCCCGGGCAGGCGATCGCGCTGGATCTGCCCGAGCCGCCGCCGCGGCAACACCTCGCCGAAGCCAGGCCGCTCACGGTGATCTACGAGGACGACGCGCTCCTCGCCATCGACAAGCCGGCCGGCCTGGTCATGCACCCGACGCGCCGGCATCCGTCCGGCACGCTGATGAACGCGCTGCTCGCGCATCTGGCACACCCGGGGGGCGGCGGCCGCGTCCACCTGGTCCATCGCCTCGATCGCGAGACGTCGGGGATCGTGCTGGTCGCGAAGTCGCCGGCGGTCCACGCGACGCTGGCGCGCGCGATGGCGCGACGCGCCGTCCACAAGGACTACCTCGCGGTCGTCTACGGTACGCCGCGGGCGCCGCGCGATCGCATCGATCTGCGCATCCGCCGGGATCCGGCGACGCGGCGGATGACGACGAGCCGCCACGAGGGCCTCCCGGCGTCCACCGAGATCGCACTTCTTGCGACGTGGCGCGGGATCAGCTCTGGGCTGAGCCCGGGGCCGAGCCCCGAGCTGACGTTTCTGCGATGTCGGCTGATCACGGGGCGGCTGCACCAGATCCGCGTGCACCTGGCGGGCGTCGGGCTGCCGATCGTCGGCGATCCGATCTACGGCGAGCCGCGCTGGAAGGGGATCGCGGATCCCCGGCTGCGCGACGTCTGCGCGACGTTCCCGCGGCAGGCGCTGCACGCCTGGCGCCTGACGTGCGCGCATCCGGTGACCGGCGCGCCGCTGGCGATCACGGCGCCGCTGCCGGCGGATGTGCAGGCGCTTGTCGACGCGGCCGGTGTCGCCGGCAGCCTTGCGGACGCCAGCGCGCTGTCCGCCCCGGCGCCGCCTCGCGTGGCTGCGGCAGGACGCTACGGCAGCGCGAACGCCACGTAGGCGTCGCCGGACTTCGTGCCCTTGCCGCCGCCGGCGGCAATCGCCACGTACTGCTTGCCGTTGACGGCGTAGACGGCCGGCGTGGCGTGCGCCGCGGCGGGCAACGGCGCCTCCCACAGCGTCTTCCCGGTGGCCGCATCGAAGGCGCGGATCTTTTCGTCCTTCGTCGCGCCGATGAAGACCAGTCCGCCCGCCGTCACCGCCGGGCCGCCGTAGTTCTCAGTCCCGGTCGGCTTGACGCCCTGCTTCGTCAGCTCGGGGAACTCACCGAGCGTCACGCGCCAGGCGATCGTGCCCTTGTTCAGATCGATCGCGTTGAGCGTGCCCCACGGCGGTTTCACGGCCGGGTAGCCCTGCGGATCGAGGAAGCGGTTGTAGCCGGTGTGCGCGTAGACGATGTCGTCGGTCGGATCGTCCTGCGTCCGCGTCGGGCGCCGCGTCTGCACGTCGCGGAACAGGTAGGCGATCAGCGCCTCGCGATCCTCGGCCGGGATGACCGTGAACGACGGCATCTGGCCACGGCCGTTCTCGATGATCGTCGCGACCGCCGACCGCGACAGCCGGCTCTCGACGTTGTCGAGCGACGGCATGGCCCGCAGCGGATCGCCCTGCCGGTTCTCGCCATGGCAGGTGCCGCAGAACGCCTGGTAGGTGCGGCGCCCGGCCGGCTCGCCGCCTTCGCCCGGCTTGCCCAGCTTCACGAGCCGCAGGATCCACGGCATCTCGTTGGCGTTCACGTAGAACAGGCCGGAGCGCTCGTCGTAGGCGGATCCGCCCCACTCGGCGCCGCCGTCGAAGCCGGGGTAGATGATCGTGCCCTGCGTGCTCGGCGGCGCCCACGTGCTGCCGCGCTTCGCGGCGAGCCAGCGCTCGCGCACGCTGGCCGTCGCCTCGGGCGACAGGTCGGTGATCTGGTCTTCCGAGAACAGCTGCCGCGAGAACGGCGGCGGCGCCTTCGGCACCGGCTGCGTCGCCGCCGTGACCTCGCCCTCGAGATCGGATGGCGGCGCCGCCTGCTCCTCCATCGGGAAGAGCGGCGCGCCGGTCACGCGATCGAACACGTAGACGTGACCGGTCTTGGTCGCCTGCGCCACTGCCGGGATCGCGCGGCCGTCGCGCCGCACGGTCACCAGCACGGGCGCCTGCGGCAGATCGCGATCCCAGACGTCGTGGCGGACGAACTGGTAGTGCCAGACGTAGGCGCCGGTGTCGGCCTTCAGCACCAGCAGGCTGTTCGCGTAGAGGTTGTCGCCCTTGCGGTTGCCGCCCCAGAAGTCGAACGCCGCCGATCCGGTCGGCAGGAAGACCAGGCCGCGTTCGACGTCAACGGTGACGCCGCTCCACGAATTGGCGCCACCGACGCGTTTCCAGGCATCGGCCGGCCAGGTCTCGTGGCCCGGCTCGCCCGGCTGCGGGATGGTGTGGAACGTCCAGGCGATCGCGCCTGTACGGACGTTGTAGGCGCGCACGTACCCCGGCGCCGAGGGGCCGGGCCCTTCGCCGACGCGCGTGCCCTGGATCAGCAGGTCCTTGTAGATCGCGCCCGGGGTGTTGGCGACGACGTAAAGCGACTTCGCCCGGTCGCCGAGGCCGGCTCGCAAATCGACGCCGCCCTTGGTGCCGAAGCTCTCGATCGGCCGGCCGGTTGCCGCGTCGAGCGCGAACAGGGTGTAGCCGGCGCCGACCAGGATGCGCGCGTCGCGGCCGCCTTCGCCTTCCCAGTAGACAACGCCGCGGTTGACGCCGAGGCCACTCTGGTCGGCGCCCGCGGTGAAGGGATCGAACACCCACTTCGGCTGGCCGGTGGCGGCGTCGAGCGCGAACACCTTGAGCTGCGGCGACGTGGCGTAGAGCACGCCGCGGACCACGATCGGGTTGCACTGGATCTGCGAGCGGCCCGGCCGCGCGTCGCCGGTGTTGTACGTCCACGCCACCTTCAGGCCGGCGACGTTCTTCGGCGTGATCTGATCGAGCGGGGAGGACTGCGTGTGGGCGGCGTTGGCGCCGTGCGCGGCCCAATCGACGGTCGCGGCGACGGTGGCCGGCACCGCGCCTGGCCGGGCAGGCCGGCGACGAGTGTCCCCGTGGCCGTGACGAGCGCCGCAACGCCCGTGACGAGCGCCGTCCGGCCGTGTCCGGCGGCCCCCCTGAGCCCTTGCTGATTCATAGGGCGGGTAGTCTACGCCAGCCCGCCACCGGCTGTGCGAAACTGGAGGGTCCTATGTCCAGCCGCTTCCGGTCGCTCGCCCCCGCCGTCGTCGCCGTAACCCTGACGTCGGCGCTCGCCGTCTCGTCCAGCGGTCTCCTGTCAGCCGCCCGCAAGGGCGCCTCGGGCCCGCGCGGCGCCGATCAGGTCGATATCGGCCGGCTGCGCGCCGACCTGTCCTTCATCGCCTCGGACGAGCTCGAAGGCCGGGATACGCCGTCGCGCGGCCTCGATCTCGCGGCCCGCTACCTGGCCTCGCGGCTGCAGGCGCTCGGCGTGAAGCCCGGCGGCGACGACGGCGGTTACTTCCAGCGCTTCGGCACGACGCGGCGCACGGTCGATCCAGCCAAGGCGACCCTGACGCTTGGCGAGCGCACGTTCAGCTACGGCGACGACTTTCTCGCCAGCGCGCCCGGCACTGCCGAGGGCGCGATGGTCTACGTCGGCCACGGCTACGTCGTGAACAAGAAGAACGTCGACGCCTACGCCGGCGCCGACGTGAAGGGGAAGATCGTCGTCGCCCACTCCGGGTATCCGGAAGGCGTCACCCGCGCCGATCTGCGCGGCGAGTCCGGGCCCGACACGTGGGAGAGCCCGGCGAGCTATGCGGCCCGCCACGGCGCCCTCGGCGTCGTGCTCGTGCCCGACTACGCGACCCTGGCCGGCTGGCGCACCAGCCGCGAGAGCGCCGTCACGTCGCGCGGGTCGCTGACCGTCGACGCGTTCCAGGCCGGGCGCCCGGCGCCGGTGCCGGTGGTGACCGCGTCGATGCCGCTCGTGTCCGCGATCTTCAGTGGCGAGTCGATCAGCGCCAGCGACGTCGCCAAGTGGTCGCAGGAGCACAAGCCGCACGCGGTGGTCGCGCTCGACGAGAAGAAGCGCCTGCGTCTCGATCTCGGCGCCCGCGTCGAAGCCCTGAAGACGCAGAACGTCGTCGCGATCTACGAAGGCACCGATCCCACGCTCAAGCAGGAATACGTCGCGCTTGGCGCCCACTACGATCACATCGGCCTGTCGTCGTCAGGGACGGATCGCATCAACAACGGCGCCGACGACGACGGCTCGGGCACCGTCGCGCTGCTGAACATGGCCGAGGCGCTGGTCCGCGGCAACGTGAAGACGCGCCGGTCGTGGCTGTTCGTGTGGCACGCCGGCGAGGAGAAGGGCCTGTGGGGCTCGCGCTACTTCGTCGAAAACCCGACCGTGCCGCTCGACAAGATCATCGTGCAGCTCAACGTCGACATGATCGGGCGCAGCAAGAAGCCCGACGACAAGGTCGGCGCGAACAACAGCCTGACCGGTCCCAGCGAGATCTATGTGATCGGCTCGAAGATGATGAGCAGCACGCTCGGCGCGCTCAGCGAGCGGGTCAACAAGGACTATCTGGATCTGTCGTTCAACTACAAGTACGACAATCCCAGCGATCCCAGCCGCTTCTTCTTCCGCAGCGACCACTACAACTACGCGAAGAAGGGCATCCCGATCATCTTCTACTTCGACGGCGTTCACCAGGACTACCACCGCGCCTCGGACGAGGTCGGCGCCATCGATTTCAGCAAGATGGAGCGCGTCACGCGGACGATCTATTCGACCGCCCATGCGCTCGCCGAGCTGCCGACGCGGCCGGCGGTGGATCGCCAGCTGCCCGCCCAGCTCACGACCGAGCCGTAGCGCCACGGGCGGCGACCGCGCGCGGGGCTACAGCGGGACCGCGGGCTTGAACGCCTTGATGCGCTCGACCACTTCGCTGACGCTGTCGGTGATGTACAGCAGGTCGCGATAGGTCTCGCCGGCGGCAAGCTGCTGCACCAGCGGATACACCGGCTTGGTGTGCTGCCAATAGCGCGCGCCCAGGAAGATCATCGGGCTGGCGAAGCCGGTGGTGCGGTAGTGGTTCTGCGCCGCGTCCTGGAACACTTCCTGGATCGTGCCGGCGCTGCCCGGCGCGAACACGACGCCGTGCGTGGCGATCGTGAGCAGCCCGTCCTCGCGTTCGCTGTTGGCGAAGTACTTGGCGATCGCCGTCGGGAACACGTTCGACGGCTCGTGCCCGTAGTGCCACGTCGGGATGCCGATGCTCAGCGCCGGGCGGCCGCCGTCGAAGCGGCGCCGGACCTCGAGCCCCGTGTCGAGCCAGGGCTCGATGGGCGAGTACAGCGGCGCGTGCCCCAGGATCGCAATCGCCGTGTCGAGATCCTCGTCGCGCCGGACGGCATGCCACGCGCCGAGATGCGCGGCCTCCATGGCCCCGGGCCCGCCGCCGGTCACCACCACGAAGTTCGCGCGCGCCAGCGCGCGTCCCAGCAGCGCGACGGCGCGGTACTCCTCGGCATCGCGTGCCAGGCTGTGGCCGCCCATGATCGCCACCACGCGGTGCCCGGAGAGCACCTCCTCGAGCGCGTCCGACATGCCGTGGTCGTGCAGCCGGCGGTAGAGCGACTCCAGGATGTTCGGCGGGTGGGATCGGCCGGTGGCGCAGAAATGCGCGTAGATCCGGGCGTCGCGGGTCGCGGCATAGCCGCCGGGCTGGCCGATGACGTAGCCGGCGTAGAGATCCTGCTCGACCGAGTAGAGGCTGCCGCGGAACGGATCGAACGGGATGCCTTCGGGCTTCGGCACCACCAGCGCCTTGTCCCCCAGGGCATGCGCGACGGCCCCCGGCTCGAGCTGGCAGCCGAGGAACGCCGACCCCGTGAGGCGGCCGGCGGTCAGTGCCGCGGTGTGCAGCCGCAGGTCGAGCCCCTGGAAGACGCACGCCGTGAGCGGCCGGCTCTCCCGCAGGTGGGCGTCCAGCTTGGCGACGGTCTCGAACTCGAGGGGCGATTGGTCGGCGTTCATCATCGCAGCGTGTTACGTCGGATCGGTTCCGGGCGGCGGCGCCGCACCGGTGCGGTAGGTGGCGCGATACCGATCGGCCCGATACGTGCCGAGCGTCCACTCCACCGGCTTGCCCTGCTTGGCGTAGACGACCCGGCGGGCGATCAGCACCGGGTCCGCGGCGGCGATCCGGAACAGCCGCGCCATGGTCCGTCCCGCAGCCCCGGCCTCGACCTCCTCCGAGTAGCCGCTGAGGGCGTGCCCGTGGTCGTGGACGAGGATGCGATACAGAGAATCGGCCGCCAGGTTGCGCCGGAACAGCGTCGGGCACACCGCCACCGGTACCGCCGTCAGCTCGTGGCACATCGGGGCGGCGTCGGCGAAGCGCAGGCGCTCGACGAAGAACACCGGGTCGCCCGGCTCCAGACCGAGGCGGCTGGCGAGGGTGGAATCGGCCGTGCCGCGGTCGAAGCGGAGCAGCCGTGACGACGGCGTGAGCCCGTGCTGGCGGGCCATCTCGGTGAAGCCGAGCGGCGCCGTCGTGCCGTGGAGATCGAGCTTGCGCGTGGCGACGTAGACGCCCCGGCCGCGGACGACGTAGAGCAGGCCCTCCTGGCGGAGGACGAGGACCGCGTTGCGCGCGGTCATCCGGCTGACGCCATGCCGCGCGGCGAGCTCGGTCTCGGACGGAGCCGCCGACCCTGGCGCGAGCGCCAACACGTCCTGTCTGAGCGCCTCGAGGACCCTCAGATACGGAAACGCCGGTCGTGCTGGCTCGCGCCCACGTTGCATGCGTCGTGCTGGCCGGCGAGTATATGCGTTTTCGCGGCTCGCTCGCGACCCGAGACCTCGCTGGTGTACAAGTGCTGACGCTGGCGGCCGCTCGGGCCCGACGGCGTGATTTCACGGGAAGGGGGCAGACGTGTTCAAGGAATTCCGCGAGTTCGCCGCCAAGGGCAACGTCGTCGATCTCGCCGTCGGCGTGATCATCGGCGCCGCGTTCGGCGGGATCGTCAGCTCGCTGGTGGCCGACATCATCATGCCGCCGGTCGGCATGCTGCTCGGGAACATGGACTTCAAGGAGTTCTTCATCCTGCTCAGCCCCGGGACGACGCCGCCGCCCTACAAGGACCTCGCGGCGGCCAAGGCCGCCCATGCGGTGACGCTGAACTACGGGATGTTCCTCAACGCCGTCATCAACTTCCTCATCGTGGCCTGGGCCATCTTCCTGCTCGTGCGCGGGATGAACCGGATGCGCCGGCAGGAAGCGGTGGCGCCGGCGGTCGTCCCGGTGCCGTCGGCTGAAGAAGCGTTGCTGGCCGAGATCCGCGACATCCTGAAGGCCCGGGCGTGACCGCGCGCGCCCGTGCCAGAAGCGTCCTCGATACGTGCCATCACAAATTCGTATGAAGCGTCACGGTTTCGTGTATTGACACCCGCAACGGGCCAGCGCAGTCTTATCACCCTGCGGTCCGCGATGCTGCCCGAGTCCCCCTCGCGTCGGCGCTTCCTGGAGTCCGCCGCGGCGTTGCCACTGGCCGCCGCGACGGTGGCGTCTGCGTCGGCCCAGACCTCCCAAGGTTCCGCCCCGCAAGGCTCCGCGCCCGCCGCCCCCGCGATGGCCAAGCGCGCGGTGCTGATCTCGATGCTGCCGGCCGGCCCGTTCGCGGATCGCTTCGCCGCCGCGAAGACCGCCGGCTTCGAAGCGATCGAGATGCAGACGCTGACCGATGCCGCCGAAGTCGAAGCCGCGCGCGCGGCGTCGGCCGCCACCGGCATCGCCATCCACTCCGTGATGAACATGGAGCACTGGCGCTCACCGATTTCGAGCGCGGATCCCGCTGTCGTCGCCAAGAGCGTCGCCGGCATGGAGACCTCGCTGCGCAACGCGAAGACCTGGGGCGCCGGCGTGGTGCTCCTCGTGCCCGCCGTGGTCGATCCGCAGACCTCCTACAAGGACGCCTGGGAGCGATCGCAGCGCGTGATCAAGGAGCGGCTCCTGCCGCTCGCCGCCGAGCTGAAGGTGATCATCGGCATCGAGGAGGTCTGGAACCGGTTCCTCCTCAGCCCGCTCGAGATGGCCCGCTACGTCGACGAGCTCGATTCGCCCTGGGCCAAGGCCTACTTCGACGTCGGCAACGTCGTCCTCTACGGATACCCGCAGGACTGGATTCGCACGCTGGGTCCACGCATCGTCCGCGTGCACCTCAAGGATTTCTCGATGGATCGCGGCAAGGGCACCTTCGCCTGGAAGAACCTGGGCGAGGGTGACATCGACTGGCCGGCCGTGCGCCAGGCCTTTGCCGACATCGGTTTTGCCGGCTACATGACGACGGAGCTCGCGTCGGGCGATGCCGCCTATCTCGCCGACGTCTCGGCCCGCGTCACGCGCTGGCTCACCACCTCGCGACCCGTCTGACCCTGGAGGAGGCCCATGAACCCCACGCCGGCGCCGTCCCTTCGCAAGAAATACGCGGACCTGACCAAGATCGCCAACGACCTCGGCATCATCAACTTCGACATCGTCGAGAGCGGCAGCAAGCTGCAGCTCACCGGGACGGCCAGCTACCAGCTGGCGAAGGACGAGCTGTGGAACGCGATCAAGCGCCACGCAGGGTGGGAAGACGAGCTGACCGCGGACATCAAGGTGGCCAACACCGACCTGCACGGCCAGTACACGGTGAAGGGCGGCGACTCGCTGTCCAAGATCGCCCGCTACATCTATGGTGACGCCAGCGCGTTCCAGAAGATCTTCGACGCCAACCGCGACATCCTCAAGACGCCCGACGTGATCCACCCGGGCCAGATCCTGAAGATTCCGCGCGCGTAGACGAGCGCCTCCGGCGTCCGCGCAAGGGCTCGGCGATCCGCCGGGCCCTTCGTTTGTACCGAAGGCAGTAGCGCTGCGCGTTGTCCCGCTTCGCGGACTCCTGGCCGGCGCATACGCGCACGCGGCACGCTCTGACCAGGCTTCCGCGAAGCGGGATGCTGACTGTCGGCGGGCTACTTGTCCTGGATGTAGGCGATGATCATCAGCACGATCAGCGCCGCGAGGATCGCGAGCGCGATCTTCACCCAGCTGTAGGGATGCTTGCCGGCGATGCGGCCGGTCTGGCCGTTGACCAGCACCTGGAAGGTGCGCGAGCCGTAGTTGTAGGCGACGATCCACAGCGGCACGAGGACGTGCTTGAACGTCTGCTGCGAGTAGTCGGCGTCGACCTGCAGGTTGCGCTGCGTGTCGCCCGGCACCTGCGCCGAGCAGAGCTGCCGGACGGTGCGCGTCCATGCGCGTGCGGGCGCTCTGAGCGGCGGCGACGAGGTCGATCTGGTACTGCTCGACCACCCAGCCGGACACGTAGCCCGCGTCGTACGGGACCAGCGACTGCGTCGCGAACGGCTCGACCTTGCTCAGCAGATCGCGCCGGGACGCCCTGCGTCGCCGGCACCAGCTCGTCGTCGAAGAAGTGATCGAGCGCGCCGGCGGCCCGCTCCCAGCGCACCTTGCGGACCTGCTCGGTCTTGTTCCCGCGCCGCTCGGTCACGTAGTAGTAGTGGCCGGCCTCCGCCGTCCAGCGCGCCGCGACCTGCGCGTCGAACGTCCAGTAGGGGATGTAGAGGCCGTGGACCTTGTCGGTGAGCGCGGCGGCTTTCAGCCGGTTCGGCGCGAACCAGCGGCTGCCGTACCACCTCCGAAGATCCTCGCGCACCTTCGATTCGGCGACGACGAAGGGCAGCACGCTCTCGGGCACGATGGGCGACCGCACCGCGCTCTGCGGGATGATCTTCGGCGATCCGCAGAACTCGCAGTTCTGCGCGACCCGGCCCGGCGCGAACAACGAGATCGCCTTGCAGCTCTGGCACTGCACCGAGACGCGGTCCGCTTCCCAGCCCTTCTTCTCGTCCGGGACCGCGCGCAGCGCGGCGACGAGGTCGTGCTCCTTGATGACGCTGCCATCGGCGGCGAGCTCCACCGGCGAGACGGCGCCGCAGTACGGGCAGACCAGGGCCTGCTGCGCGGCGTTCCAATTCGCCATCGCCCCGCAGGCGGGGCAGGAATGCTTGTCGAGGGCAGCGACGTCGGACATCGGCGGGGTCGGAGGGCTCCGCAGAGGAGCCCTCCTCACGGCGGTGCTGGTGGGCTAGTGGGCGAGGAACTGATCGAGCGCGGCGCGGGTGATCCGGAAGGCGCTGCCGATCTTCTTGGCCTTGAGGTCGCCGGCTTCGATGCTGGCCATGACGTCGGCCTCGGTGACGCCGAGGGCCTTGGCCGCGTCGGCCGGCGTCAGCAGCTCGGGGATCCCGGGCGGGACCGGCGGCGGCGCCGCCGCACCCGGGGCCGCCGGCGTGCCGCGCGCCGGGCACGAAGCCGCCCTGGTCCTTGATCATCTGCTGCGCGATGGCCATGCCGACCGCGAGCTCGGTGGCGGCGCCGCCGGAGCTGCCGCCCTTGGCCATGCCTTCCGCCATCTGGAATTTCACGTAGTCGTTCAGGTTGCCGATCGCGCTCATGCTCGAGCGCTTGTCGATGGCCGCCTCGACCTCCGGCGGCACCGACGCGTTCTCGAGGATGAAGCTCTCGATGGTCAGGCCGTACTTGGCGTTGACGAGCGGGTTGATCAGCGGCAGCAGCGCGTCGCCGATCTCCTGGTAGCGCGTCGCCAGATCGAGCACGGGGATCTTCGCCGTTGCCAGCGCGTCGCTGAAGACGCTGACGAGGCGCGAGCGCATCGTGTCGTTGAACTCGTCGAGCCGGAAGTTGTGGTCCGAGCCGGCCACTTCCTTCAGGAAGAGCTTCGGGTCGGAGATGCGGAAGTCGAAGGTCCCGAACGCGCGCACGCGGACGATGCCGAAGTCGGCATCGCGCACCATGATCGGGTTCGAGGTGCCCCACTTGTTGCCGGTGAAGAGCCGCGTGGTGACGTAGTAGACGTCGGCCTTGAACGGCGACTCGAAGGCGTACTTCCACGACTTGAGATTGGTGAGGATCGGGATGTTGTCGGTCGTCAGCGTGTGCTTGCCGGGACCGAACGTGTCGCCGAACTCGCCGATGTAGACGAACTGGACGACCTGCGACTCGCGCACGATCAGCTGCGCGCCGTTCTTGATTTCCTTGTCGTCGTCGGGGAAGCGGAACGAGAGCGTGTCGCGCGAATCATCGGTCCACTCGATGATGTCGATGAACTGCCGCTTCAAAAAGTCCATCAGAGCCATGTCGTCTCTCTCCTCGATGCCCGTCGTGCCGAACCGCCGGTGCGCGAATGCAACCGCAGCATTCTACCGTTCACTACGCCATCGTGATCGGAATACGTTGTGCGTACTGCAGGGTTCCGCGGCCGGCGAGTCGGCCGGTCGCCCACGCCCACGCGAAGTTGTGGCCGCCGATCGGGCCGAAGGCGTCGAGCAGCTCGCCGCACAGGAAGAGCCCGGGGTGCCGGCGGCACTCCATGGTGCGGGGATCCACTTCGTCGAGCGCCACGCCACCGCCCGTCACCTCGGCCTTGCGGTAGCCCTCGTCGCCGGTCCACGGCAGCGGGTAGCGGCACAGCCGCTCGACGAGCGCCAGGCGGTGTTCCCGCCGCAGCGTGGGGATCCGCTGGTCGACGGCGAGCCCGGCTTCGACGACGAGCTGCTGCGCCAGCCGCTCCGGCAGCGTCGCCCGCAGCCGCGAGACGACCAGGCCGTCGCCGCCCTGCAGCGTGGCATGCCAGGCCGCGTCGTCAGCCGCGCTCCACTGCGCCAGGATCGGCTGCGGACGGCCGGCGGCCGCGGCGCGGACGGCGTGATGGGAGACGTCCAGGACCGCGGGGCCGCTGTAGCCGCGGTGCGTGAACAGGAAGCCGCCGGACGCCGATGCGCTGGTCCCGGCGACGCGCAGCGTGACCGGCAGCGACACGCCGGACAGCCCCGCGTGGACGGCGGGCGTCGCGGTGAGCGGCGTCAGCGCGGCGTACAGCGCGTGCACGCGCAGGCCCAGCGCGCGCAGCAGGCCCAGGCCGGCGCCGTCGCTGCCGGTCTGCGGCACCGAGCAGCCGCCGGTGGCCATCACCACCGCGCGCGCCTCGACCGCGTGGCCACCATCGAGGGCCACCGACCAGCCGCCGTCGGCGGCCGGCGTGAGCCCGGTGACGCGGGCGTCCATGCTGAACGTGACGCCGCGGCGGCGGGCCAGCGCCACCAGACCGTCGCGCACGTCGCGGGCGCGGTTCGACGTCGGGAAGTACTTCCGTGACTCCGCTTCGAGCGTCAGCAGGACGCCGACGTCCTCTTCGAAGAAGCGGTGCTGCTCGGCCAGCGGCCAGGATCGGAGCAGGTGGCGGACGACGTGCGCCGGGCCCTCGCTGACGAAGCGGGCCGGCTCCAGCGCCTGCGGCAGGACGTTGCAGCGCCCGCCGCCGCTGATCAGGATCTTGCGGCCGCCGTCAGCCGTTGCCTCCAGCACGACGACTGGGACGCCGTGCCCCCCGGCGTGAATCGCCGCGGCGAGGCCGGCGGCGCCCGCTCCGACGACGACGATCGGGCGCGCATCGTAACTTCCGGCCACGTCGCGCATCATAGTGGACATGCTGCTGACCGACGCCGTGGCGATCATCACCGGAGGCAAGCGCATCGGCCGCGTGGTGGCGCGCGAGCTGGCGGAGCGAGGCGTCGATCTCGTGCTGTCTTATCGCGGATCCAGGGCCGAGGCCGAGGCGACGGTCGCCGATGTCGAAGCCGCCGGACGACGCGCCACCATCGTCCAGGCCGATGTCGCCGAGCCGGCTGACTGCGCCGCGATCGTCGACCACGCCGTGCAGACCTTCGGGAAGGTCGACATCCTGATCAACATGGCGTCGATCTACCGCTCGACGCCGCTCGAGGCGATTACGCCGGCCTACTGGGCGGCCGATCTCGACGTCAACCTGCGCTCGGCATTCCTGTGCGCGCACGCGGCCATCCCGCACATGCGCAAGGCGGGCGGCGGCCGCATCGTCAACTTCGCCGACTGGCTGGCCCGCAGCGGCCGGCCGCACTACACCGGCTTCACGTCCTACTACGTGGCCAAGGCCGGCGTCGTGGCGTTGACCGAGGCGCTGGCGCTCGAGGTCGCCCGCGACCACATCCTGGTCAACGCGATCGCCCCGGGCCCGATCGTGGCACCACCGGACATGACGGCGGAAGAGATCGCGGACGTTGCCAGGGCCACGCCGCTCGGACGGTGGGGCGGCGAGAGCGAGATCGCCCGCGCCGTCCTGTTCCTGTGCGAGACCGAGTTCGTCACCGGCGAGACCATCCGCGTCGATGGCGGCCGTCACCTCGAGTAGTTCCACGGATGCGGCTACGACGGCGCGTCGAGCGCCAGCCGGATCGCCTGCTCGACCGGAGCGGTGCCGTGTTCGAGATCGAGGCCCGACGGCGACGCGGGGAGCAGCGGCGGCTGGGCCAGGAATCGCGGCCGCGATCCGCGATGCGGCTGGGCGGCGTGGACGAGGAACGGATGGCACAGGTAGACGGTGCCCGCTTCGCCGGTTGCCAGAACCTCCGGGCAGTGCGCGGTCTCCGCGAAGCCGTTGGCCGCCAGCTCGCGCAGCGACAGGCCGGCCTCGCCGGCCGGCGCGAGGATGCGAGCCATCTCGACGTGCGAGCCGGCGCGGATGCGGGTCGGCGCGTCGTCCTCGCCGACGTCGGAGAACAGGAACAGCATCAGCAGCGCCCGTCCCCGCGAGCGGATGTTCACGCGCCATTCGAGGAAATCGGGATGGTCGTAGCCGAAGCTCGCGTCGACGTGCCAGCCGGCGTCGCCGGGGTCGTCCGGCGACGGGAAGCGCACCGGGAAGGTGCCCAGGCTGTCGCGCCGCAGCCAGCGCCCCGGTCCGACGAGCTGGTCGAAGGCCGCGTGCAGGACAGGCGTGTTGGCGGAGTCGACGAAGGGTTCCTGCCCGTACATCGCGAGGCGGATGACGGGGCGGGTCCACGTGGACGCGTCGCTCGGATCGCAGCCCGTATCGCGCCACAGGATGGCGCGGGCCGCGTCGGCGGTCTCCCGCGGGAACGCCCGTGGAATCCGGACGAAGCCGTCGTCGATGAATTGCCGGACGTCCATTCGCGAGCGCTCAGCGCGGCCGCGCGTCGAGGATGGCGCTCACGAGGTCATCGGGAACGTCGGCCGGGAGGTCCTCCGCCATTGCCAGGCGTCCGGCCTTGACCGTTTCCGTGTAGTGCTGGAGGTACTGCACGCAGTCAGGGCAGATGGCCATGTGCTCGTCGAAGCGGCGGCGCGTGTCGGCGGGCAGCTCACTCTCGACGTAGTCGAGCAGGAAGTTGGCGAAATCGCGGCACGTCACGGGCGCTTCTCCTGATGCCTTTGATGCCGCGTCGGACGCGGAGGGTGTCATCGGCCGCTCCCGGCGGTCGCGGCCGGGCCTGTTACTTTGACGGTGTAGTAGAGGAAAGGCGCCTGGACGTCACGGAACCAGTGCGGCACGCCGCTCGGGATGATCACGATGTCGCCTTTGGCGAGCGAGCGCGTCGTCCCGCCTTCGAGGCGGGCGGCGCGGATCTCGTCCGGGGCCGTGGTCTTCCCGTCGACCGTGCTGCCGCCGGTCACGAGCGTGGCCGTGCCCTCGAGCACGTAGAAGATGTCGGTGTCGCGGCGTGGACCTCGGCGATGCCCGGCCCGTCGCGCCGGCTGGCGTGCACCTTGTAGGTGGCCGTCTCGATCAGCGGCCGGCCCTTGACGAAGCCGTCGCGCGTCGTCGCCCCGCCGATCAGGATCACGCCGTCGCCGTCGGGCGCGGGACCCGGGCTGAGAGGTGACCTGGGCCCGTGCCCGCCAGCAGGGAGGGCCAGGCCGAGGACGAACGCCGCCAGGGACGTCGCCACGAATCGAAGGGTGAAGGGTCGCATCGCTAGACGTTACCCTTCGAGTCGACCACTTGCCAGCGTGTCGCGTACACTCGCCCCCGCATGAGCGTATTCGACGACGAGCCGTCGCCGCGATCCCGGCGATGGCCGGTGCTGCTGGTGGTCTTCATGGGCGCGGCAGTGGCTGCGGCCGGGTCGTGGTTCGTGCTGTCCCAGCGAACGCCCGCTCCTCGCGCCGACGGGCCCGTGCGGGAGGCGCCGGCGCCGCCCCGTCCCTCCCCGAAGCGGGAACCAGCTCCGTCCCGCGAGACGGCGCCGGCGCGCGACCGATCGACCGGCCCCGGTGCGTGAACCGGCCGAGCCCACGGCACCCGCCGCTCCATCCCGCACCGCCGGCGTCCTGCGCGTCCGCAGCGACGTGCCGGGGGCGTCGGTATTCCTCGACCGCAAGTTCCTCGGCACCACGCCGCTGGACGTCGACGGGCTGGCGGCCGGCTCGCACCGGCTGAACGTCTCGGTCGAGGGCTACGAGGGGCACGCGCAGGCGATCGAGATCGGCGAGGCGCCGGCCGAAGTCGAGGTGCGGTTCAAGGACGTCCGCCTGAACGCCGCGGTGCCGGTGGTCCACAAGCACGGCGTGGGCTCGTGCAGCGGGCAGCTCGTCGCGGATCCGGCGGGGCTGCGCTACGAGACGGCCAATCGTGAAGACGCGTTCACCTTGCGCTTCGAAGATGTCGATATCTTTGTCGTCGACTACCTGAAGAAGAACCTTCGGGTGAAGAAGCGCGGCGGACGCACCTGGAACTTCGAGGATCCCAAGGGGCAGGCCGACCCGCTGTTCGTCTTCCATCGCGACGTCGAGAAGGCCCGCGCCCGGCTGGCCGCGAGATAGGCGGGCGGCGGGCGCCGAGGGAACCATGGAGCTTCGGCCCGTCCTCATCGCCGCCCCGCAGCCGACCGGCGCCGTCGCCCGCCCGCCCTCGCGGCCGGCTCGCGCGCGTCGCAGGCGATCGAGCTCGCCAGCCTCGTCGCGGCGGCCATCGCGCTCACGCTGCTGATCGTCCGGCTGGGTCCGGCCGTCGGTCTCGCCTGGTGGCTGCCGATCGTGGTGCTGGCCGCCGGCGTGGTCGCCGACCTCATGTCCGGCGTCGTCCACTGGGTCGCCGATACCTGGGGGCACGAGTCCTGGCCCGTGATCGGGCCGCGCCTCCTGCGCCCGTTCCGTGTCCACCACGTCAACCCGGCCGACATGCTCGGCCGCGGCTTCGTCGATCTGAACGGCGACGTGGCGCTGCTCGCGCTGCCGCTCCTGGCCACCGCGTGGCTGCTGCCGACGGAGTCACGCGCCGGCCTGGCGGCGGCGACGTTCTTCACCGCCTGGGCGGCGTGGGCGCTCCCCACCAACCAGGTGCATCAGTGGGCGCACATGGTCCGTCCGCCCCGCGCCGTTCGCTGGCTGCAGCGCGCGCGCGTCGTCCTGCCGCCGGCCGCGCATCGAGTCCATCACGCGTCGCCGTACGCGACCCACTACTGCATCACCACCGGCTGGAACAACGCGTGGACCGCCCGGATCGGGTTCTTCACCGGCCTCGAACGGGTGGTCACGCGGCTCACCGGGCTGGTGCCGCGCGCCGACGAGGCGCCGCGATGAGGCCCTGGCGCTTCACGCTGCGCACGATCGAGCCGCGCCACTTCGGCACCGGCTGGATCAGCGGCGTGCTCGCCGCCGCGCTCGGCTTCATCGGCTTCGGCGCGGTGGTCTGCTTCCACTATCCGTCGATCTTCACGGTGCCCGAGCTGCGGGCGCTGTATCCGCTGGCCTACATGCGGGCGCTGCTGCACCTCGTGCTGGTCGGTGCCTTCGTGCTCGGCGCGATCAGCGTCACGCTCCGCCAGAACAAGGCGCTCGGCGTCAGCGGCATCGGCTTCGCGCTGGCCGCGGCGCTGCTCGGCGGCTCGCAGGTGCCGGTCGATGGCGAGCTGACACAGGGACCGTTCCTCGGCCTCGACTGGTTCCTGCTGTCGCTGATGCTCTATTCGGCGACGTTCGTGCCGCATCGAGCGGCTCTTCGCCCTGCGCCCGGAGCAGGACGTGTTCCGGCCGGCGTGGCGCACCGACCTGATGTACTTCGGGATGAGCGCGCTGCTGCTGCAGCTCACGACGCTGCTGACGATGCGGCCGGCGATGGTGTTCTTCGACTGGGCGGCGAGCGCCCAGGTGCAGGCCTGGGTGTCGAGCCAGCCCGGCGTCGTCCAGTTCCTCGAGATCCTCGTGCTCACCGACGTCTGCCAGTACCTGGATCCATCGCGCCTTCCACCGCGTGCCGCTGCTGTGGCGCTTCCACGAGATCCACCACTCGGCCGAGACGATGGACTGGATCGCCGGCGCGCGCCTGCACCTCGTCGACGTGGCGGTGACGCGCGGCCTGACCTACGTGCCGATCTACGTGCTCGGCTTCGATCAGGCCGCGCTGGTCGCCTACGTGATCTTCGTCAGCGTGCAGGCCACCTTCATCCACGCCAACGTGCGCTTCGAGTTCGGGCCGCTGGCGTGGCTGGTGGCGACGCCGCGCTTCCACCACTGGCACCACGGCATCGAGCCCGAGGCCGTGGACAAGAACTTCGCGATCCACCTGCCGGTGCTCGACTGGCTGTTCGGGACGTTCCACCTGCCGGCGGGCCGGTGGCCGTCAGGCTATGGCGTGCACACCGACCGGCCCGTGCCCGACGGCTTCCTGCGCCAGCTCGCGCACCCGTTCCGCCGCCGGCCGTCCGCCTAGACGCGCGCGTGCGGGCGCCGCGACGCGCCCAGCGTCGCGAATAGCAGACCGCACGGCCAAGGCGCGGCCCGCGGCCGGCCGTGAGAGGCCGGCCGCCAACATACTCAGCGCACCTCGAAGTCGACCCACTGCCGCACCGGGCGGCTCTTCTTCCCGTTGATGATCGCCGGCGCGACGTCGACCTGCAGCGTGTAGAGCCCGGGCGTGAAGTCGTCTCCCAGCGTCAGCGTGCCGCGGAACGGGATCGGCGCCACCCCCGGCGTGTCCGCGGGCGCGCCGGCGAGCGGCGCAGGCGCGCTTGCGTGAACCAGCTTGCCGTCGCGCAGCACCGTGGCGCTGACCGAGAAGCCGCCGTCGCGGCGCCGGCCGTCGTAGAGGGTGCCCTTGTACTCGATCCGGCTGCCACGGGCGAACGTCGCGGTCATCGGCTTCTCGCCGGCGTCCGCCTCGGTCAGGACGACGCCGGAGAGGGCGAGCCGCTTGTCGCCGACGCGCGGCACTTCGACGAACTGCGCGCTCGCGCCGATCGCCTGCGAGCGCTCGTCGAGGATGGCGGCGCGGATCTGGTAGCCGCCCGCCTTCTTGAACGGGAGGCGGACGCTGTAGCGGAGGCCGTGCTGCCGGGCCCGATTGTAGGCGTCGGCGTCGAGCCGGACGGCGATGACCTCGCGCGCCTGGCCGACCACGTCGCCTTCGTCGTCGAGGGCGAACACGAGCATCGTCAGGTTGCCTTCGCGCCCGCCTCCAGGAACTTCGGCGAGCGTGAGTCCGGCCGGATCGACGGCGACGAACGCGCGTACGAAGTCGCCCTCCGCGGTGTCGTGGCCGAACAGCGCGGCGAGCCGCACGTCCAGCGCGCCGGTCGTGAACGGCGAGAGCGCGGCCGAGAGCAGTGGGTCGGCCGGTGGCGTCGGGGGCGGCGCGTCCGGGTCGGCCGGGCCGAAGCGATCCCGGCGCGCCCGCACCTCGAGGTCCTTGCGTTTCACGCGAATCTTGACCTCGCCCTTGTCCGTCCTCACGCCCGATGGGATCGCTGTGTCGAAGCCGACCAGGTAATAGCCGCGCGTGTCCGCTCCGATGCGGGCGAGGCCGCCGGTGAGGTCGTTGTTGCTGACGACGGCGAAGCCGCCCGTCTGCCCGGCGAGGTACTCGAGCGACCCCTGCGTCTCGAACAGCGCCCTCGACGCCAAGAAGCTGGCCGGCGCCACCGTGTGCCATACTCGTGCCGGTGTAGCTCGGGTCGGACCGTGACCGCTGGGCCGTGAACTCAGCCATGACTGGGTTCACGAGCCCCTGCGGATCGATGGTGTACATGACGACGCCGCCCCGGTTGGCGGTGTCGATGACGTGGTCGACTTCGGGCAGGGCGTCGTTCAGCCGGTTGTCTGGCGTGGCCAGGTAGAAACCCTCCGACACGAACACCACGGTCTTGCGTCCCGGCAGCACCTGGACGCCGCGCACGGCGTACGCCAGGGCGCCAAGCGAGCCCTCCAGCGTGACGTCGCGCTCGAAGCGATCGGCCAGCCCTTCGCCGTTGCTCCTCCCAGGGGCCGGACGGATTGAACGGCCAGACCCGCGCCGACCACCGGACGCGCTCGATGGCCGCCTTGAGCAGCCGGCGATCGGTGGTGAACTGCTGCAGCGCGCCGGCGCCGCCCGCGGTCCGGATGATCGCGACGAGATCGCCCGGCCGCAGTTGCCGGTCGACGTAGCGGTTCAGCATGGTCCGCACGTCGACCGTGCTGCGGAACGACATGCGCAGGTCGTCGACGACGATCGCCATCACACGGCCGGTCTGCTCGCGCGACGGCAGCCCCGGCGCGCCCGGCATGGCGGGCGCCGGCGCAGCCGGCGCGTCAGCGCCCGCCACCGCAGTCGGCGCGCCATCCGGGCGCACGGCGTGGACGTACGCCACCTGGCGGACCGTCTGTCGCTTGCCGCGCTCGACCACCTCGAAGTCGGCGGGCGCCAGGTCCGTGACGTGACGGCCCTTGCGATCGGTGACCACCGCGTCGAAGGTGGCGAGGCGCGTCCCGGCACGGAAGGTCGGCTGGCCGCCGGGCGCCTGTGCCACCGGCGCCTGGGCGCCGGGGCGCGCGGTCACGCCGGGCGCTAGCAGGCAGGCGGCCAGCGCGAGCGCAGTGGCCGCGATTCCAAGCTTCGCATCGATTCGCATCAGCGCACCTCGAAGTCCACCCACTGGATCGCGGGCACGGCCTTGCTGCCGTCCTCCGCGACCGTGAGCTGCTTCGAAGTCGACCCACTGCGACGCCGGCCGATCGCGGCCCTTGCCCGACTGCGGCGCAACGCTGACCTGCAACGTGTAGGTGCCGCGCGGCAGACCCCGGCCGAGCGACAGCTTGCCGCCCACGGGTACAGAGCCGACCGGCTTGGCGTCGCTCGGCGCGGCGCCGATCGGTGCCGGCGGCGTCGTGTAGAACGCCTTGCCGTCGCGGATCAGCGTCGCGCGGGTCGAGAACCCGTCCTTGCGCTTGCCGCGGCCATCGTAGATCTCGAAGGCGTAGACGACTTCGCTGCCGGGCTTGAAGATCTTGATCGCCGGCTCGCCGAGGACGCCGTCGGCGAGCGCGTCGGTCCGGATGGCCGTGGCGATCGCGGGCTCACCCGGCGCGCCGCCGATGGCCGAGGTGAGGTCGGTCATCAGGACGCCCGAGAGGGCGACGACGTCCTTGCCGACCTTCGGCACCTCGACGAACTGGGCGCTCGTGCCGATGGCCTTCGAGCGATCGTCCTGCACGGCGGCGCGGATCTGGTAGCCGCCGGCCTCCTTGATCCCCAGTCGAGCGCTGTAGAGGAGACCGCGCTGGCGCATCAGCGCGTAGTCGTCGTCATTGAGCCGGAGCGGCACCTCGATGCGGACCTGGGCGGAGGTCTGCCCGTTGTCGCCGACGGCGAGCAGCAGCAGGGACAGGTCGGCCTCATGTCTGCCGTCGGCGCCGACCGCGAACGTCAGCCCGGCCGGATCGATGAAGAACAGCGTCCGGACGTACGAGCCGGCCGTCTTGTCGTGCGCGAACAGCGTGGTGAGGCGCACATCGATGGCGCCGGTGGCGAAGGGCGACAGCGTGGCGGCGACCAGCGGATCGGCAGGTGTCGCGTCGCGCGGGCGCTCCTTTTCGGCCGGCCCGAACAGGCCGCGCCGCGCCCGCACGGTGAGCCCGGGCCGCTTGACGTGGATGCGGATGTCGTTCGGATCCCACCGCTCGTTCGTGGGGATCGACGTGTCGAAGCCGAGCAGGTAGTAGCCGCGCGTGTCGTCGATCACGCGGGCCATGCCGGCGACCAGGTCGTTGCCGTTGAGCACCGCGAAGCCGCCGGTCTGCTGGGCCAGGTAGACCAGCGAGTCCTGCGAATCGAGCAGGTCCCGCCGGCGGCCGCTGGCTCGCTCGCGGACCACCGGGCTTGGGTCAGGCGCACTCGTCGCCCGGCATTGCGATCTTCTTGGTCTGCGCGTCGTCCTCCGCGGTGAGACCGCCGGTCTGCAGGCCGCGGGCATCCATCGTGTAGACCACGACGCCGGCGCGGTTGGCGCGGTCCATCACGCGCGTGAACGCCGACCACGAGCGACTGGCCTTGGCGTCACGGAAGCCGAGGTCGAACCCCTCCGAGACGAACACCACGCTCTTGCGTCCCGGCAGCTCTTCGATCCCGCGCAGCACGTACTCGAGGGCGCCGAGCGTGCCGGCCGTGTTCACTTCGGTCCGGAGCTCATCGATCGTCTGGCCGACTTTGGTGACCAGGCTGGTGCTCGACGGGGGCGTGATGGCCTCGAAGGCGCCAACGCCCTTGCGGCTCTGGAGCGAATAGCGGACGCGATCGATGGCGGCGTGCAGCAGCCGGCGATCGGTCGTGAACTGCTGCAGCGTGCCGACCCCGCCGGCGGTACGGATGATCGCCACGAGATCGCCGGGCGCGATCTTCGTATCCACGTAGCGCGTCAGCATCATCCGCACGTAGGCGGTGCTCTCGTGCGAGAGGCCGAGATCGTCGACGACGATCGCCAGTACCCGGCTGGCGCGCTTGCCGGACGCGAGCCCGTTGCCGCCGGCGAGCGGCCGGGACCGTGCCGCCGCATCAAGCGACGCCGGGGGCGCTCCTGGCGCTGGAGCCCCGGCTCACGGTCGGCTGGAAGACTGGCCGTCCGTCGGGACCGATGACCTGGACGTAGACCACCTGTCGCACCGCCTGCGACTTTCCACGTTCGACGATCTCGAAGTCCTCGGGTTTGAGGTCGGTGACGTGCTGACCCCTGTCATCGACGACGACGGCGTCGATGGTCGCCAGGCGCGTACCGACACGGAACGTCGGCGAGTCGGTTGGCTGCTGCGCCTCCGGGACCTGGGCCCGCGGCACGACGACCGTCATCGCCACCACCCCGACGCACACCATCGACGTCAGCGGACGCATTGGACGCAACTCCTTCCGCGGCAGCTGGCGGGCTGCGCGCACTGCAGGCAGGCTGCCTCCAAGGGGTGAGGCCGTATCAGCATACGCGGGTTCTGGCGGAGAATAGCGGAACTTCATGCTCACCGCCCCCGAACCCAGCCACGTTTCCCCGGCTCCTGGACAGCTACCCGCCGCCGGCCGCCTCGCTCCTGGACACCCTGTCGGCGCGAATCGCCGCCGAGCCGTTCAACGCGGTGGCATCGGCCATCTTCGGGCTGGCGATCCTGCACACCTTTGCCGCCGCCCGCTTCACGGCGCTGGCGCACCGGGCTCCAGCACCGCCACGCCGAGCGGCAGCGGCAGCTCGGCCGTCCCGAGGTGCCCAGCGTCCTCGCCGAAGCGCTCCATTTCCTCGGCGAGGTCGAAGTCGTCTTCGGCTTGTGGGCGATCGTGCTGCTCGTCGCGATCACGAGCTACGCCGGCTGGCACACGGCCGCGGGCTACTTCAACGGCACCGTCAACTACACCGAGCCGCTGTTCGTGATCGTGATCATGGCGCTCGCGTCGACGCGCCCGATCATCCTCCTGGCCGAGAACGCGCTGCGCGTGCTGGCGCGCGTGGGGAAGGGGACCCCGGCGACGTGGTGGGCGATCATCCTGACCGTCGGTCCGCTGATGGGCTCGCTCATCACCGAGCCCGGGGCGATGACGATCTGCGCCCTCCTCCTCGGCCGGCAGTTCTACGACCTGCAGCCGTCGTCGCGGCTGAAGTACGCGACGCTCGGCCTGCTCTTCGTCAACGTGTCGATCGGCGGCACCCTGACCCACTTCGCGGCGCCGCCGGTCCTGATGGTGGCGCGGCTGTGGAACTGGGATACGCCGTTCATGCTCGGGCACTTCGGCTGGCGGGCCGTCGTGGCGATCGTCGCGTCGGTCGTCGTCTACGGGCTGATCTTCCGGCGGGAGCTGGCCGAGCTCGGCGCGCGGCGCGCAGTGCCGGACGTCGAGGTGCCGGAGGAGGACGACGCGAGCACGGGACTGGTGCTGCTGCCGGTGCCGGCCTGGATCACCATCGTCCATGTCGTCTTCATGGGCTGGACGGTCTTCACGTCGCACTATCCGGCGCTGTTCCTCGGCGGGTTCCTGATCTTCCTCGGCTTCGTTCGCGCCACGGCGCCGTATCAGAGCCGGGTCGAGCTCAAGGCGCCGCTGCTGGTCGGCTTCTTCCTCGCCGGCCTCGTGATCCACGGCGGCCTGCAGGCGTGGTGGATCGCGCCGGTCCTCGCCAGCCTGAGCGAGACGCCGCTGTTCGCCACCGCGACGATCCTGACGGCCTTCAACGACAACGCGCTGATCACCTACCTGTCGACGCTCGTGCCCAACCTGAGCGACGGCATGAAGGCCGCGGTGATGGAAGGTGCGGTGACCGGCGGCGGCCTGACGGTCATCGCCAATGCCCCGAACCCGGCGGGCCAGGCGATTCTGGGCCGCTACTTCGACGGCGCGGTGCTGCCGATCTGGCTGCTGGTCGGCGCGCTGCTGCCGACGCTGATGGCCGTCATCGCGTTCAGGCTCCATATGAGAGGCGGGATCGTCTCGATCGGCATCGCCAGCGCGGTCATCGCGACGGCGCTGCTGGTGCTGGTCTATCGCGGCGGCGTCGCCGGGCCGGAGCCGGCCTGGGTCGGCTGGCTGCCGTTCGTCAACGCCTTCTTCAACAGCGTCAGCGCGATCGCGATCGTGCTCGGGTTCGCGGCGATCCGCCGGGGCCGCCGGGACGTCCACCAGCGCTGGATGTTCACGGCGCTGGCCGCGTCCGGCGTCTTCCTCGTGTCCTACGTGACCTACCACGCGCTGCACGGCGACTCGCGCTTCCTCGGCCAGGGCGTGGTCCGCCCGATCTACTTCGCGATCCTGATCTCCCACATCCTGCTGTCCGTGGTCGCGCTGCCGCTGGTGCTGTCGACGTTCTACCTGTCGCTCTCCGGCCGCTTCGCCAGCCACCGGCGCGTGGCCCGGTGGACGTTCCCGATCTGGCTGTACGTCTCGGTCACTGGCGTCGTCGTCTTCGCGATGCTGCAGATCTTCGGATCCGTGCGGGCGGCCTGACCCACGCGTCGGCCATCATCGGCTGCCTCGCCGGCGGACCCCGTAGACGATCAGGTGCGCGACGCCGATCAAGGCGACCGGCACCCCGATGAGCGCGATGGACTCCGGGACCGCATCGGGGAGCCGCTGCACCATCGGATCGGACACGATCAACCACGCGGCGAACATGCCGCCGAGGCCGATCGACAGCCAGATCAGCCCGGACAGCAGCAGGACGCTGTCCAGCCCGAAGGCGAACCGCGATGGCGACTCATCGGGCCAGGCCGGGAGATCGGCGCCCTTCTCGAGCGCCGCCAGCCGTTCGCGATGCACCATCGCCCGCTGCTGGTGCCGCAACCACTGACGGAATCCGACGAACGCGAGCACCGAGGCGACGAAGAGCGGAAACCAGACATATTCCATGGACGGGTTGACCTCCGTGCTTGATACTCGGGGCATGCCGGCAAGGTTGCAGGCGGCGGCGTCCCCCTGGCTGCAACTTTTCCGGCCGGCCGCGGGTATCACCGTGCGCGTGCCCGACGAGTCGACCCCTGACGCCGAGGTCTGCCGGCTGCTCGCGGCGGGCGAGCGCGATCGGGCGTTCGAGCGGCTGCTGACGGCGTATCGCGGCCGGGTCTATCGGCTGGCCCTGGGCTACGTGCGGACGCCGGCCGACGCCGAGGATCTGGCGCAGGAGGCGTTCGTGCGGCTGTGGCGGGCGCTGCCGCTCTACGACGGGCGGGCGTCGTTCTCGACGTGGCTCTACGTGATCGCGCGCAACGCCTGCCTCAGCGAGCTGCGCCGGCGCGGATGCGCGGCCGACGGCGTCGCTCGACGACGACCCCGCCGATCCGGCGGCGCCGATGTCTGCGGCGTCGCCGGTCGATCTGCGGATGGAGTGCGAGACGCTGGTCGAGATGCTGGACGAGCCGCAGCGGCGGATCGTGCGGCTGTTCTACCTGGAAGAGCGATCCTACGAGCAGGTCGCCGGGATGCTGGACATGCCGATCAATACCGTGCGCAGCCACCTGCACCGTGCCCGCAAGCGTCTGGCCAGCCTGATGGCGCCAGCCGCCGGAGCCGTCCGATGATCGGCTGCGACCGCGCCGCGGTCCTCATCGAACGGCGGCTGGACGGCGAGGCGTCGCCGCAGGATGACGTCGTCGCTGGACGCGCACGTCGCCTCTTGCCCGTCGTGCGCCGAGCTGCTCGAGCAGGAGACGGCGCTCGACACCGCGCTCGCCGCGCGCTTCCGCGACGCCATGCCGTCGGCCGGGTTCAGCGCCGCCGTCCGCGCGCCGCGTGGCCGCGGAACGGCCGGCGCCGGCCGCGTGGATCCCCGACGCGCTCAATGCCGCCGGTCTCGTGGTGTCGCTGTGGTGGTGCTGCCGCTGGCGGCCTGGTGGGGCGGCGCCATCGGCGCCGGCGATCGCGCTCGGCGCGACGCTGGTGGGGATGTATCCGCTGATGCTGGCGTCGTGGGCGGTCGAGGCCGGGTCCGGCGAACCGGACCCGACCGCGTGACACGCCCGCGGATCGATCAGGCCAGCTTGATCGGCTTGCCGGTGCGGCCGGACTCGTAGATCGCTTCGACGATCCGCATGTCCTTGAGGCCGTCCTCGCCTGGCGTGAGCGGCTCCTTGTTCGGTCTGGATGCACTCCGAGAAGTGGTCCATCTCGAGCTGGAAGTGGTCGCGCTGCGGCAGCGAGCGATCCTCGATGGCGCCGCCGCGGAACACGCGCATCCGCAGGCCCGTGTAGGGCGTCGCCGGATCGAGCTCGAAGGCGCCGCGCGGCTTGCAGACGCGGAACTTGTTGAAGTTCGTGCCGTAGCTCGACACGCAGTTGGCGAGGATGCCGCTCGGGAAGCGGAGCTGGAAGGTGATGTTCTCCTCGACCTCGGCGAAGCGCACGTCGTTCGGCGTCGAGGAGATCATCGCGTAGACCTCGTTCGGCTCCTCGCCGGTGAGGTAGCGCGCGGCGTTCAGGGCGTAGATGCCGATGTCCATCATCGAGCCGCCGCCGGCCATCGCCTTCTTCAGGCGCCACTGGCCCGGGTTGCCGATGTTGAAGCCCATCTCGGCCAGGATGACGCGCGTCGGGCCCATCCCCGCCTCGCTGCTGTCCTGCGCCATCTTGATGGCGAGCTGGTTGTTCGGCTCGTAGCGGCAGCGGTACGCCACCATCAGCTTCTTGTTCGCCGCCTTGGCCGCCGCGATCATCTTTTCGCAGTCGGCCGCGGTGTTGGCCATCGGCTTCTCGCACAGCACGTGCTTGCCGGCCTTGAGCGCCCGGATCGTGTACTCGGCGTGCATGCTGTTCGGCAGCACGATGTAGACGCGCCTGGATGTCCGGGTTGTCGGCGATCTTGTCGAAGTTCTCGTAGTTGTAGATGTTCTTCGGATCGACGCCGTGGACCTGCGCGAACCGCGCCGCCTTCTCCGGGCGTCCGCTGACGAAGGACACGACCTTCGACTTCTGGCACTTCGGGAAGGCCGGGAGAATCTGGTTCGCCGTCAGCCCGCCGATCCCGACGAGCGCCCATCCCACCTTCGGGCCGGGGACCTCGGGCAGACGGATGTCGGGGACCTGG
The DNA here is from genome assembly GCA_963844435.1 of Vicinamibacterales bacterium. Taxonomy (GTDB): domain Bacteria; phylum Acidobacteriota; class Vicinamibacteria; order Vicinamibacterales; family Vicinamibacteraceae; genus JBDSLU01. The sequence goes on along the minus strand of CAWJOG010000001.1, from coordinate 95,801 downwards.
GCCGCGGCGGGCGAGACGGCGCCGAGCAGCGGCGCGGCCGCGAGCGAGCCACCGGCCGCTTGCAGGAACCGCCGCCGGGAATAGTTCGGATCGTGGATGTCAGCCATGGTGCCAGATGCTACTCCGTTCCATGGCCGGGTGTTTCATCCGCGCAGGCGGCCGCCGCCGCGGGCCGGCGATCACCCGAATTCCGGGCCCGCGTTGCTCTCTTCGATGATCAGCGGGACGGTCAGGATGTGGCCGACCTTGGCCGCCGTGTTGACCTTCACGCTGAAGCCGGCCGCCTTGGCGTTCTCGCAGAAGGCGATGTCCTCGCCCTTCGAGGTCTTGGTCGTGAACGGGTGCTCGAGCGCGTCGATCACCGGCTTGCGGATCAGGACGAAGCCGAAGCCGACCGCGTCCACGTCGATCACCGCGTCCTTCGGATAGGCCATCACCGCCGAGTGGTGGCCGTTCGGCATGCGCTGGTACATGCACGGCGCCGTCGGCGGCTGGCGGCGCTGGAAGTAGAGGCCCGACACGACGTCGCCCGGCGTGTTCCACACCGCCTCGAACGTCTGCGGCGTGAACGTCATGTCGTCGTCCAGGCAGAGCAGCGCCTCGGTCTGCCGCTTGCGCGCCTCGTCCCAGATCATGTTGCGGGCGATGTCGATGTACATCAGCCCGACGCGCATGTAGTCGATCTCGCCTGGTCCGAACTTGCGGGCCAGGTGCGTCATCAGCCGCACCATCGAGTCGAGGAACAGGCCGGGAGCGTTGTTGCCGTAGTTGGGGATGGCGATCAGCAGCTTGGACGGCATCGGTGATCCAGCACAACGAACTCGCGGCCTCCGGAAGAACGCCGGGGCTGAGACTCCGTGCGCTGCGAGGGGGGCGAGCGCGGGGCCGCGCTCGCCCGCGAGATCGACTACTGGATGGTGATCGTGCCCTGCAGGTTCCCGTTCGACGGCTGGTTGTGATCGTGGTAGCCGCACCGTCCGCGCGATGTTCAGGACGTCGGTCTGCTGGCTCTGTCCGGGGGCGACGTTGCCCACGTTCATGTCCGTGCAGCTCGTGTGCGCCGGATGGGGATCCGAGTTCATGTCGTGGCCGACGCCGTCGTTGTTGACGAAGGTGACGCGCGCGCCGCGCGAGACGACGATGTCCTTCGGCGACACGCCGGCTGAGGTGATCGTGATCGTGGTCGAGCCCGCGGGAGGAGGCGCGGGGCGGCGGCGGGTTGGGAGCAGGTGTCGGCGCGGGCGTCGGCTCGTTCGGCGAATCGCTGCCTCCGCAAGCGACGACGGCGAGCGACGAACCGATGGTCAGGGTCAGGGCGGCCAGGCTGGCAGCCCAAATGGAGCGCGGCATGTCGAGTACCTCCGGAAATCGCGACTGTGGAAGCCACTCGCTGCCCCGGGGGAGGCTGCGGGGAAGTCGCGCGTCGGGGGCCGCGCTGCTGACGCGGCGGGGGCCGCTGAGGGAAGTCTAGCAGGGTCGTCCGGTCGCCGCCTCTTCCGGCGATTCGGCCCGTCCGCCGGCCCGTCGTTCCCGTCGCCGGCGGGCGTTCGCCCCACCGGCAAGTCGCCCCACGGCGGCCGGAACGGCCCCTGGTAAACGCACGGACACGGCAACTCGCGCTGCTGCCTGCGGTTGCACCCTGAGGAATGACGCGCTCACACGTTGACACGTGAGCGTTCACGGTGATGTACTTCCTGTTTTGTTCGGGTCGTGGACCAGGGCTGGCCCCTCCGGTCAGAACTGGCCCGTCCGGTCAGAAAAGGACCTTATCGAATGTTGCCTGCTCAATGGGACACCTTCAAGCGCGCCGTGCGCCGCGAGAAGCTGGACGAGATCCCGATGGCGCTGATCGTCGACAGCCCGTGGATTCCCGGGTATCTCGGCATCAAGCACATGGACTACTACCTCGACCCCGAGGTGTGGTTCCAGGCCAACCTGAAGATCTTCGAGGAGTATCCGGAGGTCATCTTCGTCCCCGGCTGGTGGATGGAATACGGCATGGCCGCCGAGCCGTCGATCCTCGGCTCGAAGATCAAGTTCTGGCAGGACAACACGCCGAGCGAGTACCACACGCTCTACCGGCTCGAGGACATCGACAACTTCCCTGAGTACGAAGTCGATGCGGACGCCTTCGCGGCGATGACGCTGCACCGCATCCGGATGCACAAGCAGCGCATCCTCGACGCCGGCTACATCCTGCCGATGGTCACCGCGCGCGGCCCGCTCTGCACGGCCGGCTTCGTCCGCGGCACCACGCACTTCATGATCGACCTGGTCGAGGACCCGAAAGGCGCGCATCGCCTGATCGACCTGTGCACGCGGGTCATCATCGACTGGCTCAAGGCGCAGCACGCGGCGATGGGCGACACCGTCGAGGGCATCTTCATCCTCGACGACATCGTCGGCTTCATCAACGAGGAGCACTACAAGGAGTTCGCGCACCCCTACCTGAAGCGCATCTGTGATGCCTTCCCGAACGACTGGGTGAAGCTCTATCACAACGACGCCGAGGTCGACGCCTGCCTCGATCACCTGCCCGACGCCGGCTTCAACTGCCTCAACTGGGGCAAGCAGAAGGACATCCGCGAGGTGAAGCGGCGCGTCGGCGATCGCATGGTGCTGATGGGCAACGTCAACCCGCTCGAGATCGCGGTGCGCGGCGACGAGGACGACGTGAAGGAAGCGACGCTGGACGTGCTCGAAGGCTCCGAGGGCGAAGGGATCATCCTCTCGGTCGGCGGCGGCACGAGCCCGGGCATGCCGGGGCGCAACATCCGCGCGATGCTCGAGGCGCTCGCGGAGTTCAACGGCAAGCGCAAGGTCGCGATGGCGGGCGGGCGATGATCGACTACGCCCTGATGAACCAGTACCTCTACGAGGGCAAGGCCAACGAGGTCGAGCAGATGACCAGGGATGCCCTCGCCGCGGGGCGCCCGGTGCAGGAGATCCTGACCGACGGCCTCATCGCGGGGATGAGCGTGGTCGGCGAGGACTTCAAGCACAACGTGCTCTATGTGCCGGAAGTGCTGATCGCGGCGCGCGCGATGAAGGCGGGCATGAGCGTCCTCAAGCCGCTGCTCTCGGCCAAGGACAGCACGACGAAGCGCGTCGGCACGCTGCTCATGGGCACCGTGCGCGGCGACCTGCACGACATCGGCAAGAACCTGGTCTGCATGATGGCCGAGGGCGCCGGCTTCGAGGTCGTCGACATCGGCGTCGATCAGAGCGTCGAGAAATTCATGGCCGCCGCGGACAAGTGCCAGCCGACGATCATCGGCATGAGCGCGCTGCTGACGACGACGATGACCTATATGAAGCAGGTCATCGACGGCTTCGAATCGGCCGGCCGCGGCCATATCAAGATGGCGGTCGGCGGCGCGCCGATCAGCCAGATGTTCGCCGACGAGATCGGTGCCGACGGCTACGGCCAGAACGCGTCGGCGGCGGTCGACCTCTTCCTCCGCCTGTCGCAGGAAGCGGAAGCCGCCCCGAGAGAGACGGGAGCTCCTGCCTGATGGCCAGCTACAAGGTCCTCTACTGGCAGGAAGTCCCCTCGCAGATCAAGGCCGAGGACGACGCCGACGACGTGACGCTGCTGATGCCCGACCGCTTCCAGGAGCGCATCGACCGCCTGGCGGCGGAGCGCGGCCTGGGCGGCTCGGACGACTACCTGGCGCAGTGGCGCTGGAGCGAGGAAGAGGAGCGCGACGGGTCGGCCCAGGACGTGGCCGAGGCCGTGCGCGCCGAGCTCGAGGCGAAGGCCGGCTTTTAGTGTTGAGAGAGCCGCCGCCGTGCGGACGCCGCCAACAGGCAAAGGAACGGTTCCAGACAGAGTGCCCGCGACGCTCACCCTGAACGGCCAGTCGACCGCGGCGGTGCCGGGGCTCACGCTCTTCGAGCACGCCGAGCGGCTCGGCGTGCGCGTGCCGACGTCCTGCAAGAAGCAGGGCAAGTGCAAGGAGTGCCTGGTCGAGGTCACCGAGGGCCAGGACGCGCTGTCCCCGCCGACACCGGAGGAGCAGCACCTGCGCGGCCACTTCCGCCTGTCGTGCCGGACCACGATCGACGGCGACGCCCACGTCCGCTGCCACACGATGCGGCGCGGCCAGCTGCGCGTCCTCACCGGCTGCGCCGACATCGCGGCGCGACACACCGGCCTGGTGCTCGATCCGGCGGTGACACGCGACGGCGATCGCATCCTCGTCGACGGCGAGGAAGTGGCGCGGTCGACCGGTCCGATCCACGGCCTGGCGATGGATCTCGGCACGACGACCGTCGTGCTGCGCCTGTTCGACCTCGAGACCGGCGCGCTCGTCGCCGACGCGTCGTTCGAGAACCCGCAGCGCTTCGGCGGTTCCGACGTGATGGCGCGGATCCAGTACGACACCGAGCAGGGCGGCTTCCTGCTGATGCGGACGCTGGCCGGCTACATCAGCCACGCCATCGAGGAGTTCCCGGTCGATCCGCAGACGATCTACGAGCTGATCGTCGTCGGCAACGCGACCATGCGCGACCTGTTCTTCCGGCAGAACGTGCACTCGATCGGCCAGAGCCCGTACCAGTCGATCACCGAGATCGAGATGGCGGAAGGCAAGCGCGCCAGTACCAGCCTGGTGGCCAGCGGCCGCCGGTCGCTGCTGCCGATCCACCCAAGGGCGCGCGTCTACGGGCTGCCGGTGATCAGCGGTCATGTCGGCGCGGATGCCGCGGCCTGCCTGCTCGCGGTCGATCTGGCGCACGCGGATCGCCTCACGGTGGTGATGGACATCGGCACCAACACCGAGCTGCTGCTCGGCCATCGCGGCCGCGTCCTGGCGGCGTCGTGCCCGGCCGGTCCGGCCTTCGAGGGCGGCGCGATTTCCTGTGGGATGCCCGCGCTCGACGGCGCCGTCGCGACGGTCGAGGCGCGCGCGGACGGCACGTTCGCGCTCGGCGTGATCGGCGACGGCCCGGCCGAGGGGCTGTGCGGATCGGGCCTCGTCGACACCCTGAGCGAGCTGCTGCGCACGGGGCGGATGAACGCCATGGGCCGCTTCGAGGACGGCGAGTCGAAGGTCACCCTCGATGCGGCGACCGGCGTCGGCCTGCTCGAGAGCGACGTCAACGAGCTGGCCCAGGCCAAGGGCGCCAACGTCGCCGGACTCAAGGTGGTGCTCGACACGTTCGGCGTCGACGTGGACGCCATCGACGTGTTCTATCTCGCCGGCGGGTTCGGCCGGCACCTGCGCCTCGAATCGGCGCAGCGCATCGGCCTGGTGCCGATGATTCCGGCCGATCGGATCGTCCAGGTCGGCAATGCCGCGATCGAAGGCGCGACGCTGGCGCTGCTGTCGCGGGCGAAGCGCGCCGAGCTGGAGGAGACGGTGCGGCGGGTCGAGCACTGCCGCCTCGAGACGCATCCGGCGCTTCTTCGATTTCTTCGTCGACGGCTGCCAGTTCGCGCCGGTGCTCCCGGCGTCGTCGGCGACGGCGGATGCTGGCGTCGCCGAGCCGGAGGCCGCGCGATGATCGCGCTCGAGGACGTCCGGCCGGCGGTCCAGGTCGATCCGGCCGAGTACGCGCGCCTGCTCGGCTATCCGCGCGGGCACCGCCTCGAAGGCCGGGCCGCGGCGCTGGCGGCCGAGGCCGAGGCCTGGTACGCCGAGCACGGCCGGCCGTGGATCTTCGCCCGCGAGGCATCGACGCTGAGGCTCGACGCCGACAGCGTGCGCCTCGACGGGCGGCGTTTCGCCAGCGCCCGCCTGCGGCAATCGCTGGTCGACGCCGGGGCGCACCGCGCGGTGCTGGTCGCGGTGGGGGCCGGGCCCGAGCTGGAAGCGGAAGCGGCGCGGCGGTGGCAGGACGAGAAGCCCGACGAGTACTTCTTCCTCGAGGTCTACGGATCCGCCGTCGTCGAGCACCTGGTGACGCAAGCCGGCGCCCGCCTGTGCGGCTGGGCCGAGGCGCAGGGCCTGGCGGTGCTGCCGCACGACAGCCCGGGATATCCGGAGTGGGACATCGCCGAGCAGGCCCCGCTGCACGCGCTGCTCACGGCATCCGCGGCGCCGCTGCCGGGCCCGCTCGAGGTGCTCGACTCGGGCGCCCTGCGGCCGAAGAAATCGCTGATCGCGGTGTTCGGCCTGACCCGCCACGTCGAGCGGCTGACGCACTTGCGCGACCTGGTGCCGTGCGAGCGCTGCTCGTTCGCCCCGTGCCAGTACCCGGCGGGCGCCGTATCGCCGCGGTGCGCTGCGATCGACGGCGCGCGCGTTCGACGAGCCGACCCCCGACGACACAGCCGTCGACGCGGCCATCGACGACGCGATCCCGCCGCCGGTCCTGGACCCGTCGGCCGCCTACACCGTCAACGCGAAGGCGCTGCGCCGCTGGGCGGCCGAACGCCTGACGCTGACGCGTCGCGACGACGGATCGATCGACGCGCTGTTCCGCTACGAAGGTACGACCTGCACGAACATGGGCCGCCCGCTGCGCTTCGACTATCACGTGCAGCTCGGCCCGCGCGGCGACGGCTACCCCATCCGCGCCCAGCGCTGCCGGCCCGCGGCCGACGACACCGGGCACACCCACATGTGCGGCTACATCAGCGTCGGCGACGACCTGATTGCCGCCGTCGGCCGGGACACGCCGCTCGCCGGCGAGCCGCTGCGTGCGGTCATCGGCTGGACACGGCCGGTGTCGTCGGCCGGCTGCTATTGCGACGACGCGAGCCGGGTTCACAAGTGGGGCCTGGTGCTCGAGACGATTCACTACGCGCTCGCCGAGCGCACGACCGGAGAGGCATGAAGACCCCGCTACTCGACATCGTCAGGACCCGCCCGCTGATCGGCGACGGCGCCATGGGAACGCAGCTCATGCTGGCCGGCCTCGAACAGGGCGGCTGCGGCGAGGCCTGGAACCTGACGCACCCGGACAAGGTGCTGGGCATTCAGCGCCGCTACGCCGAGGCGGGCTCGGACTGCATCATCACCAACACCTTCGGCGGGTCGCGGATCATGCTGAACCGCCACGGCCACGCCGGCGACGTCGCCGAGGTGAACAAGGCCGCGGTCGCGATCGCGCGCGAGGCGTTCGGCGGCAAGCCCGGCTACGTGCTCGGCGACGTCGGCCCGTTCGGCGGCCTGATGGAGCCCTACGGCGATTTCACCGAGGCGCAGGTGCGCGACGCCTTCAACGAGCAGGCCCAGGCCCTCGTCGACGGCGGCGCCGACGCCATCATCATCGAGACGATGACCTCGCTCGAGGAGCTGCAGCTCGCGATCGAGGCGGCCAAGGCCGCCGGCGCGCCGTGCATCATCGGCTCGATGGCCTACGACGTGACGCTCGACGGCTCGACCTTCCGCACCATGATGGGCATCGATCCGGAGCGCGCCGCCGCGTTCATGGAGGAGCACGGCGCCCACGTCGTCGCCCTCAACTGCGGGACGGGCATGGAGATGGAGCGGGCCCGCGACGCGGTGCTGCGCTATCGCGCCGTCACCAGCCTGCCGATCATGGTGCAGCCGAACGCCGGCGTGCCCAAGCTGGTGAACATGAAGGTGATCTACGACGAGACCCCCGACCACATGGGCTGCGGCGTGGTGCCGCTGGTCGAGGCCGGCGCCAACATCGTCGGCGCCTGCTGCGGCAGCACCCCCGATCACATCCGTGAGTTCCGGCGGCTGCTCGACGCCCATCTCGCCACCGTCGCCGCCGGCACCCGCGCCTGAGTCCCGCCGAATATGACCTTTACCCTGTGTCCCGTGAACGCCGGCGCGATCGACAAGCTGCCGGCAAAGACCGAAGACAAGTCGGGCGTCGGCGTCCACTACGTCGATGCCTACATCAAGCCGATGAACGTGAAGCGCGAGGACGGCATCGCCGTGAAGTGCAAGCGGCGCGGCCTCAAGATCGTGCTGACCGTGAAGGGGAAGAGCGGGGAAGGCCTGCTGCGCCGCCTGGCGCACGGTCCCGACCCGGTGGCAATCCTCGACGCCGCGCTCCAGGAGGCGGCCGCCAGCGCGGGTGTCACGCTGGCGGTGGCCGACGGTCGCATCGACCTGACGATCCCCGACTAGTTCGACGCGAGCGGGCTCGACCGCCAAGCCGGGCCGGTGGGCCTGCGCCGATCCGACGAGGCGCCTTGCTCGTCCACCTCACCGGCGGTACTGTTGCGCCATGCGACCCCTTCGATATTCCATCAACGTCACATTGGACGGGTGCTGCGATCATCGTGAAATGTTCGCGGACGAAGACGTGCATCGTCACGCGGTCGAGAACCTCGACCAGGCCGATGCCCTCCTCTTTGGCCGGGTGACGTACGAAATGATGGAGGCGGCGTGGCGGCTGTCGACGCGGACGGTAGCGATGCCTGATTGGACGGAACCCTTCGCCCGGACGATCGACGCGGCAAAGAAGTACGTCGTGTCGAGCACACTGGAGCGGGTCGATTGGAACGCGGAGCTCGTGCGCGGGGATCTGGAGAAGGCCGTTCAGCAGCTCAAGCGGGAGTCGGGCAAGGGACTGTTCACGGGAGGCGTGAAGCTCCCGCAGGCGTTGGCGGAGCTGGGATTGATCGATGAGTACCAGTTCGTCGTGCATCCCAGGCTAGCGGGGCATGGGCCGACGTTGTTCGCGGGGTTATCGCAGCGTGTCGACTTGAAGCTCGTGAGCCGGCTGGAGTTCGGCTCGGGGGCGGTGGCGATGCGGTACGAGCCGAGAAGGTAGCCATTGGGCTTGTTTGCAGCCCGCGTGCGGCGAACAGCAGCCGCACGCTACAGGGCTGCCGCGGCCGGCCCTGAGGGCCGGCCGCCACCGATCAAAACATCATTTTCAGGCCGATCTGGACCTGGCGCGCGCCGCCGGCGCCGCTGACCGTACCGAAAGCCGCGCTTCCGACCTGCGTGTTCGGCGCGTTGAATTGCGTCCGGTTCAGCACGTTGAACGCTTCGATGCGGATCTGCGCGTTCCACTTGCCGTCGTTGAAGCGGTTGTTCTTGATCAATGAGAAATCGAGGTTCTTCACGCCGTCCGAGCGGAACTCCGTGACGCGCGGCGTGTTGCCGAACTGGAACGCCGGCGCCACGCTGAACTGGCTGGTGTCGAACCAGCGCAGGATGGCGTCGCCGCGCGACTGATCGTTCAGGGTGGCGTCGGCCCCGGTCCAGTTCGGGCGCTGCGTCGGGTTGAACAGGTTCACGTTGTTCGCGCCCTGCGAGAAGATCAGCGGGTAGCCGCTCTGGAAGGTCAGGATGCCGTTGATCTGCCAGCCGCTGATCAGCGCCCCGACCACGCCGCCGGCTGTTGCCGCCCCAGTGCTGGCCCTGGCCGAACGGCAGGTCGTAGACGAAGGCGCTGACGAAGCGGTACTTCACGTCGTTCGACGAGATCGAGTAGTCGCCGACGCGATCGTAGGCGTTCTGCTGCGTGCCCGCCTGGCCGAGGAAGCCGACCGTGGTCGAGGCGTCGTCCTTCAGCTCGCCGAGCGTGTAGGACGCGAGCAGGCTGAGGCCTTTCGCGAAGCGCTTGTCGGCGCGCGCCGTGAAGCCGTGGTAGATCGACTTCGCGCCCGGCACGCGGAACGCCGACACGCCGTCGTACTGCGGGTACGGCCGCAGCAGGCGGTTGCGCGAGACGGTCTGGAACCGCAGCGGCGACGACGGGTTGGTGATGATCCCGAAGAACGGGTTGTCCACCTGATCGAGCAGCGCGTTCTGGAGGCCCAGGTACGACGGATCGACCTGGCCGAACTGCGAGTCCGCTCTCGCCGATCAGCAGGTCGGTCCCCTTGCTGCCGATGTAGGCCAGCTCGGTGATGATGTTCCCCGGCAGCTCGCGCTGGACGTTCAGGTTCCACTGCTGCATGTGCGGCACCTGGTTGGTCGTGAAGTAGCCGCCGGTGCCGCCGCCCATTCCCAGCCCGAGGTTCGTCGACGCGCCCAGCGTGTTGCCCGGCGGCAGGTTGAAGCCGTCCGGGAATGGGTTGTCGATGTAGCGCAGCGGCGTGCGGTTGCTGTCCACGCTGACGATCATGTCGCTCTGCGTGTTGTAGCCGATCATCCCCGACGAGCCGGAGTGGCCGGCCGCCTGCACGTGCGACGGCATGTAGAAGATGCCATAGCCGCCACGCACCACCGTCTTCTCCGCGAAGTTCCACGCGAAGCCGATACGCGGGCTGACGTTGTTGTAGTCGGTGTCGACCTGCTGGCGGTTGTTCTCGTCGGTGAACACCACCGCGCCCTTCAGTTGCGACGGATCGAAGTAGGGGTTGGCCGGGACCACGCCGGCGAGCGGGGACGTGGCTTCGGTGTCGAAGGAGGCGAGGCGGTTGAAGCGCTCGGTGCGCGGCACGTCGAAGTCGTAGCGCAGGCCGAGGTTGATGGTGAAGTTGCGGGCGACCTTCCAGTCGTCCTGCAGGTAGCCGCCAAAATAGGAACTGGCCGACGCCGGGTCCGGGTTGTGGCTCAGATTGAAGCCGCTCGGGATGCCGAGCAGCATCGAAGCCAGCGCCGCGCCCTGCGTGCCGTTGGTCACGTTCGGGTTGCGCTGTGTCCACTGCGCGTTGTTGAAGCTGATCTGGCCAGACGGGAAGAACAGCTGCGTGAAGTTCAGCAAGAACTTCCGGTAGTCGGCGCCCATCTTCAGCGTGTGCGTGCCCCACACCTTGGTCGCGTTCGCGTTGAAGCTGTGCGTCGTCGGCGCAATCACCAGGTCGGTGAAGGTGTTCTGGCCGAGCGACTGGAAGTTCTGCACGTTCACGCGCGGGAACTCGAAGGCGTCGGCCGTGTCGATGACGTTGCGTCGGGAAGTTCAGGTCGGCCAGGTCGAAGCCGGCCGACAGCGGCAGGCGATCGACGAAGCGGCGGTTGAGGCCGTAGCGGAGGTTCAGCACCCAGGTCGGCCCGAGCGTGTAGTTCTGATCGACCGAGAGGCTGTGCGTCCGGGTGAAGGTCGGACCGTCGCCGCCGGCCGACGACGCCGCGTTGCCGAAGCTGTTGAAGGGCAGGCCTTCCTCGTCCGAGTACGAGTAGCGGACGAACGTGCGCCAGCGGTCGTTGAAGACGTGGTCGACGCGCGAGTCGATGCGGTCGCCGTTGCTGACCGACACGCCCGAGGCCGAGAAGTTGCTGGTCTGGGTGAACTGGTTGGTCGGCGTCGTGTTCGGCAGCGGCCAGTAGGACATCATCGCGCGCGCCATCGGGCTGATGCGGCTCTGCGGGATGACGTTGCCCGGGAACGGATCGCGGATGAACTGGCCCGGGTTGGCCGGATCTGCGCGCGTCGTCAGCGGATCGTAGATGGTGATCAGCTGACCCGACGCCGTTGCGGAAGTTCGAGAAGTCGCCGTTGCGCCACTCCGGCAGCGGCACCGTGAAGGTCTGGACGTTGGCGTTCTCCTGGCGGAGCCCTTCGTAGTTCGCGAAGAAGAACGTCTTGTCCTTGTTGATCGGGCCGCCGACGTTGCCGCCGAACTGGTTGCGCTTGAAGTCGCCCTTCTTGCCGCCGCCGCGGTTGGTGAAGAAGTTGGTCGCGTCCATCTTGGCGTTGCGCGCGAACTCCCAGGCGGTGGCGCGCAGCGCGTTGCTGCCGCTCTTCGTGATCAGGTTGATGACGCCGCCGCCGAGGCGGCCGAACTCGGCGCTGACGGCGTTGGTCTGGACGCTGAACTCCTGCACGGCGTCGACCGACGGCGTGTAGTTCAGGTCGAGGATCGAGACGTTGTTCTCGGCGTTGACGTTGGAGACGCCGTCGATGGCGACCTCGGACGTCGCGTTGCGCCCGCCGCTGATCGACGGCGACGAGCCGCCGCCGGTCGACGTCGGGGCGACGCCGGGGGCGAGGGTGGCCAGCGAGAACGGGTTGCGGCCGTTCAGCGGCAGATCGACCATCCGCTTGTTCTCGATGGTCTGGCTCATCGTCGAGCTCGTGACTTCCACGGCGGCGGCCTGGCCGCTGACGGTCACGGTTTCGGCCACGGCGCCGGTCTCGAGCGAGACTTCTACGTCGCGGACGCCCTGGACGTCCAGCTTCACGTTGTCCATCGCGGCCGTCTTGAAGCCGTCGAGCGACACGACGATCCGGTAGGTGCCCGGCTTGAGGTTCGGCAACACCCAGCTGCCCCGTGCGTCGGACGTCAGGCTGCGCGTATCGTTCGTGCTGACCTCGATGACCGAGACCTCGGCACCCGGCAGGACGCCGCCGGTGGAATCCTGAACGACTCCGCGCAGCGTGCCGTTGAACTGTTGCGCCTGCGCGGGCGCCACCAGCGCCGCCAGCAGGACGACGAGGGTGCTCGCCAGCAGCCTCAATGCGTTACGCGTCTTTGACACAGTAGTCCTCCCCACACACTTCTCCGCGATCGACACACCGCGCGCGGAGCGCACGCCGGTGCAACGACCCGATCGCTGAGGTTGTCTGTTCGGGCGCAGAGTAGATGAGGTATGACCAATTGGTCAAGATCTTTCGACACTTGAGACACCACTGTGAGTTGCGCTGGCGCATGGTGACTCGGGTCGCGGATCCGAAAGAATCTACAAGGTAATCATGGCTATAGCCGCGTCGGCCCGCTTGCGACATCAGCGCCAGAGCAATCGCTTGGATCCGATCCAAGAACCGGTAGTGGTCCTCTAGCTCATCAGATTTAGCAAAGAGGCTTGTCCACTGCTTATGGCTAGGCCAGGCCGGGCCGAGGCCCGGCCGTGGCCGGGGAGAGGCCGGGAGGAGGCCCAGGCTCAGGTCGGGCGGAGGCCGGGAGAGAGGCCGGGGCATGAAGGCCGGGCGTAGGCCGGGCAGGTTGACACCCCTGAGCTTTCGGTGGTTCACTGTTTGAGTTTTGAGTTATCAAAAACAGTTCTTCGCGTTGCCGAGCGCGGTCGGGGCGGCCCTCGCCGTCGCGCTCGTCGGAGCGCCCGCCTGGGCCCAGGACTCGAAAGACGGCGACGACCATCAGCCGCAGACGCGCCTGTCGGGCTACATGGATTTCCACTACAACAAGCCCGAGAGCGCGGACGGGCGTGCTCGACTTCCACCGCTTCGTGCTCCTCGTGACGCACGAGTTCTCGCCGACGCATCCGCTTCGTCGGCGAGCTCGAGCTCGAGCACGCGTTCGTCGAGGGCCTCGAGGAGGGCGGCGAGCTGGAGCTCGAACAGGCCTACGTCGACTTCCTGCTCGTCGCGCGGCTTCAACGTGCGCGCCGGCATGCTGCTGATGCCGATCGGCATCCTCAACGAGCGCCACGAGCCGCCGGTCTTCTACGGCGTCGAGCGCCCGTTCGTCGACACCGTGATCGTGCCGACCACCTGGTTCGAGGTCGGCGCCGGCATCCACGGCGAGGTCGGCCACGGCTGGCGCTACCGCGCTCTTCGTGACGTCGCCGCTCAACGCCGCTCGAGTTCAGCGCCGACGAAGGGCATCCGCGAGGGCGCCAGAAGGGCAGCGAGACCAACATCGGCCGCGCCGCGCTCGACCGGCCGCGCTCGAGTACGTCGGCGCTCCGCGGCCTCACCGCCGGCGTCAGCTTCTGGACCGGCAAGTCCGGCTTCGAGTTGCGGCCGCGCTTCGACGTGCCGGTGCACCTGATCGAGGCGGACGCCCGCTACACGCCGCGATCGCCTCGAGCTGCGCGGCGCAGTTCGCCAGGTGTCGCATCGACAACGCCGGCGCAGCTGAACGACGCCATCGCGCCGCACCACCGGCGTCGATCCCAACATCGCCAGCGGCGCTCCGCGGCGCCTACGCCGAAGGCGAGCTATCGCGTCATCGAAGGCGCAGCGCTGGGGCGACGTCGGCGTCTTCGCGCGCTACGAGAACTTCGACACGCAGTACCGCATGCCGGCCGGCGCACTGCCGCTCGTGGCCTTCGATCGCGACGCGTGGGTGATCGGCGCGAACTACTGGCCGGAACCCGACATCGCGGTCAAGGTCGACTACGTCGATGGTCCGCAACCAGAGCGGCGTCGTGCGCGGCCCCGAACGCCCTCAACGTCGGGCTGGGATGGTGGTTCTGATGTCGCGGACGTACACGTCGGATGACGCCGTGGCTCGCGCCGTCGCGGCCGCCCTGCGCGGCGGTGTCGCGCTGCGCGGCGCAGTCGCAGGCCCCGGCAGCCGAGGCAGACCGTCGAAGTGACCGCCGAGCGGTTCGCGCTTCAAGCCCTCGGAGATCAAGGTCGCCGTCGGCACGACGCTGACGGTCGTGCTCAAGCAGCGACGACACGACGCACGGCTTCCGCATCAAGGGCAAGGGCGTCAACGTCCAGCATCCCGAAGCGCGGGCGCGGCACCGTGACCGTCACCTTCACGCCGCCAAGGCCGGCCGCTACACGTTCGAGTGCTCGCAGCGTCTGCGGCGCCGGGCACGGCTTCATGCGCGGCGCGATCGTCGTCGATCGAGCGCAGAGAGCGAGACGAAATGACGCCGGACTGCCGCGCGCGCTCGTCCGTCGCTGCTCGTGCGCTGGTCTTCGCGGCGACCGGCGTCCTCGTCGCGCAGACGCGTGCGCCGCAGCCCGGCGATCCCCTGCCCGGCATCACGCCGCCGAGTTCGAGGAGTTCCGCCTCGGTCTCGACGACTTCCTCGAGGTCGAGACCGCCGAGGAAGGGCTCGGCCCGGCCTTCAACGGCACGAGCTGCGCCGCGTGCCACAACGTGCCGGCCGTCGGCGGCATCGAGCCCGATCGCCGAAACGCGCGCCGGCCGGCTCACCGCGGACGGCCGCTTCGAGGGCCTCGACGCCTCCGGCGAAACGCTGGTCCACCTGTTCTCGCTGCCCGGCCACGGCTGCCAGCCGGTGATCCCGGCCGATGCCAACATCATCATCCGCCGGATCCCGATTCCGGTGTTCGGCGCCGGCCTGGTCGAGGCGATCGCCGACGACGACGATCCTGGCGCTGGCCGATCCCGACGATCGCAACGGCGACGGCGTCAGCGGACGCGCCGCCATCGTCACGGAGCGCGGCACGGGCGATCGCCGCGTCGGCCGCTTCGGCTGGAAGGCGCAGCACGCCACGCTGCTCGCCTTCAGCGCCGACGCCTATCGCAACGAGATGGGGATCACGAACGACCTCTTCCGCGACGAGCTCGCCATCGGCATCGACGCCGGCGCGGATGCGCGTCTGCGATCCGATTCCCGACCCCGAAGACATCCCCGATCCCGTGACGCGCCGGCGCGGCATCGACAACTTCGCCAGCTTCATGCGCTTCCTCGGCGCCGCTCGAGCGCGGCGCCGGCGACGACGTGACGCGCGAGGGCGAGCAGGTCTTCGCGGCGATCGGCTGCGCCGCCTGTCACGTGCCGGCGCTGACGACCGGCCGAGAGCCGCCATCCGCTGTTCGATCGCCGGCCCGTCGCGCTGTTCTCCGATCTGCTGCTGCACGACGTCGGCGACCGGCGACGGCATCAGGCAGGCGTCCGCCGAGCACGACGAGATCCGGACGCCGGCGCTGTGGGGCCTGCGGCACCGCCGTCCGCTGCTGCACGATGGCTCGGCGGCGACGATCGCCGACGCGATCCTGCGCCACGGCGGGGAAGCCGCCCGCGCCCGCGCCGGCTTACGGGCGGCTCGGCGACGACGAGCGCGCCGCGCTGCTGCGCTTCCTCAACACGCTGTAGCGCGACCGGCTCGCGGCCTGTCTACCGCTGCCTTTCTCGGGCTGATGCGCCGCGATCGCGTACGATCGGCCTGATGCCGTTCCTCCCCGGGTTCCTCGCCGCGCTGCTGCTCGCGCAAACGCCTCCGGTTCAGCCCGCACCCGCGGGACCGCCCGCGACGCCGGCCGCCCGCGCCCGCCCCCCCGCCGGCCGAGCCGGCCGACGTGCCCGAGGTGAAGGAAGAGGTGACCGTCAGCGCGACGCGCACGGATCGCCGTCTGCAGGACGAGCCGCTGCGGGTCGAGGTGATCGATCGCGAGGAGATCGAGGAGAAGGCGCTGATGACGCCGGGCTCGGTCGCCATGCTCCTCGGCGAGACCACCGGCCTGCGCGTCCAGACCGTCGCGCCGTCGCTCGGCGCCGCCAACGTCCGCATCCAGGGCCTGCGTGGCCGCTACGCGCAGCTGCTCGCCGACGGCCTGCCGCTCTACGGCGCCGGCGGCGATTCGCTCAACCTGCTGCAGGTGCCGCCGCTCGATCTCGGCCAGGTCGAGGTGATCAAGGGCGCCGCGTCGGCGCTGTACGGGCCGGCCGCGCTCGGCGGGATCATCAACCTGGTGTCGCGCCGGCCGCAGGAGGCCGAGACCGAGGCGCTCGTCAACGTCACGTCGCAGGCGGGCCTCGACGGCACGTTCTGGACGGCGTCCGCGCCCGTCGACGGCCGCAGCTGGACGCTCCTCACCGGCTTCCACGGCCAGCGGCGGCAGGACCTCGACGACGACGGCTGGTCCGATCTGCCGGCGTTCGCGCGCGCCGTGGTGCGGCCGCGGTTCCGGGTCGAGTCGGATACCGGCGCGGCGCTGTTCGTCACCGGCGGGGCCATCGTCGAGCAGCGCGACGGCGGCACCGAGCCCGGCGCGCTGGCGCCGGACGGCGCGCCCTTCGCGCAGGATCTGGACACGTTCCGCGCCGACGCCGGGGCCGTCGGGCGCTGGGTCTCGGGCCGGCGGCTGTTCGCGGCGCGCGGCGCCTACTCGCGCAACGGCCAGCGCCGCACGTTCGGCGACGTCGTGGAGCGCGGCGCGCGGCACACCGCGTTCGGCGAGGCCACCATGACGATGCCGGCGGGCCGGCACACGCTCGTCGTCGGCGCCGCGCTGCAGCAGGATCGCTTCGACTCGCGGGACCTGCCGCGCTTCGACTACGTCTTCACGGTGCCCGCGGTGTTCGCGCAGGACGAGATCACGCTGGGCTCGCGGGTCGCGATCTCGGCCAGCGCGCGCGTCGACGTCCACAGCGAGTACGGCACGCTGGTGAGCCCGCGCGTCTCGGCGCTGCTCAAGCCGTCCGCGGAGTGGACCGCGCGCCTGTCGATCGGCGGCGGGGCGTTCGCGCCGACCCCGTTCACCGAGGAGACCGACGACAGCGGACTCTCGCAGCTCGCGCCGCTCATCGGGCTGGAGGCGGAGCGGGCGCGCACGGGATCGGCCGACGTGACGTGGACGCACGGCCCGTTCGAGGTCAGCGCCACCGTGTTCGGATCGATCGTCGACGACGCCGTGCAGCTCGCGACGCTGGCGCAGCTCGCCGTCGTCGGCGCGCCCGACTATCCCGTCGGCCTGGTCAACGCGCCGGAGCCGGTGCGCACCTAGGGGACCGAGTTCCTCGTGCGCTACCGGCGCGGCCGGCTGGGGCTGATGGCGACGCACGCCTTCACGCGGGCGACGGAGCTCGACGTCGACACGGGGCTCCGCCGCGAGGTGCCGTTGACGCCGCGCCATGCCGCGTCGCTCAACGCCGCGTGGGAGGCGGGATGGGGCCGCGCCGGCGTCGAGGCCTACTACACCGGCCGCCAGACGCTCGACGACGATCCGTATCGCGACGTCAGCCGCCGCTACGTGCTGTTCGGCGGCCTCGTCGAGCGGCGCATCGGCCGCGTCCGCCTGTTCCTCAACGTCGAGAACCTCGCCGACGTCCGCCAGACGAAGGACGCGCCGCTGGTCCTGCCGGCCCGCCGCCCGGACGGCCGCTGGACGGTCGACGCCTGGGCCCCGCTCGACGGCCGCGTCTTCAATGGCGGCGTCCGGGTCGCGTTCTGAGCGACTGAAGCGCGGGCGATACGCGTCGACGAGGCCGCGCCCTTCAGCCCCGCAGGACCTGCTGCACCTTCTGGACGAAGGTCCGCGGCCCGAACGGCTTCTGCAGGAACGCTTCCTGCGTCGTTCAGGAGCCCGAGGCGGAGGATGGCGTCGTCGGAATAGCCGGAGATGAACAGCACCCGGAGCGACGGCAGGTCCGCTTCGATTCTGGCGGGCGAGGTTCGGGCCGCGACTGCCCGGGCAGCACCGACGTCGGTCACCAGCAGGTCGATCGGCCGGGTCCCTCGGCCAGGAGAGCCAGCGCTTCGCCGCCGTCCGCGGCCTCGCGGCACGCGGTGGCCGTCGCGCTCGCAGCGACTGCGCGCGAGCAGCCGCCGCAGCGCCGCGTCATCCTCGATCAGCAGGATCAGGCGTCTCTCGACCGCGGCCGCCGGGCGCGGCGCGGCGTGGGCCGGCGTCGACGGCGCGGACTCCGCCGACCGCCGGCAGGAAGACGTGGAAGGTCGTGCCCTGGCCCGGCTCGCTCTCGACGCTCGATGTGCCGCCGCTCTGCTTGACGATGCCGTAGACGGTCGCGAGCCCGAGGCCGGTGCCCTTGCCCGGCGCCTTGGTCGTGAAGAACGGCTCGAAGATGCGGGCCTGCGTCGTCGGCGTCCATGCCGATGCCGGTGTCGCGCACCGAGCAAGCACGACGTAGGCGCCCGGCGCCGCCTGCGGACGGATCGCCGCGTCCGCCGCGCGATGGTCGCGTTGCGCGTCTCGATGCGTCAGCGTGCCGCCGTCGGGCATGGCGTCGCGGGCGTTGACCGCCAGGTTCATCAGCACCTGCTCGATCTGGCCGCGGTCGGCCTTCACCGTGCCAGAGGTCGGCGTCGGCCTGCGGCGCTCGAGCGCGATGTCCTCGCCGAGCAGGCGGCGCGAGCATCCGCTCGAAGTCGCGCGACGACCTCGTTCAGGTCGAGGACCTTCGGCTCGAGCGATCTGCTGCGCGGCTGAACGCCAGCAGCTGGCGGCGTCAGCGACGGCGCCGTGCTCGCGCGGCCTTCTGGATCGCCTCGAGCGTCGCAGCCGCGAGTCGCTGCCCGGCGGCAGCGTCGTCGAGCAGGAGCTCGCGTGTAGCCGAGGATGACGGTGAGCAGGTTGTTGAAGTCGTGCGCGACGCCGCCGGCGAGCTGGCCGATGCTGTCCATCTTCTGCGCCTGGCTGCAGCGCCTGTTCCATGCGCCGGCGCTCGGTGACGTCGCGGCCGGTCAGCAGGACGCCGCCCATGTCCGATCCGGCCGGCGAGGCTGGTCACGCCGATCTCGAGCAGCCGCCAGTCGGCGTTGCGCGGCCGCACCCGCAGCTGGTGTGCGCTGCATCGCGCTGCCGCGGTGGAGCGCGCCGCGCGAGGAAGGTCTCGGCCGCGGCCGCGTCCTCGGGGTGCACGACGTCGAGGCAGCGCCGGCCGAGCAGCTCGTTCGGGCAGGTAGTCGAGCAGGCGGCGGACCGACGGGCTGACGTAGCGGAAGACGAGCGCGTCGTCGACGACCATGACGACGTCGGAGATGTGCTCGAGGAGAAGCTGCGCCCGCTCCTCGCTCTGCCGCAGCGCCTCTTCGGCGCGGCGTCGCTGCCAGCGCTCGCCGGCGCGATCGATCGTCGTCAGCAGCTTCTCCGGCGGCACCGGCTTGACCAGGTAGTCGTAGGTGCGCTGCCGCAGCGCGCGCAGCGCGCTCTCGATGCTGGCGTTGCCCGTCAGCACGATCGTCTGCGTCAGCACGGGACAGGGACGCAAGCCGGTCGATGACCTCGACGCCGTCCATGTCGGGCAGCTTGAGATCGACCAGCGCCACGGCCGGCAGCTCCTGCTCGACGAGGGCAAGGCCTTCGCGCGCGCTCTGGGCCGTCGAGCGCGTGGTAGCCGCGGCGCCCCAGGATGTCGCGCAGGGTACGCAGGAGCTGGCTGTCGTCCTCGATGACGAGGACCGAGAGCTCACCGGCCGCCGCCGTGCCACTAGCGGTGGGCATGCGGGAGATGAGCGGCCATGTGCTGGAGGGCCCGGGTCATGCGGCGGTCTCAGCGAACTCGTCGTTGCGATGGATGAGCTGCTGCGAGACAACCACCCTTGTCGCCCTGAGTGTGCCTCAAGCCCGACTCGAGTCGCTACGATTTTCCGACAGCCAATGTTTGCGATCGTGCACACTTCCGCGCGTCGAGTCACCTGTGGATGACTGTCAGCGCCAGACGGCCAGCGTCCAGCGATGACCAGGCATTTCGAGCGCCCGCGGCGGTCACCTCACGGCGTGGGCAGCGCGAACACGTGCAGCGTCGTGCCCGGCTTCGACAGCGGCGTATCGTGGCCGCCGGCGGCGATCGCCACCATCTCGCGCCCGCTCGGCGTCGTGTAGACGAGCGGCGTCGCGCGCGCGCTGGTGGGGAGGCGCGTCTTCCACAGCTCGCGGCCATCGGCGGTGGCGAACGCGCGCAGGTACGGATCGATGGTGGCGCCGATGAACAGCACGCCGCCGGCCGCCACCGCCGGTCCGCCGAGGGCGGGCGATCCAGTCGACGCCGGCACGGCCTCGGCAGACAGGCCGACCAGCTCCCGCAGATCGCCGAGGACACTGCGCCACGCGATCTCGCCGGTGTCGACACGTACCGCGACGAGCTCGCCCCACGGCGGCGACAGGCACGGCCGCCCTTCGGGGCTGATGAAGAACTCGCGCGACATCGCGTACGGCGTCCCCTTCTGCTCCGTGACCTCGGTGCGGCCCGCGGCCTTCCGCGCCGCCGTGAACTCGGCGCTGCGGGATCAGGCGGATGATGGCGGCGAGCCGGTTGACCGGAGCAATCACCAGGCGGTTCGTCTCGTCCCAGGCCATGCCGCCCCAGTGCAGCCCGCCGATGTTGCCCGGGATGATCAGGCTGCCCTTCAGGCTGGGCGGCGTGAACACGCCGTCGTAGCGCAGCGTCCGGAAGCGCGCCAGGCATGCCTCACGCTCGGTCGGCGTTGCGCCCCAGATGTCGGCTTCGGTCACGGTCTGCGCGACGAGGCTGGCCGGCTTCGACGGGAAGGGCTGCGTGGCCGCGGTGCGCTCCTCGGGCACGTCGCTCGCCGGCACCTTGCGCTCGACGATCGGGAAGTGCGGCGTGCCCGTGATCCGATCGAAGAGGAACAGGTGCCCGGTCTTCGAGCCGACGGCGACGGAGGGGCCGCGACGGCCCGGGAAGAGGAGCGGCTGCGAGGCGACGTCGTAGTCCCAGACGTCGTGGTGGACGGTCTGGAACGCCCACGCGACCTCGCCGGTCGCCGCCTTCAGCGCGACGACGCTGTTGGCGTGGGCGTTGTCGCCGGGGCGGGTGCCGCCGAAGTAGTCCGGGCTGGCGCTGCCGACCGGCAGATAGACGAGGCCGTTGGCCTCGTCGACGGTGAGGCGCGACCACGTGTTGGCGGCGCCGGCGGGCGAGTCGGCCGGCAGCGGATGGAACGTCCAGCGCAGCGCACCGGTCTTCGCGTCGAAGGCCCGCACCTCGCCCGAGGTCATGTCGAGGCGGCTGTTGTCGGCGATCGACGAGCCGACGATGACGAGGTCGCGATACACCACGGGCGGCGACGTCAGCGACCATTCGCCCTTCCATTTCGGCGCGCGCCGCAGGCCCTGGTCGAGCGCGATCTGGCCGCGGACGCCGAACCCGTCGCACGGCCGGCCGTCGGCGCGCATCAGACAGGCGAGCCGCGCGTCCGACGTGCCGGCGTAAATGCGATCCCCGGCCACCACCACGCCGCGGTTGGCGAAGTCGCCGTAGTCCAGGCCGCGGTCGACGGCGAGGTCGACTCCGCCATGCCTCGGTGCCGGTTTCGGCATCGAGCGCAATCACGAGTCCGCCCGGCGTCGACAGGTAGAGCCGGCCGTCGACGTACACCGGCGTCGCCTCGAAGGCGGGCTTCCTGCGCGCCGGAGGCGCCGGGTCAGTCGACTCGCGCGTGTCGTAGCTCCACGCCTGGACGAGACCGCCCACGTTCTCCGGCGTCAGCCGTGGCGGGCGTGTCTGTGCGCCGAGGGTGGCGGCGGCCAGCAGCAGGAAGAGCAGCGTTCGCATGGCACGGTTGGACGGTGGAACGTGCGGACCGGGTTCGTGCGCGGCCGCTGCCGGCGGCTCAGGCAGGCGGCTCAGGCGGGACGACGGTCGGCCGGCGCGCGAATGCGCCCCGGCGGGCCTTCGCCCGGATGCGAAAGAGATCGCGGAGCATCTCGAACGAGTGCGGCAGCACCCGCAGGCGCGACGCCTGCCCATAGTGCCACTCGATTGGTACCTCGAGGATCCGCCAGCCCTGGGCGCGCGCGCTGGCGAGCAGCTCGACGTCGAAGCTCCAGCCGTCGATCGCGGTGGTCGGCAGGACCGCCTGGACGGCCTCCGCTGTGAACAGCTTGAAGCCGCACTGCGTGTCCTGGATGCCGGGCAGCACCATCGCCCGGACCAGCGTGTTGAAGACGCGGCCGAGCAGATGCCGGTGCAGCGGCTCGCCGATGCGCACCGCGCCCGCGCCCTCCCGGCTGCCGATGGCGATGTCGCACCGCGACGGCAGTACCTCGAGGAAGCGCATGATCTGCGCCGGCGGCATCGACAGATCGGCATCGCAGAGAAAACGGCGGGCGCCGATCGCGGCGAGCAGGCCGTCGCGCAGCGTCGCGCCCTTGCCGCGGTGCGGCAGGCGCAGCACGCGGACGCGCGGCTCGCGTGCCGCCGTCGCGTCGACGATGGCCGCGGTCTCATCGGTCGACCCGTCGTCGGCCACCAGGATCTCCCACGGGAGCGGCAGCGGGTCGAGCGCCGCGATCAGGCGATCGAGCGTCGGGCCGATTCGGCCGGCCTCGTTGTAGGCCGGGATGACGACGGACAGATCGATTGGCGGCGTCATGAGCCGCCTCCGTAGCCCGCCGACCGATCGCGCGCCGGCGCGGACGGCGTCGTCGACGCAGGCGCCCAGCGGGCCCGGCAGGAGCACGATCAGGTTCGGATGGGCACGGATGGCGGGCGGAATGGGTTTGCCCTCGCGCAGCCGCTGCATCGCCAGGTCGCTGAAGGCACGCCCCGACAGCACCAGCGCGCGAGGCTGCGCCGGATCGTCGAGGGCCGGGCCATGGACGGCGGGGTCGAACGCCGTCGTGGCGTCCCAGGTGCCCAGCGGGAGCGCGTAGAACGCGTAGGTGTGCGGGACGGAGTCGCGCGATACGGCATAGGCGCCACCGCGCACGCGTCCCGCTTCGACGAGCGGGCGGGCGCAGTCATGCAGCGCCCGCAGCGGGTGCGCCGGACGGCTGGCCAGGAGCAGCGTCTCGCGGGCGGCGCTCAGCGGCAGCAGCAGCAGGAGCGCGAACGGCGCCCAGGTGAGCGCGTGCCGCCACGCCTGCGCCAGCGCGAAGGCGGCAATGGCGATGACGAGCGGGCGTACCACCGACGAGTTGCGCAGCACGAGGCCGCCGATCACCATCTTCGTGCTGCCCGCGACGAGCGCGATCGCGGCGACGACGACCGCCAGCACGCCGATGATCAGGAAGCCGCGGCGCACCGCCGGCCGCGACAGGATCGCGGGCAGCCCGCGCAGGCGGACGCCTTCGAGCCGGTCCGCGACGCGGTCGAGGCGGGCCTTGAACATCGAGATCGGCGCCGCCAGCGCCAGGCCGCCGGCGAGCGCGAGCGGTGGCAGGAACGGATAGGTGTAGTGCAGCACCTTCGAGGACAGCCCCGAGATGAGCGCGAGCGGCAGGACGCCCCAGACCACGAGCGTCCACGCCAGGCCGTCGCGGTCCCGCACCAGACGGTAGACGAGCAGGACCGCGCCGGCGGCGACGAGCCACTCGCAACGCGTCTCGGCCAGCATCCGCGCGATGCCGAGGTAGTAGTGGTTCCACGGCTGCAGGTGAATCGGATCCAGCGCGGCGGTGAACCGCACGAAGACGTGCTGCAGGAACATCGTCTCGATCAGCTTGTCGCCGAACTGCAGGTACTCGTAGACGAACCACGGCGCCGAGGCGCCCACGCACAAGGCCGCGGCCCACAGCCAGTCGGCGAGGCAGGCGCGGAGCGGCTTGGGCAGCAGGCCGGGCCGCGGCAGCGCCAGGCTGACCAGGGCGACCAGCGGCAGGAACGCGGCAGCCACGAACTTGGTCAGGAAGGCGAGCGTGAACCAGGCGCCGGTGACGATCGCGTCGCGCCGCGTGCCGCCGTGCCGCCAGCGGAGGAAATGGTAGAGGCCGCCGCAGTACGCCGCCAGGAGCGCGGCCTCCATGTTGTTGCTGCGGATGCCGTGCACCAGTACCAGGTCGCGCAGGCCAAAGAGGATGAGGCACGAGGCGATCGCCGCGGCGGGCCCCGCCAGCCGGTAGCCGAACAGCGCGACGTAGCCGAAGGCGATGGCGCCGAGCAGCGCGTCCACGGCGCGAAAGCCGAACTCGGTGCGCGGCAGCAGCCCCAGCCGGATCGGCACGCCGACCATCCAGAACTTGAGCGGCGGCTTCTCGAGGAACGCGAAGTCGTTGGGGATCTCGCGCGCCGTCATCCAGTCGCCGGTGTCGATCATCCGCTCGACGGCGTAGGTGTAGATCGCTTCGTCGTTCTCGACGTCCCACGAGCCCAGATCGAATACCAGCGCCAGGCCCGCGATCAGCGCCGCGATCGCGAAGACCGCGACGCCCGGCCTGCCTGGGAGGCGAACGGCGGGCACTACTTCCAGCCGGTCGGCTTGCGCGTGAAGCGGGCGGGCAGCGCCGGCTTGGCCGGCGCCGGCGGCGTGTCCTCGCCGGACGCGGCGGCGATCTCGCGCTCGAGCGCCGCCTCGTCGGGCAGACCGACCAGCTGGTCGACGAAGACCAGCGAGTTCATCGACGGGATCTCGAAGCGCTTGCTGCAGACCTTGCAGGTGACCTCGTCGTCGACCCGCAGGACGTAATCGCGCAGCTTGGCGAACTTGGCCCGGTCGACCTCGTCCGCTCCCTGCGGCGGGCGATCCCGCCGGGTGCGGCGCACCCATTTGACGCTGTAGTCGCCGGTCCGCTTGCAACGCGGGCACTGGTAGCTGCCGGTGCGCATTTCCGGCTTCTCGGTGAAGAACGCCCGCTCGTCCAAGGCCATGGTCGACATTGTCACCGATCCGGGCGTCGCGACTCCAATCAGGCAGGAGGAACGATTCCGTGACCCACACCGCACTGATCATCGCCGCCGCCCTGGCGGTCCCCGCCACGGCTGGCGCCCAGGCCATCAACGACGCGCAGATCGCGTCCATCGTCGTGACGGCCAACCAGGTGGACATCGACGCCGGCAAGCTCGCAGCTGAGCGGGCGTCCAGGCCCGAGGTCAAGAAATTCGGCGAATTGATGGTGACCGACCACACCGGCGTCAACAAGGCCGCGGTGGAGCTGGTGACGAAGCTCAAGGTGACGCCGCAGGACAACCCGACCAGCCAGAGCCTCAAGGCCGGCGGCGACAAGAATCTCGCCAACCTGAAGACGTTGAAAGGCGCCGCCTTCGACAAGGCCTACGTCGATCAGGAGGTCGCGTATCACGCGTCCGTGATCGACGCCGTGGACAAGGTGCTGATCCCCGGCGCGTCGAACGCCGAATTGAAGGCCCTGCTGGTCAAGGTGCGCCCTGCGTTCGTCGCGCACCTGGAGCACGCCAGGAACGTGCAGGCGTCGCTCGGCGGCGCCAGCGAGTGACGCCCACCTGGCGGCGCGCCGCGGCCGTCGCCCTCTGGGCGACTGCCGTCGCCGCCGCCGGCGGCTTCGGCGCCATGCTGGCGGGCAGGGCGAAGCCGGTCACCCATACCGTCACGATGGACGCGACCAGCTACACGCCGGCGCGTCTGGCCGTCCACGTCGGCGACACCGTCGTGTGGGTCAACAAGGACCTGATTCCGCATACGGCCACGGCCAAGGGCGGCGGGTTCGACTCGAAGGCGCTGGCGGCGGGGGCGTCGTTTCGCTTCACCGTCAAGGCGAAGGGCGCGACCGACTACGCCTGCCTCTTCCATCCGACGATGACCGGCCGGATGGACGCCGAATGACGAGTTGGTTCGGCCATCGAGCGCCCTTAACAATCTTTTTGCAAACGGCGGGAGCGCCATCGAGAAGAATCGATCGATCGCGGAATCGTCCGCGGTCGATCGGTCCGCTCGGACGGGCCAGAGGATTTCCCGCATGACTCTACGCTCCCTCTCTCTCGCCGGCGCCTTCGTGCTGGCGGCCACCCTGGTGGCGCACGCCGCGGACATCACCGGCAAGTGGACCGCCCAGGTCCCCGGCCGCGATGGCCAGACGCGCGAGGCGACCTTCGACTTCAAGGTGGACGGCGAGAAGCTGACCGGCACGACGTCGGGCCGCAACGGTGACGTGGCGATCACCGACGGCACCGTCAAGGGCGATGCCGTTGCCTTCACGGTCGTCAACAATTTCCAGGGCAACGAGGTGAAGATCCTCTACAAGGGCACCGTGGCGGGTGACGAGATCAAGTTCACGCGCCAGCGCGAAGGCGGCGACCAGCCCCCGGCGGAGTTCGTGGCCAAGAAGGCCAAGTAGTCGCAGCCCACGTGCGGCGCCGCCGGCGCGCCCAGCGCCGGCGAACAGCAGCCGCACGTTCGAGGGGCTGCCGCGGCGGGCCCTGAGGGGGCCCGCCGCCCACAAACGACTCCGGAGTAGCAAATCGACGCCGGAGTCGCCCAGCCAACCCACGACTCCGGAGTCGATCATTACTCCGGAGTCGCGTTCTACCTTTCGATCTCCAGCACCTCGTAGGCGTCGAGGCTCGGCACCGTCACCGCCGACCACCCGTCCCGCGCCGTCACCGGCAGATCCCGCCCCAGCGCGACGGCTCGCACCCGGCGCACCGTCCCCGGCAGCTCCACGCGGATGTCGCGCATCGCGATCGGCGCGAAGTAGGCCGTGTCGTGGTGGCCCGATCCGTTGACCAGGTGCACGAGCGTGCGCCCGCGGGCCGGCTGCGTCATCAGCGTCATCTCGACCAGCGGATGCGCGGACGTGCGGAGCTGCCGTCCGTCCGGCAGCAGCTGATCGATCACGTCGGTCACGAGCGCCGCGTGCACCGGCGAGCTGTGCCGGTAGTAAAGGCCACCAACGTCCCACGGGATGTAGGCCGCGCGGCCCTTCCCGTGCGGCGCGACGACCAGCCCAGGGACGGTCGTCTCCGTCTTGTCGCTCCACACCTTCTCGGGCGGGCCGAACATCGCGGTCGGGATCAGCGTCAGCACCGGCGGATCGACCGGCGCGAGCTCGACGTAGTCGCCGTCGACGAACAGCAGATCGGTGGCGGCCAGGCTCGGCAGCCGCGTGCGGTCGTGGATCCGCCAGTAGCCCTGCGTCTTCGAGGTGCGCACGACGCGGCCGATCGGCAGGACGGCCGGCGGCGTCGCTCCCGCGACCAGCACACGGCCGCCGCCGCGGACGTACGCATCCACGCCGTCAGGCATCGCACCCGGTACGATCACGAGGTCGAAGCGGCCGATCCGCCGCGAGCGCGCGCGCGTGGGTCGCGACCTCGAACGGGATGTGCTGCTCGGTGAGCACGCGGAAGAACCCGCGATACGCCGGCGTGTCGCCGACGGCGAGGAGCAGCACGCGTGCCGCGTTCCGCTGGCCGACGTAGAGCTCCTGGTGCCGCGCGTGCCACGCGAACACGGGCGCCGCCGCCGCGATCGCGGTGCGATCCGCCTGCGCCATCGTGCCGACGACGGCCACCGCCGGCGGCCCGCCGTGCGCGATGTTCTGGTAGAGGCGCAGCTGCATCTCCGGACCAGCCACGTGCGCGTAGCGCCACGGGTAATCGACGAACGCCATCGACAGGTTGATCGCCACCTTGCCCGGCTCGGAGCCGAGCGCGCGGCGCACGTTGTCGCTGGCCGAGTACGGCCACAGCGGCAGCGGCCGGCCGACCGCGGTGTTCGACTCCGACATGATGCCGTCGGTGTGATCGGCGATGTAAGTGAGGAACGCGGCCTGCGGCCGCTTCGCGTGGATCAGGTCGGCGATCGTCGCCGCGACCTCGCGCGCCGAGTCGGCCATGAACGTGCGGTATTCGGCATCGGCCTGCGCTGGCACGTCGCGGCCGGTGCGGGCGCGGAAGCGGACGCGGCAGGCGTCACAGGTGCACGGCCCCATTGGCACGCCGCTGTAGTCGGCACTCGGGTTGCCGAACATGTTGAAGAACAGGCCGTCGACCTCGTAGCGCTCGAGCGCCTCGGTGAGGATCGTCAGCGCGTGCCGGCGGTAGTAGTCGCCGTTGATGCAGGTCGAGTAGAGCCCGTTGTAGATCGCCGGCTCGCCGTTCGTGCGGCGAAAGAACCACTCAGGGTGAGCCTCGTAGACGGCCTTCTGCGTCTTGCTCAGATCGAAGCGGCCGATGACGCGAATCCTGCGCGCATGCGCCTCGCGCAGCACGTCCCCGAAGAGATCGCGGCCCGGCGGCAGGAAGGTGCTCGGGTAGTGGAACGGCGCGCGGGTCGGGTATTGCGCGACGATCCCGCCCATGTTGACGAGGAACGTGTTGGCCCCCGTCTCGTGGACAGCGGCCACGAGCGCGGCCGGATCGACGACCGAGTCGCGCTCGGACAGGTTGGTCTGGAGGAAGCGGATCGGCTCGGTGAGCCACCATCGCGGCGCGGAAGATTGCCCCGTGACGAGCGAGGACAGGGGCGGCGCGGCGAGGGCGAGCGCGGCGAGGGCGGCCAGCCAGGGTCGGCGTGACGTCATGTCACGCCGACGATAGCCGATCGCCGCCACAACCTTACGGCAGCTTGAGCACCTGGCCCGGCTTGATCTTGTCCGGGTCGCTCAACTGGTCCTTGTTGATCTCGAAGATCTGCATGTAGGCATTGGCGTTGCCGAGGTGTTCCTTGGCAATCTTGCTCAGCGTGTCGCCAGCCTTGACCGTATAGGTCCCGCCGCCCTGCGGCGCCGCGGGGGCCTTCGCTGTTGCCGTCGCCGTCCCCGGCGTCGTGCCAGCGCCACCCGTCACCTTGATGTCCGCGACGATGTCGCGCTCCCAGGTCGGGATGGTCTTGATGGCGTTCCAGATCTCGTTCTTCTCGTTCTCGGTCGTGACCGTGCCCTTGAAGTGCAGCTTGCCCTCGTGCTCCTCGGCATTGCCTTGGAACTTGCCCTTTGCGGTCTGGATTGCGTAAGCGTATGTGTCTCTCAAGCCCATGTATGACCTCCAATCAGCGGAGATCAGCCTACCTTCGATCGATGACTTCGAAGCGACCAGTCGTACATGAGCTCATCACCGCCTCAACCGTCGAGGCGCAGCGCGACCATCGGATCGACGCGCGACGCGCGACGGGCCGGCACGTAGCTGGCCGCCAGCGCGGTGATCGTGAGGATCGCCGGTACCGCCACGAAGGTGAGCGGATCGGTCGGCTGGACGCCGTAGAGCATCGTCGTCAGCGCGCGCGTGGAGAGCCAGGCGCCGGCCAGGCCGAGGGCACCGCCGATCGCCAGCCGTCGCAGCGCCTGCGAGAGGATCAGCCGCAGCACGTCACCCCGCCGCGCCCCGAGCGTCAGGCGCAGGCCGATCTCGCGCGTCCGTCGCGCGACCGCGTAGCTCATGACGCCGTAGATGCCGCCGGCGGCGAGAACCAGCGCGAGGGCCGCGAAGGCGCCGAGCAGCGTCGACTGGAACCGCGGCCGGGCAAGCGCCTTGCCGACCGCGTCCTCCATCGTCACCACTTCCGAGATCGAGACGCCGCGATCGATCGACCAGATTGCCGCCCGTGCCGGCGCCGCGATGGCCGACGGATCGCTCGCGGTACGGAGCACCATCGTGAGATAGGCGTGATGGCCCTCCGGACCGTCGAGATATCGCGCGGTCTGCAGGAAGGGGAGGTAGATGGTCCCGTCGGCCGCGTCTTCCCACTTGCCGGCGACCGCGTCGCGCGCGATCCCGACGACCGTCAGCCAGCGGCGCGGCGTCGCGTCGGGCTGATCGAACGTCACGCGCCGTCCGAGCGCGTCGCCGTCCGGGAAGTAGCGGCGGGCCAGGGTTTCGCTGACGATGGCGACGCCGGGCGCGTGCCGATCGTCGGCCATGCCGAAGTCGCGGCCGCCGACGAGCGGTAACCGCATCGTCGCGAAGTAGTCGGGCAGGACGACGCGGTAGATGCCACCGGGCCGATCGTCCTTCTGCGTCCGCGGCCGGCCGTCGATGTCGAAGCCGAGCGTCCAGACGTCACCGACCAGCGGCGCATGGTTGACGGCGCTGGCCGCCTCGACGCCGGGCAGGGCGCGCAGCCGCTCGACCGCGGCGGCGAAGAATGCGGCGCGCCGGCTCGGGTCGGCCTCGGCCGAGCCTTTCACCGACACCGACATCGACAGCACGCCCCGCGGGTCGAAGCCCGGATCGATCGCCGCCGCTGCCGCGAGGCTGCGCAGCACGAGCCCGGCGCCGACCAGCAGGACGAGCGCCAGCGCCAGCTCGGAGACCACGAACACGTCGCGCAGCAGGGCCTCGCGGCCGTGGCCGGTCGTGCCGCGCGCGGCGAGGCGATCGCCGATGCGCGTCCGCGCCGCCTGCCAGGCCGGCACCAGGCCGAAGACGAGGCCGGTGACGATCGAGACGCCGAGCGTGAAGGCCAGCGTCCAGCCCTCGACCGCCATGTCGGCGGCGCGCGGCAGGTCGGGCGGCGCCATCGCCGCGACGGCGCGCACGCCGAACGCCGCCAGGGCCAGGCCGACGACGCTGCTGAGGCCCGAGAGCAGCAGGCTTTCGACCAGCAGCTGACGGACGATCTGGAACCGCGTGGCGCCGAGCGCGAGGCGGACCGCGATCTCCGACTGCCGCGTCGCCGCGCGCGCCAGCAGCATGTGCGCGACGTTGGCGCAGGCGATCAGCAGCACGAAGCCGACCGCGACGAGCAGCACCGTCAGGCCGAGCCGCGTGTGGCCGACGACGCGCTCCTTGAGCGGCACCACCTGCACGTTGCGGTTGGTGTCGGGATACGCCGCTTCGAGGCGGCGGGTGACGACGTCCACGTCGGCCTGGGCCGAGGCCGGGCTGACGCCGGGCTTCAGCCGCGCGAAGACGCGCAGGCTCTCGCCGTCGCGGTTGTCGCGGCGGGCGTCGAGCGGCAGCGGCGCCCACAGTTCGGCGTTCACCGCCCAGAACGGCGCGAACACGAAACGCGGCGGCATCACGCCGACGATCGTGTAGAGCTCGCCGTCGAGGCGCAGCGAGCGGCCGACGATCCGCGGATCGCCGCCGAAGCGGCGCTGCCACAGGCCATGGCCGATTACGGCGCTGCGCGCGTCCGCCCCCGTTCCGTCGCCAGCGAGCAGCCGCCCCAGCGCGGGCGCGACGCCGAGCATCCGCAGCGTGTCGGGCGTCAGCCGCAGGCCGGAGACGCGCTCGGATCCTGCCGGCATGCCGAGGTTCGGCGACCACATCTCGGCCGCGCCCATGGCGCTGAACGAACGCGTCTGGGCGCGCCAGTCGAGGAAGTTGGCCGGCGCCACAGGGAAGCGGCCCTCGTGCAGCACCACCACGAGGGCGTCGGGATCGGCGTAGCCGAGCGGCTGCAGGAGGATCGCGCGCACCGCGCTGAACATCGTGGTGTTGGCGCCGATGCTGAGGCCGAGGATCAGCACTGCGGCGGCGCAGAAGCCGGGCGCGCGCCGGAGGCCGCGGACGCCGGCCCGGAGGTCGTGCCACCACGCCTCGAGCCAGCGGGCGCTGCGGCTGTCGCGGTGCGCTTCCTTGATCGGCTCGACGCCGCCGAAGCGCTGGCGCGCTGTCCGTCGCGCATCCTCGGGCGAGAGCCCGGCGGCGACGAGATCGCGTTCCGCGAGCT
This sequence comes from Vicinamibacterales bacterium, assembly GCA_963844435.1. Classification (GTDB taxonomy): domain Bacteria; phylum Acidobacteriota; class Vicinamibacteria; order Vicinamibacterales; family Vicinamibacteraceae; genus JBDSLU01. The sequence goes on along the minus strand of CAWJOG010000001.1, from coordinate 64,298 downwards.
CGAGGTGCGCGGCGATCTCGGCGTCGAGCTCCGCGTCCATCGTCCGGGCGCGGCCGAGGGCGAGGAGCCGGTGAACGGCGCGGCGGGGGCTCATGCTTTGGCCTCCAGGAAGCGCGCCACCAGCGCGGTCGCCCGTTCCCAGTTGGCGACGGCGATCCGGAGCTGCTCGGTCCCGGTCTCGGTCAGTGCGTAGACCTTCACCTTGCGGTTCGTGTCGGAGACGCCCCACTCGGTCCGGATCCAGCCCTGCTGCTCCAGCCGGATGAGGGCGGGGTAGACCGAGCCCTGGCTGAGGCGGAGCAGATCCTCGGACACCTGCTCGATGCGCCGCGCCAGGCTGTAGCCGTGCAGCGGACCCATCGTGTCGAGGGTCTTGAGGATCAGGATGTCGAGGGTGCCGTAAGGGACTTCAGCTTTGCGTATCGACATGTCGAGTATCGACAGGTTGCCACACGACAGGTCCAAGCGCAAGTCATCGCTCATCTCGCGGACGGGCGCCCCGCGCCTGCAGGAGGGTCACCATCTCCGGCTTGTCGCGCTCCATGGCCCAGGCCAGCGGCGTGATCGCGGCGTCTTCGGGCGTGCCGCCGTAGTCGCCCAGCGGCCGATCCAGCGCCGCCGGATCCGCGTCGAGGATGGTCATGACGCGCGCCGGCGTGCCGCAGGTGATGGCGTCGAAGATGTCGACGTCGGCCTCGAGGATGCGGTCGCGCGTGGCCGCTCGCCCAGCGAAGTCGGCCCATCCAAGCGCCGTCGCGCCGTACTTGCCGTCGCGCATGCGGGGGTTGGCGCCGAGGCGCAGCAGCGCGTCGGCGGCGCTGGTGTTGCCGTGCCACGCCGCCGCATGGAGCGCGGTGTAGCGCGCGATGCCGTCGATCGCCGTCGCCGGATTGTCGATCGCGTCGACTGAGGCGCCGTGCGCGACGAGCGTCTCGATGACGTGGCCCGGAGCGCGCTCCGCGGCGCGCACGATCAGCGTGCCCCAGCGGGCGCCGGGCGCCAGGCATCCGGGATCGGCGGCGAGCAGCCGACGCAGATCGTCGGAGCGGCCGAGGGCGACAGCCGCCGGCAGGCCGAGCGCCGCGCCGTGAGCGATCAGGATCTCCGCCAGCGCCGCTTCACCGGCAAGGGCGGCCTGGTCGAGCGCGGTGAGGCCGCTCTGATCCTGCGCCTCGGGATTGGCGCCCAGCGCCAGCAGCGCCTGCAGCGCGGCCGGCTGCCGCTTGACCACGGCCAGGTGCAGCGCGGTCCGGCGCCGGTTCGTGCGATCCATCACGCGGGCGAGCGACGCCGGATCCGCGGCGGCCGCCGCGCGGACGGCGTCGACGTCGCCGACGGCGGTGGCCGAGAACAGGTGATGGCGGGCGCCGTGCGCCAGGAGATACACGAGGACCTCCGGCTGCACGGTCACGTAGTCCCAGCACGTGGCCCAGCCCGATCACCTCGAGCTCGTGGCCGTCGCCCGTGCCGATCGGATCGGCGCCGTGGTCGAGGAGCAGCCGGATCACCGGCAGATCCTGGTTCTCGGCCGCGAAGTGCAGCGGGTACGCGACGTCGCCTTCGTCGCGGACGTTGGGATCGGCGCCGCGTTCGAGCAGCAGGCGAACGACGGGCTCGTGGGCGACGCCGAAGTGCAGCGCGGTCCGCAGCCCGGTGTGGCCGGGCAGCGTGCCCCGTTCGCTGACGAGGTCGGGATGCGCGTCGAGCAGCGTCGTCGAGCCGGACGACGTCGCCGGTGCCCGCCGCCGCGGAGGATGGCGCTGAGTGGCGATTCGCCGTCAGCCGCGTCGCCTGCCGCATGGCCTGCAGACGCGCCGGCGATCGCGGCGGGCGCGGCCGCCTTGAGCCGCGCCCAGCTCGCGAAGCCGAACTCGCGGGCCAGCGCATGCTGGACGTGCCGCAGCCCGGCATCGGGCGGCGCGCCCGGGTGCGCGCGCAGCAGCCGCGCCCGCGCCTCCGGATCGCCGGTGCGCAGGGCCTTCAGCCACTGCTTCGCTTCGCGTTTGAGCTGATCGAGGGTGGTCGCGGAGGTGAGCGCGCGGCTCATCGGACACCTTCCTTCCAGAAAGGCCTGATGTCCGCTCGTTCCAGGCTGGAAGAAGGTTCGATGTCGCGACGAACCGGAGTGGGTGGGCAAGCCCTTGCCGCGGACAGGAGGCGCCCCACAGCGCGCTGCCGTCAGTGTCGTCCCGGCCGCGGCTGGTGTCAACGCTGGGGACTAGCCAGACCATCCGTAACGGCATACCATGCCCTCCTCCTGCTCACGCTGACGCCCATCAACCGTGATTGCGGAGGAGAAGGCATGAAAGCCAGACTCACGTACGTACTCGTGGTGTGGGCAGCCGTCGTCGTGCTGCCGGCGAGTGGATGGGCGCAGCAGGATCCAGGCGATGCTGCCGTCGACTTCGGCGTGCTGCCGACGGGCCCGTTCGGCCCGCCGCCGTGCCTCCAAACCACTGGCATCGGTGGTCCCAACGATCCGTGTGCCTACCTGCTGCATCACCTGACGCCCGAAGAGGTGAGCGTCGGCAAGGGTGGCCAGGTGACGTTCCAGGTACACGGCGGTGGCCACGGCCTGGCCATCTATCAGGTCAGCAAGACGACGAACCGCGAGGATCTCGGTCAGTTCCTGTGTGCCGGTTCCGATCCGGCCACGGTGACCGATCCGGCGCTTCATCCCTGCAACCTGCTGGCGGCCAATGCCGACGCCAGGCACGTCATCCCGGACGGCAAGGGCGACGTCGTGATCGTGGCCGCAGCCAACGTCACGAACGCCCACCCGGACAATCGCGTGTGGTCCGAGCCGGGCCGCCTGATGTCGATGGGCGGGCACCAGTTCCTCAACGGCGGGACGATTCCGGCGGGTCCGACGTCGAACGGCCAGCTGATCTCCTACCGGTTCCTGAAGACCGGGCGTTACCTGGTCATCTGCATGAACCGGACGCACTTCCTCAACGACTGGATGTTCGGGTTCGTCAACGTCGTCGACTGATACGGTGAGTCGCGGCGCGGGCCCCCGCCCGCGCCTGTCGATGCGGCACCGGATGCGGTGCGCGCACGGCGTTACGCTTCCTCGCGTCTGCGGGAGGCAGATCGCGGAGGGCAGGGTGAGGCAGAGCAGACGGGCAGGCGGTGGCTGGTGGTGGCTCATCGCGGTGCTGCTCGCAGCCGTTCCGATCGCGCCGCGCAGCGCACCGATCCGCTGGCGGATCTCCGGCGCGTATGGGAGCAGCCGTCGCCGGACGCGCGTCCGATGATGCGGTGGTGGTGGTTCGGCCCGGCGGTCACGCCGGACGGCCTCGACCGCGAGCTGCAGGCGATGCACGACGCCGGCCTCGGCGGTGTCGAAGTGCAGCCGGTCTATCCGCTGGTCCCCGACGATCGCGGGCGCGGCCTCGTCAACCATCCGTTCGTCTCCGCGCCGTTCCTCGACGCCGTCCGCCACAGCGCCGAGACGGCGCGACGGCTCGGCCTGCGCTTCGATCTCACGCTCGGCAGCGGCTGGCCCTACGGCGGGCCGCACATCCCGATCGATCACGCCGCCGGCCGCCTGCGCTGGGAGAAAGTCGCCGTCAAGACGCGCCGCGTGTCGCTGCCGGCGATGACGACCGGCGAACGGCTCATCGCGGTCACGCTGCCGGACGGCGGCGCCGAGCTGACCGACATCCGCGGTGACGGGGTGTGGCTGCCGGACGGCGCGCTGCCGAACGAAGTGTGGGTGTTCATCGCCGGCCGCACCGGCATGATGGTCAAGCGCGCCGCCGTCGGCGCCGAAGGCTACGTCCTCGATCACTACGATCGCGCCGCGCTGCAGGCGCACCTCGACGCGGTCGGGACGCCGCTGCTCGACGCGCTGCGCGGCATGCCGCCGGCGACGGTGTTCTGCGACAGCCTCGAAGTGTTCGGGTCGGACTGGACGCCCGACCTGCTGCCGGAGTTCGCGCGGCGGCGCGGTTACGATCTGCGGCCGCATCTCGCCGCCCTCGTCTCCGGCTCGGACGCGCGCGCGATTGCGGTGCGCCAGGACTGGGGCCGCACGCTCGGCGAACTCTACGAGGAGCGCTTCCTGGCGCCGCTCGCCGAATGGACGCATGCGCGTGGATCGAAGCTGCGCATCCAGGGCTACGGCATCCCGCCGGCCACGCTGTCGAGCAACCGCCTCGCCGATCTCACCGACGGCGAAGGCGCGCAGTGGAAGACGATCACGCCGGCGCGCTGGGCGTCCTCGGCCAACCACCTGTTCGATCGCACGGTGACCGCGTCCGAGACCTGGACCTGGCTGCATTCCCCGTCGTTCGCGGCGACGCCGCTCGATCTCAAGGCCGAGGCCGATCGGCACTTCGTCATGGGCGTCAACCAGCTGATCGGCCACGGCTGGCCGTCGACGCCGGCCGGAGTCGACGGCGACAGCTGGCGCTTCAACTGGCGCTTCTATGCGGCCGGCGCCTTCAACGATCGCAACCCGTGGTGGATTGCGATGCCGGACGTCTCGCGCTACCTGCAGCGGGTCAGCGCGCTGCTGCGCCAGGGCCGGCCGGTTCACGACGTCGCGCTCTACCTGCCGACGAGCGACGCGCTCGGCGACATCAAGCCGGGCACGGCGCACCTGCTCGAGCTGCTGCGCGAGCGCATCGGCCCGGCGGTGCCGGCCGCGATCCTCGACGCCGGCTACGGCTTCGACGTGGTCGACGATGGCGCGCTGGCGCTGGCGTCGGTCGCGGGGAACGCCGCGAATGGCGAGGACGAAGTCCAGAGCCATCGTGCCGTCGACGCGCGAATGCGCGTCGGCGAACTGGTCATCGGCGCGCAGCGCTTCCGCACGGTGGTGCTCCCGGCGGTGCGCACGATGCCGGCCGAGACGGTCGCGCGGCTGCGGGCGTTCTTGGCCGCCGGCGGCCGCGTCATCGCGACCGATCGCCTGCCCGAGGCCACCCCGGGACTGCGCGGCGAGCCGCTCACCCTCGACATGCCGCTGACACCGACGCCGGCGGCCTCGCTCGGCGACGAGCTGCGCCGCGCGCTCGTTCCGGACATGCGGCTGGAGCCGGCATCGCCCGACGTCGGCCAGCATCATCGGCGGTCCGGCGATGTGGACGTCTATTTCCTCGCCAACACCGCGAACACGCCGCGCGCCGCGCGCCTGACCGTGCGCGCGATCGGCCGCGCTGAATGGTGGGATCCGCTGACCGGCGTGACGCGGGCCGCGGACGTGGTCGCGGCCGATCGCGAGACGATGACGCTGCCGCTCGATCTCGAGGCCTATGGATCGATCGTGCTGGTCGTCGCGCGCGGGCCCGCGCCACAGATCACGACGACGGCCGCTCCGGCCGCGACGCCGGCGGCGCGCACGCCGCGGATCGAGTTGCGCGGGCCGTGGACCGTCACGTTCCCCGAGGCGGGGATCGCCCCGCGCACGCGCGACGCGCTGACGTCATGGGACGCGGACGAGGACACGCGCTTCTTCTCGGGCGTCGCCACGTACGAGACGACCGTCGAGATCGCGGCCATCCCGCGCGGTGCGAGCGTGGCGCTCGACTTCGGCCGGGGGCGTCCCATCGAGGGCAACGACCGCGGGCCCGGCATGCGGACGTGGCTCGAGGCGCCGATCCGCGACGCGGCCGTCGTCACGATCAACGGCCAGCGCGCCGGCTCGGTCTGGTGCCCGCCATTCCGCCTGGACGTGACCAGCCTGATCCGCGCCGGCCGCAACACGGTCGCGATTCGGGTCGGCAACACGGCCATGAACCACATGGCCGGGCGGCCGCTGCCGGACTACCGGCTGTTGAACCTGCGCTACGGCGAACGCTTCCAGGCGCAGGGCATGGAGCTGATCCGGCCGCTGCCTTCGGGCCTGGTGGGCCCAGTGTCCCTTGACGTCACTCCGCCTCGATCACGCTGACCGGGCTGGCGGTCGGGAGCACGCGCGTCAGGCGGAGGCCGGCCTTGGCGAGCAGGTCGCGGTACTCGTCTTCGGTCCGCTCCTGGCCGCCCGGGACCGCGAGCATCACGATGTCGAGCATCTTGGCCGGGTGCGGCACGTTCGGCGGCGGCACCACCATCTCGACGATCAGCACCTTGCCGCCGACGGCCTTCGACGTGCGGCAGTGGTTGAGGATGCCGACGCAGCGGGCCTCGTCCCAGTCGTGGATGATGTGCGACAGGATGTAGAGGTCGCCGCCGGCCGGGACGCCGTCGAAGAAGCTGCCGCCCTCGACGCGGGCGCGGTCGGACAGGCCCTCGGCCTCGAGCCGGCGCTGTGCCTCGACCACCACGTGCGGCACGTCGTAGACCACGCCGCGCGCCTGCGGGTGCTGGCGCAGCACGTTCACGATCATGTTGCCGGATCCGCCGCCGACATCGATGACGGTGCCGGCGAACGGGTAGGCGGCTGCGACGGCTGGCGGCTCGCCGCCGTGGATGCCGATCATCGCGTCGTTGAAGATTGACGCGGCCTCCGGCTCGTGCGACAGCCAGTCGAATATCGGCTCACCCATGGCCGCGTCCCAGGAGGGCTTGCCGGTGGCGAGCGAGGTGCGGAACGCCCCGAAGGCGCGATACATGCCGTCGCCGCTGAGCATGCGCACCGCCGCTCGCGTGCGCGTCGGGTGGTCGCTCCGCAGCGTCCGGCTCATCTCGGAGTGGGAGAAGCGCCGTCCGTCGTGCTCGACGAAGACACCATGCGCCGCCAGCAGCCGCAGCACCCGGTAGAGCGCGCCGGGGTCGGCAGCGCAAGTCACCGCGAGTTCGTCCACCGGCCGCGGATCGTTGTCCAGAGCGTCGGCCACGCCGAGCTCCGCCGCCCCCCACAAGGCCCGGGCCGCTACCGCGGAGGCGGCCATCTCGAAGACGCGGACGTTGGCGGGCAGGGCCGGGGCGCTGGCAGGCTGGGTCATGTGCGAGAGAATAGCAGAGCCCGAACCGGCCCGGCCGACACGAAAAGTGGATAGGCTTTACCTGGAGACCATCTTCATGTTGCGCACCTTTGCATCCGCCGCCATCGCGTCGATCGTCCTGGCCCCACTGCCCGCGGCCGGGCAGCACCAGCAGGCCGCCCCCCATCAGCACGCGGCGGGCGCCGCCCACGAGCAGCTCGGCACGGTGGACTTCGCGACGTCCTGCACGGCCGCCGCCAAGCCTGACTTCAACCGCGCCGTCGCGCTGCTGCACTCGTTCGAGTTCGGCGACGCCATCAAGGGGTTCACCGCCGCCTTGGCCAAGGATCCGTCCTGTGCGATGGCCGAATGGGGCATCGCGATGAGCCGGTGGGGCAACCCCTTCAACCTCGCGCAGCGCGCCGCGGGGCCGCTGAAGGAGGGCCAGGCCGCCGTCGATCGGGCCAAGGCCCTCAAGCCGGCGACGCCGCGCGAGCAGGCCTACCTCGACGCGGTCGCCACGCTCTTCGCCAAGGCCGACACGGTCGACCAGCGCACGCGCATCGTCGCCTACCGCGACGCGATGGCGGCGGTCGCGGCGGCGAGCCCGGCCGACGTCGAAGCGCAGGTGTTCTACGCGCTGTCGATCGCCGGCTCGCACACGCCGTCGGACAAGACCTACGCCAACCTGCTCAAGGCCGCGGGGATCCTCGAAGGGCTGATCGAGAAGTACCCGCAGCACCCCGGCCTCGCTCACTACATCATCCACAGCTACGACGTGCCGGCCCTCGCCGATCGCGCCCTGGTGGCCGCGCGCCGCTACGCCACCATTGCCCCGTCGGCGCCGCATGCGCTCCACATGCCGTCGCACACCTTCACGCGCGTCGGGTCGTGGCAGGAGTCGATCGACACCAACGTGGCGTCGGCGAAGTCGGCCAAGGCGCTCGGCTCGGTCGCCGAGGAGCTGCACGCGATGGACTACCAGGCCTACGCGGCGCTGCAGACCGGACAGGACGCCACGGCGCGGGCACTGCTCGCCGAGCTGCCGGGCATCAAGGCGCGGTTCGACCCGGAGGCCATCGGCGGCGCGGCGCCAGGCTCCGCCGGCTTGTTCGCCCTGGCCTCCATGCCGGCCCGCTACGCACTCGAGCGCGGCGACTGGAAGGCGGCGGCGGCGCTCACGCCGGAGCCGAACCGCTTCCTCTACCCCGAGGCGCAGACCTGGTTCGCCAAGGCCCTCGGCGCGGCCCGCAGCAGCGACGCCGCGACGACCAAGGCGGCGGTCGTCGAGCTGACGCGGATCCGCGACGAGCTGACGGCCAAGAAGGAAACCTACTGGGCCGAGCAGGCCGAGATCCAGCGGCGCACGGCGACGGCATGGCTGGCGCTCGTCGAAGGCCGGAACGCTGAGGCCCTGGCCGAGATGGTGGCGGCGGCCGATTTCGAGGACAAGACCGAGAAGGCGGCGGTGACGCCAGGCCCGCTGGCGCCGGCGCGTGAGCTGGTCGGCGAGATGCTGCTGCAGATGGGCAAGCCGGCCGAGGCGCTGCAGGCGTACGAAGCGACCCTGAAAAAGGAGCCGAACCGGTTCCGCGCGCTGTCGGGTGCGATCCGGGCGGCGACGCTGGCCGGGCAGACGGACAAGGCACGCCAGCACGCCCAGACGCTGCTGAAGGTGTGTGCCAAGGCCGACGCGCCGGCACGTCCCGAGCTTGCCGAAGCGAAGAAGCTCGCCTCGTCCGCGTCGCGTTAGTCCCTGGACTGGCGGGTCGGGCCGGCGGCGGCCCACCCGACCCGCACGGTCAGCGCCGGCAGCTCGTTGGCGCCGGCGGCGACGAGCCGGAGAGGTAGTAGAGCGTGTCGCAGTCGACGGTCGCACCCGCCGACACGGCGGCCGCCAGCGACACCAGCCACGGCTCGTCAGCAGGCGCGTCAGTCACTCGGGAATACCCTAGGCGTAGTCGTCGACCGTCAGGTAGGACGAGGTCCTGCTGGAACATCGTCATCAGCTCGGGCAGCGACTTGTCGCCGCCGAGGACCTCGCTGATCCGGCGATCCAGGGTGAGCGTGTCGCGGGCTTCCTCGGCCAGCGACCGTTCGACCTCGCGCTTCACCCACTGGCCGAGCGAGAACATCATGAAGTCCTGCTCGTAGCTCTGGGCCAGCTCGGGGAGCTGGATGCCGAAGGCGCGGGCGATGACCACGCGCAGCGCCCCGACGATCTCGGCCAGCGAGCGCATGACGAAGGCGTCGTGGTTGGCGTCGGCGATCGGGTGGACCGAGGCGATGTCGCAGGCGCCGCCGTCGAGGCACGAGTTGTTCGGATCGAAGATGGCGCCGAGCCGCCACGCCAGCGGCGTCGACGGCAGGAAGCCGAGCCAGAGCAGCCGCGCCGCGATCTGGATCCAGCCCGGGATCATCTTCTCCATGACGTTCTTCCGCGACGCCATGTCCGGCGAGCCCGGCCACATGTGGCGCGGCCGGCCGACCGCGGTGACGCGGACCGGCGGGCCGGGGTAGTGGTAGACGAACATGCCGATGCCGCGCTGCAGCGTGGGCTCGACGCGCTCGAGGGCGGGCGCCGACATGCGGCGCCGCAGCTGCGCCATCACCCGATCGTGGATCGGCTCGGGCACGGCCAGCACCATCAGCGGCACCGGCAGGCGGATCAGCTCGCCGTAGTGGCGCAGGTGCGCCGTCTGGACGTCGAGGGCCAGCTCCGCTTCCTTCCGCGCTTCGTCGAGCGCCACCGTGCCGGGCGTCTTCCCTTCGAACAGCGGGAAGTGCTCCATCATCGGGCGCGGCCACGCGCCGAACGACTTGAACTGCATCCAGTCGAGGTACCGCTCGAAGTCGGGGAGGAGCGGCTCGGAGCCCTTGATGACGACGACGTCGGAGGTCGACTTGTCGCCGGAGAGGGCGATGCAGACCGACCGGTTGTGGCCGCGGATGCGATACAGCTCGCCTTGCTCGCCCGGCGCCGCCGAGGCCATGAACGGGACGCCGGAGCGGAGCCCCTCGAGGGCCGACGGGACCGCCGGCGAATCGTTGGAGACGGCCGCGAACACGTCAGGGGCGGCCTCCGATACGTCCCACACCACGTCCATTTTCGCGGTCTTGATGCCGCCGCTCCACTGGTCACTCATGTGGCTGAACAATACCATCGGCGGTCCGTTCCGGGAGTGGGTCGGATATGCTCGGCCGTGAGGAGGACATGCGATGGCGCAGAGACTGACCGCGGCCGATTTCGATCCCGAAGTGCTCATGCTGTTCGACGCCTACGTCCATGGCGCGCTCGATCGGCGGGGCTTCCTCGACAAGGCGAAGAAGTATGCGGTGGGCGGGATGTCGGCGGCGATGCTGCTCGACGCGCTGAGCCCGAAGTTCGCCGAAGCCCAGCAGGTGAAGAAGGACGACGCGCGGCTCGACGCGTCGTTCGTCGAATTCCCGTCGCCGCAGGGCAGCGGCACGGCGCGCGGTTATCTGGTGCGGCCGGCGAACTCGGCCGGCAAGAAGCTGCCCGCCATCCTGGTCGTGCACGAGAACCGCGGCCTGAACCCGCACATCGAGGACATCGCGCGGCGCATCGGCCTGGACGGCTACATGGCGTTCGCGCCGGACGCGCTGTTTCCGGTCGGCGGATATCCCGGCGACGAGGACAAGGCGCGCACGCTGTTCCAGACGCTCGATCAGCCCAAGACGCGCGAGGACTTCGTCGCCGCGGCCGGCTGGCTGCGGGCCCGGCCCGACGCCACCGGCAAGATCGGCGCGGTCGGCTTCTGCTACGGCGGCGCCATCGTCAACATGCTGGCGACGCGCGTCCCCGAGCTGGCCGCCGGCCGTGCCGTTCTACGGCGGCGCCCCGCCGGTCGCCGACGTGCCGAAGATCAAGGCGGCGCTGCTGCTGCAGTTCGCCGAGACCGACGAGCGCGTGAACGCCGCCTGGCCGCCCTACGAAGCGGCGCTGAAAGAGGCGAAGGTCCCTTACGAGGCGCACATCTACCCCGGCACGCAGCACGGGTTCAACAACGACACCACGCCGCGCTACGACGAGAAGAACGCCAAGCTGGCGTGGGAGCGGACGATGGCGCACTTCGCCAAGCACGTGAAGGGCTAGGAGACGAGCTACCGCTTCGGCGGCGCCGGCCGTGCGAACATCACGACCACGATGCCGTTGGCATCGGCGACGCCGATCTCGGTGAACAGCGGGTTGAGGATGTTGGCGCGATGGCCGCGCGACTTCATCCACGCCCGCTGCAGCTCCGGCTCGTTGTCGTAGCCCTTGGCCAGGTTCTCGGCCGCGACCTGGAAGCGGTAGCCGGCCGCCTGCATGAACGCCCACGGCTGGCGGCCGTCCGGCGTGCGGTGGGCGAAGTAGTCCCGCTTCAGCATGTCGAACAGCTTGGCCCTGGCGGCGGCCGTCAGCCTGTCGTCCACGGTGACCGGCGGCAGGCCGGCCTTCCGCCGCGACTCGTTGGTCAGGGCGACGACGCGCCGCGCGTCGAGCGGATCGGCGTGGGCGAGGCGGGTCGCCGGCGACAGCAGGAGCGCGGCCAGGGCCAGCGCCCCGACGCGCGACGCGCCGACGCGCCTCAGGCCGGACCGAGCGACAACGCCGCGCGCATCCGCGGATCCTGGCGCAGGGCCTGGCCGAGCGTCGTCAGGGGGTGTCGTTCCTCGATCCATTCCTGGTCCACGGTAGCGCCAGCCGCCATCAGGCGGCTGACGATCTCGTAGTAGCGGGCGTCTCCCGGGCGCGGCCCGCCCCCACCCCACGCGTAGAGGGCCCAGCCGAGCGCGGTGCCGCCGAAGGTGTCGTCCCGGGTATCGACGGGAGCGCCGGCGTCCAACAGCGTCTGCAGCGTATCGATGTGCCCTTCCCATGCCGCCCAGTGCAATCCGGTCTGGCCATTCGTACGGCCCTTCGCGCCGACCGGCATGCCCTTCGCGAGCAGCAGCGACACGACGTCGGTCCGGCCGTACTCGCAGGCCCACATGAAGCCGTCGTTGCGCTGCTTTTCGGTCGCCGGCGGCTTCAGGCGTCCATCGGGCTCGAAGGACGCCGCGACGAGGTCGAGGCGGCCCAGCCCGGCCGCGGCTTCCAGGTCGAGCGCCGGCGCGCGCGCGGCCAGGAACTCGGCGGCGGCCGGGCGGGCGTTGGCGTGGCAGGCGTTGATCAGCGCCGACCAGGCCGCGCCGCTGTCGTCGCCGACCCGGGCGCCGCGGTCGAAGAGGAAGGTGAGCAGCGGCTCGAGGACGCCCGCCAGCACCGGGTGGATGCTGGTGGCCGCGAGATCCAGCGTCGTGTCGCTGTCGCCGTACATCCGGGCCGTCGCGTTCACGTCCGCGCCGGCGTCGAGCAGCGCCGCGGCGATGGCCACGAGGTTCTTCGGCGCGCGCTGGCGGAAGCCCTCGATGCCGTTCGAGCCGACGTAGTGAAACAGCGTGGCGCGATGCCGGCGCGTCGAGCGCGCCCGCACCAGTTCCGGATCCTCGCGCAGCAGGCGCGTCAGCGTCTCGAGATCGCCGCTGACGATGGCGTCGGCCGCGGCTTCGAATCGGGCGATCGCCGAGCGCGGGTCGCGCTGCGCCGCGGCGAACGCCGCAAAGGCGTCCCAGGTGTCGAAGAAGTGCTCGCGCGCGATGATGGCATGCGCGTCGGCCTCGGCGTAGCTCGGCGCGAGCCCGCCGGACCACGTCGACTCGTGCTCCAGGCGGAGCGCGTCGCCATGCTCGCGCAGCAGCGCCGCGAGTGCCTCGACGTCGCCGCGCACGACGGCGTCCTCGGCCAGCTTCCACGGCGGCGCCGGCGTCTCGGGCATAGGTCCTTCAGGACTCTAAACCACCGGGACGCCGACGCGCCAAGCAGAACAGCTCAGCGGGAGCCGAGCGTCGCGATGGCGTAGAACGGCCCGAAGGCCGGCGCATTGGCCAGCGGCCGGTAGATGCGACTGAGCACTGCCGTCGTGACGTCCTCGAGCACCTGCATCCCGACCTCGCCGGCGAGCGCGCGCACGTCGTCGAACGCCGTGATCCACGGCGCGTTCATCGCCGCGAAGTTGTCGGCCAGCTGGGTCATCGCCGGATCGCCGGTCGTCCGCGTGATGATGGCGGGCACGAAGTAGTCGAACGACACCCGGACGTGAGCGAGCCCGGCGCGCAGCTCGCGCAGGATCGCCCGATCGGCGGCGGCGTCGAGATACATCGTGTTGCCTTCCCAGATCACGAACGTCGGCACGTCGATGTCGAGGCCGCTCGCGACCAGCAGCGGCAGCATGCCGTCGGTCACGTAGTTGCCGTCGATGAAGGCGACGTCGGCGGTCAGGCGGTGCTGATCGAGGACGTAGCGCTTCAGGTTCATCGTCGCCGCGTCGTCGATCTCGAAGAAGCGGACGCCGGGCGCGGCCTTGCGGACGGCGCGCGTATCGAGGCCGGCGCCGAGCAGCACGACCTGGCGGCAGCCGGCGGCGATCTGCCGCTCGAGCATGTCGTCGAAGTAGCAGGTGCGGATCTTCACCAGCTCCTTGACCAGCGGGAAGCCCGCGGCGGCCTGGGCGGCGGCGCGGCGGCTGGCGGCGCTGAGGAACAGCCCGACCACGTCGTCGCGGTAGAGCGGGGTGACGGCGTAGTTCTCCTCGGCGCGGTACTCGGCGACGACGAAGGCGGTGCCGGTGACGTTGGTCACCGTGTCGGGGTCGAGAGTGACTTGCATGGTTCTGACGCTCCTACCTGCGGCCGGCACACGAGGTGGGGGGCCTCGGCCGGACGGCCGCGCGCGGGTCGCGCCAGCGGCATGCTCGTAAGGTAGGCGTCAGGTGGACTGCGCACAAGCTCCACTTCTGGTATTTTCGTACAGTCCACTAGCCCTGGCCTGAGCCCGGGGCTGGGCTCGGAGCCCGTCCAAGCAGCTGAGCCATGCAGGTCCCGATCGTCCTGAACCGCCGCGCCCGGAGCCCGCTGCACCGGCAGATCTACGACCAGTGGCGGGACGGCATCCTGTCCGGCCGATTCGGGCCGGGCGAGCGGATCCCGTCCACGCGCGAGCTCGCCGACCTCCTGCACGTGTCGCGGTCGACGGTGACGACCGCCTACGACCAGCTGACGGCGGAAGGCTACCTGCAGGCGGAGCGCGGCTCGGGCAGCTTCGTGTCGCGCGAGCTGCCGGACCGTCCGCTGGCCCGGAAGCGCTCCGCCGCGGCCGTCGACGAGCCGCCGCCGGTCCGCCTGTCGCGCTACGGCGCCCGTGTGGCCGCCGCGCCGAGTGCGGGTGACGGCGTCGGCCCGCCGGGCGTGCTCGACCTGTCGAAATGGAGCCCCGACGTCGAGGCCTTCCCGATCCGCATCTGGCGCCGCCTCGTGATGCGCCATGTGCGCTCGCTCTCGACGCCGGCGTGGGCGTCGGCGGATCGGGGCGCCGGCCACGAACCGCTGCGCCGCGAAATCGCGTCGTACCTGCGGCGGACGCGCGCCGTCCGGTGCGAGGCCGGCCAGGTCATCGTGGTCAACGGCTCGCAGCAGGCGCTCGATCTGTGTGCGCGCGTGCTCGTCGACCCGGGCGACGTCGCGGCGGTCGAGGATCCGTGCTACCCGGGCGCGCGGCAGCTGTTCGAGGCGCACGGGGCGCGCCTGCACCCCGTGCCGGTGCAGCGCGACGGCATCGCGGTGTCCGAGCTGCCCGACGCGGCGCGCGTGGTCTTCGTCACCCCGTCGCACCAGCTCCCGACCGGCGCGTCGATGTCGCTGCCGCGGCGGCTCGAGCTGCTCGAATGGGCGCGGGCCCGTGGCGCCGTGGTGATCGAGGACGACTACGACAGCGAATACCACTACAGCGGCGCGCCGCTGCCGGCGCTGCAGGGCCTCAGCGCCGCGGCCTCGGTGATCTACGTCGGCACCTTCTCGAACGCGATGTTCCCCGGCCTCCGCATCGGCTACCTGGTGGTGCCGCCGCCGCTCGTCGCCGCCTTCGCCAGCGCCAAGTGGCATGCCGACCGCCGCACCGCGATCCTCGAGCAGGCCGCGCTCGCCGACTTCCTGCGCGAGGGCCACTTCGAGCGCCACGTCCGCCGCATGCGCCGCCTCTACGGCCGCCGCTGTCAGGCGCTGACGACGGCGCTGGCGCGTCACCTCGGCGACGAGGTCAAGGTGCTGAGCGACGCCGCCGGTATGTTCCTGATGGTGCGCTTCGCCTCGGGCCGTGCCGCCGAGCAGGCGCGCCGGAAAGGCGTGCACCTGACCAGCACCGAGCGCTACTACCTCGGGCCGGCGCCGCCGCACGAATACGTGCTGCGCTTCTCGGGCGTCGGCGAGCGGACGCTGCGCGAGGGCATCAGGCGGCTCGCGATCCTGCCGACTCCCGACTCCGCGACTGACCGCCGCGATCAGCCTTCGCGCAGGACCTGGGCCGGATCGATGCGGGACGCCCGCCGCGCCGGGATCCAGGCGGCCAGCGCGCTCGCCGCCATCAGCACCGCCAGTGCTCCGGCGAACGTGGTCACGATCGCGCGGCTCGAGCTGGAAGAGCAGCGCGCCGATGAAGCGCGAGGCCCACAGGCTCAGGCCCAGGCCGGCCGCGAGGCCAAGCGCCAGCATCACCGCCACGCGGCGGAACACCAGCACGAGGATGCCGAGGCGGTCGGCGCCGAGGGCGATCCGCACGCCGATCTCGGTGCGCCGCACGTCGACGGCATGGGCGACGACGCCGTAGAGGCCGATCGCCGCGAGCAGCAGCGCGAGCCCGCCGAAGAAGCCGGACAGCATGGCCACCAGGCGCTCCTGTATGAGGCCGCCGCGGATGAACTGATCGAAGTCGCGGATCGAGAACGTCAGGGCGGGATCGACGCCGCGGAGCGTATCGGCCAGCAGCCGATCGACGGTCGACCGGGCCGCCGCCGACGTCGAAAGGGTCAGCGTGATCCGCGGGAAGGGCGATTCCTGCGCCGCGAGCGGCAGGTACATCGTCGGCAGGACACCTTCGCGCAGCGAGCGATAGACCGCGTCCGAGACCACGCCGACGACCTCGTATTCCTTGCGATCCCGAGGACCGCCAGCCGTGATGCGCTGCCCGAGAGGCGGCCGGCCGGAGAGGAACCGGCGGGCGAACGTCTCGTTGACAATCGTGACATCCGGCGCGCCGATGCGATCGTCCCGATCGAAGTCGCGCCCGCTGAGCCGCCGGATGCCCATGGTCTTGAACCACTGTGGCGTGACCGCGTTGACGAAAGTCCGCCTCTCCGCGGTCGGCGCGCCTCCGGCCGTGCCGATCTGGTCGTTCCAGCCCGTGCCCGTGATCGGCGCGATGACGGACAGACCGGCAGCGCGGACGCCGGGCGCCGCCGCGATCGCCGTGTCGAGGCGCTCGAGCAGGTCGCGGCGCGCCGCCGGTTCGGCGATCGCTGCCGGCAGGTCGACGTTCGCGACCGTGAGACCGCCGGCGGCGAAGCCGAGCCGCGTCCCGCTCAGCGCCGCGAACGTGCGCAGGAACAGGCCGGCGCCGACGACGAGGACGAGCGACAGCGCAATCTGCGCCACGACCAGGGCGCCGCGGACGCTGAGACGGCGGTCGCCGGTGATGGTCCGGGACGACTCCTTCATCGCGTCGCCGGGCGCCACGCCGGTCACCGACAGCGCCGGGACGATCCCCGCGATCACGGCGGTGACGGCGGCGAGTCCGGCGGTGAAGCCGAGGACGCGCCAGTCGAGCGACAGATCGAGGAACACCGACCCGCGCCACGTGGACAACTGCTGGACCAGCAGTGCGCTGCTCCATTTCGCGAAGATCACACCGAGCCCCGCGCCGGTCGCGACGATGACCGCCGTTTCCACCGCGAGCAGGCGCGTGACACGCCATCGCGAGGCGCCAAGGGCCAGCCGGACGCTGATCTCGCGGCGCCGGCACAGCGCCCGCGCCAGCATCAGGTTGGCCAGGCTGGCGCAGGCAATCAGCAGGACGGCGGCCACCGTCGCCTGCATCGCCCGAAGCGGCGTTTCGAAGCGGCGCCGCAGCGGCGACCGCCCGGTCGCCGCCGACACGAGCGTCAGCGGATCCTCGAGGAAGCTCTCCTCGTCTGCTCCGGCATCGCGGCCGTCGCGGATTCCCGGCTGCAGCGTCGCGAGCGCGGCGTTGGCCTGCTCGAGGGTCACTTCCGGCTTCAGGCGGCCCATGATTTCGAGCCACCACGCCGTGCGCACGTCTCGAGGCCGCTGTCGACGCCGCGCAGGATGGGCTCGGCGGCGAAGGGGATCATCGACGTCCTCGACCCGCCCGACGTCCGGACCCGACGAAGCCTGGCGGCATCACGCCGACGATGGTGAAGGGCTGGCGATCGAGCGTGAGCGTGGCGCCAATCGCGCTGTCGGCGCCCGCGTAGCGCTGCTGCCAGAAGCGGTGGCTGATCACGGCGACGCGGGCATTCGCGTCGGGGCGGTCGTCGGACGGCTGCAGCAGCCGGCCGCGGATCGCCGTGACGCCGAGCACGTCGAACAGGCCGCCGCTGGCATAGGCGGCGTCGACCGGCTGACGCTGGCCCGATACCGCGAGATCCAGTTCGATGTTGGAATAGGCGAACGCGCCCTCGAACAGCGACGTCGTCTGCGCCTCGACGGCCTGCCAGATCGGATACGTCCACGAGCCCTTGATCGAGGATGACGAGGCGGCCCGGCTCGCGCACGGGCAGCTCGCGCAGCAGCAGGCCGTTGAAGATCGAGAACAGCGCCGTGTTGGCGCCGATGCCGAGCGCGAGCGTGCCGACCGCGACCAGCGTGAACGTCTTGCTGTGGCGCAGCCCCCGCACGGCCAGCACGAGGTCCTGCCACGCGTGCTCGATCCACGCGAAGGTCCACACCTCTCTGGCGTCCTCCCGGGCGAGCGTCAGGTTGCCGAGGGCGCGCCGGCTGGCCAGCGCCGCGTCGGCGGGGGAGAGGCCCTCGCGTTCGAGCTGCGCCTGCCGGAGCTGGCGGTGGGTCTCGATCTCTTCGACGAGGTCGGCGTCGTGGCGGGCCTGCGTCATGCGGTACCGCAGCCGTCGGATCAGCGATGTCATGGCGCGTCTCGCCTCACGTATCGATCAGGTCGTGCGCAGCACGCCCTGGATGCCGCCGACCATGCGATCGAACTCGGCCCGTTCGGCGGCGAGCTGGCGGCGGCCGGCTGCCGTCAGCGTGTAATAGCGGGCGCGGCGGTTGTTGTCCGACGTGCCCCACTCGGCGGTGGCCCAGGCGTTGACCAGCAGGCGCTGCAGCGCCGGGTAGAGCGCGCTCTCGCCGACCT
Source organism: Vicinamibacterales bacterium (assembly GCA_963844435.1). Lineage (GTDB taxonomy): Bacteria > Acidobacteriota > Vicinamibacteria > Vicinamibacterales > Vicinamibacteraceae > JBDSLU01. Next base: position 46,160 of record CAWJOG010000001.1, on the reverse strand, counting down.
GCAGGACGTCCTTCGACGCCAGGCGCAGGTGCTCGACGATGCCGTAGCCGTGCTTCGGCCCGTGCGACAGGGCCTTCAGGATCAGCAGCTCCAGCGTGCCCGGGAGGAGATCGGACGGCGTGTTGGTGAGTCCCATCAGCGAATGATGGGACTATGCGCGCAGGACGGCGATCGTCTGTCAACTCCCATCACGCAATGATGGGACAAGGCGTCAGTCCGCTGCTTCGCGGTAACCTGCTCACCGCATGCGCACTCCCGCCCAGAGCTGGTCTCGTCGTCGTTTCCTGTACGTATCCGCTGGCGTGGCGATCCCCGTGTTCGCCGGGTCGTCGCTCTTGGCACAGCAGGCCGCGCCGCGCCCCGATGCGACGCAGCTGTCCGCGCAGGTGGAGGGCCTGCTCCGCGACCATGGCCAGGGCATCGAAGCCAGCCTATGGCTCGGCGGGGACGCCGGGGCCGGCGTCTTCGAGCGCCACGCGAGCGTTCCGCGCCCGACCGCGAGCGCGATCAAGACGTTCTACCTGGTGGAGCTGTTCGACCGGTTCGCCGGCGCGCTGGATCGGCCGCTGCCGGGCGTCGAGGGCGTGCTCGCCGACGACGCGCACCCGGCGATCTCGCACTTCACGCCGGAGCAGCGGGCCGAGATCCGTCGCGAGCTGAACGGGGCCACCGTCCGCCGGGTCGGCCTCGTGATGATGGGGACCGCGCCGGCGTCGAACATCGTCTACAACGCCGCCGCGAACGTCACGACCGCGGTGCTCGGCGGCCCGGAGGCGCTGACCGCGCTGATCCGGAAGCGGGACGCGGCGTTCGCGGCCGTTTCGGCGCGCCGCTACATGCTCCGCAACCGCCGCGAGCGCGGCGACAACGAGGCGCCCGCGATCGCGCTGGCGGCGCTGTATCAGCGCCTCGCCGCCCGTCGGCTCGCCGGCATCGACGCGCCGACGATGGACGGGATTCACGAGGCCCTGCGGCGCCGCGACGATCCGGCGCTCGGCCGGCACTACGAGAAGAGCGGCAATCTCGACTCGGATCCGCTGAGCGAAGTGCGCGCCGGCTGGTACGACACCGCGAAAGGGCCGCTGGTCTACGTCGTCATGACGACGCAGCCCACCCCGGGCCCGGCCGGACGCGACGCGTCCAGTCAGCAGCTGGCGAAGACCGCCGACGCGCTGGCGCAGGCGATCGTCCAGGCCGGATGGGCCGCGATGCGCTAGTGTCCCGGCCGGGACATCAGGTCAGGCCGTCGCGGCGGCTCTGATGAACCGCCCGATCTCGCCGTCCAGCCGCTCCTTGCGTTCCCAGGCCTCGAGCAGGTCGAACCCCGCGTCGCCCGCCTTGGCCATGATGCGGTGGTGCAGGAGCTCGCTCGCGTCCAACTGGCGCTTCAGCTCGGCAAGCTGATCTTTCGTCAAGGGCATGCGCACCATTGTTTCACGCATGGCGGCCCGCCACGCGCCGGGCTCACTTCTTCAGCACGCTGACGTAGAGCCCGTTCCACCAGCCCTCGGTCAGCTCCCGCTCGTAGACGCGTTCGAGCCCGAGCTCGCCGATGGCCTCCTCGGTGCCGCTCTTCGCGGCCTCCCAGCCGTAGTCGTCGACGATGAAGATGAAGGCGTCGTCGAGCATCGCGTAGAAGTGCGTCAGCGCCTTGCGTTGCGCCTCGAAGCTGTGTTCGCCGTCGTACAGGTAGAAGTTGATCGGCGTGCGGATCTGCTCGCGCGTCACGGTGAAGCAGTCCTGCTCGAGGAAGCGGTAGGAGCCGGGCGCCAGCAGCGTCGAGCAGTGCTGCAGGAACTCGCCCTTGACCTTCCCGTCGTCGGCGAACTCGGACCAGTTGTCGACCGCCGTCGCCGAGGCCAGCGTGTTCCTGTAGTTGGTGGCGACGAACGTCGCACCGCGATGGACGCCGACCTCGAGGTAGTCGAGGCCGTCGAGGCTGCCCAGGTTGTTCAGCAGGTGTCGGACCTTCGGGCTGGTGAAGCCGCGTGCCTGAAAAGCGGCGCGATCGAGCTTCGACTTCATCTGATCGCCGAGCTCGATGGACGTTTCGACGTGCAGGCACAGCATGGGCACGGTGGGCTTGACGATGGTGGTTGGGCGCATATCGGCACCTCGTGGGGGCGTGTTGGGCAGGCCACGGGCCAGGCGGCGCACCTCCGGCCGCCCGCGCTCGTGCTGCGTTGTTCTGGTGTTCGATGCCCGGCGCCGCGATCGCGTGCGACGCTACCCAGGCAATCCGGTTAACTGGAGAGGAAAGCGACCCCGAACGGCGGGTAACCGCGGGGTGAGATCAGTGGTGCTGTCGGTGGGGGAAACGACTCCGGAGTCGAATTCAACTCCGGAGTCGTGGCCGATTCTGAAGGCCGGCTCCCTGAGCCAGCGCTATGTCAGCTTGGTCTTCGAGATCGGCAGCTCCCGCACGCGCTTGCCCGTCGCCGCGAAGATGGCGTTCGCCAGCGCCGGCACGACCGGCGGCAGCCCGGGCTCGCCGACGCCGCCCGGCGGCGCGTCGCTCGCGACGATGTGCACGTCCACCTGGCGCGGGGCGTCGTTGATGCGGGGGACCTGGAACGTGTGGAAGTTGGTCTGGACGATCCGGCCGCCGGCGGCCGAGATCTCGCCGGTCATGGCGAGACCGATGCCCATCACGGCGGCGCCCTCCAGCTGCGATCGCACGCGATCGGGGTTGATCACCGTTCCCGCGTCGATGACCTGGGTGACGCGCGGGATGCGGACGCGTCCCTGGCCGTCCACCTCGACTTCGACGACCGACGCGATGTAGCTGGTGAAGCTGCGCGCGGCGACGATGCCCATCCCGCGTCCCTTCGTGCGCGGACGCTTGCTCCAGCCGGACCGCTCCGCCGCCACTTCGAGCACACGGCGAAGCCGCCGCGTGTCGAATGGATACTTGGCGGCCGGCACGCCGTAGTTCCAGTAGTCCTTGACGCCGTCTGCCGCGAAGTCGAGGACGGCACCCGGCCCGAGCAGATCGAGCTGGTACTCGAGGGGATCGCGCCCGGCGGCGTGCGCCAGCTCGTCGACGAAGCTCGAGGCCGCGAACACCTGATAGATGTTGGCGACCGCCCGGAACCACCCGATACGGACGTGCGCGTCGGCCGGGCAGTTCTCGGCGCGGTAGGCCGGCACGTCGAACGGCAGGTCGGTCAGCCCCATGCCCAGCTCGATGTCCATCCCGTAGCGTTCGCCCGCCGTGAACGTCGAGGCGATCGGCGGGAACGACGATCGGGCGAGCCACGCCGTGGGCTTGCCGCGCTGATCGACGGTGGCCTTGTGGTACACGGCGGCGACGGCGTGGTAGTAGTCGAACTGCAGGTCGTCCTCGCGCGTCCACACGACCTTGACCGGCCGCGCCACCTTCTTCGAGAGCAGCGCCGCTTCCGCCACGAAGTCCGGCTTCGACTTGCGGCCGAAGCCGCCGCCGAGCAGCGTCACGTGGCAGATCACCTTGCTCTTGTCGATGCCGAGCGCGGTGGCGACCGTGTCCTGGGCCGCCTGCGGGTTCTGCACCGGCGCCCACGCCGTGAGCGTGCCGTCGCGGAAGTCGGCGACCGCCACCGGCGGCTCCATCGTCGCGTGGGCGTGGTGCGGGACGTAGTAGCTGGCTTCGACGACCTTGCCGCCCTTGGCGAAGACCGCATCGACGTCGCCGCGGCTGCGGGCGACCTTGCCGGGCTGCTGGACCGCGGCGAGCAGCGTGTCCTTGTAGCGTGCCGAGTCGTAGGCGGCGTGCTGCCCGAGGTCCCATTCGACCTTCAGCTGCTTGCGGCCCTGCATCGCCGCCCAGGTGCTGTCGGCGATCACGGCCACGCCGCCGAGCGGCTGGAATCCGATCGGGGGCTTCCACGGATCGAGCGTCACCACCTGACGCACGCCTTTCACCGCCAGCGCGGCCTTGTCGTCGACCGACTTCAACGTCGCGCCGAGGACCGGCGGCCGCTCGATCGACGCATAGACCATCCCGTCGACTTTGGCGTCCATGCCGAAGACGGCCGTGCCGTTCACGATGTCCGCGAGGTCGTAGATCGCGCGGTCCTTGCCGATGTAGCGCCAGGCGCTGCGCGGCTTCAGCGTCAGCGTCTCGGCCTTCGGCACCGGCAGCTTCGCCGCCGCCGGCACGAGCGAGCCGTACGGCGCGCGGCGGCCGCTCGCCTTGTGGACGACCTCGTGCAGGCCGGTCTCACACTCGGCGGCCGGCACCTGCCACTGCGCCGCCGCGGCCTGGATCAGCATCGCGCGCGCCGAAGCCCCGGCCTGGCGGAAGGCGTCGAAGAAGTCCCGGATCGACTTGGACCCGTCGGTGTTCTGGTCGCCGTAGCGTGCGTCGCCGATGCCCTGCACGATCTTGACCCGTGCCCAGTCGGCGTCGAGCTCGTCGGCGGCGATCATCGGCAGGGACGTGCGGATGCCGGTCCCCATCTCGGAGCGGTGCGTGACGATGTGCACCGTGCCGTCGGGATCGATGCCGAGATAGACGCTCGGATTGAGCGCGGCATTGTCCGCGGCGTTGCGGAAGCCCGTCGCGCCAGCACCTGCTCCTTGGGCGAGCAGCGACTCCGGCACGAAGCGGGCGGCGACGACGAACGCGCCCGCCGAGAACACGCCGCCGAGGAAGCGCCGGCGGCTGACGTTGCTGGTGACGACGGTCGGGAGCGGCGCGAAGGCGTTCATGCCCGTCCCTCCGCCGCGCTCTTGATGGCCGCGCGAATGCGCTGATACGTGCCGCACCGGCAGACGTTGCCGGCCATCGCCTCGTCGATCTGGGCGTCGGTCGGTTTCGGCTTCTCGGCGAGGAGCGCAGCCGCCTGCATGATCTGGCCGGTCTGGCAGTAGCCGCACTGCGCGACGTTGGCCGCGATCCACGCGCGCTGCACCGGATGGCTCTGGCCGGCGCCGAGGCCCTCGATCGTGATCACCTTGCGCCCGGCGAGCCCGCTCATCGGCATCTGGCACGAGCGGACGGCCTGCCCGTCCAGGTGCACGGTGCAGGCGCCGCAGAAGCCGCCGCCGCAGCCGTACTTCGTGCCGGTCAGGCCGACGTCGTCCCGCAGATACCAGAGCAAAGGCATGTCGGGGTCGCCGTCGAACGTCCGATTCGACCCGTTGAGCGTGAAGCTGACCATGGTGTCCGTCCTTTGTCCGATACCCTAAACCTCAGCCGTAAGGAACGCAAGGCGCGATTCACGCCGGCGTGATCTGCCGGTTGGCGCCGGCCAGCCAGTCGGGCTTGATGCGCACGCCCCACCCCGGGCCCTCCGGCATCACGGCGCGACCGTCCTTCATCTCGAGCATCGGATCGAACATCGCCCGCGCCTGCCGGGTGATCGCCGCGTCCTCCTCGATCGAGAACTCGACCTCGCCGGCCTTGGGCAGCGCCGCCAGCAGGTGCATCGTGAACACGGTGACGAGCGAGACGTTGGCTGCGTGCGGCTTGGTCACGAGGCCAGCGGCTTCGGCCATCTTGGCGACGCGCCACGCTCTGGTCAGGCCGCCGACGTAGCAGATGTCGGGCTGGACGATGTCCACCGCGCGCATCGCGATCATGCGGCGGCACTGGGCCAGGTCGTTGTCCTGCTCGCCGCCCTGGACGTCGATCTTCAGGGCCTGCGTGACCTCGCGCGTCCACTCGAGCTCCCAGTACGGGCACGGCTCCTCGTAGGCGGCGTAGCGGGCGTCCTCGAGACGGCGTCCCATCGCGATCGCGACGTCGGGCGTGTAGCAGCTGTTGGCGTCGGCGTGCAGCTCGATGTCCGGCCCGACGGCTTTGCGCACCGCCGGGATGATCGCTTCGCTCCGCCCGGGCGCGGCGTCCTTGTTGCGGCCGCCTGGCGTGCCGAGCCGGATCTTGAACGCCTTGCACCCGAACGTGTCGCGCAGCTTCGCGAGCCGCGTCGCCTCGTCGGCCGGGCTGATGTCGCGGCGCATGCTCGATCCGTAGGCGGGCAGCGGGCCCACCTTGCCGCCCAGCAGGACCGCGACCGGCTTGCCCGTGATCTGCCCGTAGAGATCCCACAGCGCCGTATCGACGCCCGCCAGCGCCCGGCACAGGAACGACCACGGGAACTTCAACTGCGCGTCGATGATGTCGTCGTTGATGGCGTCGATGTCGGCGATGTCCTTGCCGACGACCCGCCGCGCGATCAGCCGGTGCAGCACCATCGCCGAGATGTCGGCCTCGTAGGGCGCGATCTGGCCCCAGCCGACCTTGCCGTCGCTCGCCGTGATGCGCACCAGCGCCAGCGACTCGCGCTGGAAGGTCTCGACCGACTTCACCGTCAGGCCGCGCGGCACGACCGCCCAGTCCTTGTAGCCGGGCGACCGTCCCAGGTAGTCATACGGCCCGGCGCCGGGCTGTCGGGCCGAGCCTTGGGCGAGGGAACCGGCGGTCGCGAGTGCGGGGGCGGCCGCGGACAGCGCGGCGCCGGCGGCGACCTGTTCGAGGAAGCGGCGACGACGGGTGCGGGTCATGGAATCTCTCTTCGAAGTCGGGGGACTCGTAGCACCTACGCCCGCGCCTCAGCCGGCGTTGAGGCGAAATAGAGCGGGTAGATGGACAGGCAGATCACGGCGAACGCGATCATGGCGATCGTCTGGGTGACGGCGAGGACGAACACGACGTGGAGGCCGACACCGGCGATGACGCCAGCCACACGCCACCTGGGACGCAGGAGGCTCCAGGCGACGAAGGCCTCGGCCACAATGGCGGCCACGGCCGACGCCGCCGGGACTGGACCCGCCGCGAGCGCGCTCAAGGCGGGCGGCAGGTTCTCGGCGATCACGCGTCCGGACAGGAAGTCCGCGTTGATCTTCGAGGCGGCGGCGAAGGCATAAACCACCACCAGCTGCCAGCGCAGCAGGGTCAGCGCCGGCGCGCGGTGGCGTTCGGTATGCGCGAGCGCGAGCAGCATGGAGAGCAGCGACAGCAGGTACAGGTGGTTGGAGTAGGTCTGCTGATCCAGCGTCAGCACGTAGCCGACGAGCGCGGCCAGCAGCGTGGCGGTGATTGGCACGGCCTTGCCGGCGGCAACGGTCAGGCCCAGGCCTGCCCACGCGGCAGCCACCCAGGGCGCCGCTGCCGCCGATGGCCGCGGCCACGGCGCGAGCGGCATCTGGACGACGTGCGAATCCCCAGCGAGCCGGACCAGGACCGGCCAGAGTTCCAGCGCCTTCACGGTCGCTGCCAGGCCGATTCCGACGCGAGCCATCGTCAGCGGCGACACGGGATCTCGACTGACGCAAGACTGGTGGCGGCGCGATAGCGTACCGCCGCCGCGCCGGTCCGCGCGCAGATGGCGGGCGGCAGATAGCGAAGCAGATCGAGATCGTCGCGCCTGCGGACGATGTACTCCTCGAGTGCGACCGTCGTCACTTTGCCGTCGCGGCCGACCACCGCGAACTCCGACGCCCGGGCGCCAGCCGCGTACATCTGCCAGCCGAATCGAGCGGGCCGCGGCTGCGTGAGCTGCCACGACGGGACCACGATCTGGAGCAGGAGAAAGGCGATCGCCCACGGAGGCCACCGGCGCATGCGGTGTTTCTACCACAGGGCCGGTGGTGCAATCGGTCCCTGGCGTTACGGCTCTCCGCGGGGTTGCGAAAGGGCGGCATCGAGTTCCTGCTCGGTGGGGAATCGATCGAACGTGCGATCGGTGGGCTTTCCACGCAGATGCTTGTCGAAGAAATCCAGCATCGCGGTCCAATCGTCCGGCGTGAAGGCGTGACCGTGGCGGGCGAAGTTCACACCCAGGCGATCCTCCGCGCCGAAGAGCGCATAGGCAGGCCGGGCGCCGAGCATCGACTGCCGCACGGCTTCAGGCAGGGAGATCCTGTCGGCATCGCCTTCGAGGGCGATGAATGGCCGTGGCGCCGCGAGGGCCAGGAACCAGTGCTGATCGAAGGGCAGCTTCTCTCGCTGGCCCCGGAACTGATGCAGGTTCGGTGAAAACCAGTTCGGGTATTTCGTCTGCATGATGTCGAGCGTCTCGCTGCCGCGTGGTCCGGCGAAACGGTAAGCGCCGACGCCGCCTCCTCCCGTCACGACCGGCGCGCCCATCAGGCGATCATCGAACGCCGCCGCCACCATCGCCGCTTTCCCGTTGCGCGAGGCCCCCGTGATGATGAGCGCGCGCGCGTCGATGGACGGGTCGTGTTCGAGGTAGTCGGCGACACGCGAGGCGCCCCAGGCCCAGCCTGCCAGAATCCCCCAGTCGTAGCCGGGGTAGGCGGGGAAGAAGCGCGTGTTGCGGAACGCCCAGCTGCCGTCCATGTTCCGGAGCGTCGTATCCTCGGCGCAATCGTTGGGATTGAACAGGACGAGCGCGTAGCCGCGCGTGAACACCGCCGCGCGCTCGGCGGCGATCGACGCGGCCGTTGGCGGCGCGGCCGATCCGCGGCCTCCGCCGGCCGGCGCCGCAGGCGTCGAGGGGCCGCCCGCCGCGGGAGGCACGGGGCCCACGAGCAGAAGAACGTTTTCGCCGCGTCCCTGATTCGGACCCTGCGGGAGCCGCGGCAGCACCGTTCCGCCAGGCGGCGTCCCGCCCTGGAGGATCACGGCGGGGAACGGGCCACCCTCCACGGGCGTGAACAGGCCAATGTCCAAGCTGAGTCGAGCCTTGGGACCGAACGTCAGGCGCACGAGCCGGTACCTGACCGTGCCGTCGAGCACCAGCTCGGATCGAATCTCGCGCCCCTTCACGTTCCCTGGCGGCGGCGGCATCAGCCCGACGGCGTAGTACGAGAGGAGGCGCCGCATTTCCAGGCGGCGCGCGTGCCACTGGCGCGTCGTCGTGACGCGCGTGCCGTCGTTCATGACCAGGACATCGGGCATCGCCGGGTGCGCCGGCAGATCGTTCACGCCGGGCAGCGTTCCCAGCCGGGTCGCGATGGGCGGCACCGGAATCTCCCGCGGATCGGGCCGATCTTGGGCGGCCAGGCCGACCGACGCGATCGCGGCGATGAGGAAGATGCGTGTCCGCACGGTTCGGTGGCCCCAGGCGCCGGTCATGCCAGGAGGGCCTGCACGACCTTGCCGTGTACGTCGGTCAACCGGAACCGCCGGCCCTGATGAAAATAGGTGAGGCGCTCGTGATCGATGCCGAGCAGGTGCAGCAGAGTGGCCTGGAAGTCGTGGACGTGCACGGGGTTCTCGGTGACGTTGTAGCTGAAGTCGTCGGTCGCGCCGTAGGTGAGGCCCGCCTTGACGCCGCCGCCGGCCATCCACACGGTGAAGCAGCGCGGATGGTGGTCGCGCCCGTAGTTGGTCGCCGTCAGCGTGCCTTGGGAATAGCTGGTGCGTCCGAACTCGCCGCCCCAGACGACGAGTGTGTCGTCGAGCATGCCCCGGCGCTTCAGGTCGGTGACGAGGGCGGCGCTGGCCTGATCCGTTTCGCGGCACTGCTGCTCGAGTTTCTTCGGCAGGTTGTCGTGCTGATCCCAGCCCTGGTGATACAGCTGGATGAACGTGACGCCGCGCTCGGCGAGCCGGCGCGCCAGCAGGCAGTTGGCGGCGAACGTGCCCGGCGTCCGCGCGTCCGGGCCGTAGAGCGACAGCGTCTCCTCCGATTCGTCCGCGACGTTCATCACGCCGGGCACGCTGGCCTGCATGCGGTAGGCCATTTCGTACTGCGCGATGCGCGCCTCGACCTCGGCATCGCTCGACCGCGCCGCGGCGTGCGTGTGCAAATCGTTCAGCCGATCGAGGATCGCGCGCCGGCTCTCGCGGGCCACGCCATCGGGGTTGGCGAGGTAGAGCACGGCATCGCCGCCGCTGCGGAACTGCACGCCCTGGTGCCGGGCGGGAAGGAACCCGCTGCCCCACAAGCGCGAATACAGCGGCTGGTCCACTTTGCCCGGCGTGATCAGGACGACGAAGGCCGGCAGGTCCGCGGTCTCGCTCCCCAGGCCGTAGTGGACCCACGACCCGAGGCTCGGCCGGCCGGCGATCTGCGATCCGGTCTGGAAGAACGTGATCGCGGGGTCGTGATTGATCGCGTCGGTGACCATCGACCGGACGATGCACAGGTCGTCCACGACGCGGGCGGTGTGCGGCAGGAGACGCGACAGCCACGCGCCGCTGGTGCCGTGTCGCCCGAAGTCGAACTGCGAGCCGGCCAGGGGCAGCGACGACTGATTGCCGGACATGCCCGTCAGTCGCTGTCCTTGTCGCACCGAGTCGGGCAGCTGCTCGCCGTTGCGACGCGTGAGCTCGGGCTTGTAGTCGAACGTGTCCATCTGCGACGGCCCGCCGGCCATGAACAGGTAGATCACGCGCTTCGCCCGGGCGGGCACGTGCCGCGTGCTGCCGAGCACGCCGCGATCCTGGATACCGGCCACGGCCGGTGCCGGCTTGAGGAGATCCGCGAGCGCCAGGCCTCCCAGGCCGAGGCCTACCCGGTTGAGCAGCATCCGCCGCGACAGGCCTGTCGCCGGCGCCGCTCCGGTGCAGCACCCGTCCGTCGCTCCACCTGACCTCGCGCGCAGGTGCTCGCTCATCGCAGCACCACGAACTCGTCGAAGTTGACGATCGCGTTGACGACCGCGGTGGTCGCCGCCACGTCAACCGGCGCCAGCGACGGGTTCGGAGCCGACTCGCCGACGTGGACGTACTTCACCGCGTCGGCTGGGTGCTGCGCGAACCACGCGCGCTGTTCGTCGAACATCCGCGCCAGAATGCCGGCCTCGATCTCGTCGGGCAGCCGGCCGATCAGCGTGCGATACACCTCGCGATGCCGGTCGCGGACATGGCGCGGATGCCGCTCGAGGACGCGCTCGGCGAGCCGGCGCGACGCTTCGATGAACTGCGGATCGTTCAGGAGCACCAGCGACTGCAGCGGCGTGACGGTGGCTTCGCGACGGGCCACGCAGACCTCGCGCGTCACGGCGTCGAACGCCGTCATCGACGGGGGCGGCGCGGTCCGCCGCCAGAAGGTATAGAGGCTGCGACGATACAGCTTCGACCCGGTGTCCTGCGTGTAGGTCTTGCCGGTGCCCGACTGCTCCCACAGCCCGGCGGGCTGATACGGCTTGACGCTGGGGCCGCCGATGGTCTGATTCAACAACCCGCTGGCGGCGAGCGCGCTGTCGCGGACCTGCTCCGCCAGGAGACGTCCCTTCGGCCAGCGGGAGAGGAGCTGGTTGTCGGGATCGCGCGCCACGGCCTCGCCGGTCGCGACGGACGACTGGCGGAACGCCGCCGACAGGACGATGCGGCGGTGCAGCGCCTTCAGGTTCCAGCCCTCCGTGATCAAGCGATCCGCCAGCCAGTCGAGCAGCTCCGGATGCGTCGGCAGCCGGCCCTGGCTGCCGAAGTCCTCGGGTGTCGCGACGAGGCCGCGCCCGAAGTGCATGCGCCAGGCGCGGTTGACGACGACGCGCGCGGCCAGCGGATGCCGCGGCGACGTGAGCCAGCGGGCGAGACCCAGACGGTTGCGCGGCTGATCGGCGGGGAAGGGCGGCAGGCTCGCCGGCGTATCGCGCTCGACCGGCTCGCCGGGCGCGTCGTAGGCGCCGCGCCTGAGGAGATGCGTCTGGCGCGCCGGCTGCATCTCCTCCATCACCATGATCTCGGGTACGTCCGCCACGAGCGCATTGGCCCGTTCACGCAGACGCCGAAGGGTGGTCACGCCGTCGCGATACGGCCGATGCTCGCGGGCCAGGAAATGGGCGAGCCCGTCGGCGTCGCGGCCTGGCTGCCGCCCGGCGACTTCCACGGCAGTGAGCTCGACGTCGAACAGCTGCAGGTCGTCGATCAGCCCGTTCTTGAAGCCGCTGTCGCGGAACCGCGCCCCCAGCGTCAATGGATGGGCGTCCGCGGATTGATCGCCGGCCTCGGGCCGATAGGTGATGTCCTTGACCAGGCGATCGCGGATCACCTCGGTGGCGAGCGGGACGCCGTCGAGATACAGCCGGATGCCCGCGGCGCGGCTCGAGCCGTCGTAGGTCACGGTCAGCCTGGACCAGACGCGCAGCGGCAGCGCCTCTCTGGCGCGGACCGCGATCGCATTACCGGGCCAGAAGTGGATCAGCCCGAAGAACGGCCGGCCCTGGTCGAGCGTCAGCTCGTAGCCGCGGCTGCCGGCGTCGGTCCAGGCGCGCGACTGGTGCAGGACGACCGCGCGCGGCTGCGACTCGGTGGGCATCAGCCGGATGTCCACCGAGAATGGATCGGTGCGGACGAACGTCCGGGCGCCCGGGTGCACGACGCTGTTGTCGCCGCTGAACTGCAGCGCGCCGCCCGTGCTCGCCGGCGCTCCGACCAGTCGTGGGCCGTCCTGCAGCCGCGCCGGCGTGCCGGCCACGGGATCGGGCGTCGTCTCGCCATCGACCGTGTCGAACGCCAGATGGGCGACCGGCGCCGGCGGTCGCAGCGGCGGTGCGTGCCCGATCCAGGTGTCGAACGGGCCGCGGGCCTCGCGGGCACGCGCCTTCAGGTGCCGTTCCGTGTCGGCGATGCGTGCCGCCACCTGGTCGCGCGTGGCGGCGCGGTCCGACGGCCAGAGCAGCAGGGCCGGCGTCGGCGTTGCGTTCGTGAAGTGCGAATAGAGCCCGGACTCGTCGATGTTGTTGAAGAACGCGAACAGCGCGAAGTAGTCGCGCTGCGTGATCGGATCGAACTTGTGGTCGTGGCACCTGGCGCACTCGAGCGTCAGGCCCAGCATGGCCGTGCCGAACGTGTTGACCCGGTCGGCCGCGTATTCGGTGCGGAACTCCTCCTCGACGCTGCCGCCTTCGTTGGTCTGCCGGTGCAGCCGGTTGAAGGCCGTGGCGATCCGCTGATCGCGGGTGGCGTTCGGCAGCAGATCGCCCGCGAGCTGCCAGGTCAGGAACTGGTCGAAGGGCAGGTTGTCGTTGAAGGCCCGGATCACCCAGTCCCGGTACGGCGACATGTCGCGGTCGACGTCCGCCTGGTAGCCGTAGGTGTCGGCGTAGCGCGCCAGGTCGAGCCAGTCCAGGGCCATGCGCTCGCCGTAGGCCGGCGACGCGAGGTAGCGATCGACCACCCGCTCGAAGGCCTTGGGCGAGGCGTCGCCGAGGAAGGCGTCGATCTCGGCCACGGTCGGCGGCAGGCCCGTCAGGGTCAGCGCGGCCCGGCGGATGACGGTCTCGCGCGACGCCTCGGCGGCAGGGCGCAGGCCTGCGTCGGCGAGCCGGCGCGCGATGAAGGCGTCGATCGGGCTGGGGTTCGCCGCGTTCGCCGGGAGCGGCGGCGCCGGCGCGGAGCGGATCGACTGGAACGACCAGTGCGGCCGGTAGTCCGCGCCTTCCTCGACCCAACGCCGGAGCAGCGCCTTTTCGGCGCCGGTCAGCGTCAGGTGCGACTCGGCCGGCGGCATGTGGTCTTCGTCGTCGGCATCGAGGAAGACCCGCCGGATCAGTTCGCTGCGATCCGGACGCCCCGGCGCGACGACCGCCCACCCGTCGTCGAGCGTCTTGAGCGCGCCGGCCGCCAGGTCCAGACGCAGCTTGGCTTTGCGTTTGCCGGCGTCCGGCCCGTGACACCGGAAGCAGCGATCGGATAGCAGCGGCCGGATCTCGGTGGTGAAGTCGACGGGCGCCTGGCGGACGGGCGCGACCTGTCCGGAGAGGACGACGACCGAGAGCGCCGCGGCCGACATCGCGGCGCCGACCACGCGCCCGCCCATCATCGGGCGATTCTGCGGCGCGCGTCCGGCCCTGTCAATTCGCGAACCGCAACTTTTTCGTGCGGCAGCCGGTGTTGTGGACATAGTCTGACCCAATCGGCTGCGGCCCCAGGTGGCGGCCCGGTGGCCACGGAGGACTCTCGAATGAGCGACGACTCGACCCAAACGGTTTCGCGCAGGCAATTCACGTCGACGGCCGCGATGGCGGCGCTCTCGGCCGCCATCGTGCCCAGCCGCGTGCTGGGGCAGGATGCGCCCAGCAACAAGCTGAATCTCGCCGCCATCGGCATCGGCGGCATGGGCGCCTCCAATCTCAAGGCCTGCGCCGGCGAGAACATCGTCGCGCTCTGCGACGTGGACAGCGACTACGCGGCAAAGACCATCGCGCTCTATCCCAAGGCCAAGGTCTACCTCGACTACCGCGAGATGCTCGAGAAGGAGAAGGGCATCGACGGCGTGATCATCGCGACGCCGGACCACACGCACGCCGCGATCACGATGGCCGTGATGCGGGCGGGGAAGCACGTGTACTGCCAGAAGCCGCTGACGCACACCGTGCACGAGGCGCGCACGATCACCGAGGCGGCCCGCCAATCCAAGGTCGTCACGCAGATGGGCAACCAGGGCCAGTCCTACCAGTCGATGCGCCTGCTCAAGGAATGGCTCGACGACGGGGCGATCGGCAACGTGACCGAGGTCCACGCCTGGACGGACCGGCCGGTGGGCGGCGACCCATGGTCCGACTTCGAGGTCCGGGCCAGGCCGAGCGACACACCGCCGGTGCCGAAGTCGCTCGACTGGGAGCGGTGGCTCGGGCCGGTGGCGTTCCGGCCGTACCATCCGGCCTATCACCCGATGAAGTGGCGCGCGTGGCAGGACTTCGGGACCGGCGCGCTCGGCGACATGGGCTGCCACATCCTCGATCCCGCGTTCTGGGCGCTCGAGCTCGGAGCGCCGACGACGGTGGAGGCGACGTCCACGCACTTCGAACCGGCCGTGGCCTCCGAGACCTACCCGCGCGCGTGCATCGTCCGCTACACGTTCCCGGCCCGAGGCAGCCGGCCCCCGGTCAAGCTCACCTGGACGGACGGTCGCCTGTTGCCGCCGCGGCCGCCCGAGATGGAGCCGGGGCGCAAGCTGCCCGGCAGCGGTGCGCTGCTGATCGGCGACAAGGGGACCATCCTCCACGGGTCGCACGGCGCCGACGGCGTGCGCCTGATCCCCGAGACGCGGATGCAGGCCTACACGCGGCCGCCGCAGACGCTGCGCCGCGTGGTGGGCACCCACGAAGCAGACTGGATCCGCGCCATCAAGGAGGGGCCGAACGGCGTTCCGCCCAGCTCGCCGTTCGAGTACGGCGGCGCGCTCACGGAGATGGTGCTGCTCGGCGTGCTGGCCATCCGCATGAAGGACCAGCGGCTCGAGTGGGACAGCAAGAACCTGCGATTCACCAACAACGAAGACGCGAACGCGCTGCTGAAGATCCAGTACCGCGAGGGGTGGACACTTTCGTAAGCGATGATGCCGCGCAGCGTGACGTGGCCCTCGATGAGCGCCACGTCGCGCCGCCGGCTCCCCCGGAATTCCCCGACTCCCGGGCCGATCACCCGACAGGAACGTGGTGACCGACTAATGCGGCCACAGGTTCCTCACGAAGCGGCGCAGTCCGTTCAGCGCCGTTCGCCAGAGCAGCCAGGCCGCGACTGCTGCAACCAGCGCAGCGAGCAGCACGTAGGTCATCGCCAGTCACGGTAACTCGCCGCGCGACTTGCCGTCTCCCTCGCCGATCAGGTGGACGACGACCGTCCGCGTGTGCGGCGAGGTGCGGTGCTCCCACAGGTAGATGCCCTGCCAGGTGCCGAGGCACAGCCTCCCCTCGGCAATCGGGATGCTCAGGTTGACGGTCGTCAGCGCCGTCCGGACATGCGCCGGCATGTCGTCGTCGCCCTCCATCGTGTGCACGAACAGCGGGTCGCCGTCGGGCACCAGGCGCGCGAAGAACCGCTCGAAATCCCGCCGTACATCGGGGTCGGCGTTCTCCTGGATGAGGAGCGACGCCGATGTGTGCTGCAGGTGCAGCGTGCACAGCCCCGTCTGCACCCCGGCCTGCCGGACACGCAACTGGACTTCCCTGGTGATCTCGTAGAACCCCCGGTCGCGGGTTCGAACGGTCATCGTCTCGACGGCGTGGCGAATCATGCGGGCGGTTTCGCCGTCTCGACCACCTTGAGGTCGAACGGTCCGTCGCTTTCGACAAAGAGCACGCAGTCCGAGGCCTTGTCGCAGGACGTGACGTGTCGGTAGTTGCCGCCAGGCTGCAGCATGTACCCACCGGGACCGAGCCGTACTTCCGCCTTTCCCTCCGGCGCCTGAACGTACGTGCCCGACAGGAACACGACCTTCATGGCGTGCGTGTGTGTGTGCAGCGGAACGGCGAATCCCGCCGGAAGCTTCAGGAACGCGCCGAACGCCCCCTTGGCGTGGTCGCCCCACAGGTCCGCGATCTTGACGCCGGGAGCACCGGTGGGATCGAGGTCGGTCCATTTCACGTCGCCGGCCGACAGGAAGATCGGTTGGGCTGGCCCTGCGGTCGCGGCTTGCGTGGCCCTCGCACCGTCCGGATGGCTGCACCAGAACAGAGGACACCAGGACAAGCGAGATCGAAAGCGCCAGAACGTTGCTCGGCCTCATCGCACTCCTCCTTCGCATTTGACCGTCATTCCGATACGCGTCGCCCGAACGGCGGCCCATTGTAGCGGCGATGGGGGCCGCACGATCGCGGGTTGTGAGGCGTGGTTCTTGCTGGGCGACGGACCGCTTCCTTCGAACGAGGAGTGGTCATGGACCGCTCGCTTCTTTGCACGCTGCATCGTGCCCGTCATCTGCGTCGTGCTCCGTCGAGATCTCACCGCCCTGAGCGATCGCGACGGCGTGTGGCTTCGGGGAGGATGGTCTCGCCGCGCGCGAGCATGGCCACGAGCGTCGCGATCGCCCGCGCCCGCCCGGCCGGCGTCTTCATGTTGTTCGTGCGGAAGGCGAGCGCGAACAGGTTCGCGCGTCCCAGGGTCTGGAATGTCTGCCGGGCACGCGGGTCCGCGTCGATGGCGGCGCGGAGATCCTCGGGGACGGTCGCCTCCGTCGCGGCCCGCATCGGCGCGTAGGCGGCGGCCCACCGGCCGTCGGCCTGCGCGAGGTCGACCTGCCGCTGGCCGGGTGGCTGCATCCGACCCGCCGCGGTGAGGCGCGCGACGTGTTCGCGGTTCACCTGACTCCACAGGCTCTTCGCGCGCCGCGGCGTGTAGCGCTGGAGGAAGCATTCGTCGTCGAGCCCCTTGCGGATGCCGTCGATCCAGCCCCAGCACAACGCGACGTCGAGCGCCTCGGTGTTGGTGACCGTCGGCTTGCCCGAGCCCTTCTTGTAGATCCGCACCCAGATCTCGGTCTCGCGCGCGTGATGCGCACGCAGCCAGGCGTCGAACGCCGCCTCACTCCTGAATGCCTTGATCTTCTTCGGGTCCGGAACGACTGGGGCCATCTGACCTGCAGGCTACGACTGGTCGCGGATGGCCGCGAGGGGATCGATCGAGACCGCGCGGCGGGCCGGCAGCAGACACGCCGCCGCCGCGACCAGCAGCATCACCAGGGCCGCGGCGGCCACCGTCGCCGTGTCCGTCGCGGTGACGCCGAAGAGCAGATCGCCGACCAGCGTCGCTGTCACGCGGACGGCAATCGCCGCCAGGACGAGTCCGGCAGCGAGGCCCGCCGCGAAGACCTGCAGCGTCTCGCCGAGCGCCTCGCGGACGACGGTCCAGCGGCCCGCGCCGAGTGCCATCCGGATGCCCAGCTCCGTCGTCCGCTGCGCGACGGTCGCGGCGGCCACGCCGAAGATGCCGATCGACGCGAGCAGCGCCCCGAGCAGACTGAAGGCAGTGCTCGTCATCGCCACCAGGCGCTCGCGCGCGACCGATCGCGCGATCTCCTGGCGCATGGTCCGCACGCCGATCAGCAGGCGCGGGTTGATGTCGCGGATCTGTGCCTGGACGGTTTGCGCGACCGCGTCCGCGTTGCCGGCCGTGCGCACTTCGAGCGCGTTGAAGCGATCCGGGTCGGGCGGCGCCATGAAGTACATCGTCGGGCCGACGTCGGTGCGGAGGTCGAAGATCCTGCTGTCGGCGACCACGCCGACGATCTCGGTACTGCGGCGCGTCACCGATGACGGCGCCGACTGGATTCTCGCCAGGGAAGTAGCGGCGCGCCCAGTCCTCGGTGACGGCCACCAGCCGCCGGCCCTGCGCGAAGTCCGCGGCGGTGAAGGCGCGCCCGCGGAGCACCGGAATGGCCATCGTCTCGAAGAAGGCCGGGCCGACTTCGGCGCCGTTCCACGCGTCGTCCGGCCCGAGCGCGCGGCCGGGAAGCGTCACGCGGGACCGCGTCCCCGCCGACTGCATCACGCCGTTCCGGATCGCCGTGACGGATCGGACGCCTGGGATCGCCGCGACGCGATCGAGCAGCCGGCGCTGCAGCGCACCGACCTGCCCGGGGCCATAGCCGGCGCCGCGCGTGTCGATCGACACCTGCAGCAGCCCGTCGGGGACGAACCCGACGTCCACCCGTGTCAGGTTGCGCAGCGTCTGCACGAAGAGCCCCGCGCCCACCAGCAGCAGCACCGACAGGGCAACCTGGCACGCCACCAGCCAGCGCCCGAGCCGCCGGCTGCGCTGCGTGGCGCCGCGTCCGGGGCTCGATCGCAGCACGAGGGAGAGGTCGCTCCTGGTGGCCCGCCACGCGGGGACGAGGCCGAAGAGGAGTGCGCTGACCATCGAGACGCATGCCGCGAAGGCCAGCACCCGCGCGTCGGCGCGAAACGCCAGACCGTCGGGCATCGTCGGGACCGGCAGGGTCGAGAGCAGGATCGACACAGCCCAATGCGCGACCGCCAGGGCCAGCGCGCCTCCGAGCAAGGCCAGCACCAGGCTCTCGATCACGTACATCAGGACCAGGCGCGCTCGCCCGGCCCCTAACGCCACCCGCACCGCCAGCTCACGCCGACGCCCGGCGTGGCGCAGCACGAGCAGGTTGCCGACGTTGGTGCAGGTGATGAGGAGCACGACGACGACCAGCGCCGAGAGGGCGAGCAGCGGGCGCTCGTACTGCTCCCGGAGCTGCGACAGGCCTCGCCCGGCCGGCACGAGCGTGGTGCGCATGTCGTCGCCCCACCGCATCGCCTCGGGCTGCGACTGCGCGAGCTGGCGGAAGACCACCTCCGCCGCTGCCCGTGCCTGCTCCGCGCCGACGCCTGGCGCGAGGCGGGCGATCATCTGCAGTGTCGTGGGCGCGCGCGACACGATCCAGCCGTCGGTGGCCGCGTCGATCGACAGGCCGCGGAAGGCCGCCGGTGCGACGCCGACGATCGTGTACGTCCGGCCGTCCACGGTCATCGCCTGGCCCAGCGCGTCGGAGCTGGCGCCGAAACGGTCACGCCACCAGGCGTCGCCAACGACCGCCACCGCGTCGTCGGTGGCCTCCGGCACGCGTCCGACGGCCGGCTGGATGCCGAGGTCACGGAAGAAGTTGGCCGACACGCGCGCGAGCCGACGGGGCGGTTCGACCGCGCCGCCGATCGTCACCGCCGGCCGGTCGAGGTACTCGAACCCGACCACGGCCGAGAAGATCTCCGGGTGCGCGCGCACGGCATCGAAGGCCGCCGGCGACGCACCGGTCACGGCCTTCTTGATGCCCAGCCTCGAGATGGTCTGCTGCACTTCGACGAGACGATCCGGTTCGCTCACCGGCAGCGATCGCAGGAGCAGCCGGTCGACGAGGCTGAAGAGCGCCGTGTTGGCGCCGATGCCGAGCGCGAGCGACACCGTCGCGAAGACCGTGAATCCGCGGTGCTTCCACAGCGTGCGCACCGCCGTCCGCGTGTCCTGCCAGAGCAGATCGATCATCAGACGAACCAGCGCCCGCATTCGGAGCACTCCTTCGTGTCGCTCAGGAAAATCAATCGGTTGCTGCCGCAATGCGGACAGCGGAACGGCGGGGAGAAGCGGCGCACTGCCCAGAAAACACCGACGACAAGGGCCACGAGGAGCAATGACGTACCCAGCTCGCGGAGGCTGCCCATGTCGGCCAATTGTACGCGCCTTCGGTCGCTCGGAACCTCGAGGCTGACCCCGGGACACCGTTTTCCCGGGCCCTCGATCGAGACCGGCGGCCACCCGGATTTCGATCAGCCACAGGCGATCAGCCTCGACTTGCGGACGCGTCCTCTGAAGCGCATAATCGCCGCACCTGAAGCCAACCCATCGTCCTCGGTCCTGGTAGTCCGCACGGGTCGCCTGTCCGGCCCGCGCAAGGGAGGGGAATGATGCCTCGCACGATCACCCGCTTCGAGAGCGCGAAGGCGCCATGCGGTCGATCCGTGGACGGCGAGAGCCACCAGGATCAGGACGATGAGGTCCTGATCACCGTGGAGCTCGACTACGCCTGCGGCTGCCGAACCATCCGCCACGAGTACCACGACGGGAGTGTCGCCTGCCGGATCGTGCGGCACGACGGGAAGGTCCTGGTGGATGAGCTCCTTACTGCGGAATAGTCCCGCGTCCCTCGCAGGGCTGCTCGCGACCCCTGCGCCCCGGGACCTGCCGTGATCGCCGAGCACGACGTCGTGCTCATCGGGGGCGGCGGCGCCGGCCTGCGCGCCGCGATTGCGATTGCCGAGACCAACCCGCGGCTCAGCGTGGCCGTCGTGTCGAAGGTCTACCCGATGCGGAGCCACACCGTGTCCGCCGAAGGCGGCGCCGCGGGCGTGGTCCGCGCCGATGACAGCCTGGATGAGCACGCCTACGACACCATCTCCGGCGGCGACTGGCTGAGCGATCAGGACGCCGTCGAAGCCTTCGTCAAAGAGGCGCCGGCGGAGCTGTTGCAGCTCGAACACTGGGGCTGTCCGTGGAGCCGCGAGGCCGACGGCCGCATCGCCGTTCGTCCGTTCGGCGGCATGAAGAAGATGCGCACGTGGTTTGCCGCCGACAAGACCGGCTTCCACATGCTGCACACGCTCTTCCAGACCTCGCTCAAGTACCCCGCGGTCGTGCGCTACGACGAGTGGTTCGTGACCACGCTCCTCGTCGACGATGGACGCGTCTGCGGCCTGGTCGCCATCGAGCTCGCGTCCGGCCGCGTCGAAACGATCGGTGCGCGCGCCGTGATCATCTGCACCGGCGGGTGTGGTCGGGTCTTTCCGTTCACGACCAACGCGTCGATCAAGAACGGTGACGGGATGGCGCTGGCCTTCCGCGCCGGCGCGCCCCTCAAGGACATGGAGTTCGTCCAGTACCACCCGACCGGCCTGCCCTTCACCGGCATCCTGATCACCGAAGCCGCGCGCGCCGAAGGCGGACATCTGATCAACAAGGACGGCTACCGCTATCTGCAGGACTACGACCTTGGGAAGCCCGAGCCGAAGCCGGTCTTCCGCAGCATGGAGCTGGGCCCGCGCGATCGGCTGTCGCAGGCGTTCGTCAAGGAGGCGGCGAAGGGGCGCACGGTCGAGACGCCGTACGGGCAGGTCGTCCACCTCGATCTCCGTCATCTCGGCGAGCAGGTCATCGATTCGAAGCTGCCCTTCGTCCGCGAGCTGTGCCGGAAGTACGAGAACCTCGATCCGGTCACCGAGCTCATCCCCGTGCGGCCGGTCGTCCACTACATGATGGGCGGCATCCACACCGACATCGATGGCGCAACGCCGCTCGGCGGGCTCTATGCGGCGGGCGAGGCCGCCTGCGTCAGCATCAACGG
This sequence comes from Vicinamibacterales bacterium, assembly GCA_963844435.1. Lineage (GTDB taxonomy): Bacteria > Acidobacteriota > Vicinamibacteria > Vicinamibacterales > Vicinamibacteraceae > JBDSLU01. Next base: position 24,699 of record CAWJOG010000001.1, on the reverse strand, counting down.
CGCGAACCGGCTCGGCTCGAACTCGCTGCCGGAGCTGCTCGTCTTCGGCATGCGCGCGGGCCGGGCCGCCGCGGACTACGTCTCGCGCCAGAACGGCCACGGCGCCACTGCGGCCATCGAGGCGCAGTCGCGAGACGAACGGACGCGGCTCGCGCGGCAGCTCGCGGGCAACGGCGCGAGCGGTGAGCGCATCGCGACCATTCGCGACGGGATGCAGAAGGTGATGGAGGACGGCGCCGGCATCTACCGATCGGGCGACGCGCTCGCGCGCGCGGCGGCGTCGTTGCGCGCGCTGCAGGAACGCTCGGCGCATCTCGCCATCGACGATCACAGCCAGACGTTCAACACCGAGCGCGTCGCCGCGCTCGAATTGCGGTTCATGCTCGACGTCGCCGAGACCATCGTCAACGCCGCGCTCCGCCGCGAGGAGTCGCGCGGCGCGCACCAGCGCCTCGATTTTCCGTCCCGGGACGACGGGCGCTTCCTCGCGCATTCCCTGACGAGGCGCGCGGCCGACGGCGAGTGTCGCGTCGAGTATCTGCCTGTGACGATCACGCGCTGGCCGCCGGGCGAGCGCGTCTATGGAAGGTAGGAGGCATGGCGGATCGCATCACCCTGCAGGTTGCGCGCTACCGGCCGGAGCAGGAGTCGTCGGCGACCCTCGAGGAGTTCGAGGTGCCGTGCCCGAAGGACTGGGCCGTGCTCGATGCACTCAACTACGTCAAGGACCGCGTCGACGGCACGCTGTCGTACCGCTGGTCGTGCCGCATGGGCATCTGCGGCAGTTGCGGCATGACCGTGAACGGCGAGCCGAAGCTGACCTGCGCGACGTTTCTCACTGACTACGCCCCCGGTCCGGTGCGCGTGGAGCCGCTGGCCAACTTCCCGGTCATCCGGGACCTCATCGTCGACATCGGCGACTTCATGCGGAAGCTGACCAGGGTCACGCCGTGGATCGTGCACCGCGACGAGCGGCCGCTGTCGCTGGGCGAGTACCTGCAGACGCCCGCGGAGCTCGACGAATACAAGCCGTTCAGTATGTGCATCAACTGCATGTTGTGCTACGCGGCCTGTCCGATCTACGGCCTCGATCCGACCTTCATCGGGCCCGCCGCGATTGCGCTGGCGCAGCGCTACAACCTCGACTCGCGCGACGAGGGGGCGCGCGAGCGGCTCGCCGTGCTCTCGGAGCACGAGGGGATCTGGGGGTGCACCTTCGTCGGCGAATGCACGAAGGTGTGCCCGAAAAACGTGGATCCGGCCGGCGCCATCCAGCGCTACAAGCTCACCGCGGCGGTGGAGTCGCTGAAGTCGTTCCTGCTGCCCTGGAGCGCTCGATGATGGACGGCTCGGCCTACACGATGCATCACCCGCGCTGGCTGCGGCGACGCGTCTCGACCTGGTGGTGGCTGACGCGCCCGGCCTACCTGGCGTTCATCCTGCGCGAGTTGAGCAGCGTCTTCGTCGCGTGGGTCATCGTCTATCTGCTGTTCGCGATTCACGCGGTCGGAGAGGGGCCGGACGCCTGGCGGGAGTTCCTCGCGTGGGCCGGCCGTCCTCCTGTGCTCGTGCTGAACGTCGTCAGCCTCGCGTTCACGGTCTTCCACGCTGTCACGTGGTTCAACCTGGCGCCGCAGGCCATGGTGGTGCATGTCCTCGGGCGTCGCGTGCCCGGTTTCGCGATCGCGGGCGGCAACTACGCGGCGTGGGCGGCGGTGTCGGCGTTCCTGGTATGGATGCTGGCAGGTGGGCGATGACGAAGCGGCCGATCGAACCGCTCCTCTGGCTCGCCTTCAGCGCTGGCGGCGTCGCCGCGGCGCTCGTGATCCCCGTGCTCATCGCGCTCTTCGGCCTCGCGTTTCCACTCGGCTGGCTCCACCCGCCGGACCACGCGCATCTGTTCGCGCTGCTCCAGTCCCCGCTGACCCGGCTCGGGATCCTCGTCTTCTGTCTCCTGTCGCTGATCCACGCCGCGCATCGCTTCCGCTACACCCTGTACGACGGCTTGCAGATCAAGCATCTCAACGAGCTGATCAACCTGCTGTGTTACGGGGGCGCCATCGCCCTGTCGTTCGTCGCCGCCTGGCGGCTGTGGCACTTGGCGTAGCGCGACGCCCGCTGAGCCCCAGCGTGACCCAACTGGCCCGGATCCTTCGGCCTGCTCGCGGTTCAGAAAGATCCCGCCAGCCACCTGACACCCTCGGCGCTCGGCCTGCTGCATCGCAAGGCGCTCGCCGCCTGCGACGACCGTGATGGGGTCGCCGACGGCGTGATCGATGATCCACGGCGCTGCTCGTTCGATCCGGGCACACTGGTGTGCGCCGGCGATCAACCGTCGCCAACCTGTCTCACGAAACCGCAGGTCGAAGCCGCTCGCCGGGTGTACCGCGGTCTGACCGAGCCGAAGACCGGCGCGCAGCTCTATCCCGGCCTTGCGCCCGGCAGCGAACCGTTCTGGCCTCATCGGGACCGCGCCAACCCATTTCCGATCCCGCTCTCGCACTACAAATGGCTGGTCTTCTCCGATCCGGACTGGGACTGGCGATCGTTCGATTTCAACGATGCCGAGGACTACGCCGCGCACGTGAAGGCTGAAGCGAGGCTCGCCCCCATCCTCAACGCCACCAGCCCGGACCTCAAGGCGTTCCGGGAGCGCGGAGGGAAGCTGCTGCAGTACCACGGATGGAACGACCAGCTGATCTCGGCGCAGAACAGCATCGACTACTACCAAAGCGTGCTGACGTTCTTTGGCTCCGACGCGGACGTCGACGGCTTCTATCGGCTGTTCATGGCGCCGGGTATGGCGCACTGCGCCGGTGGCACGGGTCCGAACAGCTTCGACATGCAAGCCGCGCTCGAGCAGTGGGTCGAACGCGGCGTCGCTCCCGACCAGGTTCTCGCGACGCATTCGACGAACGGGATCGTCGACCGGATCCGGCCGCTGTGCAAGTTTCCGACGACGGCTGTGTACAACGGCCGGGGCGATACCAACGACGCGGCCAATTTCACGTGCCGCGAACCGCCGCGCTGACGGTCGCGACTCGGGTCAAGGCCCGGCTCTGCCGCAGAGCTGAATTGACCTCCGGCTCCGACGCGTCGGCGTGTCGTTGATCGGGTCGCAGCGGTCGGCTACCCGCGCCGAATGTCGACCTCGCGAGGGCTGTTGTGGCCATCGTCTGGTGTGCCGTGTTCCTGGGCAGCACGGGCGTCGCGTACGCGGCCAAGGACGTCGTGATCACGACCACGGGCGAGAAGCTGGAGGGCGAAATCCAGCGCGTCGAGAAGGACGTGCTGGTGTTCTCGACCGGCTACTCCGACTCCGATTTCAAGATCAAGTGGGACACGGTCGCGTCGATCGAAAGCGATCGGCAGTTCCTGGTGGAGACGTTCGACGGCAAGCGAGTGACGGGCTCGTTGAAGCCCGACCCGGCGAAGAAGCTGGTGGTGCAGGTCGCCGACACGAGCGTGGAATTGAAGCATGTGGCGGCGATCCAGCCGATCGAGCGGTCGTTCTGGTCGCGGTTCACGGCGGGCCTGGACTTCGGCTACAGCATGACGCGCGCCAACTCGGCGAAACAGCTCTCGCTCGGGACGAACCTTTCGTACCGGGACGAGAAGCATGTCGACGTCCTGTTGGCCAACGTCTTCAGGAGCTCGCAGGAGAACGCGCCCGAGACTCAGCGATGGGACCTCGGGAACGACTTCCGCCGCTTCCTGGGCACCCGTTGGTACGTCAACACGACCCAGGACTTCCTGAACAGCGAAGAGCAGGGCCTGGATCTGCGCACGACGATTGGCTTCGGCGGAGGGCGATACCTGCTGCGCTCGCCGTCGCAGTACCTGGCGCTGGGCGGAGGGCTGGCGTGGAGCAATGAGAACTACACCGACCCGGCACTGCCCAACAAGGACTCGGCGGAGGCCTACTTCGGCACGGAGTTCATGACCGAGAGGCTGAAGTTCGCGGACATCCTCACCCGGTTCACCTACCATCCCAGCCTGACGATTTCTGATCGGTACCGGTTGACGTATCGGTTCGACATGGACTTCAACCTGCCGGGAGACTGGTATCTGCGCTTCGGGCTCTTCGACAACTACGACAACCAGCCGCCGGAAGGGTTCTCCAAGAACGACTACGGGTGGTCGAACGCCTTCGGCTTCAAGTTCTGAGGCTGCCGGCTTGACGGCGCGCCGGCTTGCGAGAACTATGGGGCCGCCCATGAAGTTGCGCGAGGCCACCACCGGGGCGCAGCCGATCTCCGCCGAGGAGGCCGCGGCTCTCGTCACGTCGGGCATGTGGCTCGACTACGGCACCGGCGTCGGCCAGCCCGACGTGTTCGACCGGGCCCTCGCCTCCCGCATCCACGAGCTCACGAACGTCAAGATCCGCCACTGCCTGACGATGCGCCCACGCGCCGTCCACCAGGCGGATCCCGAGGGCCGTCACGTGCACTCCGTGAGCCTGCACTTCTCGGGCTGCGACCGGAGAGAGCACGACCAGGGCCGCTGCAGCTACCTGCCGGTCAATCTCGGCGAGATCCCGGACTACTACCGCCGTTTCATCCCGCCGGTCGACATCGTCATCCTCAAGACCTGCCCCCTCGACGAGGGCGGGTACTTCAACATGAGCGCCGCCAACCTGTGGCACCGCGCGATTGTCGAGCGCGCGCGCGTCGTCATCGTCGAGACGAGCCGGGGCCTTCCGTACGTGTACGGGGAACAGACCGGCGTGCACGTGAGCGAAGTGGACTACGTGATCGAAGGCGACGACCAGCCGGCTCCCGAGCTGGCGAATCCCGTGCCGGGCGCGACCGATGCCGCGGTCGGCAAGCTGATTGCCGCCGAGATCGAGGACGGGGACTGCCTGCAGATCGGCATCGGCGCGATGCCCAACGCCGTCTGCTCGACCCTGCTCGAATGCGGCGTGCGCGACCTCGGCGTGCACACCGAGATGATGACCGACGGCCTCGCCGAACTGTACCGAGCCGGGCGGCTGACGGGGACGCGAAAAACGCAGGACGTGGGCAAGAACGTCTACACGTTCGCGCTCGGCTCGAGACACCTCTATGCGGTGCTCGACCGGAACCGGGATATGCACTGCTGCCCGGTCGACTACACCAACAGTCCCGAGGTGATCAGGCGGAACGACCGCATGGTCTCGATCAACAACACGACGCAGGTCGATCTGCAGGGGCAGGCCGCGTCGGAGTCCGACGGTCACCGTCATCTGAGCGGCACCGGCGGGCAGCTGCAGTTCGTGCGCGGGGCCTATGCCTCGAAGGGCGGCCGGTCGTTCATCTGCCTCTGCTCGACCTACGACAAGCGCGGCGAGCGGCGAAGCCGGATCGTTCTCCGGCTGACGCCGGGCAACGTCGTGACCACGCCGCGCAGCGATGTCATGTTCGTCGTCACCGAGTACGGCCTGGTCAACCTGAAGGGCAAGTCGGTGCCCGAGCGCGCCCAGGCCCTGATCGGCATCGCGCATCCTGACTTCCGCGAATCCCTCGAGCGCGACGCGTACGAGCACCGGCTGATCCCGCGAGGCTTCTCGTTCTGACGGAGCCGCCTCCGCCCAGATCGAGATTGCGAAAGAGGTCCCCATGTCCGCGACGGCAAACCAGGCCGAGACCCCGCTGCTCGTCGACATCGCGGATGGCATCGCCACCGTGACGCTCAACCGGCCGGGACAGTTCAACGCGCTGTCGAGCGCCCTCATCAGCGAGCTGCAGTCGGCGTTCGACCGGATTGCCGCGGATCCCGGCGTGCGCGTGGTGGTGCTGGCCGCCAGCGGGCGGGGATTCTGCGCCGGCCACGACCTCAAGGAGATTCGGGCCATGGCTGGTGTCGAGGAGGTCGAGGCGCTCTTCGCGCGCTGCAGCCGGATGATGCTGACGATCACCCGTCTGCCACAGCCGGTCATCGCGAAGGTGCATGGCCTCGCGACCGCGGCCGGCTGCCAGCTGGTCGCGACCTGCGATTTCGCGGTCGCCTCCGAGTCCGCAACCTTTGCGACGCCTGGCGTCAACATCGGCGCGTTCTGCTCCACGCCGGGGGTGGCGGTGGGGCGTGCGGTCGGCCGCAAGCACGCCATGGAGATGCTGCTCACCGGTGCGGCAATCAGCGCGGCGCGTGCGCACGAAATCGGGCTCGTCAATCGTGTCGTGGCAGCCGAGGCTCTGGAGGCTGAAGTCAGCGACATGGCGAAGCTGATCGCCACCAGATCGGCCAGTGCAATCGCGTCGGGCAAGGCGCTCTTCTACCGCCAGCTCGAGCTGCCGACCGACGAGGCGTACGCCGTCGCCGGACACTCGATTACGAGTGATTTCTTCACCGAGGATGGCAAGGAAGGGATGGACGCCTTCCTCGGTAAGCGCGCACCCCGATGGCCGGATCGAAAGTAGCGCCCCGACAGCGCTTGCTGACGGGCGAGGTCGAGTGGCTTCGTCAGCCTGTGCGGTACTTCCGCCGTGATAACGTGCAGCCTCCAAGACGCCCCTGGGGCGATTGCCATGCATGCACGTTGCTTCATCGCCCTGCTGTTCGCCATTCACTTGTCGCAGTTCGATGCCGCGGCACAACCGAGAAAAATCGTCATCGACTGCGATCCGGGCATCGACGATGCGACGGCGATCGTCCTGGCGCTGCAGCACGCCGGATTTGAAATCGTCAACATCTCGACCATGTTCAGCAATACCGATGTGGACCAGGCGACGCGAAACGCGTTGACGGTCGTCGAACTGTCCGGACGCGCGGTTCCGGTCTACCGGGGCGGCCAGACCGCTCCGGATTGCGATGGCGCCGCCACCCGATTTCGTGCATGGAAAGGATGGGTTGGGCAACACGGATCAACCTCTCCGCAGCGCACGGCGCAGCCGACATCAGCCGCACGGTTCCTGGTCGATATCGCAAAGGCCTTCCCGGGTCAGATCACGATCGTGGCGGTGGGCAGGCTCACGAATCTCGCGGAAGCCATCAGACTCGATTCGAGCTTCACGTCGAACATCAGGGAAGTGGTTGTGATGGGCGGCGCGTTCCATGTGCCCGGTAACGTCAGCCCAGTGGCGGAGGCCAACATATCGGGTGACCCCGACGCAGCCGACATCGTCCTGACCGGCCCCTGGAAGGTCACGATGCTCGCGCTCAATACGACCACGAAGGTGAAACTGAACGACGAGATCCTGCGTCGGGTCAAGGACCAGAACGACCGGTACGGCCCATTCATCTGGTCGATCAACCGGTTCTACATGGATTTCCATAAGAACATGGATCGCGTCGAGGGCGGAGCCTACGTTCACGACCCGTCGGCGATCATGTATCTCATCGACCCGAGCCTGTTCAGCGTCAGAACGGGTCCGGTGCGCGTGGTCACCGAGGGCATCGCGATCGGCGAGACGATCATGCCGGTGTACGACCACCAACTGGAACTGCCACCGTGGCGCGGCAGGCCCGCCGTGACGACGGCGACGGACGTGGACGTCCGGCGCTTCCTGGACACGTTCGAAGCTGTGATGACAAAAGGTTAGTGCACGTCAGACAGCTAGCGGGACAGGTGCAGTTCGCGGCCTCCCTTGACCCGCAGGCTGACTCGGGTAATCGATTCGAGATCCTTCAGTGGGTCACGATCGAACGCAATGAAGCTCGCCGGCGCGCCTTCGGCGAGTCCGAACGGGGCGCGCTGCGGGAAGATCGCCGCGGGAGTGGTCACGGATAGCGATTGCAGCAACTCGGCGCGGGTCATCAGCCCTGCCTGCGCGATCGCCAGCGCTTCGGGGACCGATGTCGATCGGAACTCGTCACTGCCGATCGCAATCCTGACGCCATGGCGCTTCAGGACGTCGAAGTTCGACCGGAGCACGTCGAGAAACGGCCCACGCGACTCAGGGGTCGTATTCTCCCGGATGGCGTCACCGACAGTCGTGATCACGATCGTGCCCTGGCGTGCCGCGCGCCGGGCGGCATCTTCCGAGATGCGATAGAGACCCGGCCCTTTCGCTTTCATGCGGACCGCATCGGGCCAGAAGCCCGGCAGGTGCGCGATGAGGTCCGCCCGCGCAGCCACCGCGACCTCGAAGTTGTACGCGCTTTCCACATGTGCTGACACTCTGAGGCGATCGCCGTGCGCCTTGTCGACGAGATATGACGCGAGCGACGGGTCGAGTCCATGGCGATCGCTGTCCGGCCGCGGCAGGCCAGCGACACGATCCTCGGAGTAGACGAGCGTCAGTTTGACGAAGTCGGGTCGCTGATTCCTGATGCGCGTCGACCAGACCCGATCGATGTCCTCACGGGAGCGCACCGGCTGAAGGAAGCCGCCATCCAAATCCTCGTTGGTCATCCCGCCGTTCGCGACATTCCGGCGGACGAGCGCCGTGGGGTGGCCGCCCGGCGCGGTGAAACTGCCGTTCGCGAACACCACGTCGACGGAGTCTGGTCGATTGATCAGACCCTTCAGTTTCGCTGGAGCCTCCGGCACATTCGTCTGGATCATGGCGTAGAAGATGCCCTGTTCCAGGTAGGTGCGGATCATCCGCTCCGTGTCGCCGCTCGGAATGTTGTGGTTGTGCGCCTCGCCGAATGCTCCTGCCAGGAACTTGCCGGTGAGATCGACAGTGCGGTCGACCTTTGAGGGGCTCTTGAGCGTGAGCCGGTCGCCGATGGTGTAGACATCCACGCGCCGGAATCCGGTCCGGTCGAACCATGCGCCGTTCCGCCACGCGACGGTTTCGGGCGCCTGCGCCGCGCCAGCTGCGAGGCCGAGGACGACAAGGAGGAACACGCCGGTTTGTTTCATCCCTGTCGGGCCACGGGTTCACGGGAACGAAGGTCTCAGGGGAACGAGGACCGTCACCGATTGACGAACCGTGTTCCTTCCCGTTCGGCCCCTTCTTGTCGACCATGCAGTTGACATGCGGGGTGGGCGCACTTGTCCACGCTTCCTCCTCGATTCCTTGCGAGGGCGCAGACCGCCCACTCAGGCGGCGCCGCGTTACCGACGGCGCCCGGCCCGGCTGAAAGCTCCTCAGTCGAAAAACGACCACTTCGACGCATTGATCGGCGCTCGATCCACGCGGCCTCAGCTGTTGGACAGGCAAACATTCGCCGCGTTCGCTGCACGAATCGTCGGCAATTCAGACAAGCGCATGTCTGCGCGCGAAGGACGAGATGTCTGCCGGCGCTCGGCTCACTGCACAGGGAGACCCTGGCTACGATCGCCACTGGCCTGGTTCGTAAGCGAATACACCTGCAGGTCGAACGGCTCGACACCGCGCCTGACGGTTTCTACTTGTTTCGGCGTGAGCTTCCTGCGCCATTTATCCCTTTCGTCGGCAATGACGCGCTCTGGTACGTACAACTTGCCGCTGTCCGCCGCGTTTGAATCGCGCAAATAACGCTCGCTTGCGGCCGTCCAGGGGAGGTCGAGCCGACTGCAGAGATCGCGAAAGCGGGCTTTCGGGTCGTCGAAAAAGTCCTCGTGACGCACCACGATCCATTCGGGATACCGCTGTTGTTGCTGCAGCACGACATGAGTGCACGCGGCCCAATACGCGGCAATATGGCTCCAGAAATCGTTCGCCGCCGCCCGCAAGTGCCCTTCGAATGGCCGCAGGTAATCGTCCAGCAGAGCCGGTTGAGTCAACAGGCGATCCATGATCCCAAGATCGTGACCCTTTCCTTCCACCATCCGAAACCAGCTGTCTGCAACGGCCAATGGATGGCGCAGCACCACCACGATACGGGGTCCGAAATGGCGATGAATCCAGTCCAACGCCAGGAATGTATGAACGTCTTTGATGAGCACGCGGCCGGCCGGGAGGGGGAGGCGCCGGCGCCACATGGATTGATAGAGAGTCACCGCCCGATGCCGCTGGCGTCCAGCGAAGCACTTTTCGCAGTACGCGGCGAACTTCGGGTCATCATCGTCGGACCGCAGATACCGCATGGTGAACGGGGCGGATTCCTTCACGTTCCGATAATTGAAAGGTTCGTGGAAATAGGTCGTGCCAGCGGTCGCCCCTAGGACGGAGGCAATCCAGGTTGTGCCCGTGCGAGGCAAGCCTGCCACGAGAATCGGTGTCTTTGTACCATGGCGATAGACGATAGGAAGCATCAGGGCCATTTCGCGGTCACTATAGCGCCGCTTCTCGGTTCCTGGTCGGCCTTCCCCTACTACCGTGCGGATATGGCCGCTGTCGGCAGCTGAAGTCCGATCCCTCATGTGGCGATATGTTCCGCTCGCGCTCGCGTCAGCGGTTTCCGAGTCGAGCCCGAAGCTCCTTCACCTCGGCGCGCGGTCGGCGAGCGTGGCGTCGAACTGCAGGCTGCGGGCAACTGTATGGCCGGGTGCCTGCGAGGATGGTGGCCACGGGGTCGTTCCCCTCATGCACGCCGCCTCGAAGATTGCGCAGTGAACGCCCGATCCTCGGCGGTGACGCGGTACTCGATCATGTCGAGCTGATTGAGGGTTCGCACGAAGAGTGATGCGCCGTTGGCGCCGACGTACACCAGCCGGGTGCCATCAGGCGTCAGAGCCAGGTCGCGAAACAACCCGCTCACCGTGAGCGCCGTGGCGATCGGTGGAGCGATCAGGAAGCGCGACACGCGCGGGCCCGGACTGGGCGCGCGCGTGGCGACCCACACCGCGGCGCCGGACATCGCGACGCCGATCAGCCACGCGCTCGAGGTCATCGCCATGCGGCGCCATGGCGATGGTGGCGCCATGATTGGCGCGGTCGCCAGCGCCGCAGCCCCGGGGTCGTCGAGGACGAAGCGCGCGACCGAGATGTCCGAGATGGCGCTCCGCCGATCTTTCGCGAGGCATCGGCGGATGAGCGTCCGGACCGACGGTGGCACGTCGGCGGGCAGTGCCCCCCAGTCCGGCTCGCGTTCCAGGATCGCGACAATCGTGTCCGGCACAGTCTTGCCGGGAAACGCGGTGCGGCCGGTCAGCATCTCGTAGAGGACCGCCCCGAATGCCCAGAGGTCCGCGCGCCTGTCGACCGGGCGCCCCCTGGCCTGCTCGGGACTCATGTAAGCCGCCGTCCCGATGATCACGCCAGCTGCCGTCGCACGCACGTCGGGATCCGGTGAACGCCCGGTACCCATGGCCGCGCCGCTGGCGGAGCCCACCGCTTTCGCCAGCCCGAAGTCCAGCACCTTCACCGTGCCGTCTTCACGAACCTTGATGTTCGCGGGCTTCAGGTCCCGATGGATGATCCCTTGCTCGTGCGCCGCCTCGAGCGCCTCGGCGATCTGCTTGGCGATCGCCAGCGCCTCGTCGATGGGAATGGTCCCCTGCGCGATCCGATCGGCGAGCGTCGGGCCTTCGACCAGCTCCATGACCAAGGCATGCACGTCGCCGGCATCCTCAACGCCGTGGATCTGCGCGATGTGCGGATGGTTGAGCGATGCCAGGAGCTGCGCTTCGCGAGCGAAGCGTGCGAGTCGATCGGGATCGTCGGCGACGTCGGGCCGCAGGACCTTGATCGCAACGAGGCGATTCAGTCTCGGATCACGAGCGCGATAGACCTCGCCCATCCCGCCCGTGCCGATACGCGCCGAGACCTCGTACAGGCCAATGCGCTGCCCCTCGAGGCTCCTCGTCACCAGGCTGTCGTCGAACAGCATCGCCGGCGTTTCCAGAAAGCTCGTCGCCTGGTCGTGCGCGAGTAACTGCTCGACCTCCTCGCGCAGGGCCTCGTCGCCGTCGCACGCCGCGGCCAGGTACGCCGGGCGGGCGTCCAACGCCAGCACCCGCGCGCCCTCGAACGCCTCCCTGAGACGCGGCCAGGCTTCGCGCGGAAATGTCACGTGCTGTGGATTCTAACCGGCGGACGGCTCGCTCGGCGCCGACAATCGCTTGTGGAGCCAGGCCTTCGCCATGGCCCAATCGCGCTCGACCGTGGCCGTCGATATTTCGAGCGCGTCCGCCACCTCAGGGATGTTGAGCCCGGCAAAGAACCGCAGCTCCACGACGCGGCACTGCCGGGCATCGAACGAAGCCAACGCGTCGAGCGCCTCGTCCAGCGCGAGCACGTCCACGCGCGACGTCGACGCGGGAGCAGCAACTGGGGCCGCCTCGTCCAGGCTGATCACCGCGGCGCCGCCGCCACGCTTGTCGGCCCGCAGGCGACGGGCGTGGTCGACGAGTATCTGGCGCATCAGCCGGGCCGAGATCGCAAAGAAGTGTGTGCGGCTCTTCATCGTCATGCGATCCACATCCACGAGCCGCAGGAAGACCTCGTGCACGAGTGCCGTCGCCTGGAGGATGTGCCCGGGAGGCTCCCGCCGGAGATGGGCGCGCGCCACCCGTCGCAGCTCGTCATACAACAGCGGAACCAGGCGGTCGAGCGCCGCAGCGTCTCCCTGTCCCCAGGACAGCAGGAGTTCGGTCACGCCGTGCACGCGGGAGTGGTCTGTCATCAGCTCGTGATGAGAAAGCGTTCGGTCTTGCGCTTCTAGCTTAGAGGACGGAAAGAGGGCGGACACGCCGAAAGGTCACGACAAGGACCTGGCGCCACGCGAATCGTCGATCCCTCTCAGCAATCCGTTCAACACCACCGAGCAAAGGACGTTACTCATGAACATCATTCGCGTGCCACTCCGCGTCACCCCGTTCGTGACTGCGGTCGTACTCCTGGTCCCAATTTCACCCGCCCTGGCCGACGGCCAGCCTAATGCGCACCCTGCGATGACCCAAGGGAGCCGCCTTCCGGGAATCCCCGTGCCCGGCGCGGACACAACGACGGACCGACGTCGTGGGCCCGTCGAAGTCACGTTCATGAAATGGCGCACTGCCGTGCTCCCGCCCTCGGGAGTCCCAAGCCGGATCCTCTTCAGAGGCATCGTTGGGGGCGATCTGGGCGCAGGGGATTTCGTCGGAGAGGCTCTCGACCGCAAGGTAAGCACCGCCTGCACCGCCTTCGAACCAGCCTGCACCCCGGGCATCACACCTGCCACGGTCACCGGATCCATCATCACGCTCCACGCCATCTATGATGTCCAGGTCGGTGAGCACTCTTTCACCGCGCTCATCCAGGGCGGAACGGACGGCGTCACAGGCGCGGCCCTGCTGGACGGCGTCATTCTTGCGGGTTGGCGGACCGGCGCGCCCGTGCATGTCGCTTTCCAGACGCTGACCTACTGTACTGGCGCACCCGCAGGCACGTGTTTCCAGGGCACGATTCGCATAGGGCGGGCTCCCGAGGACTAAGCCTGGCGGCGCCTCGACTACAGCGTCCAATGTGATGCGAATCGCTGCGGACGCTGTTGTCGTCAGCTCGCAAATTGGCCCGGCGATCGAGCACATCCAGGAGGCCGCCTGCGAGATTGTCGCCGCGGTCGAGCCCGACGCGATCCATGGTACGTTCCATTTGCGCCGTCGCGCCGAGCGCGCGGATCACACCGAATCCGACGTTGGTGAGCCTCAATGGGAGTCGACGTGCACGGCGAGAGCCCGCAACACCGGAGCGGTGTGCGCTACGCTCGGTCACTCGAGACGAGCGAAGCCAGGCGAGTCAGGAGCCGCGCGGGGAGTCGACGTCGATGGCGAGGTCCGAAGGACCGGAGCCATGACGCTGACGACCTCCCGGGCGAAACCAACTTGAGCGAAGCGATGACGTGGTGAGCCGCGCGGGGAGTCGACCTCGAGGGCGAGGTCCGTAGGACCGGAGCCCTGAGGCTGACGTGCTCCCGGCGAAGCCAACTTGACCGAAGGGAAAGTTGGTGAGCCGCATTTTCGCGAGTTGGAACCAGATGGCGGCCCGGCTGCGGCAGATTGAGGGGCTTCGAGCCGCCGCCTGAGCCCGCGGATCCGGCAGCACCCCATAGACGGGCGCGTGGTGGACGCCCACTGCTTCGCGGAGACTCCGCTGTAATTCCAGGAGCGTCGATTACACTCTGCTCGTGGGGCCAACCTCAACCATACGCAGCGATGGCAAGAACCCGGGTCTGCTGGGCCGTCAGATTGGTCACTTTCGCGTGGTCGACTTCGTAGCCGCCGGTGGCATGGGCGCCGTGTATGTCGGCTTCGACGAACGGCTGCAGCGCAAGGTCGCGCTCAAGGCGCTGCACACCGGCCAGCTGGACGACGAGGCGAGGGCGCGGTTCCTGCGGGAGGCCCGCGTACTCTCCCAGCTCAAGCACCCCCACATCTGCCAGATTCACGACCTGCTCGAGGCTCCGGAGGGCGACTTCCTGGTTCTCGAGTTGATCGACGGCCGGAATCTCGGCGCGGTGCTCGCGACCAAGCCGGACGCCGTCCTTCGCAGGCGGATTGCCCGCCAGTTTGCCGAAGTGCTGGCGGTCACGCACGCGAAGGGCATCACGCACCGTGACCTGAAGCCGGCCAATGTCATGGTGACCGGCGAGGGGGACGTCAAGATCCTCGACTTCGGCCTGGCGCGCGGCGCCGCGCTCGGCTCCGAGGATCTGACCGTCGCTCGGATCGACAATGCGTCACCGGTGCCGGGTGACGAGGCGAGTTATTCGGTGACGCAACTGGGGTCTGTAGTCGGCACCCTGTCGCATATGAGTCCGGAGCAGGCGCGGGGTGAAGTCGTGACGACCGCGACCGACCTGTATTCGTTCGGCCTGCTGCTGCAGGAGATCTTCACGGGGCAGCCCGCGCATCTGACCGGCGGGTCCGCCGACGAGCGGCTGGAGCGGGTCAAGGCCGGAGAGTCCGTCGCAGTCAGCGGCGTGGACCCGGACCTGGCGGTCCTCATCAACCGGTTGAAGTCACTGGCCCCGGCTGCCCGACCGACCGCCGTGGACGTGCTCGAGTGGCTACGGCGCATCGAGGAGGCGCCGGTGCGGAGGCGACGCCGGCAGTTGACGTGGGCGGCGGTGGGTGTGCTGGTGCTGGTGGCCGCCGGCATGAGTTATCAGAGCTGGCGAATCAATCGTCAGGCGGTCCGGATTGCCGAGGAAGCGGAGCGGGCCAACCGCGAGGCGGCGTCGGCGACGGAGGTGTCGGACTTTCTCATCCGGCTGTTCCAGGTCTCCAACCCAGGGCAGGGGCGCGGGGAAACGGTCACCGCCCGCGAACTGCTCGACAAGGCGGCCACGGATATCCAGCGGCGGCTGGAGGATCAGCCGATCGTCAAGGCTCGGCTGTTGCACACGCTGGCGCAGGTGCACGAAGCGCTGGGCCTGTATCAGCAGGCGCAGCCGCTGGCGGAACAGGGGCTCCGGCTGCGGCAGGCGAACCTTGCCGGCGACGATCCGGCCATCGCCCAGAGCCAGCAGCGTCTGGGGTGGCTCCACTTCCTGCGCGGCGACCTCCAAGGCGCGACGCCGTTGTTGAGAGACGCGGCCGCCGGCCTGGAGGCAGCGCTAGGAGCCGACAGTCTGGAACTGGCCGGTGTGCTGTCCGGGCTGGGAGTCGTGGTGCAGAACCAGGGCCAAATCACAGAAGCGCGCTCGCTGTACGAACGGGCTCTGTCGATTCACGACCGGGTCAGCCCCGAGGGGAGCGTGGCCGCGGCCAACGCACTCTCCGACCTGGCCTTCCTCGAGTACGGCCAGGCCAACTTCGCCAGGGCGGAACAGAACTTCCTGCGCGCCATCCCGATTGTCGAGCGACTGCGGGGTGCCGAGGACGACGGACTGGCCATCACGCTCAGTCAGTTGGGTGGCACGTATCGCGATCAGGGGAAGTCGGATCTGGCCGAGCCGCTGATGATCCGATCGGTGGCGATTCAGGAGAAGGTGCTCGGGCCTGAGCACACCTTCCTCGCGCTGCGGCTGGACGGCCTCGCGCGAATTTACACCGACATGGGGCGCCTCGACGAGGCCGAGCGCCTGCTGACGCGGGCCGTGGCGATTGAGGAGAAAGCCCTGGGGCCCAGCCATGCCTGGCTGGCGCAGGGACTGATGAATCTCGCCCTTGTCTACCGCGATCAGCGCAGGCTTCGGGAGGCGCACGTGGCTGCCGATCGCGCGACGCGCATGTACGAACGGGTGCGGGGCCCCGAGGGCCTCGATGTGGCCAGCGGCCTAGTCCTGCTGGCGGAACTGGAGGTCGCCCAGCAGCGCGCGGCCGCGGCACGCCCGCTACTGGCGCGCGCTTTGGCCATCTACGGCAAGGGCTCGTCCATGAACACCTACCCGCGAGCGATGTACGCCAGGGCCCTGTACCTGTCGGGCCGCACCGACGAAGCCACGACTGAGGCCCGCGCTCTCAGGACACTTGGTTTCGGCCGCCGGGATTTCGTGCAGCTGTGCCGGACCCTCGGGATCGAGTGACGCCAGCCGTTTACGTGACGGACGCCTGAGCTGAAGGTCAAGACGCTGTCGCTGGATACGTGCTGCGAGCGTGCCGCCCCTTCCGAGCATGGTCCGGTCGTTGTACGTTCCCAATCGAGTGAGGGACGGCAAAGACATCTGGGGATTCGCCGAACCGGCAATGGCTTTGTGCCTACGCGACAGGGGCGATTGGCTGAGATTATGCCCTGAGTCGGGCGGCCGGCCTAGGAAGTCGCCGTTTTCCTCAGGGAATTCGACCTGTCTGATGGCTCGCCATGAGAGAGCCTTCGGCTCGCGGGAGCGAGCTGAAAGGCGAGTCGAATGGTGAGCCGGGAGGGAGTCGAACCCTCAACCAACAGATTAAGAGACCGCAAAAAGCCCGGATCAGACGGTGGCGGATCGTGATTGTCCGAACTATTCAACGACTCGTGTGGATTGGAAGGAACGCTTCGTACGGAAGTATTCCCACATTTTCCCACACGACGACGATGCCCGTTGTTCTCGGCATCGTCGCTCACTGACGGAATCGCGTTCAGAGTCTCAGCAATCGGAAGTCGAACTCGAATGGTTCTGGCGGCGACAACGTGACCGAGGCGAAGTCTCGATGCCGAGGATTGAGCAGGTAGTTGGGTTCGCTGGGAATGACGGCGCTCGGCACTTCGAGAACCGGCGACGTGCCCCGCTTGAGCCACTCGCCACCGAGGAGTTGCAGTTCGGGCGGTGCCGGATATGAGCGCCAATGCGCGGGCAGTCGCAATCGATCGAGTCGGGACACGAGCGTCTCGTCGAACGAGCAGGCGATGAGCACGTAGGCCGGAAGCGTGGCCCCCCTGCCGAGGTGCACCAGCATTTCAAGCGCGGCCAGCGCAGCACTGCCGGCCGTGTACACCATCGGTGAGCCGGGCGCATTCCAGCGGCCACCTTCGAGGCTGGCCCCTGCGCCATCGAAGGCGTTGGCCGCGTGCCGTGCCTTGACGATGCGCCAGGCCGTCGTCACTACGAGAAGACGCCGTGTTCGAGCCGATGGATGAGTCGTTCGACCTCGCGGGCACCGACATCCGTCCTGGCCAGACTGAGCGGCGTGGCGCCGCCGAGCGCCGGCTGCGCGGTCGTGAGCCAGTCGGTGGCCGCCTGGCGGTCACCTTCGAACAGCTCGAGCGTCCGACCAAAGAGCCGAGTGGCTCGCAGCAGGCGATCGGATTCGTCAGGCAGGAAGCGCCCCTCGCGTTTGCGGCGGGTCAGGGTGCGGCGGGGAATGCCGATCCACGCGAGCAGTGGCTCGAGCGGCAGACCGGTGTTGCGCTGGAACCGTTCGAACGTCCGGTACAGGAGGCCTCTTCCGACCGTCTTGAGGAGGTCGTGGGCCGCGAACGTCTCGAGTCCCAGCAGCACGACATAGGCGAGCGGCCCGGGCGCTCCCTGGTCGAGGAACTGACGGAAGCGTTCCACGTCCTTGGTCGTCTCGACCCTGGCTGCGTCAGCCGAGTGATGAGTCGTGGCCTGCGAAGTCGGTGCTGACGCCATGTGGCCAATAATTATGAGCCACATGGCTCGCTACGTCAAACGACAGCCGGCCGTCCTCGCGAGGGCTGACGTACAGCGGGGGTCTCTCCGGTGTCGACGCCGACCCGCGGGCGAGCCGATGATCAGCCACGATCGCCCCTTTGTAGGTGGCATTCCGGATGGTGTACGGCAGGGACGATGCCGGCCGGCCGAAGCAGTTCCGACTCTCCTGAACCACTACGGGAGCAAGCCGCCACCCATGTGATGTCGCAACCAATTCAACCGCGCCAAACATCACCCTGCCGCCGGCTACGGCGCCGTTCGGCAACGCCGGCCGGAACAGCGTCCGCGGCTACGCCTTCTATCCGCTCGATCTGGGCATCCAAGAAGCTTCGGGCTGCCGTTCCGCCAGGGCGCGTCGCTGGAGATTCGCGCCGAAGCGTTCAACGTGGCCTGAACAAGACCAACGTCGGCCTGCCCAACGGCGACCGCAACAGCGGCGCGGTCGACACGATCCGATCGTCGTTCCCCGCACGCCAGCTGCAGTTCGCTGCGAAGCTGTTGTTCTAGTCGTCGCGTCGAGTGCCAGGCCTACCTCTGTGGTCGGCACAGCCGACTTGCGGAATCGTTCTTTGACGCCCGAACCGCCCGCATGTAGCATTCGGGCGACTTGACCGGGTTCGGATCACTTCGTTCCTCGCTCGTCGCCTAACGCTCGAGTCTCAGGCCCACATTTCTGTTTGGGGAGGGTGACTTCATGCAGAGGCTGTGTCGTCTTCTGCCTGCCTTGTTGGCAATGGCCCTGTGTCCGGGAGTGTCGCCGGCGTGGGCCCAGGGCACCACGTCCCGCGTCACAGGTGTCATCTCTGACTCGACGGGCGCTCGCATTCCTGGCGCCGCCATTACGCTCACCAGCGAGGGGACGGGCGTCGCCTTCACCACGGTGTCGAGTTACTCCGGGACGTACACGTTCGAAGCGGTGCAGGTCGGCCCCTACACCGTGAAGGTCGAGATCCAGGGATTCAAGACCTTCGTGTCCACGGGAAACATCGTTCGCATCGGCGAGCCGACGACCCTCAATGCCACGCTCGAAACCGGCACGCTCGCGGAGAGCGTGCAGGTAGTGGCCGGCGGCGAGCTGGTGCAGCTCAGCACGTCGGGGAACCTCGGCAGCGTCATCGACCAGAAGGCCGTGGAGACACTGCCCATCGTCGGCACGCGGGGCCGCAATCCGCTCTCGCTCGTGACCACGCAGCCCGGCGTCGTGTCGGGGGCCAACACAGGCGGCGGCGTCCACGTGAACGGGGCCCGGGATCGCTCCTGGAACTTCACGCTGGACGGGATCGACGTCAATGAGACGAGCGCCGGCGGCTCCAACTTCGCGCCGCTGCGCACGAACCCGGACTCGCTGGCGGAATTCAAGGTGCTGACCGGCAACACCACCGCCGAGTACGGGCGCAACAGCGGCGGCCAGGTCGCCATGATCTCGCGATCGGGGTCGAACCGTTTCCAGGGCACGGGCTTCTACTTCGGCCGCCGGCCTTGGCTCAACGCCAACGAGTGGGAGTTCAACATCGACAGCCTCCCGAAACGCGAGTTCGTCCAGGACATCTACGGTTTCAGCATCGGCGGCCCGATCAAGCGCAACAAGGCGTTCTTCTTCACGAACCTGCAGATTCTGCGCGCCGAGCAGACCCAGACGCTCACGCGTACCGTCTACACGCAGAGCGCGCGTGAGGGGCAGTGGCGCTACGTCGTCGGCGGCCGCAACGGCGCCGCCGGCACGGCGAACGCCTCGGTTGACGCCAGCGGCAACGTGCTGCCCGGGCTGAACGTCGGCACGTACAACATCCCGGGCAACGACCCGCAGCGGCTCGGCATCCATCCCGATATCCGCCGGACCGTCAATCTGACGCCGCTGCCGAACAACTTCACCGTGGGGGACGGCCTGAACACGGCCGGCTACACCTTCGCCCCGCTCGAGAAGGAAGAACAGTACGACCTCTCCTTCAAGGTCGACTACGTCTTCAACCCGAAGCACTACACCTTCGTCCGCTACTCCAAGGGCGCGCAGAACACGATCTGCGACGAGGTCAACCTCGGCTCGCCGCCCTTCCCGGGGCAGCCGTGCCTCGTCGACACGTTCCGCGATCCGTGGAACGTGGCCGCCAACTGGCGCTGGAACCCCAGCAACAACGTCGTGAACGAGTTCGTCGTCGGCGGCAACCACTTCACCTTCGACTTCATCACGCCGACGGCGGACACCAGCCGGCTCGAATTCAGCGGCGCGCCAGTCACGTTGCCGGAGTCGTTCGCGGTCGGCAACCTGCGCACGCTGAACACGCTGCAGGTCGTAAACAACACGAGCTACAACCGTGGCGCGCACAGCTTCAAGCTGGGGCTCAACGTCCGCCTGCAGACGCACGAGGACATCCGCGGCTCGGTGAGCGGCAGCAACGTCACGCCGAGCGTGAACTTCAGCACCACGACCAACACCGTCGATCCGACTGCGTTCAACCTGCCGGCCAACATCCAGCAGGCCAACGATCGGCCGGCGCTCGAATCGAGCGTCAATTTCCTGCTCGGCCGCGTCGGACAGATTTCGCAGGGCTTCGTCTCGACCGGCAGCGCCTACGCCCCGGGCGGCACGCCGTTCGTGTTCGCGACGACGTATCCGGAGATCGACGTCTTCCTGCAGGACACCTGGAAGCCGGCCCAGAACCTCACCATCGATCTCGGTCTGCGCTGGGAAGCCAAGCTGTCGCCCCGCAACGAGGAGGGGCTGATCCGGCGCCCGAACCAGCGTGTGGCGGTAGGCGAAGCGCCGACCAACGCCCTCACCTGGATCGACGCGCCGCTCTACGACGACGACATGAACAACTTCGCGCCGTCCGTCGGCTTCGCGTGGGATCCGACGGGGAGCAGCAAGCAGGTGATTCGCGCCAACTATCGGCTGGCCTACGACCGGATCAACACGTTCGCGATCTCGTCGGCGATCCTGCAGAGCATTCCGGGCATCACGACCGGCGTGACCAACACGCCGTACGGCACGGGCGGCGGACGGCTCGGCAGCGTGCCGTCGCTGCAGCCGACGTTCACGCCGATCGACGCGCTGACGCCGACCGTCTCCGGCGGGACGATGCGCGTGATGGACACGGAGTTCGAGTCGCCGCTGACGCACGGCTGGGCGATCAACTACCAGCGCGAAGTGTTCAAGGGCAACGTGTTCGAGGCCTCCTACATCGGCCGGCGCGCCGAGAACCTCTTCGGCGCGTATGACGTCAATCAGGCCGAGATCTTCGGCAACGGCTTCCTCGACGCGTTCAACGTCGTCAAGGCGGGCGGCGACAGCCCGCTGATGAACCAGCTGCTCGGCCCGGACACGCGGCGGGCGGCCGGCGAAACCGGATCGCAGTTCGTGCGGCGGCAGTTCGCGACAAATCTGCAGCAGAACTCCGTGGCGGCGCTCGCAGGCGCGCTGGGCAGCCGTCTGCAGGGCGGCCGGACGCTGGCCGAGCTCTCCGGCCTCGGACCGTACTTCTTCTATCGGTATCCGCAGTTCCTGGGCAGCGGCTCGAACGCGGCGCTCTCGGTCATCGATTCCGGGGACTGGTCGCGCTACCACGCGCTGCAGCTGAAGCTCGAGCGGCGCTTCCGTGGCGGTGCTGGCTACCTGCTCGCCTACACGCTGGCGAAGTCGCAGGATACCCGCTCGTTCGATCCGGCGTTCACGGTCGTCGGCACCGGTGCCGCGCAGTCGGCGTCCAGCACGCCGTTCGACATCAACGATCGTTCGCTGAACTTCGCGCCCTCCGACTTCGATCGGCGACACATCGTCCAGGCGAGCTTCGTGACCGAGCTGCCCTTCGGTCCCGGCAAGTGGATCGGCGGCAACACGAACGGTGCACTCGGCCGAATCCTCGGTGGCTGGGAACTGGCCGGCTTCCTGACCGTGCAGAGCGGACGCCCGTACACCATCTACTCGGGCGCCAATACGCTATCGAACGTGGTGCAGACGCCCGCCGACTGCAGCGGCTGCGATGGCTCCGAAGGCAGCGTCCACGACGAGGGCGGGCTCGTCTGGTACCTTTCACCGGAGGAGCGCGCCGCGTTCGGCATTCCGGCGGCGGGCGACTTCGGCAGCAGCGGTCGCAACGGCTTCGTCGGGCCGGGCTCGTTCAACCTTGACCTGGCCTTCGTCAAGCGGACGCGTCTGGCCGGCAGCCACACGTTCGAGTTCCGGGTGGATGCGACCAACGTGACCAACACGCCGACGTTTGGTTTTCCGACGGCGACCGTGACGTCCAGCACTTTCGGCCGGATTCGGAACACGGTCATCAGCGGGTCGCGCAAGATGCAGATCGGGTTGAAGTACAGCTTCTGACGCTCACCGTCGTCGATGTTCGGTCTCCGGTGTGGCTCGTGGCGTTCGGCGACGTGTTCGTCGAAGGCCTGAGATTCCTGCGTCGCCGCACCGCGCTCGGATGCGCGCTGACTTGCTGGCAGTCGCTGCGCTGGACGTGGAGGACTTCCTGAGCGGATGCCCGCCGCTCCGGCGCCCATCGCCAAAGGCGCCTTTTAGATTAGTCGCGCCCGGACCCCTGCTCTGGGAGCCCCCTGATCGCTCTACGCTGCGGCGTTTGTCGGGGAGTAACGCCGTCGAGGCAAACTACGGCAACCGCCCGTACTTCTTCATGACTCCAAGCATCCGGTCCACCGGCAGCGCGTATATCCGCAGATCGTTGGCCCCGGTCGTCGTCTCCGCAGCGAGCAGAGCGTTGGTAATGGCTGCCTCTGTCGCCTGCGCTGTCGCCTGGAAGAGCGGCGTGATCCGATCGTTTGGCAGCATCTTCACATCGGTCACGGGCTGATCGTTGAACCAGGCGCGCGGGTTGGCCGTGGAAAACGCGACGAAGATATCGCCCGAGCTGTTGCCGCCGAAGCCGCCTTGCCGTCCGATCCCAAGCGACACTCGGGTGGCGATCCTTTTCAGTTGGTGCGGCAGCAGCGGCGCGTCGGTCGCCACGACCACGATGATCGAACCCTGATCCGCATTGCCGTCCCGCGCGGCGCCACCCATCGCGCCGCAGCGCGGACGCGCGGCGTTCGGCGGCAGTGGATCATTGTTGGCGATGCAGCCCAGCAAATCCTGGATTTCCTCGCCGACCGGCACGCCGGCAATGCGCAGATCGCGACGGGCGCCGTAGTTGCACTGCACGAGCACGCCTACCGTGTAACCACCCTGCGCGTCAGGCAGCTTCCGCGACGCGGTGCCGATGCCGCCTTTGAAACCGTGGCACACCATTCCAGTGCCGCCGCCTACCGCGCCTTCTTTCGGCACGCCGCCCGATGCACCGTCGAGTGCGGCATGCACGTGCTCCGGCTTCACGTGAAAGCCGTTGATATCGTTCAACGCCCCGTCGTAGGTTTCGGCGACAACGGGCAGCCACCACGGTTGCAGGACGTTTCGCCGCGAGACCTCCCATTGAATGATCGCGTCGCGTACCACGCCGACGCTGTGCGTGTTGGTGATCGCAACCGGCCCCTCGAGCAAGCCGCTTTCCTGAATCCAGGTCGTGCCGGTCATTTCGCCGTTGCCGTTCAGCGTGAACCACGCGGCGAACACGGGATCGTTGTTGGCCCGGCCGCGCGGATGCACGATCGTGACGCCCGTGCGAACAGGACCTTGGCCGACGACCAGCTTGCCACTGCCGGAGATCAATGTTGTGTGACCCACCTCCACCCCGACCACGTCGGTAATCGCATCAAGTGGCCCTGCGGCGCCGCCGATCGGTAACTTGAGATCACGCTCTCGTGGCTTCTGCGCCTGCAGAACGCCGGACAGCGTCAGGAGAGTCACCAGCAGAGCGAGATGTGAGCGCATGGGCGGATTCTAGCCAAAATCTCCCGGCAACCATGCTGAGCCGCGGCAAACAGGATCGCGCTAGCGAGACGTTTCCGCCCGGAGTTCGGGGATTCCGAACCGAAAGTCGCCCAGAGTTGACGTATCCGCCAGAGGAACGTGCCGGATCTGTTCGAGTGGGGGCAGGACTCGTTCGGGATGCCGCCGCGCCCGTACCATGAAGCAGTCGGCGTGTTCAACCACGAGGTGTTCCGGGCTACCTGTCATCTGGAGGCCTGCTACGCAATACCAAGCGCGCGACGGTTGGCCGGCGTGTCCTCATAGACACGCCACTCAGCGAGCTTGTCGTCTCTCTTCGCGACCCACAAATGCGGCCGTCCGGACGCACATCCGAACAACTCGAGCGGCCGACCATGGTCACCTTGTTGTCCTCGACGACGAGCCGCTCGAAGGCGTTCCGATAGTCGGCGATCGATGAACGCCGTCTCGATCTGCGCGGTCTGGAACCACCGCAAGATCGCAGTAGCGATGAACTCCGGCCCGTTGTCCGACCGCGGTAGCGCGGCGCCCCGTGCACGCTCACCAGCTGCGACAAATACTTCGATCACGCGCCCCGAGCGGATGCTGCTCGCGACGTCGAAGACGCACGAGGCACGGCTGCCGCCCATGGGCTCGACTGCGGGCGATGCTCGAGACGCGGCGCACCGAAGCCGACGGCCAGCACTTCGAACCGGACGCCTACGTCCTCGGCAGCGAAGTAGGGGAGCGCATCACCTGGATCCGCTAGACTTGGCGGCGCGCCTGCGCGAACGCCGGCTTCGTCGATTTGCACTTCCACGGCCTGCGCCGTGAGTTCGCCTGCCGCCCGCTCGAGTCCCCCGCGGAACTGCACGACGTTCGTGACTTCGTCGGCCACGCGACATCACGACGTCACGCGACCTCCGGTCGACGCCGCTGCGCCTCACGCGCGCGTCGAGCCTGCTCGAAGCAGCGGAGTCTCGCCTTTTTTCCCACACCATTCCCACATCAGCCCGATCCGCCGCCCGAAGGCGGATCGAACGAATCCGTGGAATCGCTTGATAGTGAAGAGG